>NZ_JAZGQS010000052.1:0-329 GCF_036421055.1 Gottfriedia acidiceleris | reverse complement strand
AGTTAAGTAAAAGCCTACCCATTCCAAATGTAGAGCTACAAACAAAAAGGAGCCGTTTATATTATGAAGGATAGTCAAAAATTTATTGGTTTAGACGTTTCAAAAGACATTATTTCTGTTGGTATTGCTGAAGAAGGACGTGGTGAACCACGATTTCACGGTAATATTCAAAACACACCTGAAAGTATTCGTAAACTTTTCAAGAAGTTAGGCGATCCAGAAAAGCTACTAGTTTGCTATGAAGCAGGTTCATGCGGGTATTGTATTTACCGTCAGCTTTTATCAATGGATATAGAATGTATTGTAGTTGCACCTACTCTAATTCCGAG
>NZ_JAZGQS010000051.1:0-503 GCF_036421055.1 Gottfriedia acidiceleris | reverse complement strand
TTTAGGAGGCGACCGCCCCAGTCAAACTGCCCACCTGACACTGTCTCCGAGCCGGATCACGGCTCTAGGTTAGAATTTCAATACAGCCAGGGTAGTATCCCACCGACGCCTCCACCGAAGCTAGCGCTCCGGCTTCTCAGGCTCCTACCTATCCTGTACAAGCTGTACCAAAATTCAATATCAAGCTGCAGTAAAGCTCCACGGGGTCTTTCCGTCCTGTCGCGGGTAACCTGCATCTTCACAGGTACTATAATTTCACCGAGTCTATGGTTGAGACAGTGCCCAAATCGTTACGCCTTTCGTGCGGGTCGGAACTTACCCGACAAGGAATTTCGCTACCTTAGGACCGTTATAGTTACGGCCGCCGTTTACTGGGGCTTCAATTCAGAGCTTCTCCCGTAAGGGATAACCCCTCCTCTTAACCTTCCAGCACCGGGCAGGCGTCAGCCCCTATACTTCGCCTTGCGGCTTCGCAGAGACCTGTGTTTTTGCTAAACAGTCGC
>NZ_JAZGQS010000050.1:0-544 GCF_036421055.1 Gottfriedia acidiceleris | reverse complement strand
TTGGATACTAACTAATTTAGATCCATTAATATGAAATTTAATAAAAATGGAGGAGTAAGAGGGATTCGAACCCCCGCGGGCTGTTACACCCCTGTCGGTTTTCAAGACCGATCCCTTCAGCCAGACTTGGGTATTACTCCATTATAAGTGGTGGACCTTGTAGGACTCGAACCTACGACCGGACGGTTATGAGCCGTCTGCTCTAACCAGCTGAGCTAAAGGTCCTTAAATAAGTAGCGGCGGAGGGAGTCGAACCCACGACCTCACGGGTATGAACCGTACGCTCTAGCCAGCTGAGCTACACCGCCATAATAAGTTAATTTAAGTTTCTTTAAGTGGAGCCTAGCGGGATCGAACCGCTGACCTCCTGCGTGCAAGGCAGGCGCTCTCCCAGCTGAGCTAAGGCCCCATGTTTTAAATGGTCGGGAAGACAGGATTTGAACCTGCGACCCCCTGGTCCCAAACCAGGTGCTCTACCAAGCTGAGCCACTTCCCGTTCAGAATTACAGGTGAAATAATATGGCGCGCCCGAAAGGACTCGAAC
>NZ_JAZGQS010000049.1:0-603 GCF_036421055.1 Gottfriedia acidiceleris | reverse complement strand
CCATAACCTTTTGATCCGTAGTCAAACGCTCTATCCAATTGAGCTACGGGCGCATATTATAAATGGTACCGAGGGCCGGACTCGAACCGGCACGGGGTCAACCCCCGCAGGATTTTAAGTCCTGTGTGTCTGCCATTCCACCACCCCGGCAGCATATGTGGAGCGGAAGACGGGGCTCGAACCCGCGACCCCAACCTTGGCAAGGTTGTATTCTACCACTGAACTACTTCCGCGTATACTGCTTATAACTTATAAATTTAAATGGTGCGGGTGAAGGGACTCGAACCCCCACACCGAAGTACTAGATCCTAAGTCTAGCGCGTCTGCCAATTCCGCCACACCCGCAATATTCTCTTTTGAGAAAATGGTGAGCCATGAAGGATTCGAACCTTCGACCCTCTGATTAAAAGTCAGATGCTCTACCTACTGAGCTAATGGCTCAAAAGAGTGCCGACTAGAGGACTTGAACCCCCAACCTACTGATTACAAGTCAGTTGCTCTACCAATTGAGCTAAGTCGGCATATGGTGGAGGATGACGGGCTCGAACCGCCGACCCCCTGCTTGTAAGGCAGGTGCTCTCCCAGCTGAGCTAATCCTCCAAC
>NZ_JAZGQS010000048.1:0-615 GCF_036421055.1 Gottfriedia acidiceleris | reverse complement strand
AAGAATGTAAATTAAGTTTAATTAGATGGTGGAGGATGACGGGCTCGAACCGCCGACCCCCTGCTTGTAAGGCAGGTGCTCTCCCAGCTGAGCTAATCCTCCGTAATAAAATGGTGACCCGTACGGGACTCGAACCCGTGTTACCGCCGTGAAAGGGCGGTGTCTTAACCGCTTGACCAACGGGCCAGTACAATATGCTGAAAACTTGTGGCGGAGAGCAAGGGATTTGAACCCTTGAGACAGGGTTACCCGCCTACACGATTTCCAATCGTGCTCCTTCGGCCACTCGGACAGCTCTCCAAAATGGCTCCGCAGGTAGGGTTCGAACCTACGACCACTCGGTTAACAGCCGAGTGCTCTACCACTGAGCTACTGCGGAATATTCATAAACCAAGCGACGTTCTACTCTCACAGGGGGAAACCCCCAACTACCATCGACGCTGAAGAGCTTAACTGCCGTGTTCGGTATGGGAACGGGTGTGACCTCTTCGCTATCATCACTTGATTCAATTCCTTAAGGACAATAACTATTATATCATATCTCATTCGAAAGTCAATGACTTTTTTAAAGTTTTTTATAATAATTTTTGCACCCTCAAAACTAGATAATGTCAT
>NZ_JAZGQS010000047.1:0-623 GCF_036421055.1 Gottfriedia acidiceleris | reverse complement strand
TTGGGCCTTTTCACTGCGGCTCTCCCGGGCATACACCCAAAAGAGCACCCCTTCTCCCGAAGTTACGGGGTCATTTTGCCGAGTTCCTTAACCATAGTTCTCTCGCTCACCTTAGGATTCTCTCCTCGCCTACCTGTGTCGGTTTGCGGTACAGGCACCTATTTCCTCGCTAGAAGCTTTTCTTGGCAGCGTAGAATCAGGAACTTCGGTACTATATTTCCCTCGCCATCACAACTCAGCCTTATGATGTGCGGATTTGCCTACACATCAGCCTAATTGCTTGGACGCGCATATCCAGCAGCGCGCTTACCCTATCTTTCTGCGTCCCTCCATCGCTCAAACGGAAATGAGGTGGTACAGGAATATCAACCTGTTGTCCATCGCCTACGCCTGTCGGCCTCGGCTTAGGTCCTGACTAACCCTGGGAGGACGAGCCTTCCCCAGGAAACCTTAGGCATACGGTGGACGGGATTCTCACCCGTCTTTCGCTACTCATACCGGCATTCTCACTTCTAAGCGCTCCACCAGTCCTTACGATCTAGCTTCAACGCCCTTAGAACGCTCCCCTACCACTGATACCATACGGTATCAATCCGCAGCTTCGGTGATACGTTTAGCCCCGT
>NZ_JAZGQS010000046.1:0-635 GCF_036421055.1 Gottfriedia acidiceleris | reverse complement strand
CGATGAAGGCCTTCGGGTCGTAAAGCTCTGTTGTTAGGGAAGAATAAGTGCTAGTTGAATAAGCTGGCACCTTGACGGTACCTAACCAGAAAGCCACGGCTAACTACGTGCCAGCAGCCGCGGTAATACGTAGGTGGCAAGCGTTGTCCGGAATTATTGGGCGTAAAGCGCGCGCAGGCGGTTTCTTAAGTCTGATGTGAAAGCCCCCGGCTCAACCGGGGAGGGTCATTGGAAACTGGGAAACTTGAGTGCAGAAGAGGAAAGTGGAATTCCAAGTGTAGCGGTGAAATGCGTAGAGATTTGGAGGAACACCAGTGGCGAAGGCGACTTTCTGGTCTGTAACTGACGCTGAGGCGCGAAAGCGTGGGGAGCAAACAGGATTAGATACCCTGGTAGTCCACGCTGTAAACGATGAGTGCTAAGTGTTAGAGGGTTTCCGCCCTTTAGTGCTGAAGTTAACGCATTAAGCACTCCGCCTGGGGAGTACGGTCGCAAGACTGAAACTCAAAGGAATTGACGGGGGCCCGCACAAGTGGTGGAGCATGTGGTTTAATTCGAAGCAACGCGAAGAACCTTACCAGGTCTTGACATCCTCTGACAACCCTAGAGATAGGGCTTTCCCTTCGGGGACAGAG
>NZ_JAZGQS010000044.1:0-746 GCF_036421055.1 Gottfriedia acidiceleris | reverse complement strand
TGCTTCCGACGGGATTTCTCGTGTCCCGCCGTACTCAGGATCCACTCTGGAGGGAACGAAGTTTCAACTACAGGGCTTTTACCTTCTCTGGCCGGCCTTTCCAGACCTGTTCATTTACCTCGTTCCTTTGTAACTCCGTATAGAGTGTCCTACAACCCCAGGAGGCAAGCCTCCTGGTTTGGGCTAATCCCGTTTCGCTCGCCGCTACTCAGGGAATCGCGTTTGCTTTCTCTTCCTCCGGGTACTTAGATGTTTCAGTTCCCCGGGTCTGCCTTCCATACCCTATGTATTCAGATAAGGATCCTATCCCATTACGGATAGGGGGTTTCCCCATTCGGAAATCTCCGGATCAAAGCTTACTTACAGCTCCCCGAAGCATATCGGTGTTAGTACCGTCCTTCATCGGCTCCTAGTGCCAAGGCATTCACCGTGCGCCCTTTCTAACTTAACCGTATTTGACAGGTTCATCGAAGATGAACAGTATCAAAGGTTTTTAACTCTATTTAACATAGAGAGAATTCACTAAAATGGCGATTACTCGGTTATTGCTTCTTCATAACATTATCTAGTTTTCAAAGAACGAATCTTTCATTGAGAGATTGAACTCTCAAAACTGAACGAACAAAGAACGTCACGTTTCTTGTAAATATTCCTTAGAAAGGAGGTGATCCAGCCGCACCTTCCGATACGGCTACCTTGTTACGACTTCACCCCAATCATCTGTCCCACCTTAGGCGGCTGGCTCC
>NZ_JAZGQS010000043.1:0-853 GCF_036421055.1 Gottfriedia acidiceleris | reverse complement strand
GTGCTGGAATATGAAACGAATAGATTATTTAAAAATTTTACTTATTAAATAGAAATTAAGTCGAAGATTGTTCAAAACACGAAAATACAAAACAGATTTTAAAGAATGATTACACATATCTTTTTGTTTTGGAATGAAAGT
This sequence comes from Gottfriedia acidiceleris, assembly GCF_036421055.1. Taxonomy (GTDB): domain Bacteria; phylum Bacillota; class Bacilli; order Bacillales; family Bacillaceae_G; genus Gottfriedia; species Gottfriedia acidiceleris_C. The sequence goes on along the minus strand of NZ_JAZGQS010000043.1, from coordinate 712 downwards.
TGCTTATGTTGTTTGCGTTTGTACAGACCCAATATCGAGTCTTCGTTAATTGATTGACAGAATTAATTTTATGAGGTGTTAGATTGATACTCAACGACTTCTTGGAAAAAGCATTTTCTAACTTAGACCACCTTTGTTTTGGATTTAAAATGATTTTGATAAAGGTAAACAAATTAAACGTAAATTAAATAACTTTTCACCACTTGTAGAGAAGTGCTTTTGTATGGAATTTTGCTAAAAGTAATATTCAATCAAGATTTGGGAATAAGTCCGAGGATTTTTCATAGAGCATATTTTATAACAAGAAAACGGTTTTTCACGTTTACGATGACAGAGGGTGTGATTTATTGGCAACTTCACCTGACACAATAAGAGAAACATATAATATTTACAATGAATGGATCTTGGATTATGACAAACTTAATATTGAGATTGTTTTTTTTTAGTTGCAATATGAAAAAGGGGGAGCAGCATTTTGGTGTGTTTCCTTTTAATATATCTATAATGAGTACAATTTTTAACAGATTATATAATATAAAAGTATCTTACAAATGATCTCACAAAAATTTTGTTGTTTTTTTGTAAAGAAATGCTTGCAATCAATTGGACGAGATGGTATATTTGTTTATGTTGTCACTACAAAACAAGTTCAGACAACAAAAAAATATAAAACAAGTTGTTGACAGATAGTTCAACAAAATGTTATTATATT
>NZ_JAZGQS010000042.1:0-927 GCF_036421055.1 Gottfriedia acidiceleris | reverse complement strand
CAGAACAAAGGGCAGCGAAACCGCGAGGTTAAGCCAATCCCACAAATCTGTTCTCAGTTCGGATCGCAGTCTGCAACTCGACTGCGTGAAGCTGGAATCGCTAGTAATCGCGGATCAGCATGCCGCGGTGAATACGTTCCCGGGCCTTGTACACACCGCCCGTCACACCACGAGAGTTTGTAACACCCGAAGTCGGTGAGGTAACCTTTATGGAGCCAGCCGCCGAAGGTGGGACAGATGATTGGGGTGAAGTCGTAACAAGGTAGCCGTATCGGAAGGTGCGGCTGGATCACCTCCTTTCTAAGGATTTTAACGGAATATAAGACCTTGGGTCTTATAAACAGAACGTTCCCTGTCTTGTTTAGTTTTGAAGGATCATTCGATTCTTCGAGATGTTGTTCTTTGAAAACTAGATAACAGAAGTAATTCACATTCAATTAGTAATGCAAGATATCACGTAGTGATTCTTTTTAACGGTTAAGTTAGAAAGGGCGCACGGTGGATGCCTTGGCACTAGGAGCCGATGAAGGACGGGACGAACACCGATATGCTTCGGGGAGCTGTAAGCAAGCTTTGATCCGGAGATTTCCGAATGGGGAAACCCACCACTCGTAATGGAGTGGTATCCATATCTGAATACATAGGATATGAGAAGGCAGACCCGGGGAACTGAAACATCTAAGTACCCGGAGGAAGAGAAAGCAAATGCGATTCCCTGAGTAGCGGCGAGCGAAACGGGACCAGCCCAAACCAAGAGGCTTGCCTCTTGGGGTTGTAGGACACTCTGTACGGAGTTACAAAGGAACGAGGTAGATGAAGAGGTCTGGAAAGGCCCGCCATAGGAGGTAACAGCCCTGTAGTCAAAACTTCGTTCTCTCCTGAGTGGATCCTGAGTACGGCGGAACACGTGAAATTCCGTCGGAATCC
>NZ_JAZGQS010000041.1:0-1009 GCF_036421055.1 Gottfriedia acidiceleris | reverse complement strand
CACGTCAAAGACTTGTTCACTTCTTACTACGTCATGAAATTCGCCCACCTCAAGGTGTTAAAAATTGGACAGTCAAATATCGTACTTGGTTGAATACACTTACTTTCGAAAAAACTTCTTTACGTATTGTATTCCAAGAATATCTTCACTCCATTTACGAAGTTGAGGAAAGGATGAAACGAATTGAAGCACAGATTCATGAAGAAGCAATAAAAAGCGAACATGCGCCTGTCATTCAAGCACTTCAGACATTAAGAGGAATAGCTGAGATTACGGCAGTAACACTAGTCGCTGAAGTTGGGCAATTTTCTCGTTTCTCAAATCCAAGGCAACGTCTTATGCAGGACTTGTTCCGAAAGAATATTCCAGTGGATCAAACCGTTGGCAAGGTTCCATTACCAAAGTTGGAAATTCACATATCCGACGTTCTTTAGTGGAAGTTTCTTGGTCTTATCGCCATCGTCCATCACTAAAAGGTGAATTAAAAAAGAGACAAATTGGTCAACCACTCGAAGCACAAAGAATTGCCTGGAAAGCCCAACACCGTCTTAATTTAAAATACAGTCGAATCACTGCTAGAGGGAAAACAGGTAAATTCGCAGTAGTCGCAGTCGCTCGAGAATTAATTGGATTTATATGGGCAATTGGTTGTAGTATCGAAGGTACACAATTATCCCAATCAAAAGTTGCTTAAAAGTAAAACCACACCAATCATTAAATATTAAATTAATAGAGTCTAATAAATATTGAAATCTTGGCTCGGAGGCAAATTCGGTAAGGAGAACCCTCTTGTGCAACTATGCATTAGGTTTAATAACTGAACATGCGCCGTTAGATCGAGGCAGCTCCGTAACGGATAAAATGAAATGTGGTAACCAACCCACGCATATCAGACTGTAAATCACCGTTAATTTATTTGCCTTCGTGCCAAGCTTTTAAGACATAATCTTTTCTTTAGAAACTAAAAATATCTACTATTATAAAGTTGTCATTCACAGACTTAGAAAAT
>NZ_JAZGQS010000040.1:0-1121 GCF_036421055.1 Gottfriedia acidiceleris | reverse complement strand
CTTTTAGGAGGCGACCGCCCCAGTCAAACTGCCCACCTGACACTGTCTCCCCGCCCGATAAGGGCGGCGGGTTAGAAGGTCAATACAGCCAGGGTAGTATCCCACCGATGCCTCCACCGAAGCTGGCGCTCCGGTTTCCAAGGCTCCTACCTATCCTGTACAAGCTGTACCAACATTCAATATCAGGCTGCAGTAAAGCTCCACGGGGTCTTTCCGTCCTGTCGCGGGTAACCTGCATCTTCACAGGTACTATAATTTCACCGAGTCTCTCGTTGAGACAGTGCCCAGATCGTTGCGCCTTTCGTGCGGGTCGGAACTTACCCGACAAGGAATTTCGCTACCTTAGGACCGTTATAGTTACGGCCGCCGTTTACTGGGGCTTCAATTCGCACCTTCGCTTACGCTAAGCGCTCCTCTTAACCTTCCAGCACCGGGCAGGCGTCAGCCCCTATACTTCGCCTTACGGCTTCGCAGAGACCTGTGTTTTTGCTAAACAGTCGCCTGGGCCTATTCACTGCGGCTCTCTCGGGCTTGCACCCTAACAGAGCACCCCTTCTCCCGAAGTTACGGGGTCATTTTGCCGAGTTCCTTAACGAGAGTTCTCTCGATCACCTTAGGATTCTCTCCTCGCCTACCTGTGTCGGTTTGCGGTACGGGCACCTCTCACCTCGCTAGAGGCTTTTCTTGGCAGTGTGGAATCAGGAACTTCGCTACTATAATTCGCTCGCCATCACAGCTCAGCCTTCACGGGAAACGGATTTGCCTATTTCCCAGCCTAACTGCTTGGACGCGGATATCCAATACCGCGCTTACCCTATCCTCCTGCGTCCCCCCATTGCTCAAATGGTGAGGAGGTGGTACAGGAATATCAACCTGTTATCCATCGCCTACGCCTTTCGGCCTCGGCTTAGGTCCCGACTAACCCTGAGCGGACGAGCCTTCCTCAGGAAACCTTAGGCATTCGGTGGAGGGGATTCTCACCCCTCTTTCGCTACTCATACCGGCATTCTCACTTCTAAGCGCTCCACAAGTCCTTCCGGTCTTGCTTCACAGCCCTTAGAACGCTCTCCTACCACTGTTCGAAGAACAGTCCGCAGCTTCGGTGATACGTTTAGCCCCGG
>NZ_JAZGQS010000039.1:0-1169 GCF_036421055.1 Gottfriedia acidiceleris | reverse complement strand
ATTGTGGCATTGAACTTACCAGACTGAAATACACTAGGATCAACTCCAGCGAAGGCTACTAATTTTTTTGGATGATCAAACCGTTCTATTTCACCAATTTCAGAGAGTATCGTTGCACCGATTTTTTCTCCGATACCTGGAATAGACTGGATTATCTTATATTCTTCGATATCTTTAGTGAGAGTAGCTATTTGTTCCTCTAAGATAGATAGGTGCTCTTGGTATTGAAGAAGCATTTGAATAAACATATTTAGACTGATTAAATGACTTTGGTAAATAATTTTATCAAAAGGATTATTCATGGCAGCTTCTTTCAATTTAGCTGCTTTTTTTAATGCCCATTGGTAAGAACGTGTTTTACATAGTGAACGGATCTTCTTAGCTAAATTTACTTCACATTCTTTTAAAACTTTTTCAGAGGTGGGAAATTCATTTAATAGATTTAAAGATACTTTAGAAAATAAATCACCAAATACGCGTCTATATTCAGGAAATACTTGATCTAACATGGTGTGAAATTGTAGCTTTGCTTGGATATACAGACCAGTTATCGCCTCATGTTGTCTAGTTAAATGGCGTAGGTTTAAGAGATTAATTCCTCGCTTTTTATAGGGTTCTAATTCTTCTTTATAAAACATTTTACAAAGATTATAGGCATCCATGGCATCAGTTTTTACTTTTCTTAAACTTGTTTTTTTAGACTGATGAGACACTAAAGGATTAATCATAATATACAAGTAATTGTATTTCTCTAAGAATTGAATGACAGGTGCTTGATAATGTCCTGTGGCTTCTAGAATGATAGTAGGTTTAACTAATGACTTCTTTTCTAATTCCTTTAAAAATTGTAGAAAGAAATTTAAACCTTCGCTTGTGTGATAAATTTTGAAGCTTTTTCCGTAAGGAATACTCTTATTTAAAAAGGCTTGTACTTCACTTTCTCCTTTGGAAATATCCAGACCAACTACTGGATTCATTAACATCTCTCCTTCACTTTTTTATACACCAGTAACCTCTAGCTCTTCTTATAGTTTCATAGCTTCGCTTGTTATTCGGGATCAAGTCCCAACCAGCCTCAAACATGTTTCTATAAGTAGAGGGAGAACAGTTTAGTCGACGGGATCATGGTCCCACTGGCAGTTACGTTCTACCCTGGCTACTGTAATCAT
>NZ_JAZGQS010000038.1:0-1246 GCF_036421055.1 Gottfriedia acidiceleris | reverse complement strand
TAATCGTATTACCAAAAGAGGTTCAACTAGGCTCCGTCACGTTCTCTATATGGCAGTCCTTTGTGGAATTAGGAGTTCCAGAAATAAACGATTAAAAGAATTTTATGATAGAAAACGTGTGGAGGGTAAACCCGCAAAAGTCGCAATAATTGCTTGTGTAAATAAATTATTACATTGGATATATACTCTTTTAAAAAGGAAAGAAACATTCCTTGATTTAAACTAATACCAAAATTATGAAATAAAAACAAATCCTTCCAACAAGGATATGGAAGGCTATTTGGCATGCCTATTTTTAGTATAACATGTATTTTACAAGATTTTTATTGATAAATATTGACAACTATTAGCTGGTTTAGCTCAATAAAAAAATCGACTATAAAGCCGATTATGTTGTTCAACTCAAGCAATGCGTTAGTTCAATAAAAAGATTTGATAATGACTTATGAAACAGTAATATCAAAAAAATATATTTACAAGAATTGCTAAGATTACAAATGGAATAACTCTCTTAAAAAACCTCTTCCAGTCACCTTTTGTATCTGAAAATATAATTATTAAAACATAAATACTACATATCAATCCAAATACTAAATCAGAAATGTTTAATATTTTTTGTAGTAATAAAAGTACAATAATTATTAGAATCTCAGAAGTTTTAAAATCGTTATTTTTCTTCTTCAATTATTATAAAACTCCTTTGTTTTTATATGTAACTAAAGCATCAGTTAGTTGAACAACTTTTAATTTTTTGGAAGAACCCCATTAGTAATCTTTTTAAGCGTTTTTTCTAAAATGCTACCAAATATAATAAGAGTTAGAATAATAACTATGATTTGAATCAATTTTCTTACAAATAGATTTGAAAGACTTTCTCCAATCCAATTGCCACCGTAATAAATGCAAATAAACATAAAAAAAATCGTAATAAGATAGGTTAAAAATACACCTGAAATCTGAAGTTTTGTTAGTTCCTTTATTATTTTTCTGTTTTTCAATATTTTATAAATCGTGATTACAATGAACAAAATCGTCATTAAAATACCAATCATTGTACCGCCTCCTACATAACCTCTTCTATATATCCCTTTAAATTACCTTTTCTCTTATTCAACTAAACTGCCATTTTGTTGAATAAAAAAAGCCGCAAATTAGCAGCTCAAGATCTTCAACTATCGCATTCGTTAGTCATAATGAACGAAACGGCTCCTTTTGCTTAGCGTAGGTTGCACTTGGCAATAATGGG
>NZ_JAZGQS010000037.1:0-1250 GCF_036421055.1 Gottfriedia acidiceleris | reverse complement strand
TACATTTTCGGCGCAGAGTCACTCGACCAGTGAGCTATTACGCACTCTTTAAATGGTGGCTGCTTCTAAGCCAACATCCTGGTTGTCTAAGCAACTCCACATCCTTTTCCACTTAACGTATACTTTGGGACCTTAGCTGGCGGTCTGGGCTGTTTCCCTCTTGACCACGGATCTTATCACTCGTAGTCTGACTCCTATGGATAAGTCATTGGCATTCGGAGTTTGACTGAATTCGGTAACCCGTTGGGGGCCCCTAGTCCAATCAGTGCTCTACCTCCAAGACTCTAACACATAAGGCTAGCCCTAAAGCTATTTCGGGGAGAACCAGCTATCTCCGAGTTCGATTGGAATTTCTCCGCTACCCACACCTCATCCCCGCACTTTTCAACGTGCGTGGGTTCGGACCTCCATTCAGTGTTACCTGAACTTCATCCTGGACATGGGTAGATCACTCGGTTTCGGGTCTACGACCACGTACTATATCGCCCTATTCAGACTCGCTTTCGCTGCGGCTCCGTCTCTTCAACTTAACCTTGCACGGGATCGTAACTCGCCGGTTCATTCTACAAAAGGCACGCCATCACTCGTTAACGAGCTCTGACTATTTGTAAGCACACGGTTTCAGGTTCTCTTTCACTCCCCTTCCGGGGTGCTTTTCACCTTTCCCTCACGGTACTGGTTCACTATCGGTCACTAGGTAGTATTTAGCCTTGGGAGATGGTCCTCCCAGATTCCGACGGAATTTCACGTGTTCCGCCGTACTCAGGATCCACTCAAGAGGGAACGAGGTTTCAACTACAGGGTTTTTACCTTCTTTGACGGACCTTTCCAGGTCGCTTCATTTACCCCGTTCCTTTGTAACTCCGTATAGAGTGTCCTACAACCCCAAGAGGCAAGCCTCTTGGTTTGGGCTATCTTCCGTTTCGCTCGCCGCTACTCAGGAAATCGCTATTGCTTTCTATTCCTCCAGGTACTTAGATGTTTCAGTTCCCTGGGTCTGTCCTCAGTACCCTATGTATTCAGGTAAAGATACTACTCCATTACGAGTAGTGGGTTCCCCCATTCGGAAATCTCCGGATCAAAGCTTACTTACAGCTCCCCGAAGCATATCGGTGTTAGTCCCGTCCTTCATCGACTCCTAGTGCCAAGGCATCCACCGTGCGCCCTTTCTAACTTAACTAATTTTAAAACTAATTGAATTAAACTTACGCAGTTTAATGAATGACATTATCTAGTTTTCAAGGTACAAA
>NZ_JAZGQS010000036.1:0-1354 GCF_036421055.1 Gottfriedia acidiceleris | reverse complement strand
CTGGGCCTATTCACTGCGGCTCATCAGGGCTATTCACCCTAATGAGCACCCCTTCTCCCGAAGTTACGGGGTCATTTTGCCGAGTTCCTTAACGAGAGTTCTCTCGCTCACCTTAGGATTCTCTCCTCGCCTACCTGTGTCGGTTTGCGGTACGGGCACCTTTTCCCTCGCTAGAGGCTTTTCTTGGCAGTGTGGAATCAGGAACTTCGGTACTAAATTTCCCTCGCCGTCACAGCTCAGCCTGTATGGTAACGGGATTTGCCTCGTTACCGGCCTAACTGCTTGGACGCGCTAATCCAGCAGCGCGCTTACCCTATCCTCCTGCGTCCCCCCATTGCTCAAACGGTAAAGAGGTGGTACAGGAATATCAACCTGTTGTCCATCGCCTACGCTTTTCAGCCTCGGCTTAGGTCCCGACTAACCCTGAGCGGACGAGCCTTCCTCAGGAAACCTTAGGCATTCGGTGGATGGGATTCTCACCCATCTTTCGCTACTCATACCGGCATTCTCACTTCTAAGCGCTCCACCAGTCCTTGCGGTCTGGCTTCAACGCCCTTAGAACGCTCTCCTACCACTGACATCGGAAGATGTCAATCCACAGCTTCGGTGATACGTTTAGCCCCGGTACATTTTCGGCGCGGAGTCACTCGACCAGTGAGCTATTACGCACTCTTTAAATGGTGGCTGCTTCTAAGCCAACATCCTGGTTGTCTAAGCAACTCCACATCCTTTTCCACTTAACGTATACTTTGGGACCTTAGCTGGTGGTCTGGGCTGTTTCCCTCTTGACTACGGATCTTATCACTCGCAGTCTGACTCCCATGGATAAGTCTTTGGCATTCGGAGTTTGTCTGAATTCGGTAACCCGATGGGGGCCCCTAGTCCAAACAGTGCTCTACCTCCAAGACTCTTACTACATGAGGCTAGCCCTAAAGCTATTTCGGAGAGAACCAGCTATCTCCAAGTTCGATTGGAATTTCTCCGCTACCCACACCTCATCCCCGCACTTTTCAACGTGCGTGGGTTCGGGCCTCCATCCAGTGTTACCTGGACTTCACCCTGGACATGGGTAGATCACCTGGTTTCGGGTCTACGACCACATACTCATTCGCCCTATTCAGACTCGCTTTCGCTGCGGCTCCGTCTTATCAACTTAACCTCGCATGTAATCGTAACTCGCCGGTTCATTCTACAAAAGGCACGCTATCACCCATTAACGGGCTCTAACTACTTGTAGGCACACGGTTTCAGGATCTCTTTCACTCCCCTTCCGGGGTGCTTTTCACCTTTCCCTCACGGTACTGGTTCACTATCGGTCACTAGGGAGTATTTAGCCTTGGGAGATGGTCCTCCC
>NZ_JAZGQS010000035.1:0-1435 GCF_036421055.1 Gottfriedia acidiceleris | reverse complement strand
CACGCTGTTGAAAAAAGACTTCGTCAAGTAAATGCCACGAATTTTTCGTGGCATTTTTGTTTTAGTTGTTCATTTAGTCTGTTTTTTGGTAAATTAAATGAAGACCTATTTCCTTTAGCGAGAGAAGTTTGGTCCATTTAATTAAGTTTTGTATGATGGCGGTCATCAAAACTTGTCTTTTTACTTTGTGAACTCCTCGGTATCGTGCGTAACGTAAACCGTGGAGTTCTTTACTTTGGGCAAAACTTAACTCAACTGTTGAAGGTCTTACTGACTTCAATATTTTCCCTCGAGCTGATAGTCTTTGTTCCCTTAACTTATCGTAAATTTGTTGATTAACTGATATTCTTAAAACCCGATCATCTTTTTTCGCGAATGGACAATTAAAACAACTACCTTTGTCAGGCTTAAACTCATGATAGCCATGTCTAGTAGTCGTTTTATATCGAAAAGGTACACCACAAGGACAGGCATACAGGTCATCATTTACTTTTTGAAATTGAATTTTTCTACATTCTTTATGCTCATTACTTGGAAATCTACGATGCGAGATATAAGCAAATATCCCTCGTTTAAATAAACCTTCGGCAAATCTTGAATTATAGTAGCCCGCATCAACAGCTATTTCGTTGGAATAATATCCGAGCCTCTCTTTTAACGAATCTAACTGATTTAATAAAACTCTATGCCCAGGAACATTCGCACTCGTCACATGAGTATCGATTATAAAATTATGTAAAGAATCAACTACTCGATGTTCAAAATATGCGAAGCGACCTCTTTCATCATGTTTAACTGATAACCTTGCATCACCATCAACAGGATTAAGTAAAACGCGTTTAAGTTCAGTTTTATTTCCTTTAGGTTTAAGTAATTTTAATCCATGTTTTTGTCTACGCTCGTTTACTTTTTTTAAAGTATCAAGATCTTCCTCAATTACGACTTCTTTAATCCATTCCTCACGTTTTCTTTTATTCGCATTCGCTTTTAGCTCTGTTTCATCTGCCACCCAAGTTTCATTCGCGATAAATCCATCTATATTAATTAGATTTACTACATAGTGAAAGAAAGCTTCCCAAACCTCGTTATCTTTCAAGCGATGATTAAGAAACTTTGAAATAGTCGAATGACAAGGTATTTTTCTATCAGGTGAAATCCCTAAAAACCAACGATAAGTTGCATTTTGTTTTACTTGTTTACAAGTAAATCGAACAGAGCGAAACCCTTCAATATATTGTATCAGTAGTATTTTTACCAGTATTAGTGGATCAATTGAAGGTCTGCCAACGGTTGACCGATAGTAAGGTTCAATCAGTTGATATAAATAATTCCAATTGATTTCCTTATCAATTTTTACAATGTGGTGCTCCACATCTATCATATTCTCATATAGTTTACGATTTTTTGCGATGTCTAAATTCTCTTGATAGTAGTA
>NZ_JAZGQS010000034.1:0-1464 GCF_036421055.1 Gottfriedia acidiceleris | reverse complement strand
TAAAATGTACCCTTTGTAAAGGACATTGAAAAAAAGACTATGCAGTTTTAAGGAGATGATTTCTGTATTGTACAGGGGTCATCTTCTTTAAATTCCACTGATATCTATAATGATTGTAATAGTTCATATACTGTTTTATTTCATTATTAAGCTCATCTAAATTTTGACATGACTTAATAGAGGCTTCATCTTTAAAATGGCCAAAAAATGATTCTAGTGGAGCGTTATCCCAACAGTTTCAACGTCTAGACATTGATTGAATTAAACCTAGTTTTTTTACTAGTTTTTGAAAGTCTGGGTGTGTATAATGTGTTCCTTGATCTGAATGAATAAGTGAACCTTCTACTTTCTTAAAGTTACGATTCCTTTTTAACTTTCTAAGAGTATCTGTAGCTAACTCCATTGTTATTCGGTCTGAAACATGGTATGCCAGTATTTCATTTGTTGAACTATCTAGGATTGTTGATAAATATGCCTTTTTGCCCTTACCATAGTGTAGATAGGTTATATCTGTTAGAAGAGATTTCCCAGGTACTTCTTGTTTAAATTGACGATTCAATCGGTTTGGCACAACTCTATGTTCTTTTGTAGCCTTCATCATTCGTCTGTAGGGATTTGCCTTTCTAATTGGGCAAACTATACCGTATTTTTTCATGATTCTTCGTATACGTTTCAAATTGTAGACAATCTTAAATTGACCCGCCAATGTAGTCTTGATTTGGCGTGCCCCCTTTTTATAACGTTTAAAACGATATGCTTTTAAGATATTCTCTTTTAAAATTTCATCCTTTTCATCTTGTAGCTTTCTTCGCTCTTGTGATTTATTAGAAAAGTAATGATAATAACCACTTCTTGATACACCAGCTATCTTACAAAGATAAGTTACCATATCTTTTAATTCAAACTTTTCAATTATAGAACGTACTAGAGTGTATTTTTGGCTAGGAGAAATTACTACTACTTCATCCTCCCCTCTAAGAAACGAATCTTTTTTAATAGTTCATTTTCAGCTTTAAGTAGATTAATTTCTGCTTCTAAACGAGCGTTCTTTTCCTCCAAAGTTAGTTCTCTTTTTAAAGGTCTTCTTGAGCTATCAGATCTCGTGTCACGAAGACCAAGTTCACCATTCTCTCTATATGCAGTACGCCATCTACTACCAGCAGCTTGAACTCTTTTCATTCCAATCACTTCTATATCAAATCCACACTCTTCAAATATTTGTCTCGGTAATTTTCCTTTCTTATTTTCCGAAATAAAAATACGCTTGAACTCAAGGGTGTAAGTGATCCCTTTTGTACTAACTGACTTTACGTGTTGGTTTTTGGAAAGTAGATTAATTTCTTTATCTGTAAATAATTTATCGCTCATCTAAAATTTCCCCGATCCCGTTTTTTCTAATTATAAACAAAAGTACCCTATAGAGGTCACTTTTTTTAAGTGTCTACTCTATAGGGTACATTTTAT
>NZ_JAZGQS010000033.1:0-1499 GCF_036421055.1 Gottfriedia acidiceleris | reverse complement strand
TGAAATGTTCCCCGAATAATAGACACTTAAAAAAAGGTCTATTATTCGGGTATTTTTATGTCCTCGACATTCAAATCCCGTTTATAATGAAAATATAAATAGATGAGGTCGGGGAAAAATGAGCAAAATTATATTTAATAGTTTTCAAATAAAACAACTTGAAAAAAATAGTAATGTGAGTAAAGTATCTGAACGTTCAATAAGCTATAAACCAGAATTTAAAGTAAATGCCGTATTAGAAAATCTTAAAGGGAAAGGCCCTCTTCAAATCTTTATTGAACATGGGTTTGATGTAGAAATTATAGGTAAAGACAAGCCAGGTCAATGTTTAGATCGTTGGAGAAAAACTTATAAAAGTTACGGTGAAGAAGGCTTCTATACAGAAAAACGTGGGAAGGGATCAACTGGAAGACCAAGTTCAAAAGATAAAACGGCTGAGCAGAAATTAAAGAAAGCTGAAGCTCGAATAGCGTTACTTGAGGCAGAGGTAGAGTTTTTAAAAAAGCTCGACGAACTAGAAAGGCAGGCGGCTCAGAAAAAGAAACGTTAACGAAAGCTGAGAAATTTGAATTAATTGAACAGACATTACGAAATCATGAATTTCCTCAGATGGTTTCCTATTTCTGTAAGCTAGCTGGTGTGAGTCGCAGTGGGTATTACGCATTCTTAATGGCTGAAACAAAACGATATGAGCGTGAAAAGCGTGATGAATTAGATTACAAGCTAATAAAGTATATCTTCGATAAATCAAGTCAAAAGAAGGGTATACGTCAAATAAAACTGTATTTAGCTGCAGAGCTGGGAGTTACTATGAACCATAAACGTGTCTATCGTATAATGAAAAAATACTCGATGTGCACAAAAATTCGTAGGACAAATCCATATAAAAAAATGGCAAAGGCTACACAGGAACATAAGACACTTAAAAATATTCTTAATCGCAACTTTAAACAGGATACCCCACAAAAGGCTTTATTGACTGATATAACTTACCTATACTACGGTAAGGGTCAAAAAGCATATTTATCATGCGTTAAGGACTGTGCAACTAGAGAAATTCTGGCTTCTCATGTTTCCACATCCCTTTCAATGGAACTAACTTATTCTACTCTTAATAAGTTAGAAGAAACACTAGATGGCTGTGTATATCCAGGAGCAATCTTACACTCAGATCAAGGAGTTCATTATACTCATCCGGAGTTTCAAAAAAGAGTAAAAGAAATGGGCTTTATACAATCTATGTCTCGAAAAGGTAACTGTTGGGATAATGCCCCAATGGAATCATTCTTTGGTCATTTAAAAGATGAAGTAGATTATAGAGCGTGTCACACTATAAATGAACTAAAAAAATGTATTTATGATTATATCGAAGAATATAATCATCATCGTCCACAATGGACATTAAATAAAATGACTCCGGTTGAGTACCGGAGCCAATTACTTTGTGCTTAAAAAGGAAGTCTCTTTTTTTATGTGTCCACTTTATAGGGAACATTTCA
>NZ_JAZGQS010000032.1:0-3892 GCF_036421055.1 Gottfriedia acidiceleris | reverse complement strand
GGCGTTATAAAAAGTAATATTTAAGAGGTTAATTTAATAGGAAAATATAATTTAGTTCATTCTTTATTCATATTTTAGTTGTAAATTTTAAAGGTAATGTAGATAAAAATATAGTAAATGAAAGGAGTAATAATATGAAAGAAGAAACTAATTTAGATAAAAAAAGTGACTGGAGAAAATTTCTCTCTTTAATAAAAAATGCAAATCCTCCTAAATGGTTGTTTGTAATAGGCGTACTATTAAGTGTAGCTACTACTTTAGTCGGTTTACTATTACCTTTGCTTACAAAGAAATTTGTAGATGGTTTCTCATTAGCATCCTTAAGTACGGGACAAATAGCAATTTTTGTTACAGTCCTAATAATACAGGCTATTTCATCAGCAGCTTCTATCTATCTGCTCAGCCGCGTAGGAAATACAGTGGTTGCCAATGTAAGACACCGATTGTGGAAGAAAATGATTGTACTTCCAATATCTTATTTCGATGAGACTCAGACTGGAGATAATGTAAGTCGAGTTACGAATGATACAGCAATTTTAAAGGGGTTAATAACAGAACACATAACAAACTTTTTAACTGGAATGATTTCAATTGTTGGATCTTTTATATTACTTCTAGTATTAGATTGGAGAATGACATTAGTAACTTTTAGTATTATACCTGTCATTGCACTAATATTTATCCCTATTGGAAAACAAATGTCGAAATTATCAAAAGCAACCCAAGATGAGACAGCAAAATTCACATCATTAATAAGCCAAGTTTTTTCGGAAATTAGATTAGTGAAAGTTTCGAATGCTGAAACTGCTGAAATTGCTAATGGAAACAAGGGAATTAATAATTTATTATCTTTCGGTATTAAGGAAGGAAAGTTACACTCTTTCATTGGACCAATTGTTTCTTTTGTATTGATGCTTATTTTAGTAGTTATTATTGGATATGGCGGGGTCAGAGTCTCATCAGGTGCAATAACCGCAGGGTCTTTAGTAGCTTATATATTATATTTATTCCAAATTATCTTCCCAGTAACACAAATTACACATTTCTTTACTGAGCTTCAAAAAACAAAAGGTGCTACTGAAAGAATGATCAGTATTTTAGAACTTGAAGAAGAAGATTATCAAACTGGAAAAGATGAAGTTGATATGAGTTTACCGATTAATATTAATAACTTGCATTTTGCATATAAGGAAGAAGAGATGTTAACTAATCTTAATTTTGTGATCCCTCCTGGTAAGGTAACAGCGATTGTAGGGCCAAGTGGAAGCGGGAAGACAACTTTATTTTCACTAATTGAACGATTCTACCCTCCAAAAAATGGGGAAATAAAAATGGGAGATAATCAAATAAGTAGTTTCAATTTAGAGAGTTGGAGAAATCAAATAGGTTATGTTGCACAAGAAAATCCATTAATTGTCGGTACAATTAGAGATAACATTTGCTATGGAATTAAAAGAGAAATATCTGACAAAGAGTTGGCTTATGTATCGGCTATGGCATATGTGGATCAATTTGTTAACGACTTACCTGATGGTTTTAATACAGAGGTTGGAGAAAGAGGTATAAAACTATCTGGTGGACAAAGACAACGAATAGGTATTGCAAGAGCTTTACTAAGAAACCCTAAATTATTAATGTTGGATGAGGCAACTTCAAATCTTGATAGTAGGTCGGAATTAGTTGTACAAAATGCACTTTCCAATTTAATGAAAGGGAGAACTACTTTAATTATTGCGCATCGTCTTTCTACAGTTATAGATGCAGATCAAATTGTATTTTTAGATAAAGGAAAAATAACTGGTATAGGGACACATGATGAATTATATAGTAACCATCTTATGTATAAAGAATTTGCTAATCAGCAATTAAGAGTAAATAGTGCAGTGTAATTAAAACTTTTTAGGGAAGGTGTTTTTATGGCTAGTATTTTAATCGTAGACGATGATCCTCATATTCGAAAACTATTAAATGTGTTACTTCGAGATGAGGGCTTTACTGTTTTTGAAGCTACAAATGGCATTGAAGCAATTAGTGTTTTTGAAGACAACAAAATAGATATGTTAATTATTGACTTAATGATGCCTGAAATGGATGGGTTCGAGCTTTGTCGTGAAATACGTAACAAATATGATCTCCCTATAATAATGTTAACTGCAAAAGGTGAAACTGAACAGAAAGTTAGAGGATTTAAATTAGGGACCGACGACTATATTGTAAAACCGTTTGAACCAGTCGAATTGGTTGTTCGGGTAAAAGCATTGTTAAGAAGATCAAAAATATCTTCATCTAAAATTGTTCATATAGGAACTTTAGTAATAGATCACGGTAATTACAAAGTTCTAAATGAAAATAAAGTAATCAATATGCCACTGAAGGAATTAGAGCTTTTATTTACTTTAGCTAGCTCTTTAGGTAGGACTTATTCCAGAGAACAACTAATTGAAAACATTTGGGGATTCGATTATACAGGTGATGAAAGAACTGTAGATGTTCATATAAAGCGATTGAGGGAAAGATTTCCTGAGAAAGAATTTGGTTTTAAAATTTCTACGGTATGGGGTTTAGGGTATCGAATGGAGTTATTGAAATGAAAGTATTAAAAAAAATTAGAGATGTTATAGGAGTTATATTATTATTAACGACAGCAATAACGTTAGGAAGCGTAATTGTTCACTATTCTACCATTTACTTTTATGAACATCATCTTACTAATTTATCAGATTTAACGAAACAAATCATAAATACTTTTTTGACCTTTCTATTATTAATGCTTGGGGGAACTGTATTTGGTAGATTATTTCATCATCCAAAACAAATGAAGATGGTAAAAGAAATAATGCAGGCAATTAGAAGTATTTCAAGAGGAGAGTTTAACGTTTCAGTGGATCTCGAAAAATTCAGGAATGCATTTGGTGGCGAAATAGGACAAATAATAGATAGCTTTAACCATATGGCAAAAAATTTAGATCAAATGGAAAACATGCGCCAAGAGTTTATTTCTAACGTTTCACATGAAATCCAGTCGCCTCTAACATCTATTAAAGGTTTTGCTAAAGTATTACAAAATGAAAGTTTACCATTAGAAGAGCGAAAGCAATATTTAAATATAATTGAGTATGAAAGTACAAGATTATCGAAGCTTAGCGATAATCTGCTAAAGTTAACTTCACTAGAATCACAAAACCAGCCAATAGAAAAGAATAGTTTTTCATTAAACAGCCAACTTATGTACTCATTATTAAGTTGCGAGCCTCAGATATTAGAAAAAAATATTAATATGCATGTTAATATAGGTAAAATTGATTTTACTGGAGACGAAGCCCTATTGAATCAGGTTTGGATGAATTTAATTACAAACAGTATTAAGTTTACTTCTAACAATGGTGATCTATTTATTTCTGCTATACAAGATAATGACAAGGTAGTTATACAAATTCAAGACACTGGAATTGGTATTTCAGAAGAAGATCAAGTGCATATATTTGAAAGATTTTATAAAGCAGATAAATCAAGAGACAGAACAACCGGCGGAAATGGATTGGGTTTATCAATCGTAAAGAAAATTGTTGATATGCATAACGGAATAGTATATGTAAAAAGTGAGATCGGTAAAGGGTCACTTTTTGTAGTAGAATTACCTATAAGAGCAGAGTAGTTGTTTTTCATTATAGTAGTAAATAGCTTTTAGTAAAGTTAACTACATTTTTGCTATAATGAGAAACATGATCTTTTTTATAATAAAGTTATTGCAATCGTAAAAGAATAATGGTATATTATTAAACGTTGTCACATTAAATGAATAAGTGAGGCAAGAAAATAATATAAAAAAGTTGTTGACTAAACAAACTTAAATATGTTATTATTATATAAGTCGCTAAGAGATAAACCGACA
>NZ_JAZGQS010000031.1:0-4555 GCF_036421055.1 Gottfriedia acidiceleris | reverse complement strand
AAAAAGCACATTCAATTAATGTGCTTTTTACAATGTAATTTATAATATTATAAACAATAATAGGTTTATAACGATTATGAATAAAAATATAAAAATAACAATATTTCTAATAGATATATTAGAACGTGTTTTTGTATTTCTACTATTAGCCGAGTATATTAAATTAATCATTAATAAAATAAGAATAATTTTCAACAAAATTATCACTTCATTTCTCTTATTTTTCCTTCCTATATGGCCCTGGATATGTCCAATTTAAATATATGCGACGATTATGATTTGATTTTCCGATCTAGTTAAAAAATGTTATCAAATTAATCTCCTCCATTAGTTGAAATTTTGTATTTCAATATTTATTTCGGAGTGATATCAGTGTGGAATAGCAGTTTATGTGAACAAAGAATGGAATTTTTAGTAAAAATTGGAATTGAATAAAAAGATAGTATCTTATGTGAAAAAATTCACAATACAGTCATGAAATTTTAAAAAAATTTACCATAATAAATGCTAAGATAAATATATAAACGTTTACTAAAAATAATAGGAGATAATTCAGTCCGAAACATGAATAACAGAGAAATACTATGTATTTTTTTTACCAAACTTTTTACTAGTTTTATTATTTACAGGACGATTAATGTTCAATAAGAAAAGTAAATCATATCTAACTAATGATGTGATAAGTAAACCCATTATAAATCCTTTACTTCCTATTAATGGGGTCATAAAGAAGAGGTTACACCCCTAAATTTTACCTATATTTACTCAAGTGGTAAGAAAGACTTGTTTAATGAAATTTATTCGATCAATAACTAAGGTAGAGTCCACCAACTTGGTATGGATTAATAGGTATTACAGAAAAACAAATAGAATAGACAATTGAGTATAATAATTAACTTTTTTATAACTAGATTAATATAAACAGGGTCTACTAAGAGATTCTAGGTTTGTATATTTAATTATATTTTTGGAGGTGGCTAGAATGAAGTAATCCTATAAATTTGTTAACTTCGGTAAAAAAGGATTTTATATTTTTGATTAAAATGTGAAATTTTTCACAAATGTTAGGAGGAAGAATATTATGATAAAAATAGTTATAAATGCATTAATTATCGCTTTTTCTTATTTATTAATATTTGCTGGAGTACCAAATTCAGGATTTGCGGAAGAAAAACAAGAAGATTCTACATTCTCTAAGTTTAATCCTACAATAGAAGAGCAGATTCAAGGTTTTGAAAACAACAAAGTTATTATACGTGAGGACAACGATGATACCACTCTCAACCGAATGTCGCGTGCTACTACTAAAAAAAGAACAGTGATGTACAAACGTGGTGGTACCTATGCGTGGTCCAAAGATTATATTAACTTTTCATATAATGGAAGTAAAGTAACTTCAAGTAGCGGATGGCAAGAGGTAGGTTGGGTATTTCCAAACATAGTTAAAGCTAAAGGAATGAAAGCATATTATAAGTCTACTAGCGTACATGAATGGAAAGGACATAAAACTATAAGTATTGGGTCAGCTACTCCTTGGGGAGATGTAACTGTATTTAGTCAAGATGTTACTGATTACTATTCTGTCTATAAAGATGGAAAAGATAGGTGGAAATAGTAAGGATGTGACATAATGTTGAAAGTTGAAAATTTAACAAAGAGATATAAGAAAAATATAATTTTAAAAGATGTTAATCTAACTATTTTAGCTCCAGGTATCTATTATTTAATTGGAGAAAATGGCTCAGGTAAAACAACTTTCTTTAAGTGTTTACTTGGATTAGAAAAATATACTGGTGAAATATATTTTAATGATCATAAAACAATTTTCTGTTTATATGATGACCTTCCATTATATCAAAATTTAACAGGTTACGAAAATGTTGTGCTATTAACTGAGAAGAAATTTTTAAAAAAGAAGATCTTAGATGTGGCATCGGAATTATTTGGGAATATTGAACAATTTTACCACATGAAAGTAAGAAACTACTCACTAGGTCAAAAAAAGTTAGTAGGACTATTACTTATTAAACTCTTAAAACCAAATTATTTAATTTTAGATGAAGTGACAAACGGACTTGATTTAAAAAACAAGAAACTACTCAAGTCTTTATTATTAGAATTTAAAGAGACCTCAATAGTAATTTTAAGTGGTCATGAGTTATATTTTTATAAAGAAATTGCTGATTATTTTTTTTTATTAGAAAATGAACAAATTATTTCAATAGATTCGGAGAGGATAGATGACTAATTTTATAAAGGAAATAAGTTTAGAGTATTATTACCAATATAAAGCGAAATACTTTATCTTACTAGTATTAGCGTTACTTTTTTTATCCGCATTTGTGGTTAACTCTCAATTTATGCTTACAAAAAGTACACTTGAAAACTATAAACATATAGAAGAAATCTATCGACGAGACAAGATAGATATAAATGACGCATTGAATGATGAATTAAATTTAAAGAGGCCAGATTCAAACACAGAAGTGGTTGATAATTATTTAAAATACGAACATCTCAATTATCAAAATTCTTTAATAGCTTTAAACCCAATAAACGCAATCAACCAATTATTTTCTTCAGTTTGTTTGATCATTTTACCAATTATTTTTTCAATGTACTCAATTTGTGTAGCACATTACGATATCAAATATAAAATATTAAAAGTTTTACTGATCAACAAATCATTCATTAAGTACCATATCAATAAAGTTGCCTCTATTTTAGTAGTCATATTACTATCTATTTTAGGAATCTCAATTTTTCATAGTATAAATCAAATGATAGTATTTAAGTTCTTTACTAGAATAGATCCTTCTGTTCCAAATATTGATGATTCTATATTTTCAGTTTCATTTGCCGATAAAATTCCAATTCAAATTTTATTTGTATTAATCATAAATATATTTTTTTCTATCTTATTCTATTTTGCCTCTGTTTTTACACGAAGTATAATTTTACCTTCATCTATACTTTTTATTTATATGTTTTTGGTTCCAAACATGGGGAAATTTGATATTAAAAACATCATTCTTTATTCAGTACCAAAAATTTTTAATACAAAAGCTACACTTTTTTCTACACATACTGGAAAAGAATTCCCGATATACTATATTTTTTTTTGGATTACTATATTAATCTTTTTCTCTCTTACAGTAGTTTATATTTCAGACAAGAGATCAAAGTATTATTAAAATTAAACAAGTTTATAAGTAGGTCTTAATTTGTGAAATAAAATGGATGGTTTCTGTTTTTATTCCTTTATTTTTAAAAATATTTTAATTTATTTTAAACTAAAAAAAGAGTAAATGACGATTAGAAGGCTTTTCCTTTATATAGAATACTATCGATTTTATCGGGGATGCAGTCTTTATTTCTAATGTTAAATACTCGTTTTATGATGAGCGTATCGTGAATGTAGTTGTAACATGTTTATTTTTTTTTAGTTACTTAGTTATTTTTATAATAATGCCTAAAACTAAACGAAATTATCAATATATTTTTTTAAGTTTTGTAGTATTTGTATGTATATCATTATTTGTTAATAAATAAAATAGCGGAGGTCGGCATTGAATAATGTGATGCTGACCTCCGCTATTTTAAACCCATTGTCTTTTTTATTTCTTATATTATAATTCTTTTACTAATTCTACCATCTGGTCGTAATTTAACTTGTTTTTAAAGTCGTCTTTTTCAATACCTAAACTATTACAAGCGAAAAAAAGATGTTCTAACCAATCATCGTCATTAGATTGCAGAGCATTTTCAATTTCTACTTCAATATAAGGTACACTTACTTCTTTACCAATTTCTCTAAAGATTTCTATAGATTCTAATGCACCTGGCCAATTCCGATCTTGTAATAAACCAGCTAATTTTGGTAAGGCCTTTTTATTATTTGGGTAACCGATTTTTTTAATTAATAATACACCATTTAACCAACAGAATTTACCATACTTAGGTATTAATAAATGTGTCTTGTCGGGGTTAATTTGAGATAAAATTTCTAAAGAATCTTCTTGAATATCTTTTGGAAGTAAACAATTTAAATTATATACATGATAGATAATTTCTTCGTCTTCTAATTCAATATAGTTTGTCATTTACTCACCCCTTATGAAGAATGTTAATTTAACGGTAAAAGGGAAAAAGTTTGCTGGAAATTTTTTGATCTAAGAAGGAATAAAATACTTTTTCTTCTCTAAAAAAGTAATTGTAATTGCACCAAAGCGGTTAGCCTTATAGTTTCAGGCTGGTTTGGCTCTCGTTGGATTATAATTGAAAAGGAATAGCCATAGAGATTGAAGTTAATAGTAAATAAAAGAGAATAAAGGATATATTTATTATTTTGTTGTTTTCCATGCAATTTTCAAACTTTTCATTATAACAATAATATGTATATAATGCCGATGATAATTATCATTGATTTGTGCAATATTACCAGTTCCAGGGGAAAATTTTATTATATTAGATTGAATAGGGGAAATTATTTACTATATTTATACTTTTTGTGAAAGAAAATGGAAGTAATAAAAAGCTACACTCAAACTATTTG
>NZ_JAZGQS010000030.1:0-6606 GCF_036421055.1 Gottfriedia acidiceleris | reverse complement strand
TACCGCTCAGAAGCGACTTTAATATAATAACATTTTGTTGAGTAACTTGTCAACAACTTATTTTATATTTTTTGTTATCCTAACTTGTTTTGTCGTGACAACATAAACAAATATACCATCTCGTCCAAATGATTGCAAGCATTTCTTTTTAAAAAAATAAACTAAAATAATTTATGCGAATTTCAAATCAAATTAATTAGTTAATTGTACAACTAGGTATATATACAAGCACAAACAATCCCTCTTCCATAGATTAGTACAAGAAAGGGAGGAATTGTTATGCAATGTAATGAAGCCCATCAATTATGTAATAATTTTAGAGGGCAGGTTGTACGCATTTTCGATAAAGATGGAAATGAACATATTGGTCGAATTACAAGAGTAACTGATGATCGAGTTTTTATTGAACCAGTCAATCAACATCGTCAAAGCTCTAATTCATCTAATAGATCATCAAATCGTAATAGAAGTAATATGAATAGAAGTCAATCTAGAGATTTCTCAGATAGAAACTTTTCAAATAGAAGTTTCCATAATGGAAATCGTTCTAATGTGTGGTTTAATAATCGAGTAGACGACAGATTCGATAATAGATTTGAAAACCGTTTTGACGATCGATTCGACAGAAGATTTGACAGAAGGTTTGATAGAAGAGAAGAAAGAAGAGAGCACAGAGATTTTGACAGAGATGGATTTAGATGCGGATTCTTCGGCTGTGGGTTCGGTATTTCAATTGCACTCGGTTTTGTTGCAGGAGTCGCACTAGCTGCATTATTCTTTTTTTAATAGCTCAATAAAATCATATTCAATTACTGGGGGTATGTCTCTTTGGTCAATTGCTGACTTGAGACACCCTTTTATTTTATGAATAGAAAGGTCATGACACACCCACTCCCATTAGTTAAAGATAAAAGCAATATGAAAAATATCGTTAAAATCATTATAATTATATTCATACTTTACTTAAGTACTATATCTTACAATTTCCAAAACATTTTTAATCATAAAGAAAGTAGAGATTAATAAGCATTTCCAATCTATCCTAATGGTGACCGTTCATTATTAAGAGTATACTTAAATAAGTGCACTCTAAATAATGAAAGTGAGGGATATCATGCAAATAGAATCAGTAATAGATGATTTATCAAACCTAAATTTAATTAATAAGAAAGAAATTAAGTACACTAAACTAACAGGTGGAACATCTAGCAGTATATATCTTCTAAGTAACATAAAAAATGACAGTAAGTATATAGTTAAGTTTAATGATCCACATGTATTACAATCAGAAGCATATTTTCTTAATTTCTATAACAAAGTAGATATATTACCCAAATTAATTTTTGCTGAAACAACATTTAATTACATAGTTTATCCTTTCATTCAAGGTAGCACAAATTATATTAAAAAGAACAAAAAAAAATTACTTATATCACTTGTTAAACAGTTAATAAATAATTACGAATCCTACCCCAATGCCCCAGGTTGGGGATGGGCAGATGATTTATCTAATTCATGGTCAGATTTTCTTATGAGTAGAATGACAGAGGCTTATAAAATTTTAAATTCATATTTAGATAAACAAGATCATACACTTATCTCTGCTATAATAAACAATTCAAATCAAATGACTTTTCAAGGCGAACCTTTTTTATTACATGGTGACTGTGGTATACATAATTTTATTTTTAATTTAGGCGAATTAAGTGGAATTATTGATCCTACTCCAGTGTTTGGCGATCCACTTTATGATTTAATCTATGCGTTTTGTTCTTCACCCGATAATCTAACAAAAGAAACAATTTCAACCGCAGTTAGTCATTTGAAATTTTTACAATATAAAGATTCTCACATTATATATAAAAATGTATTGGTTGGATTATATTTTAGATTAGCTACATGCATAAGACATCACCCAAATGATTTAGACGAATACTTAAAAGCTTGGCAATATTGGATTAGCATGGTTAAATCCACGTGAATTTTAAAATATAAACAGTCTGATAATTGGTATTAATTCAATCCTGGTAAGTGGGAGATTTGTATATCAAACAAAAAAGATAAGCTATTGTGCCTATCTTTTTCTACATAAAAATACTCTATATCCTAACACATCTTTATAACGTACTAGTATCTCTTGAAATCTATGAAGTAATTCAATTCCCTCAGGTGGTAACTTTTGAAATGGTAGTGAATCAGTTAAGTTTGTTGATGTATTCATGATTGTATTTCCTTTGAGGATTTTATAATCTCTAAAGCCCCCTTTAATGAATGCTTGTTCCCACTCTCTTACCGTTTTTACTTTTGAAATACCATAAACATCCTTTATTTCACTTTCTTCCTTGATTGTTAGCGGTCTCTCTGATGTCATTTCTATAGCAAGAAAATATCCACCTTTTTTTAACACTCTTACATATTCATGTAATGATTTATCTACATTTGTGAAGCTTGTTACTGATTCCGAAATAATAATATCAAATGAATTATCTTTAAAAGGAAGGTTTTCTGCACTTGCTTGATGCAGAGTAATTGGAATTTTTTTTTTGTTAAATCGTTTTCTTGCATTAGCCAGCATCCGGCTATTTATATCGATTGTTGTAATTGAGCAATTGAAACTTTCATATAAATAGCTAGCGGTTTTCCCTGAACCGCATCCAACCTCTAAAACTTGACTATCTGGTTTTAGCGGAAGAAATCTTAATGTTTTCTTTGTTAAATCAAACCCACCTGGATGTGCATCTTCTATATTTAACGTAGCGATTAAATCTATATAAGAAAATTTCCTCATATTAAGACCCCAATCATGTAGTTTGGTATAGTCTATTCATTTAAGCTTAAAATTGTTTTGTATTCTTTAGAACAATGAATTTTTTCTTTTAAAAAAACATCAGCTTTTGGGCTGATGTTTTAGTTTGTATACAAAGACCTATAATTTGCTGATTGAATACAGCCGTAATATTATTCCCCGTTACTTCTCATTCCTTTTTGAATCTTTCGAAGTGCCTTTTTCGAACCTCTTTCAATATCATGCTGTAATTTCCTTGTCGCATAATCAACAAATAATGTATCTAAGTCATATCCTTCTGGATACAGTTCGGCAGCTTTTACTTCTAAAGATACTCGTTTTTCATTCACTTCCAAAAAATCTCCATTGAAAAAAACAATAAGATTGCAGAAATTATCGATTTCTTTATAGACAATTCCAAAGTTATTATAATCTAATAATTTTACTCGATCACCTTTTTGATAGTTAGCCTTAGCTTCTGCTTTCATTTTGATAATCTTAGGTTTCCTTATTGCACTTTCAATTACTTTTTCTAATCGATATTCTTTATTTTCCATATATTCTTTTGCTCTTTGAAGTACATTTTCACGAATATTCATTTTCTTAGAAATCCATAAAGCATTACTTTCTCCTGATTTTCCGATTATTAACTTGTACATTGGTTCTAATGTTTCACTATTAAATCGCATTGCAGCATTCATAAAGTCACTATGCATTTCTGAAAAACGTTTGATTTCTCCATAATGAGTAGTTGCAACTGTAATACATCCCATGAGATAAAATTCTTCCAATATAGAAATTGCAAGTGCAGATCCTTCATTCGGTTCCGTACCACTTCCTATTTCATCAAATAATAAAAGTGTATTATTATTAGAAACACTCATAATATCGGAGAGGTTTTTCATATGTGATGAAAATGTGCTAAGGGCATTCTCTATACTTTGATTATCGCCAATATCCACGAAAATCTTTTCAAATACTGCAATTTCAGTCCCTATGTCTCCAATAATATGGAAACCTGACATTGTTGCTAAAGTTAGTAAACCAATTGTTTTTAGAACGACTGTCTTTCCACCCGCATTAGGTCCAGTAATGATTAAACTTCGGTAATCTTCCCCTATTCCAAAATTAAGTGGAACTACATTACCTGTTAGGAGTGGATGTTTGCAATCAACTAACTTTATATATCCGAAGTCATTTAATTTCGGCTCAATTCCACCAATTTGTTTGCTAAATTTAGCTTTAGCAAATACCATATCATATTGGCT
Source organism: Gottfriedia acidiceleris (assembly GCF_036421055.1). GTDB lineage: Bacteria > Bacillota > Bacilli > Bacillales > Bacillaceae_G > Gottfriedia > Gottfriedia acidiceleris_C. Next base: position 2,553 of record NZ_JAZGQS010000030.1, on the reverse strand, counting down.
AACTAACTCCATATTTATATTTATTTCATAAATATTTTCTAAAATCATTCCTGAAAGGGTTGCTAATATTTGATATTCTTCCATAGCCTCTTCAGCCTTTAGGCTTGCTAACTCACTGTTTAATTTAGTTACTGTATTGGGTTCAATAAAGACCGTTGCCCCTTTAGAAGAAACTTCAATAATCGCTCCAGGGACCTGCTTCTTAAAGGAAGCTTTAATTGGTATTGTATATCGTTCATCTTTCTTACTTATAAAAAAGTCCTGAATATACATCTTATTTGCACTACTACTTAGAAATTTATTTAAACGATCTTTAATCTTCTCTTCAACTGATTCAATATTATTTCGTATCCGTTTTAGATCTTTACTAGCCCCAGAGTCAACGCTGTTTCCTTTAATTGAAAAGTTAATCTCCCCTTCAATATTCATAAATTCGCTCATTGAGTTTGCGTAAGAAGCGAGAATTGGAGCAAAAAATACATTATCTTGTATAAACTTTTTAATTCTTCTACATCCTCTTAAAAAGTCAGATACACTGATTAAATCACTCGGATCTAATATCATGCCCTTTTCAAGATTTTGAATAATATTTTCTATATTAGAGACACCTAAGAATGGTACATGTCCTTCTGCATCTAATATCGCCCGAGCTTCAGTTGTCTCATTTAATCGATTTTTAACTACTTTTATATTGGTACTAGGTTCTAATTGATCTAACAATTTTTTACCTAATCCACTTACACAATAAGATTTTACAGTTTCTTTTAGCTCGTTATATTGTAATTTTTCAAATGTTATATTATTCAATTTCAATTCTCCTCTTTAATATGATTTTATCGACCATAAATGGAGATACCTACCCGTTAGGTTTCAATGAGAACGATTTTTTTACCCGAATATATATAAAAAAGCTGCGGAGATACCGCAGCTTTAAACACATTACAAGGCAATCATAATAGAAATATAGTTAAATAAGCTATAACAGAATAGCCATACTAATTTCATTACACGCATTATAAAGTATTGTAGGTATCTTCATAGGTTTGAAATAAATACATGACAAAATTAAGGGTACGAATTCTACTAACTCCCCTTTTTTCTGCATCCTATTTATTTCATTTATTTTTTTCCTATTTAGAACCTACCGCACTCACAAAATGCACCTCATTTATTATTATGTTCATTGAAATCTAACTTATTGAAATCATCATACTATGTGTAAATTGAAAAGTAAAGATGATCTACCCTATTTACTATATGTGCTTAATAAAAATTTCCCACAACTTTTTTACAATTCAGATAGCACAAAGCACTTTATTTTATGTTTCATACTCACTGTAAGCCCATTGTTGTGTAAAAAAATTGAATTGAATATTAAAAATAAAAATTGGAGATTTCAAATGAAAAATACAATAGCTTATCTTACTTTCAGTTTATTATTCGTAATTAACTCTATTACTACAGTACACGGAGAAATTGCAAATCATTTATTTAGTACTAAGTCTGTTAGTTTTAAAGGAACCGATAATAACTGGGAAATTTTTCACGAAATGACTTTAGTGGGAACTGATATCTTATTTAAAACAACTATAAAATATAAAGGAAAATATGATAAAGATTTAAATAAGTCAAACTCTCACTACTTAGTTAGTTGTAATGAAAAAACAATCGGAGGAGAGACGTTTTTACTAAATCAATCTGGTGAATTTCATGGTAAAAAAAGAGAGTGTGGCGGATGTGAGTTTATTGATAAGGTAAAAGAAATAAAATATGAAATTTACTGGAAAGATACTATAAGTACAGTTATTTTGAAAAAAGTGGTAAAAGATTAAATTTTAGAATTGAATAGTGGATTGGAACAAAGGGATGCTCATTATTCTTATTTTATAGACAACCTCATTTTTTTAGCAGCATGAAAACGAACTCAATATAAGAAGAACTATTCTACTACAGACCATTCCAATACCGAATTCTTTTATCATTGAATTTGACCTCGTCATTACTCAATGATGTAATAATCCTCGTTGTACAATTTAAATTAACAAAAAAAAGAACTGTTTATATATTCATTTTATTATTATAATCCCACTGAGACAGATAAAGGAACGTATTCACAGAAAACTGATACGGCGTATGTAATTAATAGTTCTAAGTTTCATAATTTGAAAATCATAGGTGATAAAAAAGGAACAACTTTTAAAATAAACATTGATAATAAAACCTATGTTTTTTAACAATCTGATACAAATCCTACTATTATAGATAATTCTGAATGACTAGAATTAGGTCTTCAATTATACGATAATCAAATTTTGTACTAATAACCTATAAAGGACTATCAACAATTGACAGTCCTTTATAGGTTATTAAATCAATTTATTAATTCAAAATAAAAAAAGCACCAGCTGATTAGCTGATACTTTGGTAAACCAGGCGACGTTCTACTCTCACAGGGGGAAACCCCCAACTACCATCGACGCAAAAGAGCTTAACTGCCGTGTTCGGTATGGGAACGGGTGTGACCTCTTCGCAATAATCACCTGATTTGTATTT
>NZ_JAZGQS010000029.1:0-10166 GCF_036421055.1 Gottfriedia acidiceleris | reverse complement strand
ATAGATTATTCATTGGGCTATAGCCAAGCGGTAAGGCAACGGATTTTGATTCCGTCATGCCCTGGTTCGAATCCAGGTAGCCCAGCCATTTTAGTTTTGACTAGAAATGTTTAAGGTAAGGGGATGTTTTATCTTAGACGCGATCGTGTAAACAGTAAGTAGGTTTAAAAATATTTGGTATTTAGTTATACTTGTAATATTATTATATTATGAGCCATTAGCTCAGTAGGTAGAGCATCTGACTTTTAATCAGAGGGTCGAAGGTTCGAATCCTTCATGGCTCACTTTTGTTTATTCGCGGTCGTGGCGGAATGGCAGACGCGCTAGGTTGAGGGCCTAGTGGAGGTTTCTCCGTGGAGGTTCAAGTCCTCTCGGCCGCATTAGTGTTTTCAAGGGTTTATAGATTTTTATAAAAAAATAGTGGAGTTGAATTTGCTATACTCCAATTGATTTTAAATATAAGATGTTACTGATATTTTCGGTAACATCTTTTTTTATTGAATTTTAAAGTATTGGATATGTTAATACTTTAAATGTATAAATCTACACTATATATAAGTGTATTTATCATAAGGTGAACTTACAAAAGTTGCTAAACCATTATTTTTAGTTTTACCTTTAGTCACAACTTGATCAAGAATATTATTGTTAGTTTATGATGGGATATAGATTTTTAGGGTTGGCAATCGCCAGCTCCTTTTTTATGTCATTTTTGGTAAAAAAATAGTCAAAATTAGAACAATTATGAAGGGTTTTTCCTTGTTATACTTGGATTAAATATTAAAAGGAGGGGGTAATAATGAAATCAAGATTAAGAATTTGATTTAGAGGTAGCTGTTGCAAATGTTCCATCTATACAAGAAATGAACAAGAAAGAAAGAGAGTTGTTTTATAGTATAGTAGAAGAACAAGTTGCATTAATTGATTTAAACGAAGAAGAAAAAGAAGTATATAAAGAAGCTTTAGTTAACTTTTTTGATGAAACTTCTACTACATACCAAAACTTAAATATGTCTCAAAGTGAGTTAGAAAATAATATTGAAGAGATCTCAGAAGAGGGTTCTTCTAATCAAGTTTCATATATTAAAAACGTAATTCAAGAAAACGTTGCAATAAATAGAGCTTCAGCAGCTATTTCAGTAAAAATAGGAGTCAATTTTGCAGGTTCAGTCATAAATGTAGCGATAGGAGCTGCTGTTGGTGTTGGTGTCGGTGCAATTCAAGCGTTTATCATAAAAAAAGGCAAAAAAGAAGCTGAAAAAATGTTTACAAAAACTGTTATTAGTAGATTAAAAGCTTGGGGAGCAAAAAAATTAGCAACTTCGGTAGGAGTTGCTGTCGGAATAGCGATGGATTATATGGATATTGGTGCTCAAATTACAAAACAACTTGATAAAAGAGATAAAAAGCCGAATAACGGGTGGATAGACATAGATTAATTAGGAGTGGGTATATATGAATACCATGTTAAAATATTCTACGATATTCTTATGGGCGGTTCTATTTTTGTATATCTATAACAAACTAATGTCCAAAACCATACTTTATCCTATAATGGGTTTTCTTATATTATTTATTAGCATTACTGTAATACAAAAATTGTTTGAGTTAAAAAAAGGTCGTAACAACATAAACTAGGTTCATTTCCTCTCGGCCACATTAAGTTATATAAAAATTCTAAGACTTCTACGAAATGTAGAAGTTTTTTTATTGTTCAATAGATTTTTAAGTAAATAACTAGTATGAAAATCAAAGTGTAGAGATTCTTATGAAAAGTACTCGTTAATCTATGATAAGAGCAACTAAAGCGAATTGTAGAGAAAAAATCGAGAAGATAAATTTGATTTCTAAGAAGAAATTGAATAATTACCATCAACAAACATCGGCATAGCAAGTATTACAAGACACAGTCATATTAACTTACTACTTAATCGTAAAAATTCAACTTTCAGAAGTTGGCAGTGAGAGACTAGATTTTTATAACTTATTAAAAAATTAAAAATTTTTAAAATTTATTGTATTTTATGTTATTCTTGATTATAATACAAAACATAACAAATGGAATAATTTTTAAGGGAAAGGGAGGTAATTAATGAAAATAGCAGGAATGAATATCACGTTCAAACATTATCCTATCCAGTATTTTTTGGATTGTATGGACCAGTTAGGCATCAGTAGCATTGAATTATGGGCAGGCGAACCACATCTCTTTGTTTATAGGAACCTGCTTTCCAATTTGAGAGAGATAAAGAAAGAAATTAAAGCTAGAAGTATGGAAGTAGTCTGCTATACTCCGGAACAATGCGTCTATCCTTACAACCTTGCCACTTCAGATTCAAATTGGCGTAAAACGAGTATTGATTATTTTATTGAAAATATTCACTCTGCTGTGGTATTGGAGACGGATAAGATGCTAATTACTTCAGGGATAGGTGATTTCTCCATAACAAAAGAAGAATCATGGAAATATGAAAGTGAATCAATCTATAAAATTACGAAGGTGGCGGAACGCGAGGGTATCACACTTGCACTTGAGCCATTAACAAGATTTGAATCTAATTTAATTATTAATACGCGGGAATTAAAGAAGATGATTGAAGAAATACAATCTCCTTCCTTAAAAGGAATGATTGATACCGTTGCGATGAACCTGGCGGGTGAGACACCAGAAGATTATTTTTTATTGCTAAAAGAGCTATGTCATTTCCATTTAATAGACGGTGATAGTAAGACAGATTCTCATCTTGGTTTAGATGATGGTAATTTACAATGGAGAGAATATGTAAAATGCCTTCAAAAGCACCAATACGATGGGGCATGTACCCTTGAAATTATGGGATCAACTTATTATCAAAATCCACTAGATGCTGTTAAAAAATCATTAGAGAAACTAAATGAATTAGGAATTGTATAATTTGAAAATTTGGAGGAGCCCTTTATGAGTAATACTACGCTTACACGAAAGCTCGGATTTTGGTCGGCATTAGCAATTGCTGTTGGTACGACCGTAGGATCAGGTATATTTGTCTCATCTGGTGATGTAGCAAAAGCAGCGGGAACCCCTTCTATTTCTATTTTGGCTTGGATCATTGGCGGTATTATCGCTATTCCTCAAGTAATGGTTCTTGCTGAATTATCAACTGCTTATCCTGAAAATGGAAGCGGTTACGTATATTTGAATAAAGCAGGCTGGAGGCCATTAGCCTTTTTATACGGATGGGCAACGTTTTGGGCACTTGATCCACCATCTATTTCTATTATGGCTTTAGCCGTCGTTTCTTACTTGGCAAGCTTTTTTCCGTTCTTCTCTGGAATTGCGGGCAAGTTGTTAGGGGTTGCGATTATTTTAATAATCACTTCAATTCATTATCGAAGTGTAAAAGAGGGTGGGCTTTTTCAAGTCATTATTACTGCCGTGAAAATTATTCCGTTCATTATTGTGATTGTTCTAGGTTTCATGTATATGAACATGGGGAACTTCTCTTATACGCCTCATGGTGAAACGGTAAAAACAAGTCTAATTGGCGGTGTTTCTGCCACAACTTGGGCTTATACCGGAATGGCTGCGATTTGTTTTATGGCAGGTGAATTTAAAAATCCGGGAAAAACGCTACCTCGTGCATTGATTAGCTCTGTCTTTATTGTGTTAATCTTATATACTCTGCTAGCAGTATGTGTAACCGGATTAATGCCTTTTAATAAATTAATGGATTCCAGTGCAGCTGTTTCTGATGCGGTTAAGTATATACCAGGTCTATCTCATATTGCTTCATCGTTTGTTGCGATTACTGCAATTATAGTTATATTAGGATCACTTAGTTCCTGTATCATGTTTCAGCCTAGGTTGGAATACGCGATGGCGAAAGACGGACTGTTTTTCCAACGTTTTGGTCGTGTCCATCCAAAGTATGAGACACCAAGTTTTTCAATCATTGTTCAAGTTACTTATGCATGTATTCTAGTTTTTGCAACCAATTTAACCACATTACTAGGTTATTTTACTTTAATTCAATTAGTAATTAATATTTTGGATTTTGTAGCGGTATATAAATGCCGTAAGCGGGATGATTATAACCCGATTTATAGGATGCCAGTGTGGAGACTAACAACGATTTTAGCAATTATGAGAGCATCATGGCTTGCTTGGGGTACGTTTACTTGGGCTCCATGGCAAGGAATGGTAGCAGCATTTATTGTCATCGCTACTGGACTACCTGTTTACTTTTACTGGGAAAAAAGATACGGACCGAATAAGAACAAAGACGATAATCTAGTAACAAAGAAGAATTCAATTATTTCAGGAAGCTAGTTTACTTATACTGGCTTCCTGTTTTTTGAAAAAGCGATTGCATTATTTGTTATATTTAATTATAATACAAGACATAACAAATAATATAATATGTAGGGGGATTTAATCATGTTAAAATTTGATGAAGCGCTATTTTTAAACCTTGTAGAAAAAGAAGGACTTACATTTAGAAGTAAAATTGAGGATATCGTCGATTCAATCTGTCAAAAAGGTTACAGCAATCTTTTTCTAATTGGTGCTGGCGGAACGATTGCAATGATGTATCCTTATAAATATATTTTAGAATCAAATTCAACGATTAATGTACATGCCGAAATCGCTGCCGAGTTTATGGTCATGAACAATAAGCATTTTTCAAAGGATTCCGTATGTATTTTTACTTCTGTTTCAGGGACAACGGAAGAAACTGTTGCGGCTGCAGAGTATTGTAAAGAAAGAGGGGCTACTACAATTGCATTAGTAGCGGAGCCGAATACTCCATTAACGCAGGTAGTGGATTACTGTATTACGACCGGCTCGGAAAAACATTCTTTTGATACGTTCTTTATGCTGTTGTACATGGTAGTATTCCGCTTCATGTATAATAACAATGAATTTCCGCAATATGAACAGTTCACAAAAGAAGTTTCCATGTTGCCACAAGCGATTTTAGCTGCCGTAAAAGACTTTGATAAAAAGGCTGAGGAGTTTGCTATTAAACATAAGGATACAGATTATCATATGATGGTGGGCTCAGGTAACTTATGGGGTAACACTTATTCGTACGCAATGTGTATTTTGGAGGAAATGCAATGGATTCATGCAAAATCCATCCATGCAGCGGAGTTTTTCCATGGTACGCTCGAGCTAGTAGTTGAAGATACAAGTGTTATTTTACTTAAAGGTGAAGATGAAACAAGACCATTGATGGAGCGTGTTGAAAGGTTCGCTGAAAAAATTACGAATCAATTAACCGTTATTGATACAAAGGAATTTGAATTGCTAGGCATTAGTGAGGAATTTAGAAAACACTTTTCTGTCAGTATTAACTGGGCAGTTTTAAGTCGAATCAGTGTTTACCTTGAAAGGGAAAGAAACCACTCATTAGACCTAAGAAGATACTACCGCAAAGTAGAATATTGATAAATTTAATGGGCACTACACAGTAGTGCTCGTTTCTTAGATTAAAAAGAAGGTTGGGATTGGATGAGAATTGTTACAGTCGGAGATAACTGTATGGATGTCTATCTTACAAACGGGAAAGTGTATCCTGGAGGAAATCCAGTAAATGTTGCTGTCTACTTAAAGGAGTTAGGGGCAGATTCTTCGTATATCGGCTGGGTTGGTAGTGATTCCTTCGGTGATCAAATGATTAAGTCGATTCAGAGTAAGGGTGTCGATACGTCGTTTATTTCTAAAAAGTTAGGAAAAACAGCTGTTACCCATGTTGAATTGATTAACAATGACCGCCATTTTGGAGTTTATGATGAAGGAGTAATGGCTCAGTTTACATTAACTGATGAGGAACAGGCGTTTATTCAAACTCATCAACTTGTTCATGCTGGGATATGGGGACATGTTGATGGGTATTATCCACTTTTTAAAGAAAAAGGGTTGCTAACTGCATTTGATTTTTCAGATCAGTTAAAGCACGATTTAGTTAAAACACTACCTGGTTTTGTGGACTATTCCTTTTTTTCTTATACAAAGGATGATGAATTTATCAGGGGATTTTTAAAAGATGTAAAAACAAAAGGTTCCAAGGTGGCAGTTGCTACGCTTGGAGAAAATGGATCACTTGCTTTCGACGGCGAACACTTTTATCAATTTGGAGTATTAGAAGATAACGTTGTAGATACAATGGGAGCAGGAGATTCTTTTATATCCGGTTTTCTTTATGGAACTTTACAGGGTCTTTCAATCCAACAGTGTTTGGATTTGGGAACTAAAACGGCTGCAAAAACAATTAGCTACTTCGGTGCATGGTGACGATAACTGGCCGGCAGTGTATAATAATGGTGAAAAACATTGACGGATAGGATGAAAATTATGAACCTAAATTCTTCAACTCCACAGCCTCTCTATATGCAGATAAGGCAAATGCTGCAGAATGATATTCAGCAAGGGAAATATAAACCAGATCAGCAGATTCCCACGGAAGCCGAGCTTTGTGAAACATATAATGTTAGTCGAATCACTATTCGAAAGGCCATTGAGGAATTAGTGAAGGATGGTACTTTGACTCGCATACCACGCAGGGGGACGTTTGTGGCATCGAATAAGTTTAATAATGAACTGTTATCTGTAAGCGGATTCTCAGAGTTTAGCCATCAACTAGGGATGATTCCAAATTCCCGAATCTTAAGAAGTGAAGTCATCCCGGCATCAAAGGACGTTGCAGAATATCTTAAAGTTGAGGAAGGAAGTCGTGTGCTAGAGCTTGAGCGACTTATGTATGTTAACGACCGTCCACTTTTTTATGATATTGCGCATTACTCACTAATTCGTTTTCCTGATTTGGAAAAGAAAATTGCAACTGACGAATCAACTTATAAAGTTCTCTCAAAGGACTATAATACAGAAATCCTAAGCAACGATAAAATCATTGACGTAATCGGTGCGACAAAAGTATATGCTAATTACCTTGAATGTGATATAGGAGCCAATCTCTTTAAAATCCTAAAAATCGCCTATGATTCTAATGAGGAACCTGTCCACCTTTCAACGTTTATGTGCGAAACAAGCAAAGTAACCTTAACTGTTCATCGGACAAAATAGAAATTACTATTATTTTTAAATGAAATACATATTAAAAAACTCACTTTTGATATTTTTCAAAAGTGAGTTTTTAGCATTAATAATTTGCAGGATTTACCTGGATAGGTTTGAAATTTTGATTGCTATCTGAGTAATGCCACCATTCTTTAGAATAGCCTACAAAACCTACTTGTCTCATTGCCTTATCCATAATTTGATAATTATTTTCTTGTACACTGCTTCGTTTATAGCTTCGAGATGCTCTTGAAGAAAAATCATCGAATTTAGATTGCATTTGTACTTCTTTTCCATCTAAAGTACATAGTGTAATATCTACCGTTGCGCCAAGTTGGTGTCCACGGATATTTTTAGGATCAGGTTTAGCTACATAATCCGAATTAGGATATGCGTTCCAAAGTATTTGTTGTGCAGATAAAGGTCTATAAGCATCCCATACTTTAATTGTATATCCCTGTTTTTTAAGTATTGCGTTTGCTTTTGCTAATTTTTTTGCTGTGCTTGTCCTAAGTATTGCTTGACTAAAATGATAAATACGTTTACCAGTAAAGTTATTGCTTGTGTTATATTTCAAGTCAACAATAATACGATTATCTAATGATTTAACGTTAATGAACTCTGCCATCACATATTTTCCATTTATAAATCCTATTGTCTTTTTAAACTTAATTTTATACCATCCATTGGAGTGTTTATTAATAACGGTTAAAAGTTGGCCTTTTTTAACTGAACCGATCAACTTATACGATGCACTAGGCCCACTACGAACATTTAATTTATTTGCAGTTACAGTATAAACTTTATTTGCTGCAAAGGTAGAATCTGGACTTACAAATAAACTTATCGACAGAAATGAAAGAGTTAAAAAAAATACATATATCTTCTTAATAATTCTCATATTTCACCTTCTTTGATTTTTTTAATAATCTGTTAGCTATAACCATTATTCTACAGAAAAGCACACATCACCTTTCATTTTGAAACAATAAAGATAAAATAAAAAACATTACCGTAGAAGTAATGTTTTTTGTTTACAATATTGGAGATAAGAGGCGTGAGATTGCTTCTTTTAACTTAATTATGACTGAACGCTCTTGATATTTTTCAATTGTAAGCTCACTACAATGATTACTATCAATGAAAAAAAGATTTTGAAGCTCAGAAGCTTTTTCTTCTGAATAGGTAATAGCGTTTATTTCGAAATTTAATTTAAAACTACGTGTATCAATATTCGTTGTTCCTACCGAAGCTACTTCTTGATCAACAACGATTGTTTTAGCATGTAAAAAACCATTCTCGTAAAGTAGTATTTTAGCGCCATACGATAAAAGTTCTCCAGCGTATGATAGAGATGCCCAATACACAAATGGGTGGTCAGGTTTACTTGGAATCATAATTCTTACATCGATACCGGATAAAATTGCGATTTTGCACGCATCCATAATGCTTGCATCTGGAATAAAATACGGTGTTTGAATATAAACACTTTTTTTGGCAGACATAATTAACTTAACGTACATGTTTTTTAAGTGCTCTGTTTCTGAATTTGGTCCACTTGCAACTATTTGGATAGGGGTACTTCCAACATTTTTTTCATTATTAAATGAAAATTCCTCTATATTATGTACAGGCTGATTAGTAGCTTGTTGCCAGTCTAAAATAAATCTCCCTTGAATTTGGTTTACTGATTCTCCCTTTATACGAAAATGAGTGTCTCTCCAATAACCAAATTTTTGATCAATACCAAGATATTCATTTCCAATATTGAACCCACCTATGTAGGCAATACTTCCATCAATAATACACAGTTTTCTGTGATTCCTATTATTTAATCGAAAATTGATGAGTCTTAAAAATGAAGGGAAGAAAGCTTTTACCTCTCCACCATGTTTAACAAGTTCTTTGAAAAAAGAGGGGGTAATTCTTTTGGATCCGATGTCATCGTAAAGGACTCGTACTTTTACACCTTCTTCTGCTTTTTTTGTAAGTTCATCTCTAAGTTTTTTTCCTAATGAATCACGCTGGATGATATAGTACTGAATATTAATCTCTTTTTGGGCAAGTTGTATGTCTTTGAATAGAGAATTAAATTTTTCGTGTCCGTCTCTAAACGTTTGGATCTCATTATCTGTCGTTAATAAAGCATTAGCAGACTTTAAATTCATCATAATTAAATGTGAATGTTTTGAAAGTAGCTCATCCTGGCTAAAACTTTGATCATTATGAATTTTATTAGCTTGGTCGGTAACTGCCAATTGAAGATAAGTTCTTTCTTTAGTAGATAGATGATAGAAATTCTTTTGTTTTAGTTGCCTACCTAAAAATAAATATAGTAGAAATCCTACTATAGGTATAAAAAGTAAGATCATTAGCCACGCCCATGTAGCGGCAACATCTCTTTTTTCAATAAATACTAGTACTCCTGCTAGAAGTATATTAATGATAAGGAGGATTGTAAGAAAATTAATATCCATTTTTCACCTTCCTAATAGTAAGTTTATCTTATTTTAGTTTAATATCTTTTTTAATGCACATTAATAATATTTTTTATTTAATAGAAAAAGTATTCTAACACCTCATACTTACTCTAATTTAAAGGAGTATTATTTATACCAATTCTAGTCAATTAAAAAAACGGAAATTTAAACTTCACGATGTATTGAAAGGGAGAGGAACTACTTTAATCGGAGTCTGTCTTTAAATAGTACTATAGTAATTCATTTAATGTTGCGTAGTATTATGTCAGAAACGATAAATATGTACTGATTAAAGCTACATGAATAACATAAAAAGGCCCAATAAGTTCAGGTAAATACGATCAGTAGATAAAAAGTGGATTACTCATGTTTTTTTTTTATTTAAAAGTGTTGACATTAATTGTTCGATGCTTTAATATAGTTTAAGTCACGTCAGACAAGTTAACGAAGTCAACGAAAGCTTATCGTAGTAAGCTTTTAAAGTTAAAAAAACTTTTAAAAAAATGTTGACATACACAGTTAGATGTTATAAACTGTAAAAGTCGCTAACGAAGACGACACACTTTATAATATGCGCCCGTAGCTCAATTGGATAGAGCGTTTGACTACGGATCAAAAGGTTATGG
>NZ_JAZGQS010000028.1:0-15135 GCF_036421055.1 Gottfriedia acidiceleris | reverse complement strand
TGGTTTATGTAGTTAAAAAACGATGGATTAAATAAGGGATTTTTTGTTCTGTTGTTGTCAAAAATTGGTTTATCAAAGGATAGTCATCAGTAGAATAAGTCTGTAAAAGTTCACACCACCAGTCAGTTTCATAGCGACAAATCATACTCAAGTTATATAAAAGTAGATAGTGATAGAGAATTTCAGGCAACAATGAAAACGCTTCTTTTTGTGATTTTATAAAATAATTTTGATTTAATATATTAAAATAAAATGGTGCTTTATTTAAAATTTTATCAGGAAAATTTGACTTAATTTTAATTTGCTTTTGATTCTGTTCTACAATTACAATATCTATTGAAGCTTGCTTTGATTGAAGAAATGAAATAAAACGTTCAGAAGTAAAATGATAAGATGACAAAATTTGTTCAGGTAGAGTGATTACATCACGATCAACAGTAGTTGGGAAAAATAAATTTCCTTTTTTTGTAATTTTAAGGACTTTATTTAATTCCGGTATTGATTGTAAAAGCTGAAGCATTGTAAACTTTTCGTTTTCTAAATTATTTAGATTAAATAATACTTTAGAAGCATGAGTAAATAATCCATTTTTTTGAATTTTTACTTCGTCATCAACAAAAGAGTATCCTACTTTTTTTATTTTTCTTGAGGTAACACCATGAGCTAGGATTGCAGTAGTACTCGGATAATCAGGATCTACAGTAAGGATGCAAGCTTTTAATAATTGTACTAGTCCATAAAACAGTAATGTAGGTTTTACATTAATTTGAGAATTTTGAGCTGCATGAAAATAACTTTTCCCATGCTCAATATAATATAAAAATGGATAAGCATTTCGGAAAGCCTTTGTTTTTTGTTCTTTGGAATTAGTTCGTTCATATTTTGTTTGAAGATAGTTTTTGGAATATTGCGCAGAGCTAAAATAACATAGCTCATCCCATACATTACTATACGAGTATAACATAAGAGAGGAACTCCTTATTAACTGAATATTTAAACATAATTTGACTTCCTTGACAGTGTTTTATCCTATTGTTAATCTACTAATAATATTTATACGTGTATAGGGGGGCTTTTTTATGTGGGAATCAAAATTCGTAAAAGAAGGACTTACTTTTGATGATGTATTACTAGTTCCAGCGAAATCTGAAGTACTTCCAAATCAAGTTGATGTAAGTGTGAGATTAACTGAAAAAATTCAATTAAATATTCCATTAATCAGCGCAGGGATGGATACAGTTACAGAAGCAGATATGGCTATTGCAATGGCTAGACAAGGTGGACTAGGTATCATCCACAAAAATATGTCAATTGAAGAGCAAGCTGAACAGGTAGACAAAGTAAAGCGTTCTGAAAGTGGTGTAATTGATGATCCATTCTTCTTAACACCATCTCATAAAGTAGCAGACGCTGAATATTTAATGGGTAAATATCGTATTTCAGGTGTACCAATCGTAAATGATACAGAGAATAGAAAATTAGTAGGTATTTTAACAAATCGTGATTTACGTTTTATTCAAGATTACTCAATTGTTATTTCAGATGTTATGACAAAAGAACATTTAGTAACTGCTCCTGTTGGAACTACACTTGCAGAAGCAGAGAAAATTCTTCAAAAACATAAAATCGAAAAGCTACCCCTAGTTAATGAAGACGGTACTTTAAAGGGCCTAATTACAATTAAGGATATTGAAAAAGTAATTGAGTTTCCAAACTCAGCGAAAGATCAACAAGGACGTTTACTTGTAGGTGCAGCTGTAGGAGTAACAAAAGATGCACTTCAAAGAGTAGAGTTATTAGTGAAGGCTAATGTCGATGTAATTGTAATTGATACAGCACATGGTCACTCTAAAGGTGTAATTGAAAAAGTAAAAGAAATTAGAAGTAGATTCCCAGAATTAGCAATAATCGCCGGTAACGTTGCAACAGGTGAAGCAACGAAAGAACTTATTGAAGCTGGAGCAGATATCGTAAAAGTTGGTATTGGACCAGGTTCTATCTGTACAACTCGAGTTGTTGCTGGAGTAGGTGTTCCTCAACTAACTGCAGTTTATGACTGTGCTTCTGTTGCTAGAGAGTACGGAGTTCCTATTATTGCAGATGGCGGTATTAAGTACTCTGGTGATATTGTTAAAGCTCTTGCAGCTGGTGGACATGTTGTTATGTTAGGTAGTATGTTTGCTGGTGTACAAGAAAGCCCAGGTGAAACAGAAATTTTCCAAGGTAGACAGTTTAAAGTATACCGTGGTATGGGTTCTGTTGGTGCAATGGAAAGAGGAAGTAAAGATCGTTATTTCCAAGAAGGTAATAAAAAACTAGTTCCTGAAGGTATCGAAGGACGTGTTCCATATAAAGGCCCATTAGCTGATACAGTTCACCAACTAATTGGTGGAATTAGAGCCGGTATGGGTTACTGTGGTACTGCTACATTAAATGAATTAAGAGATAACGCACAGTTTATTCGTATGTCTGGTGCTGGACTACGTGAAAGTCATCCACACGATGTTCATATTACAAAAGAAGCACCAAATTACTCATTATAATAATTTAAGCAATGTACCTAGGGCAATTACAAGAAATTGTAGTTGCCTATTTTTTGGGAAATAATTGTGTTAAAATGAACAAGTGAGATTAAAGGTTGGAGGTAAAACAGTGATTGGAAAGAAAATACTAACGAAATTAATCGTAATTGCATTAGCGATAACTATAATAATTCCAATGAATTTACGACCGGCTGCTGCAGAAGACGTTTTAGACATTAAAGCTAAAGCAGCAATTTTAGTAGATGCAAATTCAGGGAAAATATTATATGAAAAAAATTCAAAAGCTCCATTACCGATTGCAAGTATGTCAAAAATGATGACAGAATATCTAGTTAATGAAGCGGTAAAAAATGGGAAAATTTCTTGGGACGAGAAGGTAACTGTATCTGATTATGCTCATAAAATTTCTCAAAACACTGGATTATCTAACGTACCACTTGAATTAGGTGGTCAATATACGGTAAGAGAATTATACGAAGCAGCTGCTATTTATTCAGCAAATGGTGCAACAATTGCTCTAGCAGAAAAAATTGGTGGTTCTGAGAAAAACTTCGTCCAGTTAATGAACGATAAAGCAAAGAAACTAGGCCTAGGAGACGTTAAATTCGTTAATGCTACTGGCTTAGTAAACAAAGACTTACAAGGTATGCAACCAGAGGGAACTGCCATAACTGATGAAAATATTATGTCAGCAAATGGTGTTGCAAAATTAGCTTATAATCTAATTAAAACATATCCTGAAGTACTTCAAACTTCTTCAATTCCAAAGAAAACTTTCCAAGAAGGTGGAAAGTATCCAGTAAAAATGGATAACTGGAACTGGATGTTACCAGGGTTAGTATTTCAATACCCAGGTATGGATGGTTTAAAAACAGGTTCAACAGATTCAGCTGGCTTCTGTTTTGCTGGAACGGCTAAAAGAGATGGTCAACGTTATATTACAGTTGTAATGGGGGCAAATTCTTATAACTCAAGATTTAGTGAAACAGCTAAATTAATGGATTACGGTTTCAGTAACTTCGAAAAAGTTACATTGGTATCAAAAGGTCAAACAGTAAAAGGTAATAAAACAGTTAAAGTTGTTAAAGGTAAAGATAAAGAAGTAAAAGTAGTAGCAAAAGACGACGTTACTTTAGCTATAAAACGCGGTGAAGCTAAAAATTATAAAGCAACAGTCCAATTATCAGGTAAATCAATTGATAAAGATGGCAATATTAAAGCTCCAATTAAAAAAGGAACAAAGGTTGGACAAATTGTGGTTAAATCTTCAAATAATGAAGATTTAGGATTTATCAATACTAATAATCAATCATATGATTTAGTAGTCGATAAGAGTGTTGATAAAGCAAATTGGTTAGTTTTATCGTTTAGAGGAATTGGATCATTTTTTGGGAATTTATGGGATAGTATCATAAGTGGTATTGGTGGTTTATTTAAATAAATTTCTATATAAATAATCAGTAATTGTTAAGTTGTCATTTTTTCAGTAAAATAAAAGTAAGGTAACTTTAACTAGGGGAAGAGAAATACTAAAATGTTACCAAGTAAGCTTTAATAAATGGAGGGGCATAACAATGAATTTAACAGGAACAGAACGTGTAAAACGCGGCATGGCAGAAATGCAAAAAGGCGGCGTTATTATGGACGTAGTAAATGCTGAGCAAGCTAAAATTGCAGAAGCTGCTGGTGCAGTAGCAGTAATGGCATTAGAAAAGGTACCATCTGATATTCGTGCAGCTGGTGGAGTAGCTCGTATGGCTGATACAAGTATTACTGAGGAAATTCTTAACGCTGTTAGTATTCCTGTAATGGCTAAAGCTCGTATTGGACATATCGTTGAAGCGCGTGTTTTAGAAGCAATGGGAGTAGATTACATCGATGAGAGTGAAGTATTATCTCCAGCAGATGATATCTTCCATATTAATAAATCAGATTACACTGTTCCATTCGTTTGTGGTTGCCGTAACTTAGGTGAAGCACTTCGTCGTATTGGTGAAGGCGCATCTATGCTACGTACAAAAGGTGAGCCTGGTACTGGGAACATTGTAGAAGCAGTACGTCACTTACGCCAAATTAACGGAGAAATCCGCAAAGTAGTTGGTTTATCTCGTGATGAATTAATGGTTGAAGCTAAAAACCTTGGCGCTCCATTCGAATTATTACTTCAAATTAAAGAGCTTGGTCGTTTACCGGTTGTTAACTTTGCGGCTGGCGGCGTAGCAACACCTGCAGACGCAGCTTTAATGATGGAATTAGGAGCTGACGGTGTATTCGTAGGATCTGGAATCTTCAAGTCAGAAAACCCTGAGAAATTTGCTCGTGCGATTGTACAAGCTACTACTCACTATCAAGATTATGAGTTAATTGCTAACCTTTCTAAAAACTTAGGTCCTGCTATGAAAGGTATCGATATGAGACAACTTGCTGCAGCAGATCGTATGCAAGATCGTAGCATTTAAGTTGGTGAATTTATGAGAATAGGTGTATTAGCGTTACAAGGTGCAGTTCAAGAACATATAAATGCAATTAAAGCATGTGGTGCTGAAGCTGTTATCGTAAAACGTGTAGAGCATTTAGATGGACTTGATGGTATTGTATTACCTGGTGGAGAGAGCACTGCGATGCGTAAGTTGCTTGACCACGTTGGGTTATTAGAACCATTAAAAGAGAAAATCGAAAATGGTTTACCAGCATTCGGTACATGTGCAGGCATGATCTTACTTTCAAAAGAGATTGCAAATGATGACACGGTGCATCTTGGAGTTATGGATATGGTAGCTGAACGTAATGCTTATGGTAGACAAGTGGATAGTTTTGAAGTAAACATCCCAATAAAAGGTGTATGTGAAGACTACCCAGCTGTATTTATCAGAGCACCATTTATTCGTTCAGTATCAGGTGATGCAGAGATTATTGCAGAACATGATGGTAATATTGTAGCGGTTAGACAAAACCACATGTTAGCAGCATCTTTCCATCCAGAATTAACGAATGATTACCGTTTTATGAATTACTTTGTAGAGATGGTTAAGGAAAAAAGTGCAAATCTAAGTATGTAACTATTGAAAAAAGTAAAAGCTTATAGTAAATTATTATATAATTTAAATTTTCTAAAGCGATGAAAGAAAATAGTAGCAAGATCTAAATTTATAGAGAGTCGGTGGTTGGTGCAAACCGATAATGAAGACTTGTGAATCCATTCTTGAGCGGGTTACGGAATGCCAAACAGCTAGTAAGTAACCCCGGTACTATAGTCCGTTAACTATACTAAGGTGGAAGGATTATTTATTAATTCTTCAATTAGGGTGGCAACGCGGGTAGCTCTCGTCCCTTTTATGGGATGAGGGCTTTTTTGTATTTATTTTTATCCTTTAGTCAATAAAAGAATAGGAGGAATTAAAAATGTTAGACATTAAATTATTACGTAGTAATTTTGAAGACGTTAAAGCAAAACTTCAGTTACGTGGTGGCGACATAAGCTATATCGAAAAATTTGAAGACTTAGATTTAAACCGTAGAGAATTGCTTGTTCAAGTTGAAGGTTTAAAAAGCCGACGAAATGAAGTTAGCCAAGAAATTAGTGTATTAAAACGTGAGAAAAAAGATGCAGAAGCACTAATTGTTGAGATGAGAGAAGTTGGAGATAAAATTAAAGCTCTAGACGAAGAGATTAGAACTTTAGAAGAACAACTAGATGCTATTTTATTCACAATTCCAAACTTAGTTAGTGATTCAGTACCAGTTGGATTAACAGAAGAAGATAATGTAGAAATTCGTAGAATAGGTGAAGTTCGTACATTTGATTTTGAACCAAAGGCACATTGGGACTTAGGTGTTGATTTAGATATATTAGACTTCGAACGAGGAGCAAAAGTTACTGGTAGTCGTTTTACTTTCTATAAAGGCTTAGGAGCTAGACTTGAACGTGCTTTAATAAGCTTTATGTTAGATCTTCATACAGAGGAGCACGGATACACTGAAGTACTACCGCCAAACCTTGTAAATCGTGCTAGTATGATCGGCACAGGACAACTACCAAAATTCGAGGAAGACGCATTTCGTATTGAGAAAGAAGACTTTTTCTTAGTACCTACAGCAGAAGTACCTGTAACAAACTATCACCGTGACGAAATTCTTGATGTTAATCAATTACCAATTGCATATACTGCATATAGCGCGTGTTTCCGCTCTGAGGCAGGTTCTGCTGGCCGTGATACACGAGGATTAATTCGCCAGCATCAGTTTAATAAAGTTGAACTAGTGCGCTTTGTAAAACCTGAAGATTCTTATCTAGAGTTAGAGAAATTAACAGCACAAGCTGAAAAAGTTCTTCAATTATTAGGATTACCATACCGTGTTATTACACTATGTGCTGGAGATATTGGATTTTCTTCTGCAAAAACGTATGATATTGAAGTTTGGTTACCAAGCTATGATGCATACAAAGAAATTTCTTCTTGTAGTAATTTTGAGGCGTTTCAAGCAAGAAGAGCGAATATACGCTTCAGACGTGATCCAAAAGGAAAACCAGAATTTGTTCATACATTAAACGGTTCTGGTTTAGCAATAGGACGTACCGTTTCTGCAATTTTAGAAAACTACCAACAAGCAGATGGTTCAGTTATTATTCCTGAAGTTCTTCGTCCGTATATGGGTGGAAAAGAAGTAATTAAATAACTAAAAAAGCAGATGGTTTTGAGAAATGATTCTCAGGTCCATCTGCTTTTATTTAGAAAACATTAATTTTATTACTAGGAGTGTTCCACAAATCCATTCATTTTTTAATAGCTGAAATTATAATTACGACACCTAAAACTAACATAATAATAGATAAGACGCATTTTACACACTATAGCAGGTTGCATTATGGTTTAGTTAAACATATTAATCATCCAGTATCTTACATAATTTACAGTGATAAATAGAAAGGCATGAAGAACCAAACATGTTAGCATATAGCACCGTTTACCAGCTAACTATAATAGCACTGTTGCCCCAATGATTAATCGAATAGAAGTCATTGATTGATTAGTTTCACCAGATAATGCCCATATTGAACCGGTTTTCCCTGAAAATAAGAGATATCCCTACATAAACCATGATGCTAGCGTACTAGAAATAAACTGCTCCTGGTAGCCAGTCTATTTTCTTCAATGGTTTATACTATTCAGCAAAGAAAACTTAAATTAAATATCGTGCTACTCGAATTCCAGCGTCAATTGTTGTTAAAATAAATACAGCTTCGAACTTAACCACAAACTGGAACAAATATGTTGCTAGGTGACTGAACCAAATATGTACGTCAACCAACCATCAAAGTAACAGCACCATCAGTACGTCCTTCAGACTTAATCCAATTTCTTTACTAAGTTTCAGGTAAGTGGACAACATTCATTTTTAACGTTTTAAAAACTTCTGATAAGGGAGTAGACTTTGGCAGTTTAATTGGCGGTCCGGTTGTTGGATTTTTAAGTAAAGGCTCCCAATATAATAATTAGAATCATTTTTGCAACAAAGGAGTGTTCACTTTGTATCATTTGTCTAAATGCCTTCATCCTTGAAAGTAAAAAGACGAGTATAACTGAATACCCACTCGTTCTAGCATCAGCGATATTAATTCGACTATTTATTTCTCCATAACCATTTCTAATATTGTTAAATAATAGTACTATCATAAAGGGTTTTCTGTATTTTTTTCTATATAAAAGGTGTATATTTTAATAATTAGATGACGATAATACATGTTGTAAAAGAGTAGTTTTTATTTCAAAAAAAAAATATAATTTTTTTAAGAAGAATGCTTGACCTTATTTTTTTTATATGATATTATAATTCTTGTCAATACGGAGTAATACCCAAGTCTGGCTGAAGGGATCGGTCTTGAAAACCGACAGGGGTGTAACAGCCCGCGGGGGTTCGAATCCCTCTTACTCCTCCATTTTTAAAAATTAAAAGAGTGCATATATATTGAAAAACTCGTTACATATCGTAACGAGTTTTTTGTTTGTTTTTATTAAACATATCCATTCAAACGACAAAGAAAAAGCTGCAAACTTTACATGGTATAGTTTGCAGCTTTTTTTATATGTTGTCTTCTACATTTCTTTATTATCTAGATTTCATATATTTTTGTGAATGATTTAGTACGTTCCCAATTTTCTTAACGATTTCTTCGACAGAAGATTCATTTTTAATTAAATCATACTCGCTAATACTTAAACGAAGAACAGGACAAGCGTTAAAGTTATTAATCCAGTTTTCGTAACGTGTATTCATTTCTTTCCAATATTCAATAGGAGTTTGTTGCTCCATTGGACGTCCACGCTCTTTAATTCTCTCAACAACTTCATCGAATGTTCCTTCTAAGTAAATTAATAAATCAGGAGCTGGGAAATAAGGTGACATAACCATAGCATCAAAAAGGCTAGTATATGTTTCGTAGTCTACTTCACTCATCGTTCCTTTTTCATAATGCATTTTCGCGAAGATGCCAGTATCCTCATAAATTGAACGGTCTTGTATAAATCCACCGCCATATTCAAAC
Source organism: Gottfriedia acidiceleris (assembly GCF_036421055.1). Classification (GTDB taxonomy): domain Bacteria; phylum Bacillota; class Bacilli; order Bacillales; family Bacillaceae_G; genus Gottfriedia; species Gottfriedia acidiceleris_C. The sequence continues at coordinate 6,048 of NZ_JAZGQS010000028.1, read as the reverse complement.
ATTCTTTTTTGTTCTTTGAATCGCTCTGCTAAGAAGTATATTTGTAAATGGAAGCTCCATCGAGCAAAATCTTGATAAAATTTATCTAGGTAGGGGTTTGTATCTACTTTTTCAAATGATGTACGAAAGTTTAGCGCATCTGCAAGCGCATTGGTCATAGTAGATTTTCCTACACCTACAGTTCCAGCAATTGTAATAACTGCATCGTTTCGTATTCCGTATTTTTCACGTAAGTTCATATACTTCTTAGCTCCTTTTGTAAGGTGTTTTCTAACGATTCAAGTATCATCGTTAAATCTCTCGGGTTATTAACGAAGTCTATTTGATCACCGTCAAATTTTAGTACTGGAATTTCAGGGTATTTAGCTTGAAATTCTTTCATATGTGTCTCGTAATCTTCAATTAACTGAAGTAGGTACTGGTCCTCGATCAACTGTTCGAATTCTCTACCACGAAGTTGAATGCGCTTTTGTAGCGTTTCAAGGCTTGCCGTTAAATAAATAACCACATTTGGCTTTGGCATATCCTCAGTTAATATTTGATATATTTTTAAATATTTATCATGCTGCTTTTCTTTTAATGTTCTGCTAGCAAAAATTAAATTCTTAAGGATGTGGTAGTCTGCAACCACTGGAATCGATTTATTAAGAAACATTCTGTCTATATCTTCTAATTGTTTAAATCGATTACAAAGGAAAAACATTTCTGTTTGGAAACTCCACTCTTCAATGTCTGTATAAAACTTACCCAAAAAAGGATTTTCATCTACAATTTCTTTTAATAGTTCATAATGAAAGTGTTCAGAGATCGCTTTGGATAGAGATGTTTTTCCGACACCAATTGGTCCTTCTACTGTTATAAAAGGTACACGTATCATCTCTTGTCCTCCTTACTAGTCAAATTCCGTATCATACTCAAAAAACATACAGAAACTATTTTAACATACTGTAGTCAGGCGGAATACCATTTTAAAATTTTTCCAATTACTGATAATGATTGTTTATTAAATGGTTAATGATTTCTTCGATTTCTTGAGTTTGAATAACCTTTGCATTTAAAATGTCTTTCATCATATAAATTGCAACCTTCTCATCATAATCAGTAACCGAGGAAATTGCATCTTGAGGTATAATTAAGTTATAATCCCGCATAAATGCATCATTTGCTGTAAAAAGTACACAGCGATTTCCTGCAACACCTACAATAACCAAATGTGTAATGTTTAATTTTTTAAGTAATTCGTCTAAATTCGTTAAGTAAAAGCCTGAGTAGTTAGGTTTAAAGATAAAATAATCGTCTTCGCTCGGTTGTATATGCTTTATTAAGTCGTAGCTTAAAGGATTTAGACAATGTTGAATAAGTTTTTTTTGAGTCGGGTTTTCGATTTTATAATGATCATTAACGTATATAGTAGGAAGTTTTTTATTTTTAAAAATGCTTCTTATGTAATTTATTTTCGGAACCATATGGATTGATTTTTCGGCGAGAACACTTCCGTGTTTAAAAGTAAATGAGTTGATTAAATCGACAATTAATAATGCAGGCAAATGCTTGTCTTTTTGATTTGAAGAATTCAATCGGCTTCACTCCAATCTATGTTTAGTTTATCTACTCGCAAAGAGAATATTTGTTAGTTAAAGAAATAAAGAGGTGTAAAGTTTGAATAAAGATGAGTTTTATATGAAGCTGGCAATAGAGGAAGCCCTAAAAGCAGAGCAAATAGGAGAAGTACCGATTGGAGCTGTATTGGTTTATAACGACCAAGTCATTGCACGAGGTTATAATTTACGTGAAACAAAACAAACAGCTTTAGGTCACGCAGAAATGAGTACTATAGAAGATGCTTGTAAAGTCATTGATTCTTGGAGATTAGAGGAAACGACACTATATGTAACGTTGGAACCTTGTCCGATGTGCGCAGGTGCCATCATTCAATCAAGAATTCCAAGAGTCGTTTTCGGTGCAAAAGACCCTAAGGCAGGTTGCGGAGGATCAATATATAATCTTTTGCAAGAAGATCGATTTAACCATCGATGTGAAGTTAGTTCGGGTATATTAGAAGAAGAATGTGGTAAATTATTAACGGATTTCTTTAGAAAGCTGCGATCTAGAAAGAAAAATTTACCTTCATAAGGACAAGGATTGATTTTTTATTTCGGTTCGTATATACTTTAACTACCGCTTCAATCAGCGGTTTAAAATTAGGTTTTAACTTTGCCGTGCTAGGTGGGGAGGTAGCGGTGCCCTGTACTCGCAATCCGCTCTAGCGAGACTGAATTCCACTCCGAGGTGTATCTATTTCAGGGTCTGCCTTAAATAAGTGGTGTTGACGTCTGGGTCCTACGCAACGAGAACTCATGAACCTTGTCAGGTCCGGAAGGAAGCAGCAATAAGTGAGCCATCTCGTGTGCCGTAGGGGTGCCTGGGCCGAGCTAACTGTTTAAGTAACGCCTGGGGTAGTGCATCGACGAGTGGTGCACGGCAGTAACTTTATAAAAACTCACTCAATTTTGGGTGAGTTTTTTTGTTTTCTTTAAAATATTTTCCATGAAATCATTACATAGGGTATAATAATGATGACTTTGTAAGAAGGAGGAAACCAATTGACTTATCAAGCATTATATCGTTTGTGGAGACCGCAGCAATTTAAAGATGTCGTGGGTCAAGATCACATTATACGAACGTTACAAAACTCCCTTCTTCAGCAAAAAGTGTCACATGCATATTTGTTTACTGGTCCGCGTGGAACTGGTAAAACGAGTACAGCAAAAATCTTTGCAAAAGCTTTAAATTGTGAACATGCACCTACGAATGAACCTTGTAATGAGTGTTCCGTTTGTAAAGGAATTACTGATGGATCTATTTCAGATGTAATTGAGATTGATGCTGCATCAAATAATGGTGTAGATGAAATACGTGATATTCGAGAAAAAGTTAAATATGCTCCTTCTGTAGGCAAATTCAAAGTGTACATAATAGATGAGGTCCATATGTTATCAATAGGGGCTTTTAATGCATTATTAAAAACATTAGAAGAGCCTCCAAGTCACGTTATCTTTATATTAGCGACTACTGAACCACATAAAATTCCTTTGACGATTCTATCAAGATGTCAACGTTTTGACTTTCATAAGATAAGTGCTCAAACAATTTCGGGTCGATTGACAGTTGTACTGAATCATCAACAAACAGCAATTGAACCAGAAGCTTTGATGATGTTAGCTCGAGCAGCTGAAGGTGGAATGCGGGATGCACTAAGCATTCTGGATCAAGCTATTTCATATAGCGATGAATCCATTTCATTAGAAGATGTTTTAGCGGTAACAGGCACAGTGGCTCAAGAACGTTTAATATCCGTTGTTTCAGCAATAATAGATGGTAATGTGTCAGTTTGTTTAACTAATATTGAAGAATTATTAAACCAAGGTAAAGATCCAGTTCGGTTTATTGAAGATTTAACAGTCTATTATCGAGATATTCTATTATATAGGCACTCACCAAGTACGATTGAATTACTTGAGAGAGCAACAGTTAGCGATCGGTTTAAAGAGCTTTGCGATGCTTACAATGATGAGTTAGTTTATGAGATTATCGCTTCATTAAGTAAAAGTCAGCAAGAAATGAAATGGACTAATCATCCAAGAGTTTTACTTGAGGTCGCCATTGTACAACTTTGTCAAAAAGCTTCCGTGAGCGGTATCGGTAAAAAGCAAGATGAGCTGACACCATTAATTAATAAAATTAATGCTCTTGAAAAAGAAGTGAAATTTTTAAAGGAAAATGGTATTACAGTAAGTGGAACGAATGATTCCTCTACTAGCTCAAAACCGAAATTGAGTACATCTCGTTCGAAAATACCTAGTAGTTTAATACAAGGTGTATTAAGAGCTGCTTCTAAACCAGAAAAAAATAAAGTATTAGCCGTCTGGACATCACTTCAAGACCAATTAAGGCAACAAAATAAGGTTTCTACTGCGACACTAGTATCTTATGGTGAAGTTGTGGCAGCTTCTTCTGAACAGTGTATTGTTGCTTTTAAATCAGAGACAATCTGTGATTTAATAAATAATAATGGTGAACAAGAGCACTTAACAACAATTAATCAAACGTTATCTAATTTATTAAGTACAGATATGAGTATATTAGCAATTCCCGAAGAAGATTGGAGATCGACTAGGGATTCATTTTTAAATACAACGAAACAAAAAGAGATTTCAACAGAAGTTTCACCAATCGTACAAGAGGCAATCAATCTTGTCGGTGAAGATTTAGTAATTATTAAAGAATAACTATATTGGAGGAAATGAAAATGATGCGTGGCGGAATGGGCAATATGAATAATATGATGAAACAAATGCAAAAAATGCAAAAACAAATGGAACAAGCACAAAATGAATTAAACGAGCGTACATTTGTTGGTACAGCTGGCGGTGGAATGGTAACTGTTACAGCTAATGGTTTAAAGCAAATCGTTGAAGTTACTATTAAGGAAGATGTAGTAGATCCAGAAGATATCGAAATGCTACAAGATTTAGTATTAACTGCAACTAATGATGCGATTAAACAAATTGAAGATGCAACAGCTAAAACAATGGGGCAGTTTACTAAAGGAATGAATATTCCAGGTTTATTTTAAAGGGTAAGACAAATGCATTACCCTGAGCCGATATCCAAATTAATAGATAGTTTTATGAAATTGCCAGGGATTGGTCCTAAGACGGCAGTTCGACTGGCATTTTTTATGTTAGATATGAAGCAAGACGACGTGTTAGACTTTGCAAAATCAATGATAGATGCAAAAAGAAAACTACTTTACTGTTCAGAATGTGGCCATATTACTGATCAAGACCCTTGTTATATTTGTAGTGATCAACATCGAGACCGATCTACGATATGTGTAGTGCAGGATACGAAAGATGTTATTGCTATGGAAAAAATGAGAGAATATCAAGGTTTATATCATGTACTTCATGGTGCAATTTCTCCTATGGAGGGCGTTGGACCTGAAGACATTAAAATTATGGAATTATTGAGCAGACTAAAAGATGATGTAGTACAAGAAATTATTTTAGCTACCAACCCGAACATAGAGGGTGAAGCAACTGCTATGTATATTTCTAGGCTATTAAAATCTACGGGTATAAAAATTACTCGAATCGCACATGGTCTACCAGTAGGTGGAGACTTAGAATATGCAGATGAGGTTACACTCTCAAAAGCTCTGGAAGGTAGAAGAGAACTTTAGAAACTGATTAATGGAGAGAGACCATGGGTTTTTTTCGAAAAAAAGGAAAGATTCGTAAAGAATTTGATGAAAAGTTAGTTGATAGACTACATGACTACAAGGATATTTACTTAAGTCAGGTCGAGTTAATGGAAAGAAGTGTGGATCCACCAGATGATCTATTAATCCATGTTAAGCTTTATCAAGCTAAATATTTCTTCTTACTAAAAGAAGCAAAGGCTAGAAATGTTTTAATAACAAAAATGAAATAGATAAAAGAGTTTATTGTTTAGGCAATAGGCTCTTTTTTTATTAATGTTTTTTGTCATTGATTAGTTTCTTTTCTCATACAATCTTAGTAAAAGGTGTACAAGTTATATGAGGGGAGTTTTTTTGTGGTGAATAGTATTATTATGATTTCAGTTGTATTGTTTGTAATCTTATTTCTATTATTAGTAGGTCTACCTGTTAAAACTTTAAAACTAATTAGCAGATACGTACTAAGAGGAATTGTATGTGTCATGATTGTATTCATACTAAACTATGCTTTAGCTTCGAATAATTTTCATATTCCAATTAATGCTGTTACTTGTGCATTCTTAAGTGTATTAGGTGTTCCAGGTATTGTTGCGTTAAGTGTAATTGGCATTTATATCGTATAAAAAAAATATAAAAAAAGTTTCAAAAAAACTGTTGACCATTTATCGAGGGGATGTTATATTTATATACGTCGCTGATGGCGATAACAAAAAAGAAAATAACAACTGTTGACAGATTTTGTCGAAGGTGATAAACTGATTAAGTTGTTAAAAAAGCAAGATGAT
>NZ_JAZGQS010000027.1:0-21652 GCF_036421055.1 Gottfriedia acidiceleris | reverse complement strand
CTGATGGGAAGAAAAGCACTCCCCACCATCTGCTCGTCTTATGCTTGTCACCCCAAGGCAAGTCGCCTCGCTTTATAATGTAAAGGCCCGATTGGTGAGATACAGTGAAACTTGCCGACGCGCAGGCAGAGGCTTAGTTGAACCAATCGGGTTCGTAGTGTCGATTGATCGAAGCTCTAGCGGAGATCTTAGCGACACTAGAACGCGACTAACAATCAGTGGGGGATAAGGAAAACCCCCACTGATTGAAGTTTCACTTTATATTTACTTCGCTTCCATATATGCAGGGTATTTTCTGTTTTGCAGATAGATCAGCCGGCTTGTTAAAGTAATGGCGCCAGCTGCAAGTCCTGTAATTAAACCGATCCAATAACCATAGGCTCCCCAATCCGTATGATTGGCCAGGTAATAGCCAAACGGCAGCCCGATGATCCAATAAGAAATAAGCGACATAATGAAGGTGACATTCACGTCCTTATATCCCCGCAGCGCTCCCTGGACGGGTGCCTGAATGGCATCTGAAAGCTGAAAGAACATGGCATAAATTAAAAAAGCGGCTGTTAATTGTAATACATGGTCGTCTTTTGTATAAATCGATGCCACTTCTTTTGGGAAAGCCAAAAGAACAGCTGCACAAATTAATGCCATAAATACAGCAATACCGACACCGATCCAGCTGTACTCTTTAGCATCCCTGAATCTCTTAGCCCCCGCTTCAAAGCCCACAACGATTGTTAATGCCATTGAAATGCTTAGGGGGATCATATAAAGAAGTGATGCGAAATTGAGGGCAATCTGATGAGCTGCGATTACGGCTGTTTCAAATGTGCTAATTAATAAAGTAACTGCTGAAAAGATACTGGTTTCGAAAAAAATCGATAAGCCGATTGGGATTCCGATAAGAAGGATTTCTTTCCATTTGCCGATAGAAACAGCATGCATTCTTCTGAAAATTCCATAGTTCGAGAACGGGTAATTTTTATGAATAATAATAATCGAAATAACCATGATCAGCCAGTAAGTAATAGATGAAGCATAGCCTGCACCTGCTCCGCCGAGTTCCGGAAAACCCAATTTGCCATATATAAGTATATAATTAAAAAAAGCATTGATTGGCAGTGTTAGAAGAGTAATGATCATACTGACTCTGGTCTTTCCAAGAGCATCAATAAACGACCTTAATACATTGTAGACAAACAGGGGAATCAATCCTGTGCTTAAGGCTGCAAGGTAGTTGAAAGCTGTATCCTCGACCCTGTTCTCAAGATTCATTCCACTTAAGATTGGATTTAAGGAAAGTGCTCCTCCTCCAAAAACAATGACGGCCATAATGATGGACAGATAAACACCCTGAATAACAGAAAAAGCGACTTCCTCACGCTGTTCCCCTGCTCCCACGAGGTGGGACACAATCGGGGTAACAGCTAGGAGTATTCCGCTGAGCCCGGTGAATACAGGAACCCATAGAGAAGATCCAATCGCTACACCTGCCAGGTCCTGTGAATCATAGCGGCCGGTCATTAAAGTATCAATAAATGTCATAGAGTACATCGCCAGCTGGGTTATTAGTATTGGAACTAAAATAACCAGCAGCTGATGCAGTTTTTGTTTTTTGCTGTATGTCTGATCCATGAGTCTTTCCTCTTTCTATAATGTGACTAGAGAATTATATCATACTAAAGAGAAGCCGGCCCCAAGCAGGTCTTTTATTCAGTATAGTAGTTTGCTGATAAGTGTTTCAATTATGTGAACTTTTGCATAACGGGAATAAAAATCCTTCAATCGGCGAGTATAAATAGTAAACAGCCATTTCCAAAAAATAGCTTGAGGGAGGCAGAAAGATGAGCTTCAATATAAATAGGATTAATCCCAATCAGACACAAGTTTCATTTGTGGACGGGCGTTTTGAGACTCTTACCAATGAAGAGCTGGATGAATTGCTGTCCCATTATGGAATAAGAGAAAAAACAGATGAATCAGAAACCAATATTATTAATTGAAAGAATAAAAAGCACTTGCTCTATGCAAGTGCTTAGCGTTTTTGTACTTCGAGAGCTGTCTAGCCCTCCCCTCGAGGTGTCGCGGGTGGGCAAGGCGCTTCCGCTTTTCTTTAAGCCTCCAATAATTGGGACGATTCTTGGACTGCTGCTCCATGACGCATTACATGAAGAGTATATAAATCTTTTGGAATCTCAAATAGATTGTAAATATCACCATTTGCATTCAGCTGATCATATACAGACTTTCTCGTTTCATTTGCAAGAATGACATAAGGAAGCTTTTCTGCAGCTTTTTGCGAGCGGATATTTTCCTTGCGGATCCTCATAAAAATGGTTTCAATGCCTGTTTCAAAAAAGAGCTCTTCAAAGAAAGCATCTTTTGCTAATTTGTTATACCCCTTGCCATGATAAGGTTTGCCAAGCCATGTGCCGAGAAAGCCGGCATTGTCCTGGATGTCATACAAATTAATCGTCCCAATCGGAGCGCCCCATTCATCAAGAATTGTGCGTGAAATCAATTCACCGCGCTCTTCGGATTCGATTGTCTGCTTTGTAATAAATATAAACTCATCATAACAATTGGCTTTTTGGCGAACAAAAGGGAAGACATCAGGGTGCGTCATTAAATCAAATAAATCATGGCAGTCGTGAAGATCACGTTTCTTGAGCATAGGTTATCCCTCCAATTGAGGGCAGTCCTACTCCATGCCAAATAGAGCCTTCGGTCCACCCTCGAAATTTTTTATTATGCTGCTAAAAAATTTCGGGGTGGGAATCGAACCCACTAGAACCAGATAACTGGTGGCGCACCATTTGCCTTCCCTATTACTATCGTTTCCGATATTTGATTGTCTGTCATGTAGGAAGCAAAATTACACTTCACTTTAGGTATAATACTAAAAAAATTTCAAAAAGGAAATAGGTTTTTTGATTATTTTTTTTGCGATTTTATGTCAAATATCACCAGCAATATTCGACACCGTTCTAAGACTCTCTAAACACAAAATCTCCCCCTATCATTGTCCATTTTGGCTTGGAAAGAAAGTGAAATGGATGATGATTCCATAGAACTAAATCAGCATCTTTTCCTTCCTCGATGCTTCCAAGCTGATGATCGATTCTGAGGTTTCTTGCCGGTAAAATGGTGATTCCTTCTAAGGCTTTTTGCTCGGAAAGGCCTTCCCGGACTGCAATAGCTGCACACATATTCAAATATTGCACAGGTGTGTATGGATGATCTGTAGTGATGGAGACTTCCACTCCATGCTCTGTCAGCTGCTGATACGTTTTCCAGGTTTTATTTTTCAGTTCCACTTTCGATCTTCTTGTTAGAGTAGGCCCCACTGATACCTTTAAATTTAAGCCTTCCAATTCGTCTGCAATTAGATGGCCTTCTGTGCAATGTTCGATTCGAAGATCGAGATTGAATTCCTCTGCAAAGCGGATGGCAGAAATAATATCATCTGCCCTGTGTGCATGTATTCTGACGGGAATTTCTCTTTTGAGCGCCCTGACAAGCGGTGCAAATCTTAGAGAGTCGGGATTATCGCACTGTAAAGCCTCATAAAAAGCTTCCCTCAGCATTCCCATAATCCCCATTCTTGTTATGGAATCCTTGTTGCCATGACTATGAATCCGTTTTGGATTTTCTCCAAGGGCGATTTTAAGGCCGGCTGTTTCCTGGATAATCATCTTGCTGATGTTTTTCCCGGATGTCTTAATAACAGAGGTTGTTCCTCCAATTACATTGGCGCTTCCCGGCATGATGTGTGCAGTTGTTATGCCATATTTCACTGCATCAGAAAAGGCGGGATCAAGAGGGTATACACCATCCATCGCTCTAATATGCGGGCTTAAGGGTTCAATTGTTTCGTTGGCATCATTGCCTGCCCATCCGGTGCCTTCATCATAAAGCCCCAGATGAGTATGGACATCTATGAAGCCCGGAAGCAGGTGGTGGAAATGGCAGTCTATAATTTTTACATTTGAATCAGACTTTAAGTTCTTGCCCATCTTTAGTATTTTTCCGTTTTCTACTATTACATCCCCATGGAAGGTGGGGGAAGTCACAGGATATATGACTGCATTTTTTAATAATATTTTCATCTTTTATCGTCCTTTGATCCTAAGTATTTGCTTTATTTTACAAAAATGATTAGAAAGTGTGAAGAATTTTCTCAACATCACTAGCTCAAATAAAAAAAGTGTAAAATTGGAATTCTACACTTTTGGTAAATTTGCTATGTTAACTTTTCCTCTTCATATAAAACAAATAAATAGCGCCGGAGACCAAAGCAATAACTATGATCGGCAAGATAAATGGTTTTGCATATTCTTTGATGTCTCTCCAGTGATCACCAAGCTCCATCCCCAATAATAGAAAGAGAACCGTCCAAGGCACCATAGCTGCCAGTGTGTAAACAGTAAAGACCGATAAAGGCATCTTGGCTATTCCGGCTGGGATTGAAATGGCATGCCGTATTACAGGTATAAATCTGGCCGTAAAAATTACTCCAGTCCCATACTTTTCGAACCATTTCTCTGATGCATCCAAATGCTTTTTTTGAATTAGAAGATATTTTCCATATTTGTCAAGAACAGGCCTTCCTCCATATGCGCCCAGCCAGTAAAGAAACAGCTGGGCAAGTGTTCCGCCTGCAATCCCTGCAAGGAGGGCTCCTATAAAATGGATATTTCCGGTGCTGACTAAAAAGCCGCCATAGCTCAGGACAATTTCGCTTGGGATCACTTCAACCATTAACCCAAGTGCAATGCCGACATAACCCAGCTGGGAAAGTAATTCAAAAATGCCGGCAATTATCTCTTCCATTCTGATACCTCCCCATCTGAAAATTAAAAAGTCCCGGTCATTTGAAGGAATATAATGATGAACCCTAATATCCAAACGTATACAGCAAATATCTTCAAGGATTTTCGTTTTAGAAAATTAATCATCCATACGACTGCCGCATAACCGAAAATCGCTGATGACAATGTTGCCATTAACATGCTGCCAAGGGTTATGGCTTCTGTGTGACCGGCCATTAATTCGCCAAACTGCATGACAATGCCGCCAGCGATGGCAGGAATGGATAACAGAAATGAAAAATAGGCAGCTGTTTCCCTGTCAAGCTTCCTGAAGAGGCCTGCTGCAATGGTTAAGCCGGACCTTGAGACTGCCGGAAAAATGGCAGCAGCCTGAAAGGAGCCGATAAACAAGGCATCTCCGTACGTGATGCTGTCCATTTTTTTTGCTCCTTTCTTAACACCATCAGCAATCCAGAGTATAAACCCTGTAAATAGAAATTCCCAGCCGATTGTAACACCGGATTTCGAAATTGAATCGAACATGTCACTCAGCAGGAGTCCCACAATTACGGCTGGAATCGTCCCGACTATCAGAAGCATCGATAACTTGCCGAAGGGCTTCTTAATAATTTGAAGCAATTCATTTTTGTATACGACAAGGACTGCCAGTAAAGTTCCTATGTGCAGCATTGTATCAAGGAAGAGGCCTGCTTCATCAAGGCCAAATAGATGTCTCCCCAAATATAAATGTCCAGTACTGGAAATAGGCAGGAACTCGGTAAGTCCCTGGATGATTCCCAGAATGAAAGCCTCCAGCTTTGACATCATCTGTATATCACCTTCCTAGGCAGGTATAAGAATAGGCAAAGGTATATGCGCAATGCCTGTCTTTAACATGTGTATTCAAGTTGTCCCAATAGAGAACAGGAAATTAAGGCTGCAGAGGGGATATAAAAAAATATAAAAATACATGAAACCTTTTACAGTGAATATCGTAAATAATATAAAAGAAACATCATTTATATTTGAGGTTGACTTAGGAGGAAACAGGATGAATGATTATAAAATGCCTTCCAATGATGACCGGCTTATAGCAGCAGCAATCTATGTTACCAGCTTTTTTACCGCTTTTGTCGGACCGCTGATCATTTGGCTATTGAAAAAGAATGACTCGGAGTTTGTAGATTACCATGGAAAGGAATATTTAAATTTTTTAATTTCCTATTCGATCTACAGCGCAATCAGCGTAGTGCTAATGATTATATTAATTGGGGTCCTTACGATTTGGATCGTGGGAATCCTTGCTTTTATCTTTACAATAGTAGCTGCTGTCAAAGCATATGAAGGCAAGGAATACAGAATACCTTTAGTTTTCAGGATTTTAAAGTAATGACGAAAGCGGAAGCGCCTTGCTCACCCCCGACAAGCGCAAGCCGAGCCGTTCGGAAAGGTGTCCTTTACCTTTCTGGGCGGATTGGCTTGTGACCTCGAGGGGGTAGGCGCTGGAGCTGGATGCCAAGAACAGAGTCCAGGGCCGTTGCGACTGGGCTTTTTTTAATGGATAATTAACCTAATGGATAATTAACTCTGCAGAGCTTTTAGTTATAAAGTACATGGGGTGAAGTAATGAATAGGCTCGATAACAAACAAAGGATGCTCATGCTTATGGAAATTTTAAGAGAGCAGACCGATGAAGAAAATGAATATACACTGGACGATATAACTGAATGCTTTAAAAAGGAATATGGACCGGATGTGAAATTAAACAAAAATTCATTGAGAGACGATATTGAACATCTGATTGAAGCAAAATTTGATATTACCATTAACCAGGAAAAAGAGGGAATGCCGAAGTTCTACAGCCATCAATACCGTTTATTCGAGCTTTATGAATTGCGCATGCTGATTGATGCTGTTGCTTCTGCACGCTTCATCACCAAAAATGAGACTAAACAGCTGATACGGAAAATTAAAAAGCTGACAAGCATTCATCATGCCAAAAAGCTGCATAATGAAATTTTAATCGATTCCTCTGTGAAAAGTGAAAGTAAACTGGTTCGGCTGGCTATCAATGATTTGCATGAAGCCATTTTCGAGCGGAGAATCGTCACATTTCAATATGGAAGATATAATCTCAACAAGGAATTTGTATTAAGCCACAATGGAGGGCAATACAGGGTCAAGCCGCTGGCGCTTACATGGGTAAATGACTTTTATTATTTAATAGCCTACTATTTTGCCAAAGAAGAAATCCGCCATTATCGGATTGACCGTCTCCGCAATGTTAACATAACGGAAGAACAATTCGCATATGAACCCTTTGATGTATCCAAGTATGTGAGTTCAACCTTTCATATGTATGCCGGATCTGAAGAGTGGATAAAAATCCAATTTCACAACGATTTGATCAACGTGATAATTGATAAATTTGGACGGGATGCAGACATAAGAAAACTGGATGAGAACCATTTCGTTCTATCAGCAAAAGCTATTGTGAGTGATGGACTTGTCAAATGGCTCCTCAACTGGGGTAACCAGGCCAAAGTGCTTTCACCATCCTCACTTATTGATCAGGTAACAAACGAAATTAAAAATATGATGGCTGTGTATGAAAAAGAAATGGATTAACCTTAGCAATTAAACTTATAGACACTCCAATATTGGGGTGTCTTTTCATTAGAAAAATAGTTGAAATCCCTTTGAACGATTTTTGTACTTAAACGTCATATGAATGACAGTACAAAAAGGGAGGACATCGAAATGGAAATTTTAGAAAGCATTAACTGGGCGATTCTTGCACCTATTGTCATCATTCAGCTAATATTAATGGCTGTAGCCATTATTGATCTCGTAAAAATAGAAAAAGCAAATGGTCCGAAATGGGTATGGGCTCTCGTCATTTTATTTATTAATCTGCTAGGGCCAATCATTTACTTTATTTTCGGAAGGAGAAGCTGAATATGCCGGTTGTAAGCATAACAAATCTTAAAAAGCGGTTTAAGGAACAAGAGGTCATAAAAGGTCTGGATTTTCAATTATCTGAAGGAAAATGTATTGCATTGCTGGGAGCAAATGGAGCAGGAAAAACAACTACACTTAAGATGCTTGCCGGCCTGGTGAAGCCAGATTCCGGTACAATCGTGTATGAAGGGGGAGAAAAAGCGGATTTCCGAAGATTAATAGGCTATCTTCCTCAATTTCCTGTTTTTTATGAATGGATGACAGGCAGGGAATTTCTTGAATACGCAGGGCAGCTTGCAGGCCTTCCCAAAGCAGAAGCAAAAGACAGAGCAGCGGAGCTTCTTGAACTTACTGGTATATCCGAAGCTAAAAACCGCCGGATTGGAAAATACTCTGGAGGTATGAAGCAGCGGCTTGGCATCGCTCAGGCTATAATCCATCGTCCGAAGCTCGTCATGCTTGATGAACCAGTTTCTGCCCTTGATCCCTTTGGACGCAGAGAAGTGCTGGAAATGATGGATAAGCTGAAAAATGAAACTGCCATCCTGTTTTCAACACATATCTTAAATGATGCCGAAGAAATCTGTGATGAAATACTATTTCTCCATAATGGTGAACTGGTTGAGTCTGGAACAATGGCAGACCTGAGAGCTAAACATCAGCAGGCAAAGATTGACTTAGCTTTTAAGCAGAATACTCCGCAATTTGCCGAAGAATTATCTCTGCTTCAGCCTGTTTCTTCAATGAAATTGGATGGAGAGTGTGCGAGTTTTTTGGTTGAGGATATAGAATATGCCAGAAAACTATTTTTAACTGAGATTATGAAACGGAACTTGCCGCTGGTTAAGTTTGAAATCAGCAGAACAAGCCTGGAGGATGTCTTCATGAAGGTGGTGCGAAAATGAACCAATGGTTAACTTTATTTAAAAAAGAAATGCTTGAAATGGCCAGAAATTACAAATGGATCTGGGTGCCTCTTACTTTTATTTTGATAGCTGTAAAAGAGCCGCTGACATTATATTATATGCCTCAGATTATTGATTCTTTAGGCGGTCTTCCGGAAGGGGCAGTCATCGAGTTTCCTGTTCCTTCTGCAGGTGAAGCACTCGCTGCAAGTCTTAGCCAGTTCAATACGTTTGGTGTGCTTATTATTATATTAATTACAATGGGGACTATTGCTGGGGAAAGGAAAAGCGGTGTGGCGGGTCTTATACTGGTGAAGCCTGTTTCATACGCTCGGTTTGTAACTTCAAAGTGGGCGGGTTCTATGATTCTCATATGGTTCTCATATTTTTTAGGTTACTTCCTCTCCTGGTACTATGTAGGCATATTGTTTGAATTTATTCCTTTTTCGGATTTTCTCCAATCCTTGTTTGTTTATGGTATCTGGCTTACCCTTATAGTAACTGTAGTCATACTGTTCAATACTTTTATAAAATCTCCTGGTGCGATTGGATTTATCAGTATGGGCATCATAGTTATATTAAGCCTTTTGAGCAGTTCTCTTTCTCATCTGCTGGAGTGGAGTCCGGCCCTTCTGTCTGCTTATACAAATACTTTTATCATGGGCGGTAACTTCCCTGATGAATTATTGCCGAGTATTATTGTTTCTGTGATTGCCATTACGCTTTCCATACTTGCATCCATTGCGATTTTTAAACGGAGGGAACTTGCCTGATTTCATGCAAGTTTCTTCCTTTTGGGCATATTTGTATATCGGAGGGTGCTATTTTGGTAGTATAGCTTTAAAAGATAGAAAGGAAGATGAAAGGTGATCAGTGAAACGGGCCTGGTGCTTGAAGGCGGAGGAATGCGTGGAGTGTATACAGCCGGTGTTCTCGAATATTTTCTTGAACAGGACCTCAGCTTTCCTTATGTTATTGGTGTTTCTGCAGGGGCATGCAATGCCGCTTCTTATTTGTCCAAACAAAAGGGCAGAAACAGAATTGTAAACGTGGATTATGTAACAGATCCGCGATATATCTCATGGCGCAATTTCTTTAAATCGCGTCAGTTTTTCGGAATGGATTTTATTTTTGATGAAATACCGAATAAGCTGGTCCCATATCACTTCGAAGAGTTTTATAAAAACCAGTCTGAATTTGTAATTGGAACAACAGATTGCCATACAGGAAAGCCTGTTTATTTCAATAGAAAAGACTATGGGAAAGATGTGCTGAAAGTTTTAAAAGCATCCAGTTCCCTGCCTTTTATTTCACCTGAGGTCGATTTTAATAAAAGGGTCCTCCTTGATGGAGGAATCAGCGATCCTATACCAATCAAAAAAGCACAGCAGGATGGGTACAAAAAAAATATTGTAATCCTGACAAGAAACAGGGCTATTCCAAAAAGCCATCTAAATTTGCTTTTATGGTAAAAAGGAAATACCCGCATTATACCGGGCTGCAAAAAGCACTGGCAGAACGGTACCTGACCTATAACGAGACCCTTCGCTATGTAGAGCAGGAAGAAAAGAAGGGGACAGTCCTTGTCGTCCAGCCGCAGGAGCCATTAACAGTGGGACGGATGGAACGGAATCCTCAAAAATTGGAAAAGTTATATCTCCAAGGATATGATGATGCCAGAAAATCACTTGAAAGAATCAATCAATTTTAACCGTATCTATCAGGATGCGGTTTATTTTTATTAGGATAAAACTCTTATCTTTTCGACATTAAGGATTGGAATGAAAAAAATTTTTTGTTGAAAATAAGGCTTATATACCTGTGTCTGTTTAAATCTATGGATTTTAATGTAAAAAATATGAGTTTTTAGTTGCGGATTTTGTTCTTGGGACAGAGGGGTATGTCGAATAACAAAGATTGCCGGCGTATTTATTTCGAATATAATGAAAATTAGAAAATATAAGGGGGTCAATATACAAAATGAATATGAAGAAGGGCATCGTAACGGGTGCATTAAGTTTGGCATTATGTGCCTCAGCTGTTTTTGCGGGTTCTGCCGGTGTTGGACAAGCCCAAACGGCTGAAAAAAACTATTTAGTCGTTTTTAAAGATGAATCAAAGCTTCCTGCAGGGTATGCAGATTTAGTGAAAAAGGCTGGAGGACAAGTAGAGAATAAGCTGAACAAATTAGGAGCTGTTGAAGTTTCTTCAGCTAATCCTAACTTTCTAAATGAAATCAGAAAGTCTTCCCTTGTATCGGCTGCCGGCACTGAAAATCTCATTTATCCCGAAGCTCCTGCAGAGGAAGCAGATCTTCCATTAGATGGTGCGGATTTATATAACAGTCTGCAATGGGACATCAAACAAGTAACAAATGATGGGGCATCGTGGAATCTTCCAGGAGGAACTGGAAAGGCCGCTGATGGCAAAGATATTGTTGTTGGGGTAATCGATACAGGTATCGACTATAATCACCCGGATCTAAAGGAAAATTACGCATATGGTAAATCATTTGTCCCCGGTTATCCAGATCCAATGGATGAAAACAGCCATGGAACACATGTTGCGGGATCTATTGCAGCAAAAGGAAGAACGATGGGGGTTGGACCAGACTTGAAGGTAGCGGCTTACCGTGTATTTGGTCCTGAAGGCGGAGCAGCTACTTCCCATATTGCCGAAGCTTTAATGACCGCTGCTGATGATAATGTTGATGTTGTTAATATGTCTCTTGGCGGATATGACTGGTTCCAGAATCCTGAGTATGCAACAAAGGATACTGTAGCGGACGTGCAAATGTTTAACAGAGCCATCAAATATGCTATTCAAAAAGGTGTTACTGTAGTTGGTTCAGCAGGCAATAATGCAGTTGATTTAAAAAGTCCGGGGCAGCTTTCCGGTTCAGATAATGGTGCCACACACAGAAGTCCAAGCAGTCAACTGATGATTCGGGTGTCTGCTGGAGGAGCTTTAAAGAATCTTGCTTTCTATTCCAATTATGGTGTCGGCAAAATTGATGTTATGGCTCCAGGTGGAGACTTGGGACCAAACTATGATCCAAATACTGGAGCGGGCAGGGATAATACTTACTTAGCATTAGCAACAATCCCTGGCGGAGGCTATGGCTATAAGGGAGGAACTTCAATGGCTGCTCCGAAAGTAGCGGCACTTGCAGGTGTGATCATTGCAAAACATGGTAAAGACAACATCTCTCCCGCACAAGTTAAGCATATCATTCAAACTTCATCAGAAGACATCTTTAAGCCTGGGTATGACGAGCAATCTGGCCACGGGCTAATAAATGCAGTTAATGCGCTAAAATAATCCTATTAATCAGGCTGGCGGAAATTTTCCGTCAGCTTATTTTTATAAGTGAATTTTGCAAAATCAAAAGAGCTCCGCTAATAAAATCCTCTTAAAATTCATTTTTATTGTACCTGATTAATAGAATATAGAGAGAATAAAAATAGCAGGGGAGACTTACTGATGAATATCCAGCACTATTACCTGAAAACAGCTGACATCTCTTTGAATGCAAGCCTAACTGCACTTATGCCGCCATTTTTCTTCCTATTGATATTCTTTAACAAATTTCCAGGGAATTTCATTATTATCTTGTTCCCTTTTATTATTTATAGCTTTTTGTGTCATCAAATGTATCTTCTGAATAAACAAAGGGCAGCCGAGGCAGCGGCAAGTAACTTTTATTCTATTAGACAAGCCCCTCTGCCTTTTTTGCAGCAGTCAAAAGTGCTGATCGCTTTTCTGCCGGCCCCTTCTCTAAGAATGGTTATTTTTGATCCCGAAGGAAGGGTGATAGGTGAAATAAGAGATATGAAAATGCGGAAGCTTCGCTGGTTCCTGCCTTATTTTATCGACCGATTCATTCCAAAAAGGCTGGGAATTTATGACTATACTGATAATCTTGAGGCATCAATCATCATCCGTAGAAAGGGAATCGAAGTCTTGTCTTCAGGTTGCCACTGCAGGGAAATAATCGAATTTAAAAAGGAAGGAAGCACTCTGCTGTTTCAGAATGGAGATATGCAGTATGCCGTTCCTAAAACCTTTTTACACACAGATCTGCAGGTACTAGATGATCAATCGAATAGAATTGCCCGTTTTCGCAAAGGGTGGATGCCATTTGAGTGGGGGAAGCGCTTTAAGGATCCAAACACACCTGTCCTTTCCTTTAATATTAGTCTGGATGCAAAAGAAAAGCGCAGAATTTATGCAATTTTTGCGGCTCTGTTTCTTTATCGCAATCATTAAAACATGTGCACATTTATAGATTCTGGATTCCCCATATAGTATGATAAATTCAGTTTAAGTATAGGGAAATCAGTATAGAGGTGTTGGAATGAAAAAGTTTTTACTGGCAGCTGCAGTTATTGTCCTTTTGCTGTTCATTGTTGACAAGACCATTCTTAAGGAAAAGGGAGTAGTAGAGCAAGCTGGACAAATGCAAAAATACGATAAAATTGAAGATCCTGAGGATTTGCCTATTGGTTTGGAGAAAGGCAGCATTGCTCCAGATTTTGAACTGACAGATATGGAAGGAAATCCGGTGAAACTCAGTGACTACAGGGGCAAAGCTGTGCTTCTGAATTTTTGGGCAAGCTGGTGTCCTCCATGCCGCGCGGAAATGCCGCATATGGAGAAGCTTTATAAAAAGTACAAAGATAAAAAATTCGATATTCTTGCCGTAAATCTAACAAACACTGAAAAGAATAACGGAGACGCTGAGAAGTTCGTGAAAGAGCTGGGTCTGACTTTTACAATCCCTATGGATGTAAAGGGCGCTGTTGGTGCGGATTATAATATTATGGCTTATCCTACAAGCTATTTTATTGACTCTGATGGAGTTATTAGAGAAAAAGTTTTGGGAGCCTTAAATGAAGAATATATGGAGAAGGAAATCAAAAAGCTTCCATAAACAAACCGGAGAGCCATATTAGCTCCCCGGCTTTATATCTGCAATCATATCCTGGTGAAGGCGATTAACGATTACCCTTTTTCTGTATAGCATTATGCCGGCTTCTGCAATATCATTAACGGCAGAGCGATTTATGAATGCCCCAAAAAGCAATCCGGCAATAGGGATCATTTGGAAAAGTTTTTTCCAGCCTATTTGGTCCCTGTACGAAAACACAACCTCTCTCCAGCCTTGAAGCTCAGAAACGACTTCCCTTTTTGGTCCTTCTTCTTTAGCGCCAAACATGGTAAGCTGCTGCAGAATAGCTTTTTTTCCAACAATATCACTGGAAACAAATTGAAGGATTTTGACTATGAACATTCTTTCATTTTTATCTGCGGGATCGAAGCCATAGCAAATCGCAATATCCTGCAGTGTTTTTAATTGAATGCCGAGGAGAAGAGGGATATCAATGGTCAGGGTGAAAATCCCTCCGACTCCAGTTCCCGCACCCTGCAATGCAGCGGTTCTTTTTCTGTTTGAGGTTAGCTTTTCCGCGGCTTCATCCATCTTTACTATGGGCAGGGCTTCTACATCCTGCAAGGTATGGATATTCTGTCCAGGATAATAATTCTTTAACGCTGCTGCTGAACTTAAATATCTTCCTCCTGATTGAATATACGTGCCAAGTTCATCAAGAATCACTCCAACCTTTTTTTGTATGAACTCCGGTGTGAATCTATCAATAAGTTTGAAAGGAAGCCTCCCGAGCTTCTCCCAAAACCACAAATCACCTTGGTCTTTTTCCCATTCTTCGCATTTCTTTAATTCATTTATCAGCTGTTCTTTCGGTTCAATCATTAGTATCGCCCTTTCATTCCTTCTTCTATATTTTAACTATACGGCTGTTTAAAGCAAAAGTTTCAATTCTTTCACAACCAATTCTCTTTGTATATTCCGGCTATTCATGATAAGATTCTTATAATAGAATAGGATTTCCTTCGGGGCAGGGTGAAATTCCCAACCGGCGGTGATGAGGGTACGCCCTCTTAGTCCGTGACCCGGTTTTATTAGCAGAGATAGGTGCTTAATAATAGCGGTGGATTTGGTGAAATTCCAAAGCCGACAGTGAAAGTCTGGATGGGAGAAGGAATGAGTATAGTAACGCGTTCAAAATTTCTTTTTTTAAACGCTTATTTCGTCATGTGTCTTTGCCCCGTTTCACCTAGCTGGTGTACGGGGTTTTGCCGTTTCATACTTAAATTGGAGAAATTGTAAGGAAAGGAGGATTCACATAATTTGAACCACCAGGAATATATGAAGTTAGCCATCAGTCTGGCAGCGGCAGCCAAAGGACAAACAAGTCCTAACCCGCAGGTGGGTGCGGTTGTTGTTAAAAATGGTGAAATTCTTGGGATGGGTGCTCACCTGAAGGCGGGAACTCCCCATGCAGAAGTCCATGCGATTGCTGCGGCTGGCGATGAGGTTAAAGGGGCTGATATTTATGTCACTCTTGAACCGTGCAGCCATTTTGGCAGGACTCCACCATGCGCAGACTTAATTATTAATTCAGGAATTAATAGGGTTTTTATTGCTTCTGCCGATCCAAATCCTCTGGTTTCAGGCAAAGGAATCGAAAGGATGCAGGATGCCGGTATTGAAGTGGTGACCGGTCTGTTGAAAAAGGAAGCAGATGCCCTAAACGAACCATTTTTCCATTTTATAAAAACAAAGACACCATACGTAACCATTAAAGCAGCTTCATCGTTTGATGGGAAAACAGCTGCAAAAACCGGTGACAGCAAATGGATTACCTCTCCAGAATCCAGGCAGGATGTACACCGTCTACGGCATGAACATGACGCAATACTTACAGGTGTAAATACGATCATTCACGATAATCCCCTTTTAACCGCCAGGCTGCCCCAAGGCGGAAAAAATCCCATTCGAATTGTTTTAGATACAAATCTCAGAATTCCGGCTGACGCAAATGTCATCCGAGATCAGTCTGTTAAGACCATCATCTTTACCGGCTGCGAAATAGATTCGACAAAAGCAGAGGAAATAAGGAAGTATAATGCAGAAGTTTTTTCTTTTCCTGCAAATGAGGTGCCGATTAAAGAAGTATTAAAAAACTTAGGTGAAAGAAACATCATGACTTTATTTGTTGAAGGCGGGTCTGAGATCCATGCTTCATTTATTAAAGAAGGTTTCTTTCAGCAGATGATCCTCTATATGGCTCCTAAAATTATTGGAGGCAATAAGGCGATTCCATTTATTGGCGGGGATGGTGCCGACTATGTAAAAGACTCCCCTGTACTGGAATTCACAGAAATCAAAAGGATTGGCGGAGACCTTAGAATTACCGCAAAACCGCTGAGGGAGGCCACGCAATAATGTTTACAGGAATTATTGAGGAGCTTGGAACAGTAAAAAAAGTAGTTCAGCAAGGCAAGGCGATGAAACTGACGATTCAGGCCTCCAAAGTTTTATCAGATGTTCAATTGGGGGACAGCATTTCGGTTAATGGCGTGTGTCTTACAGTTACGGAATTTGCAAAAAATGAATTTTCAGCAGATGTCATGCCCGAAACATTCAAAAGCACTTCGCTTTCTGCCATTAAAGAACGAACAAAAGTCAATCTGGAGAGGGCAATGTCTGCAAATGGCCGATTTGGCGGGCATTTTGTGACAGGGCATGTGGATGGTACAGGTCAAATCATCAAAAAGGCAGCGAGTGAGAATGCTATTTATATACAAATATCTGTGCCGCCTGCCTTAAGCCATTTGCTTATCATGAAAGGCTCTATTGCAGTAGATGGGATTTCCCTTACTGTTTTCGGCAATGAAGACAATACCGTTACCGTCTCGATCATTCCACATACAGCGAGTGAAACGGTACTGGGCTTCAAAACAGCTGGAGACATTGTTAATCTCGAATTCGATATGCTTGCCAAATATCTATTTTCCTTCATGAACAGGCGGCAGGAGACCACACCGCCTAAAGAAGGAATATCAGAAGGATTCCTTAAGGAAAACGGCTTCTTATAAATAGCAAAAGGAGGGGCAATAAACCATGTTTAGTGAAATACATGAGGCATTGGAAGATTTAAAAGCGGGGAAAGTCATCATTGTCTGTGATGATGAAGACAGGGAAAATGAAGGAGATTTCCTGGCAATCGCGGAATATGCTAAACCGGACACCATCAACTTTATGGCCAAAGAAGGCAGAGGCCTGATCTGTACACCTATCACTGAGGAGCTGGCTGAAAAGCTGGAACTGAATCCGATGGTAGAGGTGAACACTGACAGCCATGGAACAGCTTTCACAGTCAGTATTGACCATGTGAAAACCACTACAGGCATCAGTGCCTTTGAGCGTGCTTTCACGATAAAGGAAATGCTCGAGAGTGATGCTAAACCTTCAGACTTTTCCCGTCCGGGACATGTTTTTCCGCTCGTTGCGAAAAAAGGAGGAGTCCTTAGAAGGGCAGGACATACAGAAGCTGCGGTAGATCTTGCTCGCCTTGCCGGTGCTGCACCAGCCGGGGTTATCTGTGAAATCATGAAAGATGATGGAACAATGGCGCGTGTGGATGACCTTGAAATAGTAGCGGAAAAGTTCAATTTGAAAATGATTACGATTCAGCAATTGATAGAGTATCGCTTAAAACATGACTCCATTGTAAAAAGGGAAGTGGAGATTCAGCTTCCAACAGAATTTGGAGATTTTAAAGCAGTAGGCTATACAAACACTGTCGATGGAAAAGACCATGTTGCTCTTGTAAAAGGAGAAATTGATGAAAATGAACCCGTATTGCTTCGTGTTCATTCAGAGTGCCTGACCGGAGATGTATTCGGGTCTAACCGCTGTGACTGCGGACCGCAGCTTGAAGCAGCATTGGCACAGATTGAGGCAGAAGGCCGGGGAATTCTTTTATACATGAGACAGGAAGGACGCGGCATCGGCCTGATTAATAAATTGAAAGCCTATAAGCTGCAGGAAGAGGGATATGATACCGTTGAGGCAAATCATAAGCTCGGGTTTAAGGATGATCTTCGCGACTATGGGGTAGGTGCACAAATCCTAAGGGATCTGGGAGTGAAAAAAATGCGCCTGTTAACCAATAATCCCCGCAAGATTGCAGGTTTGGGCGGCTATGGGCTGGAGGTAGCAGAACGGGTTCCTCTTCAAATGCCTGCCAAATCTGAAAATGAGAATTACTTAAAAACGAAGAAAACGAAACTTGGACATTTATTACAATTTTAAGGGAGCGATTTGAGATGAAAAAGGTAATCGAAGGACATTTAGTAGGAACAGGATTAAAAATGGCAATTGTCGTGTCGCGTTTTAATGAATTCATTACGGGCAAGCTTTTAAGTGGAGCGGAAGATGCACTTAAGCGCCATGGAGTGAGTGAAGAAGACGTGACAGTAGTATGGGTTCCTGGAGCATTTGAAATCCCGCTTGCAGCTAAAAAGCTATCCCAGTCCGGAAAATTTGATG
The DNA here is from genome assembly GCF_036421055.1 of Gottfriedia acidiceleris. Taxonomy (GTDB): domain Bacteria; phylum Bacillota; class Bacilli; order Bacillales; family Bacillaceae_G; genus Gottfriedia; species Gottfriedia acidiceleris_C. The sequence continues at coordinate 3,560 of NZ_JAZGQS010000027.1, read as the reverse complement.
CAGTTATTACACTTGGCACAGTTATCCGCGGAGCAACTCCGCATTTTGATTATGTCAGCGGCGAAGTGGCTAAAGGGGTCTCAGCGACAGCATTGCAAAGCGGTGTCCCTGTTATCTTCGGAGTTCTAACAACTGACACGATTGAACAGGCTATTGAGCGTGCCGGCACTAAAGCTGGAAACAAAGGATGGGAAGCAGCTGTCGGAGCAATTGAAATGGGCAATTTGTATAGACAGTTATCCGATGGTGAATAAGGTATCATTTTTTATTCAAACGGAACGCTTACTACGATCGACTTGATCATATAATTATGCAGGTGCAGTTATGCTGACCTGTTTCTATCAAAATCGGCGGGACAATTCCCGCCGGTTTTTTTAGGTATATCTGAACAGACGTCTGACCTTTCTATTGGCAGAATGAATTTTTTTTGTTAAAATACTGCTTGTGGCTCACCCGTGTTTACTTGTGCGGGGAGAGCGGGTAGGGAGAGGGCTAATTGAATAGATAGGTAGTATTTATGAATAAGTGGTTTAACCGGCTTTTTCAGCTGAATTCAAATGGAACAACTGTTAAAAGGGAGGTTATGGCTGGGGCAATCGGCTTTTTTACGATTGTTTATATTATCGCAGTTAACTCTCTTATTCTCTCTGAAGCAGGAATACCTTTGGAAGCAGCTATTTTTGCAACCATTATAACCTCGGTGGTCGGCTGTTTGATTATGGGGTTTTGGGCAAATGTACCGATCCTCCTTGTGCCTGGAATGGGAATCAATGCTTTATTCTCCTATACTATGGTCCAATCCATGGGCTTATCCTGGCAGGAAGCATTGGCTGTAGTGTTCATATCCGGACTGATCTTTGTTTTCGTGGCTTTTTCGCGATTTGCACAGACATTAAGCGAATCGATTCCACATTCACTTAAAGAAGCGATAACAGTGGGACTGGGGCTTTTCCTGATGCTGATTGGACTTGAAAAAGGCGGAATCGTTGAAAAAGGGACAAACTCCATTATTGCTTTAGGTGAGCTGGGAGACCCTCAAGTGCTTGCAACCATCTTAACGTTCCTGCTGGCCATCATTTTATTCATGCGGAATGTGCCTGGCAACTTTTTAATTACTGTTGTGGCAGGAACACTGATCGCATGGGCTTTTGGGCTGATAGATGTGCAGAAGACTGATGAAAAGTCGTTCGCACTCTCTGATTATATGGAAGTATTTGGAGCGATGTCATTTGATAACATGCTTTCCGTCACTTTTTGGATTGCCATTTTTTCTTTGACAATGGTTCTTGTATTTGAAAATATCGGATTAGTCCATGGTCATGTTGGTTTTATTAACAGGCCGGAACAGTTTAAGCGTGCTTTTCAGGCAAATTCTGTTTCAGCATTATTATCCGGTATTTTTGGGACAAGCCCGACTGTTGCAACGGTTGAAAGTGCAGCAAGTATGGCTGCCGGGGGTCGTACAGGATTGACAGCAGTTACAACCGGGATGCTGTTTGTGCTATCCGCATTCTTTATTCCTGTTATTAAGTTGATCCCCAACAGCGCGATTGCCCCTATTCTGATCATTATTGGCGGACTGATGCTTCAAAACATCCGCAATCTTGATTTAAAGGATATGAGCGAAAGCTTTCCTGCTATCTTTATCATTGCCATGATTCCGTTCACTTACAGTATTGCGGACGGCATTGCCATTGGGTTTATTCTTTATCCAATCTTAAAGATTTCGATAGGCAAAGCAAAGGAAGTTTCATTTGCTTTATATGTCATAGCTGCTTTGTTTTTATTCAACTTTGTTTTTCATGTGATTAGTTAAAATAGATAATGGGATGTCCTTATATTGGGGCATCCTTTTTTTTATGAAATGCAGTTTTTATTCGCAAGGTTTGTTGCTTTATATATATTTGCTGAGTTGATTGGAGCGGAAGGTGCGAGATCCTCGAAAATGCTATCGCATTTTCTTCGTGCGGTGTTTTCTCGAGGAAGCATATTCAACGCCCTGCGGGAGTAGCTGGACAGGTGAGACCCCGCAGACGCGAAGCGTGGAGGAGGATCACCGCCTGCCCCGCGGTTCGCTGAGCATCCTGGAGCGGAAATCAACGGACAATATTAATAGGTGAAAAAACAATTTATACAAAAAGAGCCTTTACGAAAAATATATGTATTTAAAAAAATGATTTTAAATGTTCTAAAAATATAGATAATTATTGTACAATATAATTGTAAGCCTTTACAAAAGTGGTAGATATCACTTTGTATTATGCCAAAAAAATTTTAGTTTCGGAGGTTCATATTATGGCTGCGTCATACCTGCAGGAAGAGCATGAAATTTTTAGAGAATCTCTGCGTAAGTTCTTAGAAAAAGAAGCCTATCCGAACTATGAAAAATGGGAAGAGGACAGAATCATTCCCCGTGAATTTTGGCGCAAGATGGGGGAGCAGGGTTTTTTATGCCCTGATATAGACGAAAAGTATGGCGGAAGCAATGTCGATTGGGGCTTCTCAGTCATAATTAATGAAGAACTTGAACGGGTTGGGTCCGGCATGGTGGGAATTGGGCTCCACAATGATATCGTCGTCCCATACATTACTGCTTATGGAACCGATGAACAAAAGGAAAAGTGGCTGCCAAAGTGTGCAGCGGGTGAAATCATTACGGCAATAGCCATGACTGAACCTGGAGCCGGCTCTGACTTAGCAGGCATCAGAACGACAGCAAGGCTTGATGGGGACCATTACATAGTGAATGGCGAAAAGACCTTTATTACCAACGGAATTCATTCCGATTTAATCATCATAGCCTGTAAAACAGATCCCCATGCCGTCCCACGGCATAAAGGCGTAAGCCTGCTTGCGGTCGAGAGGGGAACAGAGGGGTTTTCAAGAGGGAGGAAATTAAACAAGGTCGGTCTTCATTGTCAGGATACGGCAGAGTTAATTTTTGAAGATTGCAGAGTTCCGAAAGAAAACCTGATCGGCGAAGAAGGAAAAGGTTTTCTATATTTAATGGAAAAGCTGCAGCAGGAAAGGCTTGTCGTGGCAATTGCTGCCCAGGTGGCTGCAGAGGAAATGATTAATTTAACAATAAATTATGTAAAGAATCGCGAGGCATTCGGAAAACCGGTCAGCCAATTTCAGAACACTCAATTTAAAATAGCCGAAATGGCAACAGATATTGAAATGGGAAGGGTATTCCTTAATCAACTGATCATAGAGCATATGGCAGGAATAAATGTAGTTACAAAGGTCTCCATGGCAAAATGGAAGCTGACAGAAAATGCCCGTAAAATTGCAGCTGAATGCATGCAGCTTCATGGCGGCTATGGCTATATGGAAGAATACGAGATTGCAAGGAGGTTCAGAGATATACCAGTCGCCAGCATATATGCAGGCACAAATGAAATCATGAAAACGATTATTGCGAAAAACATGGGTTTATCGCAGTCTAACGGGCAGTAAGACCCCCACTTCAAGATTCAGAGGAATCAAAGGAGGGTAAGTGGGGTCAAACTGCCAATCTAGCTGCGGCTCCTAGGGGCTCGAGGTCATAAGCCAATCAG
>NZ_JAZGQS010000026.1:0-22310 GCF_036421055.1 Gottfriedia acidiceleris | reverse complement strand
AAGACGAGTATTAATACTCGTCTTTTAATCTATTAAATAGTAAAGGATGTATGTTATATATGAAAAAGAATACTGTCTATCTGAATATTTTACTAATATTTATTCTGGTTTTCGCTTTATCTTGTTCGCATAAAAAGCAAGATAATATGATGGCATTAATATTTACATCATTTAGTAAAAATAAAAGTAGTATAAAATTTTATAATGAAAATTTTCAAATGAAAAAGGAAATTAATATCAATTATGGAGGGATAGGTAAGGGGAAAAAATACAATAATCACTACTACCTTCCAATAACTGGTACTCCATTCTCTGCGCAAAATAAAATACTAAATATAAATTTAAAATCAAATGAGATAAGATATATTGATACATTTTCTAAACCAATTGATCTTGTGAAATTAAATAACTATTTATATGTAATACATAATTCTGAATTAAGAAAAGGAAAAGTTTCAAAAATAAATCTCAAAAATAATAAAATTGTAAAAGAAATATCATTAAAAGGGGTATTGAAAAAAATAGCATGTATTAACGATGAAATTGTTGTAGTAGGTGACGATGTAGAAGGATTAAAACAAAAAATCTATTTTTTAACTACAAACTTAAAAACAAAAAATAAAATTGTAAATGAAAAGACAGCATTTCCAACTGATATTGCCTTAAATGGGAGCTTAATTTATGTAATAAACAATGCAAAAAACGATTTTTCAGGTCCCACTAATCAAATTATCCAAATTGATAAAAAAACAAAAAAGTCTAAATTGGTTGAGTTAAATTTCCTAGGACCTTGGGAGATTTTCTTTAATAAACGATCCACCTATATTACACAATATGATTTTTCTAATAAAACTGGCAGTAGGATACAGATTATTGATGAAAGTAATAATACTAGAAAATTATTGAAGTTAAATAATGATCCCATACTAAGTAAACTAGATAATAAACATTTTTATTCTAGCGATAACAAAGGAATGTATATATATGATATTCAAACATTTAAATTAACCCATTCTATGACATTTAAAGATAAAGATCATACATTGATTGACTTTATATTAAAAGAGGAGGAAACCAAATGAAAATTTTCTACTATATTATTTTTAGTTATTTATTATTTAGCATAAATTTACTTTTTAATGGTTTTGATTCTTTTAAAGTTTGGTTTACTATAAATTGTATTTCTATCTTAATCTTAATTCTTAGTTTAATAGTTTCAATTTTTTACATAAAGCAGCAAAAAAAATATATATTCACTGTTTGTTTATGTCTTGTTTCTCTTTTCATTTTTTCATTATGGACTTACATTCCTTTAAGTGCATAATTTAGTGGCCATACAATTTACTTTAACTCTAATAGATAGGAGAGTCTAATTATGACACAATATCATTTTATTTCTTCACCAATACCACTGAAAGATGGAATCTTTGGTGATAATCCTATTTCTCCTAATGTTTATGCTAGTGAACTAGATTTTACACATCTCTATATGGAGAAAAATTATGACCCAGAAGAAAAAAAGATTTTTAGTTTCTCCAAACATTTTAAATATAAGTATCAAGTATGTATGATGTCTCAACAAGTTCCGCTTAAAGGAGAAAAACGGATTACTCCAGAAGGTGAAAAATGTTTAAAGATTTTATACGAATACATTAAAGAAGCTTTAAACGAAAGTGGCGTTATAGAGTATTACACTTCATGGAATTCAGAAGAAGACTACCCAATTAACCATAAACGCCAAATTGCATTAAAAGATATAAAATCTCCAAGAGACTTAATAATAGCCGAAAGAGAATTTGTTACAATTTATAAGGACGAAAAAGCACCTCCATCTTAAAAATTACCCTATTGAGTAAGCTTGTAAAAAAGCTACTAAATAGGGTATTCTTCTAGTGAAAATAGACTAGTATTTTTTAACCATCATTTACCAATAAATATGTTAAAATTAAAATTAGATTAAGTTACAAAAATACATCTTATGAATTTTACTAAATAAACGGAGGAATCCATGGAAAACCGTGAACGTTTCTATAAACTAATGAAACTATTAGAAAGTAAAACAGATATTGATCGTGAGTTTACCTTTGATGAAATAAAAAAGAGATTGGCAGCAGGAGAAGAGGATTTTTCGTATAGTAAAAATACATTTTTAAAAGATATATCGGTATTAGTGGATGTTGGTTTTGATGTAATTGAAAACGCTTCAGATGGTAAGGCAACTACATATAGTCACCAAGAAAGATTATTTGAATTACATGAACTGCGCTTATTAGTAGATGCTGTTACAGCTTCAAGATTTTTAAACAAACAAGAAACAAAGAAAATCATCGATAAATTAAAAAAACTTACGAGTGAAAACGAAGCGAAAAAGCTTCATAATGGCATTATTCCAGACACAGCGATTAAAAGTGAGAGCAATCGAATTCACTTCTCAATTGATCAAATTCATCAAGCTATTGCCGAGAAAAAATTACTTACTTTTCAATATGGCCGATACAATTTTAAAAAAGAATTTGAGCTAAGCCATGATGGGAAAAAGTACTCAGTAAAACCACTTGCAGTAATTTGGTCAAATGACTACTATTACTTAATTACTAGAAGCTTACCTGATGATCAACTTAGACATTTCCGTGTGGACCGAATGCGTGAAGTTAAAAGAACAGATGAAAAATTTCAAGATGAACGCTTTAACGTTGATGAATATTTGAGTACAGTCTTTAATATGTTTGCCGGTGAACCTGATTATGTAAAAATCAAGTTTAAAAAAAGCTTATTGAATGTAGTACTAGACAGATTCGGATTAAAGGCGGATATTCAGAAAGTGGATGATGATCATTTTATATTAACTACGAAAGCTGCGATTAGTGATGGGTTGATTACTTGGATTTTAACATGGGGAAGGGATGCTCAGGTGTTAAGTCCACCTTCTGTGATCGAGAAAGTACAAGAGCAAATTTTTGAGATGAGTAAGTTGTATAGTATGAATTTGCAACCATAATTTTTAACGAAAAGAGTATCTTAGGGATGCTCTTTTTTTGTGAAAATTAAAAACCGATGAAAGGTAGTGTTACCTAAAATTCTTCATACTTATTTCAAAATTACGTAAATTATAATGTAGTTAATTATGTTACTATTTTCACAAGTGTAAAGTTATTTTTTGCTAAATAAGATGTGAGGTTTGTGAATGATGCTAAAGGTAATTTTCTATTCTATTATTTCAATTGTAGGGATCAGTTTAATAATGTATTTTTCTATATTGTTTTCCAGGCCAACTCCTGAAACAAAAATAAAAATTAATAAGCATGAAATAAGTACTAAACTATCTTCAATTAACCAACCAATTTTGATACCAAAGGGACATAAGATTTCAAGTGTATATCTGTTAGAATGGGTTTACTTCTCCTCATGTTGAGGTGAATCTTCAAAACAAGATTAACATAAGTATTTTCTCATCAAATGACTTAAATTACGAAGGAGCGAATATGGTTGGAACTCAAATGATAAAGAGTCTTAAAATCAGTGAATATCAAACGAAAGATAGAAAGGTAATCTATATTTTTTAAGATGGCCAATTTAATTATGTTTATGAATTTTACGAGATTTATAGGCAAAATATTGATGAGTATTTATCAAAAAATATACTTTAAATAATGGGGGATAATTTCTTATGGTATTGTATTTTATGTTTTTTGGACTTGAAAAACAAAAACCAAGGAATTAATCCTTGGCTCATCCATTTGCTTTAATGCCTTACTACTTTAACAGTAGTTGCTTGACTAGTATTCCCAGCCGCATCCTTTGCAGTTACAGCAATTATTGTGTTTTTTTTCTGTGCTTTGATTTTAACTGTAAAGTTTCCTTTTGAATCAGCTTTGGCAGTACCTAAGACTTTACTTCCAACTTTCACGGTTACAGTTGAGTTGGCTTCAGCTTTTCCAGTTACTTTTGAATCATTATCATCAATTCGATTAACCTTTGGCTTACCTGGTGCAATTACATCTACCACGGTTACAGTTGTTGCTGCACTTGTATTACCAGCAGCGTCTTTAGCAGTTACAGTCAGTTTTGTACCTGCATATTGAACAGCTATATTAACCGAATAATTTCCTGACGAGTTAGCTTTAGCAGTTCCTAATACTTTAGTCCCTTTTTTAACAGTAACAGTTGAACCAGCTTCGGCTTTTCCAGTCACAACTTTGTCATTATTATCTACTTTATTTACAACAGGTTTAGCTGGGGCAATGACATCAACAACTTTTGTCGTTGCAGCTACACTCGTATTCCCAGCAGCATCTTTAGCGTAAATACTTAAAGTAACTCCAGCTTTTTGTGCTTTTATTTTTACAGAATAAGCTCCATTTGATGTGGCTTTAGCAGTACCGATTTGAGTGCTTCCTACTTTTACATTTACAGTAGAATTAGCTTCTGCTTTACCTGTTACAACTAGATCATTATTATCAACTTTATTTACGATTGGTTTATTTGGCGCCACATTGTCCTCGAAACCAGTTGCAATGGCATATAAGTCATCTTCTGTATTATTGTCAATATCGTCTACATTATCATGATCGATAACTCCTACATAATAAGTACCGGCTTTTGCTTGATATGCTTGGTACTCAGCGCCGTCATCGTCATATTCCGAACCTAAGTATACTAATTTTTTACTCTCAACAAAATCCTTTTCTACAGCGGCAAATAATAGATCAATATTAGTAGAGTTGGTTGCTCCAGCTAAATATAAAAGTCCATCAGTCGGTACAACTACTTTATGTAAATCTAAATCATACAAAGGGAGTAACTGACCGATCAAGATTTTCTCATAAGATGTATTATCTGCATAAGCAAACTCATCATTGTATTCAGTCTCGTAAATAAAATCATCATCTGCACTAGTGGCATTATCTTTATTCAAAGTTCCCACTTTATTAAAGTTTACTGAAATGGATGGAGAAAATTTTACTTCTTTTCTAAGTTGGTTAAACGTTTGGAAATCTAGGATTCCTTTTTGAAGAGGTTTTTTAACCTGATGCTCAATCATCTTCTTTGATAAATCGTATCCATTTCCTTCCGCCTTTACAGTTCCTAAAGACAATGGTGAAGCTAATAATCCTAAAGTAACCAATGATAAGATTTTTTTATTAAGCACAAAATCACTCCCTAAGTTTTCTTTTAAGAACACTGAGGTATCTAATGCTACTATAAAAAATCAGCCACAACCATGGGCATCATTACATATTTTTTTTTCGACAATTAAAAAGACTTTAGGCTTGTTTAATGAAATTTTAATAATCGAATATAAAAGTAATTAAGCTAAATAAGACTATTTATGACGATTTCATTTGGAATTAATATGAAAGAATCAATAAAACTCCTTAAGTACTTGGAATTGTTTTGGTAAAAATATGAAACTATTATCACGTATGAATGATACTAGAATGATCATTTGATTCTCTTTTTTGATGTTCAAATTTTTGAATATCTCGCTTTATATAATAAAGTTATCATATTTAGGCAGGTAAAAATACTAAGTGTTTAGGCATGTGGTAGAGAGGTAGAATGAAAGAAAATAGGGGAGAAAACATGATGGACTAAATAAATCGAATCCTTATTGAACGCTCTTTTTAGTGGAGAAAGAAAAACGATTCTTCTATATTGAAGAATCGCGCCATTAAGTTTCTATCTATTTTCAAATTATCCCACTACCCCTTGAGAATAGATCAAGAAAAGGGGCGTATAAAGTCATCAACGTGTAAACAGTTTCCATTGCCCTTCAGATAAAACTTCTACCGCTCCATCAATTACTTGGATTGCGGTTTGATCGTCAATCGCATACGCAGGTCCCCGTATTTCGTCTGCCCATCTCTCTGCTGCAGCCATGGTGTTTCCCGGGAGCATCTCGTGATCCAGGTGAGGAAAGATTGAAAATTCCACCAGTCCCAGTGTTTCATCACCACCGACTGGTGGGGTCCAGCCAACGAAGTACTCTCCTATGTTAGGTGTCATTACCATGCTCCCAGCACTCATTCCCACATAGACTGCGTTCAGTGACGGTAAAAGGTCTGCCAGTCCGGATTGACGCATCCAGTGACATAGGTATAGGGCGTCGCCGCCTGACACTAGCAGTACATCTGTCTCCTGAACCAGTGGTATCCAGCGTTTTTCATCGATGCTTGGTAGCGCTGTGAGTTCCAATACCCCGACTGACTTCCAACCGAGGCCAACCATGGGGTTCTCTTCTTTCCCACTAATGAACTCCCAGGCTTTGACACCAGGGCCAACCCAAGGGTGTCCATACATTGCAGTGGGGATGCACAGGGCATTAGATTCAGATATTGGCTTGCCCAACATGTCAACCAACGCGTCGTGTATGCTTTTGTTATTGATACCTCCAGATGTAAGAAGAAATTTCATAATTTCGCTCCTTGTCCTTGTTTGGTACTGTCAAGTTTGTTCATACTTCTATGATTGTAACCCTAGCTTTAGGAATGATAAGAACACTTCATTTGAATCATTGTTATCAGATATTCAGCTTATTGTCTATTCGAATACATGCTAAAGCTCAGTCTGTCTTATACTTAACAATTCCACAAAATTTATATAAATCCTTGCTCAACTATTCTGCCATTTAGTCTCATAAGAAAATCAATATCTAATTTAACAGAGCCTCTGTAAAAAGTAGTGTTGTATTCACTACCAAATAAATTCATTTGGATTCTCCCTCTTAAAGTAGTGGATTTACAGCTTCAATTAGTAATCGATCAATCAAATTCAATATACATCTAATATAAAAGAGATTATAAGTAATTGTTACAATTTAAGGAACAAGCGCCTATATTTAGTTCATCTTCATACATTATTCAAATTTAGAACATTTTACTAGAAATTAATATGTTAATATAATCAAAAAAACAGAACGTTTTCTCGGAGGTGGGTTAAATTTGAAAAGTTTCTTCTATCTTATTTTTAGTTATTTAATTTTCATTTTAAATGTCACCTTCAACGGATTTAACAACTTCAACCTATTTTTAAGTTTAAATTGTATAAGTATTTTATTGAGCTTGCTTAGTTTTATGGTTTCGATCATTTCATCAAATAGGAGATGGAAAGAAAAAATCAATATTGGTCTAAGTTTGAATTTAATTCTAGTTACTTTTCTTTGGATTAACATAGTATACGTCGAGGTTTAGACGTTATTTAAATAGTATTTTCAAGAAAGAGGTGAGTTTAATGGGAAATTTATCTAGAGTAATGCTATTTCTTCTTTTATCTTTCGTAGTGATTATTTTTGTCTTAATCTTCTTTCTCAGTCCGGTATCCAGTAATATAAGTGGAAGTTCTTCAACAACTAATTTCTTAAATCCAGCTAATTGCCAGGTATATAAACCAAATACGGCGACAGCACAAACAGATGCAGCTTTTAAAAAAACTAAAGGGATGGTAGTTCATCATGTAGTTAATTCAACATCAATTCAGGATGTAGGTTATTATAAGGCAGGAACAAAGGGGCCTGGTAGAGATTCATCGAAGTATAATGTATATAATAATGTTTATCAAAATGATACTCAATATTGGGCGAAACAAGGAAAAGATTATAAATATATGGCGTCATATTACTATCCAGGAACTTTATTGGTAATTGGAAATGGATACTAAACAATCTATTAATCAACTTATAATATCTTTATTGTTATTCAATATTTTAGTAGGATGTACACCGAATAATAAGAATATCAAAAACACTTCCAATAAAGAGTCAAATAATAGTATAAATTATAATTTAAAGACAAAAATCAATAATTCTAATATTGTAACAGCAACTGTTGCTGAAGCAGAGCGAGTACCGAAGCTCTACTATAAATCTTTAAACGAGAAAAAATACGATGATGCAATAAAATTACTAGGTCCCAATATTGCATTTTATGGTGATCCTTCTTCAAGAAAGTATCTTGAAAACTTAAAATACACAACATTTCTGGAAATTAAGGATATTTCAAGTACAGATAAATTTAGATTAAGTCCTAATCAAGAACAATATTATGTAGTGAAAGCATACTATGCAAAAATAAATATTGAAGTAAGTAATCCAGAATTAGTGCCTATGATTATTGGAATAAATTATAGACTAATGATTGTGATAAAAGAGACTGAAAATAGTCAATGGTTATTAGATTCAGATGAAACTATAGATCTACTTTGACATGAATGTGTTAAAATTATAATTAAGAAATTAATTTAGACATTCACAAAAGTTAGTGTTATTTTTTTACAAAATAAAAAAGAGCACCCATAGTAAGCGCTCTTAGAAAAATTACTTCTTACAATCATAAGCAACCAAAGTAATTTCCAATTCCTCTTCTAAATTCTCAATCTTACTCTTAGCATCATTCGTTAAGTCTGCAATAATAAAGTCACTATTTTTTAAATCTTTTTTTTCATTGCTCATTTTCAAAAATCCCCTTTATCAAAATTTTACCTTTTCATTATTCCCTGTGGAAAAAAAACTATCCTAGCTATAATTGGACATTTAATAAGTTAAAAAGCAATAAGAGGGATACTTACTTTCGTATTTTATATTTGTTAAACTATTTATACTATTTAAATAATTCAGTGGAAATAATAGGCTTATAAAAGGAGTTGGATGAATGGAGAAGGATACAGTTTTTGCAATTGGTGATATACACGGTAGTATTAATGAACTGGAAAAATTACTTAATCAATGGAATTCAGATAATGAGAGGCTAGTACTACTTGGGGATTTAGTTGATCGTGGTGAGAATCCATACGAGGTTTTGCTAAGAGCGCAGCAATTGGAAAAAGATTATGGTGCGGTTGTTTTACTAGGAAATCATGAACAAATGTTATTGGACTGGCTTGAGCAACCTGAGTTTAAACAAACGTATTATTACGGACAAGGTGGTTCAGAAACAATTAATTCATTTTTTAAATTTGAAATTACAAATAAAAGAAGCCCTAATGAAATAGCACAATTAATGAAAGAGCAATTTGTATCTGAACTACAATTTATTAAATCGAGACCATTGTATTTTGAATGGGAAAACTATGTATTCGTTCATGCCGGAGTCGATCTAAATCTTGAAGATTGGAAAGAAACGACTGACAAGGAATTTTATTGGATTCGTGATGAATTCCATTACGGAAAGAATGAAACAAATAAAACATTTATATTCGGTCATACTCCAACTTCAATCCTTCACAAGACCGAAGGGAAATTTGATATATGGTATTCACCTTGTAAAACCAAAATCTGTATTGATGGAGCAGCTGCATATGGTGGGGTTTTACATGGGATTAAGGTGGATAAAGATGGAATCATCTCAACTCATTCGATTTCTTCACGATCAAAGTCTGCAAAGTATGAAATCTAATGATTAATATAATATAAAGCAAAAAGGGACGTAACTGCAATTTCATTTTCAAATTAAGGTAGCATTTATTTAAGAAAAAGGCTGCCTTTTTTGATTGGTCAAATTAATTGAAATTAAATGAAGTTGTGCGAATTGACGTTTTTAAAAAAAAGGTACTATTATATGTTTTTGGACTATTATGATAAAATGAATACTATTCAAGTTCATTTTGAGGTAAATGGTCATTTGAATAGGAAGAAGGGCTATGTATATGAGTTCTGACCTTTAATATTTCAGAGGTTGACTTTCCGACTACAAGAGAAGCCAATGCGGCTATGGAGGAATTAAAAATGACAAAACTAGACCTACTGAAAGATTTTATTCTTAACAAGGAACTAGACATTGATGTATCGATACCTACTAAGGATTATACAAATTTTTCATACAATGGATTTGATGCGGGTACAGTCTACAATAATGAAACCTACAGAATTTCTGTAGCTCGTGGAACAAAGGTAGAACGACTATTCCGTAAACGTAAATACAAAATGAAAGTTTCTAAAACCAATAACAACAATCTAGTTGCAATTTTTGAACTAGGAAGTGCAGATGATTTTGTACAAGTTAAAACGCTGCTTCTAAATATGGATAAATTAGCTAGCAACGGACTTCGTGAAGAACTGAACCGTGCAGTAAATTAAGTTCAATTTATTATTTCATTGGTATGACTAAAGAAAAGATAAAGCTAACTGTAAACTTTGGTTTTATAGGATGATTGAACCCACCATTAGATGGTGGGTTTTGTTTTATCTGATTTGCTACATGTATGATTTATTCAAAATGTCTTTTCAAACATAGAATCTAATACTGAAATATCTCCTGCTGCTAGGGGCTAAGACTGTAAACAAAATTGATGAAAATCGAAATTGTCTACAGTCTTTTTTATTTTTAAGGCAAGATCATGCTATCAAAACATCATTCAATTCAATGAGAATAATCAGGAATGATCATGCTAAACTACCCAAATAAACTAGTTATCCAAAACTATTTCTACATAGATGTATAGGTACTCCGTCACGATGAAATCTAGTATTCAATCCCCTTTTGAATATTCAGATATTTTCGTAATATTAAATTAAAGTAAATAAAAAGGTGATAAACATATGTGCAAAAATAATAAATCAATCATAACCATGAATAAATATTACGTTAGACCAGGTGACGAAATCGAATTTATGCCTAAAGAGGATAAAGTAAAAGAGATTAAACCGAATTTAGTAAAAGGAATTGTAACAAAAGTTCTTTCAAACTCTGTAATTGTTGATATGAGAAATGATCGTAATCATAGACATTATTACGAATATGATCACACTGTAATCAACCACAAAAAGTATAAAATTTTAGCTCCAATGTCAAAAAGTTGATTTCCTAGAAAATAGCCTTATCCCAAAATAAGTGGGATAAGGCTATTTTTATCATTCTTTGAAATCTATGGGCTTATTCCTGTCATTTTGCTTCATACATTGAGACATGAGTAACTATGAATTTATACTGAAAAAGTTACAAAAAGGTGAAACTTACACCGTTTTTCATAATTTAGTAACAATTAATGGAAAAAAAGTAAGGTGAAAAAGGTAATTGAAAATGGAAAAACTCAAATAAGTTAACAGTTATACACCAATATTTTACTGAATTTCCACTATTTATGTAACTTCTATTGAGTATAAATTAATAGATAAGTTTAATGGTTCTAGTAAAGTTATCAGTTCACTAAGTGATTGGACATATTCTTTTGCATCAGCGTACATACCAGAAAAGTTTTTGAAAAAACCTTGGTCTAAAGCAGCAGCTACTGCTACACTAAACGCTTTATACAAAGGTTCACAAGTAAAATATTATACAACAAAAGTATATCAAACAAAGGATTCCGTTTTTTATTATGGTAAAGTTGTGTCTTATGAATACACAGATTCCGCAAGAACTAAATTATCAAAAACAATCACACATATTTCAAGAGTAGCTAAATAATAACTATTCATTTTCTGTTCTAAATCAAATATCACTAAATATTGCATCGAAAAGTACAATAGTATATCCGGTAAGTGCAATGGGGTTGAGAAAATCTTAAAAAAGTTGCAAGTACAAATAAACCGTCCCAAGAATGATTTTAAAATAATAAGTAAAAATAAAAATATTGTTATTATTAGAGTAGTTTTAGAGCAGGCAAAAACTGCTTTTTTTTTCAGGAGAATAGGGAAAACATAGTAATAGTACTGTCACTTTCATGGAATGTCTATATTTATAGATTAATAAAGATGGAGTATTTAAGTTAATAAATGTGTGAAGATTTCCTTGATATATACCACGATCAGCTACCTAAAATTACTCTTCTAAATTTACTAAACCTTCTCAAGGAGTAAATATTTCAAAAAACGGTGGCAAAACTGCAGATAATGTAATATTTTTCATGTTTTTGTAACAATTTATTCCAATTTTTAACAAACTCAGACTTTAGACCGTTTTTCTCTCCGATAAGTTTTGTTAAAATACAATTAGGAATTTAGAAAATATTGGAAATAAGGAGGACGAAATGAAAAAGGCAATTGTACAAATTAAGAACTTATCAAAGGAAATAAAAGGGAAGAAGATTGTTTCTGATTTAAGCTTTGATATTTTTGAAGGCGAAGTTTTTGGATTTTTAGGTCCAAATGGAGCTGGTAAGACGACGACAATCAGGATGATGGTTGGTTTGATGAATATTTCTGAAGGTGACGTTGTTATTAATGGTCATAGTATTAAGTCCAATTTTGAAGAAGCAATTAAGAATGTAGGGGCAATTGTAGAGAATCCAGAATTGTATAAATTCCTAAGTGGTTATGACAATTTATTGCAATATGCTCGCATGGATAAGAATGTAACAAAAGAGAAAATTGATGAAGTTGTTGAGCTTGTTGGTTTAACAGGAGCTATTCGTCAAAAAGTAAAAACGTATTCTCTTGGTATGAGACAGCGTCTTGGTTTAGCTCAATGCTTATTGCATGATCCAAAGGTTCTAATTCTTGATGAACCTACGAATGGACTTGATCCAGCGGGTATCCGTGAAATGAGAGATCATCTGCAGCTTCTTACGAAGAAAAAAGGGATGGCCATTATTGTATCGAGTCACTTATTAGCAGAAATGGAAATGATGTGTGACCGAATTGGTATTATTCAACAAGGTAAGCTTGTAGATGTACAAACTGTAACAGAGCTTACAACTGAAGATGTTCAGACGTATTCAATTGAAGTGAATAATAATGAAACTGCACTTAAAGTATTATCTAAACATAATGCTAAATTAATTGATGACGAAATACATATTGAATTAACGAGAGAAGATGTACCGAATGTAATTGAGTTATTAGTCGAAAATCGTATTCGCGTATATGGATTTAAAGCAAATGCAAAAACATTGGAAGATCGTTTCTTAGAAATTACGAATGTTTAACAACTCTTTTTTTGTTGGTGCTTTAGAATTTCAAAAAGAAAGGGACTTAGGACATGTTAAAATTGATTCAAAATGAATGGATAAAGATTATTAAAAGACCAGGAACAATTGTGATGGTTGCTCTTATTATTTTACTAGTTGGAGCTATGGGTTCATTTGTAAAATATAATGAACATAAAAAAGAGCAAAATGCAGATAAGAACTGGAAGCAAGCATTACAAGTACAAACAGCAGAAGATAAAAAACAATTAAAAGCTCTAAGTGATAAAAATGACCCTCAAAGACCATTATTAGAACGATCAATTGCAATTAATGAGTACAGAATAGACCATAATATATCACCAAATGAAAAGACGAATGTTTGGACTTTTATGGATGTTTCATCAAGTTTAATTATTTTAGTCGGACTATTTACGATTATCGTTTCTGCCAATATAGTGGCGAGTGAATTTAATTGGGGGACGATTAAGCTATTACTAATCCGTCCGTTTTCTAGAAAAAAAATCATTATGTCAAAGTATTTAACTAGTATTCTATTTGGTTTTGCAATGTTATTTATATTATTTGTCGTTTCAAATCTACTAGGTTTAGCACTTTTTGGTGCAGGAAGTGGAAATACTTCATACTTAGCATATGTTGATGGGCATGTAGAAGAGCAAAGTAGACTTGTCTATTCTGCAAAGCTTTACGTAATGAGCTTCATCGAAACATTTATGCTTGCTACGATGGCGTTTATGGTTTCAACAGTATTTAGGAACAATACAATTGCAATCGGTATCTCAATTTTACTACTAACAGTTGGCAATACGGTAACAGTTATTTTGGCTGGATTCTTTGACTGGACAAAGTTTATCTTATTTGCCAATACAAACTTAATGCAGTACGTCAATGGCACACCACCAGTTGAAGGAATGACAATGACATTCTCTGTAATTATGCTATTAGTCTATTTTATTATATTCCTAGGATTATCATTAGTTGTATTTTCAAAACGAGATGTAACAGCTTAAGTTGTTAACTGTTCTTTTTTAAGCACTAAATTAAATGAAAAAAACTAAGACCTTATTCTAATTTATGAATAAGGTTTTTTTATTTCTAAATAAAGATTGTCTTCATTTCATTATACTGTTTCACTGCTTGGTCATACTCTTTTTCTTAAAGGAATTTAGGTGAATTTAAATTTTATAGGTTGGTTATTACCTAAAACTTTTTATTGCTCATTTAAAACGATGTAATTTCTTCCATTTATTGAATAATTTTCATCTCCATTTCAAATCATAAAATAAAATCAAATTAGGGGAATGGTATGAGAACTTATAATGATGGTATGGAAAGAGATTCCTCAAATGAAAATTGGATTGATGAATTATCGAAATCAAATGATTTCGTTAAATTTAAAACTTCAAGTGATCTAGAGAATGATAGTTATTATAGCATTTATTTTATCCGGACATTAATTAAGTCTGAGACCATGCATGATCAAATACTCCCATATTTAACAAATAATTATACGCTTGATGATTTGAAGTCTATACTTCCAGTTCAACAAATTATGATTACTTCAGATCATTCTAAAATTATAAGTAAACTGTTAAAAGGTTATACGGCCATTCAATATGGTGAGAATAAAACAGATTGCTTACTTGTTAATATTTCGAAGAATGTGTCAAGAACAATTGGTCCTCCTTTAATGGAAGCTACTACTTTAGGTCCGCAGGTTGGATTTGTAGAAGATATGGATGTAAACATAAATCTAATACGAAATAAATTACCAATTTCTGAACTTCATGTCGAGGAATACGAAGTTGGGAAGTTATCAAAAACAGGTGTTTCTGTTATCTATATAAGCGGGATTGTTGATGAGGATAATGTAAATACGGTTACACAAAGAATAAAGGATATCCAATATGATCATATTCCAGATAGTTCATTTATTGCATCTATGATCGGGGATAACAACCATTCTATTTTTCCACAATCAATTCCAACTGAAAGACTTGATCGTACAGTTGGAGGTTTAACTGAAGGGAAAATCGCGATTGTTGTTGACGGTTCTCCAAATGTTCTTCTTACACCTGCTTTAATAGATGAAACGTTTATTGCAATGGAAGATTATTATGTCAATTGGGTACTTGCGACATTTTTCCGATGTCTCAGAATGTTTGGCTTTGCACTTTCGATCTTCATAACAGCTTTTTATGTTGCGATTCTTACCTATCATTACGAACTCATTCCGCCTCGGTTACTTGAATCATTAATCGTATCGAGAGCAGCGGTTCCATTTCCGCCAATCCTTGAGGCTTTATTTTTGGAACTTACAATCGAGCTTGTGAAAGAAGCAGGTCTTCGTTTACCATCAAAAATTGGGCAAACGCTTGGTATAGTTGGTGGGATCGTTATTGGTCAAGCGGTAGTTGAAGCTAAGTTAACAAGTAATATTCTTTTAATTCTCGTAGGTTTAGGTACGCTTGCTTCCTACACTTCTGCAATCTATAAGTTTAACAATACAATCCGATTTATGAAGTTTCCGGTTATCTTAATGGCTCAGTTTATTGGTCTATTAGGAATTTTTATTGGGTTTGTTTATTTAATGACTCACCTACTTCGATTAACGTCTTTAGGTAGACCGTATATTGGAGCATACCCGCTTAGAAAAACGGCATTCAATGATTTATGGATTAGATTACCATTTGCAATGCAGAAAAAAAGGCCGACAAACTTGAGACCAGCTAGTCTATTTAAGTCAACAAGTGATAAAAAAAGTCCAGGTCCACCTAGTGATTTTGATGAATAATGATAAGGAGGTATGATCATGGCATCGTATAGAAGGCAACAGGTATCACCTTACCTCTTGTTTTTTATTATTTCAGGCTCACAAATAGGAGTAGGTGTTTTAGGATTTCAACGGCTTATTGCACAAGATGCTGGGTTTGATGCATGGATTAGTGTAATAATTGCTGGGTTCTTTGTTAATGCAGTCGTATGGTTTATGTATAAAATGTTAACAAAGGCTCAAGGAGATATAATTGATGCACATAAACAATTTTTTGGTAACATTTTGGGTTCAGCCTTAAGTTTAGTCATTCTAACCTATTATCTAGGTTTATCAATTTCTGTTCTTAGATTATATATTGAAATCGTTCAAGTTTGGATGTTTCCGACAATATCAACGTGGCTATTAGCGATTATCATTTTATTATTGTGCTATTACATTGTATCAGGTGGTTTTCGTGTAGTAGTTGGGATTGCATTTCTATCTGGAATCTTTACAGCACTGCTTTATGCTTTGCTATTTCATTTACCACATCGATATGTTCATATGGAAAATATTTTACCTATTCTTGATCATTCGTTTAAAGATTTGTTATTGGCTGCAAAAAAGTCAGTTTATACAATGGCAGGATTTGAAGTACTACTAATGGTCTTTCCATTTATTCGGAATGGAAATTCTTCTCAAAAATTTGCTCAATGGGGAGTTGCTTTTTCAACTCTAGTCTTCACTTTATCAGCTTTTACAACATTTTTACTTTTAAGTGAAAGGCAAATTGCACATGTAATATGGGCAAGAATCTATATTGCTAGTTTAATTCATTTACCATTCTTAGAAAGGTTTGAATATTTACTAATTTCTAGTTTTTTAATTAAAGTAATCTCAATTTTAGGCCTATTATTATGGAGCACGAGCAGAGGATTAAAATTAATTTTTAAATGGAAGCAAAAGTATACGTTATTATTGATTAGTCTAATTTGTTTAATTATTTGCCAATTTCTTAAAACTCGATATCAAATTAATACTTTTACTGATTATATCAGTAGATTTTCTCTCTATCTCTTTTATATTTATATACCTATTTTTTCAATCATTTTTATGTTAACTAAGTCTGGGAAAGCATCATGAAAAAGATTAGACTATTTTTTATTATTTGTATTGCATTCACTTTAAATGGGTGTGCACTTGTACCGTCTGTGAATGTGAATGAACTAAATCTTGTTCAAGCATCGGGGTTCAATTTACCGAAACCCGATCAATATAAAGGTACTGTTGTTTTTCCTGTGTTTCGACCATCCGGACAGATTGAGTTTAATGTGTCTTCAGCAAAAGGAGAAACAATAAAACAAGTAAGGGAAAGATTAGATAGTCAAATGAGGTATCGGTTAATATCGGGTCAACTTCGAGTTGTTATATTTAGTATGGATTTTGCTAAAAGAGGTATTTTTCCAATCGTTGATACGTTTAATCGAGATCCGGCCGTTGGGAGTGTGATTCAATTAGCTATAGTCGATGGCCAAACAAGCGATTTACTTTCATTAAACCAGTATAAAAGAGATAACGTAGCTTTATATCTTTATGATTTACTACTACATAATTCAGAGAATGGAGCGTATCCGTACACTGATTTCGCAACATTTATCTTTCAATATTTTCAACTTGGACAAGACCCATATTTACCTGTGTTAAAAATAGTGAATGACAAGGTGAAATTAACTGGTATAGCACTTTTTAAATACGATAAACTCGTAACAATTATTCCATGGAAATATGTTTTCGTTTTTAAGTCGATGATAGAACATTATAAACAAGGTTTGCATCAGTTCAAGATAGATGGAGAGTATGTAGCAATTGATAATCTAGTATCAAGA
The DNA here is from genome assembly GCF_036421055.1 of Gottfriedia acidiceleris. Lineage (GTDB taxonomy): Bacteria > Bacillota > Bacilli > Bacillales > Bacillaceae_G > Gottfriedia > Gottfriedia acidiceleris_C. The sequence continues at coordinate 4,814 of NZ_JAZGQS010000026.1, read as the reverse complement.
AGTAAATATGATGTCAAAATCAAAAAAGGAAAACCAGAATTCACAATTCATTTAAATATGAATGCCAGAATTCAAGAATATACTGGTGATAAACCAATATTATTCCCAAAACATATTAAAAAAATTGAAAAAGCAATTGAAAGGGATATCGAAAAAAATGCAAGGGAGCTTATATCACTTCTTCAAAAAAATAATGTTGATCCAATTGGTTTGGGCTCAAAATTAGAAGCACATCAAAGAAGCTTTGCTGCAAAAAAATGGAAAAAACAGTATCCCAGTGCAAAAATTAATGTAAAGGTTAATTTAGATATCATTCATACTGGAATTGTTGAATAGAGAAAAAGGATTTGAAGGACTAACAGGCGCTTTAAGGTCAGAATAGACTTAAAGACGCCTATTTTTATTTAGACATTTATAAATAAATGACGTTGTATAAATACTGTATACAAAGATAAAGAGGAGTATGACAATATACTATTACGGAGAAATTAACTATATTGATAAAGTAAAAAAATACATAGTCATCACCAATTTAGAAAATAAGTAGATTGTACACCATTAAAAAAATCATATTTATTTTAAGGTAATTCCTGGAGGGATTATGCTTTTTAAAAATATTTTCATAACCCATACAATCATCATTAGCTTTTTTTATCTAACCTCTTCCATCTTATGGGGAGAGGCACGACAAAGGTTTGCAGGGAAATCGAAATTTCAAGAGTTTTTTATCGGGATTCTATTGAGTTTATTGACTGTTCTGTTAATAAATTTCCCAATTATCACAGATCATGGAACAAATATTCAAATTAGAGCGCTTGGAATGGAAATTGCAGCAATCTTTTTTGGGAATCTTACCTTAGTGACAATGTTTGTCTTTGATCTGATTGCTTTTTATTTTATTAAAGGATTGAATACTGTTTATCTAATTGATTCTCTCTTGCTTTTGATTGTTTTATTTTTTGGATTTTACATGAATTATCAAAAATGGGATGAAAAGAAAAGAATTCTTATTTTGACTACAATTATCATTCTATATAGATGTATCGGTTTTTATTTAATTGAAAAATGGATGCTAAAACCAATTGGTGATATTGTATTAGAAAGGCTACTACAAACGATTGGTTTATGGATTTTAATGTTTGTTCCAGCAGTTCTTTTAAGTTATTTTATAGCCAATCAAACACGGAATACAGAAATAAAATTAAAGAAAATGGAAAATATCGCAAATGTTGACAGTCTAACTGGACTATATAACCGTAGATATTTTGAAAAACAACTTTTAAATGGGTGCTCAGAATCATATGAAACATCAATACCAATGACATTATTAATGATTGATGTGGATTATTTTAAAAAATATAACGATTTATATGGTCACCCAAAAGGTGATGAATGCTTAAGAAAAGTAGCAGCGAGCTTGCAATTAGAGACGGCAAGTTCGTCGGGTATTGTTGCACGGTATGGAGGAGAGGAATTCTCAATCTTATTACCGAAATCTGATCTGAATGATGCACTTAAAATAGGTAATCGAATATGTAGAAATATAAAAAAATTAAAGATTGAACATGAGCAATCAGAGAAAAAACTAGTTACGTTAAGTATTGGTGTAGCATCACTGATTGCTGAGACGAAACAAGATTATCAAAAGTTAGTTAAGCAAGCGGATCAGGCACTATATAAATCGAAACATAACGGAAGAGACCAAGTGAGTTACTAAATATTATTTAATAAAAAACATCTATTTATCACTTTAAAAAAAAGGTGATTTAAGATGTTTTTTTTTATTTATTTTATTAGTGGATCTAATTTAAAGTGGTTCAATGCTTCGTTGACTAAATCAATATCATAAAGGTTCTTCTCTAAAAAAAATTTTATGACTAAATCATTCAAATCGCTGTCAGATAATGTATAGCCAGCAGAACTTAAGAGTTCGTTTGTTTCAATCTTATCTAGTTCAAGTGCCAACGATAAAGCAATTATTGTATTTTTCTTTGGATGATAATTAGGAATGGAGCGGATTTTTGAAAAATGTTTTCGGTCAATTCCCGCCTTTTTATAGATTAATGGATCACTGACATTTTTTTGATCAATAAAGTTAAATAGGATTTCTCTAAATGTTGGTTTCAGTTTATTTTTAATAAATGCTTCAATTTCTATATTTTCTAAAGGCTCAGTAGCAAATATTTCATTTTTATTAAAATATATTTCTTCTATATTTACTTCTTCAAAATGGCGTTTTACATATAGTTGTAATTCAATTAAAAATTTTTGGTTAAGCATTTTAAAATCCCCCTTTCAAAATGTCTCTTTTAAGGCGACCTATCTACTAAGTAATTTAGTTACTATTATAACATCAAGAATGAAGGGGCTGATTTCGAATGAACAATAACAAAATAGAAATCATATGTTTAATTGATAGAAGTGGTTCAATGGCTGGACTTGAAAGTGATACGATCGGTGGATTTAATGCATTAATAAAACAACAAAGTAGTTTTGATGGAGAAACGAATGTAACAACAGTTCTTTTTGACGATCAGTATGAAGTCTTATGGAATGGGAAAAATGCACGTGAAGTAACATTAACAGATAAAGAGTACTTTGTAAGGGGAACTACTGCACTTTTAGATGCGGTAGGTAAAACTATTTTAAATGTAGGCAACAGATTGTCTTTATGTAACGAGATTGAAAGACCTGGAAAAGTCATATTTGTTATTACTACTGATGGGTTAGAGAATGCAAGCGTTGAATTCACGTATAGTAAAGTGAAACATCTTATCAATCACCAACAAGAAAAGTATAATTGGGAATTTATATTCATGGGAGCTAATATAGATGTAGCAAAAGAAGCTAGTAGCCTAGGAATTATAAAAGAAAATGCTTATACCTTTAAAGCTTCTAATGAAGGTGTTGAAAAAATGTATAATGTAATAAGCGAAGCAGTGTCTGAAAAAAGGATATAAAATTAAATTCAAATCTAGTAAGTCTTTTTGATTTATTAGATTTTTTTATTGTAATGATAAATATGCAGTTAGAATAATAATGTTAGAATAAAGGGACATAAAACATATTTAGAGGAGAGATGTACATATGAAACCACAAAGCTTAGATTATCACGTTAGATATCACCCAGCTTTCCACTTTTTTGGGGCACCATTAGCATTAATCACAATTATTGGTTCAATCGTTAACTTATGTATCGCGATAAAAAATAGCGATCATATTTGGTTAGCAGTATTTATTTTAGTCACTTCGCTTTTATTAGTTCTTTCGTTTTTTCTAACAAGACTTTATTCCAACAAAGTGCAAGACCGTGTCATTCGAATGGAAGAAAATTTTCGTCATTTTACTTTAACAGGTAAACCGTTAGATCCTAAATTAACAATTGGGCAAATTATTGCATTACGATTTTCAAGTGATGAGGAATTTGTAGCGTTAAGTGAACGAGCGGTAAATGAAGGACTAAGTTCGAAAGAGATTAAGCAAAATATTAAAAATTGGCGTGCGGATGAGTATCGCGTTTAATTTTGTGTTTGGGACCTACTTTAGGTCCTTTTCTTGTTTCGAAGGGTTTTACTTAGTTTGATCGAGATACTTTCGAGTTAGATTATAAAGTTCGAGTAACAATACCAGCAAAAAAATTTGTTACCTATTATATATAATAAATTCCCCTAATGAGACTAACAATATGAATAGAAAATAATCTTTATCCTTGAAGGACTAAATCTGTTGAAAAACGTTTAGTCAGTAATATAGATTTTAAATGCTAAACGCAAATATCTAAAAGGAGCTCTAGCTAAAAAATGAAAGAAAAGAGTAATAAAATCAGAAAAAGAAAAAGAAAATCTCTTAAAATATTCCTATTGATCGTTCTAATTCTTATAGCATTTATTGGATATAAGGGAATAAGAACATATTATAAATTACAGAATGCTACCCAGGGTGAAGTTCTTCACTCAAGTTTGCGTAAGCAAGAAATAAAAGATACTCAACCTTTTTCCATTTTATTTCTTGGAATTGAAAACTACGCAACAAAAGGGAAGGGTGGTAGAACGGATTCGATCATATTAGTTACTGTTAATCCGAAAGATAAAACAATACAAAAAATGAGTATTCCACGTGATACATACGTGGAAATTCCAGATCAAAAAAGAAAATCTAAAATTAATGGTGCATATAACAGTGGTCTTCAATCAACTGTCAATACAGTAGAAAACTTTTTACATGTCCCAATCGACTATTATGTTACTGTAGATTTTGGTGGTTTTAAAAATATTGTAGATGAGATTGATGGAATTGATGTTGATGTTCCATTTGATTTTTGGCAATATACGGATACAAAACCACGTTATAAGGTTTACTTCAAAAAAGGGAATCAACATCTAAATGGAACAGAAGCTTTAGCCTATGCTCGAATGAGAAAGCGCGATCCACGAGGTGATTTTGGACGTGAAGAACGTCAACAACAAGTTATGTTGGCAATTATTGATAAATTAAAGTCTCCGAAAACATTATTTAAAATAGATAACTATGCAAGTGTATTTAGTAAAAATGTCAAAACAAATATGAGCTTGTCTGAAGGGTTATTCTTATTCAATGACATGAAGGATGCTAATCCTAAAAATATCACGACATTAAAATTGGAAGGAAGAGACGATTATATTAACAGAATTTACTATTATATGCCGGATCAAACTAGCGTAAGGGCTATAACAAATAGTTTGAGAAATCATCTGGAACTTGATAAATTACAAGCTAATTCAATTCAATCAAAATAAGTGGATTTTTAATTTTAAAAAAAGAGGTAAATGGAAGCA
>NZ_JAZGQS010000025.1:0-22951 GCF_036421055.1 Gottfriedia acidiceleris | reverse complement strand
GCTCTTCAGCGTCGATGGTAGTTGGGGGGTTCCCCCTGTGAGAGTAGAACGTCGCCTGGTTTGGATTTTTTATGGATATTTCCTTATTATCGCGGGGTGGAGCACGAACGAATATGCTTCGAAGAAATTACTTCAGCATACCAATCGAGCTGCAACTTGTATAATCATCCTGAGATTGGGATGGTCTTAACGAAAATAAAATTCATGGATCTATTAAATAGTATCCACATTATCGCGGGGTGGAGCAGTCTGGTAGCTCGTCGGGCTCATAACCCGAAGGTCGCAGGTTCAAATCCTGTCCCCGCAACCAAAATGGTCCCGTGGTGTAGCGGTTAACATGCCTGCCTGTCACGCAGGAGATCGCCGGTTCGATCCCGGTCGGGACCGCCATACATACGATTCTTAAAACGAAACAAAAAATTGTTTCGTTTTTTTTATTATTTTTTGAAATGAGTAATATATTAACCCTTATTTGTAAGATTATTGCTTTTAACTATTATAGCCTTTTAAAACAATGGCTGACACAAGCAATAACTGCTCGACTCGATTCCAGCGAGAAACACGGTAAGGCTGCGATTAAAAGGTGAGATTTATTTAAACTATTAAAAAGAATATTACTGTTTGACATCCGCTTAATGTTTTGAAATGATATAATATGGCAAAGTTAGAAATAGACGAGTTAGAATTTTGGTGGTGAAGTAATTGGAGATTGTTTTACATACAAATACTGAGGAAGAAACTCAAGAAATTGCTTTTTTTCTCGGACAACTAGTACAACAAAAAGATGTAATATTATTAGAAGGTGATCTTGGTGCTGGAAAGACAACCTTTACAAAAGGTTTCGCAAAAGGTCTTGATGTAAAAAGAACTGTTAATAGCCCAACTTTTAATATTATTAAAGAATATAAAGGTAGAATTCCTCTATATCATATGGATGTTTATCGTTTAGAAGGAAGTAGTGAAGATTTAGGCTTTGATGAGTATTTCATGGGTGAAGGTGTTTGTGTTGTAGAATGGGCTCATTTAATTTCAGATTACTTACCAAATGAATTCTTAAAAATCATAATAACTCATGAAGAAAATGGTAGAATGATTACTTTTATTCCAAGTGGATTAAGGTATGAATTTATTTGTAAGGAGTTAATAAACAATGACCGTTTTAGCAATTGATACATCTACAAATGTTATGGGGATTAGTCTAATAAAAGATCAATCTGTTATTGGAGAAACGATAACATTTATTAATAAAAACCATTCTGTACGATTAATGCCAGCAATTAGTACTTTAATGGAAGAATGCAATATAAAACCAAAGGAACTATCTAAAATAGTAGTTGCAAAAGGTCCAGGCTCTTATACAGGTGTACGTATTGGTGTTACGGTGGCTAAATCATTAGCTTTCACTTTAAATATTCCAATTATCGGTGTATCGAGTTTGAAGGTATTAGCTGCTAACGGACGATATTTTAATGGATTAGTTTGCCCATTATTTGATGCAAGACGCAACTTATTATTTACAGGTCTTTATGATTTTAGAGGTCAAGTTACTAATGGTGTATTAGAAGACTGCAATATTGACCGCAGTATCTGGATTGAAAAGCTTAAATCTTATGATGAACAAATCTTATTTATTGGTAATGATGTATCAATTCATAAAGAATTTATTATTGAACATTTAAAAGATAAAGCTGTCTTTGCAAAAGAAAGTATGAATAATCAGAGACCAAGTGAGCTCTTTACTTGTAGCTTAGAAGAAAAAGAAGAATCAGTTCATAATTTTGCACCAGAATATTTGAGATTATCAGAAGCAGAAGCTAATTGGCTAGCAAGCCAAGAAAAGTAGGAGGATATTATGATCTCATCGGTTGCTTTTCGTAAAATGAAAGAAGAAGATTTAGATCAAATAGTAGAAATTGAAAAACTATCATTCCCTACACCATGGACATATGATGCTTTTTATAATGAATTATATTCAAATCAATTTGCTAATTATATCGTGGCGGAAGTTGATGAGAAAATAATTGGTTATTGTGGATTATGGGTGGTTATTGACGAGGGACATATTACAAATATAGCTATTTTGCCAGATTATAGGGGTGTAGGTCTTGGCGAACAGTTACTTAGAGCGGTAATGGAAACTGCTAAAAATCTTGGAGCTGATACATTAACCTTAGAAGTAAGGGTTTCGAATCATGTAGCAATGGGTCTATATCGAAAGCTAGGTTTCCAAGATGGCGGTATTCGAAAAAGCTACTATACAGATAATTTTGAGGATGCATTAGTTATGTGGGTGAAATTGAAATGATAAATGAAAACTGTTTAATTCTCGCTATAGAGACAAGCTGCGATGAAACTTCCGCAGCAGTTGTTAAAAATGGAAATGAAATTTTAAGTAATGTAGTAGCTACTCAGATAGATATTCATAAACGTTTCGGTGGAGTCGTACCAGAAGTTGCATCACGTTTACATGTTGAGCAAATAACTTTAGTAATTGAAGAAGCGATGAAGCAAGCACAGGTAGAATATGAAGATCTAGCTGCAGTTGCAGTTACAGAAGGTCCAGGACTTGTTGGAGCATTACTAATTGGGGTAAATGCGGCAAAAGCAATTGCATTTGCACATGGGTTACCCCTTATAGGGGTACACCACATTGCGGGTCATATTTATGCTAACCAGCTTGTACAACCATTACAGTATCCATTGCTAGCCTTAGTAGTTTCTGGTGGACATACGGAGCTTGTCTACATGAAGGAAGATGGCATTTTTGAGGTAATAGGTGAAACAAGGGATGATGCAGCAGGGGAAGCTTACGATAAGGTTGCTAGAACACTAAAATTACCTTATCCAGGTGGCCCTCACATTGATCGTCTAGCACAAGAAGGAAATGCAACTATTCCTTTTCCTAGAGCATGGTTAGAAGAGGGTAGCTATGATTTTAGTTTTAGTGGATTAAAGTCAGCAGTTATTAATTATATGCATAATGCTGAGCAAAGAGGCGAGGAAATATCACATGCTGATGTTGCAGCAAGTTTCCAAGAGAGTGTAATTGAAGTAATTGTTTCAAAAACGATTCAAGCTGCAAAAGAATATAATGTTAAACAAGTTTTATTAGCCGGAGGAGTGGCAGCTAATAAAGGGTTGAGAGCTACATTACAAGAAGAGATGAATGCTTTAAGTAATATAGAATTAGTTATACCACCACTATCACTTTGTACAGATAATGCTGCTATGATTGGTGCTGCTGCATATATCCGTTTAAAACAAGGAAAACTAGGTAATTTGGCATTAAACGGGAATCCAGGTTTGGATTTAGAGAATATGTGAGAAAGTACTTATTCACAATTTTTTAATTAAATGTGGATAAGTACTTTTTATTTGTTAAAAACTTATTAAACTATGTGTACAAAAATGTGTATAACTTTACTATTTTTCTGTGGATAATGTGTATAAATTTGTGTAAAAGCTAAATGATAATTGTATATATGTGGATAAATATGTAGATAAGAAAAAACGGATAGCAAAAAGCTTATCCGTTTAATCAATTATTCTTGTAAGTTCTCCCATTCTTCCATTAGGTCTATTAACTTAGCTTCTAAATCATTTTTCTTATTTGTTAATTCCTGTACTAATTGAAAATCACCGTAAACTTCTGGCTTACATAATTCAAGTTCGATTGTCTCTATATCAAGCTCAAATTGCGAAATATTACTTTCAATTTCTTCTATACGACGCTGAGTTTGACGGGCTTTTTTCTTTAATTCTTTGTCTTGTTGATAATCAGAAATTGGTTGAGAAGATTGTTTAACCTGTGCTAATGTAGCCTCTTTTTCTGCTTGTTCTTTTTCAAATGCTTCGTTTTTCTTAAATTGATAATAGTCATAATCACCCAAATAAATTGATAATCCTGCTTTTGCTAGTTCAAAAGTTTTTGTGGATAATCTGTTCATAAAGTAACGATCATGAGAAACAAATAAAATTGTTCCAGGGTAATCTAATAAAGCATTTTCTAATACTTCTTTACTATCTAAATCCAAGTGGTTAGTAGGCTCATCAAGAATTAGGAAGTTAGCTTTTTTCATCATAAGCTTAGCCAAAGCTAATCTCGCCTTTTCTCCACCACTTAAAGAAGTAACAATTTTTGTTACATCATCTCCAGAAAATAAAAAATTACCTAATATAGTTCGAATTTCTTGTTCGGCCTTTAATGGATAATCATCCCAAAGTTCATCTAAAACTCTTTTATTAGAAGTTAGTTTTGCTTGTTCTTGATCATAATAACCAACTGAAACATTTGCACCAAAATCAATTGTTCCTTGTAATTTTTCTAAATCACCAATAATCGTTTTTAATAATGTCGATTTACCAACACCATTTGGACCGACTAATGCGACACTATCCCCTCTATTCAGTACGAATCTCATCGGCTGATCAATAGTTGGGATACGATCATAGCCAATAAATAAATCTTGTACAGACAAAACATCATTACCGCTTTGTTTTTCAATTGTAAAAGAAAAATTAGCTGAAGACTCGTCTCCAAGTGGCCTGTCTAATCGAACCATTCGATCTAATTGTTTCCTACGACTTTGAGCTCTTTTGGTTGTTGAAGCACGCGCAATATTACGCTGCACAAAATCTTCCAGTTTAGAAATTTCCTCTTGTTGCTTTTCGAACTGTTTTAACTCTTGTTCATACTGAGCTGCCTTTAGTTCAAGGTACTTACTATAATTACCAACAAATCGTTGATGCTTATGATTAGATATTTCATAAACAATATTCACAACTTGATCAAGGAAATATCGATCGTGGGAAACGATTAATACTGCACCAGGGTATGACTGTAAGTAGCGTTCTAACCAACTAAGAGTATCAATATCTAAATGGTTCGTAGGCTCATCCAAAATTAACAAATCAGGCTTCGTCAATAATAGCTTACCTAATGCCAGTCTTGTCTTTTGTCCACCGCTTAACGAAGAAATTTTTGTCTCGTAATCTTCATTACTAAAACCTAAACCACTAATTATAGAACGAATATCTGCTTCAAACTGGTAACCACCGTTTTCTTTGAATGTATATTGAAGATGATCATATTCATTCATAACCTTGTCATAAACGGCTTGATTAGAGTAGACATCTTCTCTAGTCATTTTAACTTCTAATTTTCGCATATTGTCTTGCATCTCTACTAAATGATTGAATACAGAATAATATTCTTCCCAAATCGTTTTATCGCTTTGTAGACCAGAGTTTTGAGCTAGGTAACCTACAGTAACGTCTTTAGGTTTATTGATTTCACCGCCATCATAGGAAATTTCACCTGCTATTATTTTCAATAATGTGGATTTTCCCGCACCATTTCGTCCAACAATGGCAACTCGATCACTTGTTTGAACTTCTAATTTTATATTTGAAAGTATAATGTCACTACCAAAATACTTTGAGACATTATTTACTTGTAAAAGAATCATGGATAACACCTCATTGCAAAATTTTTTATGTATGTAACTGTAGACTGTCAAAATTCTTAAATATAGTGTATATTTTACATTAGAACAAGTACTTTATTACTAAAATAAAGTCAAATTACACACCATAGTAAAAAGAATTACAGTAAGTGGGGGATTAAAAAATGGATTCGGAACAAATTAAAATTCCACAAGCTACTGCTAAACGTCTACCTTTATATTACCGTTTTATAAAGAATTTGTCTTTATCAGGTAAACAAAGAGTTTCTTCAGCAGAGTTAAGTGAAGCAGTAAAGGTAGATTCCGCTACAATCAGAAGAGATTTTTCATATTTTGGAGCACTTGGTAAAAAAGGTTATGGCTATAACGTAAATTATTTATTAACTTTTTTCTCGAAAGCGCTTAACCAGCATGAAGTTATGAAAGTTGCATTAATTGGTGTTGGTAATTTAGGAACTGCATTCTTACACTATAACTTTATAAAAAATAATAATACAAAAATTGAGATGGCATTTGATATTGATCCAAATAAAATTGGTACTGAAATAGGTGGAGTACCTGTATATAATCTAGATAATCTAGAGGAAGTTATGAACGAAGATATTCAAATTGTTATTTTAACTGTTCCTGCACCTGTTGCACAATCAATTGCTGATCGATTAAATGGAAAAAATATTAGAGGAATTTTAAATTTTACACCTGCACGAATTAGTGTACCAGAACATATTCGCATTCATCATATAGACTTAGCAGTTGAACTGCAAACATTAGCATATTTTTTACAACAATAAATTCATATTAAAATAAAAACCCCCAAAAACTTGGGGGTTTTTAATGTAAATTAATCTGCTGAAAAACGACAAAAGAGTTCATTAACATATGTGTTAAGATTGGTACCATAATTGAGTTTGTTCGTTTATACAGATAACAAAATACAAAACCGATTAGAAAGTAAGATAAAAAGAAGGGCAAGTCTCCGTGCATGAGCGAAAAGATCGCAGAACTAATCCCAGCAGAAATAATAAATGGTAAACGATTATAAAGCCTTTTAAAAATGATTCGACGAAAAATAATCTCTTCTAAAATTGGTGCAACTAAACTTGGGATAATAATAAAAGCCGGGTTTAACTTAGCAATGTTTATGATATTTTGAGTATTTTCTGAGCCCTTATGTAAATTAAGTACATAAATTAAAATTAAATTACAAACAATTTGAGTTAGCATTGTTATAAAGTAACCTAAAACAACCCAATTTATTATTGTACGATAATTAGCTTTTAAATTCTTTATTCCTTCATAAATGGGCTTATGTAATAAGGTAAGTATAATAATTAATCCGGTTACGAAACTAATACAACCCCATAATGCCACCGCTTCAAGAGAAGCTGTTTTCTGATCCACTCCAACGTATAAGTTACTATTTAATAAATAGGGAACCCCAAATACCGCTGAATATTGAAGAACGACATACGTTAATAAAATCCATAAATCTCTAGTTTTCAATACGTTAGCTCCTTTGTGTTGATATTTTTTCATTATCTAAAGACTTATAACAACACGTACATTATTTTACTCGTTTCTTATGTTTCTTAAAAGAAATTTTCACTTTTTATTTTATTTTTAATTGTAAAGAAAAAAACTTACTAAATTTCGACAAGAAAAGTGCCTGCTTCGGGCTTGCAAAATTTTTTGATATTATTTAAACTAATAATTGTGTTAGCACTCAATATACATGAGTGCTAAAAAATAATGAATTGATTATTGAGGAGGTATTACACATGTTAAAGCCATTAGGTGATCGTGTTGTAATTGAGCTTGTTGAGTCTGAAGAAAAAACTGCTAGTGGTATCGTGTTACCAGGTAGTGCACAAGAAAAGCCGCAAGAAGGCAAAGTTGTTGCAGTAGGTACTGGCCGAGTACTTGATAATGGTGAGCGCATAGCTTTAGAAGTATCTGTAGGTGACCGCATTATCTTCTCTAAATATTCAGGAACAGAAGTTAAGTACGGTGGTACTGAATACTTAGTACTTCGCGAAAACGATATACTTGCAATCATAGGTTAATAAAATAAAAATACTTAAAATAAAAAATATATTTTTTATATTATAAGGAGGTCATTTTCATGGCAAAGGACATTAGATTTGGTGAAGAAGCACGTCGCGCAATGTTACGTGGTGTAGACGCTTTAGCTGATGCTGTAAAAGTAACTTTAGGACCAAAAGGACGTAACGTAGTTCTTGAGAAAAAATTCGGTTCTCCATTAATTACAAATGATGGTGTTACAATCGCAAAAGAAATCGAATTAGAAGATGCATTTGAAAATATGGGTGCAAAATTAGTTGCAGAAGTTGCTAGTAAAACAAATGATGTTGCTGGGGACGGTACAACAACTGCGACAGTTTTAGCTCAAGCTATGATTCGTGAGGGTCTTAAAAACGTAACTGCTGGTGCAAATCCAATGGGTATCCGTAAAGGTATCGAAAAAGCAGTTGCTGTAGCAATCGAAGAATTAAAAACTATCTCAAAACCAATTGAAGGTAAAGAGTCAATCGCACAAGTTGCTGCAATTTCTTCAGCGGATCCAGAAGTAGGACAATTAATTGCTGAAGCAATGGAGCGCGTAGGTAACGATGGAGTTATTACTCTTGAAGAATCAAAAGGTTTCACAACTGAGTTAGAAGTAGTAGAAGGTATGCAATTTGATCGTGGATACTCTTCTCCTTACATGGTTACAAATTCAGAAAAAATGATTGCTGAATTAGAAAACCCATATATTTTAATCACAGATAAAAAAGTAACAAACATTCAAGAAATCTTACCAGTACTTGAGCAAGTTGTTCAACAAGGTAAGCCACTATTAATCATTGCTGAGGATGTTGAAGGTGAAGCACAAGCAACAATCATCGTAAATAAATTACGTGGTACGTTCAATGCAGTTACTGTTAAAGCTCCTGGCTTCGGTGACCGTCGTAAAGCAATGTTAGAAGATATTGCGATCTTAACTGGTGGTGAAGTGATTACAGAAGAATTAGGATTAGATCTTAAAACAACTAACATCAATCAATTAGGTCGTGCTTCAAAAGTTGTAGTAACAAAAGAAAACACTACAATCGTTGAAGGTGCTGGTCAAACTGAAGAAATCCAAAGACGTATCGGCGTAATCCGTGCTCAATTAGAAGAAACTACTTCTGAATTTGATCGCGAAAAATTACAAGAGCGCTTAGCTAAATTAGCTGGTGGTGTAGCAGTAATCAAAGTTGGTGCTGCAACTGAAACTGAATTAAAAGAGCGTAAATTACGTATTGAAGATGCTTTAAACTCTACACGTGCTGCAGTTGAAGAAGGTATTGTAGCTGGTGGTGGTACTGCATTAATGAGCGTATATAATAAAGTAGCTGCAATCGAAGCAGAAGGTGACGTAGCAACAGGTATCAACATCGTATTACGTGCACTTGAAGCTCCAGTGCGTCAAATCGCTACAAATGCTGGTCTAGAAGGATCAGTAATTATTGAGAAATTAAAAAGTGCGGAAGTTGGCGTTGGTTTCAATGCTGCTAACGGACAATGGGTAAACATGATTGAAGAAGGTATCGTTGACCCAACTAAAGTTACACGTTCTGCACTTCAAAACGCAGCATCTGTTTCAGCTATGTTCTTAACAACTGAAGCAGTAGTAGCTGACATTCCTGAGAAAAATGCTCCAGCAATGCCTGACATGGGCGGCATGGGCATGGGCGGCATGATGTAATAAAGAAAAAAACCCTTGAGGAATCAAGGGTTTTTTTTTTGCATAAAATTCCGAGAGCTTAAAATAGTGATTGTTCTTTTTCACAAAAAAATCAACTCCGTTTTAACAAAAAAAATTATTATTCTTTTCATATTATTTTCCATTATCAAACTTAATAATTTCTGACTTGGGGCATTTATAAGTTTTTTATTTTTTATGTTTCGTTTATGTACTATCTGAGTCGTAGATAATGAGAATAACTAACTGGTATTAGATTGGAGCAATTGAATTAAATAAGACTTAGGCTTTATTGACTATTTATAGTTTAAATATGTATAGTAAATTTGATAAAAGTAGAAAAACTTTGATGCGTTATTTCAATTATATCAAATACCTTTTTAAGGATGATTTAGATGAATTTTGGTTTATATAGAGGATGCCTTTTTGGTCTTTTATTTTCTATACCATTTTGGTTGATCATATTATGGCTTATATTTAAATAGAAAATAAAAAACCCCTTCCTGTAAGTAAAAAGCTACTAATACTTTCTACATTAGAGGGGGGTAGATCTTAAAGTTATTTTTTAAACGATAAAGTCATGGAATATTGGTTCAATTAAATCTCCGCTATTTAATTGACCTCTATTTTTTATCACACATCGAACTAACGGCTCTACATAAATATAATTTTTGTCTTCACCAGTTTTTATATGCTTAGTTAGACTAAAGAAAGCTGTTTTTTGGCCAGTATTCATCCCAAACTCTACTATCCCTACATTTATATATTCACCATTTTTTAATTCCGAGATTAATAATCCCATTCCTTGTTTTTTATAGCCAGTTATATAGTAGTTACTATATCTCCAGTTAATGATCTTTAACCAATTTAGTGATCGATGCGATGGTATATAAGTGGAGTCTTTTGATTTGGCTACTATACCTTCAAGTCCTAGAGTTTTAATTTGCTCAAAAAGCATCTCACCTTCCGACTCAATATAAAAACTCTTTTTAATTGATTCTTGATCTACTATCGTTTCTGAAAGGATTTTTTTTCGATATGATAAAGGTTCTTTCATTAAATTTTTATTTTTAAGACGTAAAATATCAAAAACGATATATGTTAATGGAAATTGTTTGCTTCCTTGTATTATTTTGTATTCTTGAATAAAACTTACTCGATTGGTTGCCGCTTCAAAATCCTCTCTGCCGTTATTATAACAAACTAAAACACCGTCTAAGTAACAATCATCTAAGTCGATATTTTCGAGTTCAGGAATTCTCTCCGTAATCTCGGTACCATTTCGATTAAAAAGTTTATTCTTTCCATTTTGCCTTTCAAGCATCATTCGAACACCATTTGACTTCAATTCAAAGTAATGTTGATCGGAATCAAATGGTTTATCTGCATTTTGTAATAGCATTGGCTCAATAAACATTTTTCATTTCGCTATCATGATTGTTGCTTTTCAACATAATCAAGATTCCTTTCTTTTTTATTGATATATAATTAACATAAATATTTTTTATTATTTAGAAATAATTCACACTATTTTTAGTCTTCCACTAGTTAATGTACTTTTATTTCAAATGTATTTCAAGTCATAACTCGTCTATTTTCACAATAAGATTAATTATCTTCTTATGAAAAGTGGTGTTATGAAATGGGGAGGAAAAATAATTTCAAAATTACGGAATTGATGTTGAACGAGTACTATGATTTGAGTCAAAAAAAGAAAGATATAGAAAATCAGTTAGAAGAATTACAAAAGATTTTTCATGGATATTTTGATCATCAAGTTGGAATGAATGAAAAAGGTGAGCTAATTATTAATGATTTAAAACTTGAACGAATTATAAGGAGAAAAGAGAAATTTAATGAGGAGAAAACAATTAATAAATTAGAAGAACTTAACTTGACTGATTTAATACAAATTGTTAGAAAACCAGATGGAGATAAAATCAAGTCCGCTATTAATTTGGGATTGTTAAAAGAGACTGATTTGGATGGTTGTATATCTGTTAATTCATCACAAGCAATTTATGTTAAACCAGTAAAAAATAAGTAGTTTAGTCAAACATTTTAGAGAGTATCTAATACTCTCTTTTTTATATGTAACGAAATGTTTCTTTTAGAATACTGTATTAATATACATGTCCAAGCATTCGAAAGATGGTTATTTTGGACATGCTAATATTGAAAAGGAGTGCTAATTTTGGCAACTTGGAGAAATGAATTTATTTCGATGAACAAGTATACGAGGCCGTCAATAAAATTGAAAGAAGTTAGAAAAATTGTGTTACATTGGACAGCCAATCCAGGGGCAAGTGCACAAAGTCACCAAAGGTATTTTAATGGGGTAGCGATTAAAAATAAAACATATGCATCTGCCCATATTTTTGTTGATTCGAAAGAGGCAATCTGTATTATCCCCCTTGATGAAGTAGCTTATCACGCAAATGATCATTATGAAAGAAATAGTAATGGTGGTGTATATAGGGGGGTAGATGACCTTGCTCCGAACGCAAATAAGCTTTCAATCAGTGTAGAAATGTGTGTCGAAAGGGATGGTACTATTTCACAATATACATTAACACGTACGATCAGAGTAATTGCTGAATTGTGTAAGATGTTTAAATTAAGTGCAAATGACATTGTAAGACATTATGACATAACACATAAGCCATGTCCAAAAACCTTCATAGAAAACCCCGAACAATTTAACGAGTTTAAAGCACAAGTAAATGCAATCTTGAATCCCCCAAAAACCCAAACAGATCCAGTTCCATACCCTGGTATTTTAAAGGTAGGATCAAGAGGTGAATCTGTCAAAAATGTTCAACAAAAGCTTAAAATAACGGCAGATGGAATTTTTGGACCAGTTACTGAAAATGCAGTTAAAAAATTCCAAGCAAGTAATGGATTAGTTGTTGATGGCATTGTTGGAAAAAACACTTGGGGCAAGCTGTTTTAAAAGGATCCATCTCATAATTCAAAAAAAAATCCCTATTTCTTTTCAAATAGGGACTTTTTTAATGAGGTGAGATGATTTTTAAACCTATAACAGATCCAATTACTAAGGTGATAAATAGTAGTCTCTTCCATTCTCGTGATTCATTAAAGAACAACATTCCAATTAAAACAGAACCAGCGGCTCCAATCCCAGTCCAGATTGTATAACCTGTTCCTACAGGTATAACCTTTAAGGCCTTTGATAATAAGTAAAAACTAGTCCATCCAGATAGAATACACAAAATGGAGTAATTAAGTTTTTTGAAATTATTAGATAACTTCATAAAAATGACAAAGCCAACTTCGCCCAAACCTGCAATAAATAAGAATAACCATGCCATTTTATGCTGCATCTCCTTTCTCTGCTTTTTTATCACCTGAAGTTAATTTTAAGCCAATAATTCCAGATAATAATGTAATAACAAGAATAACTTTTAAGATAGAAGCTGATTCATTTAAAAATAACATTCCTATAATAACTGTCCCAGCGGCGCCGATTCCTGTAAAAACTGCATATGCAGTACCAATTGGAATATCTCTTATTGCCTTTGAAAATAAATAAAAGCTGAACAAGATCCCTGCTATCGTTAAAATTGTTGGCAACAAATTTGTAAATCCTTCTGAGTATTTTAGTCCAAATGCCCATGCAATTTCGGAAACTCCCGCTATAACTAAGTAAATCCAACTCATAAAAAATCTCTCCCCTATAGCAGACTAAATAAACGATTTCGTTTTGATAAACTACCTACCGTTCGTTAGTTAAAAGATACACTATAATTTTATTCATGACAAGTTGTAACGTTTACACAAAAATTTATTTTTTTTATGCAATGAAATACCTTGACCGAAAAATTATACATTGTTAGAATGAGACAATAATACAATATTCGTCATTATTCTTCATATATCCTCGACAATATGGGTCGAGAGTCTCTACCGGGGTGCCGTAACATGCCCTGACTATGAAGGCAGCCTGACTTTGTTTAACTTAGTCTGATTTTCTGCCTTCTTATACGTATTTTTCGTATGTAAATAGAGGAGAAAATCGGCTTTTTTTATTTTTTTTGGGAAAAATAGTATCAGTTTAACTGATACGTTAATTCAAATATATATAGATGGGGTGACCGTTTTGCAACAACATGACACAATTGTAGTACTAGATTTTGGAAGTCAATATAACCAACTTATAGCGCGACGTATCCGTGAGTTTGGCGTTTATAGTGAATTACGTCCTCATACAATAACTGCAGAAGAAATTAAACAAATGGGTGCTAAAGGGATTGTTTTCTCTGGCGGACCAAATAGCGTATATGGTGAAAATGCTTTTTTCTGTGATGAAGCAATTTTTGATTTAGAAATTCCAATCTTAGGTATTTGTTACGGAATGCAGTTAATGACGCAACATTTTGGTGGAACGGTAGCTAGAGCTGACCAACGTGAATACGGTAAAGCAGAATTAAATATTCAAAATCCTTCAGCTTTATTGAAAGACCTACCATCAGACCACGTAGTTTGGATGAGCCACGGTGATAAAGTAATTCAACAACCAGAAGGATTCGTTGTTGATGCAACTAGTGCTTCTTGCCCAATTGCAGCAATGAGTAACGAAGCTAAAAAAATGTATGGTGTACAATTCCACCCAGAAGTTCGTCATTCTGAATATGGAAATGACCTATTAAAGAATTTCGTATTCAATATTTGCGAGTGTGAAGCAAACTGGTCAATGAAAAACTACATTGAAGTAGAACTTGAAAATATTCGTAAAACTGTTGGTGACAAAAAAGTACTTTGTGCACTTAGTGGAGGTGTTGATTCTTCAGTAGTTGCAGTTTTAATTCATAAAGCAATTGGTGATCAATTAACATGTATCTTTGTTGACCACGGTTTATTACGTAAAGATGAAGCTGAAGGCGTTATGAAGACGTTTAGCGAAGGCTTCAACATGAACGTTATTAAAGTAGATGCTAAAGAGCGCTTCTTAAGCAAACTTGCTGGAGTTTCTGATCCAGAAGAAAAACGTAAAATTATCGGTAATGAATTCATCTATGTGTTTGATGATGAGGCAGC
Source organism: Gottfriedia acidiceleris (assembly GCF_036421055.1). GTDB lineage: Bacteria > Bacillota > Bacilli > Bacillales > Bacillaceae_G > Gottfriedia > Gottfriedia acidiceleris_C. The sequence goes on along the minus strand of NZ_JAZGQS010000025.1, from coordinate 8,683 downwards.
TAAATTAGAAGGTATGGACTTCTTAGCTCAAGGAACTCTTTATACAGATATTATCGAGAGCGGTACAGCTACAGCTCAAACGATCAAATCACATCATAATGTAGGTGGATTACCTGAAGATATGCAATTCACGTTAATTGAGCCTTTAAATACTTTATTTAAAGACGAAGTACGTGCAGTTGGAACTGAACTAGGAATTCCAGATGCAATCGTTTGGAGACAACCATTCCCAGGACCAGGTTTAGGAATTCGTGTACTAGGTGAAATTACTGATCAAAAACTTGAAATCGTTCGTGAATCAGATGCAATTTTACGTGAAGAAATTGCTTTAGCTGGTTTAGATAAAGAAATTTGGCAATATTTCACAGTTTTACCTGACATCCGCAGCGTTGGTGTAATGGGTGACGAACGTACGTATGATTACACTGTAGGTATTCGTGCAGTTACGTCTATCGATGGAATGACTGCCGACTGGGCACGTATTGATTGGGATGTTCTACAAAAAATCTCAACTCGTATTGTAAATGAAGTTAAACACGTAAACCGTATCGTTTATGATGTAACTAGTAAGCCACCTGCAACTATTGAGTGGGAATAATAATTAAAAAAGCCATAAACCTTGATCTACAAGGTTTATGGCTTTTTTTGCATAAATTGGACACCGAATAGACTTCATTTTGTAAAATATAGTTCCAATTTATTAATATACATTGTGCTATTGTTTAGATGTTAAATACTAGTATTGGAGGTATATAATGGTGGTTAAACAAGTGGTTTAAACAGGGGATAATTGTTGTTCTATCTTCAACAATATTTACTACAGGTACGTTACCAGCATTTGCCGAAGAAGAAAAAGTAAATGATTTTGAAACAGTACAGAATGATGAAATGGTATTAACTCAAGAAGAATTAGAAATGATTATGAATAATATTCCTTTGAATGAAGTGAAACACAACAAAGGAATATAATTACATCTGTAGCAAAGAAAGTTGCAGTTAATGCATTAAGATATTCTGGTATATGGTTGGAAGGTAAACTTGCAAAGAAAATTGGTAAAACACAAGCTAAAAATATATCTAAAAGTTTCTATAAAATTGCGAGTTATATTGAAAAAGTACAAAAAATTCAAGAATCAGGAATTGCAAGTATATTAATTAATGGCGGAGTACCGGCTGATCTTGCAATTGAAACTGCTAAATATATTGTTATATTATTTGGATTATAATAACATTGATTTTTACCCTGACGAGATGGAAAATGCAAAAATTATTAAAGATATGGATTCTAATTCCCTGTTGGGTAAAACAAACTATTTTATTCAGCATTACATTCATATTTATACTATACTGTGGTGTTTTAGGAAGTAAGAAAGTATATCAAATAATTAATGAAGTAAATACGTTTAGTATGTTTCAGTTACTTTTTTGTTTCATTATTGCTTTTTTATTGTATTATTTATTTAAAAAGGGCTAATGCCTGTAGGTAGGTTTATAACAACCTTTAAGATGTTTTTTTTATCCTAATAAGATATTTTTTCCTTACTCATTCTTTTAAATACAAATGATTAAGTACAATAATATAACTAAAATATGGTAAAAACGAACAAAAACGGATATTTTATTAAAAATGTTCGTTTTTTTGTTGACACTAATGAAAACTGATTGTATTATAAGGATGTAAATTAAATAAATTATTTGTCATAACTTGTCGTATAGGCTAGTAAATATGGACTAGCGTCTCTACCCGCCACCGTAAACGGCGGACTACGAAGTAATGATTTCTGAAGTTTATTAACCCACCAAATTGCTATTATTCTATTATTCTCGGGTTATTAAATCAGAATGAAACTGCTCGTGATAGGCGCTTTTACTAATGTGTAAAAGCGCCTTTTCTATTTTATACAATTGAGACCGACTTTTAAGACTAAAAATATAGGAGGATCACATGAAAGAACGTATCAGTAATTATTTTGAGTTCAACAAGTTAGGCACATCATATCGTCAAGAAACAATTGCTGGTTTAACTACATTCTTAGCAATGGCTTATATTTTGTTTGTTAATCCATCGATTTTATCATTATCAGATATAAAAGATTTCCCAGAAGCTCTAAGAATGAATAAAGAGGCAATCTTTGTAGCTACATCTTTAGCTGCAGCATATGGATCGATTTTAATGGGGATCTATGCGAAATATCCAATTGCTTTAGCACCAGGTATGGGATTAAATGCATTCTTTGCTTTTAACGTAGTTCTTGGAATGGGTATTCCATGGCAAACGGCATTAGCTGGCGTATTCGTATCAGGTATCATTTTTATCATTCTCTCATTAACAGGTCTTCGTGAACAAATTATAAATGCAATTCCAATTGAATTAAAATTAGCAATTGGTAGCGGTATTGGATTCTTTATTACATTTGTTGGTTTAAAAAACTCAGGTATTATCGTAAGTAACCCTGCGACATTTGTATCACTTGGTAAATTAAATGAACCTGCTGTTTTATTAACGATTTTCGGTTTAGTTATTACTGTAGTTTTAATGGCTAGAAAAATAAAAGCTGGTGTATTTTTAGGTATGATCATTACTGCAATTGCAGGTATGATTTTTGGAATTATCGACTTACCATCTTCAGTTGTTGGTCCAGTACCAAGTATTGCTCCAACATTCGGTCAAGCAATTAAACATATTCCAGATGTTTTCTCTTCAGGTAAAATGTTTGCTGTAGTATTAACTTTCTTTATTGTAGATTTCTTTGATGCAACTGGAACATTAGTAGCTGTAGCTAACCAAGCTGGATTATTAAAAGAAAACAAACTTGAAAGAGCTGGTAAAGCATTAATGGTTGATGCAACAGCTGTAGTAGTTGGTTCTACTTTAGGTACAAGTACTACTACTTCTTATATTGAGTCAACTGCTGGTGTAGCTGCTGGTGGACGTACTGGTTTCTCAGCAGTAGTAACAGGCATTTTATTCTTATTAGCATTATTCTTCGCACCACTTTTAGGAGTAGTAACTGCAGCGGTAACTTCACCTGCTTTAATCGTAGTCGGAGTTTTAATGGTTTCATCAATAGGTCAAATTGATTGGAAAAAGTTTGAAATTGCTGTTCCAGCATTCTTTACAATTATTGCAATGCCATTAACATATAGTATTGCAACTGGTATTGCGGTTGGTTTCATTTTCTATCCGATTTCAATGATCGCAGCTGGAAAAGCGAAAAAAATCCATCCTGTGATGTACGTATTATTTGTAGTCTTCCTACTATTCTTAGCGTATTTCAGAGAGTAGAACTTAAATTAAAAAGAGCCTGTACAAAGAAAATTCTTTCTTTGTACAGGCTTTTTCTTTTTTTTTATATTGTGTACTATAAAAGTAATAAATTCTATAGGGGTAATATTGATGGATTTTCATGAACAAAAAATTCTACCAGCGGTTAGAAAAATAAAAGACTTAGAAAAATTATTAACTACTTCGTATAAATATATTGTTATCCTTGATATTCATATCGGTCAATTGAAAAGTGTAGTTTCTCTTGCTAAGCAACATGGAAAGAAAGTATTTTTACATGTCGACCTAATACATGGTTTACAAAGTGATGGGCATGCAGCCGAATTTCTTTGTCAAGAATACAAGCCAGATGGATTACTTTCTACTAAATCCAATGTTATTTTAAAGGCTAAACAAAAAGGGGTAATTGCCATCCAACGGATCTTTTTAATTGATTCTGGAGCAATGGAAAAAAGTTTAGTGTTATTAGAAAAAACAAAGCCTGATTACATTGAAGTGCTACCAGGAGCACTAACCAATGTTATTACAGAGGTAAAAGAAAGAACTGGTATACCTATTTTAGCTGGTGGATTTATTAGAACCATTGAAGATGTGGATGCATCTTTGAATGCAGGTGCTACAGCAATTACAACATCGGACAAAGACTTATGGAAACAGTTTCTAAAATAGTGGCAAAAATATGAAAAATTCTTTTGACACCGCTTTCAATTGAGGTTAGCATAAAAGACAAGTTAATAAACGTGACGGAGAAATGAAGAGATCCACAATTAATTGTTTCTATTTATTAATAGAAACTGATTGATTGTGGGTCTTTTTGTTTTTAGGCTCAGTTAATAGTTGGTATGCACTAATCACATACTCATTGTCTCGATACTTCTTTTTATTAAATCAACAGCTTATATTAACGGAGTTATTTTTAAAAAGAATGGCCATTCAATTTATTTTCGATCACGAGAAAACTTAATTTAATCAGAATGTGGATGGAGTGAAATTATGTCAGCATTTTTAGGGGAATTAATTGGAACTGCTTTGCTAATTGTTTTAGGTGGAGGAGTTTGTGCAGGTGTAAGTTTAAAAAAATCATTTGCTAAAGATTCAGGTTGGATTGTAATAACTCTAGGATGGGGTTTAGCAGTTGCAATATCTGTATATGCAGTAGGAAGTAGTAGTGGAGCTCATTTAAATCCAGCAGTTACATTAGGATTAGCTTTTAAAGGCTCATTTCCATGGAGTCAAGTACCCGAATACATCGCAGCACAAATGATTGGTGCAATGATTGGAGCAACAATTGTTTATTTACATTACTTACCGCATTGGAAAGAAACTGAAGATCCAGGAACAAAGTTAGGTGTATTTGCAACAGGTCCTGCTATACCTAATACATTTGCAAATCTTTTAAGTGAATTGATTGGAACGTTCATCTTAGTGTTCGGTATTTTAGCAATTGGTTCAAATAAATTTGCAGATGGTTTAAATCCTTTTATCGTAGGTTTCTTAATTGTTAGCATTGGTTTATCATTAGGTGGGACGACCGGTTATGCAATTAATCCAGCTCGTGATTTAGGACCACGCATTGCACACTTTTTATTACCTATTCCCGGTAAGGGAGGTTCGAATTGGAAATATGCATGGATTCCAGTTGTTGGGCCAATATTAGGAGGATCACTTGCAGGACTATTCTATCAAATTATTTTTGAAGGTAAGTATAATTCTGCAATTATTTATGTAGGGATTGTAACAATTGGTATTTTAATAGTTTCTTATTTGACAAGTAAAAAGAGTCAAAGTCATACAAATAATAGAAAAGTAGTTGCTTAATGAGGAGATGGGACGATTATGAATAAATACATTCTTTCTTTAGATCAAGGTACAACAAGTTCTCGTGCAATTCTATTTAATAAAGATGGCAAAATAGTTCATGTTGCACAAAAAGAATTTACACAGCATTTTCCAAATCCAGGATGGGTTGAGCATAATGCGCAAGAAATTTGGGGATCAATTTTAGCTGTCATTGCTACTTGTTTAAGTGAAGCAGATGTAAAACCTGAGCAAATTGCGGGTATAGGTATTACAAATCAACGTGAAACAACAGTTGTGTGGGACAAAACAACTGGAAAACCTGTCTATAATGCGATTGTGTGGCAATCACGTCAAACGAGTGAGATTTGTGATGACTTAAAAGAGAAAGGCTTTGGAGAGATTGTTCAAGAAAAAACAGGTCTATTAATTGATGCCTATTTCTCTGGAACAAAAGTTAAGTGGATTCTTGATAATGTTGAAGGTGTAAGAGAGAAAGCAGAACGTGGTGAATTATTATTCGGAACAATTGATACTTGGCTTGTTTGGAAATTATCTGGTGGTAATGTACATGTTACAGATTATTCAAATGCATCACGTACATTAATGTATAACATTCATGAATTAAGATGGGATGATGAACTACTTGAAATGCTAACTGTTCCAAAAAGCATGCTTCCAGAAGTACAATCTTCTTCTGAAATATATGGTCATACTGTTGATTACCATTTCTTTGGTCAAAATGTACCAATTGCAGGAATAGCTGGTGACCAACAAGCTGCTTTATTTGGTCAAGCTTGCTTTGGTGAAGGAATGGCGAAAAATACTTATGGTACTGGTTGTTTTATGTTAATGAATACTGGTGAAAAAGCGGTAAAATCTAATCATGGCTTATTAACAACAATTGCATGGGGCCTAAATGGAAAAGTTGAATACGCTTTAGAAGGAAGTATTTTCGTAGCAGGTTCTGCTATTCAATGGTTACGTGATGGTATGCGTATGTTCAAAGATGCTAGTAAGAGTGAAGAATATGCTACTAGAGTTGAATCTACAGATGGAGTTTATATCGTACCTGCATTTGTTGGCCTAGGTACTCCTTACTGGGATAGTGAAGTACGCGGGGCAGTTTTTGGTTTAACTCGTGGAACAACGAAGGAACATTTTATTCGTGCAACACTGGAAGCATTAGCTTATCAAACAAAAGATGTTTTATGTGCAATGGAAGCTGATTCTGGTATTGAACTAAAAACTTTACGTGTAGATGGGGGAGCAGTTAAGAACAATTTCTTAATGCAATTCCAAAGCGATCTATTAGATGTCCCGGTTGAACGTCCTGAAGTAAATGAAACAACAGCTTTAGGTGCAGCTTATTTAGCAGGTTTAGCTGTTGGTTATTGGGAAAATCAAGAGACTATCTCAAAACAATGGAATATGGATACGAGATTTAAACCAGAAATGCAAAATGAAAAAAGAGAAGAACTATACAGTGGTTGGAAAAAAGCAATCGAAGCAACAAAAGCTTTTAAATAACATAGTATAGTGTTAAAATAGAAACAAGTTAATATTTCGGTAAGAGATTTAGAGAGACCGCAACATGCTATAGAAGAATTTCTATAGTAATGTTTGCGGTCTCTTTTTTTCGTAATTAAGGAGGAAAAGCCATGAAATTTTCAGGTGCACTACGAAAAGATGTCTTAAAAACAGTAAATAAAAGAGAATTAGATGTAATCGTAATCGGTGGAGGTATTACTGGAGCTGGTATTGCATTAGACGCTACTACACGGGGACTATCAACAATCGTATTTGAAATGCAAGACTTTGCCGCAGGTACATCTAGTCGTTCAACTAAGCTCGTACATGGTGGATTACGATACTTAAAACAATTGGAAGTAAAAATGGTAGCAGAAGTGGGAAAAGAACGTGCAATTGTTTACGAAAATGGTCCACATGTAACAACTCCAGAATGGATGTTATTACCTTTTCATAAAGGTGGCACATTTGGTGCATTTAGTACATCAATAGGATTAAGAATTTATGATTTTTTAGCTGGTGTAAAAAGAAGTGAACGAAGAAAAATGTTTAATCGTGAACAAACGATCGAAAAAGAGCCACTTGTAAAACAAGAAGGGTTAAAAGGCGGCGGATACTATGTAGAGTACCGCACAGATGATGCTCGTTTAACAATTGAAGTAATGAAAGAAGCGATTGCTCATGGGGCAAAAGCAGTGAATTACGCTAAAGTAGATGGTTTTTTATATAAAGATGGTAAAGTTTGTGGTGTTATTGTCGTTGATTTATTAGATGGTGAAGTGTATGAAGTATATGGTAAAAAAATTGTAAATGCAGCGGGGCCATGGGTTGATTCGCTACGAGAAATGGATCATTCAAAGAGAGGTAAAGTATTACAGTTATCTAAAGGTGTTCATTTAGTGATTGACCATAGTCGTTTCCCACTCGGTCAAGCAATCTATTTTGATACGCCAGACGGACGGATGGTATTTGCGATTCCTCGAGATGGAAAGACATATGTTGGTACAACGGATACATTTTATAATGAAGATGCTGCAAAACCACAAATGACAAATGAAGATTGTAACTACATTATTAATGCAATCAACTATATGTTTCCAACAGTCAACATCTCGAAAACAGATATAGAATCAAGTTGGGCGGGAGTACGTCCGTTAATATATGAAGAAGGAAAAAATGCATCCGAAATTTCACGCAAAGATGAAATTTGGACTTCAAATTCTGGATTAATTACAATTGCTGGTGGAAAGTTAACGGGATATCGAAAAATGGCTGAAACGGTAATCGACTATGTAACTGAATTACTGAAAAAGGAAGGATACAATCCTAACAATATAAAAAGTAAGACAAAACATATGCCGATCTCTGGTGGACATGTAGGTGGAGCATCACAATTTTCTAAATATATTTCTGAAAAAACCAAAGAAGGAATCAAATATGGTTTGTCAGAAAATCAAGCTGAACGTTTTACAAAATTTTATGGTTCCAATGTTGATACGTTATTTCAGTTAGCAAGTGAGCACAGAATGGTGTTTTATCAATATAATCTACCTATAGATGTATTCGTACCGCTTTTATATGCAATAGAATTTGAGATGGTTGTAAAACCAGTGGACTTTTTTATTCGTCGTACGGGTGGATTGTTCTTTAATATTCATTGGGTATATGAATGGAAGGACGCAGTAATTGAATTTATGTCAATAAAGTTAGAGTGGAGTAAGGAACAAAAAGCAAAATACACGACTGAGCTAGATCAAGCATTAGTAGAAGCAGTAAAGCCAATTGAAAAATTAAAGAAGAATGCAACGTTAGCATAAGAATCAAAGGATGCTTCATTATGAAGCATCCTTTGATTAGTTATATTAAGGTAAATACAGTTACCATTGTTAATAAAGAGCTCAACCAAATAAAACATTCAGAATAATATTACTTTTATTTTAGTATTGTAATTAATCCAAATAGCTGATATATTATTCTATGTTGTCCCAAACGAGGGAAAACAAACACGAATAAAAATATAAAACATTTAAAAAGTTGTTGACTAAAACAAGCTTTAAATGATATGATTTA
>NZ_JAZGQS010000024.1:0-30339 GCF_036421055.1 Gottfriedia acidiceleris | reverse complement strand
TATAGTAGGAAATTCAGCTCTTTTTATACCGAAATTTGCTTAGCGTATATTTTCGTTAAAATGTGGGCGGGACCCCATGCCCATCAAGTTAATATTTTAAAGTACCCCAAAACGAAAATTTTATCTTTCCACAATTGTCTATTAGAATTCAGCTCATTTTTTCGTTTTGGGGAACAATGGATTTCTTAACTTAATGGCTATGGAAAATGAATGTCTCTTTTTTCTTGTGATTTTTTTGAATTGATCATACCTCAATATTCATTCATTATTCGATTAAGTTAAATCAAAAGCTTCTTCTAATGCAGCTGTATCTTCAAAGAATTGAAATAACTTAATCTTCTCTTTTTCAATTTCACAAACTACTGCCCAATCACTCTCAAAGGTTTTTTCAGTTACTCGGACTTTAATTCGAAAACTTCCCCATGCAAATGCTGTATTTTGATCACCAATTATTTTATTAATGACAAACATATCTATTTGATATGCTTCCTCTAAAATATTTAAATATTTTTTTACTCCCTCTTTACCTTCGTATGTACCATATAAAGGGATTTTTTCAGATGGATCTTTTTTAAGAATAATAAATTTTGCTTCATCGTGAACTATTTCAATCACTTTATCAATTTGTTTACTACCTAATGCATTAAAATAATTGGCTAAAACCAGTTGGGCATTATTCACCATTCCAAAACTCCTTTCTTAAATTTTACAGTCTTTCTCCCATTGTTTAAGAAATTAGTAAAAATCATACAAATTAAAAAAAGAAAAGTTTTCCAATAATATTTTACAAAGAAATTTTTGGACAAAGCAGACTCTCATCGCTAGTTTAAAAAGTTAGAGGGTTTCCGTCTCCAATCCTAAATTCACCTATATCTCTAAACTTGTCATAACGTTGTTGTATAAGCTCTTCTAAAGATAATGATACCAATTCTTTTAGAGAAGATTCGATTGTAGATTCGATCATTTTCGCTTGTGATTCTAAATCATTATGCGCTCCACCTTTAACCTCAGGGATTAAAGTATCAATAATTCCTAATTCTTTCGCATCTGCTGCGGTTATTTTCATGTTTTCAGCTGCTTTAGGAGCTTGCGCAGAATCTTTCCATAGTATAGATGCTGCACCCTCCGGAGAAATAACTGAGTACCATGAATTTTCTAACATATGAATATGATTACTAACACTGATACCGAGGGCTCCACCACTTGAAGCTTCGCCGATTACAATAGATACGATTGGTACTTTGAGATTGCTCATTTCAAAGAGATTCCGAGCTATTGCCTCTGATATTCCACGTTCTTCAGATTCCTTTCCAGGATACGCTCCTGATGTATCGATAAATGTGATAACAGGACGTTTAAATTTTTCAGCTTGTTTCATAAGCCTCAGAGCTTTTCTATAACCTTCTGGATGTGCCATTCCAAAATTTCGTTCGATACTTTCCTTCGTATTTCTTCCCCTTTGTTGACCAATGATAGTAACAGGTACTTCTTGAAACTTAGCAATTCCACCTATCATTGCTTTATCATCTCCATATAGTCTATCACCATGAATCTCCAAAAAGTTCGTAAATAATAGAGGAATATAGTCTAATGTTGTAGGTCGATTACGAACTCTTGCGATTTGAACTCGTTGGAAAGGGGTAAGGTTATCATATATTTCATTTTCTAATTTATTTAAACGTTCCTGTAATATATCGATTTCTGATGATAAATCCAGATCGTTTTCTATCATAAACTTCTGTATTTCAGAAATTTTTTTTCTCAACTCAATTATAGGAAGCTCGAAGTCCAGACTCATGTTTGTCCCCCTTTTACAGTGTGAATAATTGTAAATTAACGAGAGTATATTTTGAAATTTAAATACTGTTTTTAATTTTCTCTATTTGTTTTGCAGGTTAATTCGGAAATGGATTTAATAAGTAATTCGAAGCCATCAACAACCTTCTTTTGTTCCAATTCAGATAAATTCATTAGAACGTTTTGATAAAAATCAATTGATTGTTCTCTTATTTGATGAACTGTTACTTCCCCTTTATCTGTCAGAGAAAGGTGAATTTCTCTTCTGTTTTTCTCGTTTATTTCACGACAAACGAACCCTTCTTTTATCAATTTGTCTACTAATCTGCTCACTGACGAACGCTCTAACGTAAGTTTATTAGCTAGTTCCCAAACAGTTAATTTGGTGGATTCTAATTCTTCTAATGCCATTACCTGAGAAACTGAAAAAGGTCTTCCTAACGGTTTATTCAGAGAATCCATAAACCCAAACATTCTTACAAATTTCAGGATATCCATTCTTAATTTTAGAGCTTCCTCTCTTTTCAAACATATCCCCTCCCACAATGATGTATTATACAACTATTGTATCATACAACTATTGTATCATACACATAAGGTTCATTAAAAGAAATAGGGGTCCCGACGCATGCCTATCGAGCTAATACAACTCACTGTCTGGGATAACAACAATTTGTGAGTGGAATAAATGAGGCAAACAAATAGTAGTATATATTCGAAAATGTGAGTGTTCCTTTGATTTTATAATCTTCAAATAGCTAACTCTGTTAATTAATAATTGGATCACCTTACGTCTTAACCATTTCGGTGTATTTTTTGAATCTATATAATCTTGTGAAAACGGCAAGTGTAAATGCCAATATCCAAGAGAACTTTCAAAAGGGTTTGGTATATTATCTGTAAACGTTACTAAATCCTTTTCTAACGATTTATATCTTCTTCTAATGCCCCTTATTTCTTTTAGATCCATTATCAAATTTCCATTTATTCATTTTCACACATCCAGTGATCACATTTATTAAAAAATTATATCACTCCTTATGCTACTATCCTGCCATTTTTTTGAATAAAAAAACGAGCTGCTAGTAGCTCGTGTTCTTAAAACTCATGCATGCGTTAGCCAACGATGAATCCTCTGATTCACAACAGTGAATGGAAGTTTTTATTCAACTCTCATGGTAGTTGCATAAGAATTTAAAAATTTATCGTTTTTTTCGGTAAAACCTTCGGATCTTTTATTAGAGATGCAACGTTCCTCCCTTTGTTAAACCTTACATTATTAAGCCAATAAATAAACGCATCTTCATCATAACTCAGTCCAAATTTCTCATTGCCTTCCTCATCAACACCAAAAAATACCCAGAAAGGATGGTGATTATTTCTATCATATAACCATCTAAAAAAATCTTGTTGCAGTTGACGGATATTTCTTCCCACTTTGGCAGGACATCTAATATAAACTGTATCCTTTTCGTATTCAAATTCAATTTTAACAAACAACTTTAATTTCCCCCACCCGATTGATATATCAAATAATTATAGCATTCGTATTCAACTAAACTGACATTTTATTGCATAAAAAAACCACTTATGATAGCGGTAGTCAAGGAAGAATACTAAATAGCCTATACTTATCTATAGACTATTTAGTTCTTGAATCATATGATAAAAATTCATATCTGTAGAGCACTTCTTATTAATTTATTCCCCGTTCCTGGCGAAATCGATCCGCCGCTAACAGAGCGGTCCGGTAGCCGCCAGCGTCTCTGAGAGATTGACCGATAGTCGCGGCGCTCCCCTTGAAGCGTTGTTCGTTAAAGGCCTGATTTACAGCATCCCGTAGCTTGGCGGCGGTAAGCTTCGATTTGTTCAAAATGACACCTGCCCCCAACTTCTCTACACGCGCAGCGATAATAGGTTGATCGGCTGCGTGGGGGATGAGCACTAACGGCACATCGTAGTACAATGCCTCAGACACGCTGTTCATTCCGCCGTGACTCACAAAGACGGCCGACTGTTGCAATACCTCCAGCTGTGGCACATACGGACGGGCAATTATATGGGACGGTGCGTTCCTGAAAAATTCCATATCCGTATTGCGCCCCGCAGAGATCACCACTTGATAACTCTCATCGCGGAAGGCATCTAGACATAATTGAAAGAAGGTTTCGCTCTTGGCTAATACAGTTCCCATGGAAATATAGACAACCGGTCTGTCGTCCTCTTTCAAAGTGTCTAGTGGAAAGTCCGAGTGGCTTTCACGTCTGGAAATGGATGGTCCTGAGAATACGTACGAATTGTCAAGTCGCTCATAATCCGGTTGGAAGTAAGTGCTAGTATAGACGAGATTCAGTTGACCCGACTGACAGAATACCTCATTAATTGATGGCGCCGATACGTCATATGTTTTGGCAAGATTGGCGGATAGCCTCTTGATTTCGGGAATGAACTTCCCTCCCTTTAGGATGTCGCCCACTTGCTTCAGCAAAGTCTCACCTGCCATCTTAGGTTTCTTACCAGTGGAAGCAAAGGAAGCATGTGAAGCAATATTTGGCAGCTTAAGAAGTCGAGCTATTAAATTGCCCCAACCAAAAAGGGAGTCGTGGAACACAAAGTCGTAAGCCTCTTGCCGAGCCTGCTCCACTACCGTCGGCACAACACGGTCAGCGGAGTTTAGGAGCAAAACAATAAACTCTAAAAAATGAGAGATGTCCTCTTGGCGTACGCCACCTAAAAAGTTGTCGAAGGGCTTGAAGACTGCCCCTGTGGCCTCCACTTTGTCACGGGCATCCTCAGTGCTGTAGAAGTGTACCTCATCCCCGTCCTCACACCAGGCTTTAATGATTGGTAGCATGGGATTCACATGCCCTTCACCAATTCCACCAATTGCTAATATTTTTGCCATATTCATTCCGCCCTTTTTATGTAATTTTCAATAGTTATGTATTAAGTACTCTTTGTAACTACTAATTTTAGAATCATTTAGGATTTATGTCTACCTGAATATTGGTAAAGGGAATGGTAGTATATCTACCTAGTATCCTCTTCTTAAAAAAATGAATGGGAAGGTGGCGGGTTCATACTCCCATCAGGAGAATGATTAAATTACTTAGATCTTTCTCCTAATGGTTTTATTATTTTAACGAATTATTAATCTATTAAAAGGAATAACTCTTAAACAATCCTGCTATTTTGTTGAAAAAAAAAAAGCGATCTTCTATAGAAGAATCGCATAAGTTAGTTGCATAACTTCAAACTAATTTTTTAATTTCAAAGGTTTTTAATTTATTACTGTACTTTTGTCACTGATTTATTAATAGCTATAACGTGAAATATAAATCTAATAAATAATTGACCTAGAAAATATAATGTAAAATAGAAAATTGGAGAAATATTTCTTTCAATTAATTTATATGGACCATCTTCTGGTATAAAAATTTCCACTAAAATAATAGATAATAAAAGTACTAGTGCATTTACTATAAAAATACGGCTCATTTTTAATCGTACTAGCAATAACGCCATAATAAGTGTTGCAAATAATAAAAAATAAGATGTATACGGTACTCTGTTCAAATCAAACCATGTGGTAAAAAAAGGAATCGGTAATAAATAAATAAAATAAAAAGCTTTTTTCACTAATACAACCTCTCTCGAACTTTTAAATTAGAACTTTATTACTTCATAAATAGTAACATATTTTATGATTCCTTATTCAGCTAACCTGCCATTTACTTTAATAAAAAAAACAGTCTTTGGATGTTCTTGATCTTCAGCTAATGCATGCGTTAGCCAAACATGAATCAAAAATTAACCACAGTGAATGGAAGTTTAACACTTACTTTCGTAGTAGTTGAATTTGTCAAATTAAGCTGAAAAATCATCAATAATTTCTACTACTTCAATTTTTCCATTAATTAAAAGCTCAGGAAGTTCATTTGTAATATTACCATTCCAATATTCTCTAGCTTGTTCAATTTTTCGAGCGAAAGGTACCCCATCCTCCTTTGGTAAAAGATTTCCATCCCCTTCAAAGGTGCTACCATTTACCCGTAGTTTAACGATTTGCAAAACTTTCCTATTGAACGAGTCGAATATTTCCTTCCATTTCAAAGCATCATCGTAGCTTTTTGCAGCGTATAAACAAGACAATCTTGATGGATATTCAGGATATTCTTGTAATCTAACCATTTCCAAAATTACTTCTCTAATTGCCCTGATTGTTTGACCTACATAATTTATAACCACTTCGGCATTTTCTTCATTTAAATTCAATCCTGCATCTGTATAATGTTGGAAAAGAATCTGGATAAAGTCTTCACCTTTAGAATTCAATTGTTCCTTCTCAAAAAAGAAGCTATATAAGGTGTTTTTTTGATCCTTGTTAAAATCAATTATCTGCCCAAGATTCATTTTTTTCCTAGTAACAATGTGATAAACATAAATTTCTTTATCTTTCATAGTTCGTCTCCTAGTTGAATACATCATTATTTAATTTTTATTTTACCAGAATAAATGTATCCCTTGTTCAACTTACTTTTTGATACAGCATTAAATAGAAATTCTATGTATACTATCAAGGATTATGTCAGGACGATCAAGAAATATTGAATGACCTGATTTACTTGCAAAATACAATTCGGCCTTTGAAGATAATTGAACTTGATTAGTAATAAGCTCCGTCCATTTCTCTTCAAAAACTCTTAATTCCCATAAAGGTATTCCTGTTTTCAATTCTGACTCAATTGTATGCTCTTTATCGCGTCCAATTACAATTAATGGAACATTTGGAAAATCCCCCAACTTTTTGATAACTTCTGCGTCATTTTTCCATTCTTTAATCTCTGAAGCCATTGCTTTGTATAATAATGGATTTAATTGAAAGTCTATTAGTCTCTGCTGAATATTATTAGGTAAATGCCCATGCTTTTTATTCAAAGTTGGCTTAATTATTCTTAATAGTTCATCATAATTTTTTTCTGCATAATGTAGACATTTTCTAATCCATACTTCATCTGTTTCTTGATTCATAACAGGCAGTGCTAGCTCATCCAATACTTTTAAATCAACAGAAGTAGAATCTACCAAAATCACTCCAGCCACAATTTTAGGATAAGTTTTTACAAAATGTTGTGCACACAGCCCGCCATAGGAATGCCCTACTAAATAAATGGTCTCATCTATATTAAATAATTAAGGATCCCAGCTAAATCCAGTACAGTCGATCCAGTATTATGGTTTCCCTCTCCCAGTTCACTTTGACCAAGACCTTGGCGGTGAAATGTTAATACTCTGTTGGTATGGCTTAACTTTTCTATAATCTTATACCACTCTTCAAAGGAACATCCCATCCCTGTAAGAATAACAATTAGTGGACCTTCATTACCTTTGTATAAGACTTCAATTTTATTTTCGTTTATTAGAATACATTGATTTTCATCCATTAATCTAATCTTTCTCCTCGATTACTAAAGTATAGGTTAGTTATTTAGTAGATATAGATTGAATCAAAAACTCTTTATCCTTAGAATAAGGTAGAGGAAGTGCTTTAATTTCCTCGATAGAATAATAGATAGAATTACGATTCAGGTGGAATTTTATATGTAACATTTCCTTCCGCATCTAAAAATTCCATACGGGGTATATCATTTTCATCTACTACCATTCTGATTCTAGGTTTCCCTTTACGATCTGATAGTTGAACTGTTACTTCTCCTTTTGGATTCTTCCCCATAAAAGCGCGAGGTGTATTTCCTTGCCAAATATTTTTTAACTCTTCATCAATTTCCTCATCAGTTAGTTCAGAATTTTGTATTTTATGCGTTCTTTCTACAAGATCTGGTAAGGATGTATTAGGTCTATCATAAATTGAAATTCCATAATTTCTTTGCCCGTTCTCATCAATATAATGCATTTGTACGACTTGATCCTGTTTATACTGATCAAAGGTTAATGACGCGTATGATTCATAATTTCCTATATTATTCTTTTTACTTCCAAATATGAGTCCTCCACACTCATCACCTTCTCCGTTATAAAACATTAATCCAGCAATTGGATCTTTCTGTCTGTGGCCTGGAAGAAAATCTTTTCCATCCATAATTGCAGGTGGAATGTTATCATTATTAAAAATTCTCATTCTTACAGTTCCATCTTTATCGACAATATTTATATTTTCAACATTAATACTTTTGAATTCAGACATAAAAATTCCTCCTATATAGCTATATAAAGGAGTTTCTATACAAACTTATTATTTTCCTTTTTCTAATATACTTTATAGAGTCCTTATTGAACTATACTGCCATTGTCCAAAAAAAAGACTGCAAAAGCAGCCGATTGGTATTGAACTAAAGCATGCTGTTAGTTGAATAGCATTTTTATCTTTATTTCTTTTCAAAAAAGAAACCTGTCCCATTTTCCTGTGGTACAAAGCCTTGTTTGGATGAACTTTTTTCCACTATATTTTGTTCTTCTACTGTTATAGTTGTGGTAATATCTTTTCCTTCAACTGTATTACCTTCTCTATAATCTTGTTCCTCTCTAGTCACATGTTTGTATTGGTCTCCATTGGTCTGTGCATATACCTTTGTATTTTGAAAGTCTTTTGTAAATCCGATTGATAATGCTAAAGCACCTGCAAAACCAATAGATAATATCAATTTTCTTTTCATAAATCAACCTCCTAATATTTTATTGGAAAATAATTACAATTTGTTTCTATAATTAGAATAACACAATTAACATAAAATAATTTGTCTAATATTGTTCAACTAACCTGCTATTTTGCTTCATAAGAAAAACGATCCTTCGTTATTGAAGAATCGCATGCGTTAATTGTATTACCTTCCAAAACAATAATAACTATTAAAATATAAGACCAATTTAGAAATCGCATATATTTTCTTTTTCTTTTTTCCTCTATTACATCTCCTAATAAATTTTGTTTTAATAATAATTTATAAATTAACTTAACTAGTATAAAACTCACTAAAAAGATAATTAAAACAAGGGCTAGAGATTTATTGCCTTTCGCTAATATTCCTGTGTATCTAAAGATAATTGAAATTATCATTGTTAGAATAAATGTTATGTTCATACTATGTTCTTTAATAAATTCCCTGGTAGTCATTTTTTATCCTCCCGGTTAATATGGTAATTTAAGTATCACAACCGGGTAGGTATTAGTAATGGGGGATTTTTACCTACTTCAATAAACTCTAATAAAAAAAAGCCGCTCCATCAAAAGCGACTTAAAATTCAACTATTAAACCAAACTCTCCAAACGCTTATTTAACCGAATTCTCCAATCCTCTGCTAACTCAGGAACCGCCAATATTGCTTTTATTCCTTCAACATTTTTTGGATCATGGAAATAAATCTCGTTGCAATAAAGTACTGAAACTTTATTTTTTTGAGTTTCGATTAATTCTATTTCTGAATCTTTTCTGATTGTTCCCTCTTTTAATACACGGCATAAGTAGCCTGTAAAACCTGTTTCTACGATTCTCTTAAGTGCTACATTCGTTCTCCTTGTAATTGTGTCACAAGGTATTCTACTTTGTGTAATTTGTATAATGGCATCGCCAATTTGGTAAACATCGCCAATACATACGTCTTTTTCTAACATATTTGTGACGGTAATATTTTCGCCAAATGCGGAAAGTGGTAAATTTAAATTAAACTCTTTTTCCCAAAGTGCATAGTGTTCATATGGATACACACATACAGCTCGATCTGGTCCACCGTGATGTTTTAAGTCAGCTACTCCATCACCTTTAAATCCTTCTTTTGATAAGTAAACTTCTTCTATTCCTTCTTTACAAATCCCCGTTATCATTTCTTTGTTTTCACCGTATTCCATTTTACTCGGTAATCCTACTGCAAGATTAATTAACTCAACTTTATTTGCCATACTTTCCGCCCTCTCATTTTTAAGGTAAAACTGGGTTTTATTTTATGTAAACGATTATGGAATAAAAAGGAAAAACATCCTTCATACAGCATTATATACTAATTTGAGACAATACAAATCTGCAAATATCATTTTTGTTTCAACTGTACGACTAACAGCATAATAAAAGAAATTACGACCATTGAAACCACCCATAGCCAAGCCATTTTCATATTCCCTGCATCAATTGCTAAATAAATGGCTGTCGGGACAGTTTGTGTTTTTCCTGGAATATTTCCTGCAAACATAAGTGTAGCACCAAATTCTCCTAGTACTCTTGCAACGCTTAATATACTACCTGAGATAATTGCTTTTAATGAAAGTGGAATTGAAATTAAGAAAAAAACATTCCATTCATTTGCTCCACAAACTCTGGCTGCCTCTTCAATCTCATTGTCTACACTTTGAAATCCAGTTTTTGCAGATTGATACATAAGTGGAAATGCTACAATAATTGATGCAATGACAGCGGCCCACCAAGTAAAAACAATTGGCTGTTTCACTAACCATTCGATCATTTTTCCAACGAAGCTTTGTCTTCCGAAAATGACTAATAGTAAAAATCCTACAACTGTAGGAGGAAGAACTAAAGGTAGCATTAAAATTGTTTCAAGAAGCGTCTTACCTTTGAAGGATTTCATTGAGAGAATTCTTCCAGCTATAGTCCCTAAAATAATAACGAAAAATCCTGCCACGATCGTAACCTTAAGGGAAATCTTAAGGGGAATTAAAAACTCTTCAAACAATTAAATTCCTCATTTCAAAATAAAGCATATTTTCATCTATTTTATTAATCTACTATGAAATTACCTTTTAACATTTCATTCATCAAGAAATCTAAATATTGTTCTTCATCATGAAGATGGAAATATTGATAATTTTTCAATCTATTCTCTTCAATCTGTAAATGGCTAATCACACAAATAATATTCGTTAATGACCTTAGTAAATTTAAATCATCCTCACTTCTTATTAATACTACTTTTGGATAACTTTCCCTTTTATAACCTTCAATAAAAATAATATCTGTTGAAAAAAAACGATATAATTCAATTGTTTTCTTTAAATCCCAATTAATAAAATTTGTTCTTAACAAAAGGACCCCATCACCTTCAACACTTGAAACCATTGCGCCAGCATTTAAGTGACGACTACTGTCTTTACGTACGATTTCTATATCAGGCGCACCGCCGTGTCCATGATGTTTTATAGTAGCAGCTGATAATCCTTTTTGTTTGGCCTGTTTAATGAGCTTTTCAGTAAGTGTTGTTTTCCCACTATTTTGATAGCCTACTATTTGCAAAATGGAATAGTTCTTTTTCATCGCTCTCAATTCCTTTTTATTAAATACTTTTATTATAAGGAGCCTACTGAAAAAACACCATTCATACAAAAATCAATTTAAACGATTCTTGTATTGATGGTGGAGCAGTTTAGTAATGGCTTTTTAAGTAGATGTTCTTTAAACGTTTTTTCCTTTAAATTTTAGAATCATTGTTTTATGATAAGAAAAACAGAATGAAATGAAGGGGTATATGTAATGTCTAAAGTCATCCATGAATTTAATGACTATATACGAAAACTGCGTAAAGAATTATTTGGAAAAGGCCCTGAAAGAATCCATACTGTTTTTGTTGAAAATATGGCTGTTTCAACTTTGTATGGAAATCTGACACCTACTGAGCTATTTATCGCTCAAACGTCTGAAGGACGTGATATCGTACATAACGCTAGAACGAAGATGATTCAAGAGGTATATGCGAAAAATCCTCCCGTTAAGCTAGAAGAAATCGTTCATGCTAAGTTTATCAATCTTTTTTCGGATATGAAAGTTGAAGAAGATATTGCGATTTCAGTTTTTGTATTTGATAAAAAATTAGAAAACTTAATTGATTAGATCGTAGATGCTACTAATCAATTAAGCTCTTGTTCCATTCTTATTTATGGAAAAAGTCGCCGCTTTTACCACCTTTTTTTTCAACTAAAAACGTTTCTTTTATGACCATACTTTTATCAACGGCTTTACACATATCGTAAAATGTAAGGCCAGCTACACTTACAGCTGTCAGTGCCTCCATTTCAACTCCAGTTTTTCCACTGCATTTCACTGTCGCACGAATGATTAAATCATATCCATTAGGAGCTTCTACATATTCGAATGTAAAGTCCGTTCCTGAAAGTGCGATTGGGTGACACATTGGTATAATGTCAGAAGTTTTTTTAGCTCCCATAATTCCAGCAATTTGTGCAACATTTAGTGGATCGCCTTTTTTAATTAATCCATTTTGAATTGCTTCATATAATTCTGTTGAAATCGAAATTGTACTTTGTGCAATTGCGACTCTAGTAGTGATGTCTTTTTCTGATATATCGACCATTTTAGGTCTTCCTTCTTCATTCCAATGTGAAAATTCACTCATGAAAGTACCTCCAGGTAAGTCTAAATTTGATAAATTAAATCCAGTCATTCGGACTATTTATATTTTTAAAGATGATATCATCACTTGAAAATTGAACAGTCATTATCTTTACTTCACTAAATAATAACTGAACTTTTCGATTGTTTTTATCTAACATCTCTTTCATTTTTTCAATGCAATTTCGATGATAGAGCGCAAATAGTGGTTGAAGTTTATCGGACTGGATTGGAACGATTGCATCAACATTCGTATTTTCTGCCCTTTCGACCATGTTTTTTACAAAGTCAGCTGTTATAAAAGGTGTGTCACATGCTAGCACAAAATACCAGTCTTTATTTGCTATGTTGGAAAATGCATTGTACATCGCATACAGAGGGCCTTGGTATTCTTTGGCTTCTCCTTCAATGACAAAGTCTAGATCATATTTACTAAAATACGGAGCTAGTTTTTCGTTCGTTGAAATGGTAATTGGCGAAATCGAATTTTCCTTTAATGCGTCTACACTATATTCATACAACAATTTGTCTTTATACGTTTCAAACATTTTGGGTTTACCGTAACGGGATGACTTTCCACCTGCTAAAACGACGCCAGCTATCTTCATTGTCTTTTTAATTCTTCAACAAAATGTTGGCAAGTCGGTAAAATTAGCTTTGTCATTGCTAGATTTACGGCGTTTTTTGAACCTGGAATTGCGTAGATCGCTTTATTATGAAAGCTACCTGCGATTGCTCTACTAAACATTGCCTTTGGACCGATTTCTGTATAACTTAATGAACGAAACAGTTCTCCAAACCCTTGCATTTCTTTATCGAGCATTTTTGAAATTACTTCATATGTAACATCTCTTTTCGTAAAACCAGTCCCACCTGTTATGATGATCACTTGAAGCGTTTCATCTTCACTCCATGTTCTAACAATCGAATCGATTAATACTATTTCATCTTTTGTGATTTTATAATCATGGACAATATGTTTTTGCTCTTCTAATAAAGCTATAATTCGTTTTCCGCTCTCGTCATTTTCAACAGTTCTAGTATCACTAACTGTTAAAACGGCAGCGTTAACAACCGCTTTTTCGTTATGTTTATGCATCATTCCACCTACTTTCAAGCTTTATGAAATCCATTTACCCCCCACTTACTGGTGGAATAAATGCGACAGTATCTCCATCTTTTACAATTTCTTCATTTGTTACAAACTCTTCATTTACTGCAGTCATAATCTGATTCAGTTGTGGTAAATCATAGTGAGTCATAAGCCAGTCTTTTAACTCTTTTACGCTTATTCCATTTTTATCAATTACTGTTAATTCATCAGTTCCCGCTTTCTCTCGTAAATGAGCAAATAATAAAACTTTTATCATTTTGATTCCTCCACACTTGGTTTTCCTTCTTTGTAAGGTGTATTTTCCAATTGGTCACCAATCCACATCGTACCATCTTCCCAAAACTCTTTTTTCCAAATTGGAACAATTTGTTTAATTCGTTCGATTGCGTATTCATTTGCTTCGTAAGCAACTTTACGGTGCGGAGAGGAAACTGCAATAACAACGGCAATATCGCTAATCTCTAAACGTCCAACTCGATGGGTAATCGCAACAATTGCTTCTGGCCATTTTAGCTTGATTTCATCACCAATTTGCGCAAGTTTTTTTACAGCCATTGATTCATATGCTTGATACTCTAGCGACAAAGTCTTTTTTCCTAGTGTTAACTCTCTAACTGTGCCAATAAATACCGTAATGGCTCCTGCATTTCTACTTTTTACTTTATCTGAAACTTCCTCAACAACAATCGGTGTATCGACAATATTAAATAATGTTTGTTCCAAGTAAATCACTTCACTTTTCTTAAATTAATAGCGTTCTATTTCTTTACTTATATGCGGGTTTAAAGTCATACCAAGGCCATTTACTTCCTTCATGGTCTTCTAATAATAATAAGTCGACCGACATACCTTTTTCATATTTTCTAGTTCCTCCAGGTAAAACAATAAAAGCATCCGTATAGGCTAATGAAGATACGGCGCTAGACTTATCAAAACCTGCGGGAATTGCTGTTAATTGACCTTCATCATAAACAATTTTACCTCTTACAAATCTTGTAAATGGATTTGGCTTTGGAAAGTTTTCGCCTAAAATTGCACTTACTCTTTTTAAATGTGGTGTTTCATTTAATAAATAAGATTGGATAATTGGTCTAACAAATAGCTCAAACCCAACAAAACAAGCAGATGGATTTCCAGATAAACCGAATAATAATTTATTTTCAAAATGCGCTACAGTTGTTACACTTCCTGGACGCATGGCAATTTTATTAAATAAAACGGTAGCTCCTAACCTTGCGTAAATATCTGGTAAATAGTCATAATCACCGACGGATACTCCACCAGTCGTAATTAGAATATCAACTTGCTCTAAGGCATTTTTAACTTCTAAAAAACAAGTATCCAAATCATCGCTAAACTTTCCTAAGTAGATAGGAATTGCACCTGCTTTTTGAATTTGAGCAAGAACCATATAGGAATTACTATTGCGAATTTTACCAGGTTCAAGCGGTTCATCGACATCTAGCAACTCACTTCCCGTTGCAATGACTCCAATGATTGGCTTTTTCGCTACAGGAACTTGACTATATCCAAATGTAGCAAGTAAAGCGATCACTCCAGGGTTGATTTCAGTACCTTTTTTAACAAGAATAGCACCTTTCTGCGTTTCTTCCCCTTGGAACGAAATATTATCGCCTTTTTGATAGGAACGTTTAATTTCAATAAATGTTTTACCTTCCGCTTTAATCTCTTTCGCTAATTCGAGCATGACAACGGCTGTGCAACCTTGAGGTATTTGAGCGCCTGTCATAATACGAACGGCTTGCAATGGTTCTACCTCATTTGGAAAAACTGAACCAGCTCCAATTTCACCAACCACTTCTAAGATTGTTGGATTTTCATTGCTTGTAAGAATCGTATCTTCAGCTCGAATCGCAAAGCCATCATATGGAGAGCGGTCAAAAGCAGGTATATCTTGATCAGCTTTTAGATCATCGGCTAATACTCGTCCATACGCTAAATCGATTGATACCATTTCTTGTGATCCGTATTTGGCAAAATCCATCACTTTACGAACTGCTTCTGAGATTGGTAGTGGTACTCGTTTTTCAACCATTCTTTTCATCCTCTCTCTATTAACCTAATAAACGATAATATAGTTTTTTTGCTTCCTGTATATCATTTGTTCCATGAACAAAAACCCTACCGTCCTGAAAAACAACAAATCGATAATCTTCTATCTGACAAGAGATCAAATATGGATTACGCTCTACTTTTCCATGTTGTTTTAGCTGATTTTCTAATTCATTAAAGTCATAATTTTTAGTCGATGAAGGTCTAATTTGAACTGTGTTTCGCCCACAAAGTGTACTCGTTTTCGTTTGATTTTCAAAGGCTAAATAAGGATATGTCCTATTTGTACCACATGAAGGACAATCATCTGATTTGAGTTTCGTTACTTTAAATGAAAAATGTTGATTAGTCCATAAATCAAATGTCAGGAATTTTGAATTAACGGCTGAATAATCTTCAACTACTATTTTTAATACTTCAGCAACCTGATATGCCGCCACTAATTGTACCGCAGGACTAATGACTCCAGCTGTGTCACATGTCACACCAGGTACTGGTAAACTTCTTACTATACAATTTAAACATGGCGTTTTTCTAGGTAGAATCGTGCAACTCATACCAAAGCTCCCAACACAAGAACCATAAACCCACGGAATGTCATATTTCTGAGATAAATCATTTATGATAAAACGAATATCAAAATTATCTGTTGCATCAATCATAACATCCGTGTCCTTCAAATGGACTTCCATATTATCGGCACTTGCATCCATTACTAGTGCATTGATAATCACATCTGAATTTATTTTTTGAAGACGTTGTTTAGCGGCAATTACTTTCGGCAATTTCTCAAAAGCATCTTCTTCGCTATAAAGCTGTTGCCTTTGCAAGTTACTCATTTCAACATAATCTCGGTCAATTAAAGTTAATTTTCCAATACCAGCTCTAACAAGTGCCTCCGCGCTTGCACTTCCTAGCGCACCAGCCCCAACAATTAAAACATGCTTCTTTCTAATTAATTCTTGTCCATTTTCACCAATCGGGGTAAAAAGCTGCTGACGTGAATAACGTTCTGACATAAGATATCCTCCATTAAAGAGCACGACCTAGCAAAAGAGTTAAAACGTTTTCTCCGGGTCCTCACTCTTGTTTTCCCTCTATTAAATAAAGCAGCATTAAGAAATCCCCATCATATAAGGAGTTCTGAATGCTGCTTAATTTCTCTGTTAAACGAACAGAGATACCAATCATCACTTTCTAATTTTTAGTTAGAGCATTATACAGAAATTGCATAAACTCCAAACCTTCTATTATTGGTAATGATTAACCACCTATATGGGACATTTCAATTTTATTTGATGATTTATCATTCATTTTTTTCGTATGACTTAATCGTTCATCTGAATAACGATCAGTTCGATCGTTCCATATCGATTGAATCGTTTCTCTTATTTGTTTATCATTTTGGTTTGATCTTACCAATTCTTTTAGATCATAACCCGTTGTTGCAAATAAACAAGTATATAATTTTCCTTCCGCAGATATACGTGCTCTTGTACAAGTTGAACAAAATGAATCCGTCACTGATGAAATAATGCCAATTTCATCATCACTATCTTTGTAACGATATCGATTCGCAACTTCTCCTACATAATTAGCTTCTGTAAATTCTAAAGGCATGACTTCATTAATCGTATCAATGATTGCTTGTTTACCTACGACTTCATCGAGCCTCCAGCCGTTATAATTTCCAACATCCATATACTCAATAAAACGAAGAATATGTTTTTTCTCTTTAAAATATTGTGCCATCGGGATCATATCTTGTTCATTCTTACCTTTTTGAACAACCATATTGATTTTAACCTTCATTCCGATGTCAGAAGCAGCTTGTATCCCTTCAAGCACAGACTTTACATTTCCTCGATTACCAGTCATAGATAAAAATCGGTCTTCATCTAAAGAATCAATACTTACGGTTACTCTTCTTAAACCGGCTTCATATAAATCTTTTGCAAACTTTTTCAGTAAAGTACCGTTTGTTGTTAAAGCAATATCTTCAACACCATCTATTTTATTTAATCGTTCAATCAGTTTAGGTAAATTTTTACGTAATAAAGGTTCTCCACCAGTTATTCTAATTTTCCTTACCCCTAAAGATACAAAAATACGTGTTAATCGTTCTACTTCATCAAAAGAAAGTATTTTTTCTTGTGATAAAAAAGAATAGTCCTGACCAAAAATTTCTTCCGGCATACAATAGCGGCAACGAAAATTGCAGCGATCGGTAACAGATATACGTAAATCCTGTAAAGGTCGTTGATGTTTATCCAATGCAACATTTTTCATAACCATTGCCTCACTTCTTTTTATTTCATAATCTGTTTTTAGTGTCTATTTCACAATACGCTTTGAATGAGTATAGACATTAAGTGACTGATTTCGAATAAATCCCACTGTCGTAATACCTAATTCTTCAGCTAATTGAAGTGCTAATTCTGTTGGAGCTGATTTCGTCAGAATAACCTCACAACCAATTTTAGCTACTTTTAGTAAAATTTCAGAAGATAATCGCCCACTAAAAACAATTATTTTATTTGAAATACGAATATTATTTTTTAGACAATATCCATAGATTTTATCTAATGCATTATGTCTACCAATATCCATCCTATTCAAAACAATCCCATTAAAATCACATAAAGCAGCATTATGTACTCCGCCTGTTTCATGAAACAAAAATGCAGACTGTTGCATTTCTTTCATTAATCGAAAACAATCTTGAAATGATAGTTGAACATTCACTTCTTTCATTTTTTTTGCGGTTAATGCATCATTTACAAAAACAAAGCCTTGTCTACTCATTCCACAGCATGATGTAATATATCTTTTACTCTGAATATCTTTATAATATGGATTAATATTTTTTGTTTTTACATGGACAAAGCCTTCTTTTTCTTGGAACCATATATTTTCAATATCCTCGTATTTTCGGATAACCCCTTCGGATGCTAAAAATCCTACGACCATATCCTCAATATATTCTGGGGTACTGACCATCGTAATAAATTCTTGTCCATTGATTTTTACCGTGACGGGAAATTCTGTGACAACGCTGTCTTCAATTAAGTTTGTTTCACCATTTTCAAAGCGAAGAATTCCTCTTCTCACTTCAGTTGGTAGCATCGTTAAAGATTCCCTTCTTCCTGAACTATTTTTCATATCGTTTCTTAGAAAAGATTCATTAAGAGATAAACCTTTCAACTCGTTTTTTAATTAAAAGGTTCATCTCTTATTATTAAACTCTTTTCTATTAAATACAAATTGTTTTTTCTATTATTCTTTTAGACCTTTTCCCATACCTTTTAGAAAATTAATACCAAAACCAACTGCACGATTAACATCAGGATCTTTTAAAACTTTTACTAAATCAAGAATTCCTACTTTATCATCCTTTTCGAGATGTTTATTTCCTTCATCGAATCCTTTCGTTACGGAATTGATTAGCTTTGTTGTTAACTGGGGGTCTACACTTGAAAGTGCTCCAGCAGCACCCATCATATGATTGATGATATTTGTGACTGGCTCGCGGTTCATTTGTCCTAAAGCAATTTTGGCAATTTTCTCTTTAGATTGAAGCATTGAATTTGCAGCTTCAAGGACACCTGTTTCATTTAATTCAGAGACAATATTTAAAATTTTATTTAACGAATCTTCATTTTCTGCTAATAAAAGCTTCAAATCCTCTAGTTTCTGCTGGTTTTGCTCTTCTTTAGTTGGTACGTATTTTTGAATCGTCGTGATTGGTTGTGCCATCTATATTCCCCTTTATTTTGTCGTTAAGTGGACGTATCCTTTTCGTTCCCATTTACGCTGTACCTCAACTCCATTTTGAGGGTTTCGCTTTTTATTACGTGGGTTCGACTTAGGCAACGGACTTTCACCTTCTACACGTAATACTTCCATCCGTACTCTCGTTTGTTTATAAGCTGGTGTATTTGTACGGTGATCTTTAGCTGGACCTGTTAAGAAATTGATTGCAGATTCTTTACTTGTTGAATTCATCGGTAAGAACAACTCATTTTTTTGAACTCGATTTGTTACTAGTGCTGGTAATTTCAGCGCTCCATACGGAGATACTAATCGAACGAGTGAGCCATCTTTAATACCGCGTTCATTCGCAAGCTCTGGTGACACTTCTACAAAAATCTCAGGCACTTTTAATTGAATACCGTATGATTTATTCGTCATATTACCTTCGTGGAAATGTTCAAGCATACGACCATTATTTATTAATAGATCAAACTCTTCTGCAAACTCTACTGGTTCCATCCAATCTGCTAAAGCAAATCTTGCCTTTTTATCTGGGAAATTAAAACCATCCTCATAAAGAAGAGGCGTACTTGCTCCGTCTAAGCTTCCCCAAAGGAAACTATCCCAGCCTTCCAACACTTCGTAGCTAGCTTGCGAGAATAGTGGTGCTAAACTTGCCATTTCAGCGAATATTTCACCCGGATGTTGATAATTCCAGTTTGCACCTAATCGGTTTGCAATTTCTTGGACAATCCACCAGTCAGCCTTCGAATCACCAAGAGTCGGTAATGCTTGATATAATCTTTGTACTCGACGCTCAGTATTTGTAAATGTTCCTTCTTTTTCAAGTGATGGCGCAGCCGGTAAAATAACATCCGCATATTGCGCTGTTTTTGAGAAAAAGAGATCTTGTACAACAAAGAAGTCCAAATCTGATAAAACTTCATCTACGTGGTTAGCATTACAATCAACAAGCGCCATATCTTCACCAACTAAGTACATAGCTTTCATTTCGCCTTTTTCGATTGATTGAAGCATTTGGATATTATCTAAACCAGGTTTGCCTTCAATTTCAACACCCCAAGCTTTTTCAAACTTCATGCGGGCCGCATCATCCGTTACATGTTGGTAACCAGGAAGCCAACCAGGAAGCGTACCCATATCACAAGCACCTTGTACATTATTGTGACCGCGAAGCGGATAAGCACCAGCACCAGGGCGTCTATAGTTTCCTGTTGCAAGCAATAAGTTCGAAATCGCAGCAGATGTATCAGAGCCACCAGTGTTTTGCGTCACGCCCATGCCCCATAAAATACAAGTTCCATCAGCTTCATGAATCATTTCTGCTATTTGAATTAATGTTTCCTTTGTAATTCCAGTTACACTTTCGGCATATTCAAGCGTGTATTTCTCAAGGATTACTTTAAAGTCTTCAAAGAAATGAACATTCTCATAGATGAATTGTAAGTCATGCCAGCCTTGGTCAATGATATATTTCGTTACAGCCATCAACCATACTTGGTCTGTACCTTGTTTTGGTCTAATAAAGATGTCAGAGCGTTCTGCCATTTCATTTTTACGAAGATCGGCAACAATCAGTTTTTGTCCATGTAATTTATGTGCGCGCTTAACTCTTGTCGCAAGTACAGGATGTCCTTCTGCTGGATTTGCACCGACGATTATAACTAATCCTGCTTTTGCGATATCCTTTATCGTTCCTGCATCTCCACCCATACCAACTGTGCGGAATAATCCATCTGTTGCTGGTGATTGACAGTAACGTGAGCAATTATCAACATTATTTGTTTCAAATACTTGACGTGCTAACTTCTGAATTAAATAGTTTTCTTCATTCGTAATTTTCGAAGATGAAATAAATCCTACAGAGCCTTTTCCATATTCTTGTTTAATGGAACCAAGTTTACTTGCCACTAAATCAAGGGCTTCATTCCAGCTCGCTTCAACAAATACGCCATTTTTTCGGATTAATGGCTTTGTAATTCGTTCTTCTGAGTTTACAAAATCCCAACCAAATTTCCCTTTTACACAAGTCGAAATTGCGTTAACTGGTGCATCAGAGCTAGGTTGAACTTTTAAGATTTTTCGATCCTTCGTCCAAACCTCGAATGTACAGCCAACCCCACAGAAAGTACAAACTGTTTTTGTTTTTTTCGTACGTGTTTCTCGCATTGCTGCTTCAATTTCTGAAACTGCGAAAATACCACTATATCCAGGTTCTACTTTTTTTACTAAATCGATCATCGGATCAAGTAACTCGTCGTTTAATCCAGTCATAAAACCAGCTTCACCAAGCATTGATTTTTCCATTAATGCATTACAAGGACAAATTGTTACACATTGCCCACAACTTACACATGAAGAATCATTAATTGAAACACCCTTGTCCCAAATAACACGTGGACGCTCAGCTTCCCAATCAATTGATAATGTCTCATTTACTTGAAGATTTTGACATACTTCCACACACTGTCCACATGCAATACATTGATTTGGATCATATCGATAAAAAGGATGTGTCAAATCTACTTCACAAGAAGCAACCTTTGGCTGATAAGGATACTTTTGGTGTTCAATGCCCATTTCTTCTACCGTATTATGTAGCTTACAATTTCCATTGTTATTATCACAAACAGTACAATATAATAAATGATTTTCTAATAAACGATCCATTGCTTCAGTTTGAGCTTCCTTCGCTCTAGGCGATGTCAATTGAATAGTCATTCCGTCAATTGCTACTGTTGAACATGAGCGCTTTAGCTCCCCATTAATTTCTACAATACAAGTATCACAAGTTTGAATTGGATCGACTTCAGGAACATAACAAATTTGTGGATGACTAATTTCATTTTGATTGATGATTTGCAAGATGGTGGAACCTTGCTTTGCGATTACTTCTTTCCCGTCAATCGTGATTGTAACCATGTTATTTTTCACGGTTTTCCTCCCCTTTTTACATAAAGAAAACTCGCCGACTGGCAAGCCATTTATTTTGGCCTTATACTTAATTCCTCAAATTGGCACGTCGTCGAATACTCTTCCACGTAAGCCAATTTATCCTTTTTAACGTATAAAAAAATCCACCATGAAATACACTACCCGAAAAAATAGGTTTAATGTGTTCATGGTGGAATAGTTTATTAGCAAATCGTACTAACAGACCAATCCATTTTTTTGGTTTACTAAATTGATAGAGTGATAACATCTCCCATACTATGACTCCATCTCAATAAATTCATTATAATCTTAAAATGATCATTTAACAATAGATTCACGGTATGAAAGTAAAACGCTTACATGATCATTTATTTACTGACTGTTGATTTTAATTTCTCAGCATTTTTATTTAGTTTATTCACTGCCTCACTATACTCTTCTTCCAGTTCATCTACAATGTCGGCAATTGAACTGATTTTTGTAATCGCTCCAACACCGTGACCAGCAGACCAGATTTCTTTCCAAGCTTTCGCATTCGATTCATTATTCATTCCATCGAAATCAACTTTATCTTTCTTTTTCAATGTTTCTGGATCAAGACCTGCTTTCACAATGCTTGGAATTAACATATTCGCTTTCACGCCAGAGAATGCATCAGTTAGGACGATATCATCTTGTGTTGCATCAACTAACATTTGACGGTATTCATCATTTGCTAAGCTTTCCTTTGCAACAATGAAGCGTGTTCCCATATAAGCTAAATCAGCGCCAGCAGCTTGTGCAGCCAATATACTTTTACCAGTTGAAATCCCACCTGCTAACACAATAATGCCATCCCAGAACGTACGAACACTATCAACGAACGCAAATCCATTTAAATTTCCAGCATGACCACCAGCACCTGATGCAACTAAAATTAGTCCATCTACACCAGCCTCTGCTGCTTTTTTAGCAAACTTGATATCACTAACATCTGAGAATACTAGTCCGCCATAACTATGTACAATATCAACCACTACTTTTGGTGAACCTAATGATGTAATCACAAGCTCAGGCTTATGTTTTTTCAACAGCTCAAGCTCTTCTTGTAATCTACTATAAGAGCTATGAACGACCATATTCATTGCCCATGGTGCAATTTTACGCTCTGGCTCATTTGCGCGTGCCAAAGCAAGATGATCATTTAATTGTCCCATCCATTGATCAAGTACTTCAATTGGACGAGCATTCGGTGCAGGAAATGACCCAATTACACCATTTAAACAGGCTGCCTCTACTAACTCAGGACCAGAAACCAAAAACATTGGTGCAGAAATAGCTGGCACTCTTAATTGACTCCACCATTTTTCAGGAATTTGTTTGCTCATTTACATGTCCCTCTTTTCTTTACTGAATATTCTGATTGTTAATAATGATACATTAGTAAACTATTATTTTCAACACTGTCTCTGTAAAAATGCTTTTTGTAGGCTATACAAAATAGCTAAGTTACTAAACTTAATATACAAAAATAATATAATGAATAATAAATCAATGATCTAAACAGCTCAATCCATTGATAGATCCGTAAATTGAACTATTCCTTACTCCAAGAGTGAATAGAAAAATATTATTAGAATGACAGTGAGCAATTACATAATAATTTTAAACTTTTTTAGTGCTATACTTTTTCATAGTCTGTTCAACCTAAAAAAAGGAAAAAATTTCTATAAAAATAACAAATTTCGACACAGTTCGACCGTAAAAAATTGTAGAATAGTCACATATAAGTAAATAATGTAATAAAATTGTAATATTCTAATCTGAATTTCAGTAAACATTGATAGATGGACTACTTGGGTATAGGAGGAATTGTTTTGGAAAGCACTTTAAATGTTAAAGGAAATAATATTCAACGGAGAAGATCGTTTAAACGATCTTTGCCATGGCATTTTATTCTGATTGGCATCATTATTATTATTACACTCATCATTGTGTTCAGCTACCGAGCTAACCACTTTAATGCTCAAATCAAGGTAAACGGCATAAATTTAGGCGGACTGAATGCAGAGCAGGCACTAAAAAAATTAAAAACTAGCGAACTTAAAAACATCGTTTATGTTGGCGACCAAAAAATCTTAGATGGAAAAAATACAAAAATGAACTTTACGGAAAATGATCTGCCAGCTATTAAAAAAATAGTAAAAGACCAGCGCACATTTTTTCCTTCTTCAAAAGAAAAAAATTATTCTTTAATGCCGAGTAAACGAGATGAGGATCAAATTCAAACAATGAAAAAACTGATTGAAGATAAGCTTCTCACACTTAATAAGAGCTTAAAAGCTCCAAAAGATGCAACTGTTCAATTGAAACAAGGTAAAATTATTGTCACAAAAAGCATAAGCGGTAAGCAATACGATGTCGATCGTCTATTAAAGGACTATAAAAGACAAGAATATACAAGTATAATCCGTCTAAACCCTGTATACATACAACCAATAAAAGAAGACAATCAAATTGTGAAAAATGAAAAGAAAAAACTTCAAGAACTACTAGGACGTACAGTTCAGTACAAAGTACAGGATAAAGTTTATTCTTTAAATGCTAGTGAATTAATTCAAAATGCTTCTGTTTCAAAAGATATGAAAGTTACGATTGACTCTAGTAATCTTAAAAACAAGATTGCTGAAGTAAATAATTCTCAATCTACTTTAAATAAAAATTTTACATTTAAGACACATTCAGGATCGGTCATTCAAGTTAAAGGAGAAGGTTATGGCTGGGCATTAGATGTTGATAAGGAAGCAAAACTAGTTCAGCAGGCTTTTGAAACAGGCGAAAAATCAATCTCTCCTACTCATATTATCGGAAATGGCTGGAACAATGAAGGGTATGGATATAATACGACCACAAACAATGGGATTGGTGATACATATGCTGAAGTGTCAATTGCCGAACAGCGTATTTGGCTTTATAGAGATGGCAAATTGGTTATCACAACGAATGTTGTAACTGGTAAACACATCACTGGTGAAGATACGTCAAAAGGAGTGTGGTATATCCTTTTTAAACGTACACCATCAATCCTCAGAGGCTCGCATGTAGGTCTTGGTTCTTATGAAGTGAAGGTCGATTATTGGGCACCCTTCACAAACAGCGGACAAGGTTTCCACGATGCTAGCTGGCGAAGCAACTGGTCAAGCAATGCCTATCTAACTGCAGGATCGGGTGGCTGCGTTAACACTCCACCTAGTCTAATGAAAACCGTGTATGATAATCTCAGCACATATGAGCCAGTAGTCATCTACTAAGAAATTGCATAATCAAAAACACTGAAACCCTTTATCGTTTCAGTGTTTTTTTTGATTAGTTTAAGATCGTTACTTTCACTTGTTTTCTTCCAAAATTAATCGCATCTTGTTTATTTGGAATAAATACATCAATACGTTTTCCCTTAATGGCACCGCCAGTATCGCCAGCTATTGCTACACCATAACCTTCTACATTCACTTTACTGCCAAGCGGGATTACACTTGGATCAACGGAAATAACTTTTGTATTTGGATTCTCTTTTAAGTTGATTCCAGTAGCCGTAAT
Source organism: Gottfriedia acidiceleris (assembly GCF_036421055.1). Lineage (GTDB taxonomy): Bacteria > Bacillota > Bacilli > Bacillales > Bacillaceae_G > Gottfriedia > Gottfriedia acidiceleris_C. The sequence continues at coordinate 4,701 of NZ_JAZGQS010000024.1, read as the reverse complement.
ACCAGTACATCCATTACATGAAGCTGTATAAGCTGATGCTTCCATTGTTATTACTTTTAAACCAGCTGAATCATTTGTTTTAGATTCACTTTCTTTTGCCTTAGAAACCGCTTCTTTTGTTGTTGGTACATTTTCCTTTGTTGTTGGTGCACTTTCTTTTACTGCTGGTACACTTTCTTTTACTGTTGATGCACTATCCTTCGTTGCTGGTGCACTTTCTTTTATTGTTGATGAACTTTCCTTTGTTGCTGGCACAATTTCCTTTGTTTTTGGAACATCAACTCTTGATGCCGATGCAGTCTTAGGAGATTCTTGTACTGACTTCACTGTTGAAGTAGTTTTAGAATTTGTTGCAAGATTTGTATTTGTCATTTTTGATTGAGCTATATTTTTAACGCCTTCAAAAATGACTAGGTTTAAGCCAGGTTGAATTAGATCTGTATGTATATTGTTCCATTCTTGAATTTGCGATACTGTTACATCATGATTTTGTGCAATATCCCATAATGTATCACCTTTTTTAACTTGATAATGTTTTTCAGGTGCAATGACTAATTTGTCACCAGGATGAATTAAGTCTGAAGTAATCCCATTTAACATTTTCGTATTTTCAACGTTTGTATTATTTGCACGTGATAGATCCCACAAGGTATCCCCTTTTTTTACTTCGACGGTAGCAGCTTGCACATTAGCACTTACAGATACTGAGAGTGCAGCAGCTGCTAAAATGGTTGTAACTTTAACTTTGTTAATCATTTCTTTTTACCCTCCATGTTCCTTTATTTGCTAATTTTGACTAATCGTAACATAGATTTTCCTTTAAAAAGTAACAGGGAGATGATAAATCATTTACTTTAACGGCATGTTTATTACATTGATATATCAAAAATTATGGAATTATCGGCAAAAAAAGGCATTTCTTCTGCCCTATCAAGTTAAATACCCCGTGCCTATTCTCGGTTTTAGCTGGGCCTTTTAGAAACTAAATGAATATTTCAAACTATGACGAAAATAATTACATAAATTACATATATTAATTATATTTGTTCTAGAATAGTCATTTCACCTGACTTGTTTAGTCTATAGTGATATTTAAATGAATGCAGTTATGAATAGGAAAAACCGTCTTTATTTTATAAAGACGGCTTTGTTGACTTAGTTTAGATTTGTTTCTATTTAAATGAAATTCCAGCTAATGCTACGCCAATTTTATTTTGTGCATCAGTAAGACTACTTGATGTTGATGTATATCCGTTCATTAGAATCGCAAAATACAGCTGCTCACCATCTTTAGTAGTCACATAGCCTGACAGTCCGCTCACACCTGTAAGTGTACCTGTTTTAGCATGCACATTATTTTCAGCAAGTGTTTGTACCATTCGATTTTTCAATGTGCCATCAACGCCAGCAATCGGGAGAGACTGATAATATACATTAAAGTAAGGTTCTTTACTGATACCTTTAAGTAAAGTGCCCATTTGACGGGCAGAAATCATATCATATCTACTTAAACCAGATCCATCTACCATTCTATATGTCGGTTCAATACCGTATTTTAGTAAGCTATCTTTTACAACTTGCGCTCCCGCAGAAGAGCTTCCTACCACTTTTTTCTCTGCTCCTAGTCGCTTAAGAATCATTTCGGCATAGAAATTATCACTTTCTTTCGTCATATAGCTAAGTATATTACTTAGCGGTGGAGAGGTTAATTGTGATACTTTCTCGACTCCATCTGCAACAACACCAGTCTTTACCTCTGCTTTCTTACTAAATTTAATGCTTGCTTTTTCCAGTTCTTCTTTAATAATCGTGCCTGCATATAAAGAAGGCTCCTCTACAGCTATCCGTTCATAATCAGGTTTTTCACCTAAAGGTAGGTCTCCTTTTAAATGAATTATGTTCTTACCTCTTTCCCTTTCAATCATAAATGTATTTTTTGCATCAGATGATACTGTTTTCGATTCATTTATTACTTGCACAAACTCAGTTTTAGGTTGCAAATCAAAGGTTACTGGTTTTCCCACTTCACTTGGTTTATAGTTTACTCGAACTGCACTCCTATTAATGGATAGAGCGCTTAATTGGGCATTGTATCCATATGTTTCATCATCCCATGCCCATCCAGTTCCTAGTCGCTGTGAGTCGAATTGACTTTCATCAATGATCATATCACCAGTAATTTGAGTAATTCCTCTTTTCTTTAAATCCTCCACTAGTTTTGCAATTTTTGTACCGTCTTGTTGGCCAGATGGATCCTCTGACTGCAGTGTTGGATCACCATATCCTTTAATAATGACATCCCCTTCTACTTTTCCTTGCTTATTTGGTTGAGCAGTTAGATAAAGTTCTGTTTTGAATGAATAGTCAGAACCAAGTTCTCTTAATGCAGCAGCTCCCGTCAAAAGTTTCATATTGGAAGCAGGTGTAAGTAAATCATCGCCATCTCTCTGATACAGCACTTCTTCCCCACTCTTACGGTCTAGCGAACCAACAACTATACCAGTAGTTACACCTTTTAAATTTTCTTGGTCCAAAATAGGATCGATAATGGTAGAAAGTAAGAATGTATCCGCTATTGTTTGTTCTCCTTCACCTGTTTGATTTGGATACTGGCTCAACAGCACAGCAACCGCATCCTGAAATGCCGTAGCCGAAGATGACGTGCGAACACCGTTTAATAAAATTGAAAAAGCAAGCTTATCGCCATTTTGATCCGTTACATAACCTGACAAACTATTTACACCGCTCATAGAACCAGTTTTGGCGTGTACATTTTTTTCAGCACTCGTTCCAATCATTCGAGATTTAATCGTTCCGTCAACACCTGCAATTGGTAATGACCTTTCAAATACATCCTTATACTCTTGTTTGGACACATAAGTTAATAATTGCGCCATTTGCTTTGGTGAAATTAAATCCATACGCGATAAACCGGATCCATCAACCTGTCTATAATTTGTTTCGATTTCAGCTTTTTTGAGAAATTCTCCAATAACGTCTGCTCCTGCATCAAAGCTACCCTCATTTTTTGCAACTACTCCTAATGCTTTCAAAAGCATTTCCGCATAGAAATTGTCACTTTGCTTATTCAACTGAACAATTAATTCACTTAGGGGTTGAGAGTTATGTACAAGAATCGGAGTACCTGTTGTGATTCTAGTTTTTTCTACTTGCACTTTTTTCTTTGTTAGATCAATTCCTTCTGCATTCAAAGCTTTTTTCCAAACATTACCCGCAAAAAGGGCTGGATCGTCTATCGCTACATCTTCTGTAAAGGCCGATGAAAGTTTTCCAATCGTACCACTAATAACAATTGTATTTGTCCCTCGAGGTCGATCGATCGTAATGTTATTTTTGCTACCATCAACAATTTGCGCATTGTTTTGAACAGTTACATAATCGCTAATAGGAGTCATCTCTAATGAAGGTGATTCACCGATAGCGCCATCTGGACTAATCGAAAGACTTATCATATTTTCATTCACAGCTAATGCGCTGATTTGGGCATTATAACCATACGATTCATCGTCCCACATCCATCCTGCTCCAAGACGGACGTCATCATAATAACTATCATCTACCAATAAATCTCCACTAATAGTTGTAATGCCTTTTTTTGATAGTTCTTTTGCCATATTTTGCATATCTACTTCTGATAAGGAAGGATCACCATAACCTTTGATAATTACATCACCATGCAACACCCCTTTTTGATTAATTTGACCAGTAGTATACACTTCTGTTTTAAATTGGTAATTAGACTGAATCTTATCAAGTGCTGCTGCTGTAACAAACAGCTTTAGGTTAGAAGCCGGTACAAATGTTTTTTCCGCATCGTATTGATCCAACATTTCTCCAGTTTTCGTGTTATACACTGCAATTCCGGCATGCATTCCGATCGTCTTTGGGTTTTTTGATAAATCAGCGACTAGACGATCAATTTGCGGAATGGTCTTGACTACAGACGCAGTTTCAGTAGACGTCGCATAGGCTGGTAGTGTGAAAACTTGAAAAGCTAATACAGAACTTAACAATAATTTGCTACCAATACGCTTCATATTTCTCATCATTACTCTCCCCTTTTATTTATAGTACAACTATTAGTATTCAAAATTTTCAAAATTTACCCTTTATATTTATGAACATAAAATTAAAAACCCAACAAATTATCTACGAGATTTTCCGTAACTAAGGCTTTTAATCCATTTGCTCGTATTAGTTTAAGAAGAATGATCGCTTACTACTCATTAATTAAAAAAAAGCATAAAAAAAAGACCTACAATAAGTAAGGTTCTTAAAAATTAAATTAAATTCGATCCTCATCCGCATGCCAATTTTTAATATTTTGCTTAATCTCTTTCGAACTTAGTCCTTCATTTATAAATCATTTCCTTTCATCGGATGTTTATTACAGATATTTAACTAAAATTACTGAACAAACAGCAAAAAAATCGAGCTTTTCATGAACCTCTTTTCAAAGTAAATTGCCGGTTTTACTCGGTATTTAGCCTTTCAATTTATTCGCTAATAGGTATTACTATATCTGACGAAGGAAATTACATAAATTACAATAGATACAATTTTCAACAATGTGTTTTTTCTTTAAATGGTCTGTTTAAGTAGATGATTGATTTTTTAAGTAAATTATTGGTTAGTTAAACAATGAATAGTAAATGAAATAAAAAGAGATAAATGAAATGC
>NZ_JAZGQS010000023.1:0-31750 GCF_036421055.1 Gottfriedia acidiceleris | reverse complement strand
AATAAAAAATCCCCCTAGTAATAATTTTCCTACAAAGGGGATTTTTTCAAAAATTATATGCTTGGATCTATTGACTAAGTTGTTTTTCAACACTCTGAGGTTAATCCATTTATGGGATTAACCTACTTTATTTCATCAGTCTATAAACTCTCTTAACTCATTCACAACTTCTTCAACCGTTAAATCCAAATATTTTGTGGTAACTTCTAAATTACTATGCCCTAAAGCCTTGCTGATTAAAGCTACATTGCAACCCTTTTTCAATAATTTCTTTGCAAAGCCTCTCCTAATAGCATGTGGATTAATATTTTTTAATCCATATTGTTTACTGTACTTTGTTAATTTCTTACTAATTGCATTACTAGTTTTATTTATGACTGATTTTCCGTGCATAGTCACAAATACTAAAGTGTTATCTTGTTTGTAGTATTTTTTAATTCGATTTCCAACTTCAATTAATACATTCAAATATTTCTCGGTTTCATTGCTAAAAGGTATCTTAAGTTGCTTTCTACCTTTCAATAACTCTCCACTTAAATTTAATGTATTAGTCTTAAAGTCAATATGGTGAACCTCTAAACTTGAGAGAGTTCTAATCCGAATACCTGTTTCCCACATTAACATAACTGCTACTGCATCACGCATTTGTACATAATTACTGTAATCCAATAAGGAAAGTAACACACTAATCTCTTGCTCTGTTGTACCTTCTTTTATTTTTTGGTCAACTTTTATACGAATAGATGTCCAGAACTTGTTCTCTAACCATCCGTTATTAAAGAAACGACTTAATACTGCTTTGAGTTGTTTTAGACGTGTATGCTTCGTTTGTGTGCTTACTGGCATACTATCTAGCCACATATAAATTTTATCATTAGTAATTTCATGAACATATGTGACTTTAGTTATTTTTACAAAACTTTCAAAGTAGTAATTGTAATCTTGAATTGTTCTTTGACGAAAACCGCTGACGTTCATCTGTTTTAAGACGGTTCTTATTGCATCATTTACTGTTAACTGGTCAAATGAAGAAGTATTTACTTTTTTATTGTAAATTTTCTGCTCACTTTCACCTTTTTTCGTCTCTAATTCATCTAATGCGATATCAAAAATACCTAACCTACTGTTTCTGCCCATAACAAAAAGCCTCCAATTAATGAATTATCGTCCGAGTAATGAAAAGGTAATTTTATACCTTAGTTCGATTACTGTTCGGAGACTTCCATTAATTGAAGACTTTAAAAACGTTGATATAATCACGTTTATCCACCTATGTATTGGTGGAGACGGTGGGAGTCGAACCCACGTCCAAGAATATCGGCACTTAAGCTTCTACGAGCGTAGTCACTGTATTAGAATTTTGCATACCATTTGGCCCAATGACAGGCTTCCTGATAGCTAGTCTGATTAATCTCTTCCATTCCCCTCAGACGGCGAGGTCCGGCGTAGCCCACTAATGAGTGAACCCCTCTAAGCTATGCACATGGGCGATACATAGGAGGAGCCTTTAGTGCAATTAAGCAGCTAAAGAGAAATTGTTGTTTTTGCCAGTTATTGGCTTTTGCGTTTTAACGAGGCCGACCCCTCGACTCGCAACTTAAGCTCGAACTACCCCTGTCGAATCCGTAACGTCCCCATATAAAATGCTCACATAACTTATTCAGATATGTTCGCTATGAGTGACTTACGAAGCATAAAGCAAAGGCTTCATAATCTATAAAATCTGCACATCGTGCAATCATTTATGTTGCTGATTAACTTACAAACCTATTATAGCATATCAATCTAAAGTTGCAATTAACAATTGTTTCTAAAAGAAAAACAGAATTCCAATGCTTCAACATTTATCCAATTAGATTCGCTGACGATCCCTGAATGCACGCTCTACTTCACGTTTTGCTTCTTTTTTCTTTAAATCATCACGTTTATCATATTGTTTCTTACCTTTACCTAGTCCAAGTAATAGCTTAGCATAGCCATTTTTCAAATAGATTTTCAATGGAACAAGAGTATAACCTGTTTCCTTTGTATAACCGATCAACTTCACGATTTCTCTATTATGTAGTAGTAACTTTCTAGTACGTAATGGTTCATGATTGTATCGATTACCTTGTTCATATGGACTAATATGCATATTATGAAGCCATACTTCTCCACCTTGAACTCGTGCAAAGGAATCCTTTAGATTAGCTTTTCCAGCACGTAATGATTTTATTTCAGTACCTTGTAATACGATACCTGTTTCATATGTTTCTTCGATAAAGTAATCATGATATGCTTTTTTATTTTGAGCAATTACTTTCCCTTCACCTTTTGGCATAAATAACACCTCTCTATCTTTACTTATTTTACCATAAATTATGTTAGTATACATAAAGCAGTGGACAATTTTGTCCACTGCTTTTTAGTTACTATCGTTTTTTAGTACCCTTTGCTACTTTTTCATAAAAAGGTTTGTTCTTTTTGCTCTTGCTTTTGCTTTTCGTTGGATTAAAACGATCATCGCGTTTATTTCTAGATGATTTACCACCACGTCCGCTTTCTCTCTCTTCATTTCGAGGTGAACTATCTCCTCGTCTTCCACGAGAACGGCCACTACGTGAGCTGTCTCCATTTCGATCTGATGAACCTCTTCCGCGTCCACCTCGTCCTCTACCGCCACCAGAGCCACCGCCAAGATTTACTGGTCCTCTACCGCCGCTTCTACGAGGTTTGTTCGATTTCATGCCAACAATTTCAAAATCAATTGCTCGTTCTTCTTTATTAACATTAACTACACGAACTGATACTTCATCACCGATTCTGAAGATTTTCCCAGTTCTTTCTCCAATCATCGCGTAAGTACGCTCGTCATAGTTATAGTAGTCATCTGATAAATCAGCAACTCGAACTAATCCTTCAATTGTATTTGGCAATTCAATAAACATACCGAAATTCGTTACAGAACTAATAATACCTTCATATTCTTCACCAATTTTATCAAGCATGTACTCTGCTTTTTTCAGATCATCAGTTTCTCTTTCTGCTTCAACAGAGCGACGCTCCATATTGGATGCATGTTCAGCAATTGCAGGTAATTTATCATCCCACTCACGTTTTGTATCATTATCCATTTTTCCATCAATTAAATATTTACGAATTAATCGATGAACAATTAAATCCGGATATCGACGAATCGGTGATGTGAAATGAGTATAATACTCCGCTGCCAATCCAAAATGCCCAAGATTATCAGCCTCATATTTCGCTTGTTTCATCGAACGAAGCATAACTGTTGAAATGACTGTTTCTTCTGGTTGCCCATGAACCATATCTAGAACTTGTTGCAACGCTCTCGGGTGAATTTCATTTCCAGCACCTTTTACTGTATAACCAAATGATGCAATAAATTCAAAGAATCGTTGTAATTTTTCTTCTTTTGGATCCTCATGAACACGATACATAAATGGTACATTTAGCCAATGAAAATGCTCAGCAACTGTTTCATTCGCTACTAGCATAAATTCTTCAATTAGTTTTTCTGCAGTTGAGCGTTCACGAATGACGACATCAGTTGGATGACCTTCTTCATCAACTAATACTTTTGATTCTTTAAAATCAAAATCAATTGCTCCACGAGTCATACGTCTATTACGTAAAATTTTTGCTAACTTAGCCATGTCCTCAAACATTGGGACTAACGGTTCGTAACGTTCACGCAATTCATCATCTTGCTCATCTAATATTTTATTTACATCGCTATATGTCATTCGTTCAGTTGTCTTAATAATACTTTCAAAAATTTCATGCTTAACAACTTCACCTTTTTGGTCAATTTCCATTTCACATGAAAGTGTAAATCGATTTACTTTTGGATTTAACGAACAAATACCATTGGATAAACGATGCGGGATCATCGGTATAACTCGGTCAACTAAGTAAATACTTGTTCCACGATCATGTGCTTCTTGATCAATTGGTGAGTTATCCGTCACGTAGTATGAGACGTCAGCAATATGTACCCCTAACTTGTAATGACCATTCTCAAGCGCTGTTACTGTAACGGCATCATCTAAGTCCTTTGCATCTGCTCCATCTATCGTTACAATTTGTTCATCACGAAGATCACGACGAGTACCGATAGCTGATTCATCAATCTCATCCGGTACAGCATTCGCTTGATCCATTACATCCTTAGGGAATTCTTGAGGTAAATCAAACTTATGAATTACCGATAGAATATCAACACCAGGATCATTTTTATGCCCTAGAACTTGAACTACAATACCCTCTGCATTTTTCCCATTTTCAGGAAACTGAGTAAGCTCTACAACAACTTTGTGACCTTCTACTGCGCCTTGAGAATTACTCTTTGTTATAAAAATATCACTTCCGAATCGCTTATCATCAGGAATAACGAAACCGAAACTTTTTTGAGCCTGGTATGTACCTACCATTTTCGTTTGACCACGTTCAACAATTTTTACAATTGTCCCTTCTCTACGTGCATCACTTTTTTCTTTTGTAATTCGAGCTAAAACGATGTCTCCATGTAAAGCACCATTTAAATCTGATGGTGAAATAAATACATCTTCTGCTCCTGCTTCTTCTGGAATGACAAACGCAAAACCTTTAGCATGGCCAGTTAATTTACCTCTAACTAAATTAGATTGATCAGGTAAACTGTACTTATTATTTCGAGAACGTACAATATAACCTTCATCCTCTAAAATAACGAGTGTTTTTACTACTTCTCGAAAGTCACTTGCATCAGTCAACTCCATAGCCTCTTCTATTCCTTGGATATTTAAAGGCTTATAATCCTCACTTTTCATCAATTCCAATAATTTATCTTTCCATTGTTGATTCATAATTTTCCCTCCTTTTTTCTTACTGTTAAGGGTATTTAATTTAAGTTTGTCCAGAAATATTTCATTCTACCATTCCAATTCATTAAGAAATGCTAGTACATCTTCATGTAACATGTCTTTTTCCTGTCCAAGCGTAATAACATGTGTTGAATTTTCATACCACTTTAATTTTTTCTGATCAGATTGAACTTCATTATAAATAATATTTGCGCTGTCAGTATTAATCATCTCGTCAACAGTAGATTGTACGACAAATGTTGGTGCATATACTGTATCAACATTTTCACGGACTTCTTTAATTAATCCTTGAAGAGCTTTTAATGTATTCATCGGAGTTTTTTTAAACTCTTCCATTTCTACTTCAATTTGTTCAGGAGATTTCCCTTCACGTTTTTTAAACTCTCTTGTGTATGCTAAGACACCTTCATACATAATTTCTTCACTTTTTATATACATCGGCGAACACATGGTGACAATACCATTTAAAGGAACAGTATAACCTAGCTTTAGTGCAAATACTCCACCTAAAGATAGACCTACCGCCGCAATTTTTTGATGCCCTTTATCTTTTAAAAATTCATAAGCTTCGATTACATCTTTCCACCAGTCCTCTGGTCCAGTATGAACAAGCTCATCTGGTGGCACACCATGTCCTTTATAATGCGGTGCATGGCAAGTATATCCTTGTTTTTCTAAAAAACGGCCAAGCATACGAACATCCGCAGAATGTCCTGTAAATCCATGTAATAATAAAACTGCTCGATCTCCACCTTCAAACGTAAATGGCTTCGGCATTGTTACTCTCATATATACTCACTCCAAAACTTTTCTATCCATTTTTCTTTCGTTACTTTTATCATACCTTTAAATGACTTCATTCATTTAATAATAAATCGTTATCTTCTCATTACTAAATTTTAATCTATCAATAATAAGAATTAACTAATTTTACGTAAAGATTCTTTTATTTTACCTTTCATTTCAAAGATTTACCAATAAACAGTTTTTTTAATTAACTTGTTATGATTTAATAATAGGTGTGGTAATAATATGTTGGTCATTTAACCAATAAAAGGAGGATACGTTATGTTTAATAATGTTGAAGAATTTATTACTGAATGGAAAATGGAAGAAGCAAACACAATCAAATTACTAAATGCTATGACAGATGAATCACTTGATCAATCAATTGGTGAAGATTTTAGTTCATTAGGAGAATTAGCTTGGCATATGACTACAGCAATTAAAGCGATTATTTCACAATCCGGATTACAATTCGAAGCATCTATGAGCAAAGAAGAAATGCCTGCAACTGCGAAGGAAATTGCTGAAAAATATGCAGAGGCTAGTAAAGCTATGATTGAAGCAGCACAAAAAGAGTGGAAAGAAAAAGATTTAAACCAAATCATTAACGCTTTTGGATTCCTTGAAATGCCTATCCATGCATTACTTCGTATGGCAATTTCACATCAAACGCATCACCGTGGGCAAATGACAGTCCTTATGAGACAAGCAGGACTAGCTATTCCAGGAATGTACGGTCCAAGTAAAGAAGAATGGGCTGCGATGAAAAGATAATCAACATAAAAAATACAGCCAGAGTTGGCTGTATTTTTTTTCTAATCATTAAGAAAAATATCTTCCTGTTCGAGAGAAGTTATTTTTCCTGATTTAGCATCAATCTCAATTGAATATTTTGTATGGTCCTTCATCAATTCAATACTGTAATGGAATTGATGATCATCTTTTTCTTTTTCTATTTCAGTAATCGTACCATCATTTACTTGTTCTAATGCAATTTCTTTCGCTTGTTTATGTGTAATAACAAATTCATTTTTATATAATAGATCTAATGCCTTATCATCTAGCATATCCCGTTCGTTTACTTCCCTTTTGACTTTTGCATTTTTTGCGTCAACAATCAATTTTTTTTTATGATTTTTCTCATAAACTTCAACTTCGTATGTAGATTTATTCTCTTTTTCTATACTTGTTACTAGTTTATTCGAGTCTTTTTCTATTTTGGATACTACTTCTTTTTTTGAAAGGTTTTGGGTAGTTTGATGATTACACCCACTAATCACTACTACAAAGATTAAAATAAAAAAGCCTAATTACCTTTTATTTTTAATTTTAATTACAATTAACGTGAATTGTGTAACTTAGTCTTAAGTATAAAAAAAAGACACCTAAAATGATGTCCTATTTATTACAATTTTTTAACAATAAAAAAGCTACCTTTCTAGGCAGCTTGTTTATTACAGTTTAAAATATGTTACAGCAATCGTTAGAATGAAGAATAAAACTGCTACAACAACTGTTATTCTTTGTAAAACTAGTTCAAAACCACGAGCTTTTTGCTTGCCAAACAGTTGCTCAGCACCACCAGATATCGCACCTGATAGGCCGTTACTTTTACTAGATTGAAGTAAAACTAAAACAATCATAAGTACTGAAACAATAATTAAAAGTACAGATAAAAACGTATGCATTTCTTCACCTCCACAGTAAAATACTGTTACTTCTTATTCTACTATGAACAATACTATACTTCAATATGAGAGTACAACACTAATGAATTAAGATAGTTTCTTCTATCCAAGTTTTTACATCTTGATGAACTTCATCTTTATTTGTTTCATGAAGCATCTCATGGCGTCCTTCTTCATATAATTTCAATTTTACATTTGTGCATCCAATCTCTTTATATAGCTCATAAACTTTCTTTACACCGTCACCATTTTGACCAACTGGATCTTTATCTCCTGAAAAAATATAAATTGGCAATGAAGTTGGTGTCTTCTTTATTTCTTCTTTACGATGTATAATTCCGATCCCTTTCAACAGTTCACGATAATAACTTGATGAACAAATAAAACCACAAAATGGATCTTTTATATAGCGATCAATCTCAGCTTCATCTCTTGTTAACCAGTCATATTTTGTTTTAGGAAACTTAAAATGATTATTGAAGTTTCCGAAAGTTAAAAAGTCTAAAATTTTACTTCTTTTATTAGCACCAATCAAAAATGCTTCTGCGCTTGAAATAAAGACCCCTAATTTTCTAAGTATTCCAGGATCGTATCCAGTACCTGAAATAATTAGCCCATCGTATAGTCCTCCATTTAATTGAACTACTCGTCTGCTTAAATAAGATCCCATACTATGACCAAATAGAATTAAAGGAATATCTTTTATTTCTTTTCTAATCATCTTACTTATAAAAATGATATCTTTAGCAACTTCATCCCAGCCAATTTCTTCACCAAAAAAACCTAGATCATCTTCAATTGCGGCCGTTTTCCCATGACCTCTTTGATCATGAATAAAGACTGCAAACCGATTATGAACTAAATATTCAATAAATTTATCATAAGCTCCACCATGCTCTGCCATTCCATGTACAATTTGAATCACAGCAATTGGTTCAGCAGGAATATATTTTCGCAAATAGATTTTTGTTCGATCCTTCGCCGAAATTAATCCTTCCCAATTATTCATTTTTATGCCCCTTCATCTCATATGTTGTAAAAGATACTAATAAGAAAAAACAAGTGAAATAGATTATTTCTAATCGTATGTATTTAAATGTAAACTCATCACCTAATAATCTCCAAAAAACAATTACTATTGAAAGAATAACAATCATAAATGGAAGTAAATATGTTTTAATAGTATACCAAATATAATCTTTTAAGTATGCGAAAAAGTTCATAATTATCCTCCCAACTATATGCCACTCAAATCCATAATTCAATACTAATCCAAATTTCCTTATTCAACAGGTTAATTTTTAACAATTTTTCATCAATTTGATGAACTTTTTATGTCAAAAGTTAAGCTAATTTTTTTCTAAAGATATTACTATTGATGTTTGAATTGAGATAAAAACAGAATGAATGGGGGATTCGAAATGAAAAGAAGCATTCAAACAATTTTAAGCATTGTCTTTGCAATTGTAATGCTTGTCTTGTTCGCCATTTTCTTTGTGAAAGACGATTCTTATCGGTATCCAATCGCACTAGGTGGAATCGCTTGTGCACTCGCGCCGCTCATACTAGATAAGTTTTTTAAAATTCGATTTGCATCTCCTTTTATTCTCTCTTATTTTGCTTTTTTAATAGGGTCACTATGTCTTGGTTCAATGCTTAGATTTTATAGTTTAGGCTGGTGGGATACGTTTTTACATTTTTTAAGTGGTACGCTAGTCGCGTTTTTAGCCATTGATTTGATGGGAAAATTGACAACCAAACAATCTCGGAGTGAAATGTCCGCTGGATTCATTTTTCTATTTGTATTTGCTTTTGGCGTATTTTGTGGGGCCGTATGGGAGATTTGGGAATTCAGTAGTGACCAATTCTTTGGAACTAATACTCAAGGCGGAGGTAATTTTGATACAATGACAGATATAATCGCAGACTCAATTGGAGCTCTCATTATCGCATTTGCGTTTGCTAGAAGATCCAAGAAAAAATAAAAATTAGATTGAAATATCCAAAAAAAAGAGAAGGAGAAAAACCTTCTCTTTTTTTTGATTATTCTTCATCATTCCACAAATTTATAAGCCAAATTAAACAATTCACTTAGACTATTATATTTCTCTTTTTATTACTTTTTACATAATGATATACGCCATTTCCATCTTGCTCACGTGCTTTTACAATGTCGAAGAGCATCATAATTCGTTTTTTTATATGATCAGCGAATGACATCCAAAAGATTTGTTTTACACAAAAAGAATAATAAATAAATAAATAAAAATAAAACCTGACTATTTTTCAAGAAATAATCAGGCTCTAAACACTCTAATTTTTACGATTTTACTTCGACTATGACATTCTTCATTATCTTGAACATTGGTACCATAATGATTATTCCAATGATGAATAATACCGCTGAAAATTGATAAATTGTAAATAAAGAAAATTGTTCTTTTAAAACACCTGATAAGCTCATTGTAATGACCATTGAGCCCATAAATAATGGAGTTAATATGCCGTTCACTCTACCTACAAACTTTTCATCCGTATTTTTTAAGATAATTGTATTAATTCCAATATGAAGTGCAGGCATAAATAGCCCTATAAAGAACTCGGCTAAAAGTGTAAGCCAGAATAATTGAGACCAACCTATTACAAAAATACCGATAGCATTAACAGCCATACCAATCAATAATAAAACATGCGGAGCTAGTTTATTAGAAATGACCATAATTAGGCCACCCCCAATAATCATAGCCGCACCATTTGCAGCGAATAACCATTGTAAGTAATCTTTATCTAGGCCTAATCGTTCAGTAACTAGAAAAATTGCTAATGGGTGGATAAAACCGATACCCAGTCCTGCTGCTGCAAAAACCCCGCCTAAAAGGACAAGAATTTTCCTTGTCCACACATATTGAAATCCTAGTTTCATCTCTTCCCATAAAGAAGAAGCTTGATCAACTACTTTTTCCTCTTCCTGATCTTTAGGTAACTTTGTTAATACTAAAGCTGATAAAAGAAAAGCAATTCCTACTATGCCCATCGATACAAACATTCCTGCTTGTTGAAATACAAATGTTCCTAATACAGGACCTAAGATCATAAAGATTGCCATCATTGTTTGAAATAAAGACATACCAGCTTGCATTTGCTCCATTGGTACATGAACCTTAAATAACTTCATATTAGATGGCTGTGAAAATTGTGACAAGATTGCTGAAACCAATGTTGCAAAAAATACGAACTTCCAAGTCCCATACATTAGTGCTAGAAGTATAACAAAAATTGATGCCGCACTTAACAGATCACACCAAATCATTGTACGCTTTGGTTTCCAACGATCGGCAAAAGTACCACCGATAAATGAAAAGATAAAAATAGGTGCAAATTCAGCAACAGAAATCAATGATACGGCTGTTGCATCACCATTTGTCTTTTCTACAACAAATAATAAAATTGCAAAATTACGAATCCAAATACCAACTTGAATAAACAAACCTGCTGAAAGAATCGTCTGGATAAAAGGATTTTTTAGCAAGGAAGCCATTGAGGGATTGGAAGGTGTTGGAGTAGTTTTAGTCATTTTTTCCTCCTCTTATATAAATTTCTTGAAATCAAAGATTGTATAAAAAATTTGCAGTTATATCACTCAGGTAAAAACATATGTTCTAAATAATTAGGAACGTATGTTTTTATCTTAACATTAAATTCCTTTAATAATCAATCTATTTTTTTTATTCTTTTATTTATCTCCTGTAAAAAAATGTATCGAAACTATTTAATGACATTTTTTTACCTTCTAAATTTGTTCTCATAACAACCAGTAATTCCTAAAAAACTCTGCTAATATATAATCAATATTTCTATATATAATTCTATTTATTACCAAAAAAGGGAGCACTCAATGAAAAGAAAAGGACTATTTTGATAGCTAGCAAAACTTTATTTTATTTAATCTCTGTCACTTTAACTGTTTTTTATTCTTCAATTCCTTCCAATTTTGTCCATCCAAGCGATCTAATTAGGCTAATAATATTTGATACCTCAAGTATATTCATTTCTGTTATTGGAACGTGTAGAATTTGGGTATTTAATAAAAAAGAAAAGATTTTAAACTCTGTGTTTTTTAGGCAAAAAAAAAGAGAAGGTGACGATCCTTCTCTTTTTAACATGTCTATAATGGATTATGTTTTTTGTTCATGCACTGAGTTTTGATTAAATTATTTTCTTAAGTTGTAGAAAGATTTTAATCCTTGGTATACTGCGCTTTCGCCTAACTCGTCTTGAATACGTAATAATTGGTTGTATTTTGCAATACGGTCTGTACGAGAAGCAGAACCTGTTTTAATTTGACCAGCATTTGTAGCAACTGCGATATCCGCGATTGTGCTATCTTCAGTTTCACCAGAACGGTGAGAAACTACTGCTGTGTAACCTGCACGTTTAGCCATTTCGATTGCTTCGAAAGTTTCAGTTAATGTACCGATTTGGTTAACTTTGATAAGGATTGAGTTTGCGATACCTTTTTCAATACCTTCAGCTAATTTTTTAGTGTTTGTAACGAATAAATCGTCACCTACTAATTGTACTCGGCTACCTAAACGTTCTGTTAATAATTTGTGACCATCCCAGTCATTTTCATCTAAACCATCTTCGATTGAAAGGATAGGGAAATCATTGCAAAGTTGCTCGTAGAAATCAACCATTTCAGCTGAAGATACACCAGTGCGTCCTTCACCTGCAAGATCGTATTTACCAGTTTCTTTGTTATAGAATTCAGAAGAAGCAACGTCCATTCCTAAGAATACTTGCTCTCCAGCTTTATAACCAGCTTTATCAATTGCTTCCATGATTACTTCTAAAGCTTCACGGTTTGAACCAAGGTTTGGAGCGAATCCACCTTCGTCACCTACAGCTGTGTTTAAACCTTTGTCATGTAATACAGCTTTAAGATTGTGGAAAATTTCAGTACCCATACGAATTGCTTCTTTAAAGCTATCAGCACCTACAGGTAAAATCATGAATTCTTGGAAGTCTACGTTATTATCAGCATGAGAACCACCATTGATGATGTTCATCATTGGAACTGGTAATTGTTTCGCATTAAATCCACCAAGGTATTGGTATAATGGTAAACCTAATTCATCAGCTGCTGCACGAGCTACTGCCATAGATACACCTAGGATTGCGTTAGCACCTAATTTACCTTTGTTTTCAGTACCATCTAGCTCAATCATACGACGGTCGATTGAAACTTGGTCAGTTACTTCGAATCCAACGATTTCTTCAGCTAAAACATCATTAACATTAGCGACTGCTTTCTCAACACCTTTACCAAGGTAACGAGATTTGTCTCCATCACGTAATTCAACAGCTTCATATTCACCAGTTGAAGCACCACTTGGTACTAGTGCACGGCCAAAGCCACCATCTTCTGTATAAACTTCTACTTCAACAGTAGGGTTACCACGAGAATCTAATACTTCGCGAGCATAAACATCAATAATCATTGACATAATAAAATCTCTCCTTTTGTTGCGATATACGCATAATTAAAAACTTTTTATATTAACTGTTCACTTATTTAATAAGTGATTTACCAGTCATTTCTTTTGGTTGTTCTACTTTTAATAAATCAAGAACAGTTGGAGCTAAATCACCTAAAATACCATCTTCACGTAGGGTAATACCTTCTTCAGTTACAATAACTGGAACAGGATTAGTCGTGTGAGCTGTCATAGGTTCACCCTCAGGTGTAATTTCTTCATCTGCATTTCCATGGTCAGCTGTAATGATTGCTTTTCCGCCTTTAGCTAGAATTGCATCAACTACTTCTCCTAAACATTCATCAACCGCTTCAATTGCTTTAATTGTCGGCTCAAGTTTTCCTGAATGTCCTACCATATCTGGATTTGCAAAGTTCAAGATGATTACATCATGCTTATCTGCAGCAATTTCTTTAAGTAATGCATCTTTTACTTCATAAGCACTCATTTCAGGTTTCAAATCGTAAGTCGCAACTTTTGGCGAGTTAATTAAAATACGTTCTTCACCTGGGAACTCTGCTTCACGGCCTCCACTAAAGAAAAATGTAACATGAGGATATTTTTCCGTTTCAGCAATTCGTAATTGTTTTAGGTTGTTTTGAGATAAAACTTCACCTAAAGTGTTATCTAGGTTTGTTGGTTTAAATGCAACATAACCTTGTACAGTTTCACTAAAATGCGTTAAGCAAACGAAATGAACATTTTTCGGGAACTTACTTCCACGATCAAAGTCACGGAAATCATCGTTTGTAAATACATTTGAAATTTGAATTGCTCTGTCAGGTCGGAAGTTGTAGAAGATGATTGAATCATCATCACTTATTGTTGCAACTGGAGTTCCATCTTCTTTTACCATTACAGATGGTAATACGAATTCATCATGGATACCGTTCGCATACGAATCTTCAATTAATTCATATGGATTTGTATAAGTTGGACCTTCTCCATATACCATTGCACAATAACATTTTTCTACACGGTCCCAACGTTTGTCACGGTCCATGGAATAGTAACGGCCAGAAATTGTTGCAAATTCTCCGACACCATATTCTTTAAACTTTGCTTCTGTTTGATCGATATATTTTTTAGCTGTAGTAGGACCAACATCTCGTCCATCAAGGAAAGCATGTACATAGACCTTTTTCATACCTTCTTCAGCAGCTAATTTTAATAAAGCAAACATGTGATTAATATGACTATGAATACCTCCATCAGACAGTAGACCAAAAATATGTAATGCTTTATCTTTTTCTTTTGCACTTTTAATTGCATCGATGAATGTATCATTTTTTTCGAATTCGCCTTCACGAATTGCCTTATTTACGCGTGTTAAGCTTTGATAAACAATTCGTCCCGCTCCGATATTCAAATGACCAACTTCAGAATTACCCATTTGCCCTTCAGGTAGACCTACTGCTTCACCGCAAGCAGTTAATTGTGCGTGAGGATATTTATTCCAATATCTATCATAATTTGGTTTCTTCGCTTGTGCAACAGCATTTCCAAATGTTTCTTCACGCAAACCAAATCCATCTAGGATAATTAACGCTACTGGTTGTTTACTCATTACTTAACAGCCTCCAATAATGCAAGGAAAGAAGCTGGTTCTAAGCTTGCTCCACCTACTAACGCACCGTCAATATCAGGTTGAGCCATATATTCTTTAATGTTTTCAGGTTTTACACTGCCGCCATATTGTACACGTACAGATTCAGCAACAGTTCCATCATAAAGACTTGCTACAACATCACGAACAAATTTACATGAATCTTGTGCATCTTTTTCTGTTGCAGATTTCCCTGTTCCAATTGCCCAAATTGGTTCATAAGCAATTACTAAATTCTTTACTTGCTCGTCTGTAAGACCTGCAAGATCAGCTGTTAATTGAGTACGAATAACTTCCTCAAATTTACCGCCTTCACGTTCTTCAAGTGTTTCTCCACAGCAAAGAATTGGTGTAAGTCCATGTTCAAATGCTTTTTTTGTTTTACTATTAATAAACTCATCTGTTTCGCCATAATATTCACGACGCTCAGAATGTCCGATAATGGCATAAGTTACACCTAAATCTTTAAGTGCTACTGGGCTAATTTCTCCAGTATAAGCTCCACTATCTTTATCACTTACATTTTGAGAACCAATTTTTAATTCAGTTCCTTTTACACCATACAACATAGGTGCAATAAATAATGCAGGCGCACAAACTGCTGAATCTACTTTATCAGATGATGGAATGCTATTTTTTACTTCCTCAACGAATGTCATTGCTTCGTTAAGCGTCTTATTCATTTTCCAGTTACCTGCGATAATTGGTTTACGCATGAGAAACACCTTCCTAACAATTGTAAGACATAACATCTTACTCTATTTCAAATACTAAATATTGTAAAGCTTTAAGACTTATTTATCGTTTAATAATGCAACTCCAGGAAGCTCTTTACCTTCCATAAATTCTAATGAAGCACCGCCACCAGTAGAAATATGGCTCATTTTATCTGCTAAGCCGAATTTTTCAGCAGCAGCAGCTGAGTCTCCACCACCGATAATTGAGTATGCATCAGAATCTGCTAATGCTTGTGCGACACCTTTAGTTCCCTGTGCAAACTTATCGATTTCAAATACACCCATTGGTCCATTCCAAATAACTAATTTAGAACTTTTAATGACATCTGCATAAAGAGCAGTTGTTTTTGGTCCAATATCAAGTGCTTCCCAATCTGCAGGAATGCTATCAATATCAACTTCCTGAGTATTAGCATCTTCACCGAATTTGTCAGCAATAATTGCATCAATTGGCATATAGAATTTAACACCTTTAGCTTCCGCTTTTTGCATAAATTCATTTGCTAAATCAATTTTATCTTCTTCTAAAAGAGATTTACCAATTTCATAGCCTTTAGCCTTTAAAAAAGTATAAGCTAGTCCGCCACCAATAATTAAGTTATCTACTTTTTCTAATAAGTTTTCAATTACACCAATTTTATCTCGAACTTTCGCTCCACCGATAATCGCTGTAAATGGGCGCTCTGGATTAGAAAGTGCTTTACCTAAAACATTTATTTCTTTTTCCATTAAAAAGCCTGCTACAGCTGGGATATGTTTAGCAATTCCAGCAGTTGTCGCATGTGCACGGTGTGCAGCACCGAAAGCATCATTTACATATACATCAGCTAATGAAGCAAATTCTTTTGCTAGAGCTTCATCATTTTTCTCTTCACCTGGGTAGAAACGAACGTTTTCTAATAATAAAACATCGCCTTCGTTCATTTTGCTGATTTCTTCTTGTACTTTAGGTCCATATGCTTCATCAGCTTTAATAACGTTTTTACCTAATTTTTCACTTAAACGTGTAGCAACTGCATTTAAACGCATGTCTTCATTTACTTGCCCTTTTGGACGTCCTAAGTGTGATGCTAAAATAACTTTTGCTCCGTTCTCTATTAAATACTGAATCGTAGGAAGAGCAGCACGAATACGAGTATCATCTGTTACTTCACCATTTGCCATAGGTACGTTAAAGTCAACACGGCAGAATACCCGTTTCCCTTTTACATCAATGTCATGTAATGATTTTTTGTTCATAGTAGGTGCCTCCAGTACTGTTTTTATTCATCCATGTTCAATTCCACTGGTCGATCCGTCTCATAAAAAGTCGTATCTATTCTGTGATATTGTCACCGCAATTTTAACAGATTATGTATATCAATTGGAATTTATTTCTAGAGTATTTTTTAATATTGTGTTGGATTAGTGACAAAAGAGGATTTTTATCAAACAAAAGAGGGGAGGAAATTCCCCTCGCCCTCATATTAATTTTTATAAAAATTATAGACCTTTTGAAGCGATGTGAGCTACTAAATCAACTACACGAGTTGAGTAACCAGTTTCATTATCGTACCAAGAAAGGATTTTAACCATGTTGCCTTCCATAGTCATTGTAGATAATGCATCGATTGTAGAAGAGTTTGTGCAACCGTTATAGTCGATTGATACTAATGGCTCTTCAGAATATCCTAAAATACCTTTTAATTCGCCTTCAGAAGCAGCTTTAAATGCAGCATTTACTTCTTCAGCAGTAACTTCAGCATTTAATTCTACTACTAAGTCAACTAAAGATACGTTAGCAGTTGGTACACGTACAGCACCACCATTTAATTTACCTTTTAATTGAGGTAATACTAATGAAACTGCTTTAGCAGCACCAGTAGTTGTTGGGATCATGCTCATTGCAGCAGCACGTGCACGACGTAAATCTTTATGTGGTAAATCTAGAATTTGTTGGTCATTTGTGTAAGAGTGAACAGTTGTCATCATACCACGTTTGATACCAAATTTTTCGTCTAATACTTTAGCAAATGGAGCTAAACAGTTTGTTGTACAAGAAGCATTAGAAATTACATTGTGGCTAGCTGCATCGTATTTGTCATCATTTACACCCATTACAATCGTGATATCTTCATTAGAAGCTGGTGCAGAGATGATTACTTTTTTAACTGATCCACCTAAGTGTTTTTCAGCATCTTTTTTATCTGTGAAACGACCAGTAGATTCTACTACAACTTCTACTCCATAATCGCTCCAAGGTAAAGCTGCTGGGTCACGCTCAGCGATTACTTTAATTTCACTTCCGTTTACAACGATAGAATCGCCATTAACAGTTACATCAGCGTTTACTGAACCGTGAACTGAATCATATTTTAATAAATGAGCTAAAGTTTTAGCATCTGTTAAGTCATTAATTGCTACAACCTCTACGTTTGGGTTGTTTAAAGCTGCGCGGAAAACCATACGTCCGATACGTCCAAATCCATTAATACCAATTTTAGTTGCCATTTTTAATTTCCTCCTTTTAATAGGTAGAAGCTTTTTTATTTTAAAGGGTACATCCTTTAATTAACTCTTTTGCTGCTCCTTCGTCTGTGACGAGGATGTTTACATGACCTTTCTTTAAGAAAGAAGCCATTGCTTTTGCCTTAGAAGATCCTCCAGCTACTCCAAGTACATAAGGTATATTCTCCAATTCATTCAGTTGTAATCCAATTGTTCTTACTCTGTTTACAACTTCACCATTTTCATTAAAGTAATATCCAAATGCCTCTCCTACAGCTTCAGATTCAGTTAAGATTTCTAACTGTTCTGATGAAGATTGTCTTCGTTTTGCCATCGTAAATGCATCTCCAATTCCGTGTACGACAATTGAAGAAGATCGAATTAAATTTAGAACCTCTTTTACTCTTGGTTCTTCCATCATAGTTAGGTAAGCTTCTTCACTAAGTTCATCTGGTAAGTGAAGTAATCGATAATTACCTTTTGCCATTTCAGCCATTTTTGCACAAATCGTATTTGCTTGATTTCTTACTTCTTCACCTAAACCGCCTCGTGCCGGTACAAATAAGGTATTTAGATCTTTAGAGTCATCATTCATCATTTCGGCCACGGCAGCTAAAGTGGAACCACCAGTAACAGCAACAATATTATTTGTTTCTAGCCTTTGGTTTATACAGCCAACAGCCGCTCGACCCATCTCCTTTTTTACCCAGTCCAGCTCGTCACTATCGCCTGAAACAACGATTACTTCTTTTAGGTTAAAAGTTTCCTTAAGTAAGTCTTCGATATTTTTCAAACCGAATAGTTCACGCATTGGTTCTTCAAGGTCTAGAAGTAAGGTTAGTCCTTCATCCGTTAATGTCATGCCAGAAGATGCGACATTAATCAGTCTTTGCTCTTTTAATAAAGCAACTTCTGATCTAAGTACTCTTTCTGTTAATCCTACACTTGCAGACAAATTCCTTCGACCGATTGGCTGCATAATTCTTATATATTGTAGGATTTGAAATCTTTTTTGGATAACGGGTATTAGATCAGGTAATAATTTTTGTTGTAGCTTTAAAATATGGTTCATTTTCATCTCCTCTTTCACAGAGTATTCACCTGGGTCTAATTATGTCCCTCTATGACATATTATGTCCCACCTGTTTTAAAAAAATACAGCGTTTTGCAACGTTGTTTTTTAGAACAAGATTTACTCCAGAAGTGAAATAACCCTGCTACAGTTATATTGTAACAGGGTAATTCATTTCTTTCAACTGATATCTACCCATTTATGGCATTTAATATGTCAATCTTATGAATTTTACCGTATGCTACAGTTTCCCCATTAATTTGAATAACAGGAATCATTAGCTGATATTCTTCTAATAATGCATCGTCAGAATAAATATCAATTTCATTTACTTCGATTTCATATTCAGATTGGACCAATTGAATAGCATCTTTTGCTTCTTCACATAATCCACAGTTCTCTTTTGTAAATAAAGTTAACTTAATCGACATTCCATTCTCCTTTTAACTAAAGCGCTTTCGTTTTGATGAACCAGGAATTCTAAGTATATCTCTATACTTTGCTACAGTTCTTCTAGAGATTTCCACTCCATGTTTTTCAGCTAATAATTCAACCAGCTTTTGATCTGATAATGGTTTTTCTTTGTTTTCTTCATCTACTAACTGCTTGATGAATACCTGTACACTCGTTGAAGCAAGCTCCTCGCCGTCTACACTTACACCTTGATGAAAGAATTTCTTCATTTCATATAAACCAAATGGTGTCTGTACATATTTGTTTTTACAAGTACGGCTAATTGTCGATTCATGTAATGAAAGTTCTTCCGCTATCTCTTTTAAAGTAAGTGTTTTTAAATTTGCAGGACCTTTCTCAAAAAAAGCAATTTGCTTTTTAAGGATACAATTCATTACTGCTAACATCGTTGATTTTCGTTCTTCCAAGCTTTTCATTAACCAGTTAACTTGCGTATTTTTATCCTTTAAATAAGTTGAAACTTCCTTCTCATGTTGACCATTTAAAATTGAAGAATATTCATTAAGTACTTTTAAACGCGGCATAATTTTATCATTAAGCAGTACAACAAATTCCCCGCCTATTTTTTCAACTGTTAAATCAGGAGCTACATAATTCACTTGATCTTGGAAATAATTTAAGCCTGGCCTTGGCTGAAGGGTTAAAATTAAGTCAATTTCTTTTTGTAAATCAGGTAAGCTAATCTTAAGTTTCTTCGCTATTTCTTTCCAGTTTTTATTAACAAATAGATCAAAATAATCTTTTATAACCTGTTTTGCAATTGTTGTATCAACTTCAAGGCCGTTTAGTTGTATTAATAGGCACTCTTTAACCGATCTTGCTCCAACTCCTGAGGGTTCAAAACGTTGAAGTGTATCAATGCAGATTTGTAACTGGACGTAAGAAATATTTAATTCATGTATAAGCTCTTCATCTGATTCCATCAAAAATCCATTTTTATCTAAGTTATAAATTAAATATTTAATAATTTTATATTCATCATTATCAATTTTCAACTCATTTAACTGACTAACAAGTTCTTCTTGTAATGTTTCTGTTCTTCGAGTATATAACTCCATTCCTTGTCCGCCTACAGTAGTTTGTTGTTTGATTTTTGAAGAAGTGTAATCGCTATAAGGAGTTTCGACTTCAATTAAGGGATTTTCTAATGATTGTTCAAATAAAAAATCTGTAAGTTCTTGGGCATTAAATTGAAGCATTGTAATGGCTTGTCGTAGTTCCTGAGTCATTGCAAGTTTCAATGATTGTTTTTGCATTAAATTCATTTCCATACTACTTCACTCCCTTATTACTATTTTACTCGATATTTAACTTTTTCATAGTACTTGACGAATTGTTCTACTAATTTAAATATAGTGAAAACGTTTACTTTTTCCTGTATAGTAAAAGTATACAACTCTTTATGATGGGTGGGCCATTATGAACAGAAAAAATCAGATTTATGAAGTATTTCTTCAAAATAAGGAGCAAGGTTTTACGGCTAATGAGATTGCTCAAAAGCTTGGGTTAGATCGCGCAAACGTTAGCAGTGATTTAAATAAATTAGTTAAACAAGAATTATTAATAAAAACAAATTCTAGACCGGTCGTATTTAAACTTCTATCTCATTCTTTACAACAAACGAATAATTCTCATAATAAGATAGCAAGTTCAGACTATCAATATGAATATTTTTATGAAGAAAATATTAGTTTAAGACCTGCCATTGAAAAAGCAAGATCAGCTATTCTCTATCCACCAAATGGTATGCATACATTAATACTCGGTGAGACTGGTGTTGGTAAATCTGCTTTTGCTAAAAGAATGCATGATTACGCAATTCGGTCGAATGTTTTAGAAAAGGATTCTCCATTCATTATTTTTAATTGCGCAGACTATGCAAATAATCCACAACTATTATTAGGTCAGCTTTTCGGTGTAAGAAAAGGTGCTTATACGGGAGCAACAGAACAAAAAGGTCTACTTGAAAAAGCAAATAATGGAATATTATTTTTAGATGAGGTTCATCGTCTTACTCCTGAAGGTCAAGAAATGTTATTTACGTTTATTGATTATAAGTTGTATAGAAGACTAGGAGAGACAGAAAACGAACGAACATCTAATGTATTAATCATTTCAGCAACAACAGAGGATCCAGGGTCAACATTATTATCTACATTTACACGCCGGATTCCTATGGTTATTACATTACCGGCTCTTCGCGATCGATCATATGAAGAGAGATTGACACTGATTAAACGATTTTTCACGGAAGAAAGTGTTCGTCTCGGAAAAGAGATCGTTGTAAGTGCAAATACTATTCGCTCTTTTCTATTTTATCCGTGTCAAAACAATATTGGACAACTTAAAGCCGATATTCAATTAGCTTGCGCAAAGGCTTACGCAGATTTTATTACGCATAAACATGATAAAATACGAATTTATAGCACTGATTTGAACTGGTATGTGAAGGAAGGCTTATTCATTGAAAAAAAAGTGAAGCACGCAGTCACATTGTTAAACGAGCATTTTGAATTTTCACCAACAAAGGGTATATCAAGTAACCAACAATTGGATCATTCTGCAGATACAATCTATGACCGAATTGATACAAAATACGAAGAACTAAAACAACGTGGCGTTGCTCAGGACGAGTTATCTATACTAATGGAAAACGATATTGAAAGCTATTTTACGCATTATTTAACATCTATTAATCGCAAGTTATCTAGTAAAGAAAATGTCTCAAAAATAATCAAGCCTGAAATCGTTACACTAAGTGAAAAAGTTTTAAAACTAGCAGAAGAAAAATTAAGTAAGAGATTTAATGAAAAAATACTCGTTGCACTTAGCCTACATATACAAACCCTATTACAGCGTATACAGTCAAACAAAAAAATCTATCATCCAAATATAACGCAAATCCGAGATCAGTATAAGAAAGAGTTTTCCGTTTCAATTGAATGTGTAAAAATGATTGAAGATTTTTCAAATGTTTCAATCCCATTTGATGAAGTAGCATTTATAACGATGTTTTTTGTATATGGAAACGAAGATTTTAAAGTGACTAGTTCCAATGTAAAAGTAATTGTATTAGCTCACGGTAATGGTATTGCTAGAGAAATGGCAAATGTAACAAATGAACTGTTAGAAAACGAGGAAGTTATCGGAATCGATATGCCATTAAGTGAACCACCACAAGATTTTTTAATTCGAGTAAAAGATTATATTAAATCTTTAGGTAAATTAAATGGAATTCTACTTTGTATCGATATGGGATCACTATCTTATATCGGTGACATAATTGAAGCCGAATTTTCAATTCCGGTACGCGTGATTCAAATGGTAAGTACTGCACATGTAATCGAAGCCTCTAGAAAAGCAACACTAGGTTATAATTTAGACGAACTTTATCAGGACGTACGAAACTTAACTACCTTCTTCATCAATTCTCATGCGAATAAAACGAAACAACCTGAATTTAATCGTTCTGTCATTTTAACTGCATGTCTGACTGGTCAGGGAAGTGCAATAGCCATTAAAAATATACTAGCGAATAACTTGGTCTATGATAAAGAGATGCTAGAAATCGTGCCAATTAGCCTTTTAAATAAAGACGAATTACAAAAAATGTTAAATGATATATCTAAAGAACGAAGTATCGTTTGTATTGTTTCGAATTTTGATATAAATGTTCCATTTAATACGTTCCATTTACAAGATGTATTAAATATGAAAGCTACAAAGACAATACAAGAATTAATAACTTATGAAGAAACATATTTAAAAATGGCTGAAACATTACAAGAGACTATTTCTTTAAAGGATGCTAAAAAAGTAATTAGTGTGATTAGACGGGCCTTGAACGATATACAAGTCCAAACAGACAAATTTTTCAAAAATGAGGATCTAATGGGAATTGTTATTCATATGAGTTGCATGATTGATCGAATTCAAAACTCACAGCCTCTAATCCCATTTAAAGATAAGGAAGATAAAATAAATAGCGATTATATGCTATATTTAAAAATTAAAAAAATAATGCAACAAATTGAGAATGCTTGTGACATTATCATACCTGATGATGAAATATGTTACTTAATGGAATTTTATTCTAGAAATGATATAAGTAGAGTAGATGAAGAATTTTATATAAAATAATTAAACTAGAAATAAGTAAAAAAAAGCCAGTTACTTCTTTTGAAAGTACTGGCTTTTAGTGTGTAGACAAAGTACTAAAAATTTAAGTTTCAGACTGATTGCAAGCGCTTGTCTTTCGAGGCGTGAAGCCTGGTGAGGAGCTGAGTTACCTTAGACGGTAAGGAGCACCGTTCGGGCAGTCTGAACTGACTTTTTACACTATATTATATTTTACTAACTCTACTCCCTCAGGAAGTTTTGAGTTCGTAAGGATATCTAGTTCTGTTAATCTCTCAAAGCAATAGGATGTACCATTTTTTAAATGATTATCTACTAATGCAGGATGTACCATAACCTCTACTGACTCAGCACTATTATTAATTCTGTCTTGTATTGTCTCAAAATAGTTTATTGGAATATCATTACCATAAAAATCGGTTAATAATTGATCCGTAAAAGGTGTAATTCCGTCTATTTGACTCTTTGGAGAAACTCGGACTGGAAGATCATACTTTTGAGATAATTTTGCAATTACTGGGTGTAGAATTGAAATCATGTGTACATGGTGATGACTATCTAGATGTGAAGGTTTCAATCCATAAGAAAGAAACTTTTGAATTTGAGCATCCCATTCCTTTTCAACTTCTTCAACATTAATAACGGGATTATCATACCAATAACTATTTTTAAGAAAATCCCCGTTTGGATCTACGATTGTTTTTAAATTCGATAATAAAGGTTTGCCTGCAGTTAATACAAGATGTACACCTAATCCTAATGTAGGATGTAATTTTGCTAATTCAATTCCATGCTCAACAGCATACATATTCATCATCATTGTCGTTGAATTCACTATACCATTCAAATGCGCATCAATAATGCCATAATTTACACCTTTTGAATAGCCGAAATCATCTGCATTTACTATAAGCTTTGTCATCGTTCATTCCCCTTTTTCTTTTAGTATCATAAAAAGGGATGCACTCTATCATTCGAGCTACATCCCTCTTTTTAATCGTTAATTAGCTGCTACTTTTTCGTTTTTGAAGAATTGAGGTAAATGCTCTTTGTGAGCCTCTAACATTTCATCTAAAATTTGTTTTGCTAAATGATCAGATCCAACTAGTGGGTTAATACACATAGCAAGTAATGCTGTTTTATAATCACCAGTTACCCCTGCTTCTGCAGCTACACGTTCAAATGATTTAATTTGTTGAACTAAACCGCGTACTGCAACCGGTAAGTCACCCATCGTAAGTGGTTTTGGGCCATCTTTTGTAATGACTGCACTTACTTCAACAGCACAATCATCTGGAATTGATGCAATAGCACCATTATTCATTGTATTTACAGGTTGAATATCACCTTTATTATTATATAGAGATGAAATTAATCGGCATGCAGCATCACTATAATAAGCTCCGCCGCGTTTTTCTAATTGTGGTGGCTTACTATTTAAATTAGGGTCTTTATATAATTCGAATAATGATTCTTCTAATTTTTTTACAACCTCAGCACGTGTTCCATCTTTTTTCGCTACTTCAAGCTCTTCTTCTAGCATTACTTTCGTTTGATAGTAGTATCGGTGATACGGACATGGAATTACTCCAAGTGCTTCAATAAAATCAGGATTCCAATCCATTGCCTTAATATTTTGCATCGTCATACTCTCTGCAGGGCGTGCAAACTCACTGACAACACGACTTGTTACATCTTCACCATCTAATAATACTTTTGTTCCGTAAACCATATGATTTAATCCCATAAAATCAATATGTACGCGCTCAGCTTCAACCCCTAGTCCTTTTGCAATGTTCATGTGAATATGAATTGGTACATTACATAAACCAACCACTTTACGGAAATTTGTGTATCTTAAAATCGCTTCTGTTAAAATACCTGTAGGATTTGTAAAGTTTACCAGCCAAGCATTTGGACAAAGCTCTTCAATATCCTTGACGATATCTAAAATTACAGGAATTGTACGAAGCGCTTTAAAAAGACCACCTGGACC
Organism: Gottfriedia acidiceleris; assembly: GCF_036421055.1. Lineage (GTDB taxonomy): Bacteria > Bacillota > Bacilli > Bacillales > Bacillaceae_G > Gottfriedia > Gottfriedia acidiceleris_C. The sequence goes on along the minus strand of NZ_JAZGQS010000023.1, from coordinate 6,362 downwards.
ATTAGTTTCTTGACCAATTACCCCATATTTTAAAGGAATACGCTCATCCTTCATACGAGCTTCAAGTAATCCTACACGAAATTGCGTCGTAACAAAATCAGCATCTTTAAGAGCAGCACGTCGATCAAGTGTTAAATGGATTTCCATTGGTACTCCTGCTTTTTCTACCATTCTTTTCGCAAGATTTCCAACGATTTCAAGTTTCTCTCTACCTTCTTCAATATCCACTAACCATAGCTCTCTTACAGGTAGTTCATCATAACGTTTAATAAATCCTTCAACTAATTCTGGAGTATAACTTGAACCGCCACCAATTGTTGCTATTTTAATACCGTTTCTCATTTTCTTCACTCCTTCTATATGATAGTAGAAAAGTAGCCAGGACATTCTTTAAAACTACTTTTCTAGTTTCTCTTATTTAATTAATTTTTCATGTAGGAAAATTATTTCTGTTACTAAATCTCTCATCGTTAATGCATTCATTAAATGATCTTGAGCATGTATTAATAAGATACTTAATTCAACATTCTCACCACGTGCTTCACCTTGAATTAATGAAGTTTGTGCCTGATGCGCAAGATTTAATTCTTTTTTTGCTTCTTCTATCTTACTATTTGCTTCTTCTAAATTACCCGCTCGAGCAGCCTGCATACCTTCCATTAATGAGCTTTTTGCGTTTCCTGAATGTAAGATTAATTGGAATGCTGTTTGCTCAATTGTCGTTAAAGTACTCATTTCGTATCCTCCTCAAACTGCATTACATAGCAGCACTTTGATTATTTGCCGCTTCTCTTATTTTTTTAGATTCCATTCGTCTTTGTAGTGCAACGAAAGGTAAATAGATAACAACTGAGATAACTAAATTAAATGCTGCTAAGGCTGCACCTGTCCAATGTCCCCCAGTAATCAACCATCCACCTAAAATTGGTGGTGTTACCCATGGAATATTTGTAGTTACTGGGTGAACCATCCCTAAAGAAATCGCTAAATATGAAATAACTGTTAAAATAATTGGTGTACCAATGAATGGAATTAGCCACATTGGATTTAACACAATCGGTAATCCGAAAAGAACTGGTTCATTAATTTGGAATAAACCTGGTGCCCCACCTAATGCAATCATTTGTTTATTACGTTTTCGATTAATTAATATCATTGAAATAATTAACCCTATCGTAGCACCTGATCCACCTAAGAATACAAATGCATCAAAGAACTGACCAGCCATTACATTGTATTCACTCCACTTTGTAACACCTTTTGCTGCTAAATCAATATTTTCATTTCCTAAAGCTGTAAATAGTGGTGTCGTAATCCCTCCTAGAATATTTGGTCCATGTAAGCCAAGCATCCAGAAGAAATGAATAAAGAATGCTATTCCGATTGCAAACGGTAAAGAGTCTGCAGCATTTGTTAATGGCTTAACAAGTACTGAGCTTAACCAGTCATTAAAATAAACTCCATCAGATAAATATAATCTGAATAGTAATCCAACAATTGCAATTACAAAGATTGTTAGCATACCAGGTAATAGCTTAGCAAATGCTTTTGAAACTGCTGGTGGTACACCATCTGGTAATTTAATAACTAATTGTTTTACTCTTGATAAGCGAACAAAAATTTCTGTTGCGATAATGGCAACGATTATTCCGGTAAAAAGTGCAGTTGAATTAGTATAAGTAGAGTTCACTAATCCCCAAACACTACCAGTAGCTGTTTTTCCATTTTCTAATGTAACCGTTACAGTGTTTAATGATTGTGGCACTAGTACAAAATATGACGCTAATGCGACAAGCATTGCTTCAAATCCTTCATCACCATAAGAACGAGCCAATTTATAAGCAATCCCTACAACAGCAAAAACTGTCATAAATGCGAATGTGCCCCACCAAATGTCTCCACCTAATGTCTTCCAGTTCATTCCAAAAAGAGCTTCCATCATTTTGTCGTAACCTTTGATCGCTCCACCTAAATTATTAAATAAAACTGCAAATGAACCGACCATTGTAATGGCAATCATCCCGATTAACGCATCTCGTATTGCTAATAAATGACGTTGGTTACCGAACTTTGCTGCAGCTGGCATTATATATCGATCTACAAAATTCATCATTTTTAAGACTCCCTTTTGTTAAGAATTTGTGCAACGTACATGACTATTTTTTTAAACTAAGTGCCAATTCTAAAACAGCTTCACCATTCATAAGTCCATAATGTACTGGATTGATTACATCAACTGGTATCCCTTTTGGCTCGGCAACTTTTTTCATTTCAGTAGCTAAATAACGTACTTGTGGTCCTAATAAAAGAACATCTGCTTGATCTAAATTTTCTTTTGCAGCATCACCTGAAACTGCCCAAATTTTTACTTCAATCCCTTTTGATTTTGCTGCATCCTCCATTTTAGTTACTAGTAAACTAGTAGACATTCCTGCTGAACAAGCTAATAAAATATTCATTGTTATTCCTCCAGTATTAGATTTAGTGTAGCGCTTACAGGTTTAGGTGAAAGTCATATACAAACCCTTGTAGCAACTACAAATTAATTTATTTTGTACACTCTTTATATAGCAAATGGCGTGCCAACTTTTTTCTAACATATTAAAAAAATAGATCAATTAATCTTAGAAACCTTGTCCTATAAGGACTCGTCGGCAAGAAATCTTTTTTCTTTGTTTTAAAAGGAAAGTAACTTAAAACGTCTAGTGTGTTAAATATAGTTCGTCAATCTCCTTAAATTGTTTTAGTGTGTTATTCCCTTGTTAGTGTGTTGTGATTTATATGTACTTTATTGTAGTGTTTTAAAACACTTTTGCGATTTTCATTTAAATTATACATTTTGTTTTATGTGATTAAAAAAAGTGATGTAGATCTAATCTACACCACTTTTTTAATCAATAGTTAAAGTGAAATTTTCTCATGCAAGTAAATAATTTCCTCTACTAAATCTCTTGTTGTAAGAGTGTTCATTAAATGATCCTGTGCATGTACTAAAAGAATATTAATAAAGTATAGTTGCCCAGCTGCTTCACTTTGTATAAGTGAAGTTTGTGCATGATGAGCCAGCCTAAGTTCTGCATTCGCCTCGTTTACTTTCAAACGAGCTTCCTCGAACTCTCCATCACGAGCTTTATACATTGCTTCCATTAATAAACTCTTGGCATTACCAGAATGTAATATTAGCTGAAATGCAATTTGTTCATTATTTGTGTCGGTAGGCATTTTCCCTCTTCTCCTTCACATTCTATTATACATTTAATGAATTACTACTTGTCGTCTCTGTTGACTTTCTAGCTTCCATTCTTTCTGCTACTACAACGAACGGTAAGTATATAACGATTGAAATCACTACGTTAACAAGAGATAAAACTGCACCACTCCAGTGACCACCAGTTGCTAAATAGCCACCTATAACTGGTGGAGTTACCCAAGGAATTGTAGATACTACTGGGAAAACAATATGTGATTGAACAGCTAAATAAGAAATAATGGTTAAAACAATTGGGGTACAAATAAATGGTATTAACCATACTGGGTTTAACACGATAGGTAAACCGAAAATAATTGGTTCATTAATATTAAATAATCCTGGAGGTGTTCCTAAAGCAATCATCTGTTTATGACGTTTACGATTAACTAGGAACATTGCAATCAGTAAACCAATTGTAGTACCCGATCCACCCATATATACGAATGCGTCTAAGAAAGGGCCTGCTAATACTGAATACTTATCTAGATCTGTTACACCTTTAGCATATAAATCGATGTTATGGTTACCTAGAGTTGTTAATAAAGGAGTTGTAATACCTCCTAAAATATTTGGACCATGTAACCCAAGCGCCCAGAAGAAATGTACAAAGAATGCAATAGCAACTGCAAATCCTAATGAATCGGCTGCATCAGTTAATGGTTTTACAAGAACTGAATTTAACCAGTCATTAAAGAATACGCCGTTCGAAATGTATAATCTGAACAATAAACCAATTAATGCAACAATAAAGATTGTCAACATCCCTGGTAATAACTTTGCAAATGCTTTTGATACTGCTGGTGGAACGCCATCTGGTAATTTAATAACTAGTTGTTTCACCCTAGCTAAACGTACAAAAATTTCAGTTGCAATAATCGCAACAATAATTCCTGTAAATAAAGCCGTTGAGTTTAGAGAATTCCAACTAATAAATCCCCAAGTTCCACCCGTAGCTGTCTTACCACCATTTAACGTAACAGATACTGCAGCTAATGATTGTGGAACAAGTACAAAGTAACACGCTAATGCAACAAGCATTGCTTCAAAACCTTCATCACCATAGGAACGAGCTAATCTATGTGCGATTCCTACTACAGCAAATACTGTCATAAATGCAAATGTTCCCCACCAAATATCACTTCCTAGTGTTTTCCAGTTTGCACCAAAGACAGTTTCCATCATTTTATCGTAGCCGTGGATTGCGCCACCTAAGTTATTAATAAGTACAGCAAAAGCTCCAATCATCGTAATGGCAATCATTCCAATTAACGCATCACGGATCGCTAACAAATGACGTTGATTACCAAACTTCGCTGCGGCAGGCATTATATACTTTTCAGCAAAACGCATCATTCAAATACACCTTCTTTTCTCTCTAGATTTTTTAATTCCCCGTTTTATTTTTTCAAATTTAAAGCCATTTCCAGTACAGCTTCACCATTCATCAATCCATAATGAACTGGATTAATTGTATCTACTGGTATCCCTTTAGGTTCAGCTAGTTTCTTCATTTCTGAGACTAGATAACGAACCTGTGGACCAAGTAGTAAGACATCCGCTTTGGCTAAATTTTCTTTCGCTTCATCACCAGCAACAGCCCAAATTGTTGCCTGAATTCCTTTTGCCTTAGCTGCTTGTTCCATTTTTGTAACTAGTAGACTAGTAGACATTCCCGCAGAACATACTAACAAGATATTCATCCTACACCTCCTCAATTTATCTCGCCGATGAAACGCTTACATTTTTTACAAATAATGACAAAAGAATTACGCGTTACAAGGACAAGATGTGTAATCAATTTAAATATTGCAAATTCTATGCCAATATTCTAAAAAATCTTTCTATTTAAAAACACAACAAAAAAACCTTGATAAATCAAGGTTTTTATAACGGAACATTTATTCACAATATTAGTGTTTTATAAGTGTGTAGACACAACTGGTACTGTGTTTAAAATGACTCATTAGTGTGTTGAGTATTATCTAAAATATGCTATCTCCTAAGCTGAAGTGTGTTATTCAATAACACATTAATATTAATCTTCAACAGTTAAATGAGTTTTACAAAATTCGAATACTTCTTTTTCTTCATCTTCTTCCAAATCAAAATCTAAATACTGATTTGACTCAGCTTCATATAAGTCATATTTAATTAATTTTGACTCTTCACCATTTACTCCAAAAAGCACTTTTATGTATATACCTTTTTCATTAAATAGTTCATCATCCTCTGGTACATTGATATAAAGAATAAACTCATATCGATCACCCTCAATGATACCGAATGGATCTTTTATTTCTTCTACAGTGTATTCTGCAATCGTTAACACAAAAACATTCCCTTCAATTTTAATATGTACTATTATACACAAAGGAATGGACAAAAAGAAAGACGCCTGCCGCAGCAGACGTCTTGATGCGTTTGAGGCGAGAGACCGGGCGGCCACATCCGCGCGTTTAGCTTGCGCATATCTCTCGTCTTACTCAAATTAGCTCATCGCAAAGAGTAATATATCATATATTTAGGAAAAAGAATAGAGGAAAAAAATAGAAGGAACAAAAAGTGCCGAATAATTTTTTATAAATAAAAAAATCAATCGGTTCTTTTTTAGAAAAATGATTTTAAACATTCCTTAGTTTAGAAACAGAATTTAATGATTTTTAGATCGATACAGTATCTTTTCTTTTTAGATGTTGGGTACAGTTTATAAGTTTCTTTAAATTTTAATTCTCTTTCTAATTCATCTTTATTGATTTGTGCCATTTCTTCCAGAAACCAAGAATTCATATCCATTTGAATGACCTCCCTTTATATACTTTAAATATATGACTGTATGTAACGGGAACCCATTCTTCATTGGATGGAGTTTTAGTACATCTTTAGTTGTAGGTAAAGGTAGGATATAGATATAGGATCAATAAAGAAAAAATATAAACCGAGTGATAACCCCTGTTAATTAACTAGGATTATCGCTCGGTTTATTCTTTTAGCGCGCTCGACAGGATTCGAACCTGCGACACACGGTACCGGAAACCGTTGCTCTATCCAACTGAGCTACGAACGCATATAATATAAAAGTTAAAATATGAATAGTGTTTTGTCGCCCCAATCT
>NZ_JAZGQS010000022.1:0-34423 GCF_036421055.1 Gottfriedia acidiceleris | reverse complement strand
AAGACGAGTATTAATACTCGTCTTTCGCAATGGAATTATTGTGAATAAATTGTGTAGGTTTTTTTTGATTGAATTAAATCTACAGGCCAAACAGCACCGCCATCATTTAAATCAATACTTGCTATCTTTTTATACGAATACCATACAAGTTGCGAGCAATAAAATGATTTATCTTGATTTATACTAAAAAAATTTAAGTTATACTTACGCCCCAAATATGAATAAGCTTTGTCTGCAACTTTTGCATCTTGTGCAGCTGTTGTTCCATTGACCGATATAGCTTTAAAGTGTTTGTATCTTTTATTCCAATCATTATTCCACAAATTTACTCCATTTAAAGCAGCCCCTTTGTTTCCAAATGATTCTATTGTGTAGTAATTATTATAAGAAATTCCTGCATGCCCTCCTGCCCAAGTACTTGAGTTAGCACTAGCAGTATCAGTAGTTACAAAAATAGTTCCCTTTCTTTTCCATGTTGTACCTCGAAGCTCACTTTTTTTATCACCATAGAAAACCGGCTCTTCTAGTTGCTCTAGTTCAATTTCCAATTGTTTTGTTTCTATCTTAGCATTTGATAAATCTTTCTCTTCTTTTAAAGTTAAAGATTTATCTGCCTTCGCGTAAATACTTCCATAAAAACCAGATATGCTTAATGTAAAAGATAAAGTTCCAATCAAAATTACTTTTTTTAACATACTAATCTTTGCAACTAAATAACCCTAATTCATTTTTTTACATTTTAATAGCGATATTTAGTGCAGAATTCACCTCTCTTTTCTTAATTAAATTGAAAAATACGGGATATTTGTTTTGTAAAAATCAAAGAATAAAATCTCAATTAAACATAAAAAAGTTTACCAAAGTAATTTTTTCACCATTCTTCCTAATTTTTAATTAACGTTAATTCTTTATTTTTTAGTAAAATTTACTAGTATGTGAAAATATTAACATACTAAACTCATGAAGAATCCTTAAATTTATGAAGAAAGTATGACCAATTTGATTATTTTAAATAATTATCAAATTTAAGTAGTCAAAAAATCACTAGTACATTTCTACTTAAAAATCTATGAAACATCGTTAATTTCTAAAAATAAATTTAAGTTAATAGTTCTCAAGTAATCGTTCAAAAAGACTAAAAACAAAATAAGCGTGATATCACAAAGCGAACAAGCATACACATTAAATATTGATTCCCAAAATTCTCCATTTTACATAGTCAATAAAATTGTACAGGAGGTCAGGAATGATTAAATTTAAACATGTAAATAAGTTTTATGGCGATTTTCAAGTCTTGAAAGATATTAATCTCACAATCAATAAAGGTGAAGTTGTTGTTGTGATTGGGCCGTCGGGTTCTGGTAAAAGTACTTTGTTGCGTTGTATCAATCATTTGGAAACGATTAATGACGGGACTCTTACTGTCAGTGGGATTTCTGTTGGGGATAAAAACACAGATCTCAATAAGTTAAGACGCAATATTGGAATGGTTTTTCAGCATTTTTATTTGTATCCGCACAAAACTGTGCTTGAAAATATTACTCTAGCTCCTATGAAAGCGCTGGGCCAATCTAGAGAAGAGGCTGATGAAACAGCCAAACATTTTCTTGAAAAGGTAGGCATTTTAGAAAAGGCCAAGTCCTACCCTTCTCAGCTTTCTGGTGGGCAGCAACAACGTGTGGCAATTGCTCGCGGGCTTGCGATGAAACCGGAAATTATGCTTTTTGATGAACCTACTTCAGCACTTGATCCTGAAATGATTGGTGAAGTGCTAGATGTTATGAAGACTCTTGCTAGGGAAGGCATGACGATGGTTGTCGTGACTCATGAAATGGGCTTTGCCAGAGAGGTTGCCGACCGCATCGTCTTTATGGACGAGGGTCGCATATTAGAAGAAGCAACTCCGGCTGAGTTTTATGCGAATCCGCGTGAAGAACGGGCTCGCTTATTTCTTAGCCGTATATTAAATCATTAATAGGAGGTAATGGAATGTTTCTAAAAAAATTTATGAAGATGGCATTAGTTTCAACAACAGCCGCCTTAGTTTTTGCAGGTTGTGGTGGAAAGGATGATACAAAAAGCAAAGATGCTCTAGCTCGTATTAAGGATGATAAGAAAATCGTATTTGGTGTAAAATATGACACTCGTTTATTTGGATTGAAAAATCCTTCAACAGGTAAAGTAGAGGGATTTGATATTGACCTTTCCAAAGCACTAGCAAAAGAAATGTTTGGCGATAAAGTTAAACCAGAATACATAGAGGTTACGTCAAAAACCAGGGTTGGCCTCTTAAATAATGGGAAAGTTGATGCGGTAGTCGCTACAATGACCATTAATGAAGAACGTAAAAAAGAAGTAGATTTTACTGATGTTTACTTTAATGCCGGACAATCTTTACTCGTGAAAAAAGGCAGTAAAGTTCATGGACTTGCTGACTTGAAAAAAGGTACAAAAGTGCTTGCTGTTAAAGGGTCCACTTCTGCTGTAAATATTCGTCAGAAAGCTCCTGAAACAACAGTACTTGAATTTGAAAACTATGCTGAAGCATTTACAGCCCTAAAAGCTGGTAAAGGTGATGCCTTAACGACTGATGATTCAATTCTTTATGGAATGAAAGAAGAAGATCCTTCATTTGAATTAGTAGGTGGAACTTTTACCCAAGAACCTTATGGAATTGCGGTTAAAAAAGGAAATAAAGACCTTGTCGATGCATTAAATAAAGCATTAAAAAACCTGAAAGCTTCAGGTAAATACGATGAAATTAAGAATAAATGGATTAAAAAATAATTATTGATGTTGGGAGATGCAGAGTCCGTCATTTTACGGGCCTGCTTTTCCTGATCATTAGGAGGAAATCCTTTGATTGATTTCTCGATTTTAACAGAACATATGGAGTATTTTTTAGAAGGATTAAGAGTTACCATTTTAACTAGTTTAATTGCATTACTAAGTAGCTTTATTTTAGGAACAATTATTGCTGTCATGCGAATTGCTCCAATTAAACCACTTAACTGGTTAGGTTCGATTTATGTGGAATTTATTCGTAATATCCCTGTACTAGTGGTCGTGTTTTTTACTTACTTAGCTGGCAGTTTTAGTGGAATGGTTGCAGGAACAATCGGATTGACCATCTATACAGCAGCCTTCATTTCCGAAGCAATCCGTGCCGGTATTCTCTCTGTTCCAAAAGGACAAATGGAAGCTGCCCGCTCAACAGGTTTGAGTTACGGACAGGCAATGAGATTCATTATTCTCCCCCAAGCGATCAAAATCGTCATCCCTCCTCTTGGCAATCAATTTCTAAATTTAGTAAAAAATTCATCATTGTTAGCAGTCGTAGCTGGTGGAGATTTAATGTATCAAGGCGATCTAATATCTGCAATGACATACGTAACGTATGATACTTATATTTTTGTAGCCTTATTTTACTTAGTCTTAACGATTCCTTTAAGTATTGGAGTAGGCTATTTAGAAAAACGCTTGGCTAGAAGTAATTAAGGAGGTGGATGAATGGACTTTCTGCAGCCGTTCGCTGATGTGTATACACTTGATCATATAAAATTTTTACTAGAAGGATTTTTGGTCACCCTTAAAGTCGCTGCCATTTCAATCGTACTAAGTTTTATGATTGGTGGACTGATTGGTACGCTTAGATATACGAAGATTCCCGTTGTTACTCAATTACTAACCGCGATTGTTGAGATCATTCGGAACCTGCCTTTGCTACTCATTATATTCTTTACGTATTTTGCCCTACCAGAAATCGGGATTGAAATGAAAATAACAACAGCAGCAATCGCAGCATTGACAGTATTTGAATCAGCTATGATATCAGAAATTATTCGAAGTGGCTTAAACTCGATTGAAAAAGGACAGACTGAGGCAGCACGTGCATCTGGACTGAATTATATCCAGACATTGCGTCACATCGTCTTACCTCAAGCATTGAGACGAATGGTTCCGCCCCTTGTTAGTCAGTTTATTTCTTTACTGAAAGATACATCGTTAGCTGTTGTAATTGCGTTGCCAGATTTATTGCATAATGGACAGATTATTTATGCGCAGAAGGAATCTTATGTGATCCCTGTTATGGTGATGGTTTCGTTGATGTATTTTATTGTTAATTATGTTTTGTCGTTGGTTGCGCGTAGATTGGAGATTAAGCAGTCTTAGGAAATCCGGTTCTTAAATTGGGCCGGATTTTTTATTTTATAATGAGTAACAAAACGATATCTTTCGGAACGATAATATCGTATCACCTAAAGAAAAACAGCGAAGACTTCGCACTAATTATTTTGCACGGAATTTCTCAATGCCCTCTATAAAATACTCTCTTTCACATCAGTCAGGTTTTATTTACTCATCTTGTGATAGATGATTTAATGAATCCAATTTTAAACTTGCTAAACAAATTGGATTTTCACTATTAGCATCGATCAACCATTGATAAACTGGTATCATATTCATGTCTTTTTCCCAACACTTATCATAAAGTTTAGAAACTTCTTTTGATACATAAAAATCTACTTTAGGATTTACACTTGGTTTAAACTCAATAAAAGTTTCTGCAAGTTCTAATAATGCATCTTGTTTTTCATCTGTTAAATTATCAAAAGTGTATACTCTCACAAAGATTAGATTTCGATCATCATCCCATTCTTTTATAAATACAGGATGTAAATCTTTAAAATCATTTGGTGTACCTGCTCTACTAACATCTTCTAATACTAGATAGCCTATTTTTTCATAATATCCCTTTGGTTTTATTTCTTTTATTATAAAAATCATATGATTTTTATAATTCAATTCTAATTGTAATAAAAATTGATAATTTACCAAAAAACACTCCTTTTTAAATTAACAATAAAAATGCTCCCCCTGTAGCAATACTTGAAGTAACAAATATAACTAGACCTACAACTGACAAAAATACCTATAGCAATTATTATATCAGCTGTTTTTTTCAGATTTAACTTTTTAGCTTCAATTTTATCCTTTGCTTTCTCCATTTCTTTTAAATCTTCTTCCCCTTTTTTATAATCTTTTAAGTCATTTCATCAGCCCTTTCATTTCACATTAGCTTCAGTAACCAAAATTCGTCTACCTGATGTTGTGTCTAGAACTAGTAAAAAATAATGTAACATCGAGAATTATTAATTTTTCATGATCATCACTCCTTATTAAAAAGAACTAACTTGTGAAAATATTAACATAATGATTTATATAAAAATCATTATAAATGTGATAAAAAATTGAAGATTTCGGAAACAAAAATATACAGTCTAAAAATTTAAAGACTGCAACGATACTTTAATATGCATGGAGCTTTTGAAACGTCTTAATCTAAACAATCTCGATTATAAATGGTAAAACTTTCATAATTTCGTAATCTTTTAGTAAAAAATACAGATTACATTCTGTTAATATTTTATAAAGAAATACTAATTGAGAAATTATTTATAGATTAATTGAAAGTAGCCTGCCGAGGTGGAAAATGAAAAAATTTTTTATATTAATATATCTAAGTACCTTCTTGATTTTTTCAGGATGTGATAGTGAAAAAAATCTAAAAAGCACATCTTTAAATACAATTTCAATAAATAATATAAAAATATATGATAAGATCGACGATGTAGATTTAAGTGGTTATGTTAAAAGTCCTCCATTTTCAAGACGGAATGCAAAATATTACTTGAAAATTTAATATTGGATGTAAATAAAAAAAATCAATTAAATTATTTGTTCGGCTTTTATAGTGAAAACAAGGTAATCATTAATGGGAAATCCACTTTAAAATATATAAGTGATGTTACTAAATTACTTTAGAATAATTACAAAGAAGCTTGGGAAGATGGAGCACAAGATCTTAAGTATCATAGTTATTTTGATAAAAATCAAAAATTAATCCTTAAAATAGTATATAATATTGTATCCAAAGAAATTGCTTGGGTTGTAATAAAATCAACTGATTAAGCAGAGTGATGAAAAAAAAGCTGACTCAAAAGGTCGTTGATGAACGACTTTTTGGGTCAGCTTTTTGTATTGTCCAATAAACTACATTGCTAATCTCTATCATTCATATTATTTTATTCATCTTGTGATAGATGATTTAATGAATCCACTTTTAAATTTGCTAAACTAATTGGATTTTCACTATTAGCATCTATTAACCATTGATAAACAGGAATCCTATTCATATCATTTTCCCAACTTTTCTCATATAGGTTTAAAACCTCATTTGCAACAAAAAAATCTACTTTAGGATTTACACTTGGTTTAAACTAAATAAAGTATTTTTTGCTAAAATAGAACTCCACTCAATAATATCAATTCATAGCTGAATATTATAATGAAATTTCATAGTTAATTCACAATATAAGATAACTATATAATGGATTACTAGTTAAAATTAACTTATCTTTTATTGGAGGAGAATATATTATGAAAAAGAAAAAAAAGATAATGAATCCTTTATTAATAGCTAGTGTATTAATAATCACTTCGTACACTTATGTAAAAATAAAACTGCATTTTACAAAAAATGCAGTTGAGGAATATCTTATTAAGGAAAAAGGCTTAAAAAAGCAAGAGATAGAAGAACTTCATCCAGTTTTTGATTGGATTAAATCATCAGGTGATCTAAAATGGTCAGTTCGCGTAAAAATAAAAGGTGATAATAAATATTATGGTTATTATAAAGATCGTAAAAAAAATAAAGTAATATTAGATCCACTTAGATAATAAGAGCATCAATACTTGTGAAAAAGTTAACATAAAACTTTTTCAAACGGAAATGCCCATAATTTTTCTCCTTGACTTAATACTTAGTTAGAATAATTTGAAATACTTTCTCTTCATATATTATGAAAGTCAATTTTATATTTTGCTTTTTATCAAGATACGTTATCATATCTCCTATTTCATCAATCGAGCGAATGTAGTTATTACCGTATATACTTTTAATAGTCGATACATCGCTTCCTATTCCAATACCTTTATTCGTTTTTAATTTAGGATCTTCAGAAACAATACTATTAATTTTATTGTTTTTAATTCCAATATAGATTTTCTTAAATTGATAGTTTCTATCATTATCAACAGGAAGTATTACTACAATGTCTGTGTGTTTAACTGTACTACCATATTTACTTTTTAGATCTACCAATAGTTCAGGTGTAACTTGTTTATCAATCATAATTTCATTCAATCCTTCATTTTTTAGTGAAGTACTTTCTAGTAGTCTATTTTTTACTAAAATAAAAGTACGCTCAACAATGAAAAAACCTACTAATAGTAATACAATAATTCCAAATAGTACAGTAATATACTTCCAGGGGATCAGTTTATATAATAGATTCCCTAGAATTAGTAATAAAATTAAAACTAAGATTTTTATTATCATTTTTTTATTCTCCCAAACTTTTACGAAATGTAGGTATTCCATGACCTTTAACTATAAGGAAATAGCGAAGGCTTCCTAGATATTATAGAGAAGGCTTCGCATATTTTTTTCACGAACTTTTTTAGTGTCCTCTATAAGGGCTCTCTCCCACATCTTTCAGTTCTTATTTATTTATCTTGTGATAGATGATTTAATGAATCCATTTTTAAATTTGCTAAACTAATTGGATTTTCACTATTAGCATTTATTAACCATTGATAAACAGGAATCTTATTCATATCATTTTCCCAACTCTTCTCATAGAGTGTTAAAACCTCCTTTGCGACAAAAAAATCTACTTTAGGATTTACATTCGGTTTAAACTCAATAAACGTTTCTGCAAGTTCTAATAATGCATCAATTTTTTCCTCATTTATACTATCAAAAGTATAAATTCTCGCAAAAATAAGATTTCGATCATCATCCCATTCTTTTAAAAAGACAGGATGTAAATCTTTAAAATCATTAGGTGTACCTGGACGATTAACATCTTCTAATACCATATAACCAATTAAACTTCTAGCTCCTTTTGTATCTTCATTTATAGCGAGAATCATATGATTTTTACAATTTAGCTCTAATTGAAGAGAATAACAGTTTTTCTCCAAAAGTCTTACTCCTTTTTAAAAAGTAATTATATAACAGGTAAAATTTACTAATTTATGAAAATGTTAACACATTAAGTTCTATTAAACTCACTTCAAATGTGATAATAAATTGAAGAATTCGGAAATAAAAAATACAGTCTTCAAAATTTGAAGACTGCAATGATACTTTAATATATTATTGTATTCTCTGAACTTTCATTTTTAAACCTATAAAACTTATTTTTCACACGCTATTAAATCTTTATCGCGATCCATTTTTTTATTAGCGTCATATAGAGCTTTTGATGCATACGGTTTATATTTAGTTTTACCGCCTTTATTTTTAACGGATGCATTACGGGCAACTCCACCCTTGTATGTCTTGTTCAATTCAGTACAGTTTTTAAAAGTTTTCACAGCTGCACTAGCATCATCTGTTGTAATGATTGAATAACTTTGAATAAGTCCAATTGTAAGAATACCAATAACAAGTTTTTTCATCTGTAATAGCTCCAATCTATTTTTTTGTTACAAAAAGAAATAATTATGTATTTTTATCTTAATCTATTAATAATTTTAACATAGATATTCTTGTTATTTTAGTAAAAATTAACCAGATTTGTTCAGGAAGTATTTACTAACTTTAATAAACCATCTCTAAAATTGGATAGGTTTAAGCTTGTTTGGCATTGGAATTTCTCCTTCGAGATTATTAGTAGTGAGTTGGTATATAGAAAAAATGTGTACAGATTTGGCTGTACACATTTCTTATTTAGTATATTATTTTATTTTATTTTATGTTTTTCATTTTAAACTTAATACTCTCTATTAAATTTGTTTACACGTCATAATTAACAATATACTGCTGCATTTTAGTATTGTAATACCCTTCACTATATTCGATTAAATCGCCTACTTCATTATAAGAATAACGTGAGCGCTTTAATAAAGAAGTACCCTTTTCTACTTGTAATCTTTCTTCGACGTGAGGAGGCGCTAACTCGACTTCAAACCCATCTCGAAATTTCTCTAAAGATACACCTTGTGTTTCAATCAATCCATACAAGGAATGGACATTTATGTCTGATAGGTCGATTCCATCCAAATGTCTAGATTCTAAATAATGCGTGTAGTGAATATAAGGTACTTCATCTAGATAATAAAGACGTTCGATATAAAAGCACTTCTCGCCAAATAAATGATAAAGCTCTGTGTCTTTTTGATTATGTATGATTTCTGCGCACAATAAATCTTTTTGTATTTTATGTCCTTCATCTACTAATACTTCTGTAAAACGCTTTCCTTTTGATAATTTTGAGGTAGAGCTGTTACGTAGGACTCTTGTACCTTTCCCACTCATTTTTTCTAGAAATCCGTCTTGAACAAGCTCTTTAATAGCATTGCGAATTGTTATTTTACTTCCATTGAATTCACTTTCCAGTTGTATTTCTGAAGGAATATTTGTATCAACAGGATACAGTCCATGTAAAATTCGATCCTTTAAGATATCCTTTACTTGTAAATACAATGGTCCTTTTTTTCAAGTTACACTCACTTACATTCACTGCCTTTCTACATCTCCCACTGAATCATTTACCGTACGGATTATATCACGTTTAGATGACATTGTATTGGGTACTAAATAAAAAAAGATGTACACGGTTAGTCATTTTTTAATGACAGTACAGTGCACACCGTTAAACTTTTCATTAATTTTATTCTTTACAATAATTCTTTTATTAAATCTTTCATTCCATTATTATCAGTTCCTGGAATCATGCTAATAGCTCCCATACCATATCTTTCATGGTAATTTTTTGAAAAAAGATTCTTATCCTTTACCCCACCATTTGTAACTGGAGTTAAAATATAAACCTCAGAAACTACTTTTTGATGTGTTTCACATGCTAGTATTCCATCCCTATATTTATGCATTTCTCCTAAGGCAGTTCCAAGGTTATGTTCACAACGATATTTCGGATCAAATATATAGACTTTCTCTTTCAATTCTAAAAATATATCGGGTATCATTTTTTGAGTGTAGCTGTAGTATGGTTTTGTATTCCATTGAATACTTTTTTGATAAACTAACTTCCCATTTTTTAACATAATTTCGCTTTCACGATTTTGAGCTAAATTAAGAAAAAAACCGTTCGTTTCAAATCTAAATAAATTAGATAGGTTATCAATCATATCTTCTTCTCGAAGAAATTTTACAAGTTGTAAATAAGCCCATATTTCATAGAGCTCATATGTACTTTTTAAAGGGATATTTTGCTGTACATCCCACTTCAAATTTCCAAATTTAAAAAATTTATTGAACCATTGGTAAAACATACGATATTGAGGATGCTTTCGAAACACTTGAGTTACTTTTATACTTCCATTGATTGGTTTAACCGCTTTGATAAAATCCCAATTAAGCCAATTTTGAATGATGTAATTATACTTTTTAGCTTTCGTTGCGATAGAGTAATCATCTATTTGCTCGTATTTTCTTAAAGCAACACTTAATTCATTTAGCATTTTTACCAAGGCTTGGTTTTCATATGTAGCATAAGTTTCATTTGTTTGATTGGCATGAATTAACATATTAGGAGAAGGTTGAATAATTCCCTTTTTATCAAACCATTTTTCTACTCCAGTACTAACAACCTTCACTTTTTCTATTTTAATAAATTCCTGTTCCCTAATTAACTTTCTTAGAGGATTCTTCTTAATGTTAAGAAGAATATTTCTTAGTCCATAGAAATTTTTTTCAATATATTGCCACTGTAGAAAAGAGATGTTCCTTTTTCGTTTATCAGTTGAAACACTTTTTTCCAAACCAGACATTTCAAAACACAATTCTGCTTCATCTAAAATATTTTCTAACATGACAGAAAATTGTTCATTTGTTAATTTTCTATCGTCGGGATAAATGTACTGCTTAATACTCTCATCATTTACTGTAAATAAAACCTCTCCGCTGTAAAATGGGATTTCAATTACACCCTCCCATCCGTAATCAGTTTTGTTCAACGGAATCGCCACTCTATTTAATAAAAATTTAAATGCATCACTTAAATCTGCTTTCCACCTATAACTCATTCCTTCAATTAAATAAGCATCGCTTAATTTTATCCATGCATTGTCCCAAATATAAATATTAACGCCAGAACTGTGTAGCTCCATATAACTCCAGTTCCCTTCTCATTCTCAATAAATGTTTATTCGTAATACTATTATTTAATAGAGTGTTTTCAGTCCATTTAATTAATATTTCTATTAATGTTGAGATTCTTTCGTCACCTTTAATTTTCGGTAGAATCTTTTCACTAATTACAACATCAAATGCTTCTAGGACATCCATTTTAAATTCATCTTCAAGTCTAGCATTTGCATATAATTTATTTAACATCTCATTAATTGAACGATAACCAAAATGAAGCTCGTATGGAATTAGGAATTGATATAGTTCAGTTAAATACGTCCACTCTTGCTGTAAAACACTTTTAAATTTTGTATCTTTACTCTCCCAATAATTAGATAAATGAATATCAGAAAGTGTCATGACAAATGCTCGGTCAAGTACTTTATCTGAAATACTATGTGTTGTTTCATCTACGTTTATTGTTCCTATGATATATACATTATGTGGAATTTTAATTGACTTCGGAATATCAGTCTCATTTTCTTCATTATGTAGATGAATAGGTAGCCTTGATTCAACTGCACTTAAGTAATCACTTAAATAGTACTCTACCTTTGCTAGATTCATTTCATCTAAGACAATAAAGTGTGGTTTATGTTTTTCTTGATTAGCTTTTAAAATCATATTTAAAAAAGGTGTAGAAATATATCTTTTTTCAAGATTACTATAATAACCAAATAACGGAGAAGAATCCATCCAATCAGGTCTAACCGCTATTAACTCATAGTAAGGATTTTCGTCTTCATAATTTAAGCCATACACTGCATTCCCATATAAACGACATAATTGTGTTTTTCCCGTCCCTGAGATTCCATTTAAAATAACAAAATGTTTATCTTCTAAACACGTTAAATTAAGATGAAAATCTCGAATGATAGACTGAGAGAATGTTAAAGGCGATTCCTCAGCTTTTTGAAGAATATTTGAAAGTTCAAACACTGGACTTAAATTTTCTAATTGTACTTCATCAACGTCATCTTCTTCGATTAATTGTTCCTCTTCCAATTTAGGCAAAGTAAATGATCCCTTTACATCCGCAAAAATTAGTGCCGCCTTAACTAAGGTTGCCTTAATATCTTTGATTTCCTCCTCAAATCTACCTGTAATTTTATTAAAGGTTCCTACTATAATTTGACTTCCTTCTATAGCAAATTGATGTTCCTTAAGAACAGATTCAGCTTTCCTTTTTAAATCTTCATTACTTAGCCCTGTTCTTTGGTAAAAACTTATATTCTGTCTCCATTTACCATTCGAATCCTCCACAAGTTTCCTTAACATAAAAGCAATTAGATTATTACCATTTACATTTACTAATAATGATTCCTTATAATCGTACTGGGAATATGATAAACGCTTACTAAACTCAATCGTCCCTTTTGTTATAAGTTGCTTATGTTCATAAAGCGAAAAAACTTGCTTAAATTTTTCTCTTTCTTCAAATTCAATTGTATATTGATTATTAAATAGATTTATAGTTATTGGCTCTGTTAGTAGTGATACCTGATTACCAATTTTCATTACTTCTTCGTGAATATTTTGTTCAATAAACAGATATTCATATATTGGCTTAAGTGAATTTAAAACAATTGTAAGTTCTTTTAAGATAAAATCTTCATTTTCAATATATGATAAAGAATAACTTTTTCCGAATGATAATGTCGGTTTTTTCTTTTCTTTAATTAATTGTTCAACCCTACTTACGAATTCACTTTTTTGAACTATCTCTCCACCAATCATTAGATCAATATCCAATGATAATAAATCGATTATTTCCAGTAATCCTTCGATTTTTTCATTTCTTTTGTAAAGCTTTAAGAATGGATAAATCTTCGAATCTAATTTAATGGTTACTTTTTCTTCTTGTAAATTACATTCCAGTTTTAAAAGATTACATTCTTGATCTAATAAATCCTTTTTAACTAACTCAACAAACCCTCTAGTACCATAAGACTGCTTTTTCTCGGAGTAATCTGGATTCTTCAAATCATTTATCGTCGTTTTTAAAGTACCTTCATAACCGTGTATGTAATAATTTTCTAAAAAAGTAAACCTATCCTTATTTTGATCGATAAAACGCTGCATTAATCCCCTAAGTATTGGTTGAACTTCGTTAAGTATTCTTTCATTTCTTTTAATAGGCTCTTCATTAATAATTGTATTTATTTCTTCTACTTTAAACATTGGTACACTCCTTTTTGCTCGCACTTATAAAATGCACTATTTTAGTAAAGTCTCGGAACTTTTATAAAGTTCCATTTAAAATATAATCTTTTCTACCTTTAACCTCATTCAAAATATTTAAATCAGCCATTTTTATCCCTTTCTTATTCAAAAATAAGTTAAACTCTTCAGTCTCATAAAATTTAGCCAATAGAATTCCTTCTTTATTATAGAGATAAAGAATCGCTTCTTGTTTCCCCTCATCACTTTCTGGATAATAAGTTGCCATAACCTTTGAGATTCTCTCCCAATACACACAATTATTTTTAATACTTTTTTCCTTATTTACTCTATATCTTCCTTTAAATCTATACAAAATAATGCCTAAATTATCTGTAGCTTTTGCAAACAAAGCATGCTCTTGATTCCATTTACTTAGTCGTTTAAACTGATAACTCTTGTTTTCTTCATTACTTTTATTTCTTTCAATAAAATAACTTTCGTCCTCAGATAATCTATTATCCCATTCATTATTTGGAACAAACTTTAGACCTTTAATATCAATATCTTTCTCAAACTTATGTGCGGCTCCACTGCCTTGAAGACCTTTATAACCTGATCCGAAACAATTACAGCAATCAACTATTCTTCTAAATGCTGTTTCATCATCTGCATCTATGTAACCTCTTTTAATATATGTATTTGGATTCATCTCTTTCTCCAAATCCCAAGGCACAAATTTCTCTTGAAGAGAAGAAATCATAAGATTAATTTCCTTAACTATCACATCAATATCTTCATGTAATTTATCAATTCCATCTTTCATTTTTACCCTTTTAATTGTGAATCCCGTTGCATTAATAATATCCTTTTCTCTTGTCTGATCCAATTTAATGTTTAATTCATTTTCATGATGTAATTCATCAATTTCCACAATTAATTTAAATTGAGGAAAATATATATCTGCTAAAGCATATTTACTTTTAGCATCTGATTCATTTCTCCAGATATATTGTTGCGTTACCATTTTTACATCAAAATTGTTTATCAAGTGCCATATACGAGTAACTACGTAATTTTCATCGTTCTTTTTGTTTGTTTTTGCTAGTTGTCTTTTTATGTATTGGTATTTTGAATCGTTCATATACGTCACTCCTTAAATATGCTGCCTCTTTATAATATTTACTTTATAACTATACAATACATTTTTAGTTGTTTAAAAAATTGAACGGGTACCTACTTAAGTTAAAATTACATAAAAAGTAAAAAGACGACCTTTATAATAAGCTCGCCTTTTTTATAACAAATTAATAGATTTATTAATAACTCATTAATTATTTTCAACAACATGCTTCAGTAAAATTCTATCTTTAAACCCACCACGATCTCCCTTCTTTTGAAGTCGTACTCTCTCAATTTCCTCAATAGTAATACCTTTTGTTTCAGCTAAAGTATAAAGCACTTCCAAAATATCAGCAATTTCTCCAACAGTTTCTTCAGGTGTTGCATTATAAAACTCCTCAAGTTCTTCTTTTAACTTTTCATTGAGTTTTTCTATGTATTCTGCTTCTCCTATGACTTTTGTCTCATATGCACTACCTGTTTTAGTAATAATAGCCGGAATTTTATCTCTTACTAATTTGTTATAATGTTTTATAGTCATAAAGTACTCTCCTTTTCCACATAATTAGTATAATATATATCTCTTTAAAATTATTCATTTAAATGGGAATGAGTTTGATATTAATGTGAACTATGTTTTTTCAATATTGAATGATTGTAACAACTTTATAATAGTGGTGATAAAATGAATGATTATGTAAATCAATGGCATAACTTAATACTTAATTGTAGTTTTGATAATACTTATAAAATGGTTTGGGGAAAAGCATTAGTAGAATTGTCCTTAAATGTTAGTAATGATTATGACAAGGAATTGGTTGTTTTTGAATTTAAAGATATTGCAGAGCTTTGCTTAAAATATTACTGGAATCAGATTATATACTTTGACTTAATACAGAGTGCAAACTTAAAGAAACCTCCTGAAATAGTTAGTATTACTAAACTATTAATTAATGAGTATTTTATAAAAAAGGGCTCAGTTCAACCAATAAGATTTGAAAAGATAAACTTTAATTCAATTGGATTAACGAATAATTATAATGTCTCCATTAAAAGAATAATAAAAGTTCTAAAACAAGATGTTTGTTGGCGATTCATGAATCTTAACAGTAAAACTTACGAAATTTATAAATTAGACCGTGATGAAGGAAAAGTATATTTTACTAAACAAGATGCTTTATCACTTAAAATTCACAGCGATTTTCTATTAACTTTTATTAATTACAGATGGACACAAATATTAGAGGGTTTTAATTATAGCCCTCGTATCTCTCGAAAAGTGAGAGCTATTGATGAAGATAAAATCAGAAGATCTTCGTTAAAAAAGTTCCATAAATATATTGATATAACATTTGAAGATGGAAATCGTAAATGCTTTTACTGTGGTGAACCAATAATTGAAAATGAATTATCAGTTGATCATGTTATTCCGTGGTCTTATATGTTTTCTGATGACTTGTGGAATTTAGTATACTGCCATAAGGGTGAAAACTCTGAGAAGTCTAATCGTATGCCGTTAGAAAAGGATATTAAAAGGTTAGAGGAACGAAATATATCATTACTACAGGTTCTTGATAGTAAATCAAAAGAATTTGATCAACTACAAATTGCTATTGAAAAGGATTATCTAAAGCAGTTTTGGATTTCATTTAAAGGATAGTAAGTTCGGAAATAATTTTCTTGAAAAAAACTATGATAAATAGTTTGCGAATACTCTATTATTTTAAATTCCACAATGATTGTAAAACTACCTTTGGAAAAATGGCGTTCCCTATTTTAGTAGAGAACGCCATTTTTTAATTCATCAACTTTTCAACAGTAGGAATATCAGCCGGAGCCCATAAAAGTTCATCTAACTCTGAAACATCTTTCCACTCTAATTTTGCATGCTCACTTGCAACTGGAGTTCCTGCTGAAATCTCTGCTTCATATGTTAACAAGTTTACAATAATTGCATCATACTCATGTACAACATCTTCAACTAAATTTGAAACCACAATTTCACAACCTAATTCTTCCTTAATTTCTCGAACTAAAGTCTCCTCAGGCTTCTCACCTTTTTCAATTTTACCACCTGGAAATTCCCACAAGTTTGGTAAACTCATTTCAGGTGATCTAAGAGCACACAAAATTTGATTTTCATTGTTTCGAATTACCGCACCAACTACTTTAATTTGTTTTTTCATTTTTACATCCCTTTATTCATTTTATTTAACTCTATTATATTGTAAAGATTATTCAATTAAAATAAAGGAAGTAATTTTTTCAAATATTAGCTAGAAATAAGAGCAATCACTCTTCCTCATTTTCACCACTAATAATGTAATAGTACAACTTACTATCAATACTGTTTTCCATAATCATATTCATCTGGACAACAGGAAGTTCTTTTTCATCTTTACCTAACATAACCGATTGTTTAACCGTGCTTTTGTCAGGAAGTGCTTGTCCAAAGTAGTAGAAATCTCCACCTTCATCATTATCCTTTTTTACAAAAATATGAATATCAATATTGTTTTCTTTAGCATTTATTATTTTATTAACTTCTTCTGATTCTAATGAACGATTACTTCTTGTAAACCAATTTAAGACTTCCTGATTTATAAATTCATCACCATATGCCACACTGGACTCTACTTCTTCATGTTTATGATAGGTTACAAATATCGGACAAGTATTATATTTCGTTTTGTAACCGTACATTGTTGAACTTTCGTCATTAGCCCAATTTAACAATCTACATGCATCTTTCCTTGTGTATTTTTCATACAGTGTAAGTGGTACATTTGAATGATACCTTTTACTCTTTTCTTTAGATGTTTTAATTACATCCCATACCATTTTCTTAAAGTGATCGTTAATTTGTAAGCTTTCTAAAATCGAACCATTAAACCTAAAATTGTTATTTTCATCTAAGATTACAATTGGTATTTCTCCATATTTACTTTTAAATGAAATTGTAAAAAATGATAAATCAAAAATTCTTTTAACAGAATTTATCGTTGAATCATCAATTGCACAATTAGCTTCTTTCAAATGATCGATATAATCGTTCATCTTTACTATTCCATCGTTTAGAAGTAATTCTAAAAGAATTATTTCATGCTTACGTTTACCATTTAATATTTCTAAAGAAAGGAATGTTAGAACTTTATCTTCATAGTCGCTTAATACAGGAACTTCTTCTTTAAGTTTCAACAAAAATTGATGATAGTTCGAATATTTATTTACGATTACATTTGGATCAATTGAATTGTTAGTAACAAAATCATATAAAAAAGGAGTTCTTCCAATTCTATTTCTTAGTTCAACAAATGCTTCTCTTAGTTTTTTCAACTCTGTTAAATTACTATTATTAATAGAATTAAAGATTAGTTTCTTAGCTATTTCTTCAAAATTAATAGAGGAGACACCTTTAATATAGCTTGAATCTTTCATACTTCTTCGAATGTTATCTTTGTTTAGCGATTTGTCACCTGATAGTGCGATTGGAATTAAATAATTATTTCGGTAATTACCTATAAAATCGATAATCGTAACAAAATCTTTTGAATCATGTTTACGTAATCCTCTACCGAGCTGTTGTATAAAAATAATACTAGATTGTGTTTGTCTAAGCATTACTACTTGATTAACACATGGAATATCAATGCCTTCATTAAAAATATCAACAGTAATGATATAATCCAAGTCTCCATTCTCTAAAAGTTCTACTTGTCTTGCTCTTACATCTTGTGAATGAT
Source organism: Gottfriedia acidiceleris (assembly GCF_036421055.1). GTDB lineage: Bacteria > Bacillota > Bacilli > Bacillales > Bacillaceae_G > Gottfriedia > Gottfriedia acidiceleris_C. The sequence goes on along the minus strand of NZ_JAZGQS010000022.1, from coordinate 16,177 downwards.
CCCCAGTTAATGCAAAATTATTATAACCTTTTTGATTCATCGCCAATGACAACTTTTCAGCTTCTTCTTTTCTACTACAAAAAATTAAACCTTTTACTTTATCTCCTGAAAAACCATAGTATTCAATTTTTTCAATCATATGGTTAACACGTTCATCAGTAACTAACTTTGATAATACTGTTGCATCATCAATTGTTTCTCCATCCAACTCAAGATCAGTCACACCAAAATAATGGAAAGGGCACAACATATCTTCCTCAAGTGCTTCTTGTAAACGTATTTCGTATGCAATATTGTAATCAAATAGTTCATAAATATTGAAATCATCAGTTCGCTCAGGTGTTGCAGTCATTCCCATTAAAAACTTAGGTTTAAAATAATTTATTACTTTTTGATAAGATTGGGCTCCTGCTTTATGAACCTCATCTATTAATATATAATCAAATTCTTCAGGATCAAATTCCATTAATGTTTCATCTTTAGAAATTGATTGAATTGTTGCGAATAAATACTTTGCATCTTTTTGTTTATTTGTACCTGATAAAATACCAAAATCCTCTTCAATTCCTCCAAGTACCTTTATATAATCCGATTTAGCTTTTTGCAAAATTTGCTCACGATGAACAATAAATAACATTCGTTTCGGCATATAACTTCTAACATCAAATGCTGAAAGATAAGTTTTCCCCGTCCCTGTTGCTGAAATGATTAATCCTTTATCTTTTCCAGCCTCACGAACTGCTTGAATTTCTGCTAATGCTGCTTCTTGCATTTTATTTGGCACAATTTTTAACGCTTCTTCTATGGGATTAGTTTGATATGAAACTGGGAATTCTGAAACTCGATCGAAAACTCTATTCTTCGCTAACTGAATATAAGCAGTTTCATAATTCTCAATCCATTCCTGGTTTAATGGCTGAGCTTTTTCCCATACATCTTCAAATTGCTCTTTAAAATGACGAACAATTTCACCTTCTTCATGTGAAGTAAGCTTAATATTCCATTCATAATTTACCTTTAAAGCATTGGCAGTAATGTTAGAACTACCAACAATTAGCGAATAGTGAGTGTCATTATTAAAGATATAGCCTTTTGAATGAAAACCCTCTAAATTTGTTAATCGAACATCAACATTCGTAATCTTCATTAATTCTCTAAAAATTTTTGGCTGATTAAAACTTAAATAAGTAGATGTTAAAATACGCCCTCTTACACCCTTACGCTTAAGGTCGAGAAAATGAGACTTTAGCATTGCAAGTCCACTTTCAGTAATAAAAGCTACTGAGAAATAGAATGACTTACAATTATCAAGTTCTTCTAATAATGTAGATAATACATCTTCGTTATTTTTAGTATTATTGACTAGTAACTTTGGAGCAAAACTTCCGTTATAATTATGTTTTTGATCTATAAACCCCTTGTGTAAAGATTCTTCTAGTTTTTGAATAAAATTCACCATGCGATCCCCAATCACTACAGTTTTTTTATTACTCATTTGGATTTTAACTTAAACGAATACTTTTTACTATGATTATTGTCATTCCAATTTACATTTTCTGTAATTAGAATATAAAAGAACCTACTCAAAAAATTGAGTAGGTCTTAATGCTAATGTACAACTTTTTTAATTATCTCAAGAGAATAACCTTAATTATTTTGATATATTTTTGTATAAGTAATTTCTGTGTGCCATGTCGACGTCATATATGTTGGGCAGATCTGCATTAACTGATTCAGTAATAAAAACTGGCCATACTTTTCTCATATAAAAGGTATCCTTAGTAAATAAATTCTTATGCCAAATGAAATATTCTTTATTTTCGGAATGTATTTGTATAATAACCCTTTTGTTTAACCCGTAAGTCAGGTAATACTCTTCACAAATTTTTGAAGAAATGTGTAAACTCCCTTTGCCGTCGAACGCAATTAATCCTTTATCATAAAGAGCATCATGATTACAACATATCAACACTCCGTTGTATTGATCCAAACGTTCACTATTATTGCTATCTTTCCATGGTTTCGAATGGCTAGCTCTAAGTAATTCCGGTAAATTTATATCACACAATGCCCATTTATTTTTCCAGAGTACTAAAAGATCTTTTCTAAATCTTTGTTGATCCAATCTAATTTTAAGTTTTCGCTTCTAATTCTGTCTCTGCTATAACAAAGGGGTTAAATTCATCCTCTTAAACGTAATACTTTTGATTGTCTTTTTTTATGTATGTAATCGAATGTAGATACAATTCTTGCTAAACCAAATCTGTTATTCATCACTTGAATTTCTTCATACATTTTAGTAGAGGACTCAAATACTATAAAATCATATTTAGGGTCATTTAGTATTTCAATGATTTTCTTTTCAACAAAATTATCTATCCAATTAGCCATTGCACTACTTGCCTTCATTCGGAACTGATTTGTTACTCATAAGTAGGTTCCTTATTGATATCTTTAATAATAGATTAAAGCTTTACTTCATTGCTTTGCCAATTCCGCAACATCTAATACTTGAGCTGTTTCTCCTGATAATGATATTAAAAAAAGTAAATTATTCTCTTTTAAATCAAATTTAGAAAGTTCATATAAGACATCATGACGGTGGAAATAATACTCAGCATGTTTACCGACCACTTTCAAATTTTTTATCATCATCTCACAAAATGGCGCAGTATCCCCTACAGCAAAGAATAGTACTCTACGTGCTTCTTTTATTAATTTTGATGTAAGCGCTAGTGTATTTTGATCAATTAAACCAATTGTTTTATGAATGTTATAAGTTAAACTATCCTCTTTTGAAAAATTACTTTGACTGTTCATTTCCTCTTTCAAACTATTTTTCATCTGAGAATACCCATCAAATCCTAACTTTTTTGATAATCTCGTAATCGTATTCGGAACTGTAAATAGCTGATTAGCTAAATATTGTATTGAGTAGCTAACAACCTCTTCCTTATTACTTAGGATGAAATCGACTATTTGATCATCCGTATCGTTTAGCTTATATTCATATTTTTGAATCCTTTCCTTGAATTGTAACATTAAGCAACACACCTACTTATTATGTATTGGAATTAATTTTTTATAAGGTAAATATATCATTACCTTTGCCCACTCTTCACTAATATTGTGTATTGAATACGGATACTAAAAGCTAAAAAAAGAACAACACAATAAGTTGTTCTTTCTCTATTATTTAACAATTAAATAACATACTAGCTGTTGTTTAAATTAAATAAAAGTTCGATATAAGCGGTGTGAACTAGTTTGATATTCTTCTACAAGGATGGTAAAGAATATAAAGTCTTTAACCTAGTTCTGATGAAATAAGTTTTGTTAGACCACAGATAATATCACTCCTTTTTATGGTGCAATTTCATCTAAAATAACTTTGTTTTTTATAAAATCCTTATAATAGTATTCTCCCTTTTCTGCATTCTTCAACTTTACATAAACTAAACAAATTCGTTTACTATCTTTAGCAAAAATAGCATCTAATTTTTCAATATTCTCTTCATTTATTCCTTTTTTTTCAACTAAATACTCTTTAACTGCATGTTCAGATAAGGCAAACTTTACTTGAAAAAAAATAAATGGTGTAAAAATAATTAATATAGTAATATAAATTATTTTTTTCATAATTTATCCCTCCTCTAAATTGATATTAAAGATAAATCAGCTATTTGATCAGCTTGGTAAAAAAAAGAACAGCTCATCTATAAATTGTTCTCTTCATCTATCATTCATTCATTTTTTACTTAACAATAAAATAACGTACTCTAAGTCATTCAAATCATATAAAGGTTCAATATAAGCTGTTTGATTTAAACCTAAATTATCAATTTTAACTTGTTTTACTTTACCTATTTCAATACTAGGTAAAAAGATTCCCCCTAGACCCGAGGTAACAATGATTTCACCAGGTTTTAATTGATCATTTACATTGAAAAGAGTCATTTTTAAATAGCCAGTTTTCTCATCTGCCCCTTTAATTAGGCCTTGTAATTGATGATTATTTTTTGGTTGGACTGAAATATATGAGGTATATGTATTTGCACTTAATAAATCTACTTTTGAAGTATGATCCGAGACTTCGATTACTTTACCTACTAAGCCTTGAGAGGTTATTACATTTGTATTTATTTTTACTCCATCTTTTGATCCCTTATTTATCTCAACAAAGCTGTTCCAAGTACCAAAATCTCTTTTTGTAACGATTGCTACTTCAGTTTTGTATTTTTGACTTTCTTTATTTAGTCTTTCCTTTAGCATTTTTAATTCTTTATTTTCGATAGTAAATTCAGATATATTTGCTTTTAAAGATGTTTCGTTGCTCATTCTCTGATTTAAATAGTCGTTTTCTTTTTTTAATTTAATTAAGTCATTGATATTATTTCTGTAATTTTCGAATGTCTTGCTTTTGGAGAATAGAAACCCACTTGAAAAAAGAATGATGATTAACACGGTAATAATAATTATTTTTTTCATCGCTTTATCCTTTTCTTACCTGTTATTATTATGAATAATTGCAATTTTAATTTAAGGATACCATGAAAAATATCCTAAATAAGAAAGGTAATATGGCAATTTTGTGTTTGAACTATTTTTAGTAGAATCTATTATTTTATTCTTCTTTTTGTAAAAAATAAAAGTTAACTACCAATAGTTGACTGTTGTTTCTGTAAGTATAATAAAAAAAGAGAACAACTTTAAATTGTTCCCTTTCATTAATCCATACATAATTACTTTGCATTAGCATCAGGTTGATGAATTCCAAAAATATTACCTTCAGTATCCTTGAAGTATCCTTGCCAAGCCATCCCAGGCAGTGCATATTTAGGCATTGCTACTTGGCCACCATTTTCAACAATTTTAGCTTCCGTAACGTCGTAGTTTTCTACACCCATCGTACATGCATATCCATTTAATGGTTGGTTTGCTTCAGGAGGAGCACTTTGGCGCTGCATTAAGGCACCATTGATTCCCATTTCGTCCTCATTGCCTGTCACTGCACCAAAGTACGGCATTCCCGCATATTCACTCCAATCTTGAAACGTCCAACCAAATACCTCTTCATAAAACTTCTTTGCACGTTCCATGTTATCAACATGAATTTCGAAATGAACTACTCTTCCCATAGTTTCCTCCTATGTTTTACAAGAATTTTCCTTAACTCATATAGTATGTACACTATATTGCTTATTTATTATTATATTTGATATGGAAAGAAATTCAATTTCCAAAGAAATATTTCTTTTTATGTAATCAATTTTTCAATCGTGGGAAGGTCAGCTGGGGCCCATTCAAGTTCGTTCGTTTAACTCAGAGATTTCTTTCCATTCGATCTTCGCATGTTCATTAGCTACTGGAGTACCGCTTATAATCTTGGTTTCGTAAGTTATCAAATTTACGATTAGATTTGGATACTCATAAATGACATCTTCAACTAATTCAGATACAGCTATTTCGCAACCTAATTCTTCCTTTATTTCACGAACCAACGCCTCTTCAGGTTTCTCATTCTCCTCAATTTTCCCACCAGGAAATTCCCAGCTATTTGGCATGCTCATCTCTGGCGAACGTAAGGCACATAGTATTTGGTTTTGATTGTTTCTTATGACAGCTCCAACTACTTTAATTTGTTTTTTCATTGGTTCCTACTCCCTCTTAATATAATTATTTCTTTATTATTTGGCTCTGTAAAAAAATGATATTTTTCAATATTCCGATAAAAAATGCTATAATTATGTCACATAAGATATTAAAAATGCCTTAAAATATTTTACAATGCTACTGAAAGTTATTTCTCTTTTATTTAATATTATACTTTTTAATTAAAATTAGAGGAGGTCTATGGAAATGTTTAAGTTCAAGAAAGATAAGCTAGAATTTGAAACAAATACTTTGGGAGCAGTTTTACTTACAGGGGTTACCTTAACAGGTATGTATACAGTACATAAATTTTTGCAGAGACCAGACTTAAATGATGTAGTTAAAAGTTCAGTGCCAACACTTACTGGGTATGGAAAAAAAATACTAGAAATGAAAAATAATAAAACTCTTGGTAATTGATACAATAATCGGCAATAGAGTGTAATAGACCAACAAAATTGTTGGTCTATTTTAATTTTGACTCCCAAACTTTTAGTCTATTATTTTCTTCAATATAAATTCACAGATACTTTTTTGAAAGAGGCACTATAAAAGTAGTACTTATGTTCATAATTAGATTTCCACCTTAGTTTTCTTAAAGTAACTTAATGTCTCTTTCAGTCACAATAAGAAGCTGTTAAAATTTCACATATAGTTCATTTTTATGTAAATAAAGTCGTATGTTTTTCTGTTAACATTAAATATATCTAGAGTTAGGTTTGCAAAAAGACCCTGTTTAATAAAGGAAGATGCTAATGAAACCACTGTCAGGATTTCAAAAATTATTCTTTTTAATTTGGATGCCTTGCCTAATACTTGGAAATATTTTTTTGATTAAAGAAGATGGCTTTACTATTTCTATTTGGTATCAGATTATCTTCGCGTTATCAACTTTGATCTTTAGTTATGCTAGTTGGAAAGATAGAAATCTCACAAGATTTTTAATTAATGTTAGCGTGTTTTTAACTATTTCAACTTCAATTTTAATTTATTACATATAGCTGGTACTAAATCTCTATTAATCTATATTGCTCCATTTCTTCTATATAAAAACGCAATCCCAATAACTGGATTGCGCCTCTAAATTTTTACGAACCCGTAGATCGATATTGCCTCACTCCAATTTGCCAAACTAGTAAACAAGGTATAATAAAAACAATCCCTGCAACAGGAGATAACATATAAAGATACCCTCTCCCATCCGTTTTATCTAAAATATACATTAAAGGCAAGTAATTCACACATCCAAACGGAATAACAAATGTAAAAAATTTAGTAATCCATTTCTGATAAATATTCAATGGATATTGCGCCATCTCTCTCCCACCATCTGTAAAAATATTAACCACTTCAAGGCCCTGAATGGTCCAAAAACACATCGTCGCAGCAAGGATAAAAATTCCGGTAAAAATAAAGACCCCACTAATGATCATCAATATAATGGTAACTACTTTCATACTGCTCCATTCGATGGGGAGATTATTTAATGCCCAAATCAAAACAATTAAACTCTGAAGCAATTTACCAATTCTAGTAAACTCGAATTTAGAGCCCATAACTTGAACAATCGTACTTCTAGGACGAACAAGTACCCGATCAAAGCTACCGCTAGCTACTAGACTAGAGAAATTGTCAAATCCACGAGCAAAACATTCACTTAAAGCAAAAGCCATATGGATAATTGCAAAACAAAGTGCAACCTCATAGAAAGTCCATCCTTTAATTTGTCCAAAACGTTCAAATAAAAAGTAAAGACCTGCAAACATCGAGAACGGGATTAAAAACTGGCCAATTGTTAAAAGCCAAAAAGATGTGCGGTATTCCATTTGAGATTTAAAGAGAATCAGAAGATATTTAAAATATAGTTTCATAGTGTCAACCTCCCTGAACCACTACTCTTCGTAAGGCTTTATTAAAAGCGATTCTTCCTAGCCAAACAAGTAAGCTTAACCAAATAATTTGTATGACGATCCCAATTACTGCTTCATTTTGAGGAATATTCCCAGAATAAACCCTAAACGGGAAATCAGCTGTCCATCGAAACGGAAGGAAATAAGCTACTGTCTGAAGCCAAGCTGGCATTAGTGGAATCGGAATTGTTAATCCTGAGAAAAATTCTCCAATTACCCCAAACAGTAGTAATGAGCCTATAGGAGACATTGTCACAAATACTGAAATATAAATGAACATCGAAATTGAAACAAGAAGAAGTAAGCCAAAAATAAGGGCAAACAAAAATAACACAAAGGTTAAGACACTTGGTGGTAACGTCATTTTATAAGGTTGAGGTAATAAGAATGCAACAAGTAGGATCGGGAAACACCGTAAAATTGCACTCGACAAACGTTGGGCTAAAAGTTTTGCGTACCAAAATCCGTAGAGTTCGCATGGTCTACAAAGCTCATATGCTATATTCCCAGTTGTAATCAGATCAAATAGCTCATTATCACGAAACCACAGCATGATGAAAGCTAAAAAGGATTGTTGTAACCATAAGTATGTAATGATTTCTTTTAAAGAGAGTGGTTGAGATTGGACTGTTTGACTATAAAAAGCTTCAAAGATCATGATGTACATAAATCCCCAGAAAAACTGTGTTGCTACCCCTGCCAATGCTGCTGAGCGATATTGCATTCCATTCAATAAGCGTAGTTTTAGGACAGATACATATGGCTTCATATTTGAAACTCCTTGTAAAGACCAACGATAATTTCTTCAATTGGTTGTGCTTCTATCGTCACATCGAGTAAGTCAACCTTACTGGATAAACTTGAAATCACGTCCGATATTTTAACTTGTTCTGTGTCTAAACTTAAAATTGCCCGTTCAGCTGACCATGAAATCATTGTGGTTCCAGGAATTTTAAAAGGATTGTGGTCTTCCCGATAATCTACCGTAATCGTTTTATGAGTCCCAAAATGTTTTCGTAATTCATTCAAGTTCCCATCGAATAATAAACTTCCTTTACCAATTAAAATAACCCGATCAGCTAAAGCTTCGATATCATTCATATCATGCGTCGTAAGAATGACGGTAACGCCCTTTTCTTTATTGATCCTTTTAATGAACTCGCGTACGGCAATTTTTGAAACAGCATCTAGTCCAATTGTCGGTTCATCCAAAAATAAAATTTTAGGGCTATGTAGTAATGATGCCGCGATTTCACAACGCATCCTTTGACCTAAGCTTAATTGTCGTACTGGTGAATGAATAAGACTTTTTAAATCGAGTGTTTCAATGAGTAGATCAAGATTATCTTGATATTCATTTTGAGGAATTTTATAAATATCACGGAGAAGCTCAAACGAGTCTATGACGGGTACATCCCACCACAATTGGGAGCGTTGCCCAAAAACAACACCGATCTGTTTAACGTAGGAAGCTCTTTCCTTCCATGGAGTGTATCCCATTATGTTACACGTCCCTCGATCTGGAACCAATATTCCGCTCATGATTTTGATCGTTGTAGACTTCCCTGCGCCATTCGGACCAATATAACCGACGATTTCCCCCGGTTCAATAGAAAAAGAAATATCATTCAACGCTTCAACAATCGTATGCTCACGATAAAAAAGCCCCTTCACCGCTTGCCTAATTCCTGAAGAACGTTTCGCAACTTTGAAGGATTTGCTTAAACCATCTACTGTAATCAATTTTTTTCGCCTCCTAACTTTTTTTGACTGGAAGAAAAATACTATCATCATACGATCGGCACGTCAATACATTTTTCAGTTTATTCGGTAATTTTAGAAAAATAAAAAAGAATGAAATCAATAAATCAATTAATCTCATCCTTTTTGTCCTTCAAGATTCATTTGTCTAGTTCATACGTTTCCGTTGCTAACATGATAACTTACTTAAATTCAACTGCCATTTCATCTTTAAATCCGAATAAATAAGTAAAAATAAAGCCTGCTACATAAGAGATAAGAACTCCAGTTAAGTATAATAAAACCTGATTTGTATGAACTAAAAATGATAATGGAAGTCCTGAAACCCCGACTGCAATCGTAGCGATATGGTAATGAGCCTGAAATGCTCCTCCTACTCCCGCACCCAAACATGCCGTTAAGAATGGGCGTCCTAGTGGTAGTGTTACACCAAAGATCAATGGTTCACCAATTCCAAGCATTCCTGACGGGAGTCCCCCACCGATTGCACGTTTTAAGCTTTTTTTCTTCGTTTTAAAGTAGATTGCAAAGGCTGCTCCTACTTGACCCGCTCCACCCATCGCAAGGATTGGTAGTAATGGGTCATCTCCAATGGAATTAATTAATTCAAGATGAACCGGCGTCAAACCTTGATGGAGCCCAGTAACGACTAGTGGAAGAAATGTTGCCCCAAGTACAAATCCAGCTACAACTCCTCCATAATCAAGAACATTTAGCAAGCCTTTTGTAATCGCATCCGATACATAACCGCCAACAGGCATAAATACAAGGTATGTAACGATACCTGTTATTAATAACGCTATGGTAGGTGTGAGAATAATATCAAGAGATTGTGGCACAAATTTTCTTACTTGCCTTTCAACTAAAGCGATGAAGATTGCTGCAAACAGAACACCAATTAATCCACCACGTCCAGGAACAAGATTGTGCCCAAACAAAGAGATGTCTGCAACTCCTGGGTTGATGACAAGAATACCAGCCAAAGCTCCAAGCGCTGGAGATCCTCCAAATTCCTTAGCTGCGTTTATTCCGACTAAAATTCCAAGATAAGCAAACAGACCAGATCCGATAACCGTTAAAATAATAGCTAATTTTGAGTCTGCTGCAAGCCATCCCGCTTGAACAATTGCTTTTGTAATACCCGTTATTAATCCTGAAGCTACAAGGGCAGGAATTAATGGAATAAAAATACTTGCGATTCTACGTAAAAACAGTTTAAAAGGTTTTGCATTCTTTCGATCAATCTCTGATTTATTTTTTGAAGCAACTTCATTCAGATCAAAATCAGCAGCTGCTGCAAGCAGTTTATCAAACTCTGCTGCAACTTTATTTACAACACCAGGTCCGAGTATGATTTGAATCGTTTCTTCTTCTACAACTCCTAGAACACCTTCTGTTTTTTTGATTGCATCTATGTCGACCTTTGAATGATCTTTCGACGCTACGCGTAATCTTGTCATACAATGAGTAGACGTCGTAATATTCTCCGCTCCGCCTAAATGCTCTAATAAATGTTCGGCCATTATTAAGTATTTGCTAATCCCCTTTGCCATCTTCATAACTCCTTTCAAAATAATCCTACCTTTTTAGTTTGAAATATTTATGAGAATAGTAGGAGCTGATAGATTGATAGTTTTTTATATCCTTTATCACCCCTCCATTAACAATTTAAATACAAGTGTATTTGTTCAAATAATACATCTTGATTCTTTCATCAATTTCAGTACTTAATACGAAGAAAATTTCAAATTTACTATTATATAATTTGAAATTTTGTTTTAATTTTACGCGAATGACCTTGCTTTTATGACAAGGTATTAAGAGGAAAGAATAGGATATTAAGTAGAGTTATAAAAAAATAGACGCATCCCATGTAACTGGAATGCGTCCTACCTATATCTTTCCTATCTTCCTTGAAATTTCTTCAGCTGCCTTCATTACTTCATCAATCAAGAACGGAACACGTTCCTGAGTAAAACGAAATCCTGGTACATTCACACTTAAAGCAGCCAGTACTTTGTTGTTATATCCAGTAATTGGAGCCGCAATAGCCGCCGTATCCTCTGTTTTTTCACTTTGACTGATTGCATAGCCATTTTGCCTGATTTCAACTAGTTGCTGTTTTAAAGTTGAAATTGTATTAGGTGAAAGATTTAACTGATCTAGTATTTGTTGAATTTCATACTCTTTCATATAAGCCAGAATGGTTTTATTGGGAGCACCAATATGTAGTGGAATTCGAATCCCCAAATTTTCAGCTATTCTAATTTTTAAAGGGCTGTCAATTTTATCAATTACAATTCCATCTATTCCACTCTCAATATTTAAATAAATACTTTCCTCTACATGGTTCGCCAAACGCTCCATTACTGGTCTTGCAACTAATCTGAAATCCATTTTATCTAGTTGACGGAGGCCAAGTTCCATCCATTTATACCCTAGCTTGTAATGCTTGGTTTCAGGTATTTGTACAACAAGTCCATGTTGGATTAAAGCGTTTAGTAATCGGTGAAGCGTACCGAGAGATAGAGATGTTTTTTCCGCTAATTCGGTGATTTGCCAATTACTTTTGGATTCATCTGAATTTAGGATATCAATAATAAGCATAGCTCGGTCAATTGATTGGACCATGATCATAACTCCTATGACTCTTCACTTCTTATTTTGGGGAGTCCGTTCAAAACTCTGGGAAGTTTCCTTGTTAGGTGGATTCCCGTTCATTACGTACTAGTAGTACGTAATTTTCTTTAAAGATGCGTTGAATTTTAGGATCTCAGCTCTTCTTGTTTTCATTTCGAACTTGCAAATGAATAATGGTGAGAGTAATTTTTTACATCTATCATACAAGTATATCGTCTGATTTTCCAAGTAATTTACAACTTTATTGACTCTAATGATGCATTCGATTTATTTTTTCTTATTTTTCGTTTTTTACCACGACTCACATCTAAAGAATCTTCAAGCTTTTTAACGCCAAACGTAATGATTAACACAAGGGCAAGATAATATAAACCTACTACGATATATGTATTCATCTGTTCAAAGTTAGAGGCAGCCTCACTTAGTCCTGCTCCCCATAAATCTTGCATCCCGACATATGCTACAAGTGAAGAATCTTTTAATCCAATAATAAACTGATTACCAAGAGCAGGTATCGCCATTTTAAATGCTTGAGGAAGTACGATTCTTCTCATTGCTAAAGGTTGTGACATCCCAAGGGAACGGGCAGCTTCCAATTGCCCTTTGTCAATTGATTGAATGGAACCTCGAAAGATTTCCGCAATATATGCTCCACTATGTACACCTAACGCAATTGCACCAGCCCAAAACTGCGAGAATGTAATAATACTAGAAAGTCCGAAATATAAAATGGCAATTTGAACAATAAGCGGTGTCCCACGAATGACCGTAATATAGAGATTAGCAATATAATTAAGCACTTTAATTCGGGAGAGTCTTAAAAATGCAAAAATAAGTCCGATTCCACTTCCCAAAATAGTCGATACAATGGTTAATTTTAATGTTAATAAAGTTGCTACTAAAAACACATGAAATGTATTTAATAATATATGCATGAACCTCACCCCTCAACTTGTCCTAAAAAATCTTAGGTTCTTATTTTACGCTAGTATTCTATTATTTTTTTTCTTCAAGAATATTGCGGCCAAACCACTTTTGACTAATTTTTTCGTAAGTTCCATCTTTAATCATTTCATCTAAAGCCTTATTAATTTTCTTCTCAAGTTCTTTATCATCTTTCCTTACAGCAATTGCTTGATTATCGTGAGTTAGTGGTGTACCAACATCTTTGATTTTAGCCTTTCCTTCTTTAATGACTCTAAAGCCAACCATTTGATCCGTAATGACAGCATCTAATCTACCAGTCGGAAGATCCATAATAGCCGTCAGGTCACTATCGTAATCAACTACATTTTCTTTCCCAGTATATTTAATCGCTAAATCTTTATATGGGCTTGCTTTTACAACGCCAATTTTCTTCCCTTTTAAATCCTCAACAGATTTGATTTCCTTATTATGATCAGCAACAAAAATCTGAGAACCTGAAATATAATAAGGATGACTGAAATCAACCACTTTTAATCGTTCATCAGTGATCGTCATACTCCCCAAAATCGCATCATATTTATTGGACACTAATCCTTGTACAATTGTTTCCCATGGGTTTGTGACTGGTACAGCTTTCATGCCCATTTTTTCTGATAGTGCTTTACCGATTTCTACGTCAAATCCAGTAAGCTTACCATCTTCTTTAAAGTTAAATGGTTTATATAACCCACTCATCGCGTAATGAAATTCTTTTGAACTCGCTTGATTTCCGGTTTTATCTGCCCCACATCCACTTAGAAACATTGCCCCTGCTATCATTGAAGATAATAAAATACCATGCCAATTCTTTTTCATTACACTTACCTCCATCAATTTTTTTTTATAAAATACTATTCAGAAATTGCTTTGTTCTTTCATTTTGTGGATTTTCAAAAAACTGTTGAGGTGTACCCTCCTCTAAAATGAGACCTTCCTCCATGAATAAAACTCGGTCCGCTACACCGCGAGCAAAGCCCATTTCATGAGTGACGACAACCATTGTCATACCTTCACTTGCTAACTGTTTCATAACTTGAAGAACCTCTCCTACCAGTTCAGGATCCAAGGCGGAAGTAGGCTCATCAAACAGCATTACCCTCGGGTTCATCGCAAGTGCACGTGCAATCGCAACCCTTTGTTTTTGTCCTCCTGATAACATATCTGGATATTCATCAGCCTTATCTGTCAGTCCAACCTTCTCGAGCAAAACATAAGCTACCTCTTTTGCTTCACTCTTTTTCATTCCTTTAACATGAATAGGAGCTTCAATGATATTTTCTAAAACAGTTTTATGCGGAAAGAGATTGAAGTGTTGAAAAACCATACCAACCTCCGCCCGAATTTTATTCAAATCTGTTTTACTAGGCTGAACTAATTCACCATCAAAATAAATGTCTCCTGAATCATTGATTTCTAAAAAGTTTAAACATCTTAAAAGTGTGCTCTTCCCTGATCCGCTTGCTCCTAATAAAACAACCACTTCTTTTTCTTCAATCGTTAAATCAATTCCTTTTAAAACTTGTAAAGGCCCAAATGATTTACTTACACTTTTGATCTGAATCATATTCATCCCACCCTCCCATCGAGTAAATAACAACACTTTTTCCATAATGCGGAAACCATTTTTATTGTACTGAAATTATACACAATTCTGATTATTATGTCATTAAGTAATTTTCTTTCAATTTCCAGAAGTCTATCTGTAAAATCTTACCAATCACCCAAAACTAGGCGAATGCATATATTGTTATCCAATCTATGTAACGAAAGGGGGCTATTCTCATGCATGTCGATTTAACTGCCATTCATTGGCTTTATGTAGCATTTATAGGTTTAATTATTTTATTTTTAATTCTGAGACGTGACACAAGCTTAGTCTGCCTCGCAGGCATTTTCCTTCTTGGCTTGGTAGCTACTGAGTCACTATCTAGTTCAGTCAGTATCTTATTTTCAAGTTTCATATACGCCATAACTGAATTACTTTCTACTATTTTAGTTATCTCAATTATTGTTTCTATGAGTAAAGCTTTAACTGATAGCGGAGTGCATCAAGCACTCATTAGTCCATTTACAAAGGTGATGAGAAACGCCACATTAGCTTATTGGACGATAGGTATTGTCATGATGGTTGTATCTTGGTTTTTCTGGCCTTCTCCTGCGGTGGCATTAATTGGTGCGGTGTTACTTCCAGTTGCTTTAAGAGTTGGGTTACCAGCATTAGGTGTTGCGATGGCAATGAATTTATTCGGTCACGGTATTGCTCTTTCAAGTGATTACGTAATTCAAGGGGCACCTAAACTAACAGCTGACGCGGCTGGCATTCCGGTTTCGGATGTAATACACGCTAGTATTCCACTCGTGATCGTAATGGGTGTCGTGACAACTGTAGTTGCTTTCTACTTCTTAAAACGGGATATGAAAAGAGGACTTTTAACAGTCGAAATACCTGAAGAAGATACAAAAGTCGAGGACTATTTACTTTCATCTACTCAACAAAAATGGACGGCCGCTCTTGTTTTCATTTTATTTGCAGTAGATATTTGGGCGATGGTTCACTTCAATTTACAAGGTGGAGATGCGACAGCACTAATCGGGGGTACTGCATTAATCATCCTTTCATTTCTATCAATGTTAGGGCATAAAAATAAAGGTTTTGAAGAGGTAACAAATTATTTAATTCATGGATTCAAATTCGGATTTAGAGTATTTGGACCAGTTATTCCAATTGCTGCTTTCTTCTATCTTGGGGATAGTGGATTTACGGCAATTATAGGGGATTACTTGCCTAAAGGCTCACATGGAATTGTAAATGATTTAGGATTTGCTTTAGCGCATTCAGTACCTGTAAATCCTGGGGTTGCAGGCGTAACCTTAACAACTGTTGGGGCAATTACAGGTTTAGATGGATCTGGATTCTCTGGCATTTCACTTGCTGGGTCTGTTGCCTCTTTATTTGCTACGGCAATTGGTCATGGAGTTGCAACTTTGACAGCTATGGGGCAGATTGCAGCGATTTGGGTTGGTGGAGGAACATTGATTCCTTGGGCTTTAATACCTGCTGCGGCGATTTGTAATGTTAGTCCGTTTGAGTTGGCTAGACGGAATTTGTTGCCTGTTTTGATTGGGTTGGTTGTTACTACTGTTGTTGCTATATTTTTGATTTAACTCTATTGAAGAGTATTTAATTAACGAGATTCTTTATTCTTAAATAGAAAAAAAAATAAAAAAAGCTACACATAAACTATCAA
>NZ_JAZGQS010000021.1:0-42936 GCF_036421055.1 Gottfriedia acidiceleris | reverse complement strand
CATTTCAATACACTTCTTTATACAAAACTCGAATTAACTACATGAACCTGCACCGCAGGATTTTTTTTATGTTGATATGTATTAACCCCTCGAATCAAGCTCCTCAAGATAAAAAATAATTCAACATTTAAGATCCAACTCCAACAATCCACCCATACTATTTTTCTCCAAATAAAGAAAAAAATACTACAATTTGTAGTAAATAGTGGCGGTCCCGACCGGGATCGAACCGGCGATCTCCTGCGTGACAGGCAGGCATGTTAACCGCTACACCACGGGACCATATGAAGTTAATGGTGGAGGATGACGGGCTCGAACCGCCGACCCCCTGCTTGTAAGGCAGGTGCTCTCCCAGCTGAGCTAATCCTCCAGGATAAAATGGTGACCCGTACGGGACTCGAACCCGTGTTACCGCCGTGAAAGGGCGGTGTCTTAACCGCTTGACCAACGGGCCAAAAAAAAAAATATGGCAGAGAAGAAGGGATTCGAACCCTCGCACCGCGTAAACGATCTACACCCTTAGCAGGGGCGCCCCTTGAGCCACTTGGGTACTTCTCTATAATAATGGCTCCGCAGGTAGGGTTCGAACCTACGACCACTCGGTTAACAGCCGAGTGCTCTACCACTGAGCTACTGCGGAAAAATACTAATCTTTTCATCAAGTTCTAAAACGTGATGACAAGTATTAATATAAACTAATTACATATTAGATGTCAACACTATTTATAATAGTTTTAACCGACTTTTGCATAATCCACATACATAGCGGCTTATGTCCACTTTTCTTTTTCTTAAGTATGCTTGACCACACCCTGAACACCTATATTTATATTTATAAGAATGCGTTCTTTTTTTTATTGAATTTAGTGGTTTACAATATCTAGGAGCACCTACCTTTTTTAATAGCTCTTTAAAATCTCTATCTTCGTGCTTATATCCTTTCTTCATAATATGAAGATGATAATGACATAGCTCGTGTAATATGATCCCCTTTAACTCTTCAATTCCGTGTTCTTCATAGTAAAATTTATTTAATTCGATATTACTTGTTTTTAATAAATACCTACCACCGGTTGTTCTCAATCTAGTATTGAAAGAAGCTTGGTGGAGAAATGGTCGGTCAAAATAAGTGATTGATAGTTCTTCAACTAGTTTTTGTATCTCCTCATTATCCATTTATGAATCGCCATCCTTTTTTTCCTCTTTATTATAACTGAACAACTCACAAATTGTTGGGTATGCGCATACATTAAACTTACAAATGAGAATTTCAAAAGATCTTATTAGTACAATTTATGCTAAATGGGCTGCTCTTAGTAAATCTCTCTACAACGGCGTAATTTTTACTATCAAAATGAACAATACAGTTATCCTTTTTATACAATGTATCGGAAGGTTACCCCTCACTCATTTATTTCATCGCCCATCCTAAAAAAGATGGGCGAAGATTTTTAAGTTGGAGGTTTTCATAATGGTAATGCCTAGTTGGCTTAAAACTCAAATTCAAAAAGCATTTTATGAAAAAAACCGTTATCAAATTAAATTATTGAATCAATGTTGGTTTTATTATCAAAAAATTAAGCTCTGACCTTTTCTTTGGATTCAATTGGTAGCATTGATAACCCTACTCTTTGTTTCTTTTGGTCTACTTCAGCAATCCAAACCTTTACTACTTGACCAACCGATACAACATCAAGTGGATGCTTAATAAATTTGCTACTCATTCTAGAAATATGAACAAGGCCATCGTTCTTAAGCCCGATATCTACAAATGCACCAAAATCGACTACGTTTCTTACTGTACCTTCAAGCTCCATCCCTATTTTTAGGTCTTCAATTTGAAGAACATCTTGGCGGAGGATTGGTGCTGCTAATTCATCTCGTAAATCTCTTTCAGGTTGCATTAACGATGCTAAAATATCTTTTAGCGTAATTTCACCAATATCAAGTTGCTCTGATACTTCTCTTAAATTAATCGTTTTTATCTGTTCTTTTAATTCATTTGAACCAATTTGACTCGTTGAGAAATTTAATTGCTTTAATAATTTTTTAACTTGCACGTAGCTCTCCGGATGAATACTTGTACGGTCTAAAGGCTCATCTCCTTCAAGAACTCGTAAAAATCCAATACATTGCTCATATGTTTTAGCACCTAATCTTGGAATTGTTTTAAGTTCTTTTCGGTTTGTAATTTTTCCTTTTTCATCACGGTAATTAACAATATTTTTTGCTACTGTTTTGGACAAGCCCGATACGTATTGAAGTAAAGAAACAGATGCTGTATTTACATTTACACCAACTTGGTTAACTGAAGTTTCTACAACAAATGATAATGATTCATTCAAGCTCTTTTGGGACACATCGTGTTGATATAATCCTACCCCAACAGATTTCGGATCAATTTTTACTAGTTCTGCTAATGGATCTTGTAGTCTTCTAGCTATTGATACTGCGCTTCGTTCTTCAACTTGGAAATCGGGGAACTCTTCTCTTGCTAGCTCAGAAGCTGAATAAACACTTGCGCCTGCTTCATTTACGATTACATAGTAAGTATTACTTTTCATTTCTTTTAAAATTCCAGATATAAACAACTCTGTTTCTCTCGACGCCGTACCATTTCCAATTGCAATCATTTCTATTTTATAGTTAATAAGAATATCTTTAATTTTTGTAACCGCTTGTTCTCTTTTATTTTTTTGAACCTCTTGTCTTTCGCCCTTGAAAGGATGAGGGTAAATCACATCTATTTTGAGTACTTTGCCCGTCTCATCTACTACTGCTAATTTACAACCTGTACGAAACGCAGGATCTACTCCTAGTACGATTTTCCCTTTTAATGGTGGTTGCAGTAATAATGAACGCAAGTTTTCTGAGAAAATATTAATCGCGTGCGAATCAGCTTTTTCGGATAATTCTTTACGAATCTCTCTTTCAATCGAAGGCTGAATTAATCTTTTATATGCATCTTCAACGACTTCCATTAAGATTGGTCGTACAAAAGTGTCCTTTGTAATAGCCCTTTTTTCTAAATATAAAATAATCTCATCATAGGGAGATTGAATGGCAACCTTTAAAATATCTTCTTTTTCAGCACGATTCATTGCTAGTATTCTATGTGGAACAATCTTTGAAATTGGTTCAGAGTACTCGTAATACATTTCATATACTTTTTTCTCGTCTTTTTCGGAGTCTTTTACCGTACTATCAATCGTTCCCTTTTTGAAAGTAACTTCACGAATCCACTTCCGATAAGTAGCATCATCTGCAATCCATTCCGCAATAATATCTTTTCCACCTTGAATAACTTCATCAACTGTATTAACTTCTAGTTCAACATTTATGTATTTTAACGCTTCTTCTGCAAGTGAACCTTCATTTGGCATTGAAAATAACCATTCTGCAAAAGGTTCTAACCCTTTATCTTTTGCAACTGTAGCGCGAGTTCTTCTTTTTTCTTTGTATGGTCGGTATAGGTCTTCAACTTCTTGTAGCTTTGTAGCTAAAGTAATACTTTTACGTAATTCGTCAGTCAGTTTCCCTTTTTCCTCAATTAAACGGATTACTTCATCTTTTCTCGTTTGAAGATTTACAGCATACTCATATTTTTCTAAAATGGAATGAATTTGCACCTCATCAAGTGAACCCGTTTTTTCTTTTCGATACCTGGCAATAAAGGGAATCGTATTTCCTTCTTCTTTTAGTTCAATTACAGTAGCTACTTGTTTCGTAGTAATCGATAAATCAGATGCAATTTTATTGATCAATTGTTGTGACAAAAATAACGCCTCCAATTTTTGGGGATTTTAAAGGACCTAAAATAACCCTTTCAAGACGAAAGGGTTACAAAACAATTTATTATAATCTATGTAGGTAAAGCTGCTATAAAAGCAACTTTAAAAATCAACAAGTCCTAAACTGATTTGCAACGCTTCGTCAACCTGATCCATCATCTCATCATCAAGATGTGTTATCTTATCGGTTAATCGTTGTTTGTCAATCGTTCGAATTTGTTCTAGTAGTATAACCGAATCACGTTCAAATCCATATTTTTTTGCATCGATTTCAACATGTGTTGGAAGCTTTGCTTTTTGGATTTGTGCTGTAATCGCAGCGACTATAACGGTAGGACTAAAACGATTACCGATATCATTTTGTATTATGAGAACCGGACGAACTCCACCTTGTTCTGAGCCAACTACAGGGGAAAGGTCTGCAAAATATACGTCGCCACGTTTTACTATCAAGTGATTACCCCCCGCTAACTAAGCGCTCCACTTTAGAATCCGCTTCAGACTCAGCATAGAATGACTCAGAAGATATTAATAAGTTGATTTTAGCCATTTCCATGTATCCACGTCGCATTTGTTCGCGACTTTGGCGTCTTTTACGATCTTTTAAAAACATCTTAGTCGCTTGATAAATATACTCATTTCGATTACCGTTTTCTTGCTTTACTAATCCATCTAGTTCGCTTACTACATGTTTTGGTAAACGTACTGTTATTTCAGTTGTCGCATTTAGTTCGGACAAGTTTCAGCACCTCCAGAATCAACTATTACCCATATATCTCCCTATACTACATCATACCATTATTTTCAGTGGTTGGAAAGACACATATCTTCGTTTATCTTAACCAAATAACAGTGTTTCATACTTTAATACATCAAATTACAATTCATCTGATACTAGATAATTACTTATGGACTTAATATTTCCATTCTTTTTATATACCCTTGGTACTCTATGATTTATTAGGCAAGTTACTTCATAATTGATTGTATTCATATGTGTAGCGACTTCCTCAGCCGTTACTGCTCCATCCTTACTTTCTCCTATTAAAGTAACTTTTGTACCAACTGGATAATGTTTAGAAAGCTTGATCATACACTGATCCATACAAACTCTACCAACGATTTCTGCCTTTTCACCCTCAACCAACACAGAAAATCCTTGCATATCTCTAAGCCAACCATCTGCATACCCAATTGGTAACGTCGCAATCCATTCAGAATCAGAAGTAAAATACGTTGCACCATAACTTACACCACTATTAGCTGGTAATTGCTTAATATGGGAGATTTTCGTATAAAGGGATAGTGCTGGTTTTAATGTAAATGGTAACATTGGTTTTATTTCTAAAGATGGCGTTAAACCATACATGATAATACCAACCCGTACAGTATTAAATAAGTTTGTTTCTAATGCAGCTGCTGCACTATTTGCACAATGAATTAAATCTGGAGAGAATCCACTGCTCTTAACCCACTCTATACATTCATAAAATTTGTCTACCTGCTGATTAAAATAGGATCTATTTAGCTCATCAGCAGTAGCGAAATGTGTAAACAAACCTTCGAGTATAATTGATGGATTTCTTCGTAAGATCGATGCAGCTTGCTCCCATTCAGATTTTGTTTTTAGGCCTAATCTACCCATCCCAGTATCAAATTTAATATGAATCATTGTACGATCAGTGCTTTTTATATTTTTTGAAATACCTTCTAACCAATCAACATTATATGCCGTTAAAGTTAATTTATTCTTGATAGCAACGTTAATGTCCTCTGGTCTAGTTGCTCCTAACACTAATATCGGCGCATCTATACCCGCATTACGCAGAAAAATCCCTTCATCAATAAAAGCAACTAATAATCTTGTTGCTCCAGAATTCAATGCTTGTTTCGCAACTTCAACGTAACCATGTCCATATGCATTCGCTTTTAAAGCTACATATATTTCTTGATGATTAGGGTAAAGCGATACAATATTTTTGATGTTTTCCTCTATTGCATCTAAATCTACTTCTACCCAAGTGTCGCGATAAAATGATTTTTCTGTCATGATCTACACTTCCTTATCGATTTGCCCATTACTCTTTTTTATATGTGTAAAATTATTTGTTTATTTTACTATAAATGTCAACCAATATACTACTCAATTATAGTTTATTTAAAATTTAAAAAGGCGTGATAAAGCATCATCACGCCCTTTTTAGTTTGAAAAAAATATTATTTTGTGCCTGTATCTCCGACTGATTGGGCAACTTGAATTAACTCACTTTGCGTTAAGTTTTTAGAAACAATCGTAAAATCTGTTCCACCGTATGACCATGTAATCATCTTATCTGATAATGCTCCTACAGTTTTACCTAAATCTACTGGTTCACCAGTGATTTCCATCGTTGTTCCAGACTCTGAAATTCGTGCTTTTTCCTCTATTAAAGTAAATGATTTTTTATCACCTTTATATGAAAGTATAACTTGAACACCATTGTCTGTTTTTACTTCTTGTTGATCATCTAACACAACACCCTTCATTAAATAATTAGGGTAAAGAGTAACTAATAAATTAGGATCATTATCTGGATTTGTGGATGTAGGCACACTTAAACGAGCGCTCGTCATATTTTTCTTCACATCAAAAGCATCATTATCAAACTTCGCATTGTATTGTACTTTATCAAATTTAACATCCAACACAACATTTTTATCTGTATCTAATAGTTTAACTGATTCAGGTGTCAGACCTTTTTTATTAAAAGTAATTTCTTGTGTTGGGAGCAATTGTCTATTTGTGTAATTTGTTTTTGTTTCAAACACATATCCTTGCTTTGTTGTTTTAAACGTTGCATTTTTATCTTGTACTAAGTCATTAACTAATGATTCCGGTAAATATGGCTGACTGCTATTTGATGGCCAATCACTTTGGAAGCGATAGCTTTTATTTAATGCTGGCGTTAAAACAAACACACCCTCTTTGTTTCTTAAAATTATTTGGTTTTGATCACTCTTAGCATTTTTTAGTTGTACACGGTAGTAAGAAGGCTTTTTATGCCAAATGACTACTTCATACTTTTGAGGATCATTTCCGTTATTAATTGTTAATGTTGCATCAGCCTTATAGCCATTCATTTTTTCCATCTGATTGCTAAGTGATCCTACAACATCATCTTTCGATTTCTTGCCACATGCAGCCAATGATAGTACTAACATGATTGTCAAAAGCATCGCTACAAGCTTTTTCTTCATCTCCCCAGCTCCTTTATTCCTCTTAAATTGTAAAAAAGAGAATTTTATGCAAAGGCTTATGAATAAATGTGCGCGAGTAGCTTAGAAGTAAAATCTAGATTTATTCATGCACGTTGCAACCTTGCTTCTCATATCCTCATGAAACTATATGAGGTCAAGCTCTAAAATATGCAGACTAGCATGACAAGCTAATTTAAAAATTTAAAGAAAACAATCTGATTAGGGAGAGGGCTGTAAGTTAAGACAATGGTGTAGATACATATATTAATTAATCCTTAAAATTTAGCAATTACGTTGAGTACAAAAAACAAAAGCCACTCAAAAGAGTGACTGTTTAAAAGGGTATTATATTTGCTGTAAGACGACTTGAGCAGCAGCATAATGTTCAGTATGCGTAATTGATAAAAACGGTATAAACGGCAAATCAACGCTTAAAACAGGCTTACCTTTTTCATCATTTAAAATTTCAATATCATGAAATCCCAATTCTTTCCCAATTCCTGTACCAAAAGCTTTTGAACATGCTTCTTTCGCGGCGAATCTTCCTGATAAAAATTCAAGTTTTCTTCGTTCCGATAAGTTTTCGTATATTTCATATTCTGCTTCAGTTAAAATCCTTTTCGCAAACCGTGGCTGCGAACTTATAATTTCTTTCATTCGTTCAATTTCTACTAAATCTAATCCAATACCTACGATCAAATTTCCTCACCCTAACTTTCGAGTACTACGTTTTAAAATAAAAGCTTGAATCATTAATTATTTCAATAGACGGATGAGCTTTCATATCATCCATTAGTTGAAATAGCGCATTATCTTTTTGTTTTGCTTCAATCATACAATCAATTTGCCCAACCGAGCCATAAATTTCATTTAAAAATCTAATAAACATGTTAGGGTCAACAAAATCAGCATGAGCACGTATGTCTTTCTCATCTCTAGGACTTGATATATGCATTTTCATAGGCAAACTCGAAGCTTTCCATGTATCGACTGCATAACTCCAATTTTTTATCCAATCTTCATTTGTATGATTAACTAGATGATGATGATAGTCAAATACAAGTGGTACTCCTAATTTTTCACAAGCAAATAAAGTTTCATCAAACGTAAAGGTCGTATCATCATTTTCAAACATTAGCATTTTTTGAATTTGTGCAGGAACTAGGCTAAAATTTTCTATTAATTGTTCAAGTGATTTTTCTTTATCATCATACCCTCCACCAATATGGAGTACACATCGTTGTTCTGTATTAATCTTCATCGCTTTTAAGAGCTGATAATGCATTTTTAAGGTTTTTACCGATGTTTTTAATAGCTCTTCATCAGTTGAGTTTAAAATTACGAAATGATCCGGATGAAAATCAATCCTCATTTCATTCGTAATTGCAAATTTACCTAGCTCAAGTAAACTTTTCTTTAATGGCTTTATGTAATTCCAGTCTGCTACTTCTTCATGGTTTGCTAAAGGAATTAATTTACTGCTAAGGCGAAAAAAAGATATATCATGTGCTTTGTTGTGCTTTAGTAGTCTTAGACAGTTATTAATATTAGTATTAGCAATTTGTTCTAGCTTACGAATCGCCGCATCTTTATCCTTTTGTTTTAAAAACTGAGCAACCGTCATTGTCTTTGATGGTGAGGCGTTTTGTAAATTCATACTCATTGCGACATATCCAAGTCTTACTAACATTTTTATTCCAACTCTCATACGTTTTTAGTTAGTGTATGGAATCTGCCTAAATTCACACAGCTTGAAATAAAAAAGGTACATGGATTATTATTCCATGCACCTTCAATATTAGCTTATTTATTGCTATCTTGGTGTCTACGTTGTCCGCCACGATTACCATCGCGAGAACCTTCACTACGTTTATTACGGAAGTTTCCACCGCGGTTGTCGCGATCTCCACGACGACCTTCACTGCGACGTCCATCTCCACGGCGACCTTCGCCACCGCCACGTCTGTTTTCACCACGACGGTAACCACCGCCGCCGTTTCCACCACGTCCGCCTCGATCACGTTTTGAAACCATTGGTGGCTCATCAGTTAAACGAATCGGTGTTTCATTTGGTTCTTTTGTTAACATTTTTAAAGCAGCAGCTACTACGTTTACTGAATCATGCTCTTCTAGTAATTCTTCAGCAATACGTTTGTAGAACGCTAAGTTATCACTTTCCATAGTTGAAGCTAATTTTTCAGCAATAATGCGTTGTTGGCTTTCAATTGCTTCATCTAACGTCGGTGCAGTCATACGCTCCATACGTTTTTTCGTTGTACGCTCAATATTTTTTAATTGACCGAATTCACGTGGAGTGATGAATAACATTGCAATACCTGATTTACCTGCACGACCTGTACGACCAATACGGTGTACATAGCTTTCAGGATCTTGAGGGATATCAAAGTTATAAACATGTGTAACGCCAGAAATATCTAATCCACGAGCAGCTACATCTGTTGCTACTAATACGTCAATTGAACCATTTTTGAATTTACGAAGTACTTGTTCACGCTTTGCTTGTGATAAATCACCATGAATCCCTTCAGCAGCATAACCACGTAAGTTTAATGCTTCTGATAATTCATCAACACGACGTTTTGTACGACCGAAAATAATCGCTAATTCTGGTGTTTGAATATCTAATAAACGTGTTAAAACGTCAAACTTTTTCTTTTCTTGAACTTCAATAAAGTGTTGTTCGATGTTCGGCATTGTAACTTCTTTTGCTTTTACTTTAACAATTTGTGGATTTGTCATGAAAGTTTCTGCAATACGACGAATTGGATCAGGCATAGTTGCAGAGAAAAGAAGTGTTTGTTTGTTTTCTGGAACTTCTTTTAGGATCGATTCAATATCTTCAATGAATCCCATATTTAACATTTCATCCGCTTCATCTAATACAACTGTGTTTACATTGTTTAGGCGAATCGTACGGCGGTTAATATGGTCTTGAATACGACCAGGAGTTCCAACAATAATATGTGGGAATTTTTTTAATGAACGC
This sequence comes from Gottfriedia acidiceleris, assembly GCF_036421055.1. Lineage (GTDB taxonomy): Bacteria > Bacillota > Bacilli > Bacillales > Bacillaceae_G > Gottfriedia > Gottfriedia acidiceleris_C. The sequence goes on along the minus strand of NZ_JAZGQS010000021.1, from coordinate 32,901 downwards.
ATTTGACGATTAATATCTTGTCCACCGTATATTGGAAGGATTTTTACACCTTTATTCATACCAATTTTGTGTAATTCTTCACCAACTTGAATAGCTAACTCACGTGTAGGTGCGATAACAAGTCCTTGAACATCGTTACTATCTACATCAATTTTTTCTAGTAATGGAATACCAAAAGCGGCAGTTTTACCAGTACCAGTTTGCGCTTGACCAATTACATCATGGCCTTGTTTTGCTAATGGAATAGTCTGCGCTTGAATTGGAGTAGCTTCCTCGAAGCCTAATTTTTCAATCGCAAACAGGATCTTACTACTTAATCCTAATTCTTGAAATGTTGTCAATTTGGTTAATCTCCTTTGTATCTCAATTGATCTATAAAAATTAAAAATATTATATGTTTCGTGACTGTTCATATGGAAGGTTCGTTTTTAGTGGAAAACAATAGTCCGAAGTATCATGAAAAGGAAACAATATCTACCCATTATACGGACATTCTATCTAAAAAGCAAATGAAGTTATATTCTAACAATTTGATTTCCATACTATATTTTGCCCTTATATCATAGTTAAATTCGCCATAAAATCATGTTTATAGCCTTCTACATCCCTTATATTACGAACAGTTTTCATTTGTTAAATTACGAGTATAAAGTTTTCACTTCGGATATTATTACATGCAAGAAGTGAAGAGCAGGACGTATGGAATAAGGATATCTTTTAATCCCTATTTCGCCTACCTTCCCTTCTTGATACCATGCTTACCCCTGATTTACTAACGCATTTACAACTTCTTCTAATTTCATACCCCTAGAAGCTTTAACTAATACTAGGTCATTTGGTTGAACTTGTTGTAATAAATCTTCAATTAATTTATTTTTATCTTCGAAGCTTTTTACTCTTGAAGAGTCCATTTGTTCAAAAGCAGATGTTGCCGCAAATTTACTTAATGGTCCAAAAGTATAAAGAAAATCGAAATGTAAATTTACAACTTCTTCTCCAATTTCTTCATGGAAAGCAATTTCTTGATCACCTAATTCTAACATGTCGCCAAATACTACAAACTTTCGATTATATCCCTTTATCTCCGAAGCAAATAAAAGAGCCGCTTTCATAGATGTAACACTTGCATTATAGGCATCATTAATAACTGTTATTCCATTTTCATTCTTTAATAGTTCCATGCGCATTTTTGTCATTTCTAAATTCTGCATTCCAGAACTAATTTCATCCCATGTTAATGAAAACTTTCTTGCAACTGCAATAGCTGCCAATGTATTACTAATATTATGTTTGCCTAGTACGCCCAATTTGAAACGGACATCCTTAGCTTTATTTATTTCAAATTCACTACCAGATTCATTCATTTCAATAAATGTTGGATAAACATCATTACTTTCGCTTAAACCAAAAGTTTCGATTGTATAGATTAGGTTTTTGTCTTTTGTACCTTCGATTAATAATGGTTCATCACCATTAATGACAAGTAATCCATTTTTCGATAGTCCGCTTGCAATCTCAAGCTTCGCCTTTGCGATCCCAGCTCTTGAGCCTAATTCCTGCATATGAGACTCACCGATATTTGTAATGATTGCCGCGTCAGGTTCAGCTAATTTAGACAAAAATTCAATTTCTCCAAAATTGCTCATACCCATTTCTAAGACAGCAACCTCTGTATCTTCTGCCATCGCTAAAACTGTTAACGGAAGTCCGATATGATTATTAAAGTTCCCTTGTGTTTTATGTACTTTATATTTTGCTGAAAGAATGCTAGTTAAAATATCTTTTGTTGATGTTTTTCCATTACTTCCTGTAATACCAACTATTTTACCATTCCACTCACTTAAATATGATTTAGACAGTTTTTGTAATGCTTCTAATGTATCATCAACTAAGATTACAGATGCGTTTGTTGGTACATTTGAAAACTTTCTAGAACAAAGCACCGCTCTAGCACCATTTTCAATTGCTTGAGGTAAAAATTGGTGTGCATCAAATTTATCACCAATCAGCGGTATAAATAATTTTCCATTTAAATCTACACGAGAGTCTGTTGAAACTCCGTTGATTGTTAAATCTTCACCCTTTAATTCGCTACCAGGGATCATGTTAACGATTTGAGATAAAGTACGTACGATTGACATTGTCACCGACTCCTCTTCTATAGCATTTTTCTTCTATTCACATGAAAACACTATTCAACCATGAATAGTGTTTTCAATTGTTAAATATTATATTTAATTTGTTGTTTTTGTTCGTAACGTTCAATTGCTAGGTCTATTAATTTTTCAATTAATTTTGGATAGGTTAATCCAGTAGCCTGCCATAATTGTGGATACATACTGAACGGAGTAAATCCAGGCATTGTATTAACTTCATTCATTAATACGCCACCATCTTCAGTTACAAAGAAATCAGCACGAGTTAAGCCTGAACCATCGATTGCTTTGAACGCCACTTCTGCATAATGCTTAATTTTTTCATATGTTTCAATTTCGACAGGAGCTGGGATAATTAGACCAGTATCGCCACTCTCATATTTTGCAGTATAATCATAAAATTCTACTGATGGTTTGATTTCGCCAACAACAGAACATTCAACTTGATCGTTACCTAATACAGCAATTTCAATTTCACGTCCAACAATATTTTCTTCAATAATTATTTTACGGTCAAATTGGAATGCTTCTTCAAATGAAGCCATTAATGCTTCACGATTTTTAGCTTTTGTAATACCAACACTTGAACCTAAGTTTGCAGGTTTAACAAATACAGGATAGCCTAATTCTTTCTCGACTACTTCATAGCAAGACTCTGCATTAGTTTTCCACTCTGTTTTTAAGAAATGTACATACTTAGCTTGAGGAATTCCAGCCTGAGCAAATAAGTTTTTCATAATCACTTTATCCATACCAGCCGCTGAAGCTAATACACCATTTCCTACATAAGGAATATTTAATAACTCAAGTAAACCTTGAACTGTTCCGTCTTCACCATTTGGTCCATGTAATAATGGGAAAATAACGTCAACTGGGCCAGTTGAATCTTGATTTGAAGCTGCAGGAATAATTGATGAAGTTAACGCGACAGGAGCGATTTCATTTACATGTTGATCTTCATTTGAGAATTTTAAAGCGGCAACACTTTCTACTTTCCCCTCAATTTGTTTCCCTTGTAACCATTCGCCTTGTTCTGTTATATAAATTGGATACACATCAAATTTTGTGTGATCTAAAGCAGAAATAACGGCAAAAGCTGTTTGTAATGATACTTTGTGTTCAGCAGATTTACCGCCATATAATAATCCTAACTTAATCTTCATGATGTTCCCCCTACTATTTTTTGCTCTCCCTATTGTACCACTTTATACAAATGTGTATAAGCTTTTATGGGTAGAAACCTATTTTTCTTTACAACATATGCAATGATATCTGTTTTGTGATTTCTTGACAACTAAAAAAAGCATAGCTCTACTTAAGCTATACTCAGTTTGTAAATAAGGGTACAAACACTTGAATTTCAGACTAATTGCAAGCACGTTTTTAGGTAGCTTGACACAAGTAATAAGAACTGCCAAATTAACGAAGTAACATAGAAACAAGCGTACTGAGAACTATTGCGCTATACCCTGTTGATTATCTCTAATCGCTACTTTTTCATCAAGTGAGCGATACATTATCCCTGATAATACAACCCCAGATCCAAGAATAATAAAAAGCCATATTCCTAATTTTAAGTCAAATAAAAAGCCCCCAAGTAGAGGTCCAAGAAATCCACCAATCGTCCATTTCATACTACCAACCGCCATATAGGTCGCTCTTAATTCTTCAGGTGCAATATTCGCCACAAATGTCATTTGAACTGGCGACATGACCATTTCTCCAAAGGTGTAGTATATGAAGATTATTGCCAAGAAAAATAGAAGCATCCACTTACCTAATCCAACTGTAAGTAATAATGGAGGTGCAAGGCCGATTGATAATATTCCTAAGCCAAATAAGATCGTGCCATAAAACATCGTTTTACCAATTGAACGATGCGATAAATAACTTGAAATCGGAAATTGCAAAAGAACAACTAACAATCCATTAAGAGACATTAAAAATGGGTAAGGATTCCACATACCAAATCGAGATTGAAAGGTTTGTTTAAAATAAAGTGGTAGCATTCCCTCAATTTGTGAGAAACCCATTGAAATAATTACACCTGTTGCTACGTAAAAAATTAATAATTTATCAGATCTAATGATTTTCATGACCTTTTTAAAAGGTATTTTCGTTACTTCATTTTTTTCTTTAACATTCTTTTCTGCAGGAAGTGTTTCTTTTAATAGAATTAATTGTGCAATACTATAAAGTCCTAAAGTGATAGCTGCAATATAAAATAAACTGTCTTTGGAAAAGTAAACAACTGAACTTCCTAATAATGGACCGATCACCGTACCTACATTACTTCCAACCCTTAATAATCCATATGCTTCAGTTCTTTTTTCTTGTTCAGTAACATCAGCTACCATAGCAGAAGCTGCTGGACTAAAGAACGAGTTACTAATACCTAGTAAAATTGATAAAATTAAAAATGCTGTATAGCCTTTTGCTAAAGCAAAGGATAGTAAGATAAGAGATGTGCCAAGCGTCGAAAAAACCATCATACGTTTTCGACCATATAAATCCGCGAGTCTACCACCAGCCATCGAACCAAATAATGATGCTATAGGTGAAATTGACATAATAAATCCTACCTTTAGCATTGAATCAACTTTTCCTTCTAGGTATAGAGCAAAAAATGGCATAAGCATCATCATTGCACTACTCGTAATCGTTTCTCCAATGACCCGAATCCACACATTACGATCCATACCTTTTAACTTTTTAAAAAAATTCATCCTTAAACGGCACCTCCTAGTGCATCATAACTTCCATATTTAATCGTATCGGAAGAATTATAAATTTCAAATTACTTTATACACGCATCCGATAAAATATGTTATACAAAACAAAAGGGCGTTCAAATTGACTTATCGCCATTTGAACACCCATTCTTTTTTAACTTTTAAACTTGTTCTTTTGAAGAAACTGAGAACATCAATCCTAAAAAAGTACCTAATAGAAATAAGGTTGAACAAGAGCCCATCAATACTATGCTCACCGTTAAGCTTACGCTCGTATGTAAGAAACCGCTTCCAGTAAAATATAGTAAAAAAAGAATAAGACCAATAAAAAAGGCAATACCAGAATATTGAGTATATGTTTCAACGATTTCATAATCAGTTCGCTTCATAATGATTAACCTCCTGTTTTCATCTTTTTTGTGAATTGCAATACCTAATTTGTGACAAATTTGTGACACTTTTATATTAACATACTTATTTCATAATTGTAAATATTTTCAGAAAATTTTTAGAAAATATTTAGGACAAATTTCCGAAACTAACGAATAGGTTGGATCAATATCCCATTCTAAATAAACAAAACCGAGATGAAAAGACATCTCGGTTCTTAGTTATATATCCTTAGAGTCTATTTAAGAAAGATACTCTTATAATTACCATATCCCTCTTCATCCATTTTATCATATGGAACAAATCTTAATGCCGCAGAATTAATGCAGTAGCGAAGGCCCTCAGGTCCAGGTCCATCATCAAATACATGCCCTAGATGCGAGTCAGCTTCAGAACTTCTGACTTCAATACGCAACATCCCATGGCTATAATCCTTCTTTTCTTCAATTTCACCTTTTAGAATTGGTTTGGTAAAACTTGGCCATCCACAACCTGAATCAAATTTGTCTAATGAACTAAATAAAGGAAGCCCTGATACGATATCAACATAAATTCCTTTTTCTTTATGATCCCAGTACTCATTTCTAAATGGTGGTTCAGTTGCATCTTCCTGAGTAACAGCATACTGAATTGGCGTTAGCCTTTTCTTTAGCTCCTCTTGACCTGTTTTCCAGTGTTCCTTTAAAAATTTTTGACGACCAGATCCTTTGAAATAAAGCTGGTAACGAACTGGGTGTTTTTTATAATAATGCTGATGATATTCTTCTGCCTCATAAAATGGTTTAGCAGATAAAATTTCAGTCACAATTGGTTTCTTGAAAATGCCACTTTTCTCTAATTTATCTTTCGAAGCGAGGGCTAGCTCTTTTTGATTTTCATTATGATAAAAGATTGCAGTTTTATATGAACTACCTCGATCATTAAATTGCCCACCTACATCTGTCGGGTCAATTTGTTGCCAAAATAAGTCCAATAATTTTTCATACGGATAGACTTCCGGATCAAATGTAATTTGAACAGCTTCATAATGACCTGTTAAATGAGTGCATACTTCTTCATATGTTGGGTTTTCTTTTTCCCCACCTGTATAGCCTGAAACAACTTTTAAAATTCCGTCCTGTTGATCAAACGGTTTTACCATACACCAAAAACATCCACCAGCAAATGTAGCCAATTCTGTGCCCATACCATTACTCCTCCTAAAAATTGTCATTAATTATATTTACCATATCTAACAGACGATATAAATAATTTTGCTTAAAAAGACCAAAAGCTACCTTGAAAGAATTGAGATTTGTATGTAAACTTATACGATAATTACACAGGAGGAAAATAAGATGTTAGAAGAATTTAAGAAATTTGCTTTAAAAGGAAATGTACTTGATTTAGCAGTCGGGGTAATTATTGGTGGTGCTTTTGGTAAGATCGTTTCTTCTTTAGTTGCTGATATCATGATGCCTATAATTGGACTTATCATAAGAAAGAACTTTACAGGTTGGCAATTTTATGGGATTAAATATGGCTCATTTATCCAAACAGTAGTCGACTTCCTTATCATCTCGATCTCAGTATTTTTCTTTGTTCGATTAATTAATAGACTTTCATTTAGAAAGAAAGAAGTAGAAGAAGCAAAACCTGTTATTCCTACTAAAGAAGAAGCTCTACTTATTGAAATACGTGATTTACTAAAAGAACAGGTTTCAAATCAAAAAGGTATAAGCTAATAGCTTATACCTTTTTATTTGCCCGCCAAACGCTTTCTTTCTTGTTACTTCGCCTGCCTGTGCGGTGCTCTCATTACTGTTTAAGGTAACTCCGCACCTAAAAAGACAAGCGCTTGCAATTAGTCTGAAGATTACATTTTAGTCCTTTGTTGTCTACATACTAAAATCAATATAAAAAACCTCGTACTATACTAATTATAATACGAGGTTAATAAACTATTAGAATTTTCCATAGCCTAAGAAGTGAGAACGAACCCAGCTATTACTTAAGCTGATTACGCTGATACCTTTACTTCCAGCATGAACCATTTTATTTCCACCAATGTAAATACCCATATGTGAAGGACCATTGATATAAGTATTTTGTAAGAATACTAGGTCACCAGGTTGTGGAGAGCTAATTTTTGTAGCATTACTCCAATATGTTTTTACATTTCCACGAGAGATGCCATATCCATTATGTGAATATACATACCAGATGAAACCACTGCAATCAAAACCGCTTGGAGATGTTCCACCAAATACATAAGGTACACCTTGGAATTGTAAAGCATAATCTACAAGTGAGTTTCCAGTTGCTGCTGGACCATCATCATTTGAATCTGATTTAGGTTTAGTATCTGAACTAGAACTTGAATTTGAACTAGATTTCGAATCAGAATTTGAACTAGATTTTGTAGCTGGAGTGCTAACGCTATCATCTTCTTCATCATCACTAGATAATGCAGCTAGTTCAAGAGATTGTTGCTCAAGACGTTGAACTCTCTCATCTTCTTTTGCATTTTCTAGTTCTTTAACTGCTAACTTTAAGTTAGCTTCAGCAGTATTTAATGATTTTTGTTTATCAGCTTGTGATTTTGAAAGTTCACTTTGTTGAGCAACTAAATCTTCTTTTGCTTTTACTAATGAATCTTTCTTCTCATCAACAAGTTGTTTTTCTTTTACTACTTCTGCTTGTTCAGACTTTTGATCTTTAATGATATTTTCGTCAGCTTCAAAAAGTGTTGAAATTGAGTTTACACGATTAAAGAAATCTACGATTGAGTCTGAATTAAATAGAACGTCTGTTACTAGATTAACTTTTGGTTGCTTTTGCATTGCAACTAAACGATCCTCTAATAAATCGTTACGTTTTTGAATTCTGTCTTGTAAGTATGTAATTCTTGCTTTTTTATCTTTAATAATTTCTTCTGTTTCAGAAATTTCTGCTTTTTTTGCTTCTATGTTTTGCTTTGTCGTTTTAATTTGTTGATCTATTTTCTCTATCTCGTTGCTTAATTTTTTGAATTGTGATTGGAACTTATCTACTTCAGCTTGCTTTTTTTCAACTTTGCTATCAGCTAATACTGAAGCATTTGGCGCTAATGATAATACTATTGTACTTGCCATCGCCAGCACTACTAGTTTTTTTCTTAACATTTCAGCGTTTCTCCTCTCGCTAATCTACGTAAATATTTATACCATAGATTCCCGAAGAGCGTCGCAATTGTTACAATATTGTAATATAAATGATAAATATGTCTTTATATGTCGATAAATTATCATCTTTTATTAAAGAAAATGAAATAAAACACTTCTATATAATATAGAAGTGTCAGTAACTGAGACAAATAACACAAAAACGTTATTTATCTTGTAGAGTTTTCGATGTAAATTCGATCATTTCGAACTAAGTCTTCATATGTTTCTCGACGAACTACCTCTCTTGAAACACCATCTTTAACAAATACTACTGCCGGACGACGGATACGGTTATAATTATTAGCCATTGAATAGCCATATGCACCAGTGCAAGATACAGCTAATACATCATTTTTTTGTACAACAGGTAAGTTACAATCCCAAATTAGCATATCGCCACTTTCACAGCATTTACCAGCAATTGATACAACTTCTTTATTCTCATCGTTTGCTCGATTTGCAAGCATCGCTTCATATTTTGACCCGTATAGTGCAGGACGAATATTATCAGTCATTCCCCCGTCAACAGATACATATTTACGAATTGAAGGAAGAGTTTTTGTTGAACCAATCGTATAAAGTGTTGTTCCAGCTTCACCCACAATACTGCGTCCAGGCTCTAACCATAATTCTGGTAATTTATAGTCTAGCTCTTCACATTGTTGTTTAATAATAGTAGTAATTTTTTCTATATGTTTAGCAACAGCTAAAGGCTCATCTTCTGAAGTATAGCGAATACCGAATCCTCCACCTACATTTAATATTTCAGCTGTAAAACCTAAATCATTTTTAAGTCCATTTAAAAAGCTCATTAATACATTGATTGCATGAACAAATCCATCTGGTTCGAAAATTTGAGATCCTATATGTGAATGTACTCCTAATAATTTTAGGTTAGTTGAATTTAAAGAAACTTCCACTGCTTCATTAGCTTGACCAGACATAATATCGAATCCAAATTTAGAGTCTTCTTGGCCCGTCATTACATACTCGTGTGTATGTGCTTCAACCCCTGGCGTAACACGTAATAAGATTGATACTTCTTCATTACGTTGTTCAGCTAAAGCTTGTAATACTTCTAGCTCAAAGAAATTATCGACTACAAAACAACCGATTTTTGCATTTAAAGCTTCTTCAATTTCTTCAATTGTTTTGTTGTTTCCGTGAAAGTGAATTTTCTCAGCTGGATATCCTGCTTGCAAAGCTGTATATAACTCTCCACCAGAAACAACATCTAGACATAGACCTTCTCTTTCAATTAAACGGGCTTGTTCAACACATAGAAACGCTTTACTCGCGTAAGCAACCTGATATTTCATTCCCGTTTCTCTTAAAGCTTCATGGAATTCCCTACATTTTGATTCAATTAATGCTTCGTCATAAATGTATAGAGGCGTACCGTATTTTTTTACTAAATCTACAGTATCACAACCTCCGATTTCTAAATGTCCTTCATTATTAATTCGACTATTACCATGTAAATACATTCGTATTCTCCCTTCAAATCAAATGTAAGATCATTCTAAGAAGCTTCCATCAATATATTAGTGTATTAAAAAAGACACATGAAGGATATGTTCATGTGCCTATCGCTTTTTAAAAAAGGACTAAGCCAATCACATCTCTTCAATAGCTCTTCACAAATACATGTGACAGTACTACATTTATTAAATGTAGTCCCAGAAATAAAATGTGTGGCAATTTATTTCTTCGGCATAGGATCCTTTCTCATTTCGTCATAGAACCCACAGTTCTCTAAAATGATACTCATATACAATGCAACCTCTACGAATAGACTGTTATTTTTTATATTAGTCTATGTATAACACAGTCTAAAAATAGATGTCAAACCATTTTTTAAATATTTGTCGATATATATTCACTTGTACACACAGCTTTTGCTTTCCAAAAATAGTATTTATAATATAGAATATGTTTTATGCGAGAGAAAAGGTGATTCAAAAATGAAAAATCATTTCAATAAATATAAATTACATCTAAAAAAAACAAACCACTAACAAATTGTTAGTGGTTTTTCTATTTTGTTGCCTTATTACAAAACTCTTAACTGAAGTAGAAAAAATTGGACAGGGGTGAATAGATTGCGTTCAAGCAAAATAGCAGTACTTTCAATATGTAGTAACACATTCATCGTTTTATTAAAATTAATTGTCGGGATTCTTACTGGTTCCGTTGCAATTATCTCTGAAGCAATTCATTCTTTATTGGATTTAGTTGCTTCAGTCATTGCTTTTTTCTCTGTAAGGATTTCAAACAGGCCGCCTGATAAGGAACATCCTTATGGTCATGGTAAGTTTGAAAATATTTCAGGTACAGTCGAAACAATCTTAATATTTGTAGCTGGTATTTGGATTATTATTGAATCTGTTGAAAAGCTACTTCATCCAACCCCAATTAAAATGCCAATGATCGGTGTAGTTGTCATGTTAATTGGAGCGTTAATCAATTGGAGAGTAGGAAAAATCGTTCAAAAAGTAGGAAATGATACTCATTCTGTTGCAATGCAATCAAACGCTTTGCATTTATTAACAGACGTTTATTCATCACTCGGGGTTGCAGTAAGTTTAATTTTAGTAAGTCTTACTGGTTGGGAATTTCTCGATGCATTAATCGGAATTGGAATCGCAATTTATATAATGAAGGAATCAATTGAACTTGGACGTAAGTCATTTACCCCCCTACTTGATACTGGGCTTTCTACTGATGAATTAAAACAAATCGAAAATGTATTATATTCTTTTAAATCCCAATATATCGAATACCATGATTTACGCACGAGACGTTCGGGTGCTGAGGAGCATATAGATTTCCATCTAGTATTACCATCACATATGAGCATTGAAGAAGCCCATTTACTATGTGACAAAATAGAAGAAGAAATAAAAAAGGTTTTAATTGATCCTAAAATATTAATTCATGTCGAACCAGAAAATGAAAGAATACAAAAACTTGATCTTTTAAATGGAAGTTCAAGAGATGAGCAGGAATTGCAAGGAGTAGGAAATTCATTAAAGGGATAAATGGACAGCAGTAATTAAAAAACCCCACAAGAATTTTATAACTTGTGGGGTTCATTCTATTAATGCCTTTTACTATATTATAATTTCATCGGAAGGTTGCTCTGAGTCGTCTCCTTTTAATTTTTGAGCTCTCATCGTAACCATTGCATAGCCGATCGCCATAATTATGCCAAAAACATATCCACCAACTGTAAAGATAATTGTACGTGAGTAATATGCTTTTAATCCATACGTGTCAACCATCCACCATTGTGCAACAGCAAATAGGATATCTTTAATAATCCATGCGACAAACAAATACTGAAACACTTTAAATAGTGAAGGATGTTTATATAATTTCTTACTTTCTTCACGGTCTTGCCCCTGTATTGCGGCAATATCGATCATAAAATAATATGGTAATGGCTTTTTCAAAGCCATTAGAATTAAAAATACAACTACAACTCCAAAATGATAATACACATTGTACAAAATTAAGTTTTTCGCAGAACCTAATGCCATTAAATCAACAGCAGTACTAACAGTTAATGTTGAGATAATAAAAATACCAGTTACATTAAACTGTTTAGTATACCAAAAACGAAATAAAGTATATAAAATCCCTGGAACTGTCGGTAAAAGCATTGCCCAATAGTCACTAAAATAGTGTTGTAAAACTTTATATAAAACAAGTGGAAATACTAGATACAAAATTAGATCGTAAATAATTAAATTACTTTCTTTCTTCATTTATATAACCTCGTTTTTTGGCTGTTTCATCATAATAATTGCGATTTTATCTGATTATTAATGTTACTAAAAAACAAAAATCAATTAGAAAGAGCCATATTTTATTTTAAATTACCACAATTTTCAAACTATATAATAACAAATTGTTAAACATGATTATAACAAAAAAATCTAGGAGCATAAACTCCTAGATTTAATGTGTGAAAAAAAGCCAAAAAATCTCTACTGGCCAAGTGATCTTTTTAATCCATTTATTAGTCCGGCATGAAGTCCTTCATGGAAAATGTTAAAGTTAATCATGTCGCGGACTGTTTTTATTTCAAAACTACCTAGTTTCATCTCTTTTGAAATGATTTCATCTAAACGTCCTTCATATGTAGAAATAACTTGTTCAACTTGCTGTTCTAATAAAGTAACAATTTCCTCATATGATGGTGGCTCCGCTTGCCAGTCAACTGGTTTGGTTCCACCCTTGAAAAAATCAATAAATTCCTTTGAAAGTTTACCCGCATCACCAGTGTTGGCATAAAGTAGTTGCTCATATGCCCCTAGCACATGACCTGCATTCCAAAGAATATTATTATTGAATCCAGCAGGTATTATATTTACAGATTCTTTTGAAACAGAACCAAGAACCTTCAATGTATAAACCCTTGTAAACCTAAGTTGTTCAAAAATAGCATCTGCCATCTTGATCCCTCCACATAATGTCATTACTACTATTATCGTATCACGAATGAGGGATATTTTTCATGAAAAAAATTGTTATATCGATAATTACGAAACAAAAAAGAGCCTCAATAATGAGACTCCCTCCAGTCTAATTAACTATCAATTCCTTAAAATAAAACCATTGATCCTGGACCAGTGAGCAATAATCCAACTGCAGCTGCAATAATTAATAGATTAAACTCAAATCCATTCGAACTATTCCAGAATCCGTTCTTTATATGAACCTTTATTACTGCTACTGCCATCACTACTATTATCAACCATACGCCTATTTCTGTATATACACCAGCCGCTACAAACAATCCACCTACGATTTCTGCCGCTCCTGTTATAAAAGCAAAAAAAGCACCAGGTTTGATCCCAATCGACTCTAACCATTGTCCGGTTCCTTTAATACCGTAACCACCAAACCAACCAAATACTTTCTGCACCCCATGACCTAATAAAATAATACCTAAAACAAGTCTAATAACTAATAGGCCTTCATCAAGCATATCTCCACCTCAATTCTCTTTAATTTGAGATATTTAGTGCATAATTATTTTTATTCATTTTTTGACATGTTTATGACCTTTATTATTAATTTTTAAAAAATGAATCAGTTTTCTTGTATTTGAGGAATAGAATACTATAACAGAAGATTTTCTAACTTAAAAGGAGAGCATACATCATGAAAAAAGTCGTTCCACTAACTGTAATCGGCTTTTGGATTTTAATGCTACTACTCGCTATCCGATATCAATTATTTCATTTATCATTGCAAGACATAAAACATTTTATTGCTAATTCTTCCATCAATCCAATGCTATTATTTGTCGCTATTTTCTGTGCAAGAATCTTTCTATTCATTCCTAGCTCTGTATTAATTGTAGTAGGTAGCTTGTTTTTTCACCCGTTTGAAACCATTCTCTTATCATTAATCTCAATGGCCATCACAGAAACAATTATTTACTTATTAAGTAGAAGTATTTTAAGTGATTCAATCCAGCAGTTCATGGAGAATAAATATCCATCTCTATTTGAAGAAATTATTTCGAATCGAAAGAGGTACCTATTCTTAACAGTTGCAACTCCACTAGCTCCGACAGATGGCGCATGCTTTATCGCAGCTTCTACTAATATGAAATACTTGTCCTATATTGCAATTGTATTTGCTGGTAATATTCCAATTGCAGTTCTCTATACCTTATACGGAAATTTCTTGCTTGGCTCGCCGTGGATTACAATCTGTATTACAGCTACAATCTTAGTCGGATGTTTCATTTACATTTCTTTTAAAAAAAGACAAAAAAAGGATACACATTTCTCAGCTTAAACTTTTTTCAAAATATGTATTTTAAAAAATTGTTAATAAATGAATCGATTTTTATATATAATTTAAACTATACTAAGATTAATTAAAATTTTTTAAGAAATCGAGGTAAAAAGATGGAAACAAATAAGATTTTGTCCTCATTATGTTATTTTAGTGTATTCTTCGCACCTTTTTTATTCCCAATAATTGTTTATTTCATTGCAAAGGATCAACAACTAAAATCGCATTCTAAACGAGCATTCTTTTCACACATACTCCCATTTTTAACAATTATTATTTTAGCGATTATTTCCCTTTTCACTTTTAATACTATAGGTGACGGTGCAGGTTTTGCTCTTATTGGTGGATTTATATTAGCACTTATAGTTAATTTAATCGTCTTTATATGGAATATTGTTCAAGGTATTAAAGTTTTGATGTAAATTCGTCATGTTTTCTACATTATTTCTCAGGAAATTTTCAATTTCGACAAACACAATTTTAAACTTTCTTAATAAATAAAAAGGCAATGTAATGTTAAACCATTACATTGCCTTTTTTTATTCACTTTGAGTTATATAAGCTTCTTTTGAATGATTTCGGTTAATTGATCTCTTAATCATATAGGATAAAGATAAGATACTGACAATTAAAATGGAGCTAGTTAAAGCTATTTGTGATGTTGTTAAAGAGAAAAATTTAGCCAAATAGACTGAGTATGATAGTAGAGATGCTGTAATTAATTTTGTAATCGAAGCAATTAATAGAAACTTTTTGAAAGATACTTTACTAATTCCTGCCCCGACACAAATAATTTCATCTGGTAAAATCGGAATGATAAACATTAAAGTTAAAATAATTGTTTCATTTTTTTTAACATATTCCTGATATTTTTTTAACTGTCTTTCTTTAACAAACTTTGAAACTAATTTAAGTCCACCTATTCTTGCTAAAAAATACATAATGACAATACCTAAAGTTGAACCTAAAAATCCAATTAACGCTCCTGAAAATGATCCGATTACAGCACTACCCGCAGGAATAGTAAGTGCTTCTGGTAAAGGTAGAAATATCGGTTGAAATAAACAGATTAAGAAAAATAATAATTTTGCAGTTGTAATATGATTGGTTAATATTTGCTCAACTCCGTACGTATCTACGAATACTAAAAATTGACTAGCATAAAAAAGAATACCAACTACTGCTATACAAAGTAGTAAACTAATTAGCGCTATTTTTGTAACCTTTAAAAACTTTTTATGATTCGATACAACTAGAAAGAAATCTAGTAGCAGAATGCCCATGATTGCAAAAATAAATGATATCTTATAGATTGTTACGACAGTAGGTAAACTAGTGACTAATATTAAGATAGATAGTGTAGCCAATACTATGTGAAACGAAAGTTCTTTCATGGTATTAAATTGTTTATTTTCTTTCTTCAAAGTAATCAACTCCTCTACTACAACTTGACCGTTCTCAATGTTTTTCGCTACTATGTTTAGCGTAACGAAAAGGTAAATAATTTGAAACGAACTTAAGGATTAAACTTACTAAGTCTTAAGTCTTACGGTGAGGAAGTTTTTATAAATAAAATTGTTATATTCGAATATTCGACTCTTAATGCAGAATGCCTCTATTATTTAGATCGAGTTAATTAATTTTTTTAAAAGATTTGATGTACATATACTCCACTTCGATTCTAAATAAAAACGACTGTCAAAAATTTGACAGTCGTTTACTTTTTTTAAAATTAAAAATCAAAATTGTCAGGGTCTGGACCTACACGGTGGTTTTGGTTTAGCGAGTTGATTTGGTTCATATCTTCTTCTGTTAGTTCAAAATCGAAAATATTTGCGTTTTCTTGTATACGGTGTTCTTTGATTGATTTTGGTATGATCACTACATCGTTTTGCAAATGCCAACGTAACACTACTTGAGCAACTGATTTATTATGTTTGTTTGCTATTTGTAATAATGTTTCATTTTCAAACAGCTGTCCTTGCATTAATGGGGCCCATGCTTCTACTTGAATTGAATTTGCTTTTAAAAATTCTCTTAGTTCAACTTGACTTAACATTGGATGTAATTCAACTTGATTGATCATAGGCATTATTTCAGCATTTGCCATGACTTCTTTCAAGTGGTGAATTTGGAAGTTACTCATTCCAATTGCTTTTACTTTACCGTCTTTGTATAATGTTTCAAGTGCTTTCCATGATTCAACATATTTACCTGCTACAGGCCAGTGGATTAAATAGAGATCTAAATATTCAAGACCTAGTTTTTTCATGCTTAATTCGAAAGCATCGATCGTTGATTGGTAGCCTAGATCTGCATTCCATACCTTTGATGTAATAAATAAGTCTTCACGTTTAAGACCATTTTCTAAAAGAGCTTCTCTAATTCCTTGCCCTACACCTTCTTCGTTATGATAAATCGCTGCAGTATCGATACTTCGGTAGCCATTTCGTATTGCAGCTTTAACAGAATCAATTACGACTTGTCCATCTTCTACTTGGAAAACTCCTAACCCTATTACTGGCATTTCCAAACCATTATTTAATTTAACCAAATTATTCATTTTTTTATTTCTCCCCTTATTTAATATTTTTTCAAAATTTACTTTTTCTTTTCTAAAGAAGCACTCCAAATGCTTAACAGAACTGCTCCAAAGACCATGATTCCACCAATCCACGGTGTATGAATCAAGCCGATTGTATCTACAACTAAACCTCCGATAAAAGCTCCAATTGCAATCCCTACGTTGAATGCTGCTATATTTAGGGCTGATGCAATATCTACAGCAGATGGAACATACTTCTCTGCTAATTTGACAACATATATTTGTAGACCAGGTACATTCATAAAGGCAAGCAAGCCTAAAAAGAAAATCGTTACAATTCCAACTAGTTTAAAAGGTGCTGTAAACGATAGAATGACTAGTACAATCGCTTGAATGGCAAACATCCACGTTAAAGCTTTTAAAGGTTTTTTATTAGCCGCTTTACCACCGATTGTATTTCCAAGTGCTACTGCAATTCCATAAACAAGTAAGATAACACTTACAGAGTTTGGAGCAAAGCCGGTAATATTTTCAAGGATCGGTGACAAGTATGTGAATGCTACAAAAGTACCTCCATATCCTAATGCTGTAATAGCAAAAGCTAAAAGTAATGGACCATTTTTTAAAACTTTCAGGTTATCACTAAATTTTGATGCCGGTGGCTGTTTAATTGTTTTTGGAACTAGTATTGCGATTGCAATGATTGCAATAACACCTAATAATGCTACAGCTCCAAAAGTTGATCTCCACCCAAAATGCTGACCAATAAATGTGCCTAATGGAACACCTGTTACAGTCGCAACAGTCAAGCCAGTAAACATAAATGCAATCGCACTAGCACGTTTATTTTCAGGTACTACATCGGCCGCAATCGTTGAACCGATTGAAAAGAATACACCATGTGAAAAAGAAGTAATGATTCGAGCAACTAATAATAATCCAAAACTAGTCGAAAAAGCAGCAACACTATTTCCAATGATAAAAATAACCATTAATAGCATAAGTAACGATTTTCGACGAATTTTGTTTGTTAATGCAGTTAAAATTGGTGCGCCAAATGCAACACCCATCGCATATCCAGAAATTAATAATCCTGCTAATGTTATTGAAATTTTCAAATCACCAGCTAGAGTTGATAATAAACCAACGGGAACAAATTCGGTTGTTCCAATCCCAAATGCACTAATAGCAAGAGCCATTAACGCAGGAGTGCCACTTTTTTTCTCTTGCATTTTAATCGAAGCAGCAGTTGAGCTCATAAAGGAACCCTCCTTGTTATTGTTATTTTTTATAATTAGTTTGAATACAAAGGGACATGGCGCCTGAATAAAGTCCCATTGTCATTCAAAACCTAAATGAAATGAAATAGTAAAGAGATTAACGTCAATTTTTTATTAAAGGGTTGCTAATCAATTAACTATTTGTCATTATGAGCGATAAGAATAAGTTAGAGAAGTATGTACTTTAAAGTGATATAGTTACTTTTTAGTAACATTTGAGCGAATAAAGGCTTAAAACAGAATAAAAATGACAAAAAACTTTTTACCAAACTTGAAACTACACAGTTTGCGAAGAGAATGTTATGATATTTGAATCATTAATAATATGTTTCGTAGGATATGATAAAAATGAATGAAGGAGAGGAGAAAATGAAAAAATACAATATTCCAGTTGAAGCTTCGTTAGATGTAATCGGTGGAAAATGGAAGGTTGTGATTCTTTGTCATTTGACAAAAGGCACAAAAAGAACTTCTCAATTAAAAAAATTAATGCCAAACATCACTCAAAAAATGCTAACTCAGCAACTGAAAGAATTACAGGAAGACAATATCGTTCACCGAAAAGTATATAATCAGGTTCCTCCAAAAGTGGAATATTCCTTAACTGAATACGGATGGTCTTTAAAAGAAGTATTAGATCTCCTGTGCTCTTGGGGAGAAAACCATATAGAAACAATGTATCCTGATAAAAATGACGTACTTCTTCCACCAGTTGAGGATGAAGTGACTCTATAAATAAAAACTCCTTTATCAGAAAGGAGTTTTTTCAAATTGTAGAAATATAAAATAGCCGATTAGTTTAATTAGTGTTCAAGATTAATAGACCTACCAACTAATTAATAAACAACTGTTAGATTATGCTAAGTAAAGGCTATTAAATTAGGGTTTATCGCTTTTTGATGAATAAGTTGATTGGAATGGATGTTGTTCGACTCCTATGGATATGCGGGAAAGCTAAAGACCCCACAGGCCGAGGAAGCGAAAGCATCTCGCCCCATGGAAAGCGAGCATCCTGTAATGGAAATCAACATCGCTCTACTCCTTTACGGAAATTTGGTAATTGGATTGAGGTTTTGAGCGATTTAGTTAAAATCCACTTTAATTTTTTGTGCTTTCGCAATTACTTTATGTTGATCATCTAATACATCACTAGTTGTTAGTTCAATCCATTTCAAGTTAGGATTAGCATGATCAACTATAAATCCCATTGCACCTTGCTTTGAACCATTAGGATTCATTTCCCCACCTAAATATTCAATATAGAAGTCATCTTTAAATTCCTTTACTTCATTATTACTTGTTATCAAATGGGCAACTGGACCAAAATGTAATTGTTTATTTGAGTGATTAATGATTTCTACTTCTACTTTAATGAATCGAAAACTTTCATAGCTTTCTGTATAATAATGAAAATAATCCATTAAAGAATAGGTCGGTAAATTTTTGATCAGCTTAATCTGTTTGATTTTCATTTCGATTGGCCCAATTGTGTAAGACTTATTTAATGATGCAATGCCTTCTAAAGTAACTTCACCTTTTTCATCCTTAAGTGTTTCACCTTTAAGCAGTAAACTTGTATCATCTGAAACCTGTGGATTTGGCACATACAAGTCGTCTAAAGACTTTGCTCGACTTTTGGAGAGTGTAGAGACCTTTTTAATATTCTCAGTTGAAGCAGTTGTTTTCTCCTCCTGAACTAAGCTACATCCTGTAAGCATTAAAGAAAGTAAAATAAATGGAATCAATTTTTTCATATAAATCCCCTTTCATCCTTAAATCCCGTTAAATAAATTCATTTAACGGGATCTGATTTATTACTTATTTACCATTCTTTAAAATTCTAAAGATGTTTTTTGCTTGGTCAGTGTTATCAATTTTCCCTGCAAATAATTGACTGCCAGGTCCATATGCATAAACATTTACGTCTTCACCTGTATGACCACCAGTAGTCCAACCAGTTACTGAACGGTTATCAAAAATTACTTCGATTGCATTATCAATCTCTACCACCTTTTTTGATTCTGCTGCTTTTTTAACAGATTGGATTTCTTCAGGCTTCAATTCTAAGTTAATATTCGATTTTAATGTTTTTTCTACATCGGCACCTTTACTAATTTGTTCAGCCATGTAATCAGGAGTACGTTTAGCTGCAGCAATTGGTGCGCCGTACCAATTGTAATCACCTTTTGCCCCAATAGAATATCCACCTGTTGAGTGGTCTGCTGTTGCAACGACTAATGTATGCTTGTCCTTTTTAGCAAATGCAATTGCAGCTTTAAAAGCTTTTTCAAAATCTTCCATTTCACTCATTGCTGAAACGATATCATTATCATGTCCAGCCCAATCAATTTGACTACCTTCTACCATTAAAAAGAATCCATCTTTATCTCTACTTAATTTATCAATTGCAGTATTTGTCATATCACTTAATGATGGTATTGAATCATCACGATCAATCATCTTTGGCATTCCACCAGGAGCAAATAAACCTAATACTTTATTGTTTTTATCCTTTAACATTTGGTTTTTATTCGTTACATAAGAGTATCCATCCTTTTTAAATTGCTTTGTTAAATCACGATCTTCTCGTACAAAGTTACTTAATCCGCCACCAAGCATGACATCTATTTTATGGCCGCCTTTAATTAGTTCATCATAATAATCATCTGCAATTGCATTCATATTTTTACGACTTACATCATGGGCTCCATAAGACGCTGGTGTTGCATGTGTAATTTCTGAAGTGGCTACAAGTCCTGTTGCTTTTCCCTTTTCCTTTGCAGCCTCTAGTACTGTTTTTACTCGTGACCCATTATTATCTACACCAATTGCCGCATTATATGTTTTAACTCCAGCAGACATAGCTGTTGCTGCTGCAGCAGAGTCAGTAATATTTTGCATTGGATCCTCAGGATATGTCATTTGTTGTCCTACTAAATAATGGTCAAATTCTGTTTGTTCTACTACATTTGTATTTGGATTATCTTTTAAATAACGATAAGCAGTCGTGTAAGATACACCCATTCCATCACCTATTAAAAAGATTACATTTCTAATTTCATTCTTGTCTGTTTCCTTAGCTTGTACCGTATGATTTGCAAAAGAGCCAATAAATGAACCAAATGCCATTGTTGAAAGCACTGCCACTGGAATTAACTTTTTCTTTAATTTGTTTCTGAACATAAAAAAACCCCCTAAAAATTAAAATTTCATTAGATTTCACTTCTTCATTTTAATGAAAATTTATTAATTTACATTGGAGGTTCTGTAAATAGAATATTAAGAATTGTTTTTAATAAATTAATTTTCTTAGGATCATAAATATAAACTGACTAGTTACGTCTTCTTCACAAATACATCACATTTTTGAACTAAAATGTCTAATTGAATAGAGTGCTTATTTTAATTAAGATAATAATATTTCATAATTGCAAGTTTTTACATTATATTAAATGAAGCACAAACTTTTACATAAGAAGGAGATTTATATGAAAAAAGGTTTATCAATTATTATTTTACTGCTATTTTTATTCCCAACTATGGCGAGTGCGCATACTAAGCTTGTTTCTTCTAATCCATCAAATGGGCAAATAATCACTGAGCCAACTAAACAAATTACGCTAGAATTTGAAGAGGCTCTTGAGCAATTAGGTACGATTAAATTATATAAAGCTGGCACTGCTACAGCTGTTACAGATGTGCAAGTTAAAGGTAACAAATTAATTGCTGATTTACCAAATGGTTTAGAAAATGGTAATTATAAGATTGAGTGGAAAGTAGTAAGTGAAGATGGTCATCCAATAATAGGTCAAATTCCTTTCAAAGTGCAATTAAAGCAAGCCGAAACTAAAACGACAACTGAAACTAAAACAACTGACAAAGCAGTTAAGGATCAAACGCCAGCTAAAGAAAAACATAAAGAGGCTACTCCTAAAAAAGAGAGATCCAAATATCTTATTCCATTAATTGCAATCGGACTATTTGGAATCGCGTTAATGGTTGGTGGAGTTGTTCTTTGGAATAGAAAATGAGTTATATCGTTCCAATCACTGAGTTCATAACATATATCCTTTATTCGATAGTAGCAGGAAAGTTTGTATTAGATTTTGTACCGGCAGATAAAAAACCAACAATCAGTCTATCGAAAGGTACTGTTTGTTTGGTTATTGTCGGCATATTATTCTTTTCACTTTTTCCTGCTCTACGAATTATTACTTTTTTCTTAGATGATGTTCATCTTAAAACAGCCATTTACTCTGTTTTCATAAAAACCGCTGTAGGTAATGCATGGATTTACTCTAGTATGTTTGCCATTATGCTTGTCATTAATATTTATAGTGATGGCAAAAAGTTTTTTAATTTCTTTTGGTTATTCATGATGATTTTAAGTATCGGCTATGCAGGTCATATTACCTCTATGAATTTTTGGACGGGTTTTATCTTTCAAAGTAGTCATTTTCTAATGGTTTCGATTTGGAGTGGGATTCTATTTAATGTCACATGGCTAGCTAAGGACACTAATAACTATAGTAGATTCTTAAAATGGTTTACGCCTTTAGCCATCATATGTGTTGTCATTATTTTTATTAGTGGTGTAGTCCTAATGCTAGAAGTCGTTAAATTAAAAGATTATACGAATGCTTGGTTACTTCCTTATGGACAGATGTTAGTGTTAAAGCACATTAGTATCATTCCAGTCTTGTTTTTTGCTTTTTTCAATGGTGTATTAATGAGAAAGTCTGCTGGAGGCCCTTCCAGTAATATTCGTAGTTGGTTAAAAGCAGAGTATATTACCATCATAATTGTGTTCTTTTTTACAGCTATAATGGGTACTAAATCTCCACCGCATAATATTAATTTAACTTTGCAAAATGAAGGTCCGTCTAAATGGATTGAATGGATTATGGGGATTGATATTACTTTACCTATTAGAATCGGCTTTACTTTTACGGTAGAAGGAATGATGTTAATGAGTATGTCACTGTTCTTCCTAGTCTTATTAGTCATCAGCTTTATGAAAAAGACAAAAATCAAGCTACCAATAGCATTTAGTCTTTGTTTTGTGATTACAATGTATCTTGGGCTTATGTACAGCGTATCAGTTTGAGTAAAAAAAGATTGTACTATGTATTAATTACATGATGTACAATCTTTTTTTCTTTATTATCTAAATTCCTACTTTTAACGACCATGTCTCCATTTAGTTGGTTTTCCTGATTTAGGGCAATTAGGGAACTGTTGTCCTGCTTCTAATTCAACATGCTCCCCGTCTGCGTCAGTATAGTAGCCCGAAATCATAACTGTTTCACCTGTATCATGTGTATGTCCGAATTCTTTATTATCCATCATAATCCTCCTTTTCACCTGAACTAGCATTACTATTTCCTTCATTAAAGTTAATTATTCGATGATGACTACATTTTTTTAGGATTTTTTGCTTATCTTTCTCGAATTTGTTTATCATGTACAATGTTTCTCCACTTTAAGTCCCCTCGCTCTAGACCATGAATTAAAATTTCTGCAGTACCCATGTTTGTTGCTAAAGGAATTGAGTAAACATCACATAAACGAATTAGCGCCAAAATATCAGGTTCATGCGGTTGCGCTGTAAGTGGATCGCGAAAGAAGATAACAATATCCATTAAATTCTTCGCTATCAAGGCACCGATTTCCTGATCTCCGCCAAGTGGTCCAGAATTAAATCGATGTATTTTTAAATTTGTATTTTCCATTATTTTTGTTCCAGTTGTTCCTGTTGAATATAATTCATGTTTCGATAAAATAGATTCATATGCCATTGCAAAGTTTACTAATTCTTTTTTCTTTTGATCGTGTGCAATAAAAGCGATTTTCAACGTCAACATTCCTCTCTTTTAGGAAAAATGGATTTCTAATTTCGGCAATTGTTCCTTTTTAACACTAGGGAACGACTCCATTTAAATTTTAATCTTTTATATTTTTTACTTCTTTGGATCGGTTATTCTACTCTTGTTTGTGGCTTATGACATTTTACTATTCATATTAGAAGTTGGAGAATAGTAAACATACTTCCTTTTCCAAATTTACTATTAACATGAATAGTTCCATTATGAATTTCCACGATCTATTTTTCAATCACCACCCCAACAAAGCTATCAATTTGTCTAGACCTTGTTTTATTAGGTGATAAAAAACGGTCAAATATTCAGGCATTGTCTTTCCATATAGGATCTTTCGATTTCGGAAGCAACAAAAAAGAGGCTGCTGAAAATGTAGATTTCAACTAGCCTCTCTTCTATAAATTTCAAACTGATTTGGTTTTCTTATTACAACACGCTCATCAACTTCACTTACATGAAAGTCATCTTTTGTTGGAATGAAGTTTTCATCGTAAATTTTTATCATCATTTTTCACTCCTGCTCAATTTTTTTATTGCGTATTTTCCCTTATTCCCTAAGATGGATTAATTGGTCTAGTTTTATTCTTAGTTTTGTTAAATTTTTGCTTTTTATAAAACTTCAGAAGTTTAGCTTGTTGTGTTATTATGTTCAAACAAAAAAAAGACTAATGGTTTTCACCACTAGTCCCCTATATTTTAAATTTAAAGTTATTTAATTGGTTTTCTTATTACAACACGCTCATCAACTTCACTAACGTGAAAATCGTCTTTTGTAGGAATGTTATTTTCATTGCTAAATTTGGTCATCATTATACACTCCCTGCTCAGTTTTTATTTTCAAATCTTGTTTTTTAATAAACTCTTAGATTACTAATTTGATTATTCAACAGTAACTGATTTTGCAAGATTACGTGGTTTATCAACATCACAACCACGATGTAAAGCAGCATAGTAAGAAATTAATTGTAATGGTACGACCGAAAGGATTGGAGATAATTCTTCTTGTACTTTTGGTAATACGAAGCGATCGCCTTCCATATTTAACCCTTCCATAGAAATGATACAAGGGTTAGCTCCACGAGCAACAACTTCTTTTACATTTCCACGAATGTTTAAGTTTACTGATTCTTGTGTTGCTAATGCAAAGATTGGAGTCCCTTCTTCGATTAAAGCAATTGTACCGTGTTTTAACTCTCCACCAGCAAATCCTTCTGCTTGGATGTAAGAAATTTCTTTTAGTTTTAATGCGCCTTCTAAGCAAACGAAGTAATCTACGTTACGACCGATGAAGAATGCATTACGAGTTGTAGCTAAATATTCTGTAGCAATTTTTTCAAACTCTTCTTTTTGGTTTGTAATTGATTCCATAGCATTTGCTACAATTCCAAGTTCTTTAACTAGGTTAAAGTTAACTGTTTTTCCTTTTTCTTTTGCAAGAGCATTTGCAACAATTGCAAGTACCGCTAATTGTGCAGTGTAAGCTTTTGTTGATGCAACAGCGATTTCAGGACCTGCGTGTAAAGAAAGAGTGAAATCAGCTTCACGTGATAATGTTGATCCTGGTACGTTTGTAAGTGTAATTGCTTTATGACCTAATTTATTTGTTTGTACTAGACACGCTCTACTATCAGCAGTTTCACCGCTTTGTGAGATATAAATGAATAGTGGTTTTTCTGAAAGAAGTGGCATATTGTAAGAGAATTCACTTGCAACATGTACTTCTACAGGTACTCCCGCCATTTTTTCAATAAATTGTTTTCCAACAAGACCAGCATGATAACTAGTTCCACAAGCAACAATATATAATCTGTCAGCTTCTGCTAAAGCCGCTTTGATTTCTGAGTCGATTACAAGCTCGCCATTTTCATCTTGGTACTTTTGGATAATATTACGGATTACTAAAGGTTGCTCATCTGTTTCTTTTAACATGAAATGAGGATAAGTTCCTTTTTCGATATCGCTAGCATCAATTTCTGCAGTATATGGAGAACGTTCTTTCATATTTCCGTTAAGATCCATTAATTGAACACGATCTTTCGTAACTAAAATAACCTCTTTATCCATTAATTCAATAAATTGATCTGTAATTTGTAGCATTGCCATCGCATCAGATGCAATTACATTAAACTCGTCACCAACACCAACTAGTAATGGACTTTTGTTTTTTGCTACATAAATCACGTCATCGTTTTGTTTATCTAATAATGCAATTGCATAAGAACCTTTAAGTAGCTTAAGTGTTTCTCTAAAAGCATCAAGCACAGATAAACCTTTTTTAATATGAAGTTCTACTAACTGAACAATTACTTCAGTATCTGTATCACTTGTAAAATCAATATCATTTAAATAATCGTTTTTTAATTGTACATCGTTCTCGATAACGCCGTTATGAACTAGTGTAAAACGTTCAGTAGAGCTTTGGTGAGGATGCGCATTACGTTTACTTGGAGCACCATGTGTTGCCCATCTTGTATGACCAATTCCAACGTTTCCGTCCGCTTTTGTAGGGATTGATTTACGTAATACTGCAATTCTACCTTTTTCTTTATAAACTTCTACACCATTGTCAGTTAAAAGAGAAATCCCAGCAGAATCATATCCACGATACTCTAATTTCTCTAAACCTTTTAATAAAATCTCTTTTGCATTATCATTTCCAATATATCCAACGATTCCACACATAATTAACTATTGCTTAGTAAGTCCTAAAACAAGACATACAAAATGTATAGGAATGGAACGCTGTTTTCCTAACCGTTTAACTATTTAATTTTCTATTCCCTCGTCATGTTTAATAATGGTAGAGGACTTACAAGCAATATCCACCTACCTTTCATATTCCGCTCATTAGCGAGTTCATTTTTTTTGTTTTAAACGGTGTATCAGATTATTTACGTTTGTGCACACAGTCACCCATGTGTTTTACATAAATAATTTCGGTTGTGATACAGCAACCGGGAGTCATCCGCCGAAACTTCGATAAAACTCCACCTCGTCAACTACACATTCACGTCTAGTGTAGTTCTGGCGCTTTTTTAATACTTTATTATTTCTATACTCCTTCCCTGTTAGGAAAACAATAAAACAACTATACTATACTGAATTAAAAATGGTCAACAAAAAAATGTTGAAAAAAGTTATAGAATAGCTGTATATAACAAAAATATGCATAGACTTACACAAAAGTGCTCATCAATGCATATTTTTTTAATTTATATTATTCTCCAACTTCTTCTTTTACAACTGCAACAATACGTTCAACATATTGTTTACATTCTGCCTCAGAAGGAGCCTCAGCCATTACACGAATAAGTGGCTCAGTACCAGAAGGACGAACTAAAATACGACCATTGCCGTTCATTTCTTCTTCTACTTCTGAAATAATTGCTTTAATGCGGTCGTTATTAAGTGCTTCATTTTTATCTGTAACACGAACATTAATTAGTAATTGTGGATACTTTTTCATTTCTCCTGCTAATTGTGATAAAGTTTTCCCTGTTTCTTTAACAATACTTACGAGCTGAATCGCACTTAACATACCATCACCAGTCGTAATATGGTCTAAAAAGATGATGTGACCAGATTGCTCACCGCCAAGATTGAAACCGTTCTTTCTCATCTCTTCCATTACATAACGGTCTCCAACACCTGTAACTGCACTCTTCATCCCATTTGTTTCTACTGCTTTGTAAAAGCCTAGGTTACTCATAACAGTTGATACAATTGTGTTTTGTTTTAGACGACCTTTTTCATTTAGATATTTTGCACAAATATACATTATTTGGTCACCATCAACGATTTCACCATTTTCATCGATAGCAATTAGTCGATCTCCATCTCCATCGAATGATAAGCCAATGTCAGCACCTTTTTCCTTTACAAGAGCTGCTAAAGCTTCAGGATGTGTAGAACCTACACCATCATTTATATTAAATCCATTAGGATTCGTTCCCATTGTAACAATATCTGCTTCTAAGTCTGCGAATAAATATGGTGCTAATGAAGAAGTGGCACCGTGTGCACAATCTAGAGCAACTAATAGGCCTGAGAAATCTTCATCAATTGTATTTTTAAGGAATTGTAGGTATTTTTGACCACCTTCAAAGTAATCACTAACTTGACATAAATCATTTCCAGTTGGTCTTGGTAGACGATCAACTTCTGCATCCATTAGTTCTTCAATTTCATCTTCTTGCTCATCCAACAATTTAAAACCGTCTGGACCAAAAAACTTAATCCCATTATCTGCAACAGGATTATGAGAAGCTGAAATCATTACACCAGCTTGTGCGCCAAGCGCTTTAGTTAAATAGGCAACACCTGGAGTAGAAATAACACCCAATCTCATAACTTCAGCACCAATTGATAATAATCCTGCAACTAGTGCTCCTTCAAGCATATGTCCTGAAACACGTGTGTCACGCCCAACAATAATTTTAGGTTTGACATTGTTTTTAGTTAATACATAACCACCACAGCGTCCAATCTTATATGCTAATTCAGGAGTTAACTCTTTATTTGCAACTCCTCGTACACCATCAGTACCAAAATATTTACCCATTTTAACTCTCCTTCTAATTCGATGACTGTCCTACATCGCCTGAATTCTCATTTTCATCAGTTTGAGCAGATTTTTTATCAGTAATTTCAATCGTTATTTTATCAAACTCTAAACTATATATAACTCCTTTTGGACCGGTAATAGTAAGCGCTACATCTCTAGTTCCTGGATCTAGTCCACTAACTTTAGCTGTAATATTTAAATCGCTTGGATTAATCGCATCCAAGTCTTCCTTAAATCCCTTGGCAGTAACTACTACTTTTCCTAAAGGTGGCTTAGTAAACTTATATTCAAATTGATTATTTTCACCCACTAAATTAATAGGGATATTACTAAATTTCTTTTCCGTTTCTTCATCAAAATTAACGTCTACATTAATCGTGCTTGAGTCAACTCTAAATGCTCCATTTGGAGTAGGTACATTAACCTCATATGTACCACTTTGATCAAATGAAGATACGTCAACTGGCACTTCTATAGGTCCGTTAAACTTGTCCAACCAATCTTTAGACGCATAAATTCTTACTGCATTAACTTCACTAGCAAGACTACTTAGTTTTAAACCATCCTTAAGTGTTCCTGTTTGCACTAACTTAATCGGAAAGCTAGCACTTTCAGAAACAATAGGGACAGTTACTTCAACTTTTCTAGGACTTGTAGTGAACGGAAGTTGAACACCTTTTTTATTGTATAATCTAACAGGTAACACCTGACTAAATGTCTGACTCGCATCAGTAACATCCACACCAACACTTGCAAATGCTACTTGTGACACTTCATCTCTTGACCCTACTATTGTCACTAAACTTGGTTTAACAATTGCATTTTCTGCCTTATAGCCATGTTTAATCTTTTTTTCATTTAGGTAAACAACTTTAACTGAAACTGCTTTTTCGATTTTTTCATTAATTGTTACTCTAACTGTCCTTGGTTTAATAGTTGCTTTTATTTTATCTGAAATATTTCTAATTTTTAAAGGAACGTCATATGTACCTAGAGCATAAGAAGTTAGATCCAAATACACTTCAAAATCCTTCTTCATTTCAGCAGTTTTTACAATACTATTAGGTCCATCTAATTGCACTGAAACATTCTTAGGAATTCCAGTTACAATTAGATTGCGCTGATCGTAAATAGGTGTTACTGGTACATCTCGCACTAATTCTTTATTGTTAACAAACGGTATGTCTCCTAATCCGGATGTACTTGATTGTGGAACTAGATTGACAGACATGAAAAGTAACAATGTTACTAGTAAAGCGATTCCTCTTAATATCCAACGATTATCCATAAAATTATCCATTCCGTTTCACCTTCCAATTCCATTTAGATGTAGTGGACTCTTCTGGTGATTTTAGTTCAGTATTTAATAAATTTATAAGCTCGTCTTTTGATAATTCTCTGTAAAGATTTCCATTCCTTGCTACTGAAACTGCACCTGTTTCCTCGGAAACTACAATCGTAATACTGTCTGTAACTTCACTGATACCAACTGCAGCTCGATGTCTCGTTCCTAATTCCTTTGAAATAAATGCACTCTCAGACAAAGGTAAATAACAGGCTGCAGCTGTAATCTTTTCACCTTGTATAATTACCGCTCCGTCATGTAGTGGTGTATTTGGTATAAAGATATTAATCAATAATTCTGATGATAAATTAGCATTCATTCGAATACCGGACTCAATATAGTCACCCATACCTGTTTGTCTCTCAAATGAAATAAGTGCACCTATTCTTCGTTTAGCCATGTATTCAGTGGCTTTTGCAATATTCTCAACTATATCATTTCGGTCATTAATCCCACTACCTGTCGTTCTAGAGAAGAAACGGCCACGTCCAAGCTGTTCTAGTGCTCTCCTTAATTCTGGTTGAAAGATAATAATAACAGCCAAAAATCCCCACGTTAATGCTTGATCCATCAAAAATTGTAAAGTATGCAAACCAAATAGGCTGCTTAATACTTTTACAACAATAATGATCGTAACACCCTTTAAGAGTTGGACAGCCTTTGTCCCTTGAATAATGATAATTAATCTATAAATAACAAACCAAACGATTAGGATATCTAATCCATTCTGTAAATACTGTAAAAAATTTATATGTAAAGAAGGCATCTTTTACCCTCCAAATTCTATAGAATAAAACTGTATCTTGTGTATTATACCATATTTTTGCAATACACAAAATTTGTGAGTTATTAATTATATTAACAATACTTTAACGACTATTTTAGTAATATTAAACAAAATTACAGAATTATATATGCTGGCCCTTTATATTGGGAGAATGACCAACAATTAAATAATATTTTTGAAAGTTTTTAAAGGTCAGTTTCATGGAGGTTTTTGATAAAAACAAAAAAGCTAGCGAATGCTAGCTTTGTGTTGTTGAAATAATTATAGTAACTTCTCACCTAATAATGAGCCTATTAATGCAACTGCTACGATTGCTGTTCTATTTCTTTCATCTAAGATTGGATTAACTTCTACGAATTCAATTGAAGTAATGATATCAGCATCAGATAACATTTCCATTGCTAAGTGACCTTCTCTATATGTGATTCCACCAGGAACAGGTGTACCAACTCCAGGAACGTGAATTGGATCTAGACCATCAAGGTCTAATGATAAGTGTACACCGTCACATCCTTTTAAGTGGTCAATGCTTTCTTCCATTACTTTTGTCATTCCTAATTTATCAATTTCATGCATTGTATAAACTTTAATTCCTAATTCTTTAATGATTGCTCTTTCGCCTTCATCAAGATCACGTGCGCCAATAATGATCACGTTCTCTGGTTTTACTTTAGGGAAGTAACCACCTATTTTTGTTAATAATTCGTGGCCATGGCCTAAAGAAACAGCTAATGACATACCATGAATATTACCTGAAGGAGATGTTTCAGCAGTATTTAAATCTCCATGTGCATCAAACCAAATCAATCCTAGATTATTATAATGTTTTGCTACACCTGCTAATGTACCGATTGCAATACTATGATCACCGCCAAGTACTAGTGGCATTCTGTTTCTTTTAATAACTTCATCTACTTCAGCAGCAAGCTTTTCACACGTTTCTTTTACAGATTTTAAGTTCTTTAAATTATGTTCTGAATTATCTTCTTTAACTGGTGTACGTTCTACTAAAATATCGCCTAAGTCTTCTACTTGATAAGACATTCTTTCAATACGTTCGTTTAATTGTGCATATCTAATTGCACTTGGCCCCATATCTACTCCACGTCTAGTTTGTCCTAAATCTAATGGTACTCCAATAATTGAAATATCTTTTAACATTTTTACTTCCCCCATCTACTGAATTCATTAAAGAAAACGCTTACTTGATTTTGAAAAAATATAATTTTTTGACTGTTAAAGTTATTAATTATATTAATAGTTTAAATCTTTAGAAACAAATGGGTCAACTCGACATTTTTTTGTATACATATGCATTTTTAGCTTTTGAATTACTGTATCATATGATTATATATAACAAAAAACCTTAGTCGTATGACTAAGGTTTAACTTTATGTATATTGGTGGAGCCTAGCGGGATCGAACCGCTGACCTCCTGCGTGCAAGGCAGGCGCTCTCCCAGCTGAGCTAAGGCCCCACTATTTAAATATATGCGAATGGAGCGGAAGACGGGGCTCGAACCCGCGACCCCAACCTTGGCAAGGTTGTATTCTACCACTGAACTACTTCCGCACATAAAAAAAAAGAGTGAGCCATGAAGGATTCGAACCTTCGACCCTCTGATTAAAAGTCAGATGCTCTACCTACTGAGCTAATGGCTCGTAATAAATTACGATAAAATAAAAAAATGGCTGGGCTACCTGGATTCGAACCAGGGCATGACGGAATCAAAATCCGTTGCCTTACCGCTTGGCTATAGCCCAACAATAAATGGTGGAGGGGGACGGATTCGAACCGCCGAACCCACAGGGAGCGGATTTACAGTCCGCCGCGTTTAGCCACTTCGCTACCCCTCCGGTATTTATTAAATTAGATGGTGGAGGATGACGGGCTCGAACCGCCGACCCCCTGCTTGTAAGGCAGGTGCTCTCCCAGCTGAGCTAATCCTCCGTAATATAAATGGTGACCCGTACGGGACTCGAACCCGTGTTACCGCCGTGAAAGGGCGGTGTCTTAACCGCTTGACCAACGGGCCAGTACAACTTTTCCTAAGCTTCCAACCGGGCTCGAACCGGTGACCTCTTCCTTACCATGGAAGTACTCTGCCTGCTGAGCTATGGAAGCATTAAGTTAAAAATGGCTCCGCAGGTAGGGTTCGAACCTACGACCACTCGGTTAACAGCCGAGTGCTCTACCACTGAGCTACTGCGGAATAAGATCA
>NZ_JAZGQS010000020.1:0-44247 GCF_036421055.1 Gottfriedia acidiceleris | reverse complement strand
TGTTTTTTGTTCTTTTCTCAGCTGCCGTTCAGTATCTTGGTGAACCCGATATACAATGATTCCTTTGTCCTTGCAGTCAAGGCAATCATATTCAGCCTTTTCTTCTGAGGCGGCCTGTTCCGCTGAAAATTGGGCTGACCTGTCCCGTAGTTTTTTGAGAATGCCCGCCATTGCCATGTCCGTACTTTGTGTTTTGTGAGCTATCATGCTGTTTTTTCTCCTTTCTCTTCTGCGTAAACGGATTTGATAGAACTGCTTCAATGTAATTTAAACCAACCTTGCTGCCCTTGTTCCTGAAAGCCTGTTTCATAGCCTCCATGACCTTCTCCTCGCCGTAATCTTCAACCATATAGCCAATTCGCTGAGCTTCAATTGGTCCGATAGTACGGGCGACTTTGTTCTCGAATAATTCAAAGACATTTTTCACTTTTTCATCAACTTCCTTTCTTTCTTCCGACACTTGGACAAGGTCCTTCTTCTTGTTGTAATTGCCAAGCTGTATGTAATCCGCGTAATTCAGAACTGTAACAATAAAGCCGCGTTTTTGCGGCAGCCTGTCCAGTTTTAAATACTCCTGCTTGACCATTCTGTCTAACGAGTATTTGATCTGATCGGATGACCAATTAAAACGCTTTGCTAATTCCACAAGCTTAATGATTGTCTGACCGAGTTCTAAATCCTGATCCGCTCTATACTCTGCCCGTTTGAATAAATGATCGTATATTGTCTCATCCCGTGAATCTTTAAATGGCAGGCGGGGTAAAATGACATATCCTAGTCCTTGCGTATCCATATCGCTCACCTACTTCCTTTTACACACTGCTGTTAGAGCCTTAAAATCAATATCTGTTAATTCTAAAGATGGTTCATTCGTCTTCAGATAGTCCGTTACATACCGTGTATATAAGCCCTTCCTCATATCACGCCTTACTGTCTTAACCAGCCAGTAATAACAATGCGGAATCGGAACCTTAATTAAATCCTTTTCCATCAGCTGATCAGCTCCGAGAAATGAATGATACTGTTTAACTGATTTGTTGCACGGCAATATTTGCATCTCTCACACCGCTCCGGCTTTTCGCCGCCGTGTTTCACTTGCAGGATACGACCCATACGCTGCTCAATCTCTTCAAGCTCTACTTCCATTCGGCCCTTATCGATATTGATGACTGCTTTATCCGGCGGATCCTCTTTAGATACCCCCACGATAAGAGGCTCAAGCCACTCGTTACGCCCAGTCATACGCTTTTCCATTTCTGCGTAGAGCGCCATCTGTCCGATGTATCCGTATGCTTCGACAAACGAGCAATAGCCTATTTCCGGATTCCACACCTTTTCTCGAAGTGAACGGGTTGTTTTCAGATCTGCAAAACGGCTGCCGGCCGGGTTGTATACGTCCAGCTTGCCTTTCCATGGAACACCGAAAAGTTCAGCCGTTACGATAACTTCCTTTGCTCCTTGCAGAACGAACATACAGAGTTCGTCATGTTGAATCGCCTCAATCATCAGATCAGCTAACTGATATTGCTTGTACAGTTGGCCTTTTTGTGTAAAAAGTGATGGCGTGTTTCTCTTGAATTCATCAAATACCTGTTTCCCTTCAAGCCAGGCATGAACATATTGACCGAAGAGGAGAGCTTCTGAACCCGGCGGCACCCATTCACCGTTAATCTTGGCCATTGTTGCCGCCTCGCATTGCAGAAAGCTCTTATATTGAGAATTTGACATGTAATATCTATCAATCTCGTTAGAATAGTAATTCTCCTTGTTTAGCGCCGGAATCGTCCTCATCAGCAGGATCACCAGCCTTTTTCTTTTTTTCATCTGCCTTCCCAACTTGCTCTTTTTGCTTTTTAAATTCTTCTTCAGCCTTTGACTTAGTCGCGCCTGTGGCCTTGATATTGAAGTAATCCTCTTTCTTTGCCATCCCATCACGAAGGGACGTGTAAATGCGTCCAATTTTCAAGAAATCTTGTTCAGTGAAAGCATCGATCGAATTGCCGATGTATTCCTGGATCATTTCTTTTGTAACGCCAAACTCTTTTTTGAAAAGAGATAAAGCGTTTCTGAGACGATCCTCCAAAGGTTCTTTATGACCGCTGATTAACGTTTGCTGACACATATCAACCGCAGCATCTACGATATCGCCTGGAATTACTCCAAGTATGCAGGCACGCAACCGCCGCGCGCCTTGATTAGCAACCATTTCATAAATATCCCTTGGATCATCAAGCTTTGTAATAGCACCGCGCGCTTTCCGTTCATGCTTAACCGTGAAAATCTTGGTTTGACGGGTATTCGTTTCGAGGTCCCAGGCATAAGCCATGACAGACGATTCTCCTGCCTTCTGTTCCAATTCCATAATCCCGTAATCAATGTTCCCCCAGTTCTGCGCCAACGCTTCAGCAAGACGTATAGAAGGACCAGATACTTTTGAGCCGCCTCGGGGATATTCGTACACCGCGTTCTCGGCCAACAGCCTCCGTTCACATGCTTTCTTAATCCGATCGAACGCCGCGTATACATCCCGCGGGAATTTCTTAGCAATGACCATAGCAGCCTGTACCTCTTGAGCTTGGCGACTGACCATAGCTTCGGTAGTCACGTTGGTTGCCTGTTGAGGTGCGGGCATATAATCTGAGTAATCTACCTGAGACAATCCATTCATTTTGCTGCCACCTCTCTCAAATAAGCTTCTGTGCCGCGCCTCTGCCATTCTCGGTATGCGTCCATTGATGGAAAACTGAATACAGGACGGCCATACTTGTCAAATGTAATTGAACCGCCAACCTGACTTAAACGTGCCTGGTCGTCCGCCCGATCGCTGAATGACACTGTAATTGATTTTGCCATTTATAAAACCTCCATTGTTTTCTATGAGGCGTTTTGATATAATTAGGTTCCAATCAATAATCAAAACGCCTTACGAAGTCCACTTTGCCGAGTGGGCTTTTTTATTGCGCTGTTTGAAATTCAAAACCAAGCTGCTCCTTTAAGTACCGTTCAAGATTATCCCTCAAAATTACCTCGCCGCTGTCGATTACATAATCATCTGTTGGCATTATGATGTCCCCAAAAAAATCCTTTTTTATTTCAGGTTCTGACGTTTTATCGTGCCAGTTGTTCAAAACCATTGGATTTTCAATGTTCATTGCGAGCACCTGCTTATTACAGTTAAATTAATACCTCGCTGCTGCATTTTCATAGCTACATCGTACAAACGGCCTTTGTTTGCTAACCGGTTAATATCCTCCGTCAAAACTTTTATGCTTCCGGCTAAGCTAATGGCCTCCTCGTAATCACCATCACGCAGGGCCTCACATAGCATAATCGCCAATTCTTCTGCTGAATCCACTTTCCGTTTAGCAGCTTCTAAATCTGATGTAAGAAATTGATTGTTGTTCATATCGTAATTGCCTGCCTCTCCTCGTGTTTTGCCATTGCTACTTGATCAACTAGCGCTTTTCTTGTCCACCTATCCGCTAGTTCTTGTATCTTTAAACCGTGTCCGCGAGCTAGTGAATAGATGAGTGTCTTGTTTGCCGGGATAAGATCGAAAATCTGTTTAATATCACCCATTGGCAGTTCACCTGCCCTCCTACCCGGCCTGTCACTTGCCAGCCAACGGGCTAGATGTTTTGTTGCTTCCAAGGCCTCTTCCAACTGATGGACCATATTGATTACCGCGGCACTTGCACTTTCATTTAATGCAGGATCAATGGGCGCAGGCGCTGTTGGGTGCAGACGGAAAAGATAATGCACGAGATCAATATGTTCATAGGCTTCACATACTTCAAACCATTTAATGCATAGTTCAGGAGTGAGTTTGCTAAAGCCATTTTCCACATCAGAAACATATCGTTGATCCTTTCCCCCAATTAAATTACCGATTTGATACTGTGCAAGGCCCGCCGATTTTCGCACACTACGCATAATCTGCGGTAAATTTCGCAAATTGTATGGGTTGTTCTCCATATGTTTGCCTCCTGATATATTCAGTTTTTTACTGGTAAAATTTAAGTAATTAAGGAGTTGTCCAATTTGATCTCCACAGTTTTATAGAAATTGTTTCAAGCAGTTTCTGATGAAATAAACTTGTTCACAAAATAAATCTGACCTTTTCCCGTTACCTTTGGTGTTCGTGTGGTTCTAATTGAACCGTCAGGGTTATTCATTGTTCTCTTCTTAATTTCAAAGAGACCCATATCCATACTTCGCTGTGTCGGTAGATTGAAAGACTCGCCTGTCTTACGAATCAGATAACCATTATCACGGAGCCATTGAAATAACTTGTTAGGCCCAATCTTAACGCCATTCTGTTGAATGATTTTCGCTAGCTCGCCAACAAGCACAGACGATTCAGACGCTTCCACAGCTTCGGCGAAAAGAGCTTTTGGCTTCATAGATTCAATTTGCTTATTTTGCTCTTTTAGTGTGTGAAGGGTTGTTCTGAAAAGTAATTTAGTATGTTCGTCTACATGCGACAAATATGTCTGAATGAACTGTTCATCATTTGCGACGTATCCCCCAGTTTTTCTGATTGTAGGGATGACTTCAATTGCTAACCAGTCTTGAAATTGCTCAGCAATTTGATTAGATGCTTTGAAAGCTAGCTTGTACACCAGTGATTCAGGGATGAAATCGCCTTTCCCAACTTCTTGGGAAAGATACTTGTTTAAATATCTGTTGATCGTTTCCCACCTGATATACTCTTTGTTATTTTTGGTTTGTGTGAAGCCAAGTGATTTTGCTACCTGTTCAACATTGAAAAGAATTTGATCATCCTCCATTTTGGCTTCAACTTGGAAGATTCCATTTTTGAATGTTTGTACTTGATTCATGCGGTTGCCCCCTTACGGATATACTGGGTATTTTCCTCCACCCAACGGGTATTTCTTTCAATCCATTTAAATAGCAGCTGGGTTGGAATTTTCTTGCCGAACTCATCATTTACCGGGAAATCAGGTCGCGACATGAGTTCAGACATTTTTGTTTGGCCGCATCTGAGTACTTTCATCGCTTCTTCTCTGGTTAAGATGTGAGGTAGCTCATTCAACGCCCCCAGCCGCTCGACTAACATATCTGTTGCCCTTTCAGCAATTTTTGCTGCAATTTGATCAATGAAGTTATCGTCGTATTGCATGGTAAACATACTTGGTACCTCCTATGCTGTGTTTGATTTTTGTTTCGAAACGACGACATTTTCTTCAAAAAAAAGCGTCCAATCGACATCAAAGTTGTTAGCAATTCTCTTTGCTAGTTTTACTGAAGGATTTCTCTTTCCTAATTCAATGTTCGCGTAAGCACCTCTAGAGATACCAATTTCCTCAGCTGTTTCCTGTTGGCTTTTGTCTCCACGGATGTCTATCAACCATTTCCTCAATAGATTCACCCCCTTATTTGCGTCGAAACGAATCATTTGTTTTTATGATATCGTCCATTAGAAACAATGTCAATAACTTTTTCGTCGTTTTGACACAAAACTTTATTTGTTTCATTTCGACACGTTATAATGTTTAATGAATGAGGTGAAATTATGTTTAAAGACCGGTTAATTCAACTCCGTAAAGGCAAGAAGTTAACACAAGAACAAATGGCTGAAAAGGTTGGCGTTCACAGGGGCACATATGCTAATTATGAAAGAGGCCATAGACAGCCAGACTATGAAACATTAGTTAAAATAGCTGATTTCTTTGAAGTCTCTACAGATTACTTGTTAAGAGGTCAAGAGTACTACCAAGATAAAGCTAAAGAACTCCGTAAGCAGAATGATGTTCGTTTTGATAATGTCGAAGGACAGGAACTGATGACGGAGGATGAAAAAGATAAATATCTTGCAGATGCTCTAAGGCGACTTGATGGAATTGAAAAAATGATTGCAGAGAATTTCAAAAACAAAAAAGAGGAAAAGTAATTATTCTTTATTGTTTATTAAGTTATTTCTGTTTACTAATAAGATCGGAACTTGAACCGGAATACAAATGAACCC
Organism: Gottfriedia acidiceleris; assembly: GCF_036421055.1. Lineage (GTDB taxonomy): Bacteria > Bacillota > Bacilli > Bacillales > Bacillaceae_G > Gottfriedia > Gottfriedia acidiceleris_C. The sequence continues at coordinate 38,258 of NZ_JAZGQS010000020.1, read as the reverse complement.
GATCCGAAAGGATAATTTCACCATGTTCCTAATCCCTTATGGTTCAAGGGTTTTCAATCTTATTCTCATCTGAAACTGATCCGGACTTGATCGGAATCTCATCAGTAAAAATCGAGTCGTTGAGAAAAGTCCTGTTTTTAAATTTTGATTAGCCCTTTTAGGGCTTTTCTTTAAACAAAACACCAGAACATAAGTTCTTTTCCAGAATACATTAACTCTCCTCCCCCTACTCATTAATTTCATTTGTATTTAAAACAACTCCTATACTTAATCTAAGAGGTGAAAGAATGTATACCAAAGAATTAATCAAGGGTAAAAAATGGTTAGCAGTTGGAGAAGGCCCTCGTGACCCAGTCACCGGCAAACGAAAGCAAATTCCGCGGCGAGGCAAAACAAAAAAAGAAGCCGAGCAAAGAGTCCGTGATGCAATTGCAGCTTTAAATGAAGATGGCATCGATGAATCAAGAGTGAAAAAGATAACTTTTGATCAAGTCGCAGCCGAATGGTTGGAAGAGTATATGTTAACAGGGAAGAAAAAGAACACTGTCCGAATCAGACGAGAAGAGATAAAAATATTAAATGCCTACATTGCCAAATCCATCATCAATAAAATAACCTTGAGACAGTATCAAAAAATACTTAACAAACTAGCAGAACAAGGGTATTCACGAAGCACTATGAATGGAGTACATACGACAGCAGGCATGATATTTAAGTATGCTGTTAAAGTAAAGTTTCTTAAAAGCAATCCTATTGCAGATGCTATAGTGCCTAAAAAAAGAATAACCGTTGAAGAAATTGAAAATAACAACATAGCTGAAAAATACCTCGAAAAATCGGAGATCGAGGAATTTCTTTTAGCAGTTAAAAATCACGGTCTACACATGGATCTGGAACGATTTTATTTACTTGCTTTTTCAGGTATGCGATCCGGGGAGTTATGTGCCCTCAAATGGTCTGACATCAATTTCGAAACAAAAGAACTCCGGATAACTAAAACCATTTATTCAGAAAGTAATAACATGAGAGAGTATGAATTAACTCCACCCAAAACACCTGGATCAATTCGAACAATCGCTATAGACGATCAAATTATAGCCATGCTGAAAGCATATAAAACGAAAGTGAAAAAGATGCATTTGCAATCACAAACAAAATTATCTGAGTACCATAATGAAAACTTTATTTTCGCAAGAGCAAACGGGTACCCTTACCTGCCAAAAAGCATCATTTATCGGATGGAAAGAATTCTAAAAAAAACATCCATAAAAAAACATGCGACTCCTCACATATTCAGACACTCACATATCAGCATGTTAGCTGAAGCAGGTGTCGATATTGCGACTGTGATGAAAAGAGTCGGCCACGATGATGTGAAAACAACAATGAAAATCTATACCCACGTTACAAATAAAATGAAAGAGGATGCCTCACAAAAAGTTCAGCAAACTTTCGGAAGCATCCTCGATCTCGGGATTTCATAAAGAAATGTTATTAAAATGTTATTTTTTTAAGAAAAACGGATGACTAACCCTCTTGAACCCTTGTTACATCAAGGGTTTTTTTCGTTTTAGGAATCATATTATAAATAAGTTGTTCACTTACCGCACACTTTCATAACGTGTTATTTCCCTTTAAATTCAAGCTTTTGAGCACTTCTTAAGCAGAAACAAATTCACGCATTTTCATCCTTGAATGTGATTTTTGTTATTTTTGTGTTATTTTTTTAATAATATTCTTTCCTCACTCGAATGTACATCCTTATAATTTTCAAATGATATATAAACCAAATGGCAATTTCGAACGGAAATTATACGATTAATTTATAACGTGATATGCTTTGAAGAAAAACAGGGAATGATGGCGGCATTCGTACACTGTTAAAGTCTAAATAAAGGTGTAATTGCATCAAAGTGAAGTAATCTTAGGCATGTAAGAACTTTATAGAAATAAAAAAACTCCCAGATGGGAGAATTCACTAATCATACTCTCAGCTCAAAGGAGTGCCCGCTATATTACTTATTAGGTAAGCTTGAATACTGCTTGCGAATACTGTTATAATACCCAGATTATTCATATCTATCGCCCCCTGTGTAATACTCAAATTGATCAATCCTAACCCTATAATAACTGTCCAGACAATCAACCTAATAGTAATCCCGAGAGTTGAACTCGGCTCCTTATCTACGCTCAGGGGTGACGCTGAGCTCAGAGTACAATGTAGAAAGAAAAGCCCCATCTCACCTACGTCAGTAGCTCACGTAGGGACGCAAGCCTTCGGATCGACAGGGCTAATACACAATATTTGTAATTTGTAACCCAATTATACATAAGTCAGACTAAGAATGCAAGGTTTTTTTCACAACTTGTGAAGGAGTAAACTTCCAGTGGGAGTATGGATAATTCCATTTATTTATTATATCACCGTCATTACTTGTACTAACACCCACGTTGAAATTTGATCTGATTTCACATATTCGTTTATGAATATGCTTATAAAGCTTCTCTTTAGCAATTGTTCTTTTCCCACGTTTACCCGTTTCTTCATTTTTTTCTAAATGAAGTTTATTTAACCTAAAAAACATTGCTCCTGTCACAATATCAGCACATTGCAATATAACATGATCGTGCGAAGAAACTTCAACAATATCATCATACCGTATCGAGAGATTTGCATTTATAAAATCGTCAGATAATCTTAAGTCATATATAAAGTTTTTAAATTTATCAACTTTTGTTTTCTTATCCGGGAATTGATCAAAATATAAACGTAAATTGATTTTTTCATTAGTTAAATTAGAATATTTCAAACCAAAAGCGTGTTTTATAAATTGATAGTAAAGCTTAAAATAAGACTCTTCATGTTCTTCTTTAGTAAAGTGTCTAGTTATATCGTCACTTACTAAATTCTGTTGAAACATAACTCTCATTTTCAACTTGTTTTCTTGTAATAAATCAAAAAAGATATCCATTAAACCAATATATTTTTCTAAGTATGGAGCAGTAACTTTGGTCCATTTTACTTCACCAGTTATATTTGCTTCGCTTTTATATTTATTCAATCTATTAGTAACATCTTCTAAGTGTATTGATTTAACTAAAGCCCCGCCGTAAAAATTACTGCAAAGCTTTCCTCTTTTAGTAGACTCGTCACAGTAAATAAGGTATTCCAAAATTTCCCCCTCCTAAAACAAGTATACCTTATTTGCTGAAATTTAGAAATATTTGTTTCTTATTCGTCATACGGGCGGTACTTCTTCCGACCAGCTTCCAGTTCTTTTTTTTGTGCCTCAACATGGCTCAGAAGAAATAAACTCACTGTTCCTACTTTCTTAACCGGATTCAATTTCCCAGAGCTCACGAGAGCGCTTAAACGCTGCCTCGTGACACCGAGGAATTCTCCAGTTTCCGCTGCAGTCAGTACTTCTTTTTGAATGAACTGTATCTTTTCATTTTCTGTCATGTCTGTTCTCTCTCCAAATTAGAATAAAACCTTTTAGTATGGTGACGAACGCAGCCATATATAAGATGACAACTGCAATCTTCCCCAATGTTCCAGCTGTTTCAAAATCAATTGCAACAATACCCACTAATATAATAAACAACGTCGTCATATCTAATGTATTGTAGTGCTTTAAATATTTTTTCATATCATCGTGGACGTGATATAATGTAGGAGCAAGGGGATTACTCCCCTTGTCTTACTATGTTTTAGCGCTTCTTGCTTGTCCGGCGGGAGCGCTTTTTTCTGTTCTTCTCTCGCTTCTCGCTTTCCTTCTGCCAAATATCATAAATATTTTTGACAATGGTTACGATTCCAGCGATGATAAGAACTATGTTTCTGATCTCGTCCACTTTAGCACCTCCTTTCGATACTTTTATTATACCAAACCTATTTACAACGGTCAATAGGTTTACGTGAAATAATCTCCTTTATTGAAAATTTTTTATTCATATCTCCGCAAAATAAAAATATAGATAAACATCCTCAATTCCTTTAAAATGGAATCATCGTTTAAATCTAGGAGGAAGTTATGTCTTTATTTTATTCACTATTTGCAGCCCTAATGATAGTTGGAATATTCATAGGGTTGTGTCTGCTTGTTTTAAAGTCTACTAGAAAATTTGGAATTCAACTTACGATTGGATGTTTGTCAATCCTGCTTCTAATGTCTCTTGCAAACAGATTCATTTTTAAATTTGGAGATGAACATGAAGCAGCTATAACTCCACAAACATTTCATAAAATTAAAGAAGGCATGACTTATGAGGAAGTTAAGAAAATAGTTGGCGGGAAAGCTAGATCAGAAAGCAATTTATATGCAGGTTCTAAAGAATACGTTTATTCAGGGAAAGATGGGTTAGAAAGTGGATCAACAGTTACTCTGGAATTTGACGATGATGAATTAAATTTTATATCTGAAACAGGCTTAATTAGTAAGCGAGAAGATGAACAGAATGAAGATGAGGATACGACTACTGTTATAGAAAATGAAACAGAAGAAGATCAAATCAATGATTTAGTTGAAAACAATTTAAAAAACGTCTCTATCGATAAAATTGAATTGAATCAAGATATGAGTAAAAATAAAGAAAAGCAATACATAGCATTAGTTCATTTGTCATTCAATCTGAAAAATACTCCCGAAAGAGCAAAAAAAATAACGCAGACGTATAGCGAAGATCTAGCTGCTCGAATAGGCGACAAAATAAAAAGTGTTGACCAACTGATCATATTTTGGAAAATTCCCTACTTAAATGACAATGCCGTCCTCGCAAAAAATTCATACGTAAGATCTGGAAGTCACTTCATTATTGCCGATCAAGCATACCAACCACCTTTGCAATAAAATAAACTAAAGATATGTGTTTTCAATGATCAACCTTAAAGAGTCTCATACAACAAACAGCCCCTTCATCTGATAGAAGGAGCTGTTTTTTTATTCATTCAACAAGGCAAACCATGCTTTCTGGTAAACTTTCTGGCCAAACCCTTTAAATATAGACTTCGTGCTCTTAGACAAACGTTTTCTTGTCTTTTCTTCAGACATGATTTTTATTACCCTGTCTGCCAATTCATTTTGGGTTTTAACTAGATAACCATTTTTCTCGTTCTGTATCATATCTTTAGGGCCGTATTTAATATCATATGATGTTACCGGTGTACCTGCGGCTAAGCTTTCAAGAATGGTTAGTCCAAATCCTTCAGATTTTGAAGTGAGGATTGAACAAGCTGCTTTTTGATAAACCTCAATTTTGTTGTCTGTAAATCCTTTTAATTCAATATTTTTCGTTAAGTTTAATTTTTCAATTAGTTCTTGAAAGTATGTTTCATGCTCACCCGCGCCATAAATTTCGTATTTCGCATCTGGAATAACATCAACTACTTTTTTGAATGCCTTTATAGCTTCCTCTAGACCCTTTTCTTTATGATAGCGGGACAAAGTTACCGCTAGGTGCGGATTAACCTTAGAATTATCCTTCTCAGTGTCAGGTTTACTTATTCCATGTGGAATAACGCGATAATTCAATCGCTCTCCAAACTCGTTTGAAAAGTCATTTTTTTGTTCCTCAGTCAAAAACACAATCTGATCAAATTTATCAGGGTTCTTGAATAAAGCATTATATTGTTGACTTAATTCAAATTCACCCTTCTCATTTAAATCGTAATGATTAGTGTGCAACACAACAACTTTTCTCACATCAGATAATCTTTTATCCAATAATAAACTGAAATTTTTAGGGTTGTCAGACATGATGATTGGTGATTCAATCTCTTTTGTTCGATTAGCTATCCAATATGCCGCCAGGTCTTCTAGGTTCTTAAATTCTAAAGGCTCGGGATAGAAAAGATTGCAGCGGAATATCTCTTCATCTTTAGGCTTTAACCATGTTGTGAGATAACATTTCCCATCCTTTCCGAAATAACGATCTAACTTTGGTTTGTTGCTGAACAAATCCATTTGGCGTTCACGTACTAAATAACCATCCTCGTTATATTCTTCTCTGCGAAGCCTGTGTCTAGCTTCATTCATGTAATCAATATATGCAAGCCGTCCATTGTTATCGAACTTTTTGTACTTTACATACAGACCATCTTTGAAGTAACGAAAAGCATTGTTTGCTTTAAAAACGATGAAGCCTTCTTCTTCTTTATTCGGATTCCCTTTTATACGATGATCTTCTTTACTGTTCTTAAAAGGATCTAGATCATTGAATAAATTATAAACCTTCACTCTTTCATCCAGTTCATTGGTATTATAAAGATTTTGAATGATACTTCTATGATTCTTTTGAAAAAGAATGGTTAGAAATTGAGTTTCTTTATACTCTGAAACGAGTGTATTCGCTCTATGTATTGTTGCTTTGGTCATACCGCCTCTTTTTGTATTTAAGGAATTAAACAAAAAAACCGGACTTACGAGAGACATATTTTATCCCCTTTTCATATTTTTTCACTAGATTATATTACTATAAATGAAATTTTAATGAAATAGTCATATAAAAAGAGAATAATTACAGAAAAACCCTCCTTGCATTAAGAAGGGGTCTTTAATCGATCAAAACTTAAGTCTGGTTTATGACCTATAAACACTGTCAGAAATTAAGCCATTCCTCATCTAAAATTCTTACTGCATGTTCTGTCTTTAGTAATGAAGGGCCATCAGCAAGGTACTGAGTTATTTCTTGTGTAAGCAAACAAGACCTCCGAAAGTTCTCAACTTTCGCTATTTTTAGAGTTATGTTAGAATAAAATGAGAACATACGTTCTTTATTTGTTGAGATTAGTTACTGTATTGTGGAGGATTGATGGTTTGAAAACAATTTTACTATCTGATGGACGAGCCTTAAAATTAACGTTTGAAGAAACGAGAAAACATTTTCTGCCGATGATAAAAAAAACAATAAAACAAACTAATAATAAATTTGTTTTTAACTTTATTGATGAGGAAGATTTTTCTCAAGAGTTAGAAATTGAACTTTGGAGAGCATATGAAGGTTATGATTTCAATTATGGAACGTGTTTCTCAACATATCTACATTACAAATTGAAAAAGGGAGTACGTAATGTAACGTATTCTAGATACACTTTAAAAAATAAAAATAAAGGGATTTTATCTATAGATACCCTAGTAAATAACAAAGACCTTAAAATGATTGACATATTGCCAACAATTGATTATTCACTGAGCAATCTTGAATCCAATGAACTTGTTAGAATTCTTCTAGAGAATACACCTCCACAAGATAGAGACGCACTTCAAGTAATACTTGACAGAGAGACTTTTTCTGTTTCAGAATATGCAGCAAAACATCAAATTTCTCGTCAAGCCGCTAACCAAAGAATTATTAAACTTCGAAAACACCTTCAAAATATAATTTCTGAAAAATATCTCCTTACAAACGATTGAGCTAACTATTTGCAATCCAAAGATCATTAATTATTTAATGATCTTTTATTTTTCTCTTTCTTTTCATCGTTTTCCTTAGTTTATTCCAAATTCTCTAAGCTATAAGATACATAATCAATACACGGAATTTTAATTTTACATTTACATTTTTAAATTGCGGGATAGAATAGTAGCACTCAAGAAACTCAATAAGGAGAGGAGCTTTTTTATGACTATTTGCATTAACAAAAAAGGGTCAAGCGTTCCGGTCTACTCAAATTACGGATTAACTACATGGGGATCTAAAATCGGAACAGTAAATTCTAATGAATTATTTGTTTTTTATGGGACGTTTACAGAAGCAAATGGTGCAGTTTCAATCGGTTTTTATTCACCTTCAGGTTGGCGACAAGGTTACGTCAAACCAAGTGCTGCCACTGGTTCATTTTTGACAAAAGCTTATATAGCGAAATACGGAACATCTGCCCATGGAGGAATTGCATTTAAAGTCCTTCATCGCCAATCTCGTATTTTTTCTGGCACAAACGTTATTACTACAGTAAAACCAGGCGGTAAGATTATCACTGATGGTTATTCATCTTCTGGATCATCTTATCCATACCGCTTAAGTATTAAAGGATATATTCATGCTGGAAGCACCAAATACCATAAAGTAACGAATGGCTGGTGTGACACTGATTTAGAAATCGGGAAATCAATGTACAATACAGTTACAATCGACGGTAAGTGGGTATGAAAAAGAAAAAGCTAATACACTAATCAATATAAAAAGAGGCATAAAAATTCTAACTTATGCCTCTTTTTTATGTCTTAATCTAATTTAGATCCTCTGCTAATCTCGTTATCCCCTCGTTTTATATTTATATTGGCCTCTAAACAGTTGGATGTTCATAATAATCACTACATATAACCTCCCAAAAATTCTTTCTGCTACTTCAATAATGCTTCAAGTTTCGCCTTTGTATCTGGTCCGTAAATGCCGTCTTGACGAAGCCCATACATTGACTGGAAACGTTTCACTGCATTTGCCGTCTTCGGTCCATACGCACCATCAATACCAAAATTTTTTGCGTTTTTATCTGGATAATAATGAAGAGTCGCTAACGCAGTCTGGATCTGTTTTACAGATTCCCCTCGGGTTAACGGGTTTGTGACTTTAAAAGTACCCGCAGGCAAGCTGAATTTTGACTTTTGAGTGGATTTAGGCTTTGACGATGTTGCTTTCTTCTTGCCGCCGCTTTTCAGCTCGTTATCGCTTTTGATATAGGAGACATTCACATATCCGTGGAATGTCTGGCCTTTTGAATTGGTGTATTCAACATATCCCCATCCGTTGACAGTTGATCCAAGCTGATATTTTACAACCGTGCCATTCGGCAGGTTAAGCACCATGGAAGAAGAGGCGCTCCGTTGTGTACGTAGAACAAGACCGTCACTTGAAACTACCGTGTTTTTAATGAATCTTCCTGTATCTGTATGGGTAACATCCGGATTTGATACCGCAGGCACCGTTACAACCACACCGGCCATTCGTTTTTTAACACGGGTCTTAAAATCGACAAACCCTTGAGAGTTGCTTACCCACGGCGCCGGGCAGATTTTATGTGTGATATCGTAATGTCGAACAATGTCATTGATTGGATCGAGTTTATACATTTTGCACAGCTCGGCACAAACTTGTTCTGCACGAGCGATGGTATCCGGATGGAAAGTGCCGTTCTTTTCAATGCAAAGCTCCACGCCGATAGATAAGAAATTTGCATTCGGTTTCAGCGCCGCGACACCCCGGTAAGGCTGCCCGTTAACGAATTGCTGGACGTCATTCGCGTGATAAGCCACTTCATTCAACGGAATGATGCAAATAGCCTCTGTGCGATCGACAAAAATATGTGCAGATGCAAACGTCTGTTTTTTCTCAGATAGATTTCTGTTCTGTGCGGGGAGCGTTTGACCAAAGTATCTATAATGATTGGCAGCAGGCGCGCCGGGGTTTGCCGTGTAATGCACCACCAGTTTCTTCACGCCGTTGTTTTTGATTCCCGGCCGCGTCCATTTGTTAATATCAATATATTGGTTTCTGTATGCTGACATAAAAATCTCTCCTATTCTGTTTTTGAATTCAAAAAAGCAGCCGGATTAACCAGCCGCCTGATCATCTTTTTCTTTTGTCTGATCGTTGTCGCTTTCAATTACGTGAAGCCGGTCAGTGATGACGGCCGGAATTTTAACGCCGATCTGCGCCAAATTCTCCGTGATGGACAGGCCCTCATTTGCGATATAAAAAAGAACGGTTCCAAAGGTCAGAACACCGTTCAAATTTGTTATCGTGTCAATAATGTTGGCGACGATGACCACCATAAAACTGAGCATCTTCCGCACATATCCAAACCACGCGCTGCGGCTCCGGAGCTGCTTCATTTTCCACGCTTTGATAATGCCGGTAATAACATCCAAGATGCTGAGGATCAGAAGCAAGTCAAGGTATTTCACCTCCCCGAAAAGATATGTTCTTGCGATCTGTAAGCTTTCAACATTCAACATCACTTGTATTCCCTCCATTGTTAATCACCTCCTTCGAGGCAAAATAAAAACACCTCTGGGGTGTTTATCAGCTCCCGGTCCCGCCCACATCCACACTGATTGGCTGTTCTGTAGCGGGATAGGTTAAACCAGTGATTTGTTTATACTGGTCTTCAGTAATTCTGTTCAATTCAACAAAACGGGCGACATTCGCGTTTGTATAATAATTCCGGCCCCAGCCATAAATGGTCTTGATATTTGTAAACCAATCCATTATGCTTTTCCTCCCTCTGCCAACATAAGAAGCAAGTCAGCCAATATTCTTGACTGTTCCTCGGCTGCGCTTTGAGCTTCTGCCAACTGCTCCATAATGACAGCATTCTGCTGTTTTAAAATATCAACAGCCGTTGGTCCTTGAACATTTTTTGCGTGCTCTAATATAGAATTCTTTTCTTCTCGTGTAGCCGATTCTATCCATATCTGTTTGCTAGGATCGAATTTCGCCTTAAAAAATGAAGGTGGTTGAATTAGCGTGCAATTTTCAGGAATAATATAATTTCCTTGCTCATCTACTTCGCTAATAATAGAAGGTCCGATAAAAATAAAATCTTCTCCATACTTGTATGCTTGAATCATGTTGCAGTTCCTCCAGTTTGCAGCGGCACAGATACATCTATATAAAAACCATCTAATCTATTTGAATCAAGTGGCGTTGGATATTTAATCTTTAAGTCACCATCATCGTATACAATCAAATTTGCCGTTCCCCCTGTTCCACTTAGAGCAACCGAAACGACAGCCCCTCCTATCGGCGTGTACTCAACTGGTATTGACCCAAAAATAATTTCAGCATCTACCCTTACGTGACCTCTTAATAACAACAAAGAACCCGATTTTGCATATATTGGCGTGCGTGTCCCCACGGTAGCACCGTTTTTCAGCGTAATATTTTGCCACACAGGATTTTCAAAATCATTATTTGTAATGAGCCGTTTCCATCCTTTAAAAACACCGTTAGTATGAACCGTAGCATGCCATAAAGTGTTATCATAGCTACGCCAAGCTATGATGGACTTTCTCCCAGAATCGCCTTCGATAACATCATAGTTAAACCATGAGCTATCATTTACAACAGGATTGTTTTTAACTGATGTGCCATTCGCATAATAATAACCTGAACTTAACGCTAGAACGTCTGTCTCATTTACTAATTGTGTTCGTTTTCCGTCATCCTTTGTCAACTTCGTCATCTGGCCGCCATTCCACTTGTCTTTTTCAGTTTTTGTTACGTGAATGTCCGTTTTATCGGCATGAACATCGACTTTTGATTGCGCCCCTTCCACTGACTCAAACTCACGCCATGACGTCCAAGAATCCAAGCCTGAGACTTTATTACGCATAAACTTTCGGCGGCCTGACGACGTTGAGTCGCTGCTGCTATAGGACGTATATTCCTGATATGCATACGTTCCGTAGTTGTGGACGAACAGATACCCGTTATTATTCACGGGCGCATTTAATGCTGTCGTGACACTGCTCATATAGTATAAGCCTGTATCTGTTACCGTATTGAAATCAGCACCGCTTAGATACTTCGCCAGCCCATTATCTTCCGTTAATTTAAAAAGCTGTCCTGCATTCCATTTATCCTTTTCAACTTTTGATGTATGTCTTTCTCCGTTGTTATCGTGTTGTCGAAAAGCATAGTAATCAGCCTGTTTGATATTATCGACTTTATCAAGTCCAACTTGTGCCGCAGTAACCTTGTGCGGATTTGAAGTGTCAGAGGTGTGTTTGTCAAAATCCTCTTTCTTTGCTTGTACGTCATTTGTTACAGCAGATAGCCCTATCTGCGCTTTTGTTACTCCATGTGGGTTACTTTTATCCTTTGAATGCTTATCAAGATTCGCCTGAACAGCGTCAGCCTTTTCTTGCGAGCCCTTTTTCGTTTCAACGGCTTCGAGATCGGCAAATTTCTCCCGTAATTCCTCAACGGTTTGACTGATTTCTTCAACGGTTTGGTTGACCCCGTCTCTCAGCGTTTCAAAGTCGTCAATGTAGTAGTCAGCTGTCGGAACGATGTTCTGATCTTCTAACGTTTTAGCGATAGAAAAGGTGAAAAATGAAGTTACCAGGGATTGTCCGTTTGTATAATATAGTTTGATTTCAGCCTTAACAGTTCCGTAATGCTTCAGTTCCTCATCAGACAAAATGTATTCAGCTGTACCATTGACTTTATCTATAAGCGTAAGACTCTTTTTATAAAATGATCCGTCAGCATATAGCAGAACGATTTTTGCATCCAATGCTGACAAAGGCAACGGTACGCCATCCTTCACAAAAGAAAAGGACAGCTTGGCGCTGCCCGTATCTTGCGTCATAAATTGTATGTTAGTGGTTCGGCCGTTTGACCGTCCGGCATTAATATCGAATGACACGCTCCCCGTTTTATACATCTTTGATTCCTCCCTTAATGCTGCGGCGTAACTAGCATCTGCGCTACCCCGTAACCTTTTTTCACATCGAACGGAATTTTGATTTTCATAACAGTTCCGTATCCGGCGCTTTCCGCCTTTGTTGCAACACCATTGATGGCAGAAACACTATCGCCGACTGTTACTGTTTCGTCGATCCTAACGAAGACTTGACCGATCAAACCGATTACATGCCACTCGTCCCTTTCCTCTCTTGGTTTGTATTCCGCTTCAGGCTTATAATTCGGATTTTCAATAGGGATCTGAAGAATTTCATTTCCATCATTCACCTCACGATAAACCAGTCCGCCAAATTCATCGCGAAGATAACGATCATTCCAATAAAACGATGCTCCACCGAGCACAACGCCGGCTGTTTTTGAAACAACGCCAAGAATCTTGTCCCCTACATGAGCTTTACGAATCTTATCGCCTTCTAACGCAACAAGATAAGATGCCTCAATCTTTGAGCCGTCGGCAGATTCAAAATACTCCGCTAAGTCCTTTAAATTAGACACACTTTCAATAGCGCCTGTAGCTCGAACATTCCCATTTTTAGCATTAAGTTCAATCTTTTTATTCGCTTCTGATGCGCTGCCATCACCATGCCCCATCGCAAGGGAATAAGATTTACTATTCTTTGTAGCCTTTGAAAACATAACACCGGAAGAAGCTCCGTCTCCGGTCGTATGCGAATCGTACGAAAACATTACACCATTTCGTGATCCTTCTGTAGATGCTCCACCTGCGTTACCAGCAATCAGATTTCGTTCACCCTTTGCAATTGTTGATCCGGTATTTGCAATGATAGCACTGTAATTCGTAAGTGGATGCCCGGAAGATGTTGCTGCGCGGAAACCGCCTTTAACGTTATTAGGAACGACAGAGTGCTTTTGGTCACCTAATACTGCCGCGTTTCTATAGCCATAAGCCCTTACTGCAAGGATGTTCGTTTGAGTATTCGGCGACGTAATGCCCGCTATACCATTCGAGCCGTGCAGTAAACCATTAACTAAATTTACATTGTATACGCCGCCTCCTATTCCGATCCCGTTAGGTGCTGATTCATGGCTTGCAAAATCGGAAATGAAGACATCATCTGTTCGTTGATCGCCGCCAACAATCCGAATGTCATATTCAGCAGTTTTAAATCCAGTTACTTGAAGATTGGTAACGTTTATCTTTCGACTTTTATATTGAAACGCAATAACTGAATCTCCTTTATAGTCGTATGTCGGATCCCCAATCGCTGTAAAACCAATGATTTTCACTCTCTGATATGCCGAAACAACTAGCGCCTTTGGAGCTAGTCCTTCATAAAGCGAATTGAACCTTGGTTCTCTTGACGTGCAGTCTACTAACGTCACATCACGTGCAGTCTCACTCCACGGATCCGTCGCTAAATGATGCCCAATGTGTCGCAAATCAAATGATCGGACGTCCCGAAAGGATTCATGACCTCGAATATGGACGTTACAAGGTGCCGGCCATTCTGCATGGGCCTTAACTTCTACCCCGCGGACGTTACCTTCAGTATAGTTATCAATCACCCAGACATGCTTAGAACCATCATCTACTTCAATACCGTTTGAATTGGCACCACCTTTACGATGTGCCTTCCCGGTAGGGTTTGTCATAACATTATGTGTAATGAAAACGTATTCGCTGTAGTGTGTTGTAATGCCATCGTCACCATAACCAGAGCCAACACAGCGGTCAATCCAAATATACTTACTGCCAGTTGCGGTATAATTTTTAGCAGTTATATCATATGTCGGTGCAGTTATATCGAAGCAATGCAACCCCGGATTAATACCCTCAACTTCACGGATGATACCGAACTTGACTTGCGCAAATGTCAAGCAGCTTGAATGTATCCCGCCAGTCGCTCCTACACCGCCTTGACGTTCCGGATTCCAATCAAGAGACATACCTTCAACAACGATATTCCGGTTCCCTAACGTATGATCAGCATTTGTAACAACCCACTCGCTGGCCGGTGTATCTTCATGGAGCTTAAGTGTAGTGACACCCATACCTTGACCAATCATATAAGTCCAAGATGGAAGTTTGACTCCTTTAACAACATATGTGCCGGCTGATAGCATGAGGCGAACCTTACCAGTGCCAATTGCTCTTTTAAACGCTTCTGAACTATCGGTTTCTCCGGTTGGATCAGCACCGAAGTCATCTACATTGACGGTTCGTTTAATCTTTTGGAGAAGCTTGTTATACTCTTTATCCAGCCGCTCCTTGAGCAATGGAGTTATATTTCCTTCAGCATCAACCCGCGCATCCACAACTTCTTTTACATTTGTTCCATCAGCATTTAAAATCAGGTTGCGTATCCGGTTATATAGACCATCGATATATGAGCGTAAAGAAAAGCCGCCATGGTCAATTTGCTCCGACGAGTGGGCTTTATTGCTCTTTTTATGGCTGTTTATCTCGTTTTCAAGACTATTCAATCCATTTTCAACGGTCTCAGCATCTGCTCTTTGTTCAGCAATATACCTTGCGTTTCTAGTGGTGTCATAATCCTTGATTAACTTGAATCCCAATGTGTCACTCTCCTTTCAAGACAAAATAAAAAACACTCTTAAAAAGAGCGCTTCTAAATCATCATTCTCAGTTTTTGTACATAACGCTTTTGATCTTTTAATCGCTTTTCTTGCTCCATCCGGATATCCTGAATATCTTTACGGAAATTAGCAAAGTTCAATGTTGGTTTTGCATATGGATTTAAGGGCTTATATTGAATGGAAAGCAGCCGGACATCGTCTTCATAGGTTACGCCATAAACTGTATCAGCCAACACATGAAGTGTGTCTCCTTTCCAAAAATCATCTTGTATGTTAAGAAGCTTTGGCTCATAGATGTATTCATAATCCACCTCGATCTCCATTTTCGGGTAAGGATTCACGTATTTTTTAAGCGCCTCCATCATGCTGGACTCTTTTTTATAACGCTCGTCGCGCAGTGGCTCAGCCCACCGCGGCATACCATCAAGCAGAAACTTATTTTCGTCAGGGTGCTTATAAAGGACCGGCTCAAAGACGTACTCCGTTTTTTTGCTGTCGGTGCTGCTGTTTTCCTTTATTGCTCCGTACCCCCGTGCTCGGGTAGAGCAGCCGTCTGTCGATGTTTTAATTTTAATGCCGGGCATATTATAACGAGAGTCGAGAGTGTGATTGATACGCTTTCCCATCTTTTTATAAACGTATATCTTGTAATTATCCACATCAAGCTCTAAGCTGTAGTCTTCCACAATTTCGCTTATCAGCTCATTCGCGAACTTATCACCAAAATTCTCCTGCTCCACACTTTTAAATTCACTTTCCTTGTCTTTGAAAATGTAAGAGAATTTCGTCCCCTTCAATGTGAAATCAAGCATTTTTCGTACAGTCAGTGTGCCGCTGATCGTCTCTTCTACATAATGATTGTTCAAAACGGCAACGAAAACATGGCTTGCAGAAACTTTCTTGCTGAGTGTTTTTTCCTGATCAACCTCAACCATCGTAATAAAGTATTTTTGATGGTTGAATTTTTTTTCGTCCAAATAAAGGATATTGTCATTTATGAGCAAATCATATTCAATGCCATTATCAGCAGTCCGAGTGATCGTAAACTCAATATCTTTTTTTCCGGTGGTGTCATCTAATAGATCCGGATCGGCTCCAATGACTTCGACCACTTGATTTCCGTCTTGGCTGGAAACATGCAACTGAGGGAAGTAAACGTCTTTTGGCAAGTTTTGATTCAGCGTAATGTCTTTACCATCATATTCTTTACTTGGTATATCCGGCTCAGGATCTGGTGTGCCTGGATTACTCGGTTCGTCTGGTACTCCTTCTGATGTATCATATTTCGTTAATTTATAGGTGAAAATGAGGCTGTTCAATTTTGTTGCGTAATTTGGGTCGGTAGCATACCCGGCTTTGACGAGAGCCGCAGTTGCTTTCTGATAATCTGTTTCCCCGACGACAGCTTTATAATGGTTTTTGTCCCAGCTAAGGCCATTCAAGTACAGGTTCGCCAGGTCTTGTATAGATTCTTTCCATGAAGGGTACTTCCTGAATTTAGCCGGAACTTGTACATTTTCTCCGTTGATAACTTCCCATGTCTGCATAATGACATATTGGCCGTTGTATTCGCCCTTCATACCGAAAAGATTATGCCCTTTTGTCGCCAATTCACTTGTGCCCCACGCGCTTTCTAAGCATCCTTGAGCAATGATCAGTGATGCGAGAATACGGTGCTTTTTATATATTTGCTGGGCGTCGCCGGCAATCTCTTTAATAAAATCTGTATTCGCCATATAAACCGCCTGCCTTACAAGTAGTAGAACCGTGTGTCAAATTCTATGACAAAATCATCGGCATTCTGAACTTCAAACTCATTCCATCCAATTTCGAGATTCGGCAGACGTCCAGATGTTTTTATTGGTTTATTATTGAGCAGCGCGTATTGCTTTAAAAATGATACCTGCTGTGACTTCTTCAACTCTTTTTCAATCGTTAATTTCTCGCCATTAGTATGATTGATTAGCGTTACATTCTTCCCCTTGGCGTTCAACAGGACGTTATACGCGTGATCTAGTGGATTGATTTGGACATCTCCGGAATTAAAGACAGAGAAACATTTCTGATTCTTAAAATAATAGACCAGGTTGTCATCTGATTGCAGGTTCATACCAATGTTCCAGTTCTCTCCTGACTGATTCTGCGCTGTTTTGGTTGAATGCTTAGACTCTGCCATTCCGGTAATATTGGTAAACTCGACAGAAAAAACAGCATGTGTTTTCTCCTTTTCTTTGGAAATGCTGAAATTCCCATCACACATAACGAGGAAACGGCGATTCGGCCATAAGTCAGTAGAAATATAATAGGCAAATGGCTTCACCAGTAAAGCATAGAGCTGATGTCTAAGTATATAGAAATTGTTGTGAATTTTTGAATTCAAATATACTTCTACAGTGACTTTTCTTGATGAGTAGGTCACATCACGTGGATGCTGTGCTGAGATAACACCATGACGCCGCGGGATCGTAATTGTTTCCCGATTGATAGCCGGAGCTTCCGCCAAAAAACTCAATACTTCAAATTGAGGGAGCAAGCTGTCAAGGCTCTGCTCCCCCAATCCGTTATCAAAATCCAAAAATAGTTTTACCAAGCAGGCTTACCCCCATTTCTATATTGTTTTCTTCTATATCGGTCAGCGCTCGTTTGGTCTACTCGGGCCCCGTCAATATAAGTGTTGTTATCTTTTAAGACCAGCTGTTGCAGTAGTTGAATGTTCTGCTGGAGAGCGTCAATCTGCTGCCCCATCATGCTGATTTGCCTTTCTTGATTCTCCACGACCCGAGTCATATCGATATTGACGCTTCTATCATTTTCAGGCTGTGCTGCGGATGCTTTTTGGAGTAATAGCAAAGCCTTTGAGATCATCCCTTCTTGCAGTGAAGGCAGTACGCCAAGCTCACGCCCAACCCGCGCCCACAATCCGATATTCCTTTCGCGGTATGCTGGATCTTTCGTAATGGTAGTTTCATCGTACCCTCGTTCGTTGAGGACGGCGAGCTTGGAGCCGCCGCGCCCCGGAGAAGTACCGCCCTTTGCATATCCCACATACGGGCCGCCGCGCGCCATTGATTTCAAGCCGGGATGATTTGATATATCTCCATATCGCCCTTTGATGTAATTAATGGCCGCCAGAATGTTGTCCACCGGATTAAGTATGTTGTTATGACCCGGAAATGCGTTAGAGGAAAACGTACTCGGAATGGTCTGCATTAACCCCCTTGACGGGTTTCCTGCTCTTGCATTGGAATCTGTAAGGTTAATGGCATTCGGATTTCCTCCTGACTCTTTCATGGCAATCGTGATTAAGCCGGGAACCCATGAAAACGGGACACCAGCAATGCCGACCGCTTCCGATACCCATTTTTGGAGCTGGGCAGATCCAGTTGTTCCTTTATAGGCATCTGCCGTAAAAAATCCCACATCCGGCAAGACCCCTTTTAAGAATTGAAGGGCACCGCTTTTTAGCGTTTTGAGAATACCAGTCCCTAACCCGTCTATTCCGGTTCCTGTTTTAAACGGGATCATTCCTTTGAAAATGCTGCTGATTATCTTTTGCGGCCCTTTGATAATCATATCCATAACGTCAGAAGCGACGTCCTTCGTTTTGCCAATGACATTCTTGCCGACAGAGACAGCGCCTTTCACCAGCTTTTTCGACCCCTCAAACGCATTCTTGAAGAAGTTTCCGACCCCATTTGCATAACCGGGAAGTCCTGTGGCAGCTGCTTCTTTCGACTGAGCGTGCGGAAGAACAGACGTGCCGCGCGGAAGATCCCACACTTGCGGGCCGCCCATTCCGACAATGTAAGTGCCGATGCCGGGCGTGTGAGCAAGCTCCCATCCTTCTTCGCCGACTAATGCCCGGCCGCCTGGGTGGAAGTCTGTTCCCTTGGCATAGGCTACCCCCGGTGCGATTTGCATAGAGGAAGGCTGACGGTTATCGTATCCAGCAGGCTTCCACTCTGGGATAGTATCCATGTGCATAAATTCTAAAATATTATTGATCCAGCCAGTAACAGCATTAACTCTCTCAGCCAAGTCTACTTTAAATAGGTCCCATACACCGAGTACCTCTCCAGTTTCTGTATTAACTTCGCTAATATGCCCAGCAGCTTGTTTTTTTGCCTCTTCTACGACACCTTTATGAGTTTCTTTTGCTTCTTTAATTGTCTTTTTAGCCTGACTCCTTGCGTTTTCAACGGTTTTATCGTGTTCTTCTTGAGAAATTGACCCTTTTACATAACGTTGCTCATCCGCGGCATCAATAACGGCATCACGTTGTTTCTTAGCTGCTTTAATTGTTTTCTCTTTTGCCTTGTTACTGTCTTTTATAACAGCAGCCGCTTGTTTAGCAGAAAGATTAGACGTCTCTTCTTTTAACTTTTTAGATATCTTTATCTGCTCAGCCTTGCTTCGTGAGAGCGCAGTCTCCATTTCAGAGAGCATTGCAATTTGGATTTTTGCTATTTCTTTATTCTCTTTTTCCGTGGTTTTTCGATTTTCGCGGGCGGCAGTCTTATAAATTTCATCTACTCGATCAACATACTTTTGGATCTTCTTTTGTTTTTTCTCGTTATAAGCATCAATTTTGCCAATGATTTTATTTTCTTCTTTATCAGACATTCCGTTATTAGAAGCATAAAATTCTTTCAGCACTTTAGTTGCATTGGTCGCGCTGGTTTTGTATCCGTTTTTCAAAGAATCTCCCATGTCTTTAAAGCGCTTTGACATGTCATCTGCAATATCAGTCGTGATGGTAGCATTGGTCGCTTTCAGGGTGTTCAGCTTGGCTGTAACCTCAATGTTCATGTCTTCATAGGCGTTGACGGCTTTTGCTGTGGATTTTGATACACCGTCTCCAAAATCAATTGTTGCCGGGAGCACTCGTTTCTTTAAATTGTCGTAATACTTAAATCCGGCATCAGCTAAAAGAGTCACACCCGTAATTAACGCGCCGACTGGTCCGCCTAACAATCCAAGTCCGCCACGTAAAAGACCGACAACAGCAGTGCCTTTTTTAAGTATGTTAAACAGGCCGAAACCGCTTTTTGCAAGCTTCATAAATCCGCCGGCCCCTTTTACGGCATTTAATCCGGTTTTGATAATTCCGGCGCCGAACTTTAACAGCTCAGGAGCAAAAGTAAGAACGAGTCCGGCAATTGTTCCGATTGGACCGCCGAAAAGAGTTAGACCAGTACCGGCCACACGGGAAGCGCCGCCAAGTCCGCGCATCGCTTTCGAGCTTCTATTTGTCGATTGCTCCAGCCGGCCCACTCGCGTCGCTGCCACGGCGTTTGTTTGGTTGAGCCTTTCCATTCGGGTGGCTGCTACCGTTGCCGCAGTGGAGGTTGTCGCAATACCAGCTGCCGCTGTTCGGGATGCAGCACCTGCCGCAACAGCTTCAGTCGTATAAACGCCGAGACTTGCAGATGCCCGATTGACGTTACCGGTTAAATATCCTCCAGCCGTGCGGAGCATATTCCAGCCTGCGGCGATCCTCGGTAAAGCTCCAAGTACCAACAGAAAAGCCCCGCCCAAAAGAGAAAATACCGTAACTGCTCCACCTGTAATAGCGATGGTGCTCGCCACAGAGTGTGGTAAAGAATCAAACCATGTCACTAATGATGTCAGTCCGTCAGTAGTAGCCCTGATAATTGGTATAAACTGATTTCCTATGGTGATGACCGCGTTATTTGCTGCAGATTTCAGATATTCTACAGATCCGGCTAGGTTGTCCATCTGCGTGTCAGCCACTTTTTCAGCAATGCCGCCGCTGTTTTCTATTTCCGCTGTAAATTCTTGCAGTTTATCTTTCCCTGCATGCATGAGTGTGATAAAACCTGATAGAGCATTCTGTCCGGCAAGCTGCTTGGCGATTCGGATTTGTTCTGTTTCAGTATAATTTTTTGTCTTTTCTGTGATCTGTCCCATGATGTCGGCCAGCGGGCGCATCTTGCCAGTAGAGTCCGTCACTTTCAGACCTAATTCCTCAATTGCGGAAGCCGCCGGCTTAGGCGGAGCCGCCAAACGTGTCAGCGTTGCTCGAAGGGCTGTTCCGGCCATGTCTGCTTTAATTCCGCTGTTTGCCATAATACCGGTTGCTGCAGCCAACTCTTCCATGCTGACACCTGCTGTTTTAGCAGCCGGAGCCGCGTATTTCATCGTTTGGCCAATCTCTTGCAAAGTGGCATTAGAGTTCGTGAACGTATACGTCATTGCATCAGCAACACGGTTTGTGTCCTCTGCCTTAATATGAAATTCAGTTAAGATGTCAGAAACGATATCAGCCGTAACGCCGAGGTCGGTTTGGCCGGCGGCAGCCGTCGCAAGCAAGCCGGGCATAGCACCGATAATTTGGTTCGTCTTATAGCCGGCCATCGCTAAATACTGCATGCCTTCGGCTACTTGCCCATCCGTATATTGCGTAACAGCGCCGAGATGTCTAGCTGTTTCTGTTAATGATGCCAATTGATCGTCCGTTGCATTCGCCAATGCGGCGACACGGCTCATATCTTTCTCGAAGCTTGCTGCGGCCTTAACGGTTGCACCGATCCCAAGCGCTCCGGCGGCACCAATTCCCGCTAACGCCTTTCCCGTGGCTGTTGCGGATTTATAAACAGCATTCAGTTCTTCTGATACATCCTTTGAATCCTTTTTAAAAACAGAAAAAACGCCTGCGGCTCGACTGCTGCTGTCTGACATGGTCTGAAACTCTTTGCCGACTTTATTCAGCTCTTTGCCGAGATTCTCATGAACCGCAATAGCATCATTCAAACGCCGCGCCTGAATCTGTGTCTCCCGGTTGTCTTTTCCTTTCTGTCTGACCAGTTCTTCATACCGTTGACGGTGTTCCTGAACTAATCTGCCTTGGATCTTATACTTATTGCTTAAGCCCTCCATCTGTGACTGCAAGAGCTTTGATTGGTTGCCGACATTTTTATAAATGCTCCCGGCTGCCTTCATTTCTGAATTTGCCAGGCGCATCTGCCTTTTTAAGCCTTCAATACCCCGGTTAAATCCTGTATCATCAAGACCGACCTTAACGACCATATTTCCTATTGGTTGAGCCATATGTATCCACCCCGCTTTCCTGGCAAAGATTCAACAAAAAAGACAGGCTATAAGCCCGTCTAAAAGAAGACATCTTCAAATTTCACTTCTTCTGGTTTATTGGTTTCGGTCAATATCTCTAAATAGTGATATATGTCCATCTCGTCAATTGCGTTCATACTCCACCCTTGTTGCAGGAGAGTAGCGTAAATTTCATTTATTTGCTCGATTCCGCGCTCGTAGGTGTATTCTTCTCCGTCTGTTCCGGCAAAAAATCCTGATCAGCAGCCTCAATTTCTTTATAGCCGGCAACTTCCGAGAGAATGCGGCTCACTTCTTTCGCAACTTCAAAAGATTCCAGCCCCTCAAATAATTGATCATAAGTAAATTGATTGCGGAATATCCCAACAATAAATTGCAGCTGTTTTTCGAGGATTTTGATGCTTTTCTCCAAATTATCCGCTGTTTTTTCCGCTTCTGCATTTAATCGTAATGCTTCAAGAAGTGTTTTTGTATTGGTCCGGGGTGCAATAAAAGTTTTGAATTTCTTTTCATCTTCGAACCATAGTTTAATAGAAATATGTTTTTGAGCCATGTTGACTCCTCCTTTTCATACGAATACAAAGGGAAGCTCTTAAGCTTCCCTAATCCCTAAGTTAAGCACCTAGATCTGTACTTGTTTTTTGATCGGCAGTGGATGATGTATAGGCACTGCCATACACTTTTTCATAAAACTTATCTAAATCGAAATTAGGAGCATCTTCATCCGCGATTACTTTATATACATCATCCTGGTCTCTTTCAAGAAATTCAGCTGACAACTTAGAAGTTTGAAAGTCCACTTTTTCTTTTTTTGTATTCCAGTCGTCATCAGGCAGCGTAAACCGACCTTGGACTAAGCCGACATATCGTCTTTTTCCATTAGCTTTCACACCAAAGAAAGTCATAGCAATCCAAGGCGGAGTAACATTCTTCTTAAATAAATACAGTCCGTCTGTGGTTTCCTCTATCCCAAACAAATTGACAAGGTGTTCTGGCGGAACATCTCTCATCTCTAAGTCTAATTTCGTTGAACCAGTTGAAACAGCAAGGTCAACTACCTTGTTATCAGCATATTGCTTTTCTGTAGATGAATCAGTTGCCATCTTTGCATTTATTGCATGTGGATAGTCGACAATCTTGCTGGCAACCCACAAGCCGTTTTCTTTTTTTAATGGTGCGTATTGAACGCCTTCTAATCCCACCATTGAGCTGTATTCAGGCATCATAAAACCTCCGATTATAATAAAATGTTTGCCTCAAACCGATAACCTTTTCGAATGAGGCGCTCTGATTGTAAAAATTCATTGATAAGAACTGTCGTTTGAAAATCCAGTTTCCCCATAACATCCAAGATAGCTGCCATAATTGGATCACACGACTGGTTGTGATACACATCAATTTGATACAAAGTGCTATCTTTAATTGGATGCCCGTCTGCCCATTCAGTCGTTCTGTACTCTAATTCTTGAACCACAATGTAAGGTGGTTGGCTTTCCAAACCTTCTGGCACAGCCAGTTCATAGATGTTTTCAGGGCCAGTCAGCATTAAAAGCGCTGGATCTTTTTCCAGCGCTTCAAATACTTTATTTTTTAGTTGTGATGATCTCTCTACTAGATTCACAGTTTAAAGCCTGCCTTTATGACTTTTTCCATTGCATCAAGCATCTTGCCATTCGCCTTTACCATACTCCGGTGTATAAATGGATTGGCAGCCTGATGGAGCGTGCCGAATTCCGGCAAGTGAACACGGAATTTTGTATCTTTTGTAGGGCCTACAACTGCGTATATCTCTCCGTCTTCGTCCCGCCTGATACGGCTGCCGACTATAATATCATCGTCAATGTGCGGATGACTTCCGCCAATGGAAGAGCGCGGAGCTTCCTCATTAATTTCCGCTGCCAAAACAGCCCCTCCGGCTTTTACTGCTGCTTTATGAATCTTTTCATCCTTACGGGCCAGATCAGCGAAAGTAGATTCAAGCTCTCTAAACCCTTTCAATTCCAATTCAAAATTCATCGGCTCACCACATTCGCTTTAATCGTAATGAAATGCCGCCGCGAATAATTCGGCAAGATAGCCTCAATTTCATATGAATCGCCCTGAAAGACGATTCGCATATGTTCATTGATATCTTCCCGGTGCCGGATTGTAAATTGAACTGTTTTTTCTTTTTGTATGGCCGCTGCAGCATAATATTCCCGGCCCTTTAAGCCCTCCGCCTTTGCCCAGCATTCAATAACTGTTTCCCAGCTATCATTTCCCTCCACAGGCAGACGGCCGCCGGGCTTCTTTTTTTGAAATTGAATGCGGTAACGCATATCATTCAGCATCTGACGCCCTCCCCGGCAATGTATATTTCAGCTGATTGATTAACGAGGTCAGCACACCGTCTAAATTAGATGTTGTACCAGCTATTTCCCTGTTCTCATACCAATGTGCCACAAAAGCATTTACGCACATAGCGGCCCGGGCTGATTGATTGGGAAAAGCAAGGCCCGTTGCCGAAGTGATGTATTCTTTTGCGGAGGCAATGAACGTGAGAATTAAATCGTCCTCCAGGTCACCATCAATCCGGAGGAATTTTTTCGCTTTTTCTAATTCTATTTTTTCAGCTTCTGTCATCTGGCATCATCTGCCTTTCATTCTGCAGGAGTGGCGGATTTCAGTTCATCAATTTGTTTTTGCATACCATCAAGTGCAGCCTTCACTTCACTGTTCAAATGATCCATCATGACGCTGCCTGTTCCAATGTTATTGCTGCGAACTGATTTGTCAGCAAGCATTTCATGTACAATGCTGCCCTCATCAATAACTGCTGGATCACCTTTTTCGCCTTTAGGACCTTGCTCGCCTGTTTCACCTTTCGGACCAGCAGGACCAGGTTCCCCCTGCGGTCCTTGTTCACCCGGATCCCCTTTAAGCCCCTTTACAAAGAGTGGGTTTTCTTCGCTATTGTCAGCAACAGAAATATCCGTAATAGGCGCTCCTTCCCCGTTGTCTCTTGCTGACGTTAGCACACCGTTACTTTCGTTTAGAATGTTGTTTAGTTTTGCCATCTTTTAATCAATCCTTTCAGTATTAGTTTCCAAGATCAGCAGATTGTTCAGGTGTTTCCACTTTTGCATCCTCACCAACAACAAGATCAGTTACAATGATTGCAGCTTCTGGATCCACTACTTTTCCGTCGAACCGCTCAATACCGCGGAAATATGTCTGATCTGTAAGAAAGGCATCTCCGCCAACATCTGTAGATTTGATTTCAAATTTTTGACGATCAAACATGAAATAGCCGCGTTTAAAGTCGCCGAAAAGAATGTGTGTTTTCTGTGTTTTATCATCCGTCAGGACTTCATCATAGATTTCAACCGGACGCCCAAATAGCAAGAAATTATCCTCATTTCTTGGATCCTCCGCTAAAATGCCGCGGCCGTTTTTGTCTTCGATATTTGCTAGGGTTTCAAACGCTTCAGTATTCATCACCCAAACAGCGTTACGTCGATAACCGCGCTTAATTTGGTTTTTCACTTTTCTTAAAAACTTAATCGTAATGAGTGACGGTGCTTTAATAGACTTGAATTTGCCGCTGCTAATGATACCTTCAACGTTTTTCTCTCCGCCGTCTCCATAAAAGATTTCATCATTCTCTGTTACAACGGCTGATTCAGACAGCCAGTCCACGATCTCTTGAACAAAATTTACAAATGAATCATTTAACAACTCACTGGAAACAGGCATGATTCCGGCGAATTTCTTGACGTTATACCAAATTTGATCAAATTCCATATTCTTTAGTTCTTTAATCTGTTCTTTCTCCGCTGTGTTATAAAGTTTTCCGGCAACGCCTTTCCGAACCGTATAATTTCCGGATGGCGCAGTTTTCGGAACAACACGGATCAGATTACGAACAGAGTTTAGTTCCTGGATAGATTTCAAAATTTCTTTTGAAATATCATCCGGCACTGTATAGCCGCCGTCTTTATCGCTGCCTGCAGATAATGAACGGTTTTCTTTCAAAACGCGTTCCATCATGTTTCGTTCTTCTGTTTCAAGATCATGGCTGCGGCCGGTTAGCACCTTCAACCACGCTTCCCGGTATTCTTTCGTCGCTGTTAAGATATTACGATCTTCCGTCTCTTTCTTCGGTTCACTTTTGATTTCTGCAGAAAAGTTTCGTTCCTCGCCAATCTCCGGAAGTTCTAAACTGCGGCCCTCTGTCATTAATTCAATTTGACTCTGCAGCTCTTTTGCTTCTTCCAGCATGCTGCGAGCTTCTTCAGGCTTTCCATCCTCCAAAAGATTTGAAGCCTCTTGTTTCTTTTGTGTGAATTTTTGTCTTAATTCACGTTCCTTTTTTGTCATTGCTACTGGCATTCGGGTATCCTCCTTAGATTTGAACATAAAAAATAGACCTATAACGTTAGGTCTAAAAGTTCCAATTCGATTTTTAGTTTTTCTATTGGCGCATCGCGCATTTCTTTAATCTGTTCGACTTTTTCTAAACTGCGTTCACCGATCACAGCCTCCGTATCGTTATAAGCAGGTGTTGTTACAAGTGATATGTCAAAAATACGCTCGATGTTATTGATTCGACGTTCATATACATCTTCTTCATCATTATGACGCCATTCATCCGGCTCATTCTTGTTATAATTCAGTGAAAAGGCGAAGGAACACTGATTAATGACTCCGCTTCTAATATTCTCCATTAAATCTTTAGCATACGTCGTATCTGTGGGGGTAAAACGGAATTTTAGACCAATAGCATCTGTCTCTAATTCAAGCCGCCCAGCATCGCCAGAAACGGTGTTTCTCGCTAACGGATAATCCTGGCGGTGATTAAAAAGCGCTACTACGTTTGAAAGGTCCGTGGAAGCTAATGCATCCCGGCTGATGATTTCTTTAAACCATCCACCTAAACGCTCAGACCATTTTTCAAATTTTAAGGCGTAACCCTCAATAAAATCTCTTTTCTCTTCTCCTTCACCAGCAGAACGCAACTCAATCTTCGTTGTTAGGTGGCGAACTTCCTTGCTCATGTATGTCCTCACCTCCCTTAACGGAACCTGATTTGTTCATTTGATACTCCTCCAATGAATCAAGGAATGTATAGTTAAGCGATACAAGGTGCCTATCACCGTGTTCAATTGCATTTTTCTCTTCAAAAGCACGAATTTCATTTATATTTAATGCACTGATCCGTTCCATAATTTCATAATACTCCGCCCTAGATTTCGCATCACCGCGCAGCTCGCTGTTTACATTGAATTTGATATAGAATCCGTCTTTAATCTCTTCATCAGTAAAGAGTTTCGTTATAATTTCCTGTTCAAAAGAAACCAGCCACGGCTGCAGCGTATTTTTTACGTATTCAATCGATTGGTGTTCAATATTATTGAATGTTGCCCGGTCCAGCTCATTGATTTTATGCAATGGAACTTTAAAAATAGATGCGATTTGTGCCTTATTAAATTTCATAGACTCCACAAACTGAGCTTCTTGCAACGGCATAGATATTGATTCATAAGAAAGACCGGCATCTATAATCGCAATGTTCCGCCCCGCATTTACCTTTTCCCATTCATCTCTCGCCCGCTGTTTTGCATCTTCGTCTATTAAAGTCGGAACTTTTAAGATTCCCCGTGGTGTCGCATCATTTTTATATAATTTCGCATTAAATTTTGTGGCAGCCGATTGCGCGCCAATATGCTCCCTTATAACTCCGATAGGACTCTTACCGTTGATCCCGTCTTCTGTCATACCCTTGAAATGCAGGATCTCATCTGCATACAATTCAACACTTTTTGAATTAATGACCGTTTCATACCACAGCATACCTGTCTTTGGGTTTACATAGGCTTGCGTATTGGCGGGGTTTAATGGCAATAGAGCTGTTATAAAGCCATTCCGATCTGTTTTTATATAAGAATAGGCATTCCCCCACGTACAGGCATGAGTCATCATGAGCTTTTTCCAAGTAAAAGCCGTCATGTATTGATTCGGCTTTAGATAAAGCAATTGGGCAACAGGATGATCCATACTGCTTATAATATTTCCTTGCTTTTTTTTGAATGTATGGACGGCAAGCTTCGCAATGTCATCAGACAAAACATTTATACACGAAAAAACATCCGGATGGATGAGTGCCGTTGATTCACTGACACGTTCACCGCTAGCTGTTTTTGAGCCGCCGAACATATCTATAATCCAATCAGGAGGATTTGCGAGGCCCCAAGGCTCTTCATCATTTGATCTCTTAGAAAACAGCCCTTCCAAAAACAATTAATCACCTCCTTTTCTTACTGAGCAGCAGTGCATAAAATATAAAAAAGACACCTGTCAAAACAAGACCGATGTCTGTGTGCAAACGATATGCAGCTGCCAATATAAAAGCAGCACCTATGATAAAAAGAAAATCATTTAAAAAAAGCATCATGGCTGTCAGTATTTTCTTCACTTCTACACCACCTTTAGAAAGAAAATGAAGCTGACTTGATATATGCGTTTAAATCAACCTCATTATTGATTTGAGAAGCCCGTACATACGCATTCACAAGCGCGGCGGCTGGGTCAATCCGTTGGGTTGATTTTGATTTATCCAGCATGATGTTCTCTTGAGCATCCACTTTTGTTACAGCGTTCCCCATTGCCCAAGTTAGAAGATCATTTTTCGGGTGTATGATTTTTTTGGACTTGACCTTTGCTCTGAAGTCTTTGGTCGGCTCTGAGAGAGTTGCCACCCCTTGGCGGATTTCAACCATTACATATCCGTCTGCCTCCATTTGCTGAGCGAACTGAGTAGCGTTATATGGATCGTATCCAATTTCCTTGATGCGCCAGCCATGTTCCTTCTCCATTTTCTTAATATACGCTCTGATATAATCGTAATCGACGACAGCACCATCTGTTGTTGTTAACCAGTTCTTTTTCTCCCATACATCATAAGGGACCTTATCCGTGTTCATCCGCTCATGGAATGTATCCTCCGGCATAAATCCATGACTATCGACAGCAAAGCTGCCGTCATCTAACGGGAAGATGAAAGATGCGGCGGTTAAATCAATCGTTTTTGACAAGTCAATGCCGACATAACATTCTCGGTTCTTAAGCTCAGGAAATTCATCCGAACCGCAATCAGCCCAAGCTTGCATATCCATATAACCATTCTCGCGCATATTAACCCAAATGTTCATATTCTTTGTCATGAAATTTCTCATTTTCTCCGGCACAGCAAGCGCTACTTCCAATTCTCCACGTAAATAATTCAGCCCATGTTCGTTAGCTGCCACAATAGGGTTTGCTTTTATCCAATTGCGCTCATCTTTAATGTCATCGTCTTTATCTAATTCATTAATCATCACAAAATACTTTTCATTTTGCTCAACTTTATTGGGATCCAGTATACGTGAAACGTAATCGTATTCCACACGATAGGCGGGATTATTTAGCTCAAACCCTGCTGTCGTAATAATCATCATTAACGGTTGAGCACGAGCAGCCATACCAGAAGCGAGTACATCGTAAATCTCTGAAGTTTTATGGGCGTGATATTCGTCGATGATGCCGCATTGCGGGTTGAACCCGTCCCCCGTTTTACCTGCATCTTTCGAAAGCGCCTCTATTTTTGACTGTGTTTTGGGATGTTCAATCTTACCGTAAGCAATTCGGTATTTCTTCTCCGGCTTATTCAAAAGGTCACTTTGCATAATCTGTGCTTTAATTTCGTTCCAACAGATTTTCGCCTGTTCCGTTTTTGTTGCACCTATGTAAACCTCGGACATGTATTCGTCGTTAGCCATTGCCTCATAGGATCCAACACATGCCAGGCTTTGTGTTTTTGTGTTTTTACGGCCAACCTGCCAATACACTTTTTTAAATCGTCGATAACCGTTATCCTTATGCACCCACCCGTACACATTGCCGAAAATAAATATTTGAATAGGCTCCGGCACAATATTTTCACCTTGCAACGGCCCTTTCGTATGCTTGAATTGTGTCATCCAGTAAAGAAATCGACGCGCTCTCTCATCATCAAAGACGTACGGAAACTCTCTGGTACCTTCCCGGCTGATATCATTTAAAAAGCGCTGACAAGCCCATACGTGTTTTTCACATGCTACAATCTCACCCGAT
This sequence comes from Gottfriedia acidiceleris, assembly GCF_036421055.1. Taxonomy (GTDB): domain Bacteria; phylum Bacillota; class Bacilli; order Bacillales; family Bacillaceae_G; genus Gottfriedia; species Gottfriedia acidiceleris_C. Next base: position 8,048 of record NZ_JAZGQS010000020.1, on the reverse strand, counting down.
ATAACGTCGCGTGAGTAATCAATAAGAAATTGTTTTATTGTCTTCATACATTACCAAACTCCTTTTCTGCAGCCGTCTTTTCTCGTTCCTCCTGTGTGCGGGTAATCGCAAGTTTTGCTCGTGCAGATGGCGTAAGGCCGAAATCGTTCGCAGCTGATTTCATTTGATCATAGTAATTCTTTTGCCGCTTCAATAACGGATGCTCTTCACCAATCAACTGAATAGGATTTCCATCCTCATCCTGTCCCTCGGTATGAACCATGATCCCATCTTTTTCAATGATTTCTGAAATCGAAATATACTGAGAGTATGCATTACAATAGGCGGCCAACATGCTGATATCTGCTTCAGTGATAATCTCCACCTCAGATAACAAAGCAGCAACCCTTTTAAATTCTTTTTTCGCAATTTTATTTAACCAAGGTGGCGCTTTAATATTGTCAGAGCGCATTTTTATCTTTTTTTCATGCTCAGCACGCGCAGCCAGCTCCTCCGTATTCTTTTTGTTGGGATTACCTTGAATTAGTTGAAGTGTTGCAGATTTAGCAGGTCTCGGCATGTTTTCACCTCATTTCTTTTAAAAAAGTACGTTTTTTTGCTTGTTTTTTTCATCAATCGTGATACGATGGAATCAATCATAAAACCAGTCGTATCAAGCCCTCTCGGCAAATTCGCCGAGGGGGCTTTCTGCTGTTTTCGGAACTTTGAAAAGCGGTGTTTGTTTGCAGAAGGGGGATCGCCGTTCTCCGTTCGTTTCCCTTCCAGAGATTTGTTAGGGGGGGGTGGTCACTTGCCTTTACTGCCATGAGCCTTGTTATGACAGGCATTACACAAGCTTTCAAGGTTCATTATATCCAATCGTTTCGACCAATCTTGCTTTACTTCCACTATATGATGCACCATGTCAGCCGGAGTGAAGCAGTGTGCTTTCAAACAATGCTGACAGAGATAATTGTCTCGTATCAAAGCAAGTTGTCTTGTTCGTTTCCATTCAGTTGATTTATAAAAATTTGTTATTGTTTTGTTTCTTGAATGTTTGTTGTAATGTTTTGTTTCTTCTTGTTGTTGTGTCTTGTGTGCATCACAGTACCTATCCCGAGTAAGGGCACGGCAACCACGGGCGGCACATTCCTTTAGGGGCTTGGGCGGCATGAACTTATATCCTTATTCCTTTGTTTCGGTGTGAATGACAAAAAGAATTGAAGTTCATATACATTGATTCCCTCAATACCCCTTCATTCTGTCCCGCCATATCTATGGCCTTACATGTCTGTATCTCTTTTTCTATGCTCTCTCCATACTGTGCTATGAATCCCATCATGCAACCTCCTTACATTCCCTCTAAACCGACACCGTACTCAAGCCGTTAGCCGCCAATTGTCTCCTTGAGATTTACCGGAATCAGTTTACAGGGAATATAAAAAGCACCCCGAAGGATGCTCTAGAAATTCATATTAGATACCACATTAAAAATTGTTCCACTTAGTGTATAAAGTGATTGTAAAGTTGCACTGTCACTTGTAAATTGATTGATTTTATCCATGATACTTCTATACTTACTTACTGCCTCTTCTTGATTACTACTTTTTGTTATCTCTAACATTTCCACAATAAGTGCGAAGATTTCTTCTTGTTTGTCACTACTTTTTCTCATTAAGGTTGAAATCTCTTGCAAGACAGCAGTATTTCTTTCAATCCCCGAGAGCAATTGAAGAGTTTGATCTCTATATTGCTTCTCCGCTTCTTCCTTATGGATCTTTTCTTCAACTTCCCTTTTCTTTTCCTCACTGATTAGTTCACTATACTTATGAATATGACTCAAATCAGGCGTAGGGTAATTCGGTAAACTAACATTTAATTTCGGCAACTTTATATTCCCTAATGGATTGTTAACTCGTCCATTTTCGTTTCCCATCTCATCACCTCCCACCTTATTATCAGGTAAAGAGCACATGAAAGGAACTATTCGCAGAATTTGTCGAATGAAAGTCCTTTATTAATAGGTGGCTACCGTAAGACGAAAAACACCATTTTATTTTTGATGTAATTAACGTTTTCTTTTATAAGCCGCTATATCTTTTCTTAAGAAAAGACGATCCCTATTCGTTGTTTTGATTGGCTTCAGCGTTCCATGATCAACTAGCTGTTTAAGATTTTGACGACTGCATCCGATGATTTCAATCGCATCGGAGGTGGTTATGACTTCTTTATCAAAGAACTCTCTCAATTCTTCGACATCACTAAATACAAACTTATCCATCCTTTGAATTCCTCCATTTCATAATTACGTTTATAATCGTCAGCGTGAGCCAGATAACTGCCAGCACTATTGATATTATGTCCAGTACAGTCAGGTTGTTATAGTCCATACGAGCGAATTGTAAGCAGAACAAGACGAAAAATAACAGTGTTGTTGAGTCTAATATTTTTTTCATTATCTCCGAGCATGGAATTTTAATGGTTTTGTTTAAGACCCATTAAAATGTTATAATACAAGGAGGGGAAGTAATTCCCCTCATGGGTTATTTGCGACGTTTCTTCTTGGCGGGAGAACGTCGTTTTTTGTTTTTATCACCCTTTAGGTCTTTGATGTTCTTGATCAGTGTCGTAATCCCAACGAGAATTCCGACTAACCAAGCTGTATCCCTAAGGATGAATTCAACGATTTCCATGCTCGTTAACACCTCCTTTCGATACTTTAATTATAGCATCTATATTTACGATCGTCAATATAAAAGATTGAATTTTTTTCTTAATCAAAAAAGAGCACCCATTTGGATGCTTTATATTTGGTCATTAAATTTCATCTGAAGCTCTAAATTCTCTAAGTTCTTCCCTCCTATTGCGAATTTCAAGTGAGAGTCTATCTATTGATGTAACCGGTAAGCTTCTAATGTTTATTCCGTTAACAACAAACCTCATTAAAGAGTTGCGTGACACTTCATGTGATTTATCATTTTCATCCCAATAGTTTATCTGTTTGACGTAAGCACCAACCATATTCAGTAAACTTTTAGCTATAGGCGAGTGTCTTAAATCTCCTTCTCCTCCTCTCCCTGGTGCCTTTAATAGGATTTCATGCATTTTACTATGATCATTATTCCATCCCTCAATCCAATTCCTATTGATTGCTTCATCTTCAAAAATTTGTTCGTGCTCAGGTAAGACTCTATAGTTATTGGGTATAGTAACCCACAAAGCACTTACTCTATTATTCTCGAACAAATGAATAAACTCATTTTCATTCACTTCTCTATCTGTATCTAAAGTATTGAAGACTGAATTATAAGTATTTTCAAAAGCCTCATTTAACATCAATCTAATCCTGGTCATAGTGAGATCTTTTTTTAGGTTATTTGCAGGATAATCTCTGTTTTGGACTAAAAATCTTTTCTCTCGTAAATCAAGTGCCATTATTGTATTTATATACGGAGCCACATCAGGTGTGTATATGTTTTTCTCATCATCGACAGAACTTACATCCGATGCAAATTCTTCACTAAAACAAAATGTTATAACATGATCATCGTAGTCAATTTCACTTGTAATGCAATATTCAAATCCGTGTTCGCCTGGCAGCTTGGCCATACTAGCTAAATACTCATGTAAAGCCCCCCCATTCTCTGTTAAATCATTTGCATATGTAAGTTGATAAACTCTAAACTCCATCTTCATGAAAAAAGACCCACCTCTCTTAAGATGAGTCCATTATAATATATTTTTAGGAAATTCTGCAAATTTTATTTAAAATGACAAAACTTCTTCTGCATCAATCCATGTCTCGATTCCGCTACTTAATAATACTTTAACTTCAGTACCATAATCCCCTGCAAGAATCCCCGTTATTACTCCAGTTTGTCCGTTCAAGTGTTCACTACTAGATGAAAGAATCTCAACAGTATCATTAACCGCCATAACATTTCCTCCTTTTGTAAATACCTCAAAAGTGCTCTTGTTCATTTTAAACGCCCCTTACTCGAATATCAATAACTTTTTTTGTCATAAATTAGCATTACCTTTCAACTTATATAACATACGCCATCTTACAAAGCTAAACAGAATAGGCTGTGATCTGCTCTATTTTTCATTTTTAAACGAGATCGCTCAATGTTTTTCTGCACAGTTCCTTTTTTGATCCCCAATAACTGTGCGATCTCTTCGAATGACATGTGTTGAACAGCATGCATCATGAATATGTCTTTTTCTCTTTCTGTGAGAACGGAAAGGGCGTCAGCGATTCTTTCCTTATCCCAATCACTTACCTCTCCCTCAGCTTCTTGAACGATTGCGTATTCTTCCGATAGCGCATCAATTAAGCGCGGATCAGCAAGAATCGTCCTTTGATATGCGTCTCTTCTGTCAGCACCTCGGCGGGCGCCGGGCTGTCTTCCGTTCTGAAGCCATTCAAGAGTGAATTCAATATCACTGATCATACTGCCAATTATCTTCTTATCGTTCTTTTGTGCAGCTGTCATTTCAACTCCCGGTGTTTCCGAGAATGACCGGTACATCTTTCTTGCTTCTTTTAACGCTCTTTTATATTCAATGATTAAATCTTGCACTTTTCATCATTCCTTTAAGTCAAAATGAATATGTATCGTTCCAATTATTACTTTTTTGTTCAGCAATATATTGGCGTCTAGATACCTCTGAAACTTTTAAGTTGAAAGTTTTGACCAAGAAGGATTTCAACTCATTATAGAGTTCTTCTCTGCCGCAAAAGATATTTACAAGCTTTCCGTGTTTATAAGCGAATCCGTATTTCATCCTAAACTCCCCTTCTTCTTTCTGTGTTTAAATGGTCCGCTCTTGCCTCGTCTGAGTATTTGCTTGTTTAGGCCTTCATCTTCGCTAAAAACCTTACAGAACACTCCTAAGCGTTTTTATTAGGCTTTTTCATTACTATTTCATGCCGTCCTTTGTTCAAATAAAAAACGGACACCAATCAGAGCACAGTAATTTGTGCAATGATCAGTGTCCGCAGGCTTTCCGTCTTGGACTATAAATTTTTTTTTTACTTTTTTAAAGTCTTACTATAACCAAATTTAATCATAAAGCTTATTAGGACTATAACTACTATGGCAATCGAAATATCTTTAATCATTGACAGGTTATTCTGAAAAAAACCAGATAACTTTGGATATTTCATTATTGTCATATAACTAATTAGACAAGCTATATAAATCAATGAAGTAGTAGTCATGTTTCTTTTTATTTTATCCATTTCTTTAATTTGCTTTATTCCTTTATCAAATGTAATTATGCCTTTGTCAGTTATAATTGGCTTAAACTCCAATTCTTCATCTTGTTTTGTTTTAATATCCCTCTTAAGATCTAATAAGTTGTTAGATATTTCGATTTTCTGATCTATAGAAAGAAAATTAGTTTCGGAAATATCTTTAATAAGAAGATCTAAAATATCATCAATGCTATACAAACTATGTTGTTTAACTTTATTTGATTTAGCATTGGCAGCGGATAGTGACTCCAAAAGAGGTAAAGAAGGATTTTCTCCCTCTGATATAAAATCTTTCAAAGTATTAATTATTTGATTATTAGCTCTGTTAACTCTTTTAATATAATCTTTTCTTCCAAAAAACTTTGTTAGGGAATTTACAATAAAAGTACTTACTATTGCAGTTATTAAACTAACAATCCAGGGATTCGTTATCCAATCCATTTTCAACAACCTTTTTAAAATAAATCATACTATATTATGAAAAAATTTCATAATATTTTCGTTTGTTCATTCAGAAAAGAAACCATCCATCCCCTTTACTTTTGGGTCACTTTGACGGATGTTATTTTTACAAATCACTGATATATTTTGCTTTTCATCCTTTCATCCCTCTATCCCAGGCAGGACAGAGATTATAAAGAACACAACCACAACTACCGTGCATATCAACCAACTATTCATTTTATCCCGTTTTGCGATGATTGTTTCATCACCAATCATCTTTAAATCATCTGAACGCGCTACAAGGACCGGTATATATTGTTTGGGAACTTTCAAATAATCTGCTGCCTGTTCGACGGTCATCGCTTCATCTTTCGTTGCTTTGACGACACGTTGTAATTTGACTTGTAATGGCATCAATTCAAAAACCCCTTTTCTGAATAATTACATTCGTTTTATTTCACCTTGAACCCTATTTCGTGATCGACTCGCGCAAAGCTGCCTTTTGAGGTTTGGATGATGGTCTTTCCGTGCTCTGGGACATCCAATACATGCGCTGTTCCTTCAGTACCATCTAAAACGATGATACGGATTTTCCCAGGCTCCATACTTTGCTGAATACTTCCTTCATGATTTTTAATTTCTTTGGGGTTGTACACCTAGACTCCTCCTGTGCTATGATAGAAGTACCAATTCGATTCATAAGCACTGAGGCATAAGCTTCGGTGTTTTTTTATGTCCTTAGTCCTTAGTACGGATTCTCCCAGCCGCTCATTGTGAACGCTGGAGACGGCTTTAGTTCCTCTCGGTAAATGATCGGATGTTTTTCGACATATGCTGCCAGTTCTTCCGGCGTCATCTTCCATTCCTTTACCGGTCCTGGTACGTAAGGATTGTTGTTGTTTTCTTGCATGTTGTTAACCTCCTGATTATTTGCTTTAGGATCCATAGAAAAGCTACCTGTCATGACACAATCTCAGTTATAATGACTTCCACCCGCGGCGCTTCACTGTAAAACTTACTGACCTTCAAATCGACTACCTGACTATCATCCTTGTATATCAGATGATTCAAAGCGTCTTTGACACCTTTTACATAGTTATCGACGTCCGGCTTTGTTACAGGGCGTAAAAGTCCTTTTTCAGCGTTCTCCTTTTTTCTCTTGGATCCGGATACAGCTTTCGGCATTGGTCTGAATACTCTGACTTCCATTGCGACAGGACCAGTAATAACCTGCTTCGGCCGATGCTGATATGCAACCAGTGCCACATACTGCTTAAAATTTTTTGACTTTACAGGATCGTACATTCTAACCTTTCCGTTTTGAATGGATCCTCGCGGCCGTCCTTGTGCGATCGGCTCTCCGTAAACAATAAACTGAATAGAACTCAACAGCCTTTTACCTCCCGTCAATCTGTTCCCAATGCTCGATCTGCTTTTCCTTGTAAGGTGCAGTCAGTAATATGACTGGCAGCGCAGCAACTGCTTTAAGCACTTCTCCCCAGCTCCATTTGCCTTATTTTCTCCTCCAGGACCCTAATCGCCGGTGTGAGATCCTGTCCGCCTGTCTGTTCAGCGGGGCCGAACATATAAATCCCTCCGGATCCTTGAACGTTCGTTTTTAAGCTCATTCCCATTCTCCTAACCTATGATTTAATTGCATTCGGTCTCCCTTGATGGTTACCGTATAATTACGGCACATCTGATGTATCCGAGATCCGAGCGCTTCGTCTATATCTAATAATGCTGCTGTATCTAATTCTGATGAAATCAGCAGGGGTTTGTGGTTCAGGTAGCGATAATTAACGACCGATTGGATCTGCTCAACCTGCCAATCTGTGGCCCGCGGTTCTCCCTTTACTGGTTTAAATAAATCGTCGATGAATAGAACGTCCGCTTTTCTCATTGCATCAAGCTTGGACTCTAGTTGATCAAAGTTGTCTCTTAAATTCCCCATCCCTTCGACGTAAGGGAAATACATGCAGTAAACAGATTTTTTCTTAATAAGGTTGTTCATGATTGCCGTTAATAGGTGCGTTTTTCCGCTGCCAGGCTGCCCAAGGAGGGCGATGCTGTTCGAACGTTCTCCTTTAACTTTTTGAAAATCCTTAAAGTATTCCATAGCGCACTCATATGCGTCTTTAATCATGTCAGGCTTGCCATCTGTAATGAAATTACCGAATAAGAGCATTTCAAATTCCTCGGTAATACCGCTGGCTTCCATAAGCCGGGCGATCTTTTTCCGTTTCACACACTTACATTGCTTAGAGTACGTGGTTTTCCACTCCCGGGCCTTATCCGGTAAGCACACTTTTCCTGCAAGGTAATCCTCTTCCCTCACCATTTGATCAGCGTTAAGACTCTCCAT
>NZ_JAZGQS010000019.1:0-52833 GCF_036421055.1 Gottfriedia acidiceleris | reverse complement strand
TTCATCTTGTCGCTTTGAGGCGACTTAAACATCTTAACATTTTCTATCGAATGTTGTCAACGTTTTTTTCAAAAGTTTTTTTCGTTGTCGTTTCGTTTAATGTGACAACGTTTAATAATATAACACCTAAAAAAACAAAATACAATACCTAAATTTAAATTCTTTTTATTCAGATAGTTTCTACCAGATTCCAATAAATAAATGATGTCCTTATTCCTTGAAAAAGATACATCAATCATAAAAAAACTGGCTAAAAGGAATCCTTTAGCCAGTTAGGTAAATCTTATTTATGTCTCATTAATGGGAACAATAGAACGTCACGGATTGAAGGAGAATTAGTTAATAACATAACTAATCGGTCAATACCTATTCCAAGTCCACCAGTTGGTGGCATACCATGCTCTAGTGCTTCGATGTAATCATCATCCATCATATGTGCTTCATCATTACCAAGCTCACGTTCTTTAAGCTGTGCTTCAAAACGCTCTTTTTGATCAATTGGGTCATTTAACTCTGTAAATGCGTTAGCATGTTCACGTGCCACAATAAATAACTCAAAACGATCAGTAAAACGTGGATCGTCAGCATTCTTTTTCGCAAGCGGTGAAATTTCTACAGGGTGACCATAAATAAATGTAGGTTGAATTAATGTTTCTTCAACTTTTTGTTCAAAGAATTCGTTAATAATATGGCCAACAGACATATTCTCATTAACTTCAACATTATGTTCTTTAGCATATTGTCTAGCTTGTTCAACTGACATCTCTGGCCAGAAATCCACTCCACAAGCTTCTTTAATCGCATCTACCATATGAAGCCTAGTCCATTTTGGCTCTAGGTTTACTGTGTACTCACCGTAAGGAATAGTAGTAGTACCTAAAACTTCTTTAGCGATATGAGCAATTAGGTTCTCTGTAAGTTCCATAATGTCAGCATAATCAGCATAAGCTTCATATAATTCAATCATCGTAAACTCTGGGTTATGACGAGTAGAAATACCTTCATTACGGAATACTCGACCAATTTCATAAACTTTTTCAAGTCCACCTACTATTAGTCGTTTTAAGTGTAACTCAATTGCAATACGCATATATAATTCCATATCAAGCGCGTTATGATGAGTGATAAAAGGTCTTGCAGAAGCTCCTCCTGCAATAGCATGTAGCATAGGAGTTTCAACTTCTAAATAACCTTGGCTATCTAAATAACGTCTCATAGATTGGATAATTTTACTGCGAGCAATAAATGTTTGTCGGCTATCCATATTCATTAAATCTAAATATCTTTGACGGTAACGTTGTTCAACATCTTGTAAACCATGGAATTTATCAGGAAGTGGTAATAATGCTTTTGAAAGGAATGTATATTCTTTAACTTTAATAGATAATTCCCCTACATTCGTTTTAAATACCACACCAGTAACACCTACTATGTCACCTAAATCAGTAATATCAAAGATTTCATATTGTTCTTCACCTACAGCATCTTTACGAACATAGATTTGAACTTGTCCATTTAAATCTTGAACATGTGCAAATCCAGCTTTACCTTTACCACGTTTAGTCATTACTCGACCTGCAAAAGAAACAACAATCGCTTTTTCTTCTAATTCTTCTTTAGAGAACTGGTCAAATTGTGCTAACAAATCATTTGAAGAATGTGTGCGCACAAACTTTTTACCGAATGGATCGATACCTTTTCCTTCAAGTGTTTTTAATTTCTCCCTACGTATAAGGGCTTGGTCATTTAATTCTTCGTGACTCATTTTCTCAACTCCACGTAATTATTCAATAAATATTTAAATACAATATGTTTTTAATAGAAAAACTGCCAGTATTTCGATCTGGCAGTTTTGTTTACTATAACTTATTATATTTTGTCAAGCGAAACCTGTCAAACTTACAAAGCTTGAGTAGCTTTCATTTTTTCTTCCACTTCATTAACGTATGTTGTTAATACTTCAACCATTTGAGCACGAGTACTAACCTCGTTAATTTGATTTCGAACTAATGCAGTGCCTTTCAAACCTTTTAAATACCAAGCTGCATGTTTTCTCATTTCCATTACAGCTACATGTTCATTTTTCAAATCAATTAATCGGTCTAAATGCAATAAACATACATCAATTTTTTCACGTGCTTCTGGCTCAGGCATTAACACACCAGATTCCAAGTATTTAACTGTACGATAAATCATCCACGGGTTACCTAATGCAGCACGACCAATCATTACGCCATCACAGCCTGTTTCATCTAACATACGCTTGGCATCTTGAGGTGTCTCTACATCACCATTACCGATTACCGGAATGGAAACCTGATTTTTAACTTCTTTAATCCAGCTCCAGTCAGATTTCCCTTCATACATTTGATAACGAGTTCGTCCATGGATCGCAACTGCTTTTCCACCCGCTGTTTCAACTGCTTTTGCATTATCTACTACATAAATATGATCGTCATCCCATCCAAGACGCATTTTAACTGTAACTGGTTTACTTACATTCTGTGCTACAGCATATACCATCTCATGAATTTTGTTTGGGTCTAAAAGCCATTTAGCTCCTGCGTCTACTTTTGTAATTTTAGGAACAGGACATCCCATATTAATATCAATAATATCTGCATTCGTATTTTCGTCAACGTACTTAGCAGCTTCAACTAATGTTGATTTTTCACCACCAAAAATTTGTAAGCTTAATGGCTTTTCACGTTCATCCATATAAAGCATATCTAATGTTCTTTTATTGTTATGAAGAATAGCTTTATCACTTACCATCTCTGCGCATACTAAACCTGCACCAAATTCTTTTACTGTCAAACGGAAAGCTGAGTTACAAACTCCGGCCATCGGTGCTAATACGACGGGATTTTTCATCTCGATGTCACCAATTTTTAGCACATCCCATCCTCCTTCTATTACAATAGAACTCTATATTGATAATTCCTCTACACTTACTTTTAATTGTTTTGCACAATCATGTAAAAACTGTTCAGTCGGCATACGATTTCCTCGCTCAACTTCACCTAACACCGAAACAGAAACACCAAGGTTTTTTGCAAAGCCTTCTTGGGTAAAACCTTTTAATTTTCTAAAAGCCCTAATCCGTCTACCCCATTTTTCAGCTTCCATAATCGAACTCCTTTATCCTCTAAAAATTTAGTTTCAACCTTAATTGATTGGTTAATTTCTTTTAAGGGGATTAATACAAAGCTTCTTTCAAACATTCTCGGGTGCGGTATTCTTAGGTGCTCAACTTCTATATCTTCGTGATTATAGAGTAAAATGTCAAGGTCTATTGTTCTTGGACCCCAACGCAATTCCCTTTTTCTACCAAGGTTTTCTTCGATTCCTTGCGTAATATCAAGTAATTGAAGTGGTGTCAAATTGGTAGAAATTTTAATAACGAGATTTAAAAATGAATCTTGGTCTACGTATCCAACTGGGTCTGTTTCAAAAATAGAAGAGATTTGTTCTACTTGAATGTCGGGATGATTCGCTAATTCCCTAATAGCCTTTGTAAGAAAACCTTCGCGGTCGCCTATATTCGTGCCTAAACTTAAATAAGATTGATTTTTCATATGCGACCTCTTGTTATTTCAACTGCTACAAAATCATAATGTCCTGGTATTGGTGGATCTGGTTTTATGACTTTTACAGTACATTGTTGAATTAAATCATATGTATTTAATATTTGTCTGGCAATTTCTTCAGCAACTGATTCAACTAAATCATATGACTGACCTTGAACTACTTCTTCACAGGTTTTAAATAAGTCTGCGTAACTTACTGAATACGCCAAATCATCTGTTTCTCCTGCTTTTTTTGTATCTAGTTCGACAATTAAATCAACATTAAATCGTTGCCCTAATGTTTTCTCTTCTTTAAATACACCATGGTAACCATAAAATTTCATACCTGTTACATAAATTTTATCCATTTTTTACTCCAATCTTTAACATTGCATCCATCATTTTAGCCATTCGGGAAATCGCTAATACGTCATGCACTCGTACAATTTCGCAGCCTTTCGTTATACCTAAACAGACTGTAGCACCTGTACCTTCCATTCGCTCATGTACTTCAGTACCAAGAACCTCTCCTATAAACCTTTTTCGAGAAGTACCAAGTAATACTGGATAATCCAATGCTTTAATTTGCTCCATTTGGTTTAAAACTTCCAAATTCTGCCCAGCCGATTTTGCAAAACCAACACCCGGATCCAAAATAATCATTTCATCCTTTACACCTGCGCGTTTTGCTATATTAATACTTTCAACTAAATCACAGACAAGATCACTCATTAAACTATAATAGTTTTCATCTGTTCGATTGTGCATTAAACAAATTGGAACATTGTACGCAGCAGCCACTTCAGCAATTTTCGGGTCTTTCTTTGCTCCCCAAACATCATTAATGATTGTAGCTCCTGCTTCTACAGCTTGTTTTGCCACTTCAGATTTATATGTATCTATGGAAATTGGTACATCAATTTCTTTAGATAATGCTTTGATAATCGGAATTACTCTTCTTAACTCTTCGTCTTCATCAACTGTAGCAGCTCCAGGTCTTGTCGATTCCCCACCTACATCAATAATTTTTGCTCCATCAGCAATTAACTTTTTTGCATGTTGTATTGCTAATTCGATTTCATTGTAACGACCACCATCAGAAAATGAGTCTGGGGTTACGTTTAAAATCCCCATTACAATTGTTTCATTTTGAATTGGTAATTCGTAATTTCCACAAATCAAGGGTTTTATTGCTCTTCTCACACTTGTTCACTTCTTTCCATTTCATTCATGCTTAATAAAGATTTTCGGTGATGCCTATAATCCTTTTGCAAATCTTTTATTATGCTACTTTCACTAACAGTAAAGATCCGCTCGCCAATTACTGTCACGGGAATAATTTCTTGGATTGAGTTTGAAATAAATATTTCATCCGCTTTTAACAGCTCTTGCTCTGTGTAAAAACCCTCTTCAACTGTAATCCCTTTTAATTTAGCCCAATAAATCACGAACTGTCTTGTTATCCCATTCAAGATTCCTGTATCAACGTGTGGTGTGTATAATCGACCTTGTTTAATAAAGAAGAGATTTGAAACGATACCTTCTGAAAGAAACCCATCTTTGTTTAAAAAGATTCCTTCTATACTAGGTGAGTTCCCGATCTCTTTTTTTCCGATAATATTATTTAAATAATGGTGAGACTTTAAACGCTCTTTTCCTTCAGGGGTATTTCGAGGGGTATTTAGTATTACCCCTTCTTTCTCTAGGATATTACTTTCAGGCATAGGTTTTATAAAAATGATGGTATTTGGATTCGAATATTTACCAGTGTATAAACCTATTTCACCTTCACCTGCTGAAACATTCAAACGAATATACGCATCTTGTAATCCATTTAATTCGATTAACCTATATAAAATCGTTTGTATTTCCTCATCTAGCAAATTCCATTCGATATTTAGGTTTAATAACGACTTTCTTAAACGCTTTAAATGATCAAATAATAAAAAAGGATGCCCATTATAGATCCGAAATGTTTCAAATACTCCTAACCCATATAAAAAACCATGATCAAATGGAGATATTTTTACTTCATGATCATTTAAGAATTCTCCATTAACATATAGTTTCATACTGTACTCCTAGTCGGTTTATATGCTTGTAAAAAGTTCCTAAGCATCTCTTTACCGAATTGTGACATAATCGATTCCGGGTGAAATTGTACACCTTCAATCGGTAATGTCTTATGTTTTAAAGCCATGATTTCTCCCTCATTCGTCCAAGCTGTTATTTCAAGTTCCTCAGGGAAAGTTTCTTTTTTAACAATTAAAGAGTGATATCTTGTAACATCAATTGGTGATGGTAGATCATTAAATAATCCTAAACCTTCATGTGTAATTGCCGATGTTTTTCCGTGCATTAATCGTTCTGCCCGTACTACGTCACCCCCAAACACTTGAGCGATTGATTGGTGACCTAAGCATACTCCTAAAATTGGGATTTTCCCAGCAAAGTGTTCAATTGCTTTTAAACTGATTCCAGCTTCGTTTGGCGTACAAGGACCTGGAGAAATCATCAAATAAGATGGAGCTAATGCTTCAATTTCTTCTAAAGTAATTTCATCATTACGTTTTACAATTAACTCTTCACCTAATTCACCTAAATATTGAACTAGATTATAGGTAAATGAATCATAATTATCAATCATTAATATCATTTTACATTCCCACCCAACTGTGCTTTTTCTTCACTTACTTTCTTAGCTGTCCATAAAGCTTGAGCTTTCTTAAGACTTTCTAAATACTCATGTTTTGGATTAGAATCAATAACAATGCCAGCACCAGCTTGTACAAATGCTTGTTGGTCTTTTGTAATCATTGTTCGAATCGTAATGTTCATCTCCATATCCCCAGTGAAGCTAATCCATCCAACAGAACCTGTATAAATGCCACGCTTGGTCGGTTCTAGTTCTTCAATAATTTGCATCGTACGGATTTTTGGAGCTCCTGTTATTGTTCCCCCGGGAAATACTGCCTTTAATAGGTCAAATGCATCTTTACCCTTTTGAAGCTCTCCTCTAACATTTGAAACAAGGTGCATAACATGCGAATACTTTTCAATTACTAATAATTCGTCTACTTCAACAGTTCCATATTCGCATACTCTTCCTAAATCATTGCGCTCTAAATCAACTAACATAATATGCTCAGCTTGTTCTTTTTCATTTGAACGTAGTTCTTCCATCAGTTGTTGTTCTTCTTCAACTGTTTTACCACGAGATCTCGTACCTGCTATTGGTCTTGTCCAAACATCTTGATCACGTTTTGCTACTAATAGCTCTGGTGAGCAACTAACTATTTGAAACTCCTCAAAATCTAAATACGACATATATGGGGAAGGATTTATTTCTCTAAGCTGCTCATATATATACAGTGGATCTGTTACAAGCGTCTCAGATTGTAGTACAGACAAATTCACTTGGAATACATCCCCTGCACTGATATATTCTTTAACATTTCCAACTGCATCCGTAAATTTTTGTTCAGACATATAAATTGTTTTTTCAATCTCTTCAGTAGAAGTTCTTCTAGATAAATCGATTTGCTCTATTTCACTAATGAAGAACTCTTCTAAAGCGTTTATTCGTTCTTTTGCCTTGTCAGCATTTTTCATTTCATCTATTACAATAAAATATAATTGATTTTCTTGATGATCATAAATAACAACTTCATGGAAGATTAATAAATAAACATCTGGAATATTGTAGACGTCCTTAGCTATTGTTGGTAGGTCTTCAATATAATGGTTACAGTCATATGTGAAATAACCAATTGCTCCACCTTGAAATGGTGGTAAATCATCTCTTTTTTCGATTGTGTATTTTGATAGATATTCCTTTGCTAAATCAATAGGATTTCCTACATACTCCTCTATTTCCGAGTATCCTTCGATCCCTACTTCGACCGTTAATTTGTTATCCTTTCCATATAACTTCGCAACAGGATTAGATGCCATAATTGAATATCTTCCGTCACGACCACTTTCAAGAAGTACGGCGTTCTTTTTCTCTTTTGCCGTTTCTACAAAGTATTTAAAGAAAGGTGTAGTATATTTAATTACTTTTGAAAAGATTTCATAATTCATGTGTGAATATCCCCCTCATATAGCGCTTCTTTTTTCATTTTACACAAAAAGTAAGAAGTATACATCAAAGCATTTTATGGAAAAACAAAAAACCCCTTTGCAGCTCGCAAAGGGATTTTAAATTTTATCATATAATCCATTAAAAAAAATTACTCAAATTGGTATAATGCTGTACTTAAATAACGCTCTCCATTACTTGGAATGATTGCAAGTACTTTTTTACCTTTACCAAGTTTTTTGGCAACTTGTAATGCAGCACTTATTGCAGCACCTGAAGAAATACCTACAAGTATGCCTTCTTCTTTTGCTACTTTTCTAGCCGTCTCCATTGCATCGTCATTTTTGATTTGTACGATTTCATCATAAATATCCGTGTTTAATGTTTCAGGTATAAACCCTGCTCCAATACCTTGAATTTTATGGGGACCTGGTTTACCACCTGATAAAACTGGAGAGTCTTCAGGTTCAACTGCGACAATCTTAATTCCAGGGTAAGCTTCTTTTAGTACAGAACCTGCACCAGAGATTGTTCCTCCCGTACCTACTCCTGAAATAAATGCATCAAGTTGGTCTCCCATTTGTTCAACAATTTCAGGACCAGTCGTTAAACGGTGGACTTCAGGATTTGCAAGATTATTAAACTGTTGTGGAACGAAATATCCATTTTCTTTTGCTAATTCATCTGCTTTACGAATTGCTCCTCCCATTCCTTCAGGACCTGGAGTTAAAACTAACTCTGCGCCATATGCACGTAATAAGTTGCGTCTTTCAATACTCATTGTTTCTGGCATTACTAGAATTGTTTTATAACCTTTAGCAGCTGCTACCATTGCTAATCCAATACCAGTATTTCCACTAGTTGGTTCAATAATTGTGTCACCTGGTTTAATTAAACCTTTTTTCTCCGAATCCTCAATCATCGCAAGTGCAATACGATCTTTAACACTGCTACCAGGATTCATAAATTCTAGTTTTAAGTAAATTTCCGCGCTGTCTTCATCTACTAATCTGTTAAGTTTTACAATTGGAGTTCTACCGATTAATTCGTAAACTGAATTTGCAACTTTCATTTCATCCACTCCTAATTCCCAGTATATTGACCTGTTTAATATACATTATGTAAAAAACAAAAGAATCTGTCAATTACTTTCTCCTATACATAACTTGTATGAAATTCATAATAAATTATGAAAAGAAAGCTAGACAAATCCCTTCAATTTTCACCTACAATTTGTTAATTAATTCTTTTAATTGTTCATCAGAATAATGATAATGTTGATTACAGAAATGACATGTAACTTCTGCTTCTCCATCCTCTTCTAATATTAATTCTAATTCTTGTTTACCAATACTTAAAAGAGCGCCTTCAATTCTCTCTCTTGAGCATTGACATTGGAATTTCACATCCATTGTTTCTAAAACTTTAACTTCTTCTTTTCCTAACACTTCATATAAAATTTCTTCTGGAGTCAAACCTTCTTCAATTAGTTTAGAAACTGGTTTGATTGTTTTTAAACGATTTTCAATTTGAGTGATACATTCTTCACTTGCACCAGGTAAGATTTGAATAATAAATCCTCCGCTTGCTAAAATCGAATGATCCGGGTTAACTAATACGCCGACACCTACAGATGAAGGTGTTTGTTCAGATACAGCAAAATAGTAAGTAAAGTCTTCACCAAGTTCACCTGAAACAATAGGTACTGAGCCTGTAAAAGGTTCTCTCATTCCAATATCTTTAACAACCGAGATTGTACCTACAGTACCAACAGCTTTAGCTACATCAATTTTTCCATGTTTGTTAAGTTCAGTTTGGACATGTGGATTTTGTACATATCCACGGACTTCACCTTTTGCATTACTATCGACTAAAATATGGCCAATTGGACCATTACCTTCAACCTTTAAAGTTAATTTTTCATCACCTTTTAGCATAGCACCCATCATAGTAGCAGCCGTTAATGTACGACCTAATGCAGCCGAAGCGTTTGACCAAGTGTCATGACGTTCTTGAGCTTCTTTTACAATATTTGTTGATCTAACGCTATATGCACGGACTTCACCGTTAAAAGCTAATGCTTTTACTAAATAATCTTTCATGTTATACCCCTTTTTATGAATTTCGTTTATAAATTAAATGCAGACCTTTTAAGGTTAAATACGGATCCATCACATCAATAATATCCGATTCCTTAGATATTAAAGATGCAAGTCCACCTGTTGCTATAACAGTAGGTTCTACCTTTGCTTGAGCTTTCATTCGTTTTACAATACCTTCAACTTGACCTACATAACCATATAGGATTCCAACCTGCATTGCTTCTACAGTTGTACGACCAACAATATTAGAAGGTCTTGAAAGCTCTATACGAGGCAGTTTTGAAGCCTTTGTATAAAGTGCCTCTGTTGAAATATTGATGCCTGGTGCAATTGCTCCACCAATATAATTTTTATTTTCATCTATATAACAATATGTAGTAGCTGTTCCGAAATCTACAATAATCAGCGGACTCCCGTATTGTGCAATTCCTGCAACGGCATTAACAATTCGGTCTGCCCCAACTTCTTTCGGATTATCATATTTTATGTTTAAGCCTGTTTTTATTCCAGGACCAACGATTAGTGGCTTTTGTTTAAAGTACTTTGTTGCCATTCTTTCCAGTGAGAACATAATCGGTGGGACAACTGATGAAATAATAACTGCATGAAACTCATCAAACCCAATACCTGCATATTCAAGTAATGAACCAATGACCATCCCGTACTCATCTTCTGTTTTATAACGATTCGTCTCAATTCTCCAATGATGTATTAACTCATCTTCTTGATAAACACCTAAAACAGTATTTGTATTTCCTACATCGATTACAAATAACATATATTCCACCGTCTCTCCATTTCAAAAATAAAACTTTTATTTTATATTTTTTGTCTCAAGTACATTTTTTAATCACTATAAAAATAA
Source organism: Gottfriedia acidiceleris (assembly GCF_036421055.1). Classification (GTDB taxonomy): domain Bacteria; phylum Bacillota; class Bacilli; order Bacillales; family Bacillaceae_G; genus Gottfriedia; species Gottfriedia acidiceleris_C. Next base: position 42,216 of record NZ_JAZGQS010000019.1, on the reverse strand, counting down.
TGATAACACAAGTTGATAGTAGTTTAAAAATAGATGCTTTCTGTAGTGGACCTGGGTTCATAATGGTTTATTCAAACATTTCAATGAACCAGCTTCCTTCATGACCTTGGCCTATTTTCTATACACCAATAAACAAAAGAAAGAGTGTCTAGAAAGACACTCTTAACTTTTTATTCAGTGATTTTAGGCTCAGTTGGTTCATCATTCTTTTTAGAAATATTAACTTTAACCTCATCTTTTGATGTTGGAGATGTAGGAAGTGTGCCTTGTTCCCAAAGACTCTTGATTCCTTTTGCATCTAAAGTTTCCACTTCTAATAATGTGTTTGCAAGCAAGTCTAATTTATCGCGATGCGTCTTAATAATATCAGTTGCTTTTGCATAGCATTCTTTAATGATTGTTTGAATCTCAACGTCGATTTCATAAGCAATTTTATCACTATAATTTTGTTCATTATTAAAGTCTCTACCAAGGAATACATTTCCTCCTTGAGATTGACCAAACTGTAATGGACCTAGCTTATCGCTCATACCGAACTCAGTAACCATACGACGAGCAATACCTGTTGCACGTTGGAAGTCATTATGAGCTCCTGTACTTACTTCACCAAATACAACTTCTTCAGCTACACGTCCACCAAGTAGACCTGTAATTTTATCAAGTAATTCTGGTTTTGTCATAAAGTAACGATCTTCTTTTGGAAGCATTACTGCATAACCACCAGCTTGACCACGAGGTACAATTGTTACTTTATGAACCATTTCAGCCTCATCTAACACTTGGCCAATAACCGTATGTCCAGCTTCGTGGAATGCAACAATTTTTCGCTCTTTTTCAGATATAACTTTATTTTTCTTAGCAGGTCCCGCAATTACACGGTCAGTTGCTTCGTCAATATCAAGCATATCGATTTTCTTTTTATCACGACGAGCCGCAACTAATGCTGCCTCGTTTAATAAATTTTCCAAATCAGCACCAGAGAAACCAGGAGTTCTTTGAGCAATAGCTTTTAAGTCTACCTCTGGTGACAATGGTTTATTTCTTGAATGAACTTTTAATACTGCTTCACGTCCTACTACATCTGGACGATCTACTGTAATCTGTCTGTCAAATCGACCTGGACGTAATAACGCTGGGTCTAGAACATCTGCACGGTTTGTTGCTGCGATGATAATAATACCTTCATTAGCACCAAAACCATCCATTTCAACAAGTAACTGGTTTAATGTTTGTTCACGCTCATCGTGACCTCCACCTAATCCAGCACCACGTTGACGACCTACAGCATCAATCTCATCTATAAATATGATACAAGGAGCGTTTTTCTTCGCATTTTCAAATAAATCACGAACACGAGAAGCACCGACCCCTACAAACATTTCAACGAAATCAGAACCACTGATTGAGAAGAATGGAACTCCAGCTTCTCCTGCAACAGCTCTCGCTAATAATGTTTTACCTGTTCCAGGAGGTCCTACTAATAGTACCCCTTTAGGAATTCTTGCACCTAATTCAGAGAATTTACGAGGATCCTTCAAGAACTCTACTACTTCAACAAGCTCTTGCTTTTCTTCATCTGCACCTGCAACATCTTTAAATCGTACTTTCTTTTTCTCATCATTATACAGACGAGCTTTGCTCTTCCCAAAGTTCATAACACGGCTTCCGCCACCTTGTGCTTGATTCATTAAGAAGAAGAAAAGAATGAAAATAATAACAAATGGAATGAGTGAAGTGAAGATTTGCACCCATGCACTTGTTGTTTCAGCTGGATTCCAATTAGCCTTTATTTTATAGTCAGCAACTGCTTTGTTAACTATTTTTGTCGTTTCGTCACTAATTGGTACTTGAGTTTGGAAAGATTCGCCTTTTTTTACATCTGTAAAGTGACCTCTTACTATGTACACTCCATTTTTAGGTTGGATAGATGTTAAGCTGCTAACATCACCTTTTTGTAACTTAGTATAAAATGTATCGTAACTTACTTTCTTAACTTGAGATTCTGGCCCATTGAAATATGTAACAACACCAATCACAACTAAGAAGATTAATATGTAAAAGACTGTATTACGGAAAATTCGATTCAATTCCAAACCTCCTCTCTTTCAATTTAATTACTTTATATAGTAGCATAGTTATACCTTGTAAACAAACGAATAAAACTTGACTTATTTCGTGTAAACTTCAGGCTTTAAAACGCCAACATATGGCAGATTTCGATAACGCTCAATATAATCTAAACCATATCCTACTACGAAAGCATCTGGTACTTCGAAACCAACTAAATCAGCCTCGATATTTGCTTTACGTCCGCTTGGCTTATCTAACAAAGTAACAATTTTAACTGTATTAGCTTTGCGATGTTTAAATAGTTCAACTAAATAATTTAAAGTTAGACCACTATCAATAATATCTTCTAGAATGATTACATCTCTTCCTTCTACAGAAGTATTTAAATCTTTTACAATTTTTACTTCACCAGAAGAAACTGTACTATGTCCATAACTAGAAACATCCATAAAATCAATTTCGATATATGTATCAATATGCTTGATAAGGTCAGACATGAACGGAAGAGCTCCTTTTAAAACACCCACTACTAGTGGAAAGCGGTCTTTGTACTCTTCAGTTAGTACTGCACCTAATTCTACTACTTTTTGTTGAATTGCCTCTTCACTTACTAATACTTGTTGAATGTCTTGTTTCATTTTTTCCTCCTAGAAACTCTTAGAAACCACCTGTATTGCAATGAGTGACTCATCTGTCGAAAAATTTCTTTCAAAAGCAGATTTCTTTACGAAAGGTATCCATAATATATTATTTTGACTATCCGTAATTATTGGCCATTCATCACGTAATGATTGTTTCATTTTTTCATCAATAAATATATCTTTTAACTTTTTTGACCCATTCATACCCTTTAATGACATTCGATCACCAATCTTTCGATTCCGAACAACCAGTGGAAAAGAAACATCCTTGACAGAACAAATAAACGTGTCATTTTTTTGTTCTAAACATTGATTGTTTAATTCGACTTTTATTGAAAAACCATTTGGTAGTTCATATACACCAGGCTCATTAATAGAAATAGTATAATCCTTCACATTCATCTGTTCGAATGTAAAGAAGCATTCATTATATGAGCGTTTGACAAAAAGTCCTCCAGGTAAATGCTGCTCCCAAGTGGATTTTTCATTTCGTAATAAAGTCAGAATTGAATTAAGATGCCCTTGTGTCAAGCCTTTAGGGATATATAGGTAGACATAATCTAATATTAGTTGAATACATCTTCTTTGTAAAGATATAGGCACATTTAAAAACTGTTTAATGTCAATAGTGACTGCTTGCTTTTCTTTATTTCTTATTACTGTATTCATTGCGTCTTCAGTTAATTCCATTAAATATTGATCATCTTCCAATTGCTGTCTACTAAACTGCTGGAATCTCTTTTGTGCAGTTGGATTTTCTTCAAAAATAAAAGGTAGAATATGGTGTCTAAATCGATTTCTTGTGTAAACATCTTTATCATTACTTGGATCTTTTCGAGGGATAATGCCTTGTTCTTGACAATATGTAGTTAATGCTTGTTTTCGTAAATCCAAAAATGGACGAATAATTTCGCCTGTACTAAAAGACCTCTTTTCCCTAATGCCAGCGTAACCGACATGCGAGCTACCTCTAACTAAACGCATCAAAATCGTTTCAACTTGGTCCTCTCCATGATGACCTAAAGCTAAATAATTCGCTTCATATTTCTTCATCGTTTCGTCAAAAAAACGATATCGACATTCCCTTGCTGCCAATTGACTACTTAAACCCGTTTCCTCGATATACTGATTCACATTTATGCGCTTTCCTTCAAATTGGACGTTATTTTGGAGGCACCAGTTCTTAACATATTCCAAATCATCTAAAGATTCTTGTCCTCTAAACATATGATCCACATGTGCAATAATAATCGAGAACCCAAATTCCTCTCTAATTGATAAAAAAGAATGAGCTAACGCCATTGAATCTGGACCTCCAGAAACACCGATCACAATTACACTATTTCTGATAATATTATTTTGTTTTACAAATTCCTTTAATTGGTTAATTACCATTTACCTATACTCCTAATGAAAGTAAAATTCATATTTATATGTTACCATTCACACACTTGGAGTACTATTATTTACAGCTGATAATAAAAATATAATGCATAGGCCAAGCCCATTAACAAGAGAATGGTCGATGTTTCGAACCAGTGAATTCTTTTTTTCTTTTGCTTCACTTGGATGTTGTTCCCTGCTCTTGTCTGTGTGGATTGGTTATTTTTTTGATTCTGATTAGTCGAGTTTCTAGGTTGATTTGTAGGCTGGCTATGTTTTTTTGATTGTGTTGATTGATTAGCGGACTGATTTTGCTTTTTCGATTGCCTTGTTTGATTCATCGTTTGTGCTATAGTAGCTTGATCCTTTTTACTCTTCTTCTTTTTTGTAGCATTTATCTTTTGTTCATACATTAGTAGAGCTTGTTTCATAGCACTCGCATTAGCATACTCCCCTTTTAATCCCTTCATTAGAAATTCTTTATATGGATTAAGGGTTTGTGTTTGCGTTATTACTTGTTCAATTTGATTTATTCCCAACCCGTTTTTTAAAAACTGCTTTTTACAATGCAAGTGGATAAAAATCATCGTTACAGCAAATAAGTCATAGGAAACTTCTGCTTTTCTAGAACCTAAGCCCCAGTAACCACGATCAAAGAACTCAGTAAATTCTTTAACTGCGCGTCCAATTTGAGTAACTCCTCCAAAATCGATCCACTGGATTTTATTTGGTTCTTTCGTAACTAGTAGATTATCTGTTTTTAAATCACCAAAAATAAAGCCTTTATGGTGCAATTTATCTAACAATGATAAAACTTGTATGATAAAAATACTACTCCATTCCATTCCATTTCTTTCAATAAATTTTGGTAAACTTACACCATTTACGTATTCCATAACATAGTAATAGCAGCAATCATTTGTTCCTGGATTTATATAGTCATCAACATCGATAAAAGAAGGCCCAAGGATTGAATCCTGGACCTGTGTGATTTTTTTTAAAACATTTACTTCGTTCGTGATATTAGTAGAATCTTTACTTAGCTTAATAGCAACTTCTCCAGTTTTTCCAGAAGCTAGATAAACTGTTCCATTTGCTCCATTTCCAAGTAAACTCTTAATTTCGTATTTGTTTTTATTCCACTTTCCAGTAATGTGAGTCCCAGGCGCTAAATTAATCTGCCCATTCAATTGATTGTTCATCATCACCATTATTACCTCTATTGTAGTTTTGTTCGTTAAAATAGTTTAAAGCCTCTCGTATAGCAGGACCGGTTGGCGTCATACCGCCCATCGTTAACTTAGGGAAAATTGTGTTTAGTTTTTCTAATTTAGGTGTCCAATCTAATAATTTGTCTACATCGTCATGTTTCCCGGGAAATATAAATAACGAGTAGGCATTTTCTCCTGTTCTTGAGTTTAAACTGATTTGTAAATCAAATAATGATTCCTTAACAGTTTCTAGTTTATCTTTCATACTAGCACTCGTATCTACTAAAATAATAACTTCTAAACCTACAGTTTCGCCAATATCCTCTACAACCTCATATACCTCTTCTCGCTTTGAAGGAGGAAGTGATTCAATCGAATTGCTATCACCTAAAATTTGCTTTAATTCTTTATTAACAAACCCTTGTATTGTTTGTGTCATCGCTTTTCTAGTAACCATTTGGACAGTTTGAGAAAGTTGCTTTGTGTAAACGACTTGACTAATCCCTCCACCTGCTCTAGCAATTTCCTCTATTTCCTTTAAACCGTCGCCACTTTGTACATTTTCATCCAAAATTCCAATTACATTTACTGTAATACCGTATTCTTGTGCCAGACTTGAAACAGCTAACGGATCTTCACCATGGTTTGAATAACCATCAGTTATTAATAGAATTTGTTTTAACTTTCCCTTATACATACAAAATCCCCTCCGCGTAAAAGTTGTTACCATTTTGTCCAATTACGGGAGGGGATAAACCTTATTATTTTATTTTACTAAGCCATCGCACTATATGATGAAATCGAAGACCACTCTGGCAAGTTTCGTTTAACAACAGCCACCACAACCGTCATATCATCATTAATATCTCCTGTATTCGAACGAATTACTTCCTCGAGTAACAACTCTGCTACTGATTGTGGATCATCCGTTTCAAATTCACTTATTTTACGTTTCATCCACATTTCATAATTTTCAACATGTTTAGGACCTTCAAAAATACCATCACTCATCATAATTAATAAGTCTCCAGCTTTTAACTGCTCACTTACGACTTCTACATCAAATTCATCAATGATCCCAATCGGTAAATTACTACCTTCAATTTTAATAACTTGCTTGCCTCGTTTAACAAAACTTGGCGATGAACCAATTTTTAAGAATTTTGCAGAAGCATCGTGTAAATCCACCATAGCTAAATCTAGGGTAGCAAAGACCTCTTCAGTAGTACGTAATGATAGAATTGAATTAATCGATTTAATAGCGACGGTCTCTTCAATACCTGAGTTTAATATTTTTTGTAGTAGTTTTAATGTCTCATTACTTTCAATATGAGCTCGCTCACCATTACCCATTCCATCACTAATCGCAATCGCGTGCTTTCCTGCTCCAACATCCATTATTTTAAATGCATCACCTGAAATAAAGCCTCCACCTTTGGCTGCAGTCGCAACCCCGGTTTCAATAACAAATGCTTTGTCTGATCCAAATGTAACTAAGTAATTACCTCCATTTGGTATTGTCGCTGATTCTTCTTTTAATACGACAATCGTCTCTTTTAAAATATCTGATAAAATCGGCGCAATTAATTTTTGACATTCACCATACTCATTTTCAAACGGAATTAATATATCTATATCAATATTTCCTTGCTCTAAGTTATAAATCTCTACTTGGCTAACGTCAATTCCAAAGTTTAGTAAAGCTTGTAGGATTTGGTCTTCCTGTAATTGATGATTCTCTTTTTCTCGTTGAATCTCTTTTGCAAAGTCGACCATTACTTTTGAAACTCCGCGCAATTGCTCAGCCACTAATCTTCTACTTTCTTGAACTTGTTTTTTAAGTCTTTGGTTTGCACGGAAGTAGAAAACTTCTTGCTTCATTAAATCTGCCATTTTTGATGAACGTTGGCAATATTTTTCCCACTCTCTCATAAATTGGCCATTCTTAATGAGCTGATCCTTTTCAACTAAATGCATCATATTTTCCATGTATTGATATGTTCGGTCACCATTGTTTGACCAGCAATGGTCCTTTTTCATACAACTATTACAGCACTTATTTGAAATACTACAAATAAACAGTTCTTCATCAGTTAGTTCGTCCTCAATATGGGCAAACTGGCTAGGCTGTGAAAAACTGGCAGATAATGCTTCAAACACGTTTGAAAATTGAGTAATTCGATTAGCTGTCAAATCTCTTATTTTACGTAAGTATTGTTGTTGATCTGTAGAGTGTTCTTCTGTTCCTGGTACTAGTTTAGCTAATTGTTTTAGTAGGAAAGTTGGTGTTATTAAGAATAAGACAATCGCAATGACTGATTCAATGATTGAAAAAATAATATCTGATTGTTTCTCAGCATAAAAGCTAATAAGGCATGTCCCAATTAATAGACCAGCTGCCGCACCTAATCTTTTACCCTCTTTAAGGAGACCACCAAGTAATCCAGAGAATGCTAATAAGCTCATTTGATATAGACTCGAAACACTCGCTAAACTTAATATAAGGCCCGTTACAACCCCTACTGTACAACCGACCGTTCCTCCGGCTACGAAGGCAAATAGTAAGACAATATATCTAGTAACAATATGTTGAATTGATAAATCTTGGATATACCAATCAGTTGTCCCCGTCACAACTGAAGCTAAAAGAATAACTAAACATACGATTTCTTCAACCCCTAAAAGCTGTTTTCTTTTAGGAATCGAAAGCAGAGGCACACTTTGGAAAAAGATCATCGTTAAAATAAAACTTAATCCCGCTTCAACTGATGCCATCAAAACATCATACATCAAAACTTCTTGTTGAAAAGCATAAGTAATTAATAAGTGACTAATAAAAACTGATAAAAAGACTTGAAAAGGTACTAGACCTATATAATGTCGTTTAACTCTAGCGAAGAAAATATTTAGGATAAAAAACAGAATAATTGTTGCAAATGCATAACTCACCGTTTCAATCGACACAGTTAATGAACCGATCATAAGAGCAACAAAAGCTATTCCTGTTCGCTCGCGTTTCATCATATAAACTGAGGCAAAAAACGGTAATACAAACGGGAGAATATGTGATAGTATCAACGCTCGTCCTAATAAAAATCCCGTTAAAAAGATTAGTAGCCCAAAGTCAAAGAATGCTCTCTCCAATTTTGATTTAATTGATTTAGAAGATTGCCGAAATACTGATTGAAATCCATTAGTAGGGACCAAGCTTGCTGAAGAATTAGAAGACCCTCTTTGCAGTTTCGTCATATTTCCACCTCATCCGAATTGGTTTATTGAACCTATTTTAACTTGTCCAATTGAAGGAATATGTCAAAATGACAAAGTCAAATAAAAGTTTTCTTCGACGGAAAAAGCTTTTACGTACAACTGTTTTACAAAATATGAGAAAAGCTTGCAGCATAATTTCTCTAATAGGGTAAAAGAAAGGCAATTATTAAATTTTATGTCAATCGAAATTCAGAATAAAGACAGAAAGTAATTGAAGAATGGGATTAAAAGACGAGACGTATATTCCAGAAAAAAAGAAAAAAAAAAAACGCCTAGCCTCTCTTATAGAGACCAAACGTTTTTGTTGTATGACCCGTACGGGATTCGAACCCGTGTTACCGCCGTGAAAGGGCGGTGTCTTAACCACTTGACCAACGGGCCGTTAAAGGGAATGGTAGCGGCGGAGGGAGTCGAACCCACGACCTCACGGGTATGAACCGTACGCTCTAGCCAGCTGAGCTACACCGCCATTATCTTTAAACGACAAGATTTATATTATCATGGTACCAAATACCCGTCAACAGTTTTTTTAAAAGTTATTTTATTATTTTTTCCATACAAAAACGCACCCATTAAAGAGTGCGTGTTCTATATACCTATTTATGTCCTGACAAGGTAGGAAATTAGCCTCGACGAGCTCCACGGCCACCACGTTTAGATTCTGTGTTGCGTTTTAATGAAGCTAGACGGTCTTCACTGTCTTTTAAAAATTTACTCATTTTTTGATCAAATGTTTCTTTAACCGGACGTTGATCCGAACGGTTTTGATTTTTGCCACGGTTTCCACCATTGCCGCCTCCATATGAAGGTCTGCTTTGACGAGGTCTTTGCTCACGCTCTCCCTCTTTTACTGGTGGGCGTTCTTTCGCTTTTTTGATTGAAAGACCGATTTTACCGTCTTTTTCAACATTGATTACTTTTACTTCTACTTCATCGCCAACTTTTAAATGTTCGTTAATATCTTTAACATAGTTGTCAGCTACTTCACTAATGTGAACAAGTCCAGTTACTCCTTCTGGTAACTCTACAAAAGCACCAAAATTTGTAATCCCTGTAACTTTCCCACTAACTTTGCTGCCTACCTCAATTGACATAAAAAAAATGCTCCTCCTTAAAAATGTTTAACTGGATTTACTATATTATATAAAATTATAAAAACAAGTGTCAATGAAACGATAATTACTTGATATTAGGAAAAATTATTTCTCCCTTTTTAGAAAAAAATAAGTTTTTTCTAGCTAACTCAATAATATATTGATCATCGTTCAATTGGTCAATCATGCGCTTTGAATCCTCTACCGTACTCTTTGTTTTCTTTAAATCAACTTTTGCTAGTTTTAATTGTTTTACTTTAGAAGAATACACATGTTGTTGTGTTACATAATGAGATTGTAATAAAAAAAATAGGGGGACAGTTAAAAGGCAGAATAATGAAATTCGCACTAAAAACTTTTTAAAACTCCTTCTCCTAGGCTTAACACCATGTTCCTCAACTAAGGTAATATTTTGTTTATCTTGAACTTGTCTAGTTAAATCCAATTTTCTCGCATGTTCCACCTATTTCTTCCTCCTATCTAAAAGGTCCTTTACTTTTTTAATAGTAGTAAGGAAGATATTCTTGAATTTTCCGAAAACTCCTTTAAATTGTATTAAATAGTTTTTGACTCGTTTTGGCACAAAAAACCAACATACTCTGCCGAAAAACAAAAGAATTGATAGTACAACGTTGTAAACTAAACGGATTAGTCGAATAAGGAGACCATAAATAAACAAAAGAATGACGATTATTACCTGAATAATCCACTTTATAGGTTTTACAATAAATAGTACGATTAACTTTACTATAATACGATAAATGCTAATAACGAGCTGAATAACCAGTTCTAATATTTTTTTATAGATAGCTCGAAAAAGACTTTGATATGCCGCATAACCACATAGTAAAGCTAATAGTAAATAAAACCTAAGTGCACCTTCATTAACTAAGTATAATACATAAAAAACTAGTAGCGCTTGAAAAATCCAAAATAATATATCAGTTGCAAATACAATCAATCGATTACGAGTACCTCGATATAAAAAACGATGGTATGTATCTAGTGCCATACCTAGATAAGCACCCATACCGACCATCGCGATCATTGAGTAGAACTGAACGTTTAAGCTCATTTAAATAGCTTGCTAAAGATTCCTTTAGCTTTCCCTGAATTGTATTCGTCAATATAACAAAGTTCATTAATCTTTCCCTTTATCGCTACATGACCTTTTTCTACATCGAGGTTTTTCATTTGTAAATTATGACCTTTAATATGCAAAAAACCTAAAGCTGTTTCTAATAGGAACTCTTCACTATCAAAGCTCTCAACCTGTTTTACTCCAGTGATTTCAAGATATCTTCTACTTTTTAACGATAAATCCTGCTCAATTATTTGGCTTGTATTTTTCGCATTTAACTCATACGGATTATTCATACTAGTCCCTCCATTTACATAAACTGTACCTCTTGTAAATCGATTCCTAATACAGTGTTATTTGTACAAGTATATGAAGGGACAACTTTTTTAGAACAAGCTATCTGACAGTTTTTCCTCGCTTATTATTGTATACATTGCATCTGCTTCTTCTTTTCGAACGGTCTCTTTAAGTAAATTAATTTTTGCTGTAACAATTTTTTGTCCGAATCGAATTTTTAATTCGTCATTTACTTTGACTTCAGTAGATGCTTTTGCAACTGTTCCATTGATCGTTATTCTTCCTTGATCAGCCACTTCTTTAGCAAGTGTACGACGCTTAATAATTCTCGATACTTTTAAAAATTTATCAAGTCTCATAATTTATTCTCCTCAATTCTCATTCCATTAGACATTATTCGTATTTTTTAGCTTCATTCCAAATCTCATCCATTTCTTCAAGAGATACATCAGAAAATGTCTTATTTATTTCACCAAGTCTTGATTCAATATATTGAAAACGTTTTGTAAATTTCATATTTGTTTTTAAAATCGCTTCTTCAGGATTTACATCAATAAAACGTGCTAAATTAACAATACTAAATAACAGATCACCAAGTTCCGCTTCAACTTTAGACTGATCATTCAATTTGATGGCATCAAGAACTTCAGCTAACTCTTCGTTAACCTTATCTACCACTGGCGGTAGTTCCTTCCAGTCAAACCCTACTTTCGCAGCCTTACTTTGAAGTTTCTCTGCTTTTAATATTCCTGAAAGATCCTTTGGTATGCCTGAAAGAACAGATTCAACGACATGTCCTTTTTCAGCTTGTTTTAATTCTTGCCAATTTTTTAATACGTCTTCCTCATCATTTACGTGAACTGTTGAAAATACATGCGGGTGACGATAGATTAGTTTACTTACTAATCCTTTTATTACATCTTGGATTGAGAAGTAGCCTTCATCTTCTCCAATTTGGGCATGTAACATGACTTGAAGTAATACATCTCCAAGTTCTTCAATAATATGGTCGTCATCTTCCTCATCGATCGCTTCAAGCAGCTCATAAGCCTCTTCTAATAAGTACTTCTTTAATGATTCATGTGTTTGCTTTTGATCCCACGGACATCCATTAGGACCTCTTAACGTAGCTATAACAGAACGAAGTGTTTCAAATTGATGATATAGATCCTCTTCATTCTTAACTGGAGGTACATAAACACTTGTCAAATTATTAATCGATGTATCGCGATCTAACTCAAACAATGGTACTCTTCTTATTTGTTCATTTGAACTACCCGCTGCCGTAACGATTACCACTTCATAATCATCAGGAAGCTGCTCCATTAGCTTTAATTTCGCATGTGAGGCCGTCATTTGATCGTAAACCTGGCAGATGATCAAATGTTGTCTAAACGTAATTGGTTCCGATTCTAAATCCGTTGCATCAACAAACTGGAAGCCTTCGATTGGATCAATTTTCAAACTGGTAAACATCGCATCTAAGAAGCTTTGTCCACCTTTGATATCTAACTGGATAATTCCTTTATCTGCAAGCTCTATTAATAGCTGAACAGTTTTTTCCGCTACAAGAGGATGGCCTGGTACAGCATATGTAATTGCACCTTCTTCAGAAGCTTTCATCAGTAGCTGAACAATTTCTTCATATACCTCTTCAAAACAATCATGTTTTTCATAAATTTCATCGAAGGATTGGAACGTTAGTCCTTCTGTTTCTAATTCACTTATAACAGGGTGGTCTTTTGTACGCAAATAAAGATTGTCAGTTTTTTGTAACTCTTTATAGATACCAAATGGAAGCTGATTTAGGTCACCTGCTCCTAAACCTAAAACTGTAATCTTGTTCATTTTGATCCTCCTGTTCTTTTAAGAAAGCCATTTCTGTAATTTTTCACTTTTAACGATTGAGCTTAGCTCTTCTACCGTAAATAACTTAATTTTTACTAATACAACCGCAAATACGATTGCACCTACAATCGCTGAAGATAGAGCCTCCACTAACATTCTTAAACGAAGTGGGTTAATAAACATTGCATATTTTTCAAAAACATATTCATAACCATCTACACAACCATACATAATGGCTACAGCTACTAGTAATTTCACAATAAACTTAAAGTCAAAAAATGTTACTCTTGACAATTTATATATATAAGCTAAGTTCAAAATCGTAACAACAATTAGAGCAGAGACCGTTGAATAAGCTGCTCCTTTAGATCCGATTTGCTCCATTAAAATAACATTTCCAATAAATTTAACACAACCGCCAGCAATGACATTTAAAGCTGGAATTAGACTTTTACCTAATCCTTGTGCGATTGAAGATGTCGTAATCGATACCCCTGCAAAGAAGATCGATATACATAAAACTGTTAGGACATCCGTTCCTAAATCATTTCGATAAAGCATGATATTAGTCGGATGGATAATTGAAATTAAACCAATTGTTGCTGCTGCTCCTACTACAATACTCACTCTTATGGCACCTGAGATTCGATTATTAATAGCATGATGTTCTTTACGAACTAATTCACTAGATAAGTACGGAATTAAGGCCAGTGAAAACGATGAAGCAATGACAGAGCCTAATTGAATTAGCGGAAATCCACGATCATAAATACCCTTTACTAGCTTAGCACCTTCAACATGATATCCATATTGTACTAATAATGGATAAAAGGAGAGTGAATCGATAAACTGAATGAAAACAAGTACTAAGCTACTTAAGCTCAGTAGGATACCTTGATACAAAATTGTTTTTAACTCTAAGCGATAGGTTTTAAGTAATCCAAATGATGGTATGGTCAAACCAGATCCACGAAAAGAAACCCAATAAAAGAAGTACAGTATCGCTGCTATACTACCAAGTATCGAACCTGAAACAGCCCCTGCACCTACAATATAAAGATTGTCGGTCGTTTGCATTAAATAAAGTGACAGCACTAAAATCGTAATAACTCGAATTAATTGCTCAATCACCTGACTGACTGAAGTAGGTCCCATATCCCCTAAACCTTGATAATATCCTCGAAATGCTGAAGTGATTGGAACAAATAAAAAGCCAACACTAACAACACGAATTAACATCGCTAGATGATCATCACGCATAAAATTCGCTATACTATTACTTCCTACGTATAAAGTAAAGAAACACAATATACCAATGACTAACAACATCATAAATGTTGCATAAACCAAATCTTTAGCCCCTTTTTCATCTTTTTTAGCGATTCTTTCAGCCACATAAGATGATAAAACTAAAGGAAAGCCATATGTAGAAAATGCTAAAGCAATTGCGTAGACAGGATATACCTGTTGGTAAATATAGTAACCTAAATCGCCGGCAATATTTTGATAAGGAATTTTATAAAACGCACTTAGTACTTTCGATAATAATGATGCTATTGTAATGAACAAAGCCCCTTGTAGGGCTGCTTTTTGCTTGGCTTTTTGCAAAAGGATAACAACTCCTTTGTTAGACGGTTCACCCTTTAATGTATTACATTATTAGGGCTTATGTAAAGAGTTGCCAAAAGAAAAAACCTCTCTTTTCCAATTTTAGAAAGTAATGGTTTTCATTAAGCGTGAATTAGGTAGTTTTTATCAAGGGGAAAAAACAAAGACCAGTTAAGGTACTATTCCTTTACTGGCCTATGTTTTTTACATATATGATTATTGCTCCATTTGTCTAGCTAAGAAGTTAGTAGCAGTATCGATTGCTTTCTTTTCAACTTCAGAAATTGTTTTATCTTTTGAAAAGATAACAACAGCTCCAATTGGATCTCCACTTGCGATAACTGCTCCTACTGCGTAAGATTGATATTTTTCAATTACGCTTTCGATAAATGAAGCTTCCCCAGGCTCGCTAACTACTTTTGAGTTACGCTCTGCCATAGTTTTTTCGATAATATCACCAATGTTTTTGTTTAAGTATTCTTTTTTGGAAGCCCCTGCAACTGCTACAACTGAATCTCGGTCACTTATAATGACAGTATGTCCAAGTGTGTCGTAAAGTGCATCAGCGTATTCCTTCGCAAAATCACTTAATTCACTAATTGGTGAATATTTCTTTAAAATGACTTCTCCATCTCGGTCCACAAATATTTCTAATGGATCACCTTCACGAATCCGTAAAGTTCTCCTAATTTCTTTTGGTATTACTACTCGACCTAAATCGTCAATTCGACGAACTATACCTGTTGCTTTCATTCTTGTAAAGCGCCTCCTCACTTACTTGCATGTCTACGTTGATGAAAGATATCCGAGTGACAATGAGGTAAGGTCACCCTTAATTAATGATAGTATCCTACACAACGGAAGTTCTATACAAAATAAGTGAGATTTTTTAACACCTTTACTAAAAATATAGTACTATAAGCACTATTTGGTAACTTTTAATTACTTGAAGCAACCATTTTATTACATTCCTAAGCATTTACACTCTCTTTTTTTACGTTCTTTAATCCATTAATTAAACCTTCTAGTGTAGTAAGCCAGTCAGCTGGATTTTTCCCTTTTACGTCTAGCGTTACTTTTAACTTCGATCCATCCATTCCTAAACCAATGCCTCTACCGAAAGAATTACATAGTTGGAATAACTTTCCACCATCAATATTAGCACTTGCCTTCTCAGAGAAATAAACACTAACTTCTGATTTAACTTGTTTAATCAGTTCAATCTTCTCCGCAATAGCTAAAAGTTTAATATGAGCAACCTGACACAAGTAACCTACTTCTAACGGGAAATCGCCAAAACGGTCCATTAACTCATCTTGTAAATCATTTAACTCTTCAAACGTTTCAACACGTCTAAATTGCTTGTACATCTCAATTTTTTGCTTACTGTCTTGAATATACGTATCAGGTAAATAAGCATCTACTTCAATGTCAATTTCAATTGAAATGATATCTTCTTTCTTAACACCTCTACGCTGTTCGATTGCATCTTTTAACATTTGAGAATATAAATCGAAACCAACCGAATCAATAAATCCATGTTGTTGTGCCCCAAGTAAATTTCCTGCTCCTCGTATAGATAGGTCACGCATAGCGATTTTGAAACCTGAACCTAGTTCTGTAAACTCTTTAATTGCTTGCAGGCGCTTCTCGGCAACCTCCGTCAATACTTTATCCTGTTTATATGTGAAGTAAGCATATGCCACTCTATTCGAACGTCCTACACGCCCTCTTAATTGATAAAGCGTTGATAGCCCCATTCGATCTGCATCATACACAATCAATGTATTAACATTTGGAATATCCACACCTGTTTCAATAATCGTCGTACTTACTAATACGTCATATTGGCCATCTAAAAAGGCATACATAACTGATTCTAGTTCCCCTTCATTCATTCGACCATGTGCTACAGCTACTTTTGCATCTGGTACAAGCATCGAAATCTGTTCAGCCATACGTTCAATATCTTCTACTCGATTATACAAGAAATAGATTTGTCCATCTCGAGCAAGCTCTCTTTCAATCGCTTCTCTTACTAATGCAGCATTATATTCAACTACATATGTTTGAACTGGAAAACGATTTTCTGGTGGTGTTTCAATAACTGATAAATCTCTTACTCCTAGCATCGACATGTGCAATGTACGAGGAATTGGAGTAGCAGTTAACGTTAAAACATCTATATTTGCTTTTAGTTGTTTTATTTTTTCTTTATGAGATACACCAAATCTTTGCTCTTCATCAATAATTAAAAGTCCTAAATCTTTATAAAGAATATCCTTCGATAACAGGCGATGTGTTCCAACTACTATATCGACTGAGCCCTCTTTTAAGCCTTTCATCGTTTCAAGCTGCTGCTTGCGAGATCGGAAACGATTTAACAAGCCGATATTAATTGGATAATCTTGAAACCTTTCTCGTAATGTTTCGAAATGCTGCTGTGCCAAAATTGTAGTAGGAACTAAAATAGCAACTTGCTTACCTTCAACAATTGCTTTAAAAGCTGCTCGAATAGCTACTTCAGTTTTTCCGTATCCTACGTCACCACAAAGCAGTCGATCCATTGGACGTTCTCTTTCCATATCCTTTTTAATTTCATGAATTGATCTAAGCTGATCATCAGTTTCCTGATAAGGAAATGAAGATTCGAATTCTTGTTGTTCGAGGCCATCAGGTGAAAAAGCATAGCCTTTTGATGCCTCGCGTTCTGCATAAAGCTTAATTAAATCATCGGCTATATCCTGAACGGAACCTTCAACCTTCTTTTTAACCTTTTTCCAATCAGTACCACCAAGTTTATAAATCTTTGGTTCTTTACCTTCAGATCCAACATACTTTTGTACTTGATCAATTTGTTCAATTGGTACAAATAATTTGTCGTCGCCATGATATCGAATATGTAAATAATCTTTATGAATACCATTAATCTCTAAAGTTTCAATTCCCAAAAACTTACCGATACCATGATTTACATGAACAACATAATCTCCAACTTTTAATTCTGAATAATTTTTTATTCGTTCTGCATTTGATAATTTCGTATTGATTCTTTTTTTCTTCTTAGCTTTTTTTGTGAATAACTCGCGCTCTGTTATTAGAACAAACTTTTCTAAAGGAAGCTCGAATCCAGATAGAAGATCACCTTTCATGATGTATACTTCACCATTTTTTATTTGCTCTAAAGAAGAGACAATTTTGCCTTCAATTTTATAATCTTCTAATATATTTTCAATTTTATTTGTTCGATCATCACTTTCGCCAAGCATAACGATTGTATAATTATTTTTCTTCCAACGATCTAATTCATTTTTCAACAGATTCATTTGTCCATGGAACTCTTGCATCGATTTACATTGAATCGAAACTACTTGTTCAGGATGCGTATGAGGTACTCTTCTTGGAAAAAGACTCGTATGAATTTGTTGGCGTTTTCTCGAATGTAGTAATTCAAAAAAGTCATGCGAAAAACTTACTCCATGTAATGCATTTCCTTCAGCTAGTAAAGAAGTATACCACTCTGCTTCATCCTTTTTAAGCTGCTCTACAATTTCATGAACCCTCGAAATTTCATCAATTACGACAACAGTTTCTTTAGGAACATAATCTAGTAAACTAAATTGGTTTTCATAGATTAGACCAAAATATTTATATATTTGATCAATCAATTGCCCTTGCTTTAGTTGCTCAAGGTCATAGGTTACCTTTTCAACCAATAACTCTTTTACTTGTTGATCACTTATTTTTGATAGAGTTGTTTTAAAAGCTTGTTCAATTCGTTGAACTCCTAATTGCAAATCAGTCTTGGAAATGATCCTTTCAGTAGCAGGACCAATATGGACACTCTCATATTTTGTTATAGATCTTTGAGAATCAGGAGAAAACGAACGGATTGAGTCGATTTCTGTATCAAAAAGTTCAATTCGAATAGGATCTTCATAAGTTAGCGGATAAATATCAAGAATTCCTCCGCGTACACTAAATTCTCCTTTACTTTCGACCATTCCAACACGTTCATAGCCCATTTGAACAAACTTTGAAATCAAATTAGACAAGTCGATTTCTTCACCAATCTCAAAATTAATCTGATAGTTAGACCATAATTCTGGAGACGGCAAAAAGCCAATTAATCCTGATACAGGTGTAACAACTACCGACGGTTTTTTTGACATCAAACTATTTAACGCGATTAATCTTTGTGATCTAAGCTCTGGACTTGATACTGCAATCTCTGAGGCAATCAATTCATTTGCAGGATATAAAAATACATTATCTTCCCCAACTACTGATTTTAGGTCTTCCGATACTTTCTGAGCTTGGAGAAGATTATTTGTCACGATTAACTGCGTTTGTCCAGTTTCTTTAAAAACAGCTCCAGCAAGCAACGTTTTCGCAGACCCGGTTAAGTTTGTAACCAATTGTTCCCTTAAACCATTTTTTAAGCCGTTTATTACTTTCTTAATATCTTTATACTGGTTAAATTGTTCAATTAAACCAATCACGAAGTCAATCTCCCCTAACAGTCAATCTAAGTTACAATAATCTTAGTTGAAGTTTATATTTATAGTTTTTAGTAATTAGCTCCGTTTTTAGTGTTATTTACATAGATAAACACACTACATCTTAACAGAGTCTAGAAAAAAACAGAAAAACGCCTCAGTTATAAACCAAAGGCAATTTAATTTATGAAATTCTTATATTCATGATAATGTGGAAACTGAGATAGAGTCATTTCGCAATCCTCGCACACAATATAAATTACTTGATTAGGAGATTGAATAAAATTTACAAAATCGCTTAATTCCTCATCGAAAGAATGACAATACGAAGATGAAACTTGTAACAACTGTTGTTTTTCAATACTACCCATTTGTTTACTACAATACCGACACTGACAATCTAATAATTCCATTGCTGCCTCCATACTACAAAAATTCATATATACAGTATGGATTGTACTAACTATACTTATTCAATGTGAAAGCTTAAATTCCTGTTTTTTATTTTTTATTATATTGATTCATTACATCCACGAAAGAATGCTTTAAAAAATATTCACATGCATCTGCGGCTCTTTTTACCCCATCAACTACTTCAGCAATTTCTTCTTCAAAAAAGTTTGATAATACATGATTTACGACACTCATACCATTTGATGGACGATCTACACCAATTCGAACACGTTGGAATTCTTGTGTTCCTAAATGCTGAATTAACGACTTTATACCATTATGACCCCCGGCACTTCCTTTTGTACGCAGACGTAGCTTTCCGGTTGGAATATCCATTTCATCATATAAAACGACAAGATCTTCTAAATCAATATTAAAATAATCCATAAATGGTCTTACACATTCACCTGACAAGTTCATATATGTTAAAGGTTTTAACAAGAAAACTTTTTCTCCGTTCACAATACCTGAAGTATAAATTCCATTAAATTTTTGTTGGGTTAACGAAAGGCCCCATCGGTGAGCTAATTCATCGATTGCAATGAACCCAATATTATGTCTAGTTCTTTCATACTCTCTACCTGGGTTGCCTAATCCTACAAACAACTTCATTTTATTATCCTCCATTCTAATTCACTTGGGTATATTACGAAAAGACGTAACCACTTCTGGTTACGTCCTCTTATAAGTTTCTAAGCAAAGATGTAATTTTTGTATTAATCAAATAAAGTACTTACTGATTGCTCTTCATATACACGGATAATCGCTTCACCTAATAGGCCAGCAACTGATAATTCAACAAGTTTATCAGTCTTTTTATCTTCAGTAAGACAAATTGAATTTGTTACAACTAATTCTTTAATACAAGAGTTTTCGATACGATCAATTGCCGGTCCAGACAATACAGGGTGTGTACAACATGCATATACTTCTTTTGCACCATGCTCTACTAATGCATTAGCAGCAAGTGTAATTGTACCCGCTGTATCAATAATATCATCAATTAAGATAGCCGTTTTACCATCAATATTACCGATGATGTTCATAACTTCAGCAACATTTGGTTTTGGACGACGTTTATCAATGATAGCAATCGGAGCTTTTAGACGATCTGCCATTTTACGAGCTCTTGTTACTCCACCGTGGTCAGGAGAAACAATTACGATATCTTCAAGCTGTTTTTTTCTAAAGTAATCTGAAAGGATAGGTACACCTAATAAGTGATCAATCGGGATATCAAAGAATCCTTGAATTTGTGGAGCATGTAAATCAAGTGTAATCACTCGAGTTGATCCCGCAGTTTCAAGTAGATTTGCAACTAACTTTGATGTGATCGGCTCACGTGAACGAGCTTTTCGATCTTGACGAGCGTAACCGTAGTAAGGAATTACAATGTTAATTGTTTTTGCTGATGCACGTTTTAAAGCATCAATCATAATTAATAATTCCATAATACTTTCGTTTACAGGGAAACTTGTAGATTGAATGATAAATACATCACAACCACGGATACTTTCCTCAATGTTAATTTGCACTTCTCCATCGCTAAAACGAGAAACCGAACATTTACCAAGCTCTACACCAATGTGTTTTGCAATTTCTTCAGCTAATTTAGGATTCGAGTTTAGAGTAAATACTTTTAAATGCTTGTCTGGATAATGATTAGGCATGTTTCGTGTACCCTCCGCTTTTTTTCTTTTCTTTTTATCTATAATTAATTTTTATAGTAACCTTCTTTGTTCACTTGTCTTGCTCTTGCAATTGCTAGTGAATCTTCTGGAACTTCATCAGTAATCGTTGAACCAGCTGCAATGTATGAACCTTTTTTCACAGTTACAGGTGCAATTAAATTTGAATTGCAACCAACAAAGACATTGTCCTCAATCGTTGTTTTAAACTTATTTTTACCGTCATAGTTCACAGTAATTGAACCACAACCAAGATTAACACCTTGACCGATTTCCGCATCACCAATATAGCTTAAATGAGATGCTTTACTTCCATTACCAAAAGTAACTTTCTTAGTTTCAACAAAATTTCCAATTCGAACTTCATCGCCTAATGTTGATGCCGGACGAATATGAGCAAATGGTCCAACTGTAGTTGAATGACCGATTTTACTTTCATGTACAACTGATTGTTTAATAACTGTATCATTACCAATTTCACTATCAATAATTTCAGTGTTTGGGCCAATTGTACTACCCGTTCCAATTATACTATTTCCATAGACCATTGTACCAGGGTAAATAATTGTATCCGAACCAATTTTTGCATCTGCAGAGATATATGTGCTAGCTGAATCAATAATTGTTACACCGTTCAACATATGCTTTTTGTTTATATTTTTGCGCATGATTGATTCTGCAATAGATAATGCATATCGATCATTCACACCTAATGTTTCATCGAAATTTGCTGTTTTATATGCAGCTACTATTTCGCCTTTTGCTTTTAGTATCTCAATAACATCTGGTAAGTAGTACTCACCTTGAGCGTTATTATTGTTTACTTCATTTAATGCTTCAAATAATGCTTTATTATCAAAGCAATATGTACCTGTATTAATTTCTTGAACTGTTAGCTCTTCTGGACTTGCATCCTTATGCTCAACAATTTTTAATACAGACCCATTTTCGCCCCTAATTATTCTACCATAACCAGTTGAATCCTCAAGATGGGCTGTTAAAATTGTAGCTTTTGCCTGTAATCTTTCATGCTCATCGAATAATGCTTGAATTGTCTCTGGTGAAATTAATGGTGTGTCACCACAGATTACTAAAGTAGTTCCTTCTTTATCTTTTAACATTGGCGCCGCTTGAATAACAGCATGTGCAGTCCCTAATTGCTCAGCTTGTAGAGCATATTCGCTATGATCACCTATTTGTGTTTTAACTAATTCCGCTCCGTGACCTACAACAGTTACAATATTTTGTACACCCACTGACAATACATGGTCTACAACATGTTGAACCATAGGCTTGCCACAAACAGGGTGAAGTACTTTATATAATTTTGATTTCATTCTAGTACCTTTTCCTGCAGCTAGAACAATCGCATATTTATTTGACATAGTCATCCTCCATCAATCTAAATACCTATACCTGGTAGCTCAAAATGCTAATTTTAATATTTTTCCACAAAATACATCCATTTTATTATACCATAAAAAAAGAACCCATTATACAATAATGGGTTCTTTTTGGTCATATTTTTAAGAAGCACCTGCTTCTTCAAAGTCTTCTTCCAACTCACCTACACGGTGATATTCAGCTAATACAGAATCCTGTATTTTGCTACGAGTTGAAGAGTTAATCGGATGAGCGATATCACGGAACTCTCCATCCGGAGTACGTTTACTTGGCATTGCTACAAATAAACCGTTATTACCATCGATTACGCGAATATCATGAACAACAAATTCATGATCTAATGTAATTGATGCGATAGCTCTCATACGACCCTCCGTGTTTACGCGGCGTAGTCTTACGTCTGTCACTTCCATCTTGTTCACCACCTTTATCAACTTAAACCATAATTAGTAAGTTTCAACAATTATCAATAATTTCCTTCTTTTTGGAAAATTTTTATTTAAATTATTTAATTTTTATAAATGTTTACTAAATTGATGTCCACAACTTATTTATCGGATTATTTTAATTGAATTTTAATGAGTATAAAAAAAACCTGAAAATAATTTTAGGTTTTTTACGCTTTTGGAAAATATCCTCGTCAATTAAATTATCTAATTTTCGTAAAGGGAGTTTAGTGATGTTGATTAAAAAAAGTCTGCCATAAACCTTAATCAAATAGCCTTTATTTTTATATTAAATAGATCGTAAATCAATTAAAATCGAACAAATATTAAACTAAACTATCGAATTGTTTTCTAAAAAAGTTAAAATATTAACTTCTAAAAACTAAACCATAAAATAGGTCATTCAAAAAATGCTATTTATCAATTAAATGTTCCCTTAAAGGCTGTTTTCCAATTAACTATTTTATATTTCAACACTCTGAAAAAACCTAAAAATAATACAGATTTTTTACGCTTTTGGAAAACATCCTAGTCAATTATTATCAAATTTTCGTAAAGGGAGTTTAGTGATGTTGATTTCAACTACGGGGTGCTCACTTTTTACGGGGCGAGATTCTTTCGCCTCCTAAGAATATGTGTTCGAAGGAGAAAACAAGAAATCTGTACGTAGGCAAAATACATTAAAAAGAGTATAAAAAAAACCTGAAATAATTTCAGGTTTTTTTGTTTTTTGTCTTATACAACTGCGATACATTCGATCTCTACTAATACGTCTTTAGGTAATCTAGCAACTTCCACACAGCTTCTTGCAGGTTTGTGTCCGTTGAAAAACTCTTCATAAATAGCATTAAAATCAACAAAAGTTGTTAAATCTTTTAAAAATACAGTTGTTTTAATAACTTTTGATAAATCTGTTCCAGCTTCTTCTAGAACTGCTTTAAGGTTCGCAAACACTTGCTTTGTTTGTTCCTCAATTCCACCTTCTACTAAATTTCCATCTACAGTTAATGGAATTTGTCCAGAAGTGTATAATAATCCATTAGCGATTATTGCTTGAGAATATGGTCCAATTGCTTTAGGTGCATGATCAGTATGAATTAATTGCATTATGTATCTTCCCCTTCTTCATTATATACAATTAGCTTATCTATTTAACGACTATAAGCTTTCAATTTTAATAAATGATTCTTCTTGGAAATTGCCTCTTTCAACTCGAATAAGCTGTTCTCTTTCATTTACTTCAGATAGCTTTACAAGTGATATATAATCTTCAACTAATCTTTCTTCAATATTTACTGCCTCAACTAATACACCGATTCCTGCAACATTTGCCTGAAATTCCTTAAGCAAATTTTTCATTCCAGTTACCGTTCCACCAGCTTTCATGAAATCATCGATAATTAAAACATTTGAACCTGCCTCGATACTTCTTTTTGCTAATGACATTGTTTGTATACGTTTTGAAGAACCAGATACGTAATTAATACTTACTGTTGATCCTTCTGTAACTTTGTTATCTTGACGAACAATTACAACTGGTACATTTAAAAAGTTTGCAACAGCATACGCTAAAGGAATTCCTTTTGTTGCGATTGTCATAACGATATCTACTTTTTGGTTACTGAATATAGATGCAAACATACGGCCTACACTATTAACATAGTTAGGATTGCTTAATATATCAGTCATGTACAGGTATCCACCGGGTAACACCCTGTCTGGTTTTTGAAGTAGATCGCATAATTCTTCTATTACTGTATTTACTTCTTGATTACTGATACTAGGAATATACTTTACTCCACCAGCTGCTCCTGGCACAGTCAATAATGTACCAATTCCTTGCTGTTCGAACGTCTGCTTGATAATACCTAAATCTTCACTTACTGACGATTTAGCAGACGCATATAAGTCAGCAAAAAAAGTTAATGATACTAATTGTTGTGGATGATGCAACAAATAGTGTGTCATACCTACAAGACGAGAGCTTCTTCTAATTTTCATGCAGCACCTCAAATCACGAATATTTTATAAAAATTTTATAATAATATTCGTTTTTAATCAAGTTTTTCCCTTTCACCTAACATCCGAACGGCGTATACTTGATCGCAGAAACCTTTTAATCCGTTATAAACACGATTCATCCTAGAATCATGACGTACTAATCCGAATACTGTAGGACCGCTTCCGCTCATTAAAACAGCATCTGCACCAAAACGTTTCATTTGATCTTTAATCATAGCAACCTCAGGATGTAATTGCAGTGTAACTGATTCTAATACATTTCCTAATGACAGACAAATATCGTCGTAATTTTTATTCGAAATGGCATTAACCATCCGATCTACATCAGGATGTTGAATATTTTCTAATCTAAGCTTTTGATAAACAGTTGCTGTTGAAACGCCTTGTGTTGGTTTTGCTAAAATAACCCAACAAGGTGGTGGTGCATCAATATGTTCAATTTTTTCCCCACGACCTGTAGCTATAGCTGTTCCACCGTAAACACAAAATGATACGTCCGACCCAATTTTAGAACCAATTACCGCTAATTCATCTAATGAACAATTTAAATTCCAAAGCTTATTTAGACCTCTTAGTACTGCTGCAGCATCTGAACTACCTCCGGCTAAACCAGCAGCAACAGGAATATTTTTTGTGATAAAAATATGCGCTCCTAATTTAACTCCGAACATTTCTTTGAGTAGCATCGCAGCCTGATAAGCTAAATTGCGTTGATCATCTGGCACGTAACGATTATGCGATGTTACTACAATCTTATCTTCTTGAATAAGCTCCAATTCAATTCGATCGGCTAAATCAATCGTTGTCATGATCATTTTTACATCATGATAACCGTCGCCTCTTTTCCCTACTACGTCTAATGAAAGATTTATTTTAGCAGGAGCCTTCACCATTAATTTCACTATTCTCACCTTCTTATGAACACTTACTTTTTTGCTATTGTATCATAATTAACTCATAAGAAAAATGTACCCTAATGAAAGTGAGCTAGATCAGTAAATTTTCTTTAGGAAGATTCACAAAAACCGAAGCACTTAAGCTTCGGTTTAATGTGTAGACAAATTCGCTTGTCGAAGTGAAGATTGTTTATTGTTGCTTATTAGATAATTGTAACTCAGCTAATTCGATTGCTCTTTTAACCATGTTGCCGGCATCCTTCGCTCGAATGCCTCCCCAGCCTTCTTTTTGAACGACGTCATAGAAACCAAGATCTTTTGCAAGTTCATCTTTAAAGCTCTGTGACATTATACCTCTTTTTCTTCTACCCAAAAAAAGCAACCCCCTTTTTCCACTTCGACATTGTTAGTATGTGTAAATCTGTTTAATTTCATGAATAATAAAAAGAAAAGGGACAGTAGAAAATTCTACTGCCCATTCGCCATCAGTCCACTTGTATGGTCATCACAGAAAAACAATTCAACTGTTTCTGTTAAAATATCTGCATAACTAAAAGATAAGCGTTCAAATGCGTTCTCTTCTTGATCTAATTGTACTACGAATATGGATGGATATGTTTCTGCTAATACACCGGAACGTTCCACAGTCTTTCTACGTCCGCTGTTTGCTTTTAATGTAAGTCGTTGTCCAACATGACTATCTAAAGTATCCTTTATTTCAGATAATTTTTTTGCCATTTCATACCACCTCACTAAGACAAGTATACCATCTTATGTAAACTAAGTCAAAAAAAGATAAAATTATACCAACGATACTGGTTACCTGTCAATATTTTTTTGCAACACCCGATTATTATTTGTGAAAATCTGAAAATTATGTATGAAAATAAAAAAAAGATTTTCTACATACGAGTTCTCTCGTTAATGTAGAAAATCTTTTCCTTACTCCTCTTCCATCGATTGGAAAGGTAGCCCTGTTCTTAAAATCCCTTTTGTTTCTACTCCGCCAAGTCCCTTTTCACCTGTAATTGTATTACGAACTACATCATATACATTTACTCGATCCATAAATGATGTGAAGCTTATCTTTCCAACTACATAAACGGGATCTAATGCATGTATGTTAACTCTAGTTGGTGAACTTGCAAAGTTCGCTCCTGCACGGATAATCGCTTCAAAGTGAGATTGACATGCGCCAGCAAAAATTACAAGGTGGTCTAAAGACGGAACTTTCTTTCGCGCTTCTTTTACTGCTTCGACAAAATATCTTGAATGTCTGTAAGCTTCTATATCAGTAACGACCCCTTTTGCCTTTGTGTATGCATCATGACCAGTTATAACTAGTATATCGGGGCGATAATGATCTAAGTAATAACCAATTTTTGTTGGTAATTCTGTTTCCTTACAATAGATTCCCTCTACGGGGACACCCATCTTATTATACATTTCAAGACATTTTTTTAAATAGATTGGATCTCCATCGATATGAAGAACCCGACCTGGTATTTGAAAAAGATTTACATCTGTTCTATATCCATTTGTTGCTTGAAATCTTCTTTTTTCTTTTTGCTCCAAAGCTTCTCTTTTAAATAGTTTATAGTTTTCCTCAATTTGAACAGATGATCTTTTACCTTTTTCTCGATACTCTGATTCAATGATTACTCGCAGATCAGATAAAGGCGCATCAGCAATTAAACGAAAATCGTCACCATATAAAACAGCAATGACTTCATCCCCGATTTGTTTTACCTCCACTACTCGAAAAACTAGGTCATATTTATAAGATGCTCTTTCTACTATATCCCCTACATTAATATTCACATGCCTTCCCCTCCAAAATTGCTTAAGTACACTACGAGTTCGCTCTCTTTTTTTAGATTATGTATGGACAAAAAAAAGGGTGAAAAGAAGGTTTAATGAACTTTTGTAGGGCGTCAGAACTAAAATCAAATAAAAAAGATGATTACAAACTAGTTGGTAATTAGCTTATAATCATCTTTTTGTTATTTAACTTGTTTATATAGGCTATTACTTAATGTTGCAAATTCTTGAATTGATAAAGTTTCTCCTCTTCTTGTTCCTTCGATACCTGCCTCTAGAAGACAAGCTTCAAGTATTGCTTTATCCTTTTTAAGATGAGAAAAATTATTTAATAAATTATTATTTAATGTTTTTCGTCTTTGAGCAAAGCTAGCTCTAACTACTTCAAAAAAGAATGATTCATCAATTACCTCTGCAGCTGGTTCTTCACGTTTTACTAGCTTTATAACGGCAGAATCAACGTTTGGCTGTGGCATGAAGACTGTTCTAGGTACAGTCATAACCGTTGAAGCATGTGTATAAAACTGTATAGCTATTGATAGTGAACCATAATCCTTTGTTCCCGGTTTAGCAGCGATACGGTCAGCTACTTCTTTTTGCAACATACACACAATTCCTCTGATTGGTAAACCTTCTGTTAATAACTTCATGATAATTGGTGTCGTTACATAATAAGGCAAGTTTGCGACAACCATTATATCTAACTCATTTGGCAAATATTCATTAATCGCTTTTTCAACATCTGCTTTTAGAACGTCTTCATTAACAATTTGTATATTATCATATGGTGAAAGTGTATCTTCTAAGATTGGGATTAGTCTATTGTCAATTTCAAAAGCTAACACTTTCTTAGCACGCTTAGCAATTTGCTCAGTTAATGCCCCAATTCCTGGTCCAATTTCAATTGCACAACTTTCTTCAGTTAAATCTGCATAACTTACAATGTTTTCTAGTATATTTGTATCAATTAAGAAATTTTGACCATAGCTTTTTTTAAAGAAGAAATCGTACTTGGCTAATATTTCTTTCGTTCGACTAGGTGTCGCGATATCCTTCATTATTTTTCCTCCATTAAAACTTTTTTTACTGCTTGCCCAAATTCATCTTTTGAGATTTGAAACATTTGCAGTCTTTTCTCTAGTTGCTTACCGTTTGTATAACCTATATTAAGAATTTTTCCAAGTTTATCTCGTCTTTCACTTGATGAGGGATGGCCAATTAATCCAGCATCTATTAAATCTTCCTTTGTAATTTCAGATTCAGCTTCGACAAATTCCTGTTTAACATGAATTAAAGCATTTCGAATAGATTCTCTAGTAGCATGCTCGATCCCTAACCCCTTTTTACCTGAACGAACAGCTTCTTCCTTTGGTAAAAACGCATGCTTACATCCTGGTACATGTTCTTTTATAATCGAGCGTATACGTTGACCAGGATAATCAGGATCTGTAAATACGATAACTCCTCGAGTCTCCTGAGCATGCTTTATTAATTTTAAAGTATCCTTATTTATAGCAGAACCACTTGTTTCAATTGTATCTGCATCCACAGCTCTTTTAATTGCTGCCGTATCATCTTTACCTTCAACAACAATGATCTCTTTAATTTTCATTTGTTCCTCCAACCAATACAAGTATATGTAATCATACCATAAGGATAATAAAACTTCATACTCTCTTAAAAGTAGTATAAAAAAAAGCAGAAGGACTTATCCTTCTACTTTCTTTTAAATAACGATCTATTTTAAAAATATTAGCTAATAATACGAATTTTTACAGTACGACGACCAAAATCAAAACAATCGTCTTTTGTAGGCATTAAAATATCGATTCTTCTACCTTTAATTGCTCCACCAGTGTCACCAGCAATCGCAACTCCATAACCTTCAACCCATACCTTAGATCCTAATGGAATCACTTTTGGATCAACTGCAATCAGTTTTGTATTAGGATTTTTACGAACATTAATACCTAAAGCTGTTACACCAGACATCCCAGCATCGTAAGGTGAATATGCAGTTGCTTCAACATACATTTCTTTTACCTTACTACTTGATTTTGGCGCACTAGATTTTACTAATGCACTAGAAGATGGCACAGACTTTGTTCCAACTGCAACTACTCGATCAACTGGTTCTTTTAAAATCGTTTCATCTACTAGCGTTTTAGAAACTACTTTACCATTTTCTTTAATCAGTTCAAAATTACGTTTAACAAGTCCTTTTACACCTTCTGAAATGACCTTGGATTCGTCTTTATACATTGAAGAATCTTTTTGCTCTTTTTCTTTAAAATCTACAGGCTCTTCCACCACATCGTTGACTTTTTCGACACGGATAACTCGAACTGTATCATTTTGTTTGATCATTTCGCCGGCACCTGGTTCAACTCGGTCAAATTCGTTTAATGTAATGTTCTGCTTTTCTAAAAAGTCAGCGACAGTAGTCGAAGTTGCAAAAACTTTTTTAGAAACTCCTCCGTCATTTAATACCATAGGGAATGCTTTTTCGTAAGATACTTTACCATTTTCCTCTAACGGTGTTGACAGTGCAGGCATTATAACATCATTAGGATTGATCTTAATATTTTGTTCCTTTAATAATTCCTTTACCGTTTGAGCAGTTGTCATAATGACTTTTTCTTGCCCATCGATCGTAAGTTTAACAGGTTTCGCTAAATGAACTGTTATATCCATATCATCTGATATTTTCGTTTTGGCCGACGGATATATTTCATCAGCATTCGTAATATTAATATTTTGTTCTTTTAATAATTCAGCCACAGTATTTGCATGTGTTTGAATAACCTGTTCCTTCCCGTCTACCTCAAGAGTTACTTGTTCTTTAAGTCCCTCATATGCTCCTGTACCTACTGATCCAGTGAAAACTAAAGCTCCTGCAAGTTGTACTGCTAGTTTTTTACTACTCCCAAGTCTAGAAAGTAACCTATTCGCGTCTATCACGATTTTACTCCTCCTTTTCGCCTGAGAAAAAAGATTGACTAGCTCCAAACCTATTAACTAGTGCTTCTACTCTACTGAATGTATGTTTACTAGATTTAGAAGTAGAAGAGTTTTCTTTCGACAAATTCTTCAACTCTTCATACGTGAACTGTGACGAATTTTATGTATTCGTACTAGTTCATGAGATCATTTGTTAATCTGAAAAATATTACACGCATTTTCGAAAGTTCGTTTTTGAACTTCCTCAACTGATATGTTTTTTAAACGTGCAATTTCATCAGCAACAAGTGATACATAGCTAGGTTCATTTCTTTTTCCTCTATACGGATGTGGTGTTAAGTATGGACAATCCGTTTCGATTAATAGATTTTCTAACGGAATCTCTGTCGCTACTTCTTTTGGTTTTTTTGCATTCTTAAATGTAACTGGTCCTCCTAATGAAATATAGAAGTTCATTTTAATACATTCTTTTGCAGTTTCCACACTTCCGCTGAAGCAGTGCATAATGCCACCTACTTCTGATGCATTTTCTTCTTTTAAAATGGTTACAATGTCTTCTGTTGCGTCTCGATTGTGAATAACAATCGGTAGTCCGCATTCTTTTGCTAATTGAATTTGTTTGCGAAATACTTCTTTTTGAATTTCTTTTGGAGATTTATCCCAGTAGTAATCTAATCCAGTTTCACCAATTGCTACTACTTTAGGATGTTTTGACAATTCCTTAATCCATTCAAAATCTTCTTCAGTTGCGTCAATTGCATCAACTGGATGCCAGCCAATAGCTGCATAAAGAAAATCATACTTCTCAATTAATTCCATAGCTTTCGTAATTGTTGGTCGATCAAAGCCAACAACTACTTGATGAACAACTCCTGCTTCCAACGCTCTACTAATTACTTCTTCAAGGTCTTCTTTGTATTGATCTGCATTTAAATGTACATGTGTATCAAAAAGCATTTTTACTTCCCCTTTGCTCATCTGAGATTTAGTCTAGCATACCGTAAAATTTCTTACCTAACGCACAGTTAACAATTCCGTTACAAAAAGAAACGGTCAAAATTAAGCCATTTCTAATAAATTTTTAAAGATGTTTTAAATTAATTCCATGTTATATCAGGACTTTCTTACTTTTTGAAACAAAATTCTGATAATTTTTTTAGTTTACTATTGTAATCAATCTGTAATATTTTCTTCATATAGTGACATTTTCTAACAACAACTTGTTAACACATGCCATAAATCAACAAATTATTATCATATTTGTGATTATTACGATATTTTTACAATTTTCTGCACAGTACAACAATTATTCCAGTAAAATAAATCAAAAAAGAAAAGTATTTCATGTTAGTTTTTACACGAAATACTTTTCCTAGTAACATTATTTAATAATCGTACCGTTTGGTAATGATTGATCAATTGTTGCAAGTGATAGCTTACCTTCAATACTTCCTGCAAGGATCATCCCTTCGGATAGTTCTCCTCTAAGCTTTACAGGTTTTAAATTCGTTACGCAAATCACTTTTCTACCAATTAATTCTTCTGGTTTATAGTATTCCGCTATACCGGATACAACTTGTCTTGATTCATTTCCTAAGTCTAATTGAAGTTTAAGAAGTTTTTTTGCACCTTTTACTGCACCAGCTTCTTTTACTTCAGCAACCTTTAGTTGAACTTTAAAGAATTCATCAATTGTAATTTCAGGTACAGTTTCTTCCACTTTCTCTTCTACTACTGGTTTTACAGTACCTTGCATTTGTTCTTTAATATAAGCAACTTCAACCTCAGTCTCTAAACGTGGGAAAATTGGTTCACCCTTTTGTACAATCGTATCCTCTTGAATTACTCCAAACTCATTCAGGCTGTCCCATGAAAGAATCTTTTCATCAACTAGTCCTAACTGAGCAAAAATTTTCGCTGGAGTCTGAGTTAAGAAAGGTTTTAATAAAATCCCAACTTGACGTAAAGATTCAGCTAAATGTGCCATTACCGAAGCTAGTTCTTGTACACGGCTTTCGTCTTTTGCAAGTACCCACGGCTGTGTCTCATCAATATATTTGTTTGTACGACTAACGAACTGCCAAATATTTGTTAACGCAACTGAAAACTCCATATTTTCCATTGCTGCTTCCACAGTTTCCTTCGTGTTCTTTGCCACTTGTTGAAGGTTTTCATCAAAATCCGTTACTGTTCCTTTAATTGTAGGAATATTACCATTAAAATATTTTTGGATCATTGCAATTGTTCGATTTAATAAATTACCTAGATCATTCGCTAAATCAAAATTAATACGGTCAACGAATCCTTCAGGCGTAAAAATACCATCTGATCCAAAAGGAACTTCACGTAATAAGTAGTATCTTAGGGCATCTAAGCCGTATCTGTCGATTAAAACTACCGGATCTACAACATTACCTTTTGATTTACTCATCTTTCCGTCTTTCATTAATAACCAGCCATGAGCAAAGACCTTTTTAGGTAATGGTAAGTCTAATGCCATTAACATAATCGGCCAATAAATCGTATGGAAACGAACAATTTCTTTACCAACTAAATGGACATTCGCAGGCCAATACTTTTTATAGTTTTCCTCATTATCTGAACCATAACCTAAAGCTGTAATATAGTTTGATAAAGCGTCAATCCAAACATAAATAACGTGTTTAGCATTACCAGGTACTTTCACACCCCAGTCGAATGAAGTGCGTGAGACAGCTAAATCCTCTAAACCTGGTTTAATGAAATTGTTAATCATTTCATTTTTTCTTGATTCAGGTTGAATAAATTCTGGGTTTTCTTCATAATACTTCAGTAATCGGTCAGCATATTTACTCATTTTAAAGAAATATGACTCTTCTTTAACCAGCTCTACTGGATGGCCGCTGTCCGGACTCTTTCCACCAATAATTTTTCCTTCTTCATTATATAGAGGATCAACAATTTGTGTTTCAGTATAATATGTTTCGTCCGGTACAGAATACCAACCCTCATACTCGTCCAAGTATATATCACCTTGATCAAGTAATTGCTTGAAAATCTTCTCAACAATTTCTTTATGTCTGCTTTCCGTTGTACGGATAAAGTCATCATACGAAATATCCAATTTTGTCCATAGATCCTTAATTCCAACAACGATATCGTCTAAGTATTCCTGAGGTGAGACATTTAACTCCTCAGCTTTACGTTGAATTTTTTGACCATGTTCATCTGTACCCGTTAAATAAAAAACATCAAAACCTTGAAGTCTTTTATATCTAGCCATTGCATCCCCAGCAACAGTCGTATAAGCATGACCTATATGTAATTTTCCGCTCGGATAATATATTGGGGTTGTAATATAAAAAGTTTTATTACTCATTGACCAAAAATCCTCCTTCAAAATTTCTAAATATTGACACTAAATTATTCGCATGATTTTGCATTTCATTATAAAATGAAAAATGAGTTATCTGCATATCCCCATCTAATTACAACTTCATACTTATTTATAAGTTAAATTTTACACAATAGTAACATCTATTTCTATTATTTCTCATAAATATACATACATTTTCTCTTTAATTAACCCATTTTGGCATAGTAGTTATGTAGCTCTGTCTTTTGGACTACATTGTACATTTATTTTCATAAAACTATATAGGAGGTTTAATTATGAAATCTACGGGAATTGTCCGGAAGGTAGACGAGCTTGGCCGTGTAGTCATTCCAATTGAACTTAGAAGAACACTAAACATCACTGAAAGAGACACACTTGAAATATTTGTTAAAGATGATCGAATTATCCTAAAAAAGTATGAACCAAATATGACTTGTATGATGACAGGCGAAATTTCTCAAAATAACCTTGAGGTTGCTGATGGCAAAATTGTTTTAAGTAAAAAAGGCGCAGAGCTTCTAAAATTCGAGATTGAACAATTTATAGCTGATAATAATTAAATGGAAGAGGCTGCCTATTTTTATTGCATTCTCTAAATAAAAGCTAGAAAAAATGAGTAGAGAATTACAAATAAATAAGACAGCCTAACTTCATTTTTAAACCTTATTAAATTTCGTGATATTCAGCGTAGACGTCCCTTTTATTTAATGAACGATCTTTCGCAACAAGTTTTATTGCGTCTTTACTTTTTTCATTTTTTTCATTTATGTACCAATCGACATGTTGGTTAATGGATAGTTCCTGCCACCAATACTCCTCATTGTTTTTTACATCTTCTTCGGATGCCCCTTCTAGAACAACTACAAACTCTCCACGTACTTCTTCATTCGTTGCCCAGTCTAATGCATCACTTACTGTCCCACGTAGAAACTCTTCGAACTTCTTTGTTAATTCTCTACAAAGTACTATTTTTCTGTCACCTAATACTTCAAGAATAACGTGTAATGTTTCTTTTAAACGGTGTGGAGACTCGTACATAATGACTGTACTAAGTTGACCCTTTAACGGTTCCAATTGCTTCTTCTTATCTTTCTTTTGTCGTGACAAGAATCCTATGTATAAAAACGAATCAGTTGGTAGTCCAGATGAAATTAAAGATGTTAAGGCAGCATTTGCACCAGGTAAAGGAACGACAGCAATGCCCTCTTCTAAACAAAGTTTGACTAATTCATAACCTGGGTCATTTATACATGGCATTCCAGCATCACTTACTAATCCAACTTTTAATCCTCGTTTTAAGTCTTCTACAAGCTTTAATCCTGCTTTTTCTTTATTATGCTCATGATAACTCACTAATGGTGTTGGTATTTCGAAGTGATTACAAAGTTTTTTTGTATTACGAGTATCCTCTGCTGCAATATAATCTACTTCTTTTAGTATTCGTACCGCTCTAAACGTCATATCTTCTAGGTTACCAATAGGGGTGGGTATTAAATAAAGACAGCCTAATTCTTCATTTAAGAAGCTCTTTTGACTTTTAATCATTACTCGTTCCTCCTCTCATATACCGTTCTTTGTTTTCTCTTGATAGTTGCTTAAAAGCATATTCCGCTTGCATTGCTTCTCTTTTAGTAGGGTACTCCTCAAAAAAGATACAATTTACAGGTGTTCTACCCCTCGTATATTTTGCACCTTTTCCATCATTGTGTTGTTTTACTCTACGCTCAATATTTGTTGTATACCCAGCATAGAAAGTTGCATCCGAACATTCGAGCACATATAAATAGTGTTTATGATCTACCATATAGAATTTCCTTTAACTCAGCCGTATACTCGTTATTTTCCTCATATACGTAAATCGGAGGTAATATTTTAAGGTCTGCCTTTCCTCCTTTAATCCCTTCAATTAGAAGCGTATTTGCTTCCTTACCCATTTTTGGATAGACAAACTGAATTCTTTTCGGCTCAATTCCATGTTTACGCATTGTTGTAACAATATCCAACAAACGTCCTGGACGATGAACCATGGCTAATTTTCCACCATGCTTCAAAAGTTGTTTACTTGCATTGATTACTTCTTCTAAATTTGTTTTAATCTCATGTCTCGCTATTGCATAATGCTCATTCATATTCTGTTCAGAGGTCGGAATATCTTGAAAGTACGGTGGATTACACGTAACAACATCTACAAATTCCCTACCTATTTTATTTGGTGCATTTTTTAAATCGTCATGAATCATTGATATTTTAAAATCTAACTTGTTATATTCAATGCTTCTTTTAGCCATATCATACAGTCGCTCTTGTATTTCTACACCTATTATATTTGCTTTAGATCTTCGGTGTAACATCAATGGAATAACTCCATTACCAGAGCATAAATCAACAATTGTACCTTTTTGGATCGGGACATATGTAAAATTGGATAAAAGAACTGCATCTAATGAAAAAGAAAAAACAGATGGACTTTGAATAATCCTCATATCATCGGTTAATAAGTAATCTAAGCGTTCGTCACCTTTAAGCATAATTAGTTCCTTTCAAATTCACACCAATATTATCTTTTAGCATTGCCTAATTGTATAACAATTAACTAGCAATGCATAAAAAGAAGCTATTCCATTTGGAACCTACTCACTTTACCTTTTTAAACAGCTTATTTTAATAACTGTTTTCTAAAAAGGTAATCGCTCGCTTCTTCCGGAATAGCCTACCATTACTTTTTATCAAAGAAGGATAAACAAAACAGACAGTCCTCACCATGACGTACGCTTCCATAATGTAGATTACAAATATGGAAACCTTCTTGGTACAATCTGGCTAAATTATCATAACCTTCCCCAAGATCCTTATCCTTTTGTACCTTTTTCTTCTTTGAGTCTTTTATTTGCTCTTTTTCTTCTATACGTTTATTTAGACCTAATCGTTCTCGTAAGTGATCATTCTCAATTTTCGTATAGTGATTTTCTTCTAGTAGCTCAGCAATATATTGTTTTAAATCACTAAGCTGTTTTGATAAATCTTGAATTTGTTCTTCCATATTGGAAAGAGATAAGAATATATTCTTCTTGTCCAATCTTACCACCTCTTAATCTGTGGTTTGTATTGACACGACTCCCTCGTGAATTAAATCATCTAGGGTATACTCCACAACGCGTTCTTTTTTAATCAATTCTACCTGAATAACTCGTTCTAAGATGTTCAATCCTACTACTCTTCCAGGACCTTCTGCTGTCTTGATGATATCCTCTAAGTCTGGAAGTTGTTCTTTTGCAGCCTCATACTCGTCATTTTCATATTTTAAGCAGCACATTAATCGACCACAAAGTCCTGAAATCTTCGCTGGGTTAAGAGAAAGGTTTTGATCTTTAGCCATTTTAATGGATACTGGTTCAAAATCGCCTAAGAATGTTGAACAACATAACATTCTACCGCAAGGTCCAATCCCACCAAGCATTTTAGCTTCATCACGTACTCCAATTTGTCTTAATTCAATTCGGGTACGGAATACCGCAGCTAAATCCTTTACTAATTCCCTAAAGTCTATTCTACCATCTGCTGTAAAATAAAAGATGACTTTATTTCGATCAAATGTATATTCGACATCAACTAATTTCATATCTAGTTCATGTTGCATAACTTTACTAGAACAAACTTCATAAGCTTCTTTAGCTGATTGTTTATTCTCTTCAACAATCATACGATCATGCTCATCAGCTAATCGCATAACTTTTTTTAACGGAAGGACTACGTCATTTTCTCCGACCTTTTTATTTGGTACAACTACTTTTCCAAATTCAATCCCTCTCACCGTTTCAACGATGACAAAAGTATCTTTAGGGATTGCTAATCCATTTGGGTCGAAATAATAGATTTTACCAGCTTTTTTAAAACGTACTCCGACTACTTCGTACACAATCTACAATCCCTCCTGTAGCTCTATAATCATTTGCTCTAAAACCATTAACATATTTGCGTTGGAAGTTAATCGCTTTTTAGCAAAAAGGATGATTTCTAAACAAGTGGTTATTCTCTCTAATGAAATACGATTTAATGCTTGTCTCATTAATGGTTCTTCATTTTTAAAAACAACATTTTGATCTTGCTCAGCATATATATATAGCATATCTTTAAAGGCTAATACAAGCATATCCAGCATCATTTGTAACTGTTCCTTCGTATCAAAATGACGAGAAACATTTTGTTGTATGACTAGAAGACTATCTTTTTTTGTCGTTAATAATGCTTCATATAATTCTATCACTAAATCTCTAGCTTGTGCAAACCATTCTTCTTCAGCAATTTGAAGTGCGACTGCTTCACTATTTGTTAATCTCGCTAATAACGGTACTAAGTTTGATTGGAGCTCGATATTAACTAAATGTTCTTCAAAGTATTTTGTTGGTAATGGATTAAAATGGATTGATTGACAGCGAGATTGTATCGTTGGCAAAATTTGTTGTACTTGTTCAGTTAATAAAAATGCAGTTGTAATTGAGACCGGCTCTTCCAAAAATTTCAATAAAGAATTAGCTGCATTTGTCGTCATCCGATCAGCATGGTCTATTATATAAATTTTTCGATTCGATTCAACAGCTGTTTTAGAGAATTCTTCTTGTAATTGTTGAATCTGATGTTTCTTTATTGAGGCTTCTTCGGGTTCAATTACATAAACATTTGGGTGATTACCAGAATCGACACGCTTACAATTACGACAAGTTTCACAAGGTGTAGCGCCACTTACATTCTCACATAGTAATACTTTTGTATAGTATAATGCAAGTTCACGTTTACCAGTTCCTCTTGGGCCTTCAAATAAGTAAGCATGAGCTACCCTGTTCTTTATTAATGCATTTTTTAACATTTTTGTGGCAACTGGCTGACGCTCGCTTAGTTTCTCCCAAGATGTTTTCATTTGTACACCTACTCATATCTATAAATTAATCAATGGTATTTTTAAATTGTATCGTTTTTTTTTCGTTTACCAATTACTTATGCCTAACCTAGACCTACACTAAACTATTAATGCAAGTAATTTTCAGTTAAGTTCAGAAAGTATTGTTTATTCTATTATACCAGTTCCGTCATGTTATTGTTCATGTAATCAATTTTGTAAATAATTAAATTTCTTCTATCTTTTCTAAAATGACTTTCAAGGTATCTTTAAATACTTGATCCACCTGATTCGATGCATCAATTCGTTTAAAACGCCATGGTTCTCTATTCATGATTTCAGCATATCCACTTTGAACTTTTAAATGAAAATCTAGTTCTTCTAAATCCAGTCGATTAATTTCTCTCTCATCTGCTTGGTGAACTCTATTTAGTCCTACTTTAGGATCTAAATCAAAATAAATTGTTAAATCAGGCATTAATCCATCGATTGCAAATTGATTAATATTATAAATTTCATCTATTCCGATTCCTCTACCGACACCTTGATACGCAAGTGAGCTATCTACAAATCGATCACACAGTACGATTTTTCCATCTGCTAATGCAGGGATTACTTTTTCTGCTAAATGCTGTCTTCTTGCTGCAGCATAAAGTAATGCCTCCGTACGCTTGTCCATTTCAATATTCTCTGTGTCTAATATAATATTTCTTATACTTTCAGCGATTCGTATACCACCTGGTTCTCGGGTTGATATAAAATTTACACTTCTTTTACGAAGTTCTTCTGATATCATATTTATAATTGTTGTTTTTCCTGCACCCTCTGGTCCTTCAAATGTAATAAATAAAGATTTCAAGTGTGTTTCCTCCTAAATCAATACTTCAATTAGTAAATTTTTATCTTCAATCAAATTTTGAATCGTCATTCCATATTGATATACATCATGAATGTAATTAACATGCTCAGTAGTAACTAGTTCACCTTTTAGTAAAATTGGAATTCCTGGTGGATAAGGAACAATATTTTCTGCAGAGATTTGCCCGACCGAATCTGCCAAACTTTTTACCAACTTCCTTTTTTTCTTTAAGTCAGCATAACTATGTAAAACTGTACTCGTAAAATTAGGTACATGAAGCTTAGGTTGTTTATTTTCAATATGAGCCATAGATTCAGTTGCTTTTTTTATACGATTAATAAGGTGATTAATATCCATTCTCTCATCTAGTGGAAGGATAAACAGAACATGTCCCCAATCTGATAGTTCAGAATAGATTCCCTCATTTTCAAATATTTCCTGTAATTGCTTACCGGTATGTCCTTTTTTACTTTTTACGATTACTTTTAGTAAATCTTGTGTATAGTTTTTTTGACTTGATGTAACAATTTGTATACTAGATAAATCATTAACTCCATTAATAAAATCGGCAATTTTCTTTTGAAGTATTTTCACTTTATCATGAGAAAATGCTTCGACAAAACTCCTGGCGTAATCTAAGGAAGCCATAATGGGATAAGAAGGACTACTGCTTTGTAGCATTCTCAGCATTTCTCTTACCCTATCTTTGCAAATAAGTTTTGATTTTATATGTAAATATGAACCCATTGTCATTGCGGGCAAAGTTTTATGCGCTGATTGTATGACAATATCGGCACCCATAGAAAGCGCATCATTTGGAAAAGGATGGCCAATTATAAAATGTGTTCCATGTGCCTCATCTACGATAGTAGGAATCTCCATACTATGAGCGAACTCTATTATATTGTTTAAATTCTGAGACATTCCATAATAATTAGGATTTGTTAAAATTATTGCTTTAGCTTTTGGATAATTTTTTATTACATTCATCGTTTGCTCACTGTTTACCCCAAGTGGCTGCCCTAGCTCTTCATCAATATCTAATGGCAAAAATATAGGCTTTGCTCCCGCAAGTAAAAGTCCATGAAAAATTGACTTATGACAATTACGTTGTACCAATACTTCGTCATTTTCGCCACATAACGCTAAAATTGCAGCTAGGTTACCCACAGTTGATCCATTTACTAAAAAGAAACTTTCTTCTGCTTTGTATACTTTCGCTAACATTTTTTGAGCCTCACTGATCACCTCGGAAGGATAATGTAAGTCATCTAAACCATTTAATTCCGTCACATCATAATTTAAAATATCTGGTAATCTTAATTCATTTATAAAAGTGTGCTTTCCATTTTTATGACCTGGAACATGTAGAGATATTGTTTCTTTGTTTACAAACTGTTTCAGTGCATTTAGTAATGGCATTTTATTCATCAATAACTCTTCCTTTAATTTTTCGCAATTTATTTGTATGTTTCGTTATACTAGTATATTTTTAAATCGAATTTTAAATTAAACATTTCAAACATATGTTTCAACATGTTAATACAACTACCTAACTCAAAATCCAATAGTTTATAGACAATATAAAAACCGATTATATTTACAAGTTCTCTCCATTACTTAAAGGCCCAGTCACTAATGGTGTGACTAACCAGTAATAAATTATGGCAGAGGTACCTGTATATAGAATCGGTCCTTCACTTTATATCCTATTTTAACTTACAAAAACTTATTAGACTACTACTATTAGTCTATTACGCTTATGCTAATCTCTAATTCGCAATTTCTTCTTTCACCGTACTTATACATCTTAACTTTTCTACAAAGGAATTGTATATAGGTGAGTCTGTTTCAGTTTTTACGATTTTCTTTTCACACTCTTCACATACGAATGCTTCAATTATATGAATGCCCTTTTCTTTTTTCTCTTCACAAACTATACATTTTGAAATACCATTCACCTTTATTCCTCCTCTAAGTGTTTTTCCTGTGCAAATTACGATTGATTAAACAATTTTGTTTATTATTTAGTTTTGCAAATTAAAAACATTTTATACAATTTAAGGCCTATTTTTTTGTAATATATGAAAATAGTTCTAATTTTGTGCTCTATAATTTAAATATTTTTTCTTACATGGTACTACTTTCCTACTTTGATTCTTTTTTGTTCCTTTTTAACACTAAAAAAGGACTACAATTCGTTTGTATATTCAGATTAGCGGACAAACACTTGTTTTATTCGTTACCAAATTTGCCTTGCTGAGGTCATTAACCAATGTCTTTAAGTGAAGTGCTGGTAAAAATTAATTTTATTTAATCATATTAATCCAGTTTCACATAATTTCACTTTAGGTTCATTAAATTTATTATAAATACAAAAAAACATCAGCTTAA
>NZ_JAZGQS010000018.1:0-54904 GCF_036421055.1 Gottfriedia acidiceleris | reverse complement strand
GTCATTTGCGACTTTTTCATATTAACATCTCTTCAACAGTGAGTCAACATTTTTTTTATTTTTTATTACTTCGTTTCGTTTTTTGTCGGACCATCTTGGCGACGTATATAAATATAACATCCCATTTAGTATATGACAAGCCTTTTTTTCATTTTTTTTTTTATAAATGACAAAAAAATTATATATAGTACGAAGGAAGTATAATACACAATGTCGAATTAGCCATAAACTATATAGAAAAGGGGTTTAGAAAATGGATCTACAACCAGATATCCTCATAAAATTACTAATATCAGCAATGCTAGGTTCTGTTATTGGTTTAGAAAGAGAGTTAAAAAGAAAACCTCTTGGATTAAAGACATGCCTTGTTATTTCAATAATGAGTTGCCTATTAACAATTGTATCTATTAGTTCAGCCTTTTCATTTCATGGAAGTGATTATTTAAATATAACAATGGATCCGTTACGTTTACCAGCTCAAATCGTATCAGGAATCGGTTTCGTTGGAGCCGGTGTAATTCTCCGAAGAGGGAATGATACGATAGCTGGATTAACAACAGCTGCTATGATTTGGGGCGCATCGGGTATCGGAATCATTGTTGGGGCTGGCTTTTACGCCGAAGCTTTTGCAGGGGTTGGGTTATTAATAATAAGTGTAGAATTAATTCCTTACTTAATTAACAAGCTTGGTCCTAAAAGATTAAAAGAAAGAGATATAAGTTTAAAACTAACTGTATTAGGAAGCGAAAATATAAATATTGTCATTGATCAAATAACTGCTCAAGATATTACAGTTAAAAATATTAAAATAAAAGGATTAAATAATGATGAACATTATGTACAAATGAAATTATTAGTCTTTAATAAACGAAGAACGACAGAAATTTATTATAATATTGAACAAATAAAAAACATCCGTGGAATTGAAATAGAAAGTATATAGTAGTGATAAGTTATTGCTAATTGGTAAAAATAAGTGTTACGAAATTGCGATGGAGGTATTAGCTTGAAATTATTTCGTAACCAACCTATCTATTTCAAATCCTATACACTATTAAAAATTACATTAATTTTATTATCGATCATTGCTATTTTCGGATCAATCATCCATTTCGCTGAGCCATTTACTTTTCCAACTGTTTGGGATGGTATGTGGTGGTCAATAGTAACTACATTTACAGTAGGTTACGGTGATTACGTACCTCTAACTCCAGTTGGACGTTTTTTTGCAGTTATATTAATTTTACTAGGTACTGGATTTGGTTCTTATTATATGATTTCATTCACGGCACAAACATTTAGGAACCAAGATGCGGATTTTAGAGGCACACTTACATTTACGAAAAAGAACCATATTATAATAGTAGGTTGGAATGAACGAGTTAAAAATGTTATTAAACAATTACGCGCATCTTCAAACCAGGTGTATATTGTATTAATTGATGAAAGTTTAGAGTTATTACCTCCTAATTTAGAAAAGGTGCATTTTGTAAAAGGCTCAGCCTCTAATGACTCTGTTTTAGAAAAAGCAAATATAAAATTTGCCAATACAATCCTAATTACAGCTGATCAAAATAAAAATGAGCAAGATGCCGATATGCAAACAATTTTAACAATCATCGCTACAAAAGGTCTTAACCAATCAATTAACTGTATCGCAGAAATCTTAACCAAAAATCAAGTCATTAATGCAACTAGAGCTGGAGCCGATGAAATAATTGAAGCGCATTTGTTGACTTCCTTTGTCATGTCAGGTTCGATTATGCATAAAGGATATTCAGATGTTGTACTTAAGTTAACAAATCAATTAGAAAACTTTACAGTAAAAATATTGGAAGTTGAACAAAAAATGATTGGAAAATTTTATTTCGATATTGTAGTTGAAGAATTAAACAACGATAAAATGATTATTGGAATCATCCGTAATCAACAAACAATCATTAGACCGGATAAAAGTATTAAGATTGCAAAAGATGATTTTCTTATCTC
Organism: Gottfriedia acidiceleris; assembly: GCF_036421055.1. Taxonomy (GTDB): domain Bacteria; phylum Bacillota; class Bacilli; order Bacillales; family Bacillaceae_G; genus Gottfriedia; species Gottfriedia acidiceleris_C. The sequence goes on along the minus strand of NZ_JAZGQS010000018.1, from coordinate 52,915 downwards.
TCTTACTTAATAAGTATGCTTAAAAAAGAGCCAATCCTAAAGATTTGGCTCTTTTTTTTATAAAAGTTCATCCTCAATTCTCTTAAGAATTTCAAACCCTTTTATTTGATATTTTTTAGGAACTTTACCATCTTTTTCAATTGGTTCTTGGAACTGGTTTAATGATCCAGTTAAATTCCCCTCTATACCAACATTATCATCTAGCCCCTCATTATAAATATGAGTTAATAAAAAGGGAGTCTCAAATTGTATAACAGCCCCATTCATATCTAACGAACCTGAAGTAACATTAAAAGGTAATCTTAGATATTGATACCCGTCATCATCCTGCATTAATAAATCAAAGCTCCCATGATCATAGTCCCAGTTTGCTCCAATTACAAATCCATGATTTTTTAATTTCCCCTCAATGTCATTAAGCGGAAATATTGCATTCTCTAATTTTGACTTTAAAGGATACATGCTTTTCTCCTCCTTTTTCAATAGTATTTTCTTATTAAGTAAAAACATGAATATTAATTTTAATTTCAATAAAAAAAACCGTTGTTAAAGTCAATTTAACAACGGTTTTTTATTAGTATTATTTTAGGCGTTCTTCTAATTGCATTTTTAGTTCTTCAAATCCTGGTTTCCCTAATAATGCAAACATGTTTTTCTTGTACGCTTCAACACCTGGTTGATCAAATGGATTTACACCAAGTAAATATCCACTCATTGCACAAGCTAATTCAAAAAAGTATACTGTGTAACCGAAAGTATACTCATCTAATTTTGGTAATGAAACAATTAGATTTGGTACTCCACCGTCAGCATGAGCTAAGATCGTACCTTCAAAAGCTTTTTTATTAACAAAATCTACAGTTTTACCAGCAAGATAATTTAATCCGTCAGAGTCGTTATCCTCAAGTTCAATTGTTAATTCATGGCGAGGATTTTCAACTGATAAAACAGTTTCAAATAAATCACGTCGACCTTCTTGTACATATTGTCCCAGAGAATGTAAATCAGTTGAGAAGTTTGCTGAAGATGGATAGATACCTTTTTGGTCTTTCCCTTCACTCTCTCCAAATAATTGCTTCCACCATTCTCCAAAATATTGTAGTGATGGTTCGTAGTTAACAAGCATCTCTATTGTTTTACCTTTATTGTATAAAACATTTCGAACAACTGCATATTGATAAGCTTGATTATCTTCTAATTCTGAAGAGTTGTATTCTTTATATGCATCTTGTGCACCCTTCATCATTTGTTCAATATCAATACCCGCTGCAGCAATCGGTAGTAAACCTACTGCAGTTAATACTGAATAACGTCCACCTACATCGTCAGGAATAACAAATGTTTCATATCCTTTTTCATCAGCAACAGTTTTTAATGCTCCACGTGCTTTATCTGTTGTAGCATAAATACGATGTTTAGCTTCTTCAACACCATATTTTTCCTCTAACAGCTTTCTAAAAATACGGAACGCAATCGCTGGCTCAGTAGTTGTCCCAGATTTTGAGATCACATTAATAGAAAAATCCTTATCCTTTAAAACTTGAGTTAAATCATGCATATATGTAGAACTAATATTATTTCCTACGAAGAAAACTTGAGGTGCTTTTCTTTCTTCTTTAGAAGCAATATTAAAAAATGAGTGTTGCAACATTTCAATTGCAGCGCGTGCACCTAAATAAGATCCACCAATACCAATTACTAAAAGAACGTCTGAATCTGATTTAATTTTCTCTGCTGCTTTTTGAATTCGAGAAAATTCTTCTTTGTCATAGTCATTAGGTAACTCTACCCATCCTAGAAAGTCGCTGCCTGCACCTGTTTTTTCATGAATTGTATGGTGAAATAATTTCACTGCATCCCTTAAATAGGATATTTCATGATCTTGAAAAAACATTTTTGCTTTTGAATAGTCAAATTTTATATGAGAAGTCATACATCAAACCTCCTTAAATAGTTGTAATACCTTTACAATGTACCTAATTAAATAATTGAAAGCAAGTAAATACGATTATATTTATGTGAAAAAATTAACAAAAAATAAAAAGACTTTTTCTATAATTGTTTTTAAGTACATAAACAAAAGTAAATGAGGAAAGATATTATAGAAGGTCATAAAAAAGGAGGTTAACCTATATGAGTACATTACAACGTATTGCACTTATTTTTACAATTATTGGGGCTATAAACTGGGGGTTAATTGGATTTTTTCAATTTGATTTAGTTGCAGCAATTTTTGGTGGTGCAGATTCTGCATTTGCTCGAATTATTTATGGTATCGTTGGTATTTCAGGATTAATTAACCTTGGCTTATTATTTAAACCTTCAGAAGAGCTAGGAACACATCCTGAAACAAATGAAGTAAGATAAACTGCAGACGAATTTAGTCTCTTATCTATACTTTTCTAGAATTAAAAAGGAAGGGTAATTTCCCTTCCTTTTTAATTCGTCATATTTTCTTTCTTCATCTCAACGCGAAGCCATTCATTTAATTTTTTATGCAGGGTGCTAAATCCATCTGGTTTAAGCTCTCTTAATAGTCTAGCTGCATGTTTTAAGTTCTCGTCACCATTAAATCCTTGATCGATACTTGCTCCTTTTAAAGACAAACTTATTTTTCCTGTCATCTCATCAATAGACAGTACACGTACATTTACTAATTGCCCAACAGAAATATAGTCTCGAATATCGCGAACATATCCATTAATAATTTCGGAAATATGTACTAGTCCTTGTGTTTGGTGATCAAGTGAAATAAAGGCACCATACGTTTGAATCCCTGTTACTTTACCAGTGTAAACTTTTCCAATATTGTAGTTTTGTGCCATTCAAAACACTCCTAATTTTCGTTCAATTCCACTAACTAAATTTTAGCACACACAGACCAACTTTTAAAGTTTGCTTACTACTCATAAATGGCACTTCTTTTTTAAAATCCCTTTACTTAATTATAGTCACTTTAAAGGTTGGGCTATTTCAATTATTTTAAATAAATACTTGTCTCTATTTAGAATTGACGAAAAACTTATAATTTAAAAGTATTTTAGCGATTTGCATAACATATGGTGATATACAGACCATATCTAAAGAATGTATTCCTTCCGTTTGGACATAATAATCCAAAAACTAAGAAGGAGAGTTTGGATGATGAATCATTCTGGAACAATGCAGTCAACATATAAGGTTTCTGGACTTGATGTTTATTATGAACTTTACGGTTACCATAATAGCCACAAGCAAGATTCAAAAGTATTTGTATTAATTCACGGTTTTTTATCATCTTGCTTCAGTTTCCGAAGACTAATCCCTTTTATCTCAAAAGATCATGTTGTTGTCGTAATTGACCTACCTCCGTTTGGTAAAAGTGGAAAACATTTAAATTTTAAATATTCGTATGATAACTTTGCGAATGTGGTTATCTCACTTGTAAATCATTTAAATTTACAAAACATTTATTTAGTCGGACATTCTATGGGTGGACAGATTGCTTTATATGTAACAAAAAAAGAACCCGAGCTTGTAAAAAAAGTGATTTTATTATGTAGTTCTGGTTATTTAGGAAGGGCAAATCCCCATTTAATCATTTCATCATATTTTCCTTTTTTCTATCTATATATTAAAAGGCATTTAGCTAAACAAGGTATTATGAACTCACTAATTTCAGTTGTTCATAATCAGAAGTTGATCGATGATGAGATGATAAACGGATATAAAGAACCTTTTATGCAAGATGAAATTTTCAGGGCATTAACAAAGATGATTCGCGACCGAGAAGGTGATTTAAGTCCTGAAGATTTACAAAGTATATCTGTACCTACTCTATTAATTTGGGGTGAAAAAGATAAAGTAGTTCCATTAGAAGTAGGCCAAAGATTGCATCGTGATTTAAGGTACTCAACATTATATACTTATCCTGAAGCAGGACACTTAATTCCTGAAGAAATTCCTGAACATATTTATGAACGTATTTCAAATTTTGTATAAGAAAAAGAGTCCTCGAATTGGGACTCTTTTTCCATATTTATTATATTTCAAATATCGGCAAAGTAATAATAACCTTCAAGCCTTTGCCATCTATATTCATAAATTTTATCTTACCATTATGTTGGTCAATAATATGCTTTACGATGGCAAGTCCTAATCCGGTTCCACCTTCGTTTCTAGATCTTGCTTTATCGACTCGATAAAATCTTTCTCCTAAATGAGGAATCTCTTCAGAAGGAATCCCCTTTCCTTCATCTAAAATTTCCAACGTGACTTGTTTATCTTGAAATAGTGTTATATAAATCGTTTTACCTGTAGGTGTGTAACGAATTGAGTTATCTAGTAAATTGTGGATTACCTGTTGAAAACGATCCGGGTCAACGTTTGCGATAATCGTCTCATCTAAATTCTTTTGAATTTTAATATTACGTTTAATGAGGATCTGAGAATATGTTTCAATTGTATCTTCAATTAGCTGAGCAATTACGTTAGGTTCTTGACTAAGTGGAAATTGCTGACCATCTAATGTGGCCAAATCAAGTAAATCTCTAACTAATCTTTGCATACGACTAGCCTCTTTTTGAATGATACCAACATATTTTAGTTGTTGTTCTTGTTTTATTACACCATCTAAAATTGCTTCACTATATCCTTTAACATAACTTAACGGCGTTCTTAATTCATGTGAAACATTGGCTAAAAACTCTTTTCTATTTTCATCTTCTTTTTGTAAAGAATCAGACATCGAGTTAAACGCAATAGCTAGTTTTCCTATTTCATCACCACTATCGTACTGTATACGTTCGGTGTAATCACCATTTGCCATTTTATAAGATATTTGCTCCATTCTTGATAAAGGCTTAATCATTTGTTTTATTATACTTCTGCCAATTAAAAGGATAATGAAAGCAAATAACAATGTACTAATCATAAAGATCCATTTTGATTGTTGGATTAATTCAGTAACACTCCTTAAAGGTAAGTGTAAATATATAATCCCTTCAAGTTTTTCTTTTTTTACAACCGGTACCACAACACCGATTATTTGATGCTTAAATCTTTTTTCAAATCCTGTCTTAGTAATTAATTTTCCTTTTAATAAAGTTTCACGATCATCTTCAGTAATGAAAGATTCGTGGCTTACATTATATGGGATACATGCACTTAAATCTCTTGGATTACTAATAAATAAAACATTTGCATTTGAAACAGCATCAAATTTTGAAACAAACTCCGAAAAGTCATTAACATTATTCGTTTTATGATAATGTTTTACTAAACTTGTACCTTCTTGAATTAAAGTGGAACGAACATACGAAACATATAATTGTTTATATGCAAACTGAAACATTAAAAAGAAAAAGATTGTTGTACAGATTACGATTAAACAGATCGTTAACCATAGTTTTTGTAAAAACGATAATGAATAGAGTAATTTCCTCATCCGTTTAACCCAAATTTATACCCTACACCCCAAACCGTAGAAATATAATCTGCATCCTGTCCTAATTTAATTCTTAATGTTTTTATATGAGTATCAACTGTTCTAGCTGTACCAAAATAATCGAAACCCCAAACTTTTTCTAAAATTTGTTCACGGCTAAATACATGGTCTTGGTGCTTACAAAAGAATAGAAGCAAATCATATTCTTTTAAAGTAAGTGATAAAGGTTTGTCCGATACAAAAGCATTCCTAGACTTTTCATTTATTTTAATTTGGCCAATCTGTAAAACGGAAGCATCCGAATTTTTCGTTCTTCTTAAAACTGCATCTACTCTTGCAATTAATTCGCCAGGACTAAATGGTTTTACGATATAATCATCCGCTCCCATTTTTAATCCATTAACCTTATCCCACTCTTCACCTTTTGCAGTTAAGAAAATCACAGGTACATTCGATGTTTCCCTAATCTTTTTACAAAGGGTCCATCCATCCATTATTGGCATCATTATATCTAAAATTAATAAATCATAGTTTGATTTACTTATTTTTGATAATGCGTTCTCACCATTGTTTGCTTCGTCCCAACTATATCCACTATTTTCTAAATACATTCCAACCAATTGGCAAATTTCTTGTTCATCATCAACAATTAATATCTTTCTTTCAATCATGACGAATGCCCTCTCTTAACAATAATTGAAAAGGTCCTCTTCCTACTGCAACTTCTTTTTCAATTTTCATCGTTGTCGTATTTATTTGGTATAACTTGTTTAAATCATAGCTAGCTGCATACGCAGTATGTTTAAAACCAATAGCCGTATATGGATTCGATCCAACTTCAGTAAACTTAATCTGATTAACTACATTCGGATTTAGCTTATAAATTTGATTTGTTCCATGGGCGATCGTAAATAATCCATCTTCATTTTGAAAAAATGAAATAGGCATTAATGGCGTATGAAGAGACTTTTGTTGCTTTCCAGTAATCGTTGAATAGACTTTTACGTCCTCATTTTCCACTTCACCATTTCCATGTCCCCCAACAAAAAGTTCAGATGAATCTTTGTTTAATATTAAGCCTACTGATGTGTACGGCACTTCGATCGTTTGTTCAATTTTAAAACGATCCAAGTTAATACCAATCACTTTTCTCTCGTTAAACAAGCTAACAAATAATTTACGATGAATCGTATCTTCAACCATCGAAATTGGATTTTTACCTATTTTAATTTTTTTAAGAACCTTACCCTTACGATTAAAAAATATAATGTTATTCTTTTTTCCATTCGTTACAGCAATCACTTGTTTACTTTTTAAAGAAATTATATTAGTAATACCAGTACCAGCATTCCAACTATCGACATGATTCCCTGTTGAAAGATGATAAATATCTATTTTTGGATCTGTTGGATGATATACAGCAATATCTTCTCCGTTTTGTAATAATACAGCCCCACTAACATCTCGATTTAATTTCCAATCTGTCACTTTATGTAAGTCATCTAAATTTAGGAACGTTAAACTTCCCACTTTTTTATTTACTGAAATAAGGACATTTTCCGAATCCTTAATATGTGACATCTTATTTGGCATACAACCAGTACAAAATAAGAAAAGTAAAATCGTGCTGAAGATTGAAATCTTTCTCAAACTATTCACCCCCATAAAACCGATATCAGTTAGTAACGATTGACTTCAAACTTTCATATAAAAGAGGCTATCCTTCTATTCATCAAAGATCGGATAGCCTTCATTATTATTTAATTTACTTTGACCTCTTTTTCAGTATGGTCGTGTAGTTTCTCTTTTTCGACATGAACCTTTACTGTATTTGTTCCTTTTTCTTTAAAGGTATACTTAACTTCATATTCACCTGGCGCAACTTCTTTTGCATCAGTAAAGTCATGCTTTCCTTGCACATCTTTCCATGTTTCAATTCGCACGTTCGCTTTTTCAAGCGGTTTACCATCATTCTCCATAAGATGAATCGTAAAGAGATTTTCTTTATTTGCAACAATATTTTCAGTGCCCATTAAATGAATCATTACATCGCCATGATGATCATCCCCACTGTGATTTTTATGCTCATTCTTTTCACCATTATCACTAGTAGAGGTAGTAGTTTGAACTGTAAAATCCTTTTTCGGCATTGAATGTTGATCCCTAGCAGTAACATGGGCAATTACATAGTAATCTCCTGGATCAGTAAATTTGTATGTAGCTGAATAAATACCATCTGCACCATTTTTTGCATCAAGCATGGCAATACTATCCTCACCATTTTTACCAATTTCAAATTGAACTTCGTCAGCGTCAGAAACTGCTTTATTATTTTGACTAACTTCTGCACGTATTGTAATTTCTTTATTTAAATTAATATCCGATGTCGGCAGAAGTATATTTACATCAACAGGTTTTTCAACTACTGGTTCCTTCTTCTTCTCGTTTGAACATCCTGCAGTAATCATCATGCTTACAATTAATAGACTTAATAATTTTTTCATCTGTATTACCTCCTAAGATTCTGCTAAATTTATACAGATCTTAAATTTTAGATCGATCTAGTTCATATTTTAAATACACTGATGAGCAGATTTGAGTTAGTCTGTAGCTACTAAATTCACAAAAATAAATCTATCACAAAAATGTGATAAAAATGTGATGTAATTCCAAAAAAAAGAGACCTTCCTTAGTAAGTCCCCATTTTGAATTATTTTATTCACGTAATGACTTTTTTTCTTTTGATTCCATTAATTCTGTAATACGCTTCTCTTCTTTTTGCGATGCCTTTTTAATTAAATAAAAAGTTATAAATGCACCAATCATAAAAATAATTAATGAAATAACGGCAGGTATATACTCTGTTTTATCTTCAGGAAAATATAAAAACTCCATCATCGTCCCATCACTCCCACTGCCAATTATACAAAGTATTCTTTAATAATCAAAGTAAAATGAAGAATTGTATAAGATTATCATTGATAATTATATTGTGTCTTTTAGATTTACACTACGGGAAGCTCGCATTCCAAGGGGCATGAGGTAACCCTCATCGTTCCTTCGGGGTCTCACACTTCCTACATCTACCATAGGAGTCGATTATCCATTCGTTCCAATCAACTTTTGAATTTTGATCTAAATCCCTCTTTCAACAAAAATAAAAACCAACTGATTTAAAATCAATTGGTTTTTAGTATGAAGATATTCTTTTCTTTAGTAATGAAAAATCAATTAAGTCTCCTAAAGTTGCTGGTGCAGGTTTTTTCATGTATTGCTTATCTTTTTCTACTAATTTATAAATATGATATGTTGTTAATGCATCGTCTAGTGCTTTGTGGTGATTTCCAGTCCCATCTTTTCCATACTCTTTCATTGCGTTCCAAAGGCCAGTTTGATTTTGGTTACCGAAGAAGGTTTTATACTCAAGACATAAGTCTCTTACTTCCCCATTAATTGGGAATGATATATTTGCAGCCTCGCAATTATGTTTTAATACTCTCATGTCCATATTGCCCCAAGTAATTACTGTGGTTCTATAGTTTTTGGTCGCTTCATTTAAGATTTCTCCAAGTTCCTTTAATTGTATTCCATGATCGACATTTTCTTGAGAAATATTTAGAAACCTTTTACATCTTGAGGATAACGTTGGAAATTGCAGCGGTTTAACAAATGAAGAATATGTTTGATTAATCTCATCATTAATCACACTTACAAAACCAACTTCAATGATTTCCGGAAAAAATTTAATTCCTTTTGATTTTCCATCAGGCATTGTAAATTCAAAATCAATAAACAGGAACTGCTCTTTCATTTCCTCACCTCCAGAAAAATAAATTTTCTGATTTTTATTTATTGTCTTATATGATTAACGAATATTCAAGTAAGACAAATTTCCTATTTTCAACTTTATTCCTTAGTTTATTAATACAACCAATTTGTGTAAAAAATAACATAAGATACCCATCAAGATGAAAAATCGTGTTAAAATAATATCGTTCGTTTAATTAATTCTTTAAACGAATAAAAAATAGAAAGTATATAGAGGGCTATTATGAAAAAAATTATTGGTTTTATTATTATTATAATAAGCTTTCTTGTCTTTTATTTCACATCTCAGCAAGCTATGATGGCATATGAGACCTCAAAACATATTCCCAAAAAGAAGGTAGAAGAACTGCCTGTTGTTTCTTTATCACAGAACAGTGTTTTTTATGATCGAAATAATAATCCTTTTTATATTCCTGCTTCTGGTGATAATAGAATTAATTTAAAAAGCGGTGAAATTCCGCAACTAGTAAAAGATATCTTTATTTCTACCGAAGATCGATATTTTTATTCACATAAGGGTATTGATTTATTTGGAGTTGCTAGGGCATTTATGGTGAATGTTTCGAATAGTGGAATAGAACAGGGAGCTAGTACAATTACACAGCAACTTGCAAGAAACTTATATTTAACTCAAGCACGTACAGTCGAACGCAAAATAAAAGAGATTCAAATCTCTTTACAACTTGAAAAGCAATACTCTAAAGATGAAATTTTAGAAATGTACATTAATACAATTTATTTTGCAAATCGCAACTATGGGATTGAAGCTGCAAGTAAAGCATATTTTAGCAAATCGGCAAAAGATTTGAGTATTGCTCAAACAGCTTTTGTATGTACAATTCCAAATAACCCAACTTTATATGATCCTTTGAAAAACTTTAATAATGCTAAAAAGCGTCAAGAAAGAATTTTAGGTATTCTTAGAGATCAGGGGAAAATCACTGAACAACAGTATACTGCTGCAATGAAAGAAAAAATCACGTTAAAGAAAGATAGTAAAACACAGGAATATCCTGATTACTATTCTTACGTAGATTCTGAACTGAAAAGTATCTTAGCTGGTAAAAAGGGTAAATTTAATACTAGCAAGCTATCAGCAGCACAACAAACTGAATTAAAAAAATTAAAAACTGTTCAAGAGAGAGCATTATATCTACAAAATCAAGGCTTAAAAGTCTATACAAGCTTAAACCCATCAGTACAACAAGTGACAGTCAACGCAGTTAATCGGGGAACGCTCTCAACAAGTACACAAGGCGCAGCAGTTGTAGTAAAAAATGATACTCATGAAATTATTGCAATTTCTGGTGGAAGAAACTATGAACCTCATAATCTAAATCGAGCATTCCAATCATATAGACAACCAGGTTCAACCATTAAACCTTTACTAGTTTATGCGCCATATATTGAAACCTTTGGGGCGACTCCAGATACGAAAGTAAATGCAGATAACTACTGTAAAGGCACCTATTGTCCTAAAAATGATAGTAAAAAAGAATATGGGGACGTAACGATACGAACTGCCATGCAGAACTCATATAATACGGCTGCAGTTCGATTATATGAGCAACTTACACCACGTGTAGGATATTCATACTTAGATAAGTTTGGTTTTAGAACGATTACAGGTGAAGATCGTGTAGAGCTTGGTCGTGCCCTTGGTGGCTTCAATGTTGGTATGTCACCATTAGAAATGACAGATGCATATTCTACCTTTGGAAACAATGGGGTATTCTATGAAAATACCGCTATTAAAAAAATCACGTTAAGAGATGGTACCGTATTATACGATAATGAACCTAAAGCAATTCGTGTTTACAATCCATCAACGAACGAAACGATGAGAAGCATGTTAAACTCCGTAGTAAAAGATGGTACAGCTAAACATATCTATATGCCGTTACACTATATTGGTGGTAAAACAGGTACAACGAACGATAATACGAATCTATGGTTCATGGGATTAACTTCAAATTATACAATTGGTACGTGGATCGGTAATGATAAACAAAGAATTCCAATTCCAAAAAACTATTCTTATCCGCCTACTCAACGCATATGGCAAAATATCGTTGTAAATGGCCAATTATATTAATCTATAAACAAAAAAGTAGCACTTTTGAGATTATCAAAAGTGCTACTTTTTTTAAAATGGCATTGAAGTTTTAAATTTAGCTAGAACTGTAAAAGCGCCGTATACAACTCCGCTTCCTACTAATCCCCAAATAATTAATTGGATCATTATAAAACCAATTACCCCTACAATTGTATAGTTAGATCTTTGCTTGATTAAAAATAAAATAAAAAATGCAATTACTGATACGATTAAAATAATAGCAATATACACTAAAGATTTATTTAAAAAGATAGCAATTAATCCACCTATTAAAAAGACAAAAGAATATTTCTTGGTTGCTAATAAGTCTACTCCTTCATTGTCCTTTGAGAATAGTAGTAGCGCAAATTGCCAGATCATATCAGAAATTAATTTGAATCCACTTAAAACTAAATAGAAAAGAAATGCTATACCTAGAAATGTAAGGATTCTAATTTCCTTCTCTGGAAGTAGATCTGTAAGTGGTTGTAAAATACCAGATACTGATAAAAAGTTTATAGTCATTTGAAAGAAGTTTAATGTAATGGCGACCGTAAACATAATAATTGATAAAAGTGCATTAAAGCCTGTGTAATATATATTTTTCATCGAATGTCTCCTTTCTTCTCTATCTCAAGAAATTTCTAAATCCTTAAATAGAGGATGTCTCACTTATCTTCGAAATTTAATATACACAACTTAATTATTTTACCATAAGTTTATGATAAAATTGATGAGTTTCTATTTTTTCTTTTTAGAAATAACATTTAAATTACATTTTAATATTTAAGAAACCTGACCGATCAATTTACCAAGTGTCATTAGTTTGATATCCTCGGTCATAAAAAAATGCTAAATTACAATTGTAATTTAGCAGCTCTTTTTTGTTAATTTCGTTTATCTTTAATCGCAACTGTACATCTCGAGATACAAACTAACTGCTCATCCTCGGAGTAAATTTTTATATCCCAAACCATTGTCGTTTTACCTGTATGTACTACAGTTCCAATTGCTGTTACGACACCGTCACGAACAGATCGTAAATGATTTGCGTTTATTTCAAGGCCAAAAGCAAGTTGATTCTCTTGATCAATCATCGAAAACGTTCCTACACTCGCAACTGTTTCAGCTAACGCAACTGAAGCACCACCGTGTAAATAACCAAACGGTTGATGTACTTTTTCCGTTACCTCCATTTTCATCACTACTTTGCCTTCTTCAACAGACTCTATCCTCATGCCTAAAGCATGCATTAATGTCATTTTCTCTTCCATTACTCCTCCGCCTCTCCATTACTTTAAACAACTCTGATTTCTTCAAAGCTGTTTGAACAAAAGATTATGTTGAACAATTTCTATTTTATTATAAAATTTTACTTATTTTAAATTCGAGATAATGAAAAGATTTTCCTTTTATTAAAATTAAATATCCTATTAACGTTGTAAACCCCTTGCAATTAATGCAAGGGGCATGGTTTTATAGTACACCATCAAATCGCTTTTCCGCATATTCTTTTAAACTACTCATTTGTTTTACTACAATTCGTTTAGTAAACCAACTGAATATGAAGCCAGTCATTTTAGCTACTACTGAAGACATTTCTAAGCTACATTCATAATCTATTCGGGTTTGATTTGATTCAACAGAAAAAAAGCGATAGACTGCGTCAGCTGTAAAATTAGGATGCTTTAATCGAATGCCTAATTCTTTTGGCGGGCTATACGAGATGATTTCACCATCATATTCTCGAATTTCCCCATCTTCTTCTAACTTTTGCTTAAACTTATGACCAACTGGTTTTTCTCTGTTAAAATTTTCGTCATACTTATTCTCTATGAAACCATCCATCCACTTTTTTATATGCTCATCTGAATCAACAACTTCAAAAACAGCTTCGATTGGTGCATTAATGATTAAGCTATAATTTATTTTTTCCATAATCTATTCTCCAATTTGATTCTTTGATTGCTGTCTAAATACTTGTAATGAGTTTTGTTCATTCAAGTCTTTAAGATCTGATTCAGTAAATCTTCCGGATCCCTGCTTTATTATATAAACAGCCAATTTTTTCTTTCCCCAATGCTCAAATACATCTCCAACAGTTTGAAAATATAAATCCAAATGATTCCCTTTTACTGCTGCACCTTTATCAGCTACAACTCCATATCCATACCCAGGAATAAATAATACTGTTCCTATTGGAAATACGTTTAAGTCGGCTGCAATTGTTGAAAATAAATCTCTTCTTACTTCCACACCTGAATAAGTAATTCCATATGAATGATCTTTAGGACTTTTTCCTGTGGATTCTCTTCCAGCTGTATAACCAGTTGCAGTAACTGTTACCTTTTTATAATTATTCCAATTCGTATTATGCTCGATGTTTTTTGCCATCGTAATCATTATGCTCTCATTTGTGATCTTTTTATTTTCTTCAGCAAATACTTTATTTATTGTAATTAAATCACTAAACCAGCCTTTTATAGTAGCGTCTTGTATATTTGCAAGGATTTTTAAAGAAGAAAACAAAGCAATAATGAATAAAATAGATAAAATAACACGTCTAAATAATTTTTTATTTATACCCAATGAATCATTTCACTCCTTTTCATCTTTTCATCTTTCCCTAAAATAAAAAAATTATAAAAAAAACTTTCTCATTATGAGAAAGTTAGAAGTTAAAACATTTGATATCCATTTTTTCTTAATGAAAGGATTACTACTCCTGACATAATTGCCCCTACTAAACCAGCTGTTAAAATAACAATATCACCAGTACCTACTGCTAATAAGTTTGTTTTTAATGTCTCAAAAGCTACAGTAGTATTAGTAAAATATTTTACAGTACTAATCTTGTCCACAATCATAACGATTAATAGTGGATAGATTACCACCATAAACCACGTTGTTCGAAAAAGCATATTTGCAAGGAAACCGATTCCAAAAGCTAATACGAAAAATAATAAAATTGAAATTAGTAAAACTGGAATACTCATCACCATATAAAAACACCCCACATTTTTTCTATATACAGTGTAAAACCTTCTTGTCCTATCGTCAATTTTAAAAAAATTCAAATTATTTAAAAATTATTTGATAAAGTGATAGGTTGTATATTGGAATTGATCTCCTGGGTTTAAACCTTTAACTACATTCATTGGTATATTTGGGGGATTTTCAATTAAATATTTAATTAGTAATGAAGATGTAGGATCTTTTACTAGCTCTTCTTCAGAAATAAAACGTGCATCTGATAACTCTTCTTCTTGAATCGTTATCGTTGTATCATCTGCCTGTAATAAGAAAATTAACATATTATCACTAATTTCTTCTCGAATAACCCCAGTTCTAACACCGATCAAACCTATTAAGTTTCCATTTACACCTGTTTCCTCTTTAATCTCTCTTAAAACTGCTTGGTCAACAGTTTCATCTTGTTTTACAAAACCTGCTGGTAAAGACCATAAACCTTTTAAGCCACTATATTTTTTCTTTACAACTAACCATCTTCCGTTAGAGTCTTTCACTAAACCAGCTACCCCTAGCCATACATTGCTTCTTTTACTCATCTTTTATGACCACCTTTACCATAAAGAAAACTCGTTTATTGGCGAGCTTTTAGGTGAAGACAGCGGCGTAGTTGCACTAATACTTAATTCTAAAATGAATAACTACAGCAAGAATTCTTCACAGCTGCCAATTTGTTTCTGACTTAATATATAAAGAAAAAGCTCGACTTAAGTCGAGCTAATATGCTTATAGAAAGTTTAATTTACCTTTTTTAAGAACTAACATTGGTCCACCAAGTAAGAATAAGTAACGGTTATCGATTACTTTTTTCATAAATGAAGCTTTCCAACCTGTTAATTTTTTACCGTATACTACTCCAATTGCATCATCATGTCCTAATGAACATACTGTACCTTTAATGTCTGGTGTAAACTCTTCAAGTTCACCTTTTCCACGAACTAATACAGCTAAGTTGTGTGCAACATTAAATCCTTGTTGAATTGCAATTTGTGCTGTTGGTGGGTATGGACGGTTACTTGATTCGTCAATTAATAAAGCAGAATCACCTACGATAAATACGTCATCATATCCTGGAACACGCATATCTTTTGTAACTTTTACACGTCCACGCATAGCTTCGAAGCCAGCTTGCTCTACTAATTCATTTCCACGTACACCTGCAGCCCAAACAACAGTTGCAGAGTTGATTTTCTCTTCAACATCACCTTTTGCAACGATGATTCCATCTTCAGTACATTCTTTAATAGCTGTACCAATTTTAAATTCTACGCCTTTTTTCTCTAATTGAGAAACTGCATAGTCAACTAATTCAGGATCAAAACCTGGTAATACCATTGGAGCAGCCTCTACGCAAATAATACGAACTAAATCACGATCGATATCATATTCTTTACATAGTTCTGGCACGCGGTTTGCAAGTTCCCCAACAAATTCGATACCTGTAAATCCTGCACCACCAACGATAATTGTTAATAACTCATCGCGCTTTTCAGCTGGTGTGTTGTAATATTTAGAAAAGCTATAATCAATATGCTCACGAATTTGACGAGCAGCATTGATACTTGCAATTGAGAATGCATGTTCTTTTAAACCTTTAATTCCAAATGTTTCTGACTCAAAACCAAGACCAACTACTAAATAATCATAGTTTAATTCACCGTTAGAAAGAATAACTTTCTTTTCTTCTGGTTTAATTTGAGTAACAGTATCTTGGATAAAGTTAACTTTACTTGGGTTAATCACGTCTTTAATGTCAAGGCGTGTACGGTCATGATGTAATGTACCTGCCGCATTTTCATGTAACCAAGTCGTTTGGTAGTGGTAACTATTTTTATTTACTAATGTAATGTCCGCTTCATTTGCAGATAATGTTTTTTGAAGTCGAGTTGCAGTAATAATTCCACCGTACCCAGCTCCAAGGATTACAATCTTAGGCTTATTCATGATATACATACCATCCTTTTAAATTATATTAAGTGCCTACAATTTGCCGTAATATCTCTAAATTTATAACTAAGCTCAATAGTGAGCAATCTAATACATTATAAAATTAGTACATAAGTGAGCAAACGATTAATTAGGGAAATTTGTCTAAATATTTCGTAATAATTGTCACAAAATGTTAACAATTAGCCTATAACAATATTAAAGTTTTTTGTGTAAGATTTCAAGCATAAATCTAAACGGTAGAATTATCTAAATATTAAGTTAAATTAGTTATATTTCTGATCCACACCTCATATTTTAGAAAAATTTCTACGATGTTTTAATTGCCATATTTAAATTTTATCAGCATAAAATATGATATTATTTTATTATAGATGCCATGCATTTATACATGAGGGGGACATTCCGTTTATGAAAGACGAAAAAGTATATGATATTACGATTATTGGTGGAGGACCAATTGGTTTATTCACTGCCTTTTATGGTGGAATGCGTCAAGCAAGTGTAAAAATTATTGAAAGCTTACCTCAGCTTGGTGGTCAATTATCTGCACTTTACCCTGAAAAATACATTTATGATGTAGCTGGCTTCCCAAAAGTTCGTGCTCAAGAGTTAATTAATAACTTAAGAGAGCAAATGAAAAAATTTAATCCTACCGTATGTTTAGAGCAATCAGTTCAATCAATTACTAAAGGTGAAGATGGAGTATTCCATTTAGTTTGTCATGATGGTTTTGAGCATTATACAAAAGCTATTATCATCACTGCAGGAAATGGTGCATTCCAACCACGTAAACTAGAAATTGATGGTTCTGAAAAGTTTGAAAAAGCAAACTTACATTACTTCGTAGATGATATGAATAAATTTGCTGGTAAACGAGTTGTTGTTTTCGGCGGTGGAGATTCTGCTGTAGACTGGTCATTAATGCTTGAACCAATCGCTGAAAAAGTAATACTAGTTCACCGTCGTGATAAATTTAGAGCTCATGAGCATAGCGTCGAAAACTTAATGAACTCTAAAATAGAAGTAACTACTCCTTATGTTCCTGTTAGTATCGTTGGTGAAAAGCGTATTGAAAAAGTTGTACTTCAAAATACAAAAACAAAAGAGCGCATTGAATTCGAAGTTGATGATGTAATCGTTAACTATGGTTTTGTTTCTTCTTTAGGACCAATTAAAAACTGGGGCCTAAACATTGAAAAGAATAATATTGTTGTTAATTCACGCATGGAAACAAATATTCCTGGTATTTATGCTGCTGGTGATATATGTACTTATGATGGTAAAGTTAAGCTAATTGCTTCTGGTTTTGGTGAAGCACCAACAGCAATTAACAATGCTAAAACATATATCGATCCAACTGCGAAAGTACAACCAGGTCATAGTTCTTCAATGTTCTAAAAATTTGAATGAAAGGGACTGTCTTTTTATGGTAGTCTTCTTTTAATTTAACTTGTGATACATTGAACAATCTACAACGCAATTCGTGAACCATTTCACAACCAACTTTATAATAAACCAATTCAAATTTTTATCTACACTATATAATAGTACACAACTTCAAAAAAGATTCAATAATTTACCCCGAATTTGTAAAAATATTAACAATTAAGAATTTTGCCTAGTTTGTATAATAGAAAAAATAGGATACAAAAGTATCCTATTCTATTCATGTTAGACAAAGCGCAGCAACGAAGAAAGCGCGCGTTTGGCGGGCAGTCTGAATTAGCACTCCTCAGGTGTACCTGCATTTGTAGCTGTTCTAAAGCTTGAACCACAACCACATGAAGCAATCGCATTTGGATTATCGATTGTAAATCCTCCGCCTAGTAATGACTCTTTGAAATCAATTACAACTCCTTTTAAAATAGGAGCACTTTCATTATCAATTAAAAACTTGATGCCATAATATTCTAATTCTGTGTCATCATCATTTTTTTGTGGATCGAAACCAAGTCCATATGAAAGTCCAGAGCAACCTCCACCTTTTACTCCTAAGCGAACAAAAGTGTTTTGATCTTCTTCGTTTTCAATCATTTCTTTAATTTTCAAACCTGCTTGTTCAGTAACTGTAATCATTTATTTCACTCCTCTTTGAGTATAGTATATGCCTTCTGTTATTGTAACTGCTGGGCCTTTCATCCATACATCCCCATCAGTAGACCAAGTAATTTGTAAATCTCCACCTTGCAGGTGAACAGTTATCGGTTCATCTCGTTTATATTTGCCTTCTTGTATCATAGCGACTGCTGCAGCACAGGCTCCTGTTCCACAGGCCTGAGTTACACCAGAACCTCGCTCCCATACAACGAAATTTATCTCATTATGCGGCAAACATTCGATAAATTCAACATTTACGCTTTCAGGAAATAAATCATGTTTTTCCACAATTGGACCTAAAGTTGTTAATGGTGCCTTTTTTATATCAGTTACTTCAAAAACAGCATGTGGATTTCCCATCGAAACTGCTGAAAATTCGTAGCTTTTTTCTTCAAACAAAATTCTGTCCTTAGCATATTCCTGGTCATCACCTATCATTGGGATTTGAGACCTTTGGAATATTGGGTTCCCCATATTTACTGTTACTTGACTAACAATATTATTTTCTACATGTACTGTTGCTTCAACTATTGTACTGATCGTTTCAATCTTAAATGAAGTATTATTTGCAATTCCATGTTCATACGCATATTTTGCTACGCATCTCAGACCATTACCACAATTTTTAGCTTCTGACCCATCATTATTAAATACTCGCATTTTTACATCTGCAACTTCTGATGGACAGATTAAAATCATTCCATCACTGCCAATACCTGTATTAATATTTGAAACTTCAACTGCAAGTTTAGAAAGCTCTTCTTCTCTTAAATTTTCTTTAAACATATTTACATAAATATAGTTATTTCCTAATCCATGCATTTTTGTATATCTAAAAGAATTCATTTTCATGACTCCTTATTTTTTTTTATTAATACAAGTATAAAATTTAAATGAATTGAGCACAATAAGAACATCCCCCGTTTCTCGATATAGAAACATTTTAAGAGCTTCACTTAGGTGAATGCTCATTTTTTTGTTTTAATTTAGTTATTAATTAAAAATAGTGTACGTAATAAAAATAATTTTGGTTAAAGTAATCTATTTGAAGAATAGTAATAGTTGAATTATTTAAATTATGGAATGATCATCGAGGGATGTAAAACGGTTTATAAGGAAGAGAAAAATATTGTTGAAATAGCTCGAAATATAGAAAAAGCACTGTTAATTATTAACAGTGCTTCTTATATTAACATATTTTCTTCTAAGAAAATATAAATATTATCTACTAACTCGGTTGCCGTTTCTCCAGTAACTACTTCGCCTTCAACTAGTGCAAAAAGTGATAGACTACATTTTCCACAATATCCAAGGCAGCCATATTCTAGTATGTCTAGATTTGGATCACGTTCAAGCTGTTCTAAAGCTTTTTGTGCACCGTCTGATAGGTTTTTTATACAAAATTCGACTAATGGTCTCACTATTTTTCACTCCTTGCTCCTCATAAAGTTACTCTTTTTTTATCAAAACGTCAATCCTTTTGAGAATAAATGGAATGAGCTTTATTTTACTGAGTTAGGCGTTGTTATTTTAACATAAAATATATATAATATAATTGTCGAAAAATAGAAAAATTTTTTCATTCAACGCTAATAAAACAAAAGGGGAACATCAACTATGAAAAACCTCGTATTACTAGGTGCCGGATATGGAAATATTCGTGCTTTGTCACGTCTATTAACATCTGATTTACCTGAGGATGTTCATATCACATTGATTGATCGAAATTCTTTTCATTGCTTTAAAACTGAGTATTATGCATTAGTTGCAGGTACAGTTCCAGAGCAACACATTAGAATACCATTACCAACTCATGAAAAATTAAAGGTTGTATATGGCGATATTACTACAATTGATACGGCAAACAAGAAAGTAGAATTAAGCAATGGAAAATCAGTTTCTTATGATGATTTAATTATCGGTTTAGGTTGTGAGGATAAATACCATAATGTACCTGGTGCACCGGAACATACTTATAGTATTCAAACAATTGAAAAAACAAGAAACGCTTATGAAAATGTAAATAGTCTACCTCCTAATTCAGTAATCGGTGTTGTAGGTGCTGGTTTAAGTGGTGTAGAAGTAGCTAGTGAATTAAGAGAAAGTAGAAGCGATTTACAAATATTACTTTTTGATCGTGGAAGCCGAATTTTATCAATGTTTCCAGAAAAACTTAGTTATTATGTACAAAACTGGTTTATTGAGCACGATGTTAAAATTGTTAGCAATTCGAACATTACAAAAGTTGAGAAAAATACTTTATTTAACCATGATGATGAAATTCATTGTGACGCTGTTATTTGGACAGCGGGAATTCAACCTGTTGAAGTTGTTCGCAATTTAGATGTAGAAAAAGACAATACAGGAAGAATCGTTGTAACGAAATATCATCACATCCCAAACGATGAGCATGTTTATGTAGTTGGAGATTGTGCATCATTACCATATGCACCTTCTGCACAGCTTGCGGAAGCTCAAGCAGAACAAATCGTTATGGTCTTACAAAAAAAATGGAAAGGTGAAGACCTTCCAGAAGAAATGCCTAAAATTAAATTAAAAGGTATTATGGGATCATTAGGTAAAAAACATGGTTTTGGACTATTCAATGAACGCCCATTAATCGGCCGTGTTCCAAGATTAATAAAGTCTGGAATCTTATGGATGTATAAATACCATAATGGTTGAGTAACTTTTTAGCTATACTTAAATGATAAAAATCCCCTTAACATGATTGCTAAGGGGATTTTTTTATTCTGTTTTATCAGATTTAATAACTTCTTTTACACTTTCAACCATCCCTAAAAGCTTTGTTGCGTCTGTCGGAATAACAAGTTTTGAAGCATGACCGTAAGCTACTTTTTCTAACGCTTCCATTGAACGCAATTGAACCATTTCTTTAGTCGGCTCTGCATTTCTCCAAACATCTAACACAAGTTGCTCCCCTTTAGCTTTCGCTTCAGCAAGTTTAATAATTGCTTCTGCTTCCCCTTCAGCGCGTAAAATTTGAGAATCTTTATCTCCTCGTGCTTTTTCAACTTGGCTTAAACGTTCCCCTTCTGCTTCAAGAATTTTTGATTGCTTTTCCCCTTCTGCTTTCAGGATTTTTGATTCTTTTTCACCTTGTGCATTTAATACTTTTTCGCGACGTGTACGTTCTGCTTGCATTTGTCTTTCCATCGCATTTTGAATATCAATAGGTGGAATAATATTTCGGATTTCTACACGATTAACTTTCATTCCCCATTTATCGGTTGCTTGGTCTAGAATTGCACGGAGTTTATTATTAACTGTATCACGACTTGTTAAAGTTTCATCTAAATCTAATTCACCTATTAAGTTACGTAAAGTAGTAGCAGTCAAATTAGAAATTGCAGACAGTGGATTAGCAATTTCGTATTCATGACGCACAACATCAGTTACTTGATAAAAGACAACTGAGTCTACTTGGATACTAACATTATCTTTTGTAATCATTGATTGCGGTGGAAAATCTACGACAGTCTCACGTAATGTTTTTTTACTAGCCACACGTTCAACAAACGGCATTACAACGTGTATTCCACTCTCTAATTTACGATGGAATTTCCCTAAACGTTCTACTAGATATACTTCAGATTGTCTAACAATACGAATACTTGATAACAAAAGTAACACAACAAATAAAACAATAATTCCAATAATAATTGGACCAACCATCGAACTTACATCAGACATAGCATTTCTCCTCAATTAGTTATTTTTCACGTATAAAGTTGCACCTTCTATTTTTGTTACAATTACCTTTTTATTTAAAAATAATGGTTCAGTAGAACGGATTGTCCATTCATCACCATAAACTTTAGTCGTCCCTACTGTATCATCATTAATTTCAACAGAAGCTACTACGACCTCTTTACCAACTAAAGCATATACTCCATTTTCTATCGTTTTATGCTGGTGGATTCTTCTTGCAAATTTCTTTGTACTAAGCCACAAAATTAATGCACTAATAATAAAAACAATAAAAGTAAAGGTGTTTGATCCTGTTAAATAATTTACAACTGATGCTAGAATACTGGCAATACCAATCCACAAGAATACAAAGGTTAACGAAAACATTTCGATAATAATTAATAAAACTCCAATTACAAATAAACTGATCGCAACCATTCCACCCCTCCTCCCAATCCTATATATATGCCATAAATTGTAATTTATTTATTTTATAATTCTATTCTATCATGTAAAACTTTAGCATTTTACATAAAATAGTGAATTTTATTAAAACTTTTTAATTTTTTTGGAAAAGAGTCAATTACTCAAACGCACAATCAGAACGGAACAAAAAAAAATCTATCATCAAAAAAACCCCTTACATTTTGTATTTTTTGTAAGGAGTTGTAATTCTTTATAGTTCAATAGCGTTATAAACATCTTTTAATTTTGGATTACCTTCACCAACAACATTTCCATTTACTAATACTACTGGATAGAAAAATTCATCATTTCTAACTCGTTTTGCAAAATCTTCTTTTTCATTATTCTCTACATTAAATATATCAATGTATTGAAAATCAAAGGCTAAGTCAGGATATTTTCTTTGAAGTGCAGCTTGAAGCCATTCAAACGTTTCAATTGATGATGGCATTCCTACACAACTTGCACATATTACTTCAGCTCCAAAAACTTCCACTAAAATTTTATTACTCATTTTCTCCTCCTAGCATACAATAAAGGTGTGTCCAAAAATAATTTCAAACACACAAAGTACTCTGTAATAGATTTTTTCCTCTTAACTGATTATAATAAAATTAGTGAAAGGAGTCGATATGAATGGACATGAAAGAACAAGTACAAGAAGTTTTAGATAAATTAAGACCGTTTTTACTACGTGATGGTGGAGACGTTGATTTAGTTGATATTGAAGATGGTATTGTTAAACTTCGCCTTTTAGGCGCATGTGGCAGTTGCCCAAGTTCAACTATTACATTAAAAGCTGGTATTGAGCGAGCTTTATTAGAAGAAGTACCTGGTGTAATTGAGGTAGAGCAAGTATTCTAATCTGTTTTCAATACGAAAGAGAGGGTTTAAAACCCTCTCTTTTATTTTAGCCATTTAACTTCTCGGATCCCTAACTTAGCAGTTGGTAGTCCGATTAAATCATAAAATCCACCTAAAAATGATTCAAACTCACTAGTATTTTCAAGATAATTAACTAACTTACGCTCATACCTTTTCCGCTCCGCATCGCTCCTTGCCAAATAATATCCTTCAATTGTTTCAAAATAGTGTACAGGAAAAAGAAGTCTTGCAAATAACAAACGCCACGCAAAAGTAGATAATGGACTTTTCTTTTCATACCCATAAAAAAATGACAGGATTTTCTTTTGATAATGATCAGGATTCTCTAAATATTCATCTCTAACCCATTCCGCAAGATCTCTGCTTGGATGATCGTAAATCCATTCAATCGGTACTTTCGCAAAATGAATTTCTTTCTGTCTTCGTTCAGTCATTTTTTGATGACAAATTGTTGCTGCATCAACAACTTGGGGAGTATCATCTAGTTCAGTATCTACAACATATTGAATCGCATTTTCAGTCATTCCGAGATAATAAGGAAAAGATTCAATAAATATTTGTTCGAAAAAATTTTCGGGATGACTATTCACTTTACTTTGCCAAAATCTTTCTAATTGCTCTAAACGTTTTTCCCATAAATTCTTCCATTTGCCAATCCTATTTAATCTTTTCAATTCATCTGAATATTTTTTCCCTCTTAAATGAAAAATCGCAAGTTCTTCACCATTATTATTACTGCGTTCATTTTGTCTGTTACTCTTAAATAAAGAATAATTATTTCCATCAATCTTACTCACATAGTACCCTTGAACGTTTTGAACAAAGGTTGCGACCGATTGATCTCCGGTTGAGCTCATAAAATCACTTAAACTCTTCATTTCCTGCAAATCATCTTCTTTTAAATTTCCAATGGGTGCAAGAAAGTACACCCTATTCCGCTGCCAAAACATGTAATATGACTGTACTTGAAGTAATTCAGCTGGTTGAATTTGATAATGAGTAAACATGTCTTGAATGATGTTTTGGTTGCGAATAAACATCATCACTCACATCCTTCTTATAACTACTTAATTAATATATATGTCACAAATCTAAAAACCTGTACCCTACTTTTTCACTTTCTATCTATAAACCCGAATGGCCATACACAAAAAGGGAGAAAATGACGTAGTATATACGAAATGTGGAAGCGAGTTGGTCAGCCCCGACAAGCATAAGACAAAGGCCAAAAAAAGTCGCTTTTTACCTTTATTGGCATTTGGCTTATGACCTCGAGGGGCTACTCGCTGGAACTAGACATCACGAAATGTGGAAGCGAGTTGGTCAGCCCCGACAAGCATAAGACAAAGGCCAAAAAAGGTCGCTTTTTACCTTTATTGGCATTTGGCTTATGACCTCGAGGGGCTACTCGCTGGAACTAGATCACGAAATGTGGAAGTGAGTTGGTCAGCCCCGACAAGCATGGACTTAACAATTTTTTCCTATGTTTTAACTTTTTTATAAAGGGGAATTTTGTTCGATATCGAATCATATATAATTAATCCTCTTATTTCTTAAAAATAATTTTTAGAAAAAGTTTTAATTATTTTATGAAATCTCCATTTTAGTTATTTTTATAGTAATTAAATCAATCGATAAGGAAAAGGTGATGAAATGGAATATTTAAATCACGATTTAGAAAAGACTGCATTATCGCTATTAGAAAAAAGAGGTGTTACGCTCGATGATATTGCTGATTTAGTTTATTTTTTACAAAATAAATATCATGAAAATTTATCTAAAGAAGAGTGTAAACACAATGTTGAGAGAGTCTTGACAAAACGTGAGATACAAAATGCCATCATTACTGGTATTGAATTAGATATTTTGGCAGAGCAAAATAAACTACAGGAGCCATTGTTGGCTATTATCAAAAAAGATGAAGGCCTTTATGGAATTGATGAAATTATTGCCTTATCGATCGTAAATGTATATGGTTCAATTGGATTCACAAATTACGGTTACATCGATAAATTAAAACCTGGAATTTTAGAAAGATTAAACGATAAATCTACAGGCTTAGTAAATACATTTTTAGATGATATTGTTGGTGCGATTGCAGCTGCTGCATCTAGCCGTCTTGCTCATCGTGCTGCACATAAAAAAGCCGATCAAATTAAACCTAAAGATGAATAAAAAAAAGTGGTCTCATAAGACTTATCCATTTGAGACCACTTTTCTATTTGAATGAACACAAAAAACCCACAAGTAAATTAATTACTAGCGGGGTTTTTCCTTAAATATATTTAATCCACTCTTCTAATGAGTCAACTGAATAAGTTGGCTGCGTTTCGTAATTTGACAACATATCCCTTGTCGTCACACCAGTATGAACAATCAATGTGTCAACACCGGTATTAATCCCAGCCATTATGTCTGTATCATAATAATCACCAATCATTAAAGTATCCTCTTTTGCAACACCAAGAACTTTTAATGCTTGTTCCATAATAATTGATTCAGGTTTCCCAATAAAAATTGGTTTTACTGTAGTAGATACTGTAATAACAGATGTAAGTGACCCATTTCCAGGTAATAAACCTCTTTCGGTCGGAATTGCTATGTCGCCATTAGTAGAAATAAATGTCGCGCCATTTCTTACAGCTATACAAGCCTTTGCTAATTTCTCATAATTAATACTACGGTCTAAACCACTAATTACAAAATCAGGATTTTCATCTGTAATTGTTAAGCCGACTTCCTCTAAGGCATATTGTAAGCCCTCTTCACCGATCATATAAACAGTGGCATCTGCCTTTTGTTCTTTTATATAATTTGCTGTGGCATTACTTGTTGTAAAGACCTGTTCTTTTGTAGTTGGAATATTAAAGGAATTAAGTTTATCAGCAACTTGTTCCGGTCTACGTGTAGAATTATTCGTTACAAAAAGATATGGAATATTTTTATCCTTCAGAGCTTTTATAAAAAGACTAGCTTCCTCAATTTGCTCCTCGCCACGATACATAGTTCCATCTAGATCAATTAAATATCCTTTGTATTGTTTCATATTGCCACTCCTTACTAGTCAGGCTGTTCTCTTGGTAAGACAAGAAAAACAGCATTAGAATCAAATTTCAATTAGAAAAATTAAGATTATTTTTCCTCATCACTACTAAAAGCATTAATTACTCCAAGTTCTTTATCAAGAAAAGCTTGAACGGCAACCGGGAATTCCTTATATGCTTCGATATTTTCGCTTAATGTTGTCACTATTTTTTCTGTAATTGAAGATGTGTAATCTTGTAATAAATGCTTTCGAATTGGAATTAATTTTTTGATCGATACTCCAGTTGAAGCAGTAATAACTTTTTCATCCATTAGAATATCAACAATGTCATCATAACTTCCTGGGTCCCTCATAATAAAGCCATCAATCATTGTATTTCCAATATCTAACATACTGTCAATTAAAAGATGTATCATTCTTTCCAAAGCTAATTCTTCTATTTTATTTTTTGGATGGCTGTTTGACGCATAAAATTCTAGCATTGAATTTAAAATTTCAATTCGATCTAATATGTTTTGACGATTTACAAAGTACATATGTACACTTCCTTCTCAATTCTATCTTCTACATTTTATGGACTTATATTTATTTTATAGCTAAATTCGAAAAAAATCGACAAATGAAAGCGTTTCTTACCGAATTTTGTTATATTATATAGGTGAATATTTTTCTGGGGGTTGAATTTTTGGAGCGTGAATTAGCACTTGAGATTGTAAGAGTTACTGAAGCAGCTGCTCTTGCTTCTGCTCATTGGATGGGACGCGGTAAGAAAAATGAAGCTGATGACGCTGCTACTTCTGCAATGCGTTCGATGTTTGATTCAGTAAATATGGCAGGTACTGTAGTAATTGGTGAAGGTGAACTCGATGAGGCACCAATGCTTTATATTGGAGAAAAGTTAGGTACTGGTAATGGACCAGAAGTAGACATTGCAGTTGATCCTCTAGAAGGGACAAATATCCTTGCAAAAGGCCATGCAAATGCAATGGCGGTAATCGCTATTTCTGATAAAGGTAACTTATTACATGCACCTGACATGTATATGGAAAAAATAGCTGTAGGTCCCCGTGCTGCTGGTAAAATATCATTAGATGATCCGATTGAAAAAACGATCGATATTATTGCTGAAGCAAACAATAAACGTGTACATGATTTAACGGTAATTGTCCAAGAACGTCCTCGTCATGAGGAAATGATTGAACGAATTCGTGAAAAAGGTGCTCGCGTTAAACTATTTGGTGATGGAGATGTTGGTGCTGTTATAGCTACCGCATTACCTCATACCGGAATCGATCTCTTTGTAGGTATTGGTGGCGCACCAGAAGGAGTTATAGCCGCTGCAGCGATAAAAGCCCTTGGCGGTGACATGCAAGCCCGATTAGTACCAATGAATAAAGAAGAAGAACTACGTTGTATGGATATGGGCCTTAAAGACCCAAGACAATTATTAACATTAAATGATTTAGTAAAAGGTGACGATGCAATTTTTGCTGCTACAGGTGTTACTTCAGGTGAATTACTTGAAGGAGTTACTTTCTTAGGTGGAGACCTAATCGAAACTCATTCAATTGTAATGAGAAGTAAAACGAAAACTGTGCGACATATAAAAGCACATCACCATTTAGAATACAAGCCAAATCTTATTTTAGTATAATGGAGGAATAAAAAAATGTCAGAACGTTTTTTCTTATATGATGACACGATTCAAGCAAAGACTCGTTTTGTAAGCTTTATGGGAGAAGAGCAAAGACATGATCTTGCTTTAGTATATTCTGATCGTCATTATGGCAAAGTTATGATTATGGATATGCAAAGTAATCGATTTGCAATTATCGGTTCAGATGATTTAAAAGAAGAAGGTTACTTAGAATTTGCTTTCGGAATTTCTGAAGAAAAGGCAGCCGAATTATTAGATTTTCTTAGTGAAATTATTTTCTAATTTTTCGAATCCTGTGGATAAATAATTTATTTTTACTAAATAATCTGAAAAAAAGTGGATAACTAAAAAGTTGTCCACTTTTTTTGTGATTAAGTCTTTAGTTATTCACATTTCTGTTGAAAGATTCAAACTTATCCACAAGGTTTTTATTCTTTCAAAAAATCAAAAAATATTTTGTCCACATAATTTGTTTATGTAAGAATCAAACATCTTTCAATAAAAAATCAGTGCTCACCTTTAAAACAAAAAAAAATGAGGTTTCCCCCATTTTCAATGTAAAAACATTATTCTAAAACATAATTTTCAGACTGATTGCAAGCGTTTGTCATTATTTGCGCGAAGCCTGATGAGGTGGAATTACCCAAAACGGTAATGAGCATCGCAAAAAAGTGAAGAAAGCGCGTTGGCGGGTAGTCTGAAAAGTTGGGTTTCCCCATCAATTAATTTTTTACTTTCTTAACGACAAAATATTTACACCCAAAATTACAATACTCATAAATATATTCACGTAATGTACTTATTTTTGAATCATATGGAACATTTTTTTGAGAATCATCAAAAAATCCTCTAAGTCTTAGTTGCTCATAGCCCCAATCCCCAACAATGTAATCATACTTTGAAAGGATTTCTGCATATCTCGCTTTAAAGGCTTCTTCATTGAATCCTTCACGGTAATCTTCAACTACTTCATAGCAAATATTCTGTATGCAAACCATTTTGTATTCTCCTTCCTTTTACTCCCATAAATATGTAACAAATATTTTGGCATACTAATTTTACATTGATTATTAAAAGGTGGTATTTAATATGCGCAAATATTTAGTTTGTTTATTAACCTTATTTTTATTAACTGGATGTTCATTCGGTCCAAGTCATTCGAGACAGTTCGATTATAAGGATGTAACATATAAAAATGAACATCGATCTAATCCAACACCAAAACAATTAAATACAAAGCCCATGGATTTAGGCGATGTAAATGCTAAAATGTCAAATAACTCTTACAAAGATTATGGCTTTTCTAGACTACAAAAGCAAGATGTTTTAGGTAAAGATGGGGAATATACTTTAACAATTGATAAACAAGAAGTGTCAAAATTCATTTCTTATTTAGTTGTAAAGCTTCCTGATATAAACGATGCAGCTACACTAGTTACAGACCAGGAAGTATTCATTGCTTATAAATCAGATGGGAATAAATCATTAGCTAGAAAACAGGTTGAAAAAACTGCTCAATCTGCACTTCCTACTTACTATCATATCTTTACTTCTAATTCGTTACAAAATATTAATAATATTGAGGAACTAAATAAATATGGTCAGCTTAATGATGGACAATTAGAACAAAAAATTAAAGATCTAGCCCAAGGTTTTGATGTAGATAAACAAAGTATGCATTTTGATCAGATGTCAAAATAAAAATAAAAGCACTAGCATAGGGCTAGTGCTTTTTTATTACGCTTGTTTAGCAGCTTCTACTTGTTCGTCAGCATGATATGATGAACGAACTAGAGGACCAGCCTCACAGTGTGAGAACCCTTTTCCTAAAGCAATTTCTTTTAGGGCTGCAAACTCGTCAGGAGTATAGTATTTTTTAACAGATAAATGAGTTTTCGTTGGTTGTAAATATTGACCTAATGTAATGATATTTACACCTGCAGCACGTAAATCATCCATTGCTTCGTAAATTTGTTCGTTTGTTTCACCTAATCCAAGCATAATGCTTGATTTTGTAGGGATGCTAGGATTAATTTCCTTTGCTCTACGTAAAAATTCAAGTGATCTTTCATACGTAGCTCTTGCACGAACACGTGGAGTTAACTCTCTAACTGTTTCAATATTATGGTTCATAATATCTGGTTTTGCATCCATTAGCATTTTAAGGTTTTCAAATTTCCCACCCATATCAGAAGGTAAAACTTCAATTGTTGTAAATGGATTTGCTTTTCTAACTTCTCTAACAGTTTCTGCAAATACAGCTGCTCCACCGTCTCTTAAGTCATCACGAGCAACCGCTGTAATAACAACGTGTTTTAAGTTCATTTGTGTGACAGATTCAGCAACTCGAACTGGTTCTTGTAGATCAAGTTCAGTTGGTAAACCAGTTTTAACTGCACAAAAACGACATGCACGAGTACAAACCGCACCTAAGATCATGAAAGTAGCTGTTTTTCTAACTGCCCAACATTCATGGATATTTGGACAACGAGCTTCCTCACAAACAGTGTGAAGATTTTTAGATCGCATCATTTTCTTTAGTTCTGTGTAAGATTCATTTGTGTTTAATTTTATTTTTAGCCACTCAGGCTTTCTCAAATATTCTTCTTTTTTTGGTGCCATTTGAAATTCCTCCAACGTTTTTTCGTTTACGACATATTTCATTTTCTCTTCCAATAGTTTATATATTACTACATTTTTCGCAGATATGAAAAACTTTCGTTTGATAATCCCTATTATCCTATAATTTCCATTTATGAAAGTCGCTCCTTTAACCAAACTATAGATGTAAATCAATTTAAAGGATGATGGTTTTGAAAAAAATAATTGTACTTTTTTGTATGGTGGTTATCTTCATAATGCCATCATTTACAAATGCAGAAGAAATTAATCAAGCACAGCTTGATAAAGAACGAATGGCATTATATAAAAAAGGTGAAACACTAACCTTTATCCCTTGGTATTACTTTGCAGCGATAGATACTTATGAACGAAATGTACGTAGTGTTAGGAACGATATACCTAAACGTGAAAATGGAGTCCTTTCGATCTATATTAAACCAGAGGATTGGAGCGGGGTATCAAATCCAGTTAAGAAAGACACATACGTTCCTACTATCCATTTATTTAGCGGCATTGGTTTAGATGGAAATAATGATGGAAAAGCTTCTTTAGAAGATGATGAGGATATTCTGTACACTTTCATTCATCGATTGCATTTCTACGGCCCATCTAGACAATACATTCGAATGATGCTATGGGATTACTACCAAAGAGCAATAACCGTTGATATTATCGACGAATACGCTAGTATATATCAATATTACGGAAAATTAAATATAGAAGGTAATGCTTTCCCATTACCAATTCGCAGTACACATAGTTATCGTAGTACATGGGGGGCACCTCGAAGCTTTGGTGGACGAAGAGTTCATGAAGGGACAGATATTTTTGCAAATTATGGGACTCCTGTAAGATCTACATGCTATGGAGTAATTGAGACAAAGGGCTGGAATCGAATTGGAGGTTGGAGAATCGGAATTCGAGACTTATCTAATAATTATCATTACTATGCCCATCTTGGTGGGTTTAACAAAGACCTTCAAAGAGGGCAAGTAGTAGAGCCTGGAACACTTATTGGCTATGTTGGAAGTACTGGATATGGACCTCCAGGGACATCAGGAAAATTCCCTCCACATTTGCATTATGGTATTTACAAAGACAATGGATATTCAGAATGGTCTTTTGATCCTTATCCTAAATTACGTCTTTGGGAGCGTCAGGATAGAAGCAAATAA
This sequence comes from Gottfriedia acidiceleris, assembly GCF_036421055.1. Taxonomy (GTDB): domain Bacteria; phylum Bacillota; class Bacilli; order Bacillales; family Bacillaceae_G; genus Gottfriedia; species Gottfriedia acidiceleris_C. Next base: position 20,929 of record NZ_JAZGQS010000018.1, on the reverse strand, counting down.
ACAAAACTAACCGATTGGCGCAGAATTTAGGTAAATTAAAAAACATGAATGAGAAAAAAGCAGACTAACTTATATCTTAATGTACCAAGTTAGTCTGCTCTATTTTAAATTTATTTTTTTCCTTTTATTGTTGATGGAATTTGTTGAGTATTTGGCGTAAATGGAATAAAACTAGGAACTTCTCCGTCGATAATTTCAGTAGCAATTGGGACTTCTACTTTCACCTTTGTTGATTTTGTACTAAACGGGATAATTACATTCATATTTACTTCTACATTCATAATAATTTCGACAACAGAATTATTAAATCCAAATGGCTTAACTTCTTGTGTAACATTAGCCACTGCATCACCAACTACAGAAAAACGAACTGGAATGGTAGGTCCAAGTTTTCCTAAAAGTGCTGTATTTGTAACGACCCCTATCGGTACTTTTAAATAAAGACCCTCATGATCCGCCTTCATTTTCTTCATTTCTGCTTTTGATAAAGATAAAAATGATAAATCTCCATTTTCTACTCTACGAATATTTTCTTCAACATGCTTAGTAGTAGAACCAATTATTTTATTGATTAAATATGTATTCGTGCTTATTATCGCCTTACCGTTATCATCAACATCTCGAATGATAATATCCTGCCCTTGTAGTTCTCTAGATGCCGATTCATACGCTTCATTGATGACGATAGAAGCAATTCTTCTTGTTTGTTTCTCAGAATATTTTAAGATTGTTGGAGTGAAAATTTTATCAATTTCCCAAAAAGCATAGAAGGAAAAAAATAATATAACAATACAAATAACTACATATTTATTCGGAAATATAGTACGAATCGGTTTTGTTATTTGAGTTAAATCATTTTTAAATCCGCCAAAAGATTTTCTTTTTGAAACAAAAAATTTATTTTTTGGAACACGTCTGTACTTAAATCTTTTCATCATATCCATGCCCCCTTACTAATGGGTATGCATGTCATTGCCTGTTCATTCTAAATGGATATGTACAAAAACACTAAAAACGATGCCCCAGTCATTTCACTAAAAACATCCCATTATTTATAAATGCTTTGTTTTATTGTTGTATAATCACACTCGATAATCATTAATTTTAACTCATAATAGAGGTTCACTTTATAAGGAATACTTAACTTTCTTCCGTTTTCTTCAATTACAAGCACAATTGGACGATCTGTCGATACTTCATTTTGCCTAAAAACAATTCCTCGTCTACCATCACTCAATTTTACGTGTAATCCCGTTGGATAAACGGTTAGTAAATCACTAAATATGCTGATTAATTTACCATCATATAATTTATCACTACCATTAATTAATAATGTTAATCCTTCATTCGGGAGCATTGCTTGTCGATATACTCGATTTGAAGTAACCGCATCAAAAAAGTCGGCAATCCCAATGATCTTTGAGAAAAGATGCATTTCCTCACCAAATAAACCTTTTGGATAGCCACTTCCATTGATCCTTTCATGATGCTGTAATGCACAGTCGGCAACAATTGGGTGAATAGTAGATACTCGTCGTAGCATTTCGTATCCAACAGTTGTATGTTGTTTAATGAACGCATATTCATCTTCAGTTAAACGGTTCCGTTTATTTAAAATCTTTTTTGGTATGGCCATTTTCCCGACATCATGTAAGAGTGCTCCTAATCCAAGTATATTAAGTTGGATTTTACTTAGATCTAATGCCATTCCAATTCCTAAAGAATACATAGCTACATTAAGAGAATGAATAAAGATATACTCATCATATAGAAATACATCTATCAATATAGATAAAACATCCTTCTGTTGCCATAATTCGTTTTGCAGTGATTTTATAATTTCTTTAAGCCTAGATGAGTTTTTTTCTAAAGATAGCCCTCTTAAATAAAAATCTTCGCTAATTATTTTAACAAAAGCATCTTCTATTGTTTTTGTGATGTCAGTGCGAAGTTCGTCTGAAATAATTGTCTTTCCCATTAATTCTGATGATTGAGCATGTACTAAAACAAATTGAATAGCTAATTTATGTATCCGATTAATCATCTCTTTTGTTAAAGGAATATTTGCATTAACGATAACTTCTCCATGTTCATTATAAACCGGTTTTCTTAAAATCGTACCTGGAACAAGTGTTGATGCTTCAACAACTCTCATTGTTTTCTCCTTGAACAATTTTTTTAATTAAATATATGGCTCTTCATAGCAGATAATACTTTTTTTAGACTTCATTTACACAGGAAGCCACTAAAAAAAATTTAGTGGCTTTTTTTATATCATCTTTAATAATGCGTCCCTTCCAATCATTCCTTTTTGAATACCTAACTTTTCTGCTTCAACAGTAATGGATTCTAAAGGCGCATTTAATAATTCTTCTATTGTTTTTACACCAACTGCTCGGCCTGCAATAATTTGACGATCACGCAATCTTTCATTTAATAAAGCTACATCTAATGCTCCGCACATAATATATCCGTTATCATTCATAACGACCAATAAGGTAGTTTTCGGAAGTAAAACCGTAACAGCATTAAATGTATGATTATCTATTTTAATTGGGCTTAAATTGATCAAGTTCAACGCTCCTTTCTCATTCTAAAATATGAGAAAAAAACAAAAGTGTAACCTGTCTAATCTTGATAAATTTTATACATCTTTTAAAGCCGAAAATAACACATCACGTATAAATTCAGGCATAAAAAATCTTTTATGACTAGCATCTCGAATTGTAGGAATTAAGTGACCAAACGTAAATAAATCCAAAGTTCCGATCGCATACATTCGATTTAAATCTAACAATTCACCATTAATGAGTAAATCCTCTTTTTTCAAATGCCTTCTCTTATCTTTATGAACAAAAGTGATTCCATCGTAAACCATTTTTCCAATTACTTTCCCTCTAAATCCAAAACCTTTCATCTTTAAATGAGTCAACTCTTTCTCTTCACAACGATTTAAAACATTTAGTAATTCCTTACCAGATAAAGTAACGACACAAGGATTAATAGGATGTGGGCATATTCGATGAATGTCACCCTTTGTAACAGGTCCACTTGTTAAGCCATCAAGTAAAATACCCGAATTTAGTATACTAATATCTGCCTTAGTCCATTGGCGAAGCGCATTTGCTAATAATTTCAGTAATGGACTATCTTTAAACCAATTTACCCCCATGTTACTAGGAAGTTGTGTCACTGGTTCATTTAAAATTTCTTTACTCAGTCTCATTAAATTAGCCAACATCATTTTCGTCATTTCATCTTGGTAATATGTTGGGACTGTATGTATTTCAGTAACTGAAGCTTCAGTATTTATAATACTTTTCGCCTCTTTATTAACAGTAATTAAAACCTCGCCTAAATAGTTACCGTGTTTACCTGTTCCACAAAGTAATGTTTCACCAACATACTCTCCATTTGGAAATAAATGATGAGTATGTGCTCCTAAGATAATATCAACTCCTGAAAATTGTTCAGCGATTCGCTGATCGTCTCTCATACCTAAATGAGATAGTATAATGACAATGTCTGATTGCGCTTTAACAATTGGCAGGATGTTATTTAACATTTCAAAGGGATCTTTTATATTCCATCCTAAAGTTTCATAAAAAACAGGATAAGCGACTGTTAAACCAATTACTCCTAGCTTTACACCATTTTTTTCATATATTTCAAAAGGCTTGCTAAAACTCTCGGTACCTTCATCTGATATGTTTAAATTACCTACTAAAACATCAAACTTTGCATCTTCATAAAGATTTAACAACTCACCTTTTGATAAGGTAATTCCTTCATTATTTCCTATTGTAATTGCATCAAACTTTGCATCATTTAAAAGTTCTACATTGCCTTTTCCTAAAGTGGCCTCCGAAATTGGATGAAATCGATCAACGAAATCCCCAATATCAAAAGTAAGGGTTTCCTCACCTTTTTCTTTAGCTAACTCTCTTTTAGACTTCAACAAACCGACGATTGTTGGCCACGTTTCAAAGTGGCTATGAATGTCATTAGTATGGAACAACCGAATATTTATAGTTTGATTTGTTTCCATTGTTCCACCATCCTTTTTTAAATATTTTCTATAATTAATTTTATGCCATAAAATAACACAACTAACCTTAAAATTAATGCGATTGTTTCAGTTTTTAATTTTTGATTAATATATGCTCCAATTTTCCCACCAAACCATGCGCCAGGAACAAGTAGAAGAATGTAATAGAAATTTACTTCTCCTAATGTTATGTATGAAATCGAGCTTCCAAGAGTCGTAAACATAACGACAAACATTGAAGTCGCAACAGCTAACTGAGGTGGAAAACTAAATAAAAACGCCATCATTGGTACTAACAATATTCCTCCACCAATTCCAAATAATCCTGAGATAATCCCGATAAAAATCGATAAAAAAATTGCCAACGGAAGACTATAGCTATATTTATATGCTTCGCCTTCATCATTTGTATATGTTCGTATAATTCCTTTATGTACTTCCTTTGATTTTTTATTTAATTTTGAAGAAACAAAAAGAAAGACTGATATACAGATTAAAAATATACCAAAAAATAAAGTAAACCGCTCTGTATTTAAAAGTGAATTGATGTATGTACCTAGTAAGCTACCAGGAACACTACCTATTAAAAATAAAATACCACTCTTATAATCGATTCGTTTTTGCTTATGGTACGAAAGGGTGGATGAAAGTGAAGAAAACACAATTGTAATCAGTGAAGTTCCAACTGCAACATGGATTGGTACAGTCGAAAAAGCGGATAGAAAGTGATCAATATTAAGTAGCATTGGAACAATAATAATTCCTCCCCCTAAGCCAATCAATGATCCGACTGTTCCTGCAGCAAGTCCTATACTGATGAGTATAAGAATTTGTAGTATGATATCCAACCTAAATTTCTCTCCTTTTTAAATACACTAGAAATCTATTTTCTCTAATTGAATTTAAATAATAGTTTAACATAAAAAAACTCGGAATTCCCCGAGTATGAATAATCCTTTATCTTATTTCACTATAGTGCTAATAAATTTAGTGTAATTGCTTATTCTATAATGCCCGCTTTCTGTGGGTAAAACGCCAAGCTATTACTTTAATATACTTAAATTTGCAATCCAAGGTCCTACGTCAGTTTTGTATCTTTTTGCCATCACTCTTGTAATTTGATTAATATGGGTTAGATCATGTGCAACAAAAGTGGATAATAATTCTCTTAATTTCACGGAACCAAGATCAGGATGAATTCCTTCTAATTCCAGATGGAGATTTGGGTCTACTAATAATTTTAATTTCTTAAGATTTTCAGTTCTTAAATTCTTGAATTCAAGCAGTCGTTCTTCTATTGATTTCTTATGTTTTTCATTTAAATGCGAAAAACGATCGAATGGAGGGAAATGGTTGTTTCCATCATTGTTAAGTATGCAGTTCAACCTTGGAATCCAATTTGTTTTTTCACACTCAATTAGATGGTCGATTACTTCAGAAACATTCCAAGTTCCTTCACCTTCATTACAATTTAACCAAGATTCAGATAAACCCGATAAAAGGGCCTCTAATGATTTGGGTGTTCTTTCTAAAACTTCAATCGCTTCTTTAAGGTTAAAATTCATAAAAAATCCTCCCTACACCTTGATAAAAAACACTAAGACAACTTTTCATAAAACTTCAAGTTAAATTTTACCATAAATATGATTACTAAATTAATTAAACAGCTTTTTTTATGTCAACAAAAAAATAAAATTTAGCCATCTATCCAATTCTTAAACTGTAGGAACCTGACATCATTTTAATAAGTTTTACATTTTTCCCTTTGGAAGCGGTAAAAGAAAGCGTTTAAACAAAGAACATAAAAATGGTAAAGATACTAAATATTTTTAAAGAAAGAATTTCCCTGAAAGTTTATGGGACGATGCAGAAAATATAAATGATGAACTTATTTTTACTCACTCACAAATTCACGAATAGACACTGCTATAATTGATGGAATGCCTCTACAGGAAGTTGAAGACCTACAACAAAATGTAGACTTAATGAACGAAATTGTTAAAAATAACGATAACGCAATAATAGGAAATGACAGTGTAACAGTTGAGATATCTGATGCTGAACTAACTCAAAAGGCAAACGAAAAAGGTTATAAAGTTCCTTTAGCACGAACTATTGGTAAAACAAAAGTTGTTTTCCACTCATGGGGAGTGTAGAAGTTTGAGTAAGTTCAACGGCTGTAAAAACTTTAGGTGCAGTAGGTTATGCTGGATTTACATGGATGCTTGGGATAGTGATCCCAGCCGGAGGTGGTGCATTATTAGCAGGACTTTTAGCCCCTCTTTACGCTAACTACATTTTAGCAAAATCTAAGCCATTATATATAAAAGTTTGGTATACAGGTAAAAAGACAGTAACAAATCAATAAAAATCTAAAATGAGGTTTTTTATGTTAAAACAATCTTTAAAACTATTCTTTAGTCCCTACTGGAAAGTTAGTAGGAAAAATCGATTTATCAGAAGTCTTTTCATGATACCAGGTAGCATAATAACAGCATTGTTAATTTGGAAATTTCCTATTCCAGCCTATGATGGGATTGAATTAACATTAACTATAATCCTTGCGATTTCAACTATTCTTATAGTTAGTTATGAATATGTGAGGTTTAAACGGAAAAAAATAATTATCCCCATAAGGTTAATTAAGCCACTATATCTAGTGGCTTATCTTTTTAGAACATTTTAAATTTAAGCTACTACAGTTACGTATTTAGATATTACAGAAAAACTTAAAGAAGACGAACTTCAAAAGTTCGCCTCCACTAAAAACTCTATTAACCAATTGAACCTTCCATCTCGAATTTAATCAGACGGTTCATTTCAACTGCGTATTCCATTGGTAATTCTTTTGTAAATGGCTCAATGAAGCCCATTACGATCATTTCTGTAGCTTCTTGCTCAGAAATACCACGGCTCATTAAGTAGAATAATTGCTCTTCAGATACTTTTGAAACTTTCGCTTCGTGCTCAAGAGAGATATTATCGTTTAAGATTTCGTTGTATGGAATTGTATCAGAAGTTGATGCATTATCCATAATTAACGTATCACACTCGATATTTGAACGTGATCCAGCTGCTTTACGTCCGAAGTGTACGATACCACGGTACGTTACTTTACCACCATGTTTAGAAATAGATTTCGAAACAATTGTAGAAGAAGTATTTGGAGCTAAGTGAATCATTTTAGCACCAGCATCTTGGTGTTGTCCTTTACCAGCAATTGCAATAGAAAGCGTAAGGCCACGAGCACCTTCACCTTTAAGGATTACTGCTGGGTATTTCATTGTTAATTTTGAACCAATGTTTCCATCGATCCATTCCATTGTTGCGTTTGCTTCACAAACAGCACGTTTCGTAACTAGGTTAAATACGTTATTCGCCCAGTTTTGAATTGTTGTATATCGGCAGTATGCATCCTTCTTAATGATGATTTCTACTACTGCAGAGTGAAGTGAGTTTGTTGTATATACAGGAGCTGTACATCCTTCAACATAATGTACGTGTGCACCTTCGTCAGCGATGATTAATGTACGCTCAAATTGACCCATATTTTCTGAATTAATTCGGAAATATGCTTGTAATGGCGTATCAACTTTAACACCTTTTGGTACGTAGATGAATGATCCACCAGACCAAACAGCTGAGTTTAATGCAGCAAATTTGTTATCTGTAGGAGGAATTACTTTTCCAAAGTGCTCTTTGAAAATTTCTTCATGCTCACGTAATGCTGTATCTGTATCAGTAAATAAGATACCAAGATCAGTTAAATCTTGTTTCATGCTGTGGTAAACTACCTCAGACTCATACTGTGCAGATACACCAGCTAAATACTTTTGTTCTGCTTCAGGAATACCTAATTTATCAAAAGTATTTTTGATTTCTTCAGGTACTTCATCCCAAGACTTTTCTGTTTTCTCTGATGGTTTTACATAGTACGTAATTTCATCAAAGCGTAAATCTGCTAAGTCTCCACCCCATTGAGGCATTGGCATATCATAGAAATGTTGTAAAGATTTTAAACGGAAATCTAACATCCATTGTGGTTCATTTTTCATACGTGAAATTTCTTCAACGATATCCTTTGTTAAACCACGCTCTGAACGGAAGATTGATACGTCACGGTCATGAAAACCATATTTATAATCACTAATATCTGGCAAATTAGTAGACATTATTCATACTCCCTTCTTATAGAAGAGGAGGATTAAAGCTCAGAGGATTATTCCTCTGATTTTAAGCCCTTCTCCATCGCTTTCCATGCAAGTGTTGCACATTTAATTCGTGCTGGAAACTTTGAAACACCTTGTAGTGCTTCAATATCATCTAAATCGATTGATTCATCATATTCTTTTCCAAGCATCATATCTGAAAATATTTGAGCAAGCTGTAAGGCTTCCTCTATTTTTTTTCCTTTAATTGCGTGAGTCATCATTGAAGCTGACGCCATTGAAATTGAGCATCCTTCACCGTCAAAACGAGCGTCTGATACAATGCCATCATCAACCTTTAAACGTAGCTCAATGCGATCACCACAAGTAGGGTTATTCATGTTTATTGTTACATCGTTTTCTGATATAGCCCCTACCCCTTTGTTACGAGGGTTTTTATAATGGTCCATTATCACGCGACGATATAATGCATCTAAATCAATGTTTCGATTAATAGACATCGCTGAAATACTCCTTCGTTTTAACTAATCCTCTTACAAAAGCATCTACATCTTCTTTTGTATTATACAGATAAAAACTTGCACGAGCAGTAGCAGATACCTTTAACCATCTCATTAATGGCTGAGCACAATGATGGCCAGCACGAACAGCAATTCCTTCTACATCTAATACAGTCGCAACATCATGTGGATGCACATCTTCCACATTAAACGTTACTAGTCCTGCACGATGTTTCGGTCCATAGATTGTTACTCCTTTTACAGTAGATAACTGTTCAAGTGCATAATTCGCAATCTCATGTTCATGCTTTTCGATATTATCCATACCGATTTCAGTTAAGAAATCAATAGCAGCGCCTAAACCAACTGCACCAGCAATGATTGGCGTTCCACCTTCAAATTTCCATGGCAGTTCTTTCCAAGTAGAATCTTGTAAGTCAACGAAATCAATCATTTCCCCACCAAATTCAATCGGTTCCATGTTTTCTAGAAGATGTTTTTTACCATAAAGTACACCAATACCTGTAGGAGCACACATTTTATGACCAGAAAATGCGTAGAAATCGCAATCTAAGTCTTGAACGTCGACCTTCATGTGTGGAGTACTTTGTGCACCATCAACAAGCATGATCGCTCCATTTTGATGAGCAATTGCTGCAATCTCTTTAACAGGGTTAATTGAACCAAGTACATTTGAAACGTACATAATTGCAACTATTTTTGTATTTGAGTTAATTGTGGCTTTTGCTTGCTCAACGCTAATTGAACCATCTTCTTCTAACGGTATATATTTTAATGTTGCACCAGTAGCTTTAGCGACCTGTTGCCAAGGAATAATGTTACTGTGATGTTCCATATATGAAATCACAATTTCATCTCCAGCTTTTAAGTTCGTTCTTCCGTAGCTAGCAGCAACTGTATTAATTGCAGTAGTTGTACCTCTAGTAAAAATAATCTCTTCAATTGATGATGCATTAATAAATTTACGAACTTTATCACGAGCTCCCTCGTATGCATCAGTAGCTTTTGTTCCTAGAGTATGCACACCTCTATGAACGTTAGAATTATATTCTTTATAGTAGTTAGCAACAGCTTCTATTACTTGAACAGGTTTTTGTGAAGTTGCAGCACTATCCAGATATACTAAAGGATGTCCATTTACTTCTTGATTTAATATCGGAAAGGCTTCACGGATTGCTTTAACATCCATTACTTAACCTTCCTCTCGATTACATCAACAAGCATTTTTTTAACTTCTTCAATTGGTAATTCCGAAACTACAGGTGCTAAGAATCCGTGAATAACTAAGCGCTCTGCTTCTTTCTTCGGAATACCGCGACTCATTAAGTAGTACAGTTGAGTTGGATCTACTTTACCAACAGAAGCAGCGTGACCTGCCATAACATCGTTTTCATCAATTAATAAAATTGGGTTCGCATCTCCACGAGCTTTTTCACTAAGCATTAATACACGTGAAGTTTGTTGTGCATTAGACTTAGATGCGCCGTGTTCAATTTTCCCAATACCATTAAAGATTGACGTAGCAGAATCTTTTGATACACCATGTTTTAAGATCCAACCTTCAGATCCTTTACCAAAGTGAATAATGCTAGTTGTAAAGTTTTGAGTTTGCTCCCCACGACCTACTGTAACCATTTTCATGTCACCGAAAGATCCGTCTCCAACTAAGTTTGTTACATTTTCAAATACTGAGTTTCCATCGTTCATAAGGCCAAGTGCCCACTCGATTTTGCTATCGCGACCAGCGTGACCACGACGAACAACATAAGCAGTAACACCTTTTGCTAATGTATCAACAGCACCATAACGAACTTTTGCATTATCTAATGTAATTACTTCTGTAATTACGTTAACAACAGCCGCATCTAAATCAGCAGATGTAGAAACATAGTTTTCAACATAAGTAACTTCACTGAATGCGTCTGCAACAACAAGTACGTGGTTATATGCAGGTACGTTTTCGCCATCTACAACGAAAATAGATTGGATTGGTTTTTCTAATACTACATTTTTAGGAATGTATAAGAAAGCTCCACCATTTACTAACGCAGCATGTAAAGCGATTAATTTATTTTCATCGACTTTTACAGCCTCTGTCATAAAATATTTTTTCACAAGATCTTCGTGATCTTTAATCGCTGTGTGTAAATCTACGAATACTACACCTTTTTCTTTTGCTTCAGAAGAAAGAGAGTGATATACAGCAGATCCATTATATTGTACATAAACTGATTGATCAGTGTCTTCATTCATTAAAGCTGTTACTGACTCTGGTAATTGATCTTTTGTAGGAACATTTCCAGCTGTAACATTAAATTCTTTTCCAAAGAAATCCCATTTAGAGATATTTGTTTTATCTGGCTTTGGAAGAGAAAGTGATTCAGCTTTTGCTAATGCATTTAAACGGAACTCTGTGAAATATGCAGGTTCATTTAGCAGTGCAGAAAGCTGCTTAACTGTTTCTTGACTAAATGGAATTGTAGTACCAGTTGTCATGAGAATCCCTCCTATCCGATTAAGCTTCTTGCCCAACAGTCTCGTCTTCGATACCTAACTCTTGTTTAATCCAGTCATATCCTTCAGCTTCTAAACGAGCAGCTAATTCAGGACCACCTGATTTTACAATACGACCTTGCATCATAACGTGAACGAAATCCGGAGTAATGTAGTTTAATAAGCGTTGGTAGTGAGTGATGATTAAGCAACCAAACTCTTCTCCACGCATTTCGTTAACACCTTTTGAAACTACTTTTAATGCATCGATATCTAAACCTGAGTCAATCTCGTCAAGAATAGCAATTTTAGGTTGGATCATCATCATTTGAAGAATCTCATTACGTTTTTTCTCTCCACCTGAGAAACCTTCATTTAAGTAACGTTGAGCCATTTCTGGATCCATTTCTAAGAATTCCATGTTTTTATCTAATGTACGGATAAATTTCATTAATGAAATTTCATCGCCTTCTTCGCGACGTGCATTCATTGCAGAACGTAAGAAATCTGCGTTTGTTACACCGCTAATTTCACTTGGGTATTGCATAGCAAGGAAAAGACCAGCTTGAGCGCGCTCATCAACTTCCATTTCTAAAACATCGTTGCCATCAAGCTCGATGCTACCACCGATTACTTCATATTTAGGATGACCCATAATAGCAGAAGATAAAGTTGATTTACCTGTACCATTTGGTCCCATGATTGCGTGGATTTCTCCACCTTTTACTTCAAGGTTTACACCTTTTAAAATTTGCTTTCCTTCAATTGCTACTTGAAGGTCTTTTATTTTTAATGTAGAAGCTCCCATTTTACACCCTCCATAATTACATAAAAATTCTATAAAATAGAAAATGGCTATTTTAAGTTCATTCTCATTTTATTCTCATTCTAATCTTAAAGCAATTAAAAAGTATTTTCAAGCTGTGCACTATTTTACCAAAAAAGTTTTATTACGTGTAACTTTTTTTCGCAATATAAGAATAAATAGAGATACTATATATATAGGAAATAAAAAATCTAATATCTCAACTAAAAAAAGAGGGGAATTTAATGCCTAAATCAACTAAACTTTCACCAGATCAACAAAAATTTGCGATTAATCAACTTCAAACGTATTTCTTACAAGAAAGAGACGAAGAATTAAGTGAATTAAGTTCAATGTTGCTAATGGACTTTATTTCACAAAAACTAGGTCCAATGTTTTACAATAAGGGAGTTGAAGACTCACAAAGATTTATGTCAGAACGAGTTGAAGACCTTTATGCTTTATTATTAAAAGAACAGATTGAAGATTAAGTTGTTTTAGCACGCACTTTATTAATCGTACATACTCAATTTTAGATTATTCATTATTTATATAGTTGTTCAACTTATTATTATATTGTTAAAACAAATGAATGTTTTCATGCAGACTCTACCATTATTTACGAAAAGGTTTTATTTCATTAAATAAATTATTAAATAAAAGAAAAGAACCTTTTATAATAAAGGTTCTTTTCTTTTAAAACGGATTTGTTGAATTAAATAAATAAATAAACTCCCCCAAATTTTTCTAAAACATTTTATTCATCTTACGTACATATTCTCAAATGCGGAATTTAAATATAAGAAAAATGAATTTTTATTGATAAACCTGCACAGGTATAAAGACTTCAGGCATACCAGCAGCATATGCAGCTACTTCATATTCTTTAAAGATTAATTTTATTCCCGCATGATCAAATGCCCATAGTCGATTTTTGTCACTTAAGTCAATTTCGTTAGGAGATTTTATTAATACATAACCTTTATATTTCTTTTGTAATTGCTGATAAGCATATTCTTGAACGGATTTTGTATTTTCATTTATTAATTGAGATAGTGGAACTACTTCACCTGTTTTCACGTCAAAATTAAATGTCGTTCCCACCGTCATCCCATGTGCCCCACCTGTATATGAATACTCATTATAAATAACACTTAATTTATCAAGATTATTGTATAGTATTTTATAAGTAAAACCATATTCATAAGGTCTCCACGGTCCTTGGGTAGCATCCCATTTTGTCTTAGCTTCTTTCTCTTCTTCTAATAGCTTTAAACGATTACTATTCGCTAGATCAGCACCTTTTTTTAAGATACTATTGATTTTTTGTTGTGCAGTTGAATTAGATGCTCCACTTATTTGTGGATACTTAATCGGTGCATCATTTAGTTTTTGTTCAGTAATTTTAATATGTCTTGTTAAAGAGTTTTCATTGATCCCAGCTTTCGTTTCCGCATTAACAAAATTTATAAGGCTCAAATTAATACTGCTAGTCATTATGATTAACAAAAAATAATATAGAAACTTTTTCACTAGACTCCTCCTATTTTCTTTATCAAAAAATAGTATGAGTATCTTTTAAATCATTTATGAAAAATTTTATAAGAGTCTAGATTCTTATAATTGTATTCTCAACTCATTTTGTTAACTAGATTAAATAAGTTCATTGCTATCTTAGAAGTGTTTGGTTTCATCTTTTGACTATTAGAAAAGACAATTACATATGTTTTGGAAACTGGATCGAATACATTCATACAATTAATTCCTGGAACTACTCCATGATTGTATAAATACTTTCCTTTATTATAAATTCCAAATGCATAATGATTTTCATATGGCTTAATAAATTGAGGAAAACTTTTACCCAAAATAAGTTTATTCGAAATAAGTGCCTCATCCATTTTTTGTAAGCCTGAAACCGTTGAATAAATATCTCCACAGCCTAATAGATAGTTAAAATTTGGGATTCGTAATTGCTTCGGTTCATTTTTAGATTGAATTAATAAATAACCTAGTGCATGATCCCTTTTTTTATAAAAATCGTTACCTTGTCCAATTTCAGCTATATTCGCTTTATCAAAAATATGTGTTTTTATATATACTCCATAAGGAATTCCAGTTACTTTTTCAATAACGTAAGCAAGTAAAACATAATTTGTGTCATTGTAATCCCATTTGTTTAACGGTTTATAGTGAGCATTTGATTTAACTATTTTCTTTATTAAATCAGTTGATGAAATTGGATGAAATAACTCTTTTTGCCTCCTAATACCTGAAGTATGTGAAATTAAATGAAATAGTGTTAATTTTGACCCATTTGGAAAGTCCGGTATATATTTTGCAATCGGATCGTTAAAGGATATTTTGCCTTCCTCTTTTAATTGCATTAACAACGTTGAAACAAAAAATTTTGAAATTGAGCCAACTGGATAATACGTATTTGGAGTGTTCTGTAATTGATTTTGGATATCTCGATAACCGTATCCCTTATTAAGAATATTTTCTCCATTCTTTCTAACAAGAACAACTCCGTTAAAATGAATTTGCTGTAAGTAATGATCAATCTCTCTAGTATTGTTATGTCGATCATTAGTGAAATCAACTTTTTTCATAGTAGCGTATTTCGAAACTGTCACTTTCGAAACTGTCACTTTCGAAAAGTTTTTATTCCATATAAAACTACAAAATGGAGACATTATTAAAACAATTAAGAAACTAGGAATCAAGAATAAATAAAATTTTTTCATCATTTACCGTCTCCCATAGAGCAGGGTCGAGAGGATTTTCCTATCTTCCCTTTTCCCCATTATTTTGCAAACCTATATTTTACTATTCATATATTTTACTGATCATAATTTAAAATCCCATCACCTACTATCCAAAAGTTATGGCGTCTAAGAAACTAACAACACAAGTTCATTTCATTTACTTATCCTAATTGTATTAACAAACTTGTCCATTAATCTTTAGAATTTAATTAAAAAAAATTTACCTAACCTTTAATAATTTATTATCTGTTTGTAATTTTAAAAGGTGTTTGGTTAATTTTTCATCTTTTTTTCGGTGTTATAATACGTCTAGCTAAAAATTAAGAAAGGTGAAAACAGATGGGTAAAATCCATATTTTCCGTTCGAAGACTTTAAGATTTTTATTTTATACTGCGTTTTATTTATCAATTTTACTTGCATTACTCTATTTATATGGATTTAAAGATTCATTTACAGGGACCTTTATATATAACGATTTTTAGGACGTGAGCTGATGAAATCAATTATTGAACAAATAGATTATTGGGCAATTAACACCCCAGACACTATCGCATTTCAAAATAGTGATTATTCTTTAACATATAAAACTTTAAAGCAACAATCAGATGCGATTGCTAGCTGGATGATTAAAAATAATTTTACGAATAATCCCGTTATTGTGTATGGACATATGCAGGCAGAAATGATTTCCATTTTCTTAGGATGTGTAAAAGCAGGTTGTGCTTATATTCCCGTTGATGAGTCAATCCCTTTTGAAAGACTAAAAAAAATGATTACTAATTCTGGTGCAAATTTAATAATTACACCAAAAGAAATTACTTTTGAGTTTGAATCCATTAATACCATCAATTTTGGAGAACTACAGAAGATTATTGAATCTACAAATCTAGTCCAATCTTTAACTGATTTCAATGTTAAAGACGATGAAACATTTTATATTATCTATACTTCAGGTAGCACTGGAGATCCAAAAGGCGTACAAATTACTGAAAAAAACTTACGTAGCTTTACCGATTGGATATTGAAGGATTTTAAGATACACAATGGGCAACGCTTTTTAAACCAAGCTCCATTCTCTTTTGATTTATCAGTAATGGATGTATATCCATCGTTATTATCAGGTGGCACACTCATTGCTGTTGAAAAATCTTTGATTGAGCGACCAAAAGCATTATTTGATTATTTAATTGCAAGTGATATTGATGTTTGGACTTCTACACCTTCATTTATAGAGATGTGTATGATGAATCCGGATTTCAGCGAAATGTTACTACCAAACTTAAAGACTTTTCTTTTCTGTGGTGAAGTACTATCGAATAATAGTGCTAAACAGCTTTTATCTAGATTTCCTAAAGCAGAGATTTATAATACTTACGGTCCAACAGAAGCGACAGTTGCCGTAACATTCGTCCAGATTACCGAGGAAGTCATAAATCAATATTCCCCATTACCGATTGGAACTCCAAAAGACGATACAATCATTTACATTTTGGATGAATTGGGTAACCCTCTTCCAGATCGTGAAACAGGGGAAATTATTATAGCTGGCCCAAGCGTTAGTAAAGGGTATCTTAATAATCCGTTAAAAACTGATGAAGCCTACTATCAAATAAATGACATGCGCGCCTATAAAACAGGTGACTCTGGTTACTTTGATGACGGACTATTGTTCTATAAAGGTAGAATCGATTTCCAAGTAAAGCTACACGGTTATCGGATTGAAATTGAGGACATTGAAAATAACATTAGAAGATTACCATTAGTTCATTCTGCAGTTATATTACCAGAAATGAAGGATGGTAAGTGTATAGATTTACATTGCTTAGTAGTCGTTAAAGAACACGATTTCGAAAAAGAATATCATTTAACACGTTTTTTAAAACAAGAATTAAATAAATATATGCCTACTTATATGATTCCAAGAAAATTTAGTTATTTACGAAGTTTACCAATGACAATGAACGGTAAAGTTGATCGAAAAAAATTATTGGAGCAAACTTACCAATGATTCCATACAGTAGTTTTACGTTTTTCGGTATTTTATTTGTTCTGCTAATCCCAGCAGTCATATTAGGGTTTTTAGGAAGAAGATCAACTACGTACACAACATTACTTTCTTTTGTGTTTTTATTATTGGTCTTTTCCTCTTCTAAAATACAAACCTTCTATCTAGTTGCTTATATAATTTGGGTAGTTATTTTAATTAAAGGGTATAGTATTTTTCGAAAGAATAGAAACGATTCAACTGTTTATTACTTAAGTGTATTTCTATCCATTTTACCTTTATTGATTGTAAAGCTTTCACCGATTTTTGAAAGTACTACACTTGTAGGTTTTTTAGGAATTTCCTATTTAACATTTAAAGCAACACAAGTCATTATAGAAATTCGTGACAATAGTATAAAGGAAATAAAGATTGTTGATTTCTTGAAGTTTTTATTATTTTTTCCAACGATTTCTTCTGGACCAATTGATCGTTTTAGGAGATTTCAACAGGATTGTCAAAAAAAGTTAACCGCTATTGAATACAAGGAGTATTTTCAAATTGGTGTTCATAAAATTTTTATTGGTTTTCTCTATAAATATATAATTGGTTATTTAATTAACGTTCATATACTTGAAACACAGTTTACACTCGGGCATACATTTGTCTCAAATCTAACGTATATGTATGCATATAGTCTGTATTTATTTTTTGATTTTGCTGGTTATAGTGCATTTGCAATCGGCGTTAGTTATTTAGTAGGCATTAAAACACCTGAAAACTTTAATATGCCATTTATTAGTCGTAATATAAAAGACTTTTGGAATCGCTGGCATATGAGCTTATCATTTTGGTTCCGTGACTATGTATATATGAGAATGGTATTCTTACTGACTAAGAAAAAAATGATTAAAAATCGAAGAAATATTTCTTATATCAGTTACACTACTTTATTTTTGCTGATGGGTGCATGGCATGGGATCCAAATAAATTATCTACTTTATGGTTTATACCAAGCTCTATTGATGTGTAGTTTTGATTGGTTTGAACAATTCAACAAGAAAAAAAAGATTTGGAAAAATAATAAACTTACACATATATTAGCTGTTATTATTACATTCCATTTTATTTGTTTCGGATTTTTAATATTTTCAGGACATCTAGTTAACTAAAGGAGAATTAGTATAATGGAAAATTTAAGAGCAGAAGTTTTAAAAATTTTAGCAGATTTATGTAATACAGATGAAGTGATTGAAAACCCGGATATTCAAATTTTTGAAGAAGGATTATTAGATTCTTTTGGTACAGTTAGCTTATTAGTTGAAATCGAAGAACAAATCGGTATCAACGTGACGATTTCTGACTTCGATCGCGAGGAGTGGGCAACACCAAATAAAATCATTTCGATTTTAGAGGCTAGAAAATGAAAAAAGTTCAATTTTTTGGGATGATAACAGCTATTTCCATTTTTTTACTAGCTTTGTATCTTCCAAATTCTTTTTACGAACTATTTGTTACAAAAGAACGATTAAATAATACAGCAGCATCTTTAAACCCTGAAACATTTCAAGGGACCCTGCTTCAAAAAAAAATGTTAAAAGACCCAAAATTCCTACCTATTTTTGGGTCCTCAGAACTTGCTAGAAGAGACCCCTTCCATCCTTCAAGATTTTTTATGGGAGAAAAAAATGAATTTACTCCCTATCTAATTGGTCGAGGAGGATCACAAAGTCTCGTTCATTTTCTTGATTTAGCATCTTTAGGTGATGGAATAAAAAATAGAAAAATTGTATTTGTTTTATCGCCACAGTGGTTTATTCCTCATGGCATTGACGATACTCATTTTTCACCTAATTATTCTGCGCTTCAAACTTATTCATTCGTTTTTAATAATACAATTGATATGTCAGTAAAGAGACAAATTGCAAAGAGACTTTTAACGCTATCAATTATCAAAAAAGACTCTTTATTAGTAACCCAATTAAATGCTTTAATTTCAAATAGCAAAAAAATTAAGTTCAAGGCTATGGCTGAAAAACCGTTAGCTTACACATATTTAAAAATTCTTGAAAAGAAAGATCTTTTCGAGACCGTTATAATGGACCCTGATAAAAACTTCCGATTAAAAAAATCAAAATATGAAGATTTATCCTGGGATCGAGTAGCTCAAGTTGCCGATAAAATAGGCAAACGAGAATCAACTACTAACCATTTCGGTATAATTAATAAATACTATATAAAGCACATTCAAAATCGTCTTCCAGCTTTAAAAAATTATAAACGAAATAGTAACTATGGTGTATCGCCAGAATATGATGACCTTCAAATGGTATTAGCATTATTAAAAAAAGAACACACACAAGCATTGTTTATTTCCGTTCCAGTAAATGGACCATGGTATGATTACGCTGGATTCCCAAAAGAAGGTAGAGAAGTTTATTACAAAAAAGTAAAAAAACAAATTGAAGCTGCTGGTTTCCAAGTAGCTGATTTTTCTTCACATGAATACGATGAGTTTTTCCTAAAAGATACAATTCACTTAGGCTGGAAGGGCTGGGTATACGTAGATCAATCTTTGAATAAGTTTTATTCAGTAAACCATACTCCCCCTACCGCAAGTTTAAATCATAGATATTAATGAGAAAGCAGACTAGTGTCTGCTTTTTTCATTATTGAAAATTAAGTTAGTTAATTAATAATGGGATTTAACCTTGATAAGTAAGTTGTGTCCTATAGATTGTGAACTACGTTTATTTTATATTTAGGGGCAAGAAAGAAGAGGGAATTACAGGCATTAGTAATTTGCAAATTTACAAAAAATATAAATATATTCATCTAACTTCCAAATACTAAATTAAACAAAACTTGAAACTTCATTTATAATAATAACGTTACGAATCAATTATTAAACTGTTGAAAGAAGGTTTCTAATTTGGCACATATTTTGGTAGCAGGAAAAATTCCAGAAAAGGCTGAGGAATTATTAAAAGATCATCATGTCATTGTTTATGAAAATGAGCAATTAATTACAGAAGATGAATTGTGTGAGCTTGTTGGTGGGGTAGATGCAATTTTAAGCTTACTATCCACTCCAATTACAAAAAGAGTTATTGATGCTGCTAAAAATGTAAAAATTATTGCTAATTACGGAGCAGGATTTAATAATATCGATGTAGATTATGCAACTAGTAAGGGCATTCATGTTACAAACACTCCACTTGTTTCTACAGACGCAACTGCTGAGTTAACTTTTGGTATTCTTTTAGCTATCTCCAGAAGAATAGTCGAAGGAGACGAACTTTGTCGCACAAAAGGTTTTGAAGGATGGGCACCTTTATTTTTTAGAGGAACAGAACTATCAGGAAAAACTTTAGGTATTTTTGGTTTTGGAAATATCGGACAAGCAGTAGCAAAGCGAGCTAAGGCGTTTAATATGAATATTATCTATCATCAACCAAGAAGATTAAGTAAAGAGCTTGAACATGAATTAAATGCCACTTACGTAACACTGGAGCAATTATTACAGACTTCTGACTATCTTACCCTTCATTGTCCTTACAAACCTGATTTACACCATTTATTTGGAAAAGCAGAGTTTTCCAAAATGAAGGGTACTGCGTTTTTTATCAATGCAGCTAGAGGTCCTTTAGCGAACGAACAGGAATTAGTAGACGCATTAAAGGATGGTGTTATCGCTGGAGCGGCTCTAGATGTATTTGAATTCGAGCCAAAAATAACAGAAGAACTAAAATCACTTACAAATGTTGTATTAACACCTCATATCGGTAATGCAACATATGAAACTCGTGATGCTATGTCAGAAATAGCAGCTAAAAATATTATTGAGGTTATGGCTGAACGACCACCAATCTCACCTGTAAATCAAATTCTTGTAAAGAATTAAAAATAAAAAGGGCTGTTTCATAAGTTAGATTCACTCACTTATGTGCAACCCTTTTTTATTGGAATTGAATTTACGCGTACTTTGGTTTGTAGATTATTTTTGTTCATTTGTTGTTTGTAATTGATCTTTTTTATCTTTCTCTAAAATTTAATTGAAGTTTTGCCAATTTTATTAGCGATTTTCAGGATTTATTTGCAGAGAATAGTTTACCAAAAAAAAGAGGGTTCCCAAATAAG
>NZ_JAZGQS010000017.1:0-67146 GCF_036421055.1 Gottfriedia acidiceleris | reverse complement strand
CCGTAAGCGACTTTTTAATATTACCATTTCGTAATATAGCCTGTCAACATTTTTTAAAATTTATTTTTTAATTTATTGAAGCAGTTTTTGTTGTCGTTGAAGACAAGAAATAATATAACACGTATTCGAATATAACGTCAACACAAAATTTAATTTTTTTTAAAATCTTTTTCATTGGAAAAGTGATCAAGCTTCATATGATCGCAAAGGGTAACATGATGCTTTTTACTCTCTACACGATTATTTAGTATATCCTCCTATAGCGGTAATCTATTATACACTTCATATAAAATTTTCTTCTTTTGAATCATTTCATCTTTAACTCTTTCATTGAGGTTATGCGATGATAACTCTTTATCTAATTCATATAGTGAACGTATTATGAGCGATTCGATTTCTAATACATGCTCCTTATTTAGAAGTATTCCAAACATAAATCCCACTCCATAGTACTTTTGTATTTAAGAAAACCTTAATTTTATTATTCTAATACTTAAAACATTTAATCATTTCGTTTTATAGCATACAAGCGTACTAAATCTCATATCCTTTATATAAGAACTTGGACAAGAAAGAAGGCGATTTTATGCTTTTTTACTTTTACATCACTTCAAAAAGGAAAATAAAGCAATTTTCTTTAATTACTATTATTGCATTTTTCACAGCTTGCTTAGTTTATATACAAGCACCTAAAACATTTTCAACTTTTTCAACCAACAAGGGGCCAATGGCAATTTACAAAGGTGATGCCTCACAAAAAAATGTAGCTCTTACTTTTGATATAAGCTGGGGCGATGAAAATGTACTCAAAGTTTTGGACGTATTACGAAATCAAAAAATTACGAATGCTACTTTTTTCTTATCCGCATCATGGGCTGAGCGACATCCAGAGATTGTTGAAACAATCGTAAAGCAAGGTCACGAGATTGGAACACTTGGGTATCGTTATAAAAGTTACACCCAATTAACTCCTGTAGAAATGCAAAGAGATTTAAATAATTCAGCAGAAGTATTTAATCGTCTAGGCGTAAGGGACGTTAAGTTATTTAGACCACCAAATGGTGAATATAATAAAGAAGTCATAAAGCTTGCTGCGCGGAATAATCTTTCTGTGATTCATTGGAGTGTTAATACTGAAGACTGGAGAAATCCTGGAACAAATAAAATTGTTAAAAGCGTAGAAAATAATACTGATTCCGGCGACATTATTTTGCTTCATGCAAGTGATTCGGCACTTCAAACACCAAAGGCATTGCCATTAATTTGGTCCTACTTACAAGACGAAGGATATAAAAATATAACTGTTTCTCAAATGATATCTAATACTAAAACAAATATTAAAATTGTAAAATAAAAAAGCTAAGAGATTTTTCTCTTAGCTTCAGTGTGTAGACAAAGTACTAAAAACTTGATTTTCAGACTGATTGCAAGCGCTTGTCTTTCGAGGCACGAAGCCTGGTGAGGAGCGGAGTTACCCTAGACGGTAATGAGCACCGCAGACAGGCGAAGTAACGAAGAAAGCGAGCGTTTGTCAACAGTCTGAAGCTAAGAGATTTTTCTCTTAGCTTTTTAGTATTTTGTGTAGAGTTAATAACTGATACGCATTACAAATAAATAACGGTACTAACATTAGAATTAGCCACGAAAGATCATTCTGTCTTAATGCAGGAACCCATTCAACGATTGTAACGACAATCATAAAAAATAGTGCAGGAATAAACGCCCCTTTGTTTGTTTCTTTCATTTTTATATAAGAAACAATCAAACTACCTACTAAAAGCACGGTTGGGAATATTAAATATACAGTAAAAGCTTCTCCATGCGCATACTCTTTAAATCGAAAATATGCTAAATCAAATAAAGCTAATATGATTAATACAATTTGAACTGTGTTCCATAATGACTTGAATAAACCTAATCCGAATCTATGTATTGTCAAATATGCAAAGAACCCCATCTGGCTTACTGCACTAAATACTAATCCTAGTATAAATAAAAATGATGCTTCTACTAATAGTTTAATCAATCTACCATCTTGAACGTAACTCAAATACTCTTTATATCCATAAAGAATACCCGTTATGATTGTTGCGATTCCACCAACTAGTAAAGTTGTTAAAAATAATCGAACCAATTTCCGACTCGTCATTCGTTTCTTTATCCCCCGTTTTCACAATACTTCTGATTTTCTTCAAAAATTAACGATTCATATAAAACTTTATTCACTATTTAATCAATATAAATACCCTAATAATTTAATTCATGTCTAACTATTAGCATTGGTTATCGTATAACCATTGCTAACAAAAAACAAGCATACAAATTAAAAGGGTATTGTTTATTATTTATTTAATACGATTTTTTCGACTACTTGCTTAGCAATCGACGTATAGATTTTACCAGTTGGGTGATCTTTGTCATATATTGAAGGAGCAAAGTCCTCTTCATCCCAATCAGGCTGCTGTAAAGGTAATTGTCCTAATAGAGTTGTTTGAAGCTCTTTTGCAAGCCTTTCTCCTCCACCTTTACCAAAAACATACTCTTTTTCGCCAGTTTTTTTACTTTCAAAATAACTCATATTTTCTACAACGCCAATAATTTCATGATTTGTTTTTAAAGCCATCACTCCCGCTCTAGCTGCAACAATTGAAGCTGTAGGATGTGGTGTTGTAACAATTATTTCTTTACAAGATGGTAACATGCTATGAACGTCTAACGCTACATCTCCAGTACCTGGTGGTAAATCTAGTAATAAATAGTCTAAATCTCCCCATTCAACTTCCGTGAAAAACTGTTGTAGCATTTTACCAAGCATTGGACCTCTCCATATAATTGGTGAATTATCTTCTACAAAGAATCCCATTGAAATAACCTTTACTCCAAAGCGATCAACTGGAATGATACGCTCACCCCTGATCACAGGCCTTGTCGTAATTCCCATCATATCCGGTACACTAAAGCCATAAATATCAGCATCAATTATACCTACTTTTTTACCTAATCTTGCTAAAGCAACAGCTAGGTTTACAGAAACAGTTGATTTTCCTACTCCACCTTTTCCACTTGCGATCGCTAAAAATTCTACTTTTTTATTATCTAGTAGTGAAAGTGTTGAGTTTTCTTCATTGTCTTCAATAAACTGACCTTTTTCTTCTTCTGTAAATTCAGTAAATCGAATTCCAACTGTATCAGCACCATTTTGCTTTAATAGTTGCACAATTTGTGTTTGAATTTGCATTTGTTCAGCTGTGCCTGTTTTCAACAATGCAATTTTAACGCTTACATGTTTCTTCTCTTCTTTTATCGATATCTCTTTAACAGCATCTAATTCTGCTAATGATTTATTTATAAATGGCTCATTAATAGTACCTAAAAGTGATAATACTTGTTCATTGGTAAGCATATTTACACCTCGTTATCTTAATATACTAAATAGTATAACACATGTATCATAGTTAGTCTTAAGTAACATTAATTAGTTCGTAAAAATGAAAACCACCGAATAATTCGGCGGTTCCTTATAGTATCGAAGTCCAAAAAACATGATTTTCAAGCTAATTGAAAACGTTTGTCTTTCGAGGCACGAAGTCTGTGCGGAGCGGAGTTACCTTAAACGGTAATGAGCACCGTAAGCAGACGTAGTAACGAAGAAAGCGAACGTTTGCCAATAGCTTGAAACCGATTAATTTGGCGGTTCATTTTTATCTGTATAATACCTAATAACCCCTCTATAAATAGCTGCAGCAAGTTTATCTTGATATTCTTCATCTCTTAACTGCTGAGTTTCTTCATAATTTGATAAAAAGCCAACTTCTACAAGTGCACCTGGTACTTTCGCATATTTCATTAGATAAACATGATTAATAATTTTCGCTAATCGATGAGTATTATTTAGACTTTCCCTTAACTCAGCTTGGACGTATTTTGCAAATCGCTCATTTTCAATTAATGACCCATAATAAAATGTTTGTGCACCTTTTGAAGATGTTCTTGGTAAGGAGTTTAAATGAATTGATATGTATAGGTCTGCGTTTGATCCATTAATAATTTCTACCCTTTTCCTTAAATCAACGCTTTTTCTTCTACTATATCCTTTCATTCCATCCTCTGCTAGATCGTAATCTCCATCTCTTGTCATAATAACCGTTGCGCCTTGACCTTGTAAATAATCCCTCAGTTTGTTTGTTATCGATAGAGCAACTACTTTTTCAATAACATCTCCACCTGAAGCACCTCCATCTGGTCCACCATGCCCTGCATCCAAAACAATCACTTTTCCATCTAGAGGTAGCCCTCTAAAATTCCAGGTCTTTGAAGTTTTTTGTAGTAAAGGTATACTCAAAATTAAAAAAACAAAGGTTACAATGATAACGATTAAATGCCATCTTTTCATTTTTTCTCCCCCTGATTGTCCTATAAAAAATATATGGGACAACTAGGAAGAATATGACTTACTTTGATAAACGAAGTTTGTGTCTTCTTTCTCCTTTTACATATCCATCTAACCACCAATTATTTAAAAAAGATTTACATCGGTCAAACGGCTCTGTTTGAATATCATCCTTACGACCAAATACAGAAGAATAAAATAAATAAGCTAACCATTCAGATTCTTTAGCTGATCTTCTTTTAACATTCTCGATCGGTTCACCATAAAAACCAAATCGGCTATATCTTGCACCCAATAAGTATGTTTCTACCGCTAACTCTAAACAGTAATCTTCTCTTGCTTTTCTTTGGTTAATGTCTGCGTCTATACAGTAGGAAAATGAATCCTTTAATTGGGCTTTTAATTGCATTATTTTTAGTTCTTTTAATAAGCTCTTTTCAAATTTAATTTGTTTTGCTCTTCTTTTTTCTCGGAAATTTGTTATAAGATTCATGATGAAACCTCCCCGTAGCCATAGTCTAAGACGAAAAGGGGTGCTTCATTCAAAAACTACATACTTAATTTCTTCCATCAAAAAATAGTAATTTTCATAATAAGCACAGATATTATCTAAGATAAAATTTTCAAGACTTAAAAGGTCTTTATGTAGTTAAATAAAATAAAAAGAGGGGTCTTTAAAAAACTCCCTACCCTCTTTCGTATTTTTAATTCTCGAATGATTTCATTCTTTGTAAAAGTAATCCATCACTTTTTTCATTTTCTCCATATATAAACTGAGGCATATGATATTTTAAATACTGTCCATATTTACTATTTGTATTTAATACTAGCTCATCTACAAAGTAAGCACCTTTTACTACAGTATCCAAAAATAAACTGGCAACTCCTGCATAAACTCCGCACGCGACTTGGAGATAAGTTGCATTTGTACCGTAATTAGCGAAGGAATCTTTATTGTTCATAACATTATAGATATAGCGCTCTTTATCTTCGTACACAAGTAAAACTCCAACTATGTCCTCTCCTACTAATGGAGCTGTTGAAGGATCTAGAAGCTTTTTATCAAAACCCAATATTTTGTCAGTGTTTTTTAAATTATTTCTAATTAGATTTGTTGTATGCTCATTAACACGGTAGACAAAACCACTTTCTAAGTTGAACAATTTGCCAATGATAAAGACTTCTTCATGGGGCATAAGACAACCATAAAAGACTTTTTCTCCCAACGTTACTTTAAATTCAACCGAATAAACATCATCATACAAGAAGATTGGAATATTTTGTTTAACAAACATAGGGAAGCTTGTAACTGCCTCTTCTAGGAAGCAATCTGGGGACCATGTGGTGTAAATTGTTTCTTTTTGAGCTATTGAAGGGTTTTCATAAAAAGAATTATCATGTTCAACAATGTAACATGCAAGAGGTTTTTCGGAAGGGAATTGGTTCATTAAATCGATTGCCATCCATTGCACAATTCCAGGATTCATTCCTGAACCAATAATTGCTGTTGTATTTTTAAACATTCGTTTATTTTCCTCGAAGATACGTAAACGTTCTTTAAGTGGGAACCCAGAACTAATACTTTCATCTTCATCTACTATTTCACTTTCTAAAGCTGTGTTGACATATTTCACACCAAACTCATTACAGCAGCGCAACATTTCAACTGAATCAGCTCTAGAAACATCAACTACAATTACTGTATTACTCTCTATGAGATGTTTTTTCATTAAATCAATATTATTAACATTCATTTCATGAAATGTAACGTTTGCTAGTAGGTTAGGAATAATTCCTTCAAAATAGGTTAATTCTTTTTGTTTCAAATCAATTAAATGAAACGTGGCATTTTTCATTATCTGATGGATCGGATCTTTTGGATCCTTTGCCGCTTTATTGAAAATAGAAAGTACTGCCTTAGCCACTCCACCAGAACTACCTAATAGGGTAATAATCGCATCTTTTTCAAACATATAAACAACTCCATAAATTGGTTTAATATTAGCTTTTACTTTACTATATGAACCAATGGAAAAAGTGTTCGGACAAGTATCCTGTCTATCTAACCTATGCTACCTTTCTAATTGAAAAAAAAAAAGCCTAACTAGTATTTAGTTAATAGCTCTATTTATCGTATTAACTATTTTTATCGTCTGTTTCTTTTTTTTCTAAAAGTTTCTTCTGTTCTTCCATACAAAATTCTTTAAATTGTTTACATTCTGCAATACACTCTTGTTTGCATTTTTCAATTTCTTCTTCGCGTTTCTTTTCTCTTTCAACCCGTAATTCAAATTCTCGATCTCTTTCTTTTTGGTCGATTGGGGCAGTATCTGATTTAAGAAGTGGTACATCTCCTCTTTGGATTGGCCCGATTCCCATTAGTGAACGCCATTCATTTGGAGTTAAGGAAGCTCGTTCTACCATAATTGAAAATGCTAATTTAGTTGCTGTCGATGCAAATTCTAAGTTAGATGCTTCAAAAACTATTCGATTCCCATTTTTTCGTTCTGCTGGGGTAAAAAATTTACGCGTAAATTCATTATTTAGCTGGATGACTAAAGGATTGATTACCGCTTCATTATACGAATTCCATTGTTCTTCGTTAAATGTACTCTGTACTATGTTTTCATTTGTATTAAAAAACATCAAGATTCGTCTGATTGCGTCATTCGTTCTTTGTGGCTCTGGTGCATAGTTACTCACGGGTACTTGTTGCAAAGTGTAAGTTGGCTCTGAAAAACCTGCTTTTACACCATCTCCTGTAAATTTCATATAATTATTTACAAATTCATTCGTATTCTTAATCATATCTTCTTGATTTAGTACTTCTTTAAAGTTCAATAACCAATTCATAAAACGATTGTTACTTACATTATTGACGATACTGTCATCTACCGAATCAATTACTTCTAATAACGGAAGTAAAGGGTCATACGGGGGAGTACCGAATAAATCATTACTATTAAAATCTTGTCTTAAATGAATAATGTCGCTGTAAGGTAAAATTAGTACATTTTTAGTTTTGAATGTGAATTTTAAAAAGATCAAACCTTGATTATTTTCCAGCACTTCGACTTTCGTACAAGGAATAGGAAAAATAGCGGTAGGATAGCCAAAATCATTTCGCTTTATAAATGCAAATGCATTACTGTTTAGGTCCAGCTGAGTTACCATTTTCTCTAAAAGTAATTGCCTAGACATAAATGGATTTGGTTCTTGGAGTACATTATAAACCCATGGATCAGGGTTTATCTTACATTCTCTATTATTTTCTCTAACATGCGTTACTTTTAATTTTCCAATTGCATTAGCTTTAGGTCTAATACATGCCCTAATCACATCATTCTTAAATAACGTATCACCTAATGTTAATTGGCCATCCCCTTCATCATTTAATAATTCAAAAGAACTAGTACTTGATTGAAAATTCATTTTGCCCATGATCCAGTCGATTAAGCCCAATGTACATCACCCCTAACGTAGATGGCCATAGGTATAATATTTTAAGGTATATTATTTTATTCTTTTAAAACTCTTCTATGCTACAAATTGAGAATGAATTATTAGAATTCTTTAATGATTTATCATTTTAAAATATGAGTATATTATTTAGTTTATTCCAGAAAGTAATCACATACAAAAAGGCCCTCACCAAAAGCGCTTGAGGGCCAAATAAAATTTATTTTTAATATCTTTCAACTAAAAGTTGCTTCGATTCAAAATATAAAACCTGTATAAATTTCTTTGCATTAATGCGTGTATGTGTTGATGAAGGCAAGGATGCATGTTTCAATTCGCTCATTCTTTGACGAACTGTTTCAAAATCAAAAAACTTTGAAGCATAATTTTCAAATTTAGGGTTCGCAAAATCCGTCAGTCCTAATGATGCCATATGGTTTAATGATTGATAAATTGCCCTACGAACTCGTTGTTCTGATGATTTCCTTTCCCGCTCAACGTCTTCTTGAGAATTTACCATCCCTAGTTTTTTCAAACTGATGTGCGTATATATATCCTTTAATGTTGGAAATCCTGCCTCTAAACCAAAACTCGTTTCATATTCATATAGATAATTAATCATATCAAGCAAGTCTTTGCTTCCATTTTCTCCAGCTATGCCAAGTTCTGATAATAGAACCTGTCCCCAATCCGTAATTTTCTTTTTATCGGACACTGGATTATGTTGACTGATGGTATTTACATCAAAAACATTACTTAATGACTTTTGAATATCAAGAATGGATCGCTCTAATCGAATTCGCTCCAAGACCTTTCTAACGACCGAAATCACTTCAATTTTGTTCAATGGTTTTGTAATATAATATTCAATACCAAGAGAATATGCTTCGCCAATTAATTCTTTAGACTCTACTTGAGAAATCATAATAATTTTCCCTTTAAATGAAGAGCCGATTCTCCTTATCGTTTCTATACCGTCCTGAAGAGGCATTAATAAATCGATAAATAATATATCAACATGATTTATTTCAAGCATATTTGCATCTAAAAAAAAGCCGTCTTCTGCCTCACCAACAACTTCGCCTAGCTCTGCATCTTCTATGATTTGTGATAACATCGATCGAAAGACTTCATCATCATCTGTGATATAAAAATTCATAAATTCATCCTTTCTAAAACGAGAGCTCCGATTGGTAGTCGGATTGTAAAAATACATTCACTCTCTTTTTGATTTAGACTAACTTCTCCTCCCAGTTCTTCAGCCATTTCTTTGATATAGGATAAACCGATTCCTGTAGATGGAGTTCCATCATCGCTATATTTAGAAGTAAAACCAGGTTTAAAAATAAGCTTCATATATTTTGAAGGAACACCAGGCCCATTATCAATAACCTTACATTCAATCCAATCTTCAACTCTTTCTATTGTTAAGAGGATCGTCCCTTTATGCTCTATCGCTTCAACTGCATTTGCAACTAAGTTATTAATAAATGATAGCATTAGATAGATATGATAGTGTGGATGCTCTCCCTTTATTTGAGAAATAAACTCAATTTCCTTTCCTATCATGCCTGCATATTTTTGATTAATCCGGATAACCATAGTCACTAAATCATTTACACTCATATATTCAGGCAAACTTTCACTTGTAATAAGTTTAGAAAGTCCAGCAAAAATTCTTTGGTTATCCTTTTTTATTTCATGTACCTCTCCTGCAATTCTTAAAGATTTGTTCCCCCATTTTTCAATTGGAACTCCTATATCCTGTTTATACTTACTCATATCTCGATATAAATTGTATGATTCTTTCGTTATTGTTTCGGCATTTTGTAATGTCTTTTTCAAATATACAGACTCTACATACAAATTTGATAAATGCATAAGCATATTTTCATTTTCTTTACGGGTTTGTGATTCCTTCAGTTTTAGTTCGTATAGTTTCATCATATTAATAAACGCTAATACAAAGAAACTTCTAAACACCGCAATGATAATAATTTTATTTAATTCTTCGACTGTAAGTGAAGAGCCCATTCCATATAGTTGAAGTATTAATTCGATTAAACTAGAAGTGATTTCAATAGTAATACCGAAGATTCCTATCAGTAAAGGATGCTGATACCGGTTCACCTTCAATAAATAAAATAAAACGGAATAGGAAAAATAATATAAGAATGTAGGAAATCTAACTGAAAAAGATGAAGCAAGATTAAAATGGGTCAATCCTAACCAATCTAGTCCAACACGGAATACGAAGACAGATATGCCTATTAATAGTCCTATTAAAACAGAATTATATTTCCTAAAATACAATAAAGAAAAGAAAAAAATTGGGGTTCCAAAACTAACGCGAAATATATTATCAAACGGATGAAAGTTCAGTTCACCCGCTATTGGAACTATAACCATAAGTGCAATAACAATCCAGAAATCTTTACCTTGCAGTCCTTTAGATTTCAAATCCGTCACTTCCTGATTTTTGCTACTAGTATATCGTCTTGTTGTTATTAACACAATGATCCTCCATACTACTAAATTTCATAAGAAAATACAGCTTGATTATACAAGCTGTATTTTTTGTTTTTATATAGTGACCAATTCTTTTGTAGCTTTAATCGGACGATATGCAGGCTCCCACATTGCGTTTCGTACTGCTTGCTCAATATCGTCGTGTACAACTCGAGCTACTCCATCAGCGACTGCTGCTTTTGCTACTTCAATCGCAACTACTTCAGAAATTGTACGTAGGTTCTCGATTTGAGGAAGTAAAGGTGCACCTAATTTACTTACATCAATCATTTCCGCTACAGCTTCTGCAGCCGCTGCAAACATTCCATCAGTAATAATACTAGCGCGTGATACATTTGTTCCAAGACCTAAGCCTGGGAAAATAAGCGCGTTATTTGATTGACCGATGACATACACCGTTTTGTTATATGTTACTGGAGCAAAAGGACTTCCTGTTGCTACCAATGCTCTTCCTTCAGTCCACTTGATTAAATCAGATGGTTTTGCTTCTGCAAGTGGTGTAGGATTGGACATCGGTAAAATTACAGGTCTTTCAACATGTGCTGCCATTTCTCTTACAATTTCTTCTGTGAAAGCACCAGCAACAGTTGAAGTTCCAATTAAGATCGTTGGATGAACCTGGCTCACAACTTCTGCTAAACTTGCACCTGAATTATTTTCTTCGATTGGGCGTGCATAAGGTTGTTGGAAGTCGAACAACCCTTCCATATCCTCTGAAAGCAATCCATTTCGGTCAATACACCAGAATCTGCGGTTTGCTAATTCGAATGAAAGGCCTTCACGTACCATTGCATCACGTACTTGATCTGCGATTCCAATTCCAGCCGCTCCTGCACCGAATACAACTACACGATGTTCACTTAATGGAATACCAGATGCATTCACTGCTGCTAGTACAGCTGCAAGTGATACAGCTCCTGTGCCTTGAATATCATCATTGAAAGTACAAACTTGGTGACGATACTTGTCTAATATGTTTCGTGCATTTTTAGAGCTAAAATCCTCCCAATGAAGTAATGCATTTGGGAATTTTTCTACAGCTGTTGTTACAAACTTATCAATGAACGCATCATATCGACTATCACGAACGCGAGGATGACGGTTTCCAACATAAAATGGATTATCTAGTAGCTCTTCGCGATCAGTACCAACATCTAAAACAACTGGCAATACTCTTGCTGGATCAATTCCTGCCGCAGCTGTATATACCGCTAATTTGCCGATTGCGATATTAATACCTCCAACTCCCCAGTCACCAATTCCTAATATTCCTTCACCGTCAGTAATAACGATTAAATCAATTTCATCTGCATTTGCGCCATAATGATCAAATGCTTGTTCTATACCATCTTCTTCATTAATAGAAAGATACAAACCACGAGGTCTTCTATATTCATTACTATAACGTTGAATTGCTAAACCTACTGTTGGTGTATAAACAACCGGTAGCATTTCAGGTAAGTGATCAGTTAGTACTCGATAAAATAATGTTTCATTACGATCGTGTAAAGCTGATAATGCAACATTTTTATGCAAATCAGTTGGTTGTGACGAGAATTGCTCGTAAGCTCGTTTAGCTTGCTCCTCCAGCGTTAGTACAGCTGGCGGTAATAATCCCGTTAAACCTAATTCTTTTCGTTCCTCTTGAGTAAATGCAACTCCTTTATTAAGCATTGGCACACCTAATAATTCGGCACCACGCAAGGTAGTCTCCACTTCTCCATTCGAACCTACCTTGAATTTATGCATATAAATCCCATCCCTTTTCTATCTTTTATTTTTATCTGTTAAGCAAAAAAGGGCTTTTCGCCCTTACTTTGTAATAATTAATTGTCAGACTGATTGAAACGAATTATCTTTCAATGTGCAAAGCCTCAAAGCGGCGCTAAAGTACATACATGGCGGTCTAAGCACCGCAATCAGGCTAAGCAACATAGAAAGTGAGCGTATATCAACAGTTTGACTGTCTTATTGACGTTCTAAAAGAACAGCACCAGCAATACCAGGGTGAGTCATTTCAAATGGATCTAAAATTAAATCAAGCTCTTCTTCTGATAATACGTCATATTTTAAGCAAAGTTCACGAATTGGCTTTCCTGTTAAAATTGCTTCCCTCGCGATTCTCGCAGCAACTTCATAACCAATATGTGGATTAACCGCTGTGATAAGACCAACGCTCTTTTCTACATATTCTTTCATTCTGTCTTCATTAGCTTCAATTCCTTTTAAACAATTATCTGTAAATGCACGGAATGCATTATTCATAATGTTAATTGATTGAAGTAAATTAAATACTAAAACAGGCTCCATAACGTTTAATTCTAATTGTCCTGCTTCAGACGCCAAACAGATTGTATGATCATTACCGATTACTTGGAATGCAACTTGGTTAATAACTTCTGCCATTACAGGATTTACTTTACCTGGCATAATAGATGAACCAGGTTGACGTGCTGGCAATGAAATTTCACCAAGACCTGCACGAGGGCCAGAAGCCATTAAACGTAAATCATTCGCAATTTTAGACATATTCATCATACATACTTTTAGAGCAGCCGATACTTCTGTGTATGCATCCGTGTTTTGAGTAGCATCAACAAGATGCTCAGCTCCAACAAGTGATAAACCGCTTATTTCAGCAAGTTGCTTAACAACTAGTTCAATATAGCGTGGATCTGCATTTAAACCTGTTCCAACCGCTGTAGCCCCCATATTTACTTCATATAAGTGCTGACGAGATTGTTCGATACGCTTTATATCACGACCAAGTACTCGAGAATATGCTTCGAATTCTTGTCCTAAACGAATTGGTACTGCATCTTGTAAGTGAGTACGGCCCATTTTAATTACATGGTCAAATTCTTTAGCCTTTAACTCAAATACATCACGCATATATTTTATTGTGTTTAATAATTTTTCTAACATATTTAAAGTCGCGATATGAATTGCAGTTGGGAATGCGTCATTTGTAGACTGCGACATATTTACATGGCTATTTGGACTAATACAGAAATAGTCACCTTTTTCTTTGCCTAGTATTTCAAGCGCACGATTTGCAATAACTTCATTTGCATTCATATTCATTGATGTCCCTGCTCCACCTTGAATCGGATCAACAATGAATTGATCATGCCATTTGCCATCAATAATTTCTTGAGCTGCCTCTGCAATTGCATTACCATTTCCCTCATAAAGGCGTTTTGTTTCTACGTTAGCAAGTGCTGCCGCTTTTTTTACTATTGCTAAAGCTTTAATAAGCTCTTCGTGAATTTTATAACCAGTTATAGGAAAATTCTCAACTGCGCGTAATGTTTGGACACCATAGTAGGCATCTGCAGGAATTTCTTTTTCCCCTAAAAAATCTTTTTCAATGCGTATGTTTGGTTTAATTTCAGTAGCCGCCATTTGTTTTTTCTCCCATCTTTACGCAACTTTTGATTCCTTAATCGAATCAATATATTGTTGCGCTTTATCTTTATCGTATTCGCCTTCCCATTTCGCCATCGTAATGGCTGCTAATGAGTTTCCTAATACATTTACTGCAGAACGAACCATATCTAAAATACGATCAATACCTGCAATTAATGCGATTCCTTCTAAAGGTAATCCCATTGAACCTAGTGTAGCCAGTACTACTACGAACGATGCACCAGGTACACCAGCCATACCTTTTGATGTAAGCATTAGTACAAATAATAATGTTACCTGCTCCGTAAATGACATGTGAATATTGTACATCTGAGCAACAAATAATGCAGCAAGAGCTTGATAAATCGCTGAACCTGTTAAGTTAAACGAGTATCCTGTCGGAATAACAAAAGAAACAATTGCTTTTGGACAACCCATGTCTTCCATTTTTTTCATAATGTTTGGAAGTACTGCTTCCGAACTTGCTGTTGTAAATGAAAGAATCAGCTCTTCCTTTAAGATCTTCATAAGTGTAAAAATATTCGTCCCTGTCATTTTAGCATTTATACCTAAAATAACAATAGCAAAAAATGCTACAGTTATATAAACAGCTAAAACAAGTTTACCAAGTGGTAATAAAGTACTAACACCAAACTTTGCTACTGTTACAGCAATCAGTGCGAAAACCCCAAACGGAGCAGTTTTCATAACTTGATTTGTAACCCAAAACATTGCTTCTAATACGCCTTCAAAAAATCCAAGAACAGGCTTTCCTTTCTCGCCTATCGCTGCTACTCCTAAGCCAAACAGTACAGAGAAGAAAATGATCGGTAATAGATCACCTTGTGCCATTGATTCAAACACATTTTTCGGGAAAATGTGAACAATTGTCTCTGCAAAACCACTTTGTTGTGTTGCAGTTGCTGTTTGTTCATATGCTGAGATATCACCCTTTTGTAGATGAGTCATATCTACCCCTTTACCTGGGTGGAATAAATTCGCTGCAAGCATTCCAATTCCAAGCGCAATCGTCGTAATGATTTCAAAATAAAGAAGTGTTTTTCCTCCAAGTTTTCCTAGCTTCTTTATATCCCCTACACCTGCTACAGCTACTACAAGAGCTGAAATTACAATTGGCATAACAATCATTTTAATTAAATGAATAAAGATATCACCAATCGGTTGAATATAAGATATTACCTTATCATTTCCGTATACTAAAGCTCCTACAGCAATACCTAATATAAGAGCAACAAAGATTTGCGTAGCTAATCCAAATTTCTTCATATAAATCCCCCTTGTTAACGCTTTCATATATATTAATGAAATACATAACTAATCTTAAATGCAAACCTACAAAACAATACAAAAACCTACAAACACTTTTAAAATAATTATAAAAAGTTACAAAAACGCTAAATGGTCGAACGGATTGAACAAGGGATCGTTTAAAAGAAAAGATAGTGAAAAGGAACTATTAAGGGGACAAATCAGGACGAATGGAAAATAGCGGAAATTAAACAAGATGAAATAAACTCCACAAAAAAACTCCTGTCCACAAAGTGGAGAGGAGTTTTGAACGTATAAATAAAATTAACGTTTTGAGAACTGAGGAGCTCTACGTGCACCTTTAAGACCGTATTTTTTACGCTCTTTCATACGTGCATCACGAGTTAATAATCCAGCGCGTTTTAAAGTTCCGCGGTATTCAGGATCAAC
Organism: Gottfriedia acidiceleris; assembly: GCF_036421055.1. Taxonomy (GTDB): domain Bacteria; phylum Bacillota; class Bacilli; order Bacillales; family Bacillaceae_G; genus Gottfriedia; species Gottfriedia acidiceleris_C. The sequence continues at coordinate 51,641 of NZ_JAZGQS010000017.1, read as the reverse complement.
TTGTAATAATGCTCTAGAGATACCGTGACGAATTGCACCAGCTTGACCAGTGTATCCACCACCGTTAACGTTTACTAGAATATCATAGCTACCTAATGTTTCAGTTGCAACAAGTGGTTGTTTAACAACTTCTCTTAATGCAGCGAATGGGATGTAATCTTCAAAATCACGACCGTTAATGATAACGCGTCCTTCGCCAGGAACTAAACGTACACGAGCTACTGAGCTTTTACGACGTCCTGTGCCATAGTATTGTACTTGTGCCATGTGAATGCCCTCCTTTTATAATTATCCGCGAAGTTCGTAAACTTCTGGTTTTTGTGCTTGGTGTGGATGCTCGTTACCAGCATACACGTGTAACTTTTTAATTTGAGCACGTCCAAGACGTCCTTTTGGAAGCATACCTTTAACAGCTAACTCAAGCATTTTAACTGGGTAGTTAGTACGCATTTCTAAAGCTGTACGCTCTTTTAAACCACCAGCATACATTGTATGACGGTAGTAAATTTTATTGTTTAATTTGTTTCCTGTTAATTCAACTTTCTCAGCATTGATGATGATTACGTTATCACCTGTATCAACGTGTGGTGTGAAAGTTGGTTTGTGCTTACCGCGAAGTAAAGTAGCTACTTCAGTTGCAAGACGACCTAAAGTTTTTCCTTCAGCGTCTACAACGAACCACTTACGTTCAACTTCGCTAGCTTTTGCCATATAAGTTGTGCGCATTCTATTTTCCTCCTAATACAATATACATAAAGTAAAATTGTTTTTATTGTTTATCTTTAACACGACTGGTTCCGGGGCTAATCGTGGTTCTTAAAACAATACCGTATTTAATATTAAACTTTATACCTTCTAATGTCAAGCAAATGTTACACCAGGATTAGTTGTTATAATCAACTTTCCATAAAAACAGCCCATTAGGCGGTGAAGTCTTGCCAGCCTTGGCGCGATCACGTGCTAATAATGCGTTTTTAACACTTTTTACATCACGCTTTCCTTGTCCTACTTCAATTAATGTTCCAACAATTATTCTTACCATATTATAAAGAAATCCATTTCCCTCAAGAGCGATGACAATACCCTGATCTGTTTTATTAATACTTCCTTTATAAATCGTTCGTACTTTGTCCTTAATATCCGTATTTGATGCACAAAAGGAACTAAAATCATGTGTGCCTAGTAAGCAATCTAACGCTTCTTGCATTTTAACAATATTTAGATCAAAAGGAAAAAAATAATGATGGTTTCTAGAAAAAACATTTTCGTCTTTTTCATTCCAAATGAAATAACGGTATTCTTTCCGAACAACGTCAAATCTAGAATGGAAATGATCATCGACAATTTCTACACATCTCACATAAATATCTTTAGGCAATTGTGCGTTTAATGCTCTCTTCCATTGCTCTGGTTGAAGCGCATACTCACTATCAAAATGAATGACTTGTCCTACTGCGTGTACCCCTGTATCTGTCCTACCAGATGCATGGATTCTTATTGGATTACCTTTGTGCATTTTTGTTAGAACTTTCTCAAAATCTGTTTGGACTGTTCTCTGATTTGGTTGAACTTGGTATCCATTAAATAGTGTGCCATCATATGAAATTATACATTTTATTCGATTCATAGCTTATCTCCATTACTTACGTAAAAACAATAATAGTAAAAATAAAATCAGTAATACAATAAAACATGCTGTATCCCGTAAATGCCACTTCATAATACGAAACTTTGATCTTCCATCTCCACCTTGGTAACCTCTGGCTTCCATCGCAACTGCTAAGTCTTCGGCTCGTTTAAATGAATGGATAAATAATGGCACAAGTAAAGAGACTAATGCTTTTAACCTGTCTTTTATAGGTCCTGAAGAGAAATCCACTCCTCGAGACGATTGTGCCTTCATAATCTTTTCAGTCTCTTCCATAAGCGTTGGAATAAATCGTAATGAAATTGACATCATTAAAGCCATTTCATGCACAGGTAGGCCAAATCTTTTAAATGGGTTGAACAATGACTCAAGTCCATCGGTAATTTCGATTGGATTTGTTGTTAATGTCAGTAAAGTAGTTATTGAAACTAAAAGAAAAAACCTCAAAGATATATAAATACCTTGAATAATTCCTTCTTTATGAATTTCTACCCATCCAAAATGATAAATTAGTGGTCCCTCTTTATTTGTAAAGACATGTAATAAAAACGTGAACACTGCTAACAACCAGATTGCTCTTAATCCTTTTAAATAATAAGTAAGAGGTACTCTTGATAGCAATACTGTTACAATTGAAAATAAAAATAAAATACCGTATGTTATAAAATTATTTGCTAAGAAAACGATACAAATAAAAATGAACATTGTAAGAAGTTTTGCTCTAGCATCTAGACGATGAATAAGTGAATCGATTGGAATATATTTACCGATAATTAGACTATTCATTTTGTTTCCTCATTATAAAGATTCTCTATATAATTAGCGAGTTGTTCGATTGTTAAACTTGTAGCTTTTTCATTAATGCCCAATTTTTCGTTTAGTTCTTGGTGGAATTTTAACGAAAGTGGAATTTGTAATCCTATTTCCTCTAGTTCCTTTTCATATGAGAACACTTCTAAAGGGCTTCCCTTTAAATACGTAGTCCCTTTTTGGAGCACATGGATCGTATCAGCATATCTTGCTGCATCTTCCATGCTATGCGTCACTAAAATGATTGTCAGGCCCTTTTCTTTATGCAATTCGTAAAACATATCCATTAACGCCTTCTGACCACTAGGATCAAGACCAGCAGTTGGTTCATCCAAAACTAAAACTTCTGGCTCCATTGCTAAAACACCGGCAATAGCAACCCTTCTCATTTGACCACCACTTAATTCAAATGGTGACTTCATTAAATATTCTTCACTTAAGCCTACTTTTTCGATTAAATCTTTCGCTCTTTTTTTTGCTTCATCCTCAGATACACCAAAATTCATTGGACCAAAGCAAATATCTTTCTCTACAGTCTCTTCAAATAATTGCTGCTCAGGAAACTGAAAAACTAATCCTACTTTTTTTCTTAATGATTTTAAATTTTTGTTTTTCTTATTTGATAAAAGGGTAATATCGTCTATTTTCGCGATGCCCTCTGTTGGTTGTAAGAGGCCATTTAAATGTTGCAGAAAAGTAGATTTACCTGAGCCTGTGTGACCAATTACAGCATAATATGACCCATCTGGTATCGAAACATCAATATCATAAAGAGCACGATGCTCAAAAGGTGTCTTCGGCTGATAAGTATAGCCTACTTTTTCAAAAGTAATTTGCATAATTCGCTCACCAAGCTTTCTTGCTCTAGATGGTCTTGTCTCAAAGGTAAACCTTTTTCTATTAATAAACTAGAAAGGTTATTTGTAAAAGGAGATGCTAATCCAAGCGACTCTAAAGAAAACTCTGTTTTTAAAAGCTCTTCTGGTGTTACGCTTTGAACTAAATGACCATCATGCATAATTAAAATACGGTCTGCATGTATTGCTTCTTCTATATCATGAGTAATTGATATAACTGTCATATTAATGTCTTTATGTAAATCACGAATTGTTTCGATTACTTCTTTTCTACCGAAAGGATCTAACATTGAAGTAGCTTCATCTAAAATTAATATACTTGGTTGAATTGCTAAAGCTCCTGCTATTGCTACTCTTTGTTTTTGGCCACCTGAAAGAGAGTGTGGCTCGTGGAGTACAAATTCGTTCATATTGACGATGTTTAAAACCTCTTCAATTCGACGGTCCATTTCTTTTTTCTCAATCCCATGGTTTTCTAATCCAAATGCTATATCATCTATTACTGTCGTGCCTACAAACTGATTATCAGGATTTTGAAATACCATCGCTATTTTCTTACGCACGTCCCAAATCGTATTTTCTGATAAGCTAATTTCCTCATCAATCACAATTTGACCTTCTTCAGGTAAGATTAGTCCATTTAAAAGTTTAGCTAATGTTGACTTTCCTGACCCGTTTCGACCTACAATAGCGATCCATTCATTTTCTTTTATATTAAATGATACAGAATGAACTGCATTTGATTGTGCTTGTGGATATTTAAAAGAGATGTTATCTACTTTAATACTATCTTTTCTCATTTGTTCACCTATAATTTCTCATTGTTATAGATATATAATAGTCTAAAAGTAAACAGAAAAAAAGGGCAACGACATGTTTACAAGAAACGTCGAGCCCTTTTGTATTCGAATATTAAACTAATTCGATAACAACCATTGGTGCTGCGTCTCCGCGACGAGGACCAATTTTTGCGATACGAGTGTATCCACCTTGGCGCTCAGTGTAACGAGGAGCGATGTCAGCAAATAATTTTTGTAAAGCGTCTTGACCGTTTTCAGCGTTAGCAACTTCATTACGGATGTAAGCAGCAGCTAGACGACGAGCGTGTAAGTCTCCACGTTTACCTAAAGTAATCATTTTTTCAACAACTGAACGTAACTCCTTCGCACGAGTTTCAGTAGTTTGAATACGTTCGTTGATAATTAAATCAGTAGCTAAGTCACGTAACATAGCTTTACGTTGTGAGCTAGTACGTCCTAATTTTCTGTATCCCATTTCTAGTTCCCTCCTTTGTAAGTAGTATCAAAATTGGGTCATATAGACATGAAGAGAACGCCTCTCCCTTTATCGAAGCTACAATCAGTCTTCTTTACGTAGGCCAAGACCTAACTCTTCTAACTTATGTTTTACTTCTTCTAAAGACTTACGACCTAAGTTACGTACTTTCATCATGTCTTCTTCTGTCTTATTCGCAAGCTCTTGTACAGTATTAATACCTGCTCGCTTTAAGCAGTTATATGAACGAACAGAAAGATCAAGTTCTTCAATCGTCATTTCAAGGACTTTATCTTTTTGATCTTCTTCTTTTTCGACCATGATTTCTGCATTTTTAGCTTCGTCAGTTAAACCTACAAAAATGTTTAAGTGTTCAGTAAGAATTTTTGAACCAAGTGCAATAGCATCCTTTGGTCCAATACTTCCGTCAGTCCAAACATCAAGTGTTAACTTATCGAAATTTGAAACCTGTCCCACACGTGTATTTTCAACTTGGTATGTGACACGAGACACTGGAGTGTAAATCGAGTCGATAGGAATAACACCTATTGCTTGATCCTCTCTTTTGTTACCATCTGCAGGGATGTATCCACGTCCACGTCTAGCAGTTAGACGCATACGTAAATGAGCATCTTTAGCAAGAGTTGCAATATGAAGATCTGGATTTAGAACTTCAACATCGCTATCATGCGTAATATCGGCTGCAGTAATTGGCCCTTCACCGCGTACATCAATTTCTAATGTTTTTTCTTCGTCTGAATAAATTTTCAGAGCAAGTTTTTTAACATTAAGGATAATTGTTGTAACGTCTTCTACAACACCTTCAACTGTAGAGAACTCATGTAACACGCCATCAATTTGAATAGCAGTTACAGCGGCACCAGGAAGTGAGGATAAAAGGATACGACGTAAGGAGTTACCTAGCGTTGTACCATATCCACGCTCAAGTGGTTCAATAACGAATTTACCATATTTGGAATCGTCACTGATCTCAACCGTTTCGATTTTCGGCTTTTCGATTTCAATCATTTTTTAAACCCTCCTTCAAAACGTCGAAACCCTCGGTTAGACTTATGCTAACCGAAAGTCCCTATTAGGCAGTTCCTAATTGTGCACAACAAGAGATGTCTGTTAATATTTGCCAAACATATATCATAATCCATTATAGACAATTTTTGAAAATTTATACAGACAAATTATACACGACGACGTTTTGGTGGACGGCATCCGTTATGTGGAACTGGAGTAACGTCTCTGATAGCAGTTACTTCAAGACCAGCAGCTTGAAGAGCACGGATAGCAGCCTCACGACCAGCACCCGGACCTTTAACAGTTACGTCAAGAGTTTTTAAACCGTGTTCCATAGAAGCTTTAGCAGCAGTTTCAGCAGCCATTTGTGCAGCGAATGGAGTAGATTTACGTGATCCTTTGAAACCTAATGAACCAGCGCTTGACCAAGAAATTGCGTTACCATGAACATCAGTGATTGTTACGATTGTGTTATTGAAAGTTGAACGAATATGAGCTGTACCAGCTTCAATATTCTTTTTCACACGACGTTTACGTACATTTGTTTTACGTGCCATGTTGAATACCCTCCTTTACTTAAAAAATATTATTTCTTCTTGTTCGCTACTGTACGGCGTGGGCCTTTACGAGTACGAGCATTGTTTTTAGTGTTTTGACCACGAACAGGTAAGCTACGACGGTGGCGAATACCACGATATGAACCGATTTCGATTAGACGTTTAATGTTTAAAGAAACTTCACGACGAAGATCCCCTTCAACTTTCAACTTATCGATTAATTCACGAATTTTACCTAATTCTTCTTCTGTTAAATCACGTACACGAGTGTCTTCTGAAATACCAGCTTCAGCTAAGATTTTTTCAGAAGTTGCACGACCGATTCCGTATACATAAGTTAAAGAAACAACCACGCGTTTGTCGCGAGGAATATCTACACCAGCAATACGAGCCATTCTAGTGCACCTCCTTCTTTATTAACCTTGTTTTTGTTTATGTTTTGGATTTTCACAAATTACCATTACTTTACCACGTCTGCGGATAACTTTACATTTTTCACAGATTGGTTTTACTGATGGTCTCACTTTCATGATTTCAACCTCCTTGTAGATTACGGAGTGCATATTTATTATTTAAAACGGTACGTAATACGGCCACGAGTTAAATCATATGGAGATAGTTCTACAGTAACCTTGTCACCTGGAAGAATACGAATGAAGTTCATACGAATTTTACCAGAAACGTGTGCAAGAACGACATGACCATTTTCCAATTCAACTTTGAACATCGCATTCGGAAGTGTTTCCGTAACGGTACCTTCAATTTCAATTACATCATCTTTCGCCATTAGGGCATTCTCCTTTCTTCAAATCAGTAGCTTGCTTGTAGGCAAACATACGCTTAGGAACATTAAGCCAAAGTGCTCTGATATGTTGGAGATTTTTTGGCCTACTAAAGACCTATTTATATCAATCGTTCCAAGCAAAGCTATGTTTAAGCTTTAATAACAGTATCAGTTTTGACGAAACAACAATACGTCATACACAAGGAACGACGATCTTATCGTTCATTTATTAAACTAACTCTTTTAAAAGATTATCAATGTCATTAAAAACTTTATTAATCTCTTGTTCACCTTCAATTGTTTTTACATAACCAAGATTATTGTAGAAATCAAGTAATGGTTGAGTTTGTTTGATATTTACTTCAAGGCGATTTGCAACTGTTTCTTTATTGTCATCCGCACGTTGATAAAGTTCTCCGCCACATTTAGGGCAAACACCCTCTTCAACAGGTGGATTGAAAATTAAATGATAAGTTGCTCCACACTCTTTGCAAATACGACGACCTGTTAAACGTTCAATTAAAAGTTGTTGGTCTACATGAATGTTTAACACGAAGTCAATTTTACGATTCATTACTTTCAGAGTCTCTTCTAGTGCTTCAGCCTGCGCAACTGTTCTAGGAAAGCCATCCAGTAAAAAACCATTTTGGCAATCATCTTTTGCTAATCGTTCACGTACAATACCAATTGTTACCTCATCAGGAACAAGATGACCTTGATCCATAAACGATTTTGCTTTAAGACCTAGTTCAGTGCCGTCTTTAATCGCTGCACGGAACATATCGCCAGTAGATATATGAGGAATGCCGTATTTTTCGACAATTTTCTCAGCTTGTGTGCCTTTGCCTGCACCAGGAAGCCCCATAAGAATTAAATTCATGGTTAATCCTCCTCAAAATTAGGTGAGCAATAGGGAATAAAGCATTTCCCTATGCTCGTTCTTTAATAAAGCCTTTGTAGTTTCTCTTAACAAGCTGACTTTCTAATTGTTTCATTGTTTCTAGCGCAACTCCGACTACGATTAGTAAACTTGTTCCTCCAATTTGAGCTGAAGGTGGTAAGTTCGCAATTTTACCAAAAACGATTGGTAATAAAGCGATGACAGCTAAGAAAATAGCTCCTACGAAAGTTAAACGATATAAGACTTTAATGATATATTCTTGAGTACTCTTACCTGGGCGAATACCCGGGATGTAGCCACCTTGCTTCTGAAGATTTTCAGCCATTTGCTCTGGATTAGCCTGAACAAAAGTATAAAAATATGTGAAAGCAATGATCAAGATTAAATAAAATGCCATTCCCCATGGATTATTATACGTAAAATGCGTTTTAATCCATTCAGTTACATTGTTACTTGGTAAGAACGATGCAATTGTTGAAGGAGTAATTAAAAATGAAACAGCGAAGATTACCGGAATAACCCCAGCGCCATTTACTTTTAATGGCAAGTGAGTAGATTGTCCTCCGACATAGCTATTATTTCCATTGTTACGTTTAGCATATTGAATTGGAATTTTACGATTAGCTTGTTGGATGTATATTACAGCTACGATTACTAATAGTAAAACTAAAAACACTATGCCAACTTTTACGATGTTCATGAATAGCGCATCTCCAGCACCTTGAAATTGTTGCTGATAGACTTGGTGAAGTGTATTAGGTATAGCAGCAACTATACCGCCAAAGATGATAACTGATATACCGTTCCCTACACCTTTAGCAGTAATCTGCTCACCTAACCACAATAAGAAAGATGTTCCAGCTGTTAGTACAATTGCTATATAAATATAGGTTGACCAACCTGGATTTTCAATTAACATTCCGCCAGTAACATTGTTCATACTGATTGATAATCCAATTGCTTCTACAAAACCTAGAATAATTGTGATGTATCTAGTCAGTTGAGTCAATTTACGTCGACCAATCTCACCTTGCTTCGACCATTCAGTTAACTTCGGAACAACGTCCATTTGAAGTAACTGAATAATGATTGAAGCAGTAATGTAAGGCATTATACCCATTGCAAAAATCGAGAACTGTTTAAGAGCTCCTCCACCAAATGTATTTAGCACTCCGAAAATACTAGTTGCACTATCTTGAGATGCTAATACATCGGCGTTGACGTTTGGAACAGGTATAAACGTTCCAATACGAAATACAATTAACATTAGTAACGTAAAGAATATTTTTTTTCTAATATCTGCAATGCGCATAAAGTTGGAGATTGTCCGGAACATTTTAGATCACCTCAGCATTTCCACCAGCTGCTTCGATTGCCTCTACCGCAGAAGATGAGAACTTGTGAGCTTTAACAGTAAGTTTAACTTCTAACTTACCTTTACCTAAAATCTTAATACCAGCTAATTCTTTACGAACAATACCAGTTTCGATCAGTAACTCAGGAGTTACTTCAGTTCCGTTTTCGAAGCGATTTAACGTTTCAACATTAACGATTGCGTAATCTTTACGGTTGATGTTAGTGAAACCACGTTTTGGTAAACGACGGAATAAAGGAGTTTGACCACCTTCAAATCCAAGACGAACGCCGCCACCTGAACGAGCGTTTTGTCCTTTATGACCTTTACCTGCAGTTTTACCAGTACCTGAACCAATACCACGACCGATACGTTTAGATACTTTACGAGAACCTTCTGTAGGTTTTAATTCATGAAGTTTCATTAGGGCACCTCCTTACTTATTCATGTTCAATTAAATTTCTTTTACAGATACAAGGTGAGAAACTTTGTTAATCATCCCACGCATTGCAGCGTTATCTTCTTTAACAACAGTTTGATTTGTTTTAGTAATACCTAAAGCACGAACTGTTGCGATTTGATCTTGTTTACGACCAATTACACTGCGAGTAAGGGTAATTTCTAACTGTTTAGCCATCGTTATCCCTCCTTATTAACCTAGTAATTCTTCTACAGATTTACCACGTAATTTAGCAACTTCATCCGCACGTTTTAAGTTACTTAAACCTTCGATAGTAGCACGTACAATGTTTACTGGTGTGTTAGAACCAAGAGATTTAGATAAAATATCATGTACTCCAGCAAGTTCTAATACCGCACGAACAGGACCTCCAGCGATAACTCCAGTACCTTCAGAAGCAGGTTTTAAGAATACTTCACCAGCTCCAAAACGACCAGTAATTACGTGAGGAATTGTAGTTCCAACGATTGGTACATTAATTAGATTTTTCTTAGCATCTTCAACAGCTTTACGAATAGCATCAGGTACTTCTTGAGCTTTACCAGTACCAAAACCTACATGACCGTTTTTGTCACCAACAACTACTAATGCTGCAAAGCGGAAACGACGACCACCTTTTACAACTTTAGCAACACGGTTGATCGTAACTAAGCGTTCTTCAAGCTCTAATTTATTAGGATCAATGCGACGCATGTATGTCCCTCCTTCTTTTATTAAAATTGTAAACCAGCTTCACGAGCAGCTTCAGCTAAAGCTTTTACGCGACCATGATATAAGTAACCACCGCGGTCGAATACAACTTCAGTAACACCTTTTTCAGTAGCACGTTTTGCAACTAAGCTACCAACTAATGTTGCTGCTTCGATATTACCAGTACCATTTAAAGTTAATTCTTTATCTAAAGTTGATGCACTTGCTAATGTTACACCATTAACATCATCAATGATTTGAGCATAGATATGGTTGTTTGAACGATAAACGTTTAAACGTGGACGTTCTTGAGTACCAGATAATTTAGTACGAACACGAGCATGTCTTTTTTTACGTACTGCATTTTTATCAGCCTTAAAGATCATCTTGGTCACTCCTTTCTCTTATCTAGTTATAGATTACTTCGCAGTTTTACCTTCTTTACGACGAACCATTTCGCCTTCGTAACGAATACCTTTACCTTTGTAAGGCTCTGGTGGACGTACTTGACGGATGTAAGCAGCAAGAGCGCCTACACGTTCTTTGTCGATACCTTTAATACTGATTTTAGTATTTGAAGGTACTTCGATTTCAACACCATTTTCAGGAGTGATCTCAACTGGGTGAGAATAACCAACAGCTAAAACAAGTTTGTCACCAGTTTTAGTAGCACGGTAACCTACCCCAACTAATTCAAGGTTACGAGTATAACCATTAGTTACACCTTCAACCATGTTACCTAAGATAGCACGAGTTGTACCATGAAGAGCACGGTGCTCTTTGTTATCAGTTGGACGTGCAACTGTTAATACGTTCTCGTTAACTTCGATTGTCATATCAGGGCTAAAAGTACGAGTTAACTCACCTTTAGGTCCTTTTACTGTAATAGTATTGTTGTTATTAGTAAGAGTAACTCCAGCAGGAATTACAAGTTCTTTTTTACCAACACGAGACATTCACTACACCTCCATTCTCTCTGTGTTATATTACCAAACGTATGCTAAGATTTCGCCACCAGTTTTTGCTTGACGAGCTTCTTTATCTGTCATTACACCTTTAGATGTTGAAACAATAGCAACACCTAAACCGTTAAGTACGCGAGGTACTTCGTCAGCTTTCGCGTATACACGTAAGCCAGGCTTAGAAATTCTTTTTAATCCAGTGATAACACGTTCGTTGTTCACACCATATTTTAAGAAAATACGGATGATACCTTGTTTATCATCTTCAATGTACTCAACGTCACGGATGAAACCTTCACGTTTTAGAATTTCAGCAACCTCTTTCTTTAGGTTAGAACCTGGGAATTCTAATTTCTCGTGACGTACCATGTTCGCATTACGAATGCGAGTAAGCATATCTGCAATAGGATCTGTCATGACCATGTTCAGATAACCTCCTTCCTAATATCTATAGAATTACCAACTAGCTTTTTTAACGCCAGGGATTTGTCCTTTATAAGCAAGTTCACGGAAACAAATACGGCAAAGTTTAAATTTACGTAATACTGAGTGTGGACGTCCGCAACGTTCGCAACGTGTATACTCTTGTACTTTAAATTTCTGAGCACGTTTTTGTTTCGCAATCATTGATTTTTTAGCCACGTTTTCGCCTCCTCTTCTTTAGCGCTGGCTTTCATTATTTTTGAAAAGGCATTCCGAATAATGTTAGCATTTCACGAGCTTCTTCATCAGTATTTGCAGTAGTTACAATAACGATGTCCATACCACGTACTTTGTTTACTTTATCATAATCGATCTCTGGGAAGATTAATTGCTCTTTAACACCTAAAGTGTAGTTTCCACGGCCATCGAATGCTTTTTTAGAGATTCCACGGAAGTCACGTACACGAGGTAATGTTACAGAAACTAATTTCTCAAAGAATTCATACATACGCTCACCGCGTAATGTAACTTTTGCACCGATAGGCATTCCTTCACGAAGACGGAATTGAGCGATTGATTTCTTAGCTCTAGTTACAACAGGTTTTTGACCTGCGATTAAAGTTAATTCCTCAACAGCAGTATCTAATGCTTTTGAATTTGAAACAGCCTCACCAACACCCATGTTGATGACGATCTTTTCAATTTTTGGCACTTGCATAACTGATTTATAGTTAAACTTGCTCATTAGAGCAGGAGTGATTTCATTTTGATATTTCTCGACTAGGCGGTTCATTCAGTTGACCTCCTTTCATAAATTTCTATTATTTATCAAGTAATTCGCCTGATTTTTTTGCAATACGTACTTTTTTACCATCCACTAATTGGTAACCTACGCGTGTAGGTACTCCAGTTTTTGGATCTAATGCCATAACATTAGAAACATGGATTGGTGCTTCTTTCTCGATGATGCCACCTTGTGGGTTAGCTTGAGTAGGTTTTGAGTGTTTTTTAATGATGTTAACACCTTCAACTAGTACGCGGTTATTCTTTGGAAAAGCAGCAAGGATAACACCTTGTTTTCCTTTGTCTTTACCAGAGATAACTTGAACTTTATCACCTTTTTTTACATGCATCTTCTTCGTGCACCTCCTTAATAAGGCTTTCTGAAGTATTTATTAAAGTACATTAATTAAAGTACTTCTGGAGCTAATGATACGATTTTCATGAAGTTGCTATCACGTAATTCACGTGCAACTGGTCCGAAAATACGAGTACCACGTGGGCTCTTATCATCTTTAATGATAACAGCTGCGTTTTCATCAAATTTGATGTAAGTACCGTCTGGACGACGAACACCGCGTTTCGTACGAACGATAACAGCTTTAACTACATCACCTTTTTTAACAACGCCACCTGGTGTTGCTTGTTTTACTGAACATACGATGATATCACCGATGTTAGCAGTTTTACGGCCAGAACCACCTAATACTTTAATAGTAAGTAATTCACGTGCACCTGAATTGTCAGCAACTTTTAAACGAGTTTCTTGTTGGATCATGTCAAATTGACCTCCTTTCGGATTAAGAATGATATCCGATCATCTATTAGATAATAACAGCTTCTTCTACGATTTCAACTAAACGGAAACGTTTTGTAGCTGATAATGGACGAGTCTCCATGATTTTTACGATATCGCCAACTTTTGCAGTGTTTAGCTCATCGTGCGCTTTATATTTCTTAGAATATTTAACGCGTTTACCGTATAGTTTATGTGTTTTATAAGTTTCAACTACAACAGTAATTGTCTTATCCATCTTATCAGAAACTACACGTCCTGTGTAAACTTTACGTTGGTTACGTTCGCTCACTGTGCAAACCTCCCCTCTTATTAATTATTAGAGTTAATTTCTCTTTCACGAACTACAGTTTTCATACGAGCAATTGCTTTACGAACCTCGCGGATACGAGCAGTGTTCTCTAATTGTCCTGTAGCTAATTGGAAACGAAGGTTGAATAACTCTTCTTTAAGAGATTTCACTTTTAATTCAATTTCAGCAGTGGTAAGATCGCGAATCTCATTAGTTTTCATTAGAATCACCACCATTGTCTTCACGTTTTACAAACTTACATTTAACTGGTAATTTGTGAGCTGCTAAGCGTAGTGCTTCACGAGCTACTTCTTCAGATACACCAGCGATTTCGAACATAATTTTTCCTGGTTTAACGACTGCTACCCAACCTTCTGGAGCACCTTTACCGCTACCCATACGAACCTCAAGAGGTTTAGCTGTGTAAGGCTTAGAAGGGAAGATTTTAATCCATACTTTACCGCCACGTTTCATGTAACGAGTCATAGCACGACGCGCTGCTTCAATTTGACGGTTAGTAATCCAAGAAGCTTCAGTAGATTGTAAACCGAATTCACCGAATGCTACTTCAGTACCACCTTTGGCACGTCCGCGCATTTTTCCACGATGCTCTCTTCTATATTTAACACGTTTAGGCATTAACATAATTAATTTCCTCCTTCCTCAGAAGCTTTCTTTTTTGTAGGAAGAACTTCACCTTTGTAAATCCATACTTTTACTCCTAGTTTACCGTATGTTGTATCTGCTTCTGCAGTTGCATAATCGATATCTGCACGTAATGTATGAAGTGGCACTGTACCTTCACTATATGATTCTGCACGAGCAATATCTGCTCCGCCAAGACGACCAGAAACTTGTGTTTTAATACCAAGTGCACCAGCACGCATAGCACGTTGAAGTACTTGCTTTTGAGCACGACGGAAAGAAACACGGTTTTCTAATTGACGAGCGATGTTTTCAGCTACTAATTTAGCATCAAGATCTGCTCTTTTAATTTCAATGATGTTGATATGAACACGTTTGCCAGTAAGGTTGTTTAAAGCTTTACGAAGAGCTTCAACTTCCGAACCACCTTTACCGATTACCATACCTGGTTTTGCAGTGTGAACTGTAATGTTTACACGGTTAGCAGCTCTTTCGATTTCTACTTTAGAAACAGCAGAATCTTTTAAACGAGTGCTGATGTACTCACGAATTTTGATGTCTTCATGTAAAAGATCAGCGTAATCTTTTTCAGCGTACCATTTAGATTCCCAATCTTTAATAATACCAACACGAAGTCCGACTGGATTTACCTTTTGTCCCATCGATTATCCCTCCTTCTTCTCTGATACCACGATTGTAATGTGGCTTGTGCGTTTGTTGATTGCGCTAGCACGTCCTTGTGCACGAGGGCGGAAACGTTTTAAAGTAGCACCTTCATCAACGAATACTTTTTCGATGTATAAGTTATTAACATCCATATCATAGTTATGCTCTGCGTTAGCAATAGCAGATTTTAATAATTTTTCTACAACAGGAGAAGCAGTTTTTGGTGTGTGTCGAAGGATTGCGATCGCTTCGCCAACTTGTTTACCTCGGATTAAATCGACTACTAGACGAACTTTACGAGGAGCGATACGAACTGTTCTCAGTACAGCTTTAGCTTGCATTGGAGTGCCTCCTCTCATTATCTTCTAGTTTTCTTGTCATCCGCATCGTGACCTTTATAAGTACGAGTTGGAGCAAATTCACCAAGTTTGTGACCTACCATATCTTCCGATACATATACAGGTACGTGTTTACGACCATCGTATACTGCAATAGTATGTCCGATAAATTGTGGGAAAATTGTCGAACGACGTGACCAAGTTTTAACAACTTGTTTAGAGTCAGTTTCGTTTAATTTCTCAACTTTAGCTAATAAGTGATCATCAATAAATGGACCTTTTTTTAGGCTGCGTCCCATTGTGGTACCTCCCTTCGTGATTGACCTACGGTTCTAGTGAACCGTAGCACAATCGCGTTATTTTTTACGACGACGAACGATAAACTTGTCAGACGCTTTGTTTTTCTTACGAGTTTTGTAACCAAGAGTTGGTTTACCCCATGGAGACATTGGTGATTTACGTCCGATTGGAGAGCGTCCTTCACCACCACCGTGTGGGTGATCAACTGGGTTCATTACAGATCCACGTACAGTTGGGCGTTTACCCATCCAACGAGAACGACCTGCTTTACCGATGTTAATAAGTTCGTGATGTTCGTTACCAACTTGACCTACTGTCGCGCGGCAAGTTGCTAAAATCATACGTACTTCACCAGAGTTTAAACGAACTAGTACATAACGATCTTCTTTACCTAATACTTGAGCAGAAGTACCAGCTGAACGTACTAATTGTCCTCCACGACCTGGTTTTAACTCGATGTTGTGGATTGTAGTACCTACTGGAATGTTTACAAGTGGTAAAGCGTTACCTACTTTAATATCTGCTTCAGGACCTGAAACGATTTCCATTCCTACTACTAAGTTTTTAGGAGCAAGGATGTAACGTTTTTCTCCATCAGCGTAGTTAATTAACGCAATGTTTGCAGAACGGTTTGGATCGTACTCGATTGTAGCAACGCGTCCTGGTATACCATCTTTATCTCGTTTGAAATCGATGATACGGTATTGACGTTTGTGTCCACCACCTTGGTGACGAACAGTAATTTTACCTTGGTTATTACGGCCAGCTTTTTTGCTAAGTGGTGCTAATAATGATTTTTCTGGCTTGTCAGTAGTGATCTCAGCAAAATCATTAGTAGTCATACCACGGCGACCGTTAGTGGTTGGTTTATACTTTTTGATTCCCATCGTAATTTCCCTCCTTTTCTAGTAGTTAATATTAAACGCCTTCGAATAATGTAATTTCTTGGCTATCAGCAGTTAATTTAACGATTGCTTTTCTACGACGGTTTGTGTAACCAGCATGTTTACCCATACGTTTAAACTTACCTTTGTAGTTCATTACGTTAACTTTTTCTACTTTAACACCGAAGATTGCTTCAACAGCATCTTTAACTTCAGTTTTATTAGCTCTTACATCAACTTCAAAAGTGTATTTTTTTTCAGCGATTGCTTCCATAGAAGCTTCAGTGATAACTGGGCGTTTGATAATATCACGAGGATCCTTCATTACGCAAGCACCTCCTCTACTTTTTCCACCGCAGCTTTAGTCATGATTAATGTATCATGATGTAAAACGTCGATTACGTTTACTTCATTTGCTGCAATAACTGTGATTCCAGGAATATTGCGAGCAGATAAAGCTACGTTTTCATTTAGGTCAGCTGTTACGATTAAAACTTTCTTAGCAACTGATAAGCCAGTTAATACAGTAACCATATCTTTTGTTTTTGGTGCGTTTAACGCTAAATCTTCAAGAACTAACATGTTTTGTTCTAATACTTTAGTAGATAAAGCAGATTTAATCGCTAAGCGACGTACCTTTTTAGGTAATTTATAAGAGTATGATCTTGGAGTTGGACCGAATACGATACCACCACCACGCCATTGTGGAGAACGGATTGAACCTTGACGAGCACGTCCAGTTCCTTTTTGTCTCCATGGTTTACGACCACCACCACGTACTTCAGAACGTGTTTTAACTTTGTGAGTACCTTGACGTAAAGATGCACGTTGCATCATTACAGCATCAAATAAAGCATGTTCGTTTGGAGCGATTCCGAATACAGCATCTGCTAATTCGATTTCTCCTACTTGAGCGCCTGTTTGATTAAACATAGTAACTTTAGGCATTTTATTTCCTCCTTTCTTCTAAATTAATTATTTAGATTTAACCGCAGTACGGATTGTTACGTAAGATTTTTTAGAACCTGGTACATTACCTTTTACTAAAAGTAAGTTACGTTCAACGTCAACTTTAACGATTTGTAGGTTTTGTACTGTTACTTTTTCTCCACCCATTTGACCAGGTAAAGCTTTGTTTTTGAATACACGGTTCGGAGCAACAGGACCCATTGAACCTGGACGACGGTGGTAACGAGAACCGTGAGACATTGGTCCACGAGATTGTCCGTGGCGCTTGATGCTACCTTGGAATCCTTTACCTTTTGAAGTTCCAGTTACATCAACGATGTCACCATTTGCAAAAATATCTACTTTGACTTCTTGACCAACTTCATAAGCTGATACGTCAGCGTTGCGAAGTTCACGAACGAAGCGCTTAGGTGCAGTGTTTGCTTTAGCAGAGTGTCCTTTTTCTGGTTTGTTAGCTAATTTTTCACGTTTGTCAGCGAAACCGATTTGGATAGCTTCGTAACCATCAGTTTCAGTAGTTTTCTTTTGTAAAACCACGTTTGGAGTAGCTTCGATTACAGTTACTGGAATTAACTCGCCGTTTTCAGCAAATACTTGTGTCATACCGATCTTTTTCCCTAAGATTCCTTTAGTCATAAGTCACACCTCCTGAATTTATATATAATGTTATTAAAGTTTGATTTCAATATCAACGCCAGATGGTAAATCTAGTCTCATTAATGAATCAACTGTTTGTGGAGTTGGATTCACGATATCGATTAAACGTTTGTGAGTGCGCATTTCGAATTGCTCACGAGAATCTTTGTATTTATGAACCGCACGAAGGATCGTGTAAACTGATTTCTCAGTTGGTAACGGAATCGGACCAGATACAGAAGCACCTGAACGTTTCGCTGTTTCAACGATTTTCTCTGCAGATTGATCTAAAATACGGTGATCATAAGCTTTTAAACGAATACGAATTTTTTCTTTTGCCATAATTTTCCCTCCTTTTTCGCCTATTTAAATAATAGACATACTCCATGGAAATTTCCTTACACTCGCCATGGCAAAGCGGCCGGGTGTATCAGCAACCTTCCACTTCTACGCAGTCAAAGACCAACATCATCTATTATACATAAAAAATAATGCTATTGCAAGCATTTGTTATAAGTTTAGATAAATAATGTTCTCGTCGTCTTCAGTACTTAGTTATTATATTATCTTCAATTATTAAAATCAAGCAAGAATCGGTTTTAATGCATATTTTAAATATTTCCAATTTACTTATAAAAAAAGCTTAGAAGAATAAATCTTCTAAGCTTTTAAGTTTAATTATTCAACGATTGTAGCAACTACGCCAGCGCCTACAGTACGTCCACCCTCACGGATAGAGAACTTAGTTCCTTCTTCAACAGCGATTGCGTTGATTAACTCAACAGTCATTTCGATGTTGTCGCCAGGCATAACCATTTCAACGCCTTCTGGTAATTGGATGATTCCAGTTACGTCAGTTGTACGGAAATAGAATTGTGGACGGTAGTTAGCGAAGAATGGAGTGTGACGTCCACCTTCTTCTTTAGATAAAACGTAAACTTCAGCTTTGAACTTAGTGTGTTGTTTAACTGAACCTGGTTTAGCTAAAACTTGACCACGTTGGATATCGTCACGAGCAACCCCACGAAGAAGTGCACCGATGTTATCTCCAGCTTCTGCTTGGTCAAGAAGTTTACGGAACATTTCAACACCTGTTACAGTAGTTGATTTTGGTTCTTCAACAAGACCGATGATTTCTACTACGTCACCAACTTTAACGATACCACGCTCAACACGACCAGTAGCAACTGTTCCACGACCAGTGATTGAGAATACATCCTCAACTGGCATTAAGAAAGGCTTGTCAGTTTCACGAGCTGGTGTTGGAATGTAAGAATCAACTTCAGCCATTAATTCATGAATTTTAGCTTCCCACTCAGCATCTCCTTCAAGAGCTTTAAGAGCAGAACCTTTGATTACTGGAATGTCATCGCCAGGGAATTCGTATTCTGATAATAGATCACGGATTTCCATTTCAACTAATTCAAGTAACTCTTCGTCGTCAACCATGTCACATTTGTTCATGAATACTACGATGTAAGGTACACCTACTTGACGAGATAAAAGGATGTGCTCACGTGTTTGAGGCATTGGACCATCAGCAGCAGATACTACTAAGATACCGCCGTCCATTTGAGCAGCACCAGTGATCATGTTTTTAACATAGTCAGCGTGACCTGGGCAGTCAACGTGTGCATAGTGACGAGTTTCTGTTTCGTACTCAACGTGTGCAGTAGAGATTGTGATACCACGCTCTCTTTCTTCTGGTGCACCATCGATTTGATCGTAAGCGCGAGCTTCAGCTCCACCTACTTTAGCTAATACAGTTGTAATAGCAGCAGTTAATGTAGTTTTACCATGGTCAACGTGTCCGATTGTACCAATGTTAACGTGTGGTTTAGAACGTTCGAATTTAGCTTTAGCCATTCTAAAAATCCTCCTTATAATGTAAAAAAATTATTTTTTAGTTTATATGATTATGCCATAAAGGGTAACTTGTACCCCTTATAGCTAACATCTAACATAAATAGTTATACATGATGAGAACTAAATAATCAATTACTCACCTTTATATTTTTTGATAATTTCTTCAGAAATTGATTTTGGTACATCTTCATAGTGGTCAAATACCATTGAGAACGTTCCACGACCTTGTGTGTTAGAACGTAATGAAGTTGCATATCCAAACATTTCTGAAAGTGGTACCATAGCACGAACAACTTGAGCGTTACCACGTGCTTCCATACCTTCAACGCGTCCACGACGAGAAGTAACATCACCCATGATATCTCCTAAATATTCTTCAGGGATAACAACTTCTACTTTCATTAATGGTTCAAGTAGAACTGGGTTACATTTCTTAACAGCGTTTTTAAGAGCTAATGAAGCAGCTACTTTAAACGCCATCTCGTTTGAGTCAACATCATGGTATGATCCATCGAATAATTTCGCTTTAATGTCGATTAGTGGGAAACCAGCTAATACACCATTTTTAAGTGAATCTTCAAGACCTGCAGCTACAGCCGGGATGTATTCACGAGGAACAACACCACCAACGATTGCGTTTTCAAATTCGAAGCCTTTTCCTTCTTCGTTTGGTGAGAATTCAATCCAAACGTGTCCGAATTGTCCACGTCCACCTGATTGACGAACGAATTTACCTTCTACTTGTGCAGAAGAACGGAAAGTTTCACGGTATGCTACTTGAGGAGCACCAACGTTTGCTTCTACTTTGAATTCACGACGCATACGGTCAACGATGATATCAAGGTGAAGTTCACCCATACCAGCGATGATTACTTGACCAGTTTCTTGGTCAGTGTGTGCACGGAATGTTGGATCTTCTTCAGTTAATTTTACTAATGCTTGACCCATTTTATCTTGGTCAGCTTTAGATTTTGGCTCAATAGCAATTGAGATAACTGGTTCAGGGAATTCCATAGACTCAAGAATTACTAGATTCTTTTCATCACATAAAGTATCACCAGTTGTAGTATCTTTAAGACCTACAGCTGCTGCGATATCTCCAGCGTATACTTTCGAAATCTCTTGACGAGAGTTAGCATGCATTTGTAGGATACGTCCTACACGCTCACGCTTACCTTTTGTAGAGTTTTGAACGTATGAACCAGATTCTAACGTACCTGAGTATACTCGGAAGAACGTTAATTTACCAACATAAGGATCAGTCATGATTTTGAATGCTAATGCTGCGAAAGGCTCTTCATCACTTGATGGAACAACTTTCTCTTCATCAGTATCAGGTAATGTTCCTTTAATTGCTGGTACATCTAATGGAGATGGTAAGTAATCAATTACTGCATCAAGCATTAATTGAACACCTTTGTTTTTGAAAGCAGAACCACATACTACTGGGTAGAATTGTACTGAACATGTAGCTGTACGAATAGCAGCTTTTAATTCAGGAATTGTGATTTCTTCACCTTCAAGGTATTTCATCATTAATTCTTCATCTAACTCAGCTACCGCTTCGATTAAACGACCACGGTACTCATCAGCTAGTTCTTTATATTCTTCTGGAATTTCGATTGTTTCAATGTCAGTTCCTAAGTCATTATTGTACTTAATAGCTTTCATTTCAACTAAGTCAACAATACCCCAGAAGTTATCTTCAGCACCCATCGCTAATTGGATTGGGTGAGCGTTAGCTTGTAAACGGTCATGTAATGTACCTACAGAGTATAAGAAATCCGCGCCGATTTTATCCATTTTGTTAACGAATACTACACGTGGAACTCCGTAAGTAGTTGCTTGACGCCAAACTGTTTCAGTTTGAGGCTCAACACCTGATTGTGCATCAAGTACTGCTACTGCGCCATCAAGTACACGTAGAGAACGTTCAACTTCTACAGTGAAGTCTACGTGACCTGGAGTATCAATGATATTTACACGGTGGTTATTCCACTGAGCTGTTGTAGCAGCAGATGTGATAGTGATACCACGCTCTTGCTCTTGCTCCATCCAGTCCATTTGTGAAGCTCCTTCATGAGTTTCACCAATTTTGTGAATACGACCTGTGTAATAAAGGATACGCTCAGTTGTTGTTGTTTTACCAGCATCAATGTGAGCCATGATCCCGATATTACGAGTGTTATTTAAGGAGAACTCTCTTGTCATCAGGGTTCTTTCTCCCTTCCAGTATTAGTTAGGATTTTTTAGTACAAGAAAAAGTTATTCCTATACATACTTCATGTTATTAAGTTAAGCAAGCACTACAATTAAGGAACCTTTGTGTCATCCTAAGTTATGTAATCCGACGTTCACCTATTTAATCTAGCAAGCTAAATTATAAATAGGTGAACGACTTAACCAACATTCATTATGTGCAGAAATAACTAAATTGCTTTTAATCTTACCAACGGTAGTGAGCAAACGCTTTGTTCGCTTCTGCCATTTTGTGAGTATCTTCACGTTTCTTAACTGCAGCACCTGAGTTGTTAGCTGCATCAAGAATTTCATTAGCTAAACGCTCTTCCATCGTTTTTTCTCCACGAAGACGAGCATAGTTTACTAACCAACGAAGACCTAGAGTAGTACGACGCTCTGGACGTACCTCAACTGGTACTTGGTAGTTAGAACCACCAACACGACGAGCTCTAACTTCTAGAACTGGCATGATATTTTTAAGAGCTGCTTCGAATACTTCCATTGGTTCTTTACCAGAACGTTCTTGGATTAATTCAAAAGCTCCGTATAAGATAGCTTGAGATTTTCCTCTCTTACCGTCAATCATCATTTTGTTGATTAAACGAGAAACTAATTTTGAATTGTAAATTGGATCTGGCAATACATCTCTTTTTGCAACAGGACCTTTACGTGGCATGTGATTTCCTCCTTTCGACTAAATCTTATCTATTACTTCTTAGCTGCTTTTGGTCTCTTAGTTCCGTATTTAGAACGACCTTGCATACGCTTGTCAACACCTGCAGTATCTAACGCACCACGAACGATATGGTAACGTACCCCCGGTAAGTCTTTTACACGTCCACCACGGATAAGAACAACACTGTGCTCTTGTAAGTTGTGTCCGATACCTGGGATATAAGCAGTTACCTCGATTTGGTTAGTTAAACGCACACGAGCATATTTACGTAAAGCTGAGTTTGGTTTCTTTGGAGTCATTGTACCAACACGAGTACAAACACCACGTTTTTGTGGAGCTGATAAATCAGTTGATTTTTTCTTTAATGAGTTGAAACCTTTATTTAATGCTGGTGATTTTGATTTCCATACTTTAGAAGTACGTCCATTACGCACTAACTGGTTAATAGTAGGCATGAGTTTTCCTCCCTTCAAATATTTATAAGACCACACATCCAGGTGGTTCATAATAAGTTGAAAACAAAGTTTTTGCAAGAAGGAAGAAACCTTCCTTCTCACAAAAACAGTTTTAACTGTATATTCCTAAATTAGCCCCGGATCTAACCTGCTTAGATTAGCAGTGCTATTGTCTAGGAGCAACCTTGAATATAATATCATTTTTCATCAAATGATGTCAACTCAAGTTTTAAAATATTTTAAGTTTATTTTTCAACTAATACTTCTTCGTTCATTTCAACTGATTCATTTAAATCTTTAACAAGATCTACTTTACGGTATCTATTCATACCAGTACCAGCTGGAACCAACTTACCTATAATAACATTCTCTTTCAATCCTAGCAACTCATCACGTTTTCCTTTAATCGCAGCGTCTGTTAATACACGCGTTGTTTCTTGGAATGATGCGGCAGAAAGGAATGAGTCTGTTTCTAATGATGCTTTTGTAATACCTAGTAATAATGGGCGTGCAGTAGCTGGTTGTTTACCTGCAAATAAAGCTTCTTTATTTGCTTCAGTAAATTGGTGAAGTTCTAATAATGTACCAGGTAATAAATCAGTCTCACCTGCATCCATTACACGAACTTTCTTCAGCATTTGACGAACCATTACCTCTACGTGTTTGTCACCAATTTCTACCCCTTGCATACGGTATACTTTTTGTACTTCACGTAGTAAGTATTCTTGAACAGCATTTGTACCCTTTACTTTTAGAAGTTCTTTAGGATCGATTGAACCTTCCGTCATTACTTGACCACGTTCAATTGATTCACCTTCTTGAACTTTAAGTCTAGCGCCATAAGGAACTGGGTAGTTTCTAGATTCAACTGAGCCTTGAACAATAATTTCTTGTTTATCTTTAGCGTCAGTAGAAATTGAAATAATACCATCAATTTCAGAAATAACAGCTTGACCTTTAGGATTACGCGCTTCAAATAGCTCTTGAATACGAGGTAAACCTTGAGTAATATCGTCTCCTGCTACCCCACCTGTATGGAATGTACGCATCGTTAACTGAGTACCTGGTTCACCGATTGATTGTGCAGCGATAATACCTACTGCCTCACCAACTTCAACCTCAGCACCTGTAGCTAAGTTACGGCCATAACATTTTTTACATACTCCATGGTTCGTATTACATGTGAACGCAGAACGGATATTAACTTCTTCAATACCAGCATCGATAATTTCACGCGCTAAGTCTTCTGTAATTAAATCGTTCTCTTGAGCAAGTAATACACCTGTTTCTGGGTGGCGTATAGTTGAACGTAAGTGACGACCAACTAAACGATCGTATAATCCTTCAATAATTTCGTTACCCTCTTTAATTGCTTTAACATGTAATCCACGGTCAGTACCACAATCATCTTGACGAACGATTACATCTTGTGCAACGTCAACTAGACGACGAGTTAAGTAACCTGAATCGGCTGTTTTTAGTGCTGTATCGGCAAGACCTTTACGCGCACCGTGTGTAGAGATGAAGTATTCAAGTACCGTTAGACCTTCACGGAATGAAGATTTGATTGGTAACTCTATAATACGACCAGCCGGGTTGGCCATCAGACCACGCATACCTGCAAGCTGAGTGAAGTTAGATGCGTTACCACGGGCACCAGAGTCACTCATCATGAAGATTGGGTTACGTTTATTTAGGGAAGCCATCAGTTTGCCTTGAATAACATCCTTCGCATCACTCCAAATTGCGATTACACGATCATAACGCTCATCTTCTGTGATTAAACCACGACGGAATTGTTTTAGTACTTTATCTACTTTTTCTTGAGCTTCAGCAATAATTAACTGTTTCTCAGGTAATACGATGATATCGGATACACCAACTGTAATACCAGCTTTAGTAGAGTGTCTAAACCCAAGATCTTTCATGCGGTCTAGCATTTTTGACGTTTCAGTTATTTTGAAACGTTTAAATACTTCTGCGATGATATTTCCAAGTATTTTCTTTTTGAAAGGAGCAATTTCTTCTCTACTTTCAATAATTTCTTTAATATTCGAACCTTTAGCTACAAAATACATCTGAGGAGTTTCCTTCTCAAGGTTACTCTGAGTAGGCTCATTAATATATGGGAACGATGTAGGTAAGATTTCATTGAAGATTAACTTACCAACCGTTGTGATTAATAATGAATTATTTTGTTCTTCAGTAAATGTTTCGTTATTTAATGAATTTGCTGCAACAGCAACACGAGAGTGTAAATGTACATAACCATTTTGGTATGCAATTAACGCTTCATTAATATCTTTAAATACCATACCTTCACCAACAGCGCCTGCACGCTCAAGAGTTAAGTAATAGTTACCTAATACCATATCTTGAGATGGTGTAACTACTGGTTTACCATCTTTCGGGTTCAGGATGTTTTGTGCTGCAAGCATTAGAATACGCGCTTCTGCTTGTGCTTCACTTGATAACGGTACGTGAACAGCCATTTGGTCACCATCAAAATCGGCATTGTATGCAGTACATACAAGTGGATGTAGACGGATTGCGCGGCCTTCTACCAATGTAGGTTCAAACGCTTGGATACCAAGTCTGTGCAGAGTTGGGGCACGGTTTAGTAACACCGGATGCTCACGAATAACTGATTCTAATACATCCCAAATCTCAGGGTGTAAACGCTCAATTTTACGTTTCGCAGACTTAATGTTATGTGCTAATCCACGCTCTACTAACTCTTTCATCACGAATGGCTTGAATAATTCAATTGCCATTTCTTTTGGTAATCCACATTGATACATTTGTAAGTTTGGTCCTACAACGATAACCGAACGACCAGAGTAGTCAACACGTTTACCAAGTAAGTTTTGACGGAAACGTCCTTGCTTACCTTTAAGCATGTGTGAAAGAGATTTTAATGGACGGTTACCTGGTCCAGTAACTGGACGGCCACGGCGACCATTGTCAATTAACGCATCAACTGCTTCTTGAAGCATACGTTTTTCGTTTTGTACGATGATGCTTGGTGCACCAAGGTCTAATAAACGTTTTAAACGGTTGTTACGGTTAATTACACGACGATATAAATCGTTTAGATCTGAAGTTGCAAAACGTCCACCATCTAATTGAACCATAGGTCGTAATTCAGGTGGGATTACTGGTAGCACATCTAAGATCATCCAAGAAGGCTCATTACCAGAGTTACGGAATGCTTCTAAAACTTCTAAACGTTTAATTGCTCTTGTACGACGTTGACCTTGAGCCGTTTTTAACTCTTCTTTTAATGAATCAACATCTTTTTCAAGATTAATATCGCTTAATAACTTTTTAATTGCTTCAGCACCCATAGATGCTTGGAAAGTTTGACCGTAACGCTCACGATAAGCACGGAACTCTTTCTCAGAAAGCAATTGTTTCTTTTCTAAAGGAGTATCTCCAGCTTCTGTTACTACGTAAGAAGCAAAGTAGATTACTTCTTCCAGAGCACGAGGGGACATGTCTAAAACAAGTCCCATTCGGCTTGGAATACCTTTGAAATACCAAATATGTGATACTGGTGCAGCTAATTCAATGTGACCCATACGCTCACGACGTACTTTTGCACGAGTTACTTCAACTCCACAACGATCACAAACTACACCTTTATAACGTACACGTTTATATTTTCCGCAGTGACATTCCCAATCTTTCGTAGGACCGAAAATGCGTTCACAGAAAAGACCATCTTTTTCAGGTTTTAATGTACGGTAGTTAATTGTTTCAGGTTTTTTAATTTCCCCGTATGACCACGAGCGAATTTTGTCAGGCGATGCAAGTCCGATCTTCATATACTCGAAATTATTTACATCTATCAAGGGGCCTACCTCCCTTTCTGTCCTAAGGTTTTACCCTGTATAATACTTATTCTTTTACGTATTCCATATCCATCGCTAAATGTTCTGAAGCTTGATCATCATCATCTTCAGTATCACGCATTTCAATTTCTTCGTCTGTAGCAGACATCATCTTAACATCCATACCAAGTGACTGTAATTCTTTAATTAATACTTTGAATGATTCAGGAACACCAGGTTCCGGTACATTTTCACCTTTAACGATTGCTTCGTATGTTTTCACACGTCCAACAACGTCGTCAGATTTAACTGTTAAGATTTCTTGTAGTGTGTAAGCAGCACCGTATGCTTCAAGTGCCCAAACCTCCATCTCACCAAAACGTTGTCCACCAAATTGTGCTTTACCACCAAGTGGTTGTTGCGTAACAAGTGAGTAAGGTCCTGTTGAACGAGCATGTAGCTTATCGTCAACCATGTGTGCAAGTTTAATCATATACATGACACCAACAGATACACGGTTATCGAATGGCTCACCTGTACGTCCATCATAAAGTACAGTTTTCGCATCACGTGCCATACCAGCTTCTTCAATTGTTCCCCAAACATCTTCCTCACGCGCTCCGTCAAATACTGGAGAAGCAACATGAATGCCAAGATATCTTGCAGCCATACCTAAGTGTAGCTCTAATACTTGACCGATGTTCATACGAGAAGGTACCCCTAATGGGTTTAACATGATATCAACTGGCGTTCCATCAGGTAAGAATGGCATATCTTCTTCTGGTAAAATACGAGAGATAACCCCTTTATTACCATGTCGTCCAGCCATTTTATCCCCTTCAGAGATTTTACGTTTCTGAACGATATAAACACGAACAAGTTGGTTTAC
Organism: Gottfriedia acidiceleris; assembly: GCF_036421055.1. Taxonomy (GTDB): domain Bacteria; phylum Bacillota; class Bacilli; order Bacillales; family Bacillaceae_G; genus Gottfriedia; species Gottfriedia acidiceleris_C. The sequence continues at coordinate 23,625 of NZ_JAZGQS010000017.1, read as the reverse complement.
TCCTGGTGGTAATTCATCACCGTTTTCACGAGTGAATACTTTTACATCAAGAATAATTCCGCCTCCACCGTGTGGAACACGTAAAGATGTATCACGAACTTCACGAGCTTTTTCACCGAAGATTGCATGTAGAAGACGTTCTTCAGCAGTTAATTCCGTTACACCTTTAGGCGTTACTTTACCAACTAATAAATCCCCATCTTTTACTTCCGCACCAATTCGGATAATTCCACGCTCATCAAGATTTTTAAGTGCATCTTCACCAACGTTTGGAATATCACGAGTGATTTCTTCAGGTCCTAATTTTGTATCACGAGCTTCTGATTCATATTCTTCAATATGAACTGAAGTGTATACATCTTCTTTAACAAGACGACGACTCATAATGATCGCATCTTCGTAGTTGTAACCATCCCATGTCATGAATGCTACTAATACGTTACGTCCTAGAGCTAATTCACCTTTTTCCATTGAAGGTCCATCTGCAAGAATTTCGCCTCTTACTACTTCGTCACCAACACTTACGATTGGGCGTTGGTTATAACAAGTACCTTGGTTAGAACGTACGAATTTTAACATACGATATTTATCAAGGTCACCTTTTACTTTTTGTCCATCTACTTCTAAGTAGCGACGTACCCAAACTTCTTTCGCTTCAACACGTTCAACGATACCTGGATGTTTACAAATTACTGCAGCACCTGAGTCTTTTGCTGAAACGTATTCCATACCTGTACCTACGATTGGAGATTCAGGGTTTAATAACGGTACTGCTTGACGTTGCATGTTCGCTCCCATTAGGGCACGGTTCGAGTCATCGTTCTCTAAGAAAGGAATACACGCTGTCGCAGCTGATACTACTTGTTTTGGAGATACATCCATGTAGTCAATACGCTCACGTTTTACAACAGTGTTGTCTCCACGGAAACGAGCAACTACATCTTCATCTAAGAAACTACCATCTTCACCTAATCGAGCATTCGCTTGGGCTACAACGTATAGATCCTCTTCATCTGCAGTTAAGTAATCAATTTTATCAGTTAGACGTCCAGTTTCAGAGTCTACACGACGATAAGGAGTTTCAATGAAACCAAATTGATTTACTTTTGCATAAGAAGAAAGTGAGTTAATTAATCCGATGTTTGGTCCCTCAGGCGTTTCAATCGGACACATACGACCATAGTGAGAGTAATGAACGTCACGTACTTCAAATCCTGCACGTTCACGTGTTAAACCACCTGGTCCAAGTGCTGATAGTCTTCGTTTATGAGTTAATTCAGCAAGAGGATTCGTTTGGTCCATGAATTGAGATAGCTGTGAACTACCAAAGAATTCTTTAATTGAAGCAATTACAGGGCGAATATTAATTAATGCCTGTGGAGTAACTGCATTTGTATCTTGAATTGACATACGTTCACGTACTACACGTTCCATACGAGATAGACCGATACGGAATTGGTTTTGAAGTAATTCACCAACTGAACGTAAACGACGATTTCCTAAATGGTCAATATCGTCAGTGTCACCTACGTTATGTAGCAGGTTAAAGAAGTAAGAAATTGAAGCGATGATGTCCGCAGGTGAAATGTTTTTCACACTTTTGCTTACATTCGCATTTCCAATAACTTGAATAACTTGTTCACCATCTTCTACAGGAGCGTAAATTTTAATAGATTGTAAAGTAATCTCATCTTCTAATACGCCACCAGCAGGGTGAGCAACTTTTTCACCGATATTCTTTTCTAAGAATGGAAGAATACGGTCTAACGTACGGCGATCAAGAGTTGTCCCTTTTTCTACAATAATTTCACCAGTTTCTGGATCCACTAGCGTTTCTGCAATACGTTGGTTAAACAGTCTATTTTTAATGTGTAATTTTTTATTTATTTTGTAGCGTCCAACACTAGCTAAGTCATAACGCTTCGGATCAAAGAAGCGAGTGATTAATAGGTTTTTAGCGTTTTCTACTGTAGGTGGTTCACCTGGACGTAATCTTTCATAGATTTCAAGAAGCGCCTTTTCAGTGCTATCTGTGTTATCTTTTTCAAGAGTATTACGTAGGTATTCATTTTCGCCTAATAAGTCTAGAATCTCTTGGTCTGTACCAAACCCAAGCGAACGTAGTAGTACCGTTACAGGTAATTTTCTTGTACGGTCAATACGTACATAAACTACATCCTTCGCGTCCGTTTCGTACTCTAACCAAGCACCACGGTTCGGAATAACTGTAGCCGTAAAACCTTTTTTACCATTTTTGTCAATCTTTCCACTATAGTACACACTTGGAGAACGTACTAATTGTGAAACGATTACACGTTCAGCACCATTAATAATGAATGTGCCTGTGTCCGTCATCAGTGGGAAATCCCCCATGAAAACGTCTTGCTCCTTAACTTCGCCAGTTTCCTTATTTAATAGGCGAACTTTTACTCGAAGTGGAGCAGCGTAGTTTACGTCACGCTCTTTCGATTCTTCTACAACATACTTCGGCTCACCTAAACTGTAATCAATGAACTCTAATGATAGATTACCTGTGAAATCCTCAATTGGTGAAATGTCTTGGAACATTTCTCTCAAACCTTCATCTAAAAACCATTGGTAAGATGCTGTTTGAATTTCAATTAAGTTAGGTAACTCTAAAACTTCACTGATACGAGCATAACTTCTGCGTTGGCGGTGTCGTCCATATTGAACTAGTTGACCTGTCAACATATTCACCCCTTAAATTAAGAGTATTTATAACAAAAAAATAGTAACAAATAAGCAGAAAAATACCCCTTACTTGTTAGACAAAAAATAAAATGGTTTCAAAATGAAAACCATTTATTAAACTCAACGACAGTCATTTTACTATCATTTCCAAAGAATATAGAAATATACCCACTTTCAAAAATCCTTTTTGAAAATAAATATATATTGGCATTTAATAATACTATCACAAGCAAAAATTACAGTCAATCTTTTTTACTTTTTATGATATAATATCCTTTATCTTTTTTTACTACCTCAACCTCGTCGAAAGTTTCTTTTAATAAATCAAGAGCAGATGGCGCTCCTTGCTTCTTTTGTATAACTACCCAAAGCTCTCCACCAGGGAGTAATTTATCATGAGCACCTTTTAAAATTTCATGAACAACACTTTTTCCAGCACGAATTGGCGGATTTGTTAAAATAGCAGCATATTCACCAATTACATTTTCATAGATGCTACTTTCATAGATTTTCACATTATCTATCTTATTTACATTAGCATTTTCTTTCGCTAATTCAATCGCTCTTAAATTCACATCGATCATTTCCACCATTCGATTAGAAGCATCTTTTGCGATTGATAATCCAATTGGCCCATACCCACATCCAACATCTAAAATATTACCTTCAATTTCTGGAAATGTGAACGCGTTAATTAAAACACGGGATCCAAAATCAACTTCATTCCTAGAAAAAACACCTGAATCAGATTGGAACTTTAAATCATTACCTCTCAGAGTAAACGAAAATACCTTTTTATCAGTTTTACTATTCGGTTGATTTGTAAAATAATGATCTGCCATAAAAAATCCTTCTTCCATATATACTTATCAACAGTCTTCCCAAAAGTAATCCCATATGTACAAAAAAAGCTCGCATAAATGCGAGCTTTTCTAAATACTTTTAGAAATTACTTAACTTCTACGTTAGCGCCAACTTCTTCAAGTTTAGCTTTCATTTCTTCAGCTTCTTCTTTGCTGATTCCTTCTTTAATTGCTTTAGGAGTGTTGTCAACTAATTCTTTAGCTTCTTTTAATCCTAAACCAGTTAATTCACGAACAACTTTGATAACTTTGATTTTTTGGTCGCCAGGGCTAGCTAATACTAAATCAAATTCAGTTTGCTCAGCAGCAGCTTCTACAGCGCCACCCATCATAGCTACAGGAGCAGCAGCAGTTACGCCGAACTCTTCTTCGATTGCTTTTACTAAGTCATTTAATTCTAATACAGTCATGTTTTTAACTGCTTCAATGATTTGTTCTTTAGTCATTGTTAATTTCCTCCTTGTTTATACCTTTAAATTATATATTTTAAGCGATCTTGGCATTAAGCGCCTTGTTCTTCTTTTTGTTCTGCAACTGCTTTAGTTGCAAGAGCGAAGTTGCGGATTGGTGCTTGTAGCACGCTAAGCAACATAGAAAGTAAACCTTCGCGAGATGGAAGTTCAGCAAGAGCTTTTACTTCTTCAACAGTAGCAACGTTTCCTTCGATTACACCAGCTTTAATTTCTAAAGCTTCATGTTTTTTAGCGAAATCATTGATTACTTTAGCAGGAGCAATTACATCCTCCATGCTAAACGCGATTGCGTTTGGACCAGTTAATGATTCGTTTAAACCAGCTAAGCCAGCCTCTTCAGCAGCACGACGAGTTAAAGTGTTTTTGTAAACTTTGAACTCAACGCCAGCTTCACGTAATTGCTTACGTAATTCTGTTACTTCAGCAACATTTAAACCACGGTAGTCAACAACGACTGTTGATTTGCTATCACGTAATTTAGCAGCTACTTCAGATACAACTTGTTTTTTAGCTTCTAATACTGCGCTCATTTTATTACACCTCCTGTGGATTTTAGTGTATATACCGCAAAAGTGTAACCATAGCAAAACCTCCACGAACTTTTCAAAAAAAGACATGGAGGTTGTATATGCACGAATTTATCAGTTATACACCTCGGTAGGATATTAAGCTTAAGCACCTACTGTCTACGGTAGTCTATTTAATTAGCAAGACAATCTCCATTATAGAGACTTCTTGTCGAATTGTCAACTTTGTTTTTTATCTTAGAAACTAGCTGGATCTACTTTGATACCAGGGCCCATAGTTGAAGTGATTGCTACGTTCTTCATGTATGTTCCTTTAGCAGCAGCAGGTTTAACTTTTACCATAGTTTCAAAGATTGTTGTAAAGTTTTCTACTAACTTTTCGTTTTCGAAAGATACTTTACCGATTGGTACGTGAATGTTACCAGCTTTATCAACACGGTATTCAACTTTACCAGCTTTGATTTCGTTAACAGCTTTAGTTACGTCAAATGTAACTGTACCTGTTTTCGGGTTTGGCATTAAACCTTTAGGTCCTAATACACGTCCTAATTTACCAACTTCAGCCATCATGTCTGGAGTTGCTACTACTACATCAAATTCGAACCAACCTTGTTGGATTTTGTTAATCATGTCAGCATCGCCTACGAAATCAGCACCAGCAGCTTCAGCTTCTTTAGCTTTTTCACCTTTAGCGAATACTAATACACGTTGTACTTTACCAGTACCGTGTGGAAGAACTACTGCACCACGAATTTGTTGGTCAGCTTTCTTTGGATCTACTCCTAAACGGAATGCTACTTCAACTGTTGCATCAAAGTTAACAGTTGTAGTCTTTTTAACAAGTTCAACAGCTTCGTTTACTGCGTATACAGCTGTACGATCTACTAATTTAATAGCTTCTTGGTATTTTTTACCTTTGTTAGCCATGTTATATTCCTCCTAATGTGGTTTTAACGGATTTTCCTCCCACGAATAAAGGTTGCGATAAAACACATCAAATGATGTTCGCAACCTCCTCAATCACACCTTATTGAAGATGGGATTAGTCTTCAATAACGATACCCATACTACGTGCAGTACCTTCTACCATACGCATAGCAGCTTCAACAGAAGCAGCATTTAAGTCAGGCATTTTTTGTTCAGCAATCTCACGCACTTTATCGCGTTTAACTGTTGCTACTTTTTTACGATTTGGTTCACCTGAACCAGACTCGATACCAGCCGCTACTTTAAGAAGTACAGCAGCAGGAGGAGTTTTCGTAATAAATGTAAACGAACGATCTTCGAATACAGTGATTTCAACAGGAATAATTAGACCAGCTTGGTCAGCTGTACGAGCGTTGAACTCTTTACAGAATCCCATGATGTTAACACCTGCTTGTCCTAGTGCAGGACCAACTGGTGGTGCTGGGTTTGCTTTCCCTGCAGGAATTTGCAATTTTACCATTTTAATTACTTTTTTAGCCACGAGACACACCTCCTTAAGTCCGTGATGTGGTAATGGGGTTTTATACCCTCCCACTCATATCGTTTTGCATTTACATGCATATTCTTATACAGAAGTTAATATCATCTTTTCGATGCATATTGACCTTTAAAAGTCTAACATTTTCAAATTAAAAATGCAAGGTCTTGTATTATAATTTTTCAACAAGATGTAAATCCAGTTCTACTGGCGTTTCTTTATTAAAGAATTCTACTAGCACAGTAACTTTTTTCTTTTCGAAGTCAATTTCCTTAATTGATCCAGTATAATTCGCAAATGGACCTTCTTTTAATCGAACAACTTCATTTATATCTAAATCAAAATCAATGATTTGTTCATCTAGACCCATATGTTTTAGAATATGTGTAATTTCTTCTTCTAAAAGTGGGGTTGGTTTTGAACCAGATCCAGCTGAGCCAACAAAACCAGTTACTCCCGGTGTATTTCGAACTACATACCAAGAATCGTCAGTCATGACTAGTTCAACTAACACATAACCTGGAAACACTTTACGTTTCGTGACTTTCTCTTTACCGTTCTTCATTTCTACTTCTGATTCTTCTGGAACTATTACACGGAAAATTTTATCCTGCATTCCCATTGTTTCTACACGTTTTTCTAAATTCGCTTTTACTTTATTCTCATATCCTGAGTAAGTATGAACTACATACCATCTTTTTTCCATGTTAGAGGACTACTTGTCCTTCCCTCCCCGGTCAACTTTCTTTGCAAATTAAAAAACCCGTCACCGGGCTTTTTTTTAAACATTATCACTCATTATAGCACAATTAGTTTTAACTTATTCAAGAATAAGTCGAATTAGTTTAGAAAGTCCTGTGTCAATTACAGCGAAGAACACTACAAAGAATAAAACTGTAGCTAATACTGTAACTGTTGAATTAACTAATTCTTTACGTTTAGGCCATGAAACTTTTTTCATTTCACTTTTTACTTCGCGAAAAAACTTACCGATACGACCCACAGATGCAACCCCCATATATACTAGTTTAGAGATTTACGAAACGTCCGCCTTGTCCAAAAAATAGTGCATGATCTTAGTTTATATACAGAATAAGGACATTCGCAATTATCATTTATCTTACTTCATTTATTTTGTTTCTTTATGTGTAGTATGTTCGTTGCACGTTTTACAAAACTTTTTCATCTCCAAACGTTCTACAGAAGAAGAATTCTTCATCGTGGAGTAATTTCTATTATTGCAAGTAGTGCACGACAGGACAACTTTTTTTCTCATGGTGACACCAGCCTAATTCATCTATAATTATCCATTAAAAATGTACCATGCGAACTATAAACTGTCAAACTCATTTCTAAACCCTTGTATTCCTATAAATTATAATTAATTCGAAAGGTTTTCCTGATCTAACTAAACTGAAAGTTCCCTTATTTCCATATATCGTTCAAGCTTTCTTTTCACTCTTTGTAAGGCATTATCAATCGATTTTACATGTCTGTTTAACTCTTCTGATATCTCTTGGTAAGATCGACCATCTAAATAGAGTGATAATACTTTTCTTTCTAAATCGCTTAATAATTCAGACATTTTAAGCTCTATGTCCACATTTTCTTCTTGATTGATAACAAGTTCCTCTGGGTCCATGTTTTTTGTTTCTGTTAAAACATCCAGTAATGTACGATCAGATTCCTCATCATAAATAGGCTTGTCCAATGAAACATACGAATTTAATGGGATGTGCTTTTGTCTAGTTGCTGTTTTAATGGCTGTAATAATTTGTCTTGTAATGCATAATTCTGCAAACGCTTTGAAGGACGAAAGTTTATCTTCTTTGTAATCACGAATTGCTTTGTATAATCCAATCATACCTTCTTGAATGATGTCTTCACGGTCAGCTCCTATTAGGAAATAAGACCTAGATTTTGCTTTAACGAAATTTCGGTACTTTTGAATTAAAAATGTTAGTGCCTCTTGATCACCCTCTCGAACATATTCGAGAATTACCTCATCTTCTAAAGGGCCATACTCTATCATTAGCTTCAATTCCTGTTCAACGTTCAAAATTAGCACCTCCGACCAAACAATTTAATTAAATTATACAGCACAAAGAAGAAGGAAACAATAAGTCATCGTTCCCCTCTTCGCCATTTTTCTAAAATTTCTGTTTGTTTTGAATTTAAAGTCTTACTAATTGTCAGTCTTTGATCAGGTATTTCACTAATTCGACTACTTATCATTTTTTTATTTTGAGTAACCGATCGATATAGTTCCATTGCAGGTATACGAAGTGCACCTTGTCCAAATATTTGCCATTGCTCAGTAAAGTCAGATGTCGCAACATAAATATGATGGTTAACATGACGAAGCTCGATTGCAAGTTTTTCGATTTTTTCATCAGCCGTCTGGTTTTTTCGAGTAAAAATCACTTCGACCTTTGAATTCTTGTCGACTTTTTCGATCCCATTCACAAAATGAGCATCAAAAACAACAATTATATACATTCCCGTATATGCCTTATACTCTGCAAGTTGAGTAATTAGATAATCACGTGATTTATCAAAGTCAATTTCACGAAGTTTTCTAAGATTCGGCCAAGCTCCAATCATGTTATAACCATCTACAATAAGAATCTCTTTCTTCTTATGATCCAAGCGGGTGTCTCTTACGATGTATTTCATACATTAATAAACTAGCCGCAACAGACGCATTTAAAGATGTAACTTTACCGACCATTGGTAACTTAATTAGGAAATCACATTTTTCCTTTAAGATCCTGCTCATACCTTTACCTTCGCTACCAATAATTAAACCAAGAGAAATTTGGCCATCCATGTTTCGATAGTCATCAGCACCTTTTGCATCTGTACCAAAAATCCAAACTCCTCTTTCTTTTAATTCATCTATAGTTCTTGCTAAGTTCGTTACTCGAGCTACTGGAATGTATTCAATTGCTCCAGTCGAGGCTTTAGCAACCGCTGAAGTTAAACCTACCGCTCTTCTCTTAGGAATAATGATGCCATGAGCTCCAACTGCATCTGCAGTTCTCATAATTGAACCTAAATTATGAGGGTCTTCTATTTCATCAAGAATTAAGAAGAATGGTTGTTCATTTCGACTACTAGCCACTTCAAACAAATCATCAATTTCCACATATTCATATGCAGCTACTTGCGCTACTACACCTTGGTGGTTTCCTTTAACCATCCCATCTAACTTCTTGTTTGGTGCTGTTTGAACGATTACTTTGTTTTGGTTAGCTAATTCTAAAAGTTTATGGATTTGGCCTTTATTTGCTCCTTCGCTAACCCAAATTTTATTTATATCACGACCTGAACGTATTGCTTCCATAACTGGATTTCGTCCAATAATAAATTCCTCAGACATATTATGCTCCTTTATCATTCTCAATAAATTGAATCGCAAAATGTATAATTGTATTGAGTCTATCTTCATTTTTTAATAAATAGTGGTATCCAATTAACGCTTCCATTGCGGTTGCGTATCGATATGTTTGTACATCAGTATTTTTTGGTACTGTTCCTGATTTTGCATTACGGCCCCTTTTAACAACTGCAACTTCTTCATCTGACAATATCTCAGTAAAAAGCATTTCTCTAATTACTTTAGCTTGTCCTTTCGCAGAAACAAATCTTGTTGCTGCTCGGTGAAGTTGATTAGGTCTAACTGTCCCTTTTTCAAGGAGGTGATGACGTACATAAATTTCATATACAGCATCACCTATATAAGCAAGAGCTAAACTGTTTAGTTGTTTAGCATCAATATTTTGGTTACTTTCAATCATGAAGTTATCCTCTTTTCCAGCGAATACCTTGCGGAGTATCTTCAATGATTATATTCATTTCTTTTAATTGATCACGAATTTGGTCCGCTAATGCAAAATCACGATTTTTACGTGCATCTGTACGTTTCTGAATTAATGCTTCGATTTCATCATCTAACATTGCTTCTTCTTTAACTAGTGTTATGCCTAGTACATGTGATAATTCATCAAAAGTTGCTACTAATTGGTTTAATACATTCGTAGAAGTATGTGTCTCTAGTAAATACTGATTTGCCAATTTAGCTAATTGATATAAAACAGAAATTGCATTAGCCGTATTAAAGTCATCATCCATTACTTTTTTGAAGACATTTTTTTCATCTTCTATTTCTTTTAACCACTTATTGTCATCTTCTGTTAAATTAGTACTGCTTTCTAAACGGTGCTTACTATTTTGGTATGCCGTTTTAATTCGTTCAAAACCATTTTTAGCTTCTTGCAAAAGTTCTTCGCTATAGTTAATTGGGTGACGATAATGCACCGATAACATGAAGAAACGTAATAACATAGGGTCAACAATTTTAATAATGTCATGTACTAATACAAAGTTACCTAATGATTTAGACATTTTTTCATTGTCAATATTGATGTATCCATTGTGCATCCAATAATTTGAAAAGGTTTTCCCACTTAAAGCTTCTGATTGAGCGATCTCATTCTCATGGTGAGGAAATGATAAGTCTTGACCACCTGCATGAATATCAATTGTTTCTCCAAGATATTTCTTTGCCATCGCTGAGCACTCAATATGCCATCCCGGTCTACCTTTCCCCCACGGACTTTCCCAGAATATTTCCCCTGGTTTAGCTGCTTTCCATAGAGCGAAATCTAATGGATCTTCTTTCTTTTCACCAATTTCAATTCTTTCACCAATTCGAAGATCTTCAATTGATTGGTGTGACAGTTTACCGTAACCATCAAATTCCTTTGTTTTGAAGTAAACATCACCTTCGGATTCATATGCATAACCTTTTTTCACTAGCTCATCGATAAACTCAATAATAATATCCATATTATCCATTACACGAGGATGATTTGTTGCTGTTTTGCAACCTAGCGCTTGAACATCTTCAAAATATGCATTAATAAAACGATCTGCTATCGTTGGGACATCTGAACCTAATTCATTTGCTGCTTTAATTAACTTATCATCAACATCAGTGAAATTTGAAACATAGTTTACTTCGTATCCACGATATTCAAAATAGCGTCTCACTGTATCAAAAACAATAGCAGGTCTTGCGTTACCAATGTGAATATAGTTATATACAGTAGGTCCACATACATACATTTTTACCTTGCCTTCTTCTAAAGGCTTAAAATCTTCTTTATTTCTTGTTAATGTATTATAAATTTGAATTGCCATCGTTTTACTTCCTTTCAGATATTCTCATTAAACCTCTTAGCTCTTCTAATTCCGCTTCAAGTTGTAGTAATCGATCCGCTACTGGGTCAGGTAGATCACAGTGATCAAACTGATTATTTACTCTAATTCCATCTTGAACAACTATCTTACCAGGTATACCAACAACCGTAGTATTATTTGGAACATCCTTTAGTACAACTGAATTTGCACCGATTTTTGCATTTTCTCCGATTGTGATTGATCCTAGAACTTTTGCTCCCGTAGCTACTAGTACTCCACTCAATAAGGTTGGATGTCGCTTACCTTTTTCCTTACCGGTTCCACCTAATGTTACTCCCTGATAAATCGTTACATCATCACCTATTTCACATGTTTCTCCAATTACGACACCTGCTCCATGATCGATAAAGAATCGTCTACCAATTTTTGCCCCTGGGTGAATCTCAATTCCTGTTAAAAAACGAGCAAACTGTGAAATACTTCTTGCAATAAAGTGCCATTTTTTCCGATAGAAATAATGAGCAAATCGATAAAGCCATAATGCATGTAAACCAGCATACGTAAGAATAACTTCTAAATAGCTAGTAGCGGCTGGATCGCGTTCAAATATCGTCGCTACATCTTCCTTCATGTACTTTAGCATCTTCATTTCCCCTTAAAGAATTTATTAAGAATTTTTTTCTCTATAAAAAATAAAAAGCGTCCCAGTGTACATAAAATACACAGAGACGCTTTATGCGCGGTTCCACTCTGTTTAGATAAAATAAATTTATCTCAACTCATGTAATGTAACGGTTTCCACCGCCTTAGCCTACTAAAACGTATTTTTCAGCTAAGGACTCAAGGGGGCACTTCCATGACTACCGTTAAAATCACTTTCACCAACGTGATTCTCTCTGGATAACTAGTAACCATTTACTTTTCCCTATCAACATTTTACCTATATAAATATTACTTATATATATTACAAATTAATTAAAATGTTAACCAATTATTTGTTGTAAACGAGCAATAACTTTTTCTTTTCCTAATAAAGTCATCGCTGCTGGTAATTCTGGACCATGACATTGACCAGTTGTTGCAACACGAATTGGCATAAATAACTTTTTGCCTTTTTGTCCAGTTGACTTTTGAACTGATTTCATTGCAGCTTTAATTGAATCCACTGTAAATTCTTCAGAAGCTTTAAGTTCTTCAACTAATGCTGAAAGTACTTCCTTTACTTGCTCTTCAGAAATAACAGCTTGCTCTTCTTCACCGAATGTTAATTCTTCTTTAAAGAATAAGCTTGATAATTCTACAATCTCAGCACCAAAGCTCATTTGGTCTTGATATAAAGCTACTAGATTTGTAACCCATAGATTTTCATCTGCAGTGCGTTCTTCACTTACAAAACCAGCTTTAATTAGATGTGGTAAAGAAATTTCTACCACTTTTTCTAATGGTTGCTCTTTAATATATCGGTTGTTAATCCAAGTTAATTTTTGCTTATCAAACATAGCAGGAGCAGAACTTAATCGGCTAGGATCGAAAATTTTAATAAACTCATCCTTGCTGAAAATTTCTTCTTCACCAACTGGTGACCAACCAAGAAGAGCAATAAAGTTAAATAACGCTTCTGGTAAGTAACCAAGATTTTGATATTGTTCAATAAATTGTAATACAGATTCGTCACGTTTTGAAAGCTTTTTACGGTTTTCGTTTACGATTACTGCCATATGACCAAAATCTGGAGCATCCCAATTTAACGCACGATATACCATTAATTGTTTAGGTGTATTAGAAATATGCTCTTCACCACGCAGTACATGACTAATTTTCATTAGTGCATCGTCTACTACTACTGCATAGTTATAAGTAGCAATTCCGTTCTTTTTAACAAGAACCCAGTCACCAATATCTTTTGATTCAAATTTAATATTTCCACGAACGATATCTTCCCACTCATACGTATCGTTTGCAGGTACTGCAAAACGAATCGTGTACTCTGCACCTGCTGCTTCTTTTACAGCTCTTTCTTCAGCTGTTAAATGACGGCATTTCCCGCTATAACGTGTAGTTGGATGACCAGCCGCTAATTGTGCTTCACGTTCCGCTGCAAGCTCTTCTTCTGTACAATAACACTTGTATGCATGACCATTCTCAATTAAATCATTAGCATATTGTTTGTATAAGTCTAGTCTTTCTAGCTGACGATAAGGACCGTACTCGCCACCTTTATCTGGACCTTCATCCCAATCAATACCTAACCAGTGTAAATATTTCGCTTGGCTTTCTTCGCCACCTTCAACATTACGTTCTATATCTGTATCTTCAATACGTAATACCATATCTCCATTAAAATGCTTAGCAAATAAATATACGTATAAAGCTGTACGTGCATTTCCAATATGTAAATGACCTGTCGGACTAGGTGCATAACGAACTCTTACTCTATTTGACATTTATAGACACTCTCCACTGAATAATTAGTATACTTTATAGTTTAAGCCTTCTTTTGTAACAATACAACTGCTTGTGATGCAATTCCTTCTTTTCTTCCTGTAAAACCTAATTTTTCAGTTGTTGTTGCTTTAACATTAATACAATCAGATGTCGTTTCAAGCAGTTCTGCAATTCGCTCTCTCATTAATTGGATATATGGCGCCATTTTAGGCGCTTGAGCAATAATCGTACAGTCCGCGTTAACTAATTCATAGCCTTTATCCTTAACAATATGAAATACATGTTGAAGAAGTTTTGCTGAATCAGCATCTTTAAAAGCTGGATCTGTATCCGGGAAATGTCTACCTATATCTCCTTCACCAATAGCCCCTAGCAATGCATCCGATATTGTATGAAGAAGAACATCGGCATCAGAATGACCTAATAAACCTAACTCGTATGGGATTTCAATTCCACCTATAATTAACGGGCGATTTTCTGCAAAAGCGTGAACATCAAACCCTTGTCCAATTCTAAACATGTAAACACCTTCTAACCTCTATATTGTTCATAGATTGTTTTTGCAAAAAACAAATCTTCTTTAGTTGTCACTTTAATATTGTTATAGTCTCCATTTACTACAAAAACTTTACTGCCGTTCCATTCAACTAAACTTGCATCATCAGTTCCTAAATAACCATTTTCGATTGCTTTTTCATGCGCTTCTATTAAGCATTTGTATGTAAAAGCTTGGGGAGTCTGTACTCCCCAAAGTGTAGAACGATCGATTGTTTCAACCACTTCTTGATCAATAACTTTCTTTATTGTATCTTTCATTGGAACAGCACAGATGACTGCCTCATGTTCATTCATCTTTTCAAGAATCCGCTCAATCACTGCATTTGTTACAAAAGGTCTTGCCCCATCGTGTACTAAAATAAAACTTTCAGTATCCTCGATTGAAATTAAACCATTATAAACACTTTCTTGCCGTTCTGCTCCACCTTTTACATAGGTTATTTTATTTTGAATACAACTTGGTAAATTTAAAGTTTCAAAGAACTGTTTTTCAGATTCTTTAATCGGTAAGATAATCTCATTGCAACGATGATCATCGCCAAATACTTTTAAAGTTAATTCAATAATTGGCGAGTTAATTATTTTTAGAAATAATTTATTATAGCCTGCACCCATTCGAGAGCCAGAACCCGCTGCTGGAATGATGACCTTATATTGCATTTTACGTATACCCCTCTAACTTACTTTACTTTTGCAAAAATCATGCGACCAGCAGAAGTTTGTAGTACGCTCGTAACGACTGTCTCTACTCGTTTACCAATTGATTCTTTACCGTCTTCTACAACAATCATCGTACCATCATCTAAATATGCAACACCTTGTAATTTTTCTTTACCTTCTTTTACTACAAAAGCAGTTAATACTTCCCCAGGTAATACTACTGGTTTAATTGCATTTGCTAGATCATTAATATTCCAAACTTTAATTTGCTGAAGTTCACTTACTTTATTCAAATTAAAGTCATTTGTCACTAAAATACCATTTTTTAATTTAGTAAGCTTTACTAATTTAGCATCTACTTCAGGAACATCTTCAAAATCCCCTTCGTAGATTTCAACTTTCATAGCTAGCTCTTTTTGGATTCTATTTAGAATATCTAATCCTCTTCGTCCTCTATTTCGTTTTAACGTATCTGAGGAATCAGCTATATATTGTAATTCTGCTAATACAAATTGTGGAATCACAATTGTTCCTTCTATGAATCCAGTTTGGCATATATCAGCAATACGACCATCAATGATTACACTAGTATCTAAAATTTTAACTGGAATATCGAATGATGTATCTTGCTCTTCAGCAGCCTTTTTCTTGGCCTTAGAAGATAAAGTAAATAAACTTAATAATTCTTCTCTCTTTTTAATCCCAACTTGAAAACCTAAATATCCTAATAAAATCGTAACAACTATTTGAATAATTGATGAAACATACTGTAATCTAATTGAGTCAATTGGCAATGAAATAAGAAATGCCAGAATAAGTCCAAAAACAAGTCCTAAACTACCAAACAAAATCATTGAAATAGGAGCTTTTAATAATTTCTCCTCAATATACTTGATAAACGTTACTGTTGGATCAACTAACCAAAGCGATAAAATAAAAAAGATCACTGCTCCACTTAAAGCCTGCACATATGAATTATGCAAAATATTAGGTAACTCTGTTTTTAACAGTTTATCTAATAGTGGAAAAAGTACTAAACCTAAAGTACTTCCGACAAAAATATAAATAACTTGAACGATCCTCTTTATCAATTCGCCACCTCCTTTAAATAAATAATAACTCTATCTTAGACGAAATAGCTTAGTTATGTCTATTGATATACAGTTGCTCCTGAATTCGTTTTAATCCTTCTTTGATTTTTTTTGCACGAATTTCACCAATTCCATCAACATCATCTAACTCAGCAAGAGTAGCTTTGTAGATCCCTTTAAGGTGCTTAAATCGCTGTGTTAAATTTTCAATTACTAGCGGCGGCAGTCTAGAGATTTTCATCAACATACGATACCCTCTCGGCTCTACCATTTCCTCAAGATTTGTGTTATTCGGATAACCTAGTAATTTAATAATGGCATGATCCTCTAACAATTCTTCATTTGCTAGTTCCTGGAGTTTTTGCAAAATACTTTTAGGATCTTGTTCCTTACTATAATGATAATCCTTAATTAAAAGTAATGCCTCCTCCTCAAGGTCCGAAATGATCTCAATTAACTGTAATTCAATCAGTCTTCCTTCATCACCAAGCTCAATTACATAGTTATTAATTTCATTTTTTATTCGAAGAACCATTTCAACACTATGTAAAACATTTACAACTTCAAATAATGTAACTAGCTCTTCAAACTCTAAAATACTAAGTGAAGTAATCCCTTGATTCCAAACAATTTTATATTTTTCAAGAGTCTGAATCGCCTGGTTGGCTTTTGTTAGAATTACGCCAATATCTCGCAATGTATAACGCAAATTACCTTTATATAAGGTAATAACATTACGTCTTTGAGAAATAGCAATTACTAAGTTTCCAGTCTGTCTTGATACTCGTTCTGCAGTTCGATGGCGCATACCAGTTTCTTTTGTAAAGATTGATTGATCTGGTATCAATTGAGCATTTGCCAACAGGATTTTTGTCCCAGTTTCATTTAAAATGAGTGCTCCATCCATTTTTGCTAATTCATATAAGCTAGCTGGAGAAAAAGGGTCATTAATATGAAAACCACCATCGACCATTTCTTTTGTTTCATCATTAAAGCCTAGTACAATTAATCCACCAGTCTGTGCTCTAAGTACATTATCAATGCCATCACGCAATGGTGTACCTGGAGCAATCATTTCTAAAACTGGCAACATTGATTTAGCTTTTTGTTTTTGATCCTCCATCTCTACCCTCCTAACACGTATTTTAATGCCTCATGTACTGTATTAATACCTATTATTTCCATTCCTTCAGGAAAACTCCATCCTCCAATATTTTTTGATGGAATTATTGCTCTTTTAAATCCAAGTTTTGCTGCTTCTTGTACTCTTTGCTCAATTCTAGAAACCCTTCGAACTTCTCCAGTTAAACCGATCTCACCAATTACTACATCTGTTGGATTAGTAGGTTTATCCTGAAAGCTTGATGCTATACTTACCGCAACAGCTAAGTCTACAGCTGGCTCATCTAACTTCAGTCCTCCGGCAACCTTTAAATAAGCATCTTGATTTTGTAATAAAAGGCCCATTCTCTTTTCTAATACTGCCATAATTAACGATACTCTATTATGATCTATACCAGTTGCCATTCTTCTTGCATTTCCAAAGCTCGTTGGCGATACAAGTGCTTGTAATTCAACAAGTACAGGTCTAGTGCCTTCCATAGAAGCAACAACAGTTGAACCTGCTACGCCAAATGGTCTTTCTTCTAAGAATATTTCTGAAGGATTTAGCACTTCCACTAATCCTAACTCTTTCATCTCAAAAATACCTGTTTCATTAGTAGAGCCAAAACGGTTTTTAACCGCTCTTAATATGCGATATGTGTGATGTCTTTCACCCTCAAAATATAACACTGCATCTACCATGTGTTCCAGTAATCGTGGGCCAGCAATTGATCCCTCTTTTGTCACATGTCCTACTATAAAGATTGGGATGCCTTTTGTCTTCGCGATTTTCATTAATTCGGAAGTACACTCTCGAACTTGTGAAACACTACCAGGAGCAGAAGTTACTTCTTGTAAATAGATTGTTTGAATCGAATCGATTACAACAAAATCAGGAGCCATCTCATCCATATATCGAGCAATATAAGACAAATCTGTCTCAGATAAAACATATAAGTTTTGAGTAGCGACACCTAGTCGTTCCGCTCTTAATTTTATTTGCTTCTGAGATTCTTCGCCCGAAACATACAAAACTTTATGGTCCTTTTTAGCCAATTGTGAGGAAACCTGTAATAGCATTGTCGACTTTCCAATTCCAGGGTCACCACCAATTAATACTAATGAACCTAAAACGATACCGCCACCTAAAACCCGGTTAAACTCATCGAAGGAGGTTTCGATACGCGTTTCAGTACCGATTTCGACTTCCATGATTGAAATTGGTTTCGTTCCTTCTACTGTAGCATTTGTATTAAATGTTAGCCTTCTTGAACTAGCAGGCTGTTCAATAAACTCAACCATTGTGTTCCACTCGTTACATGCAGGACACTTTCCAATCCACTTAACTGATTCATATCCACAAGATTGACAAACGAATTTCGTTTTCTTTTTAGCCATATGTATAGTACCTCTTTTGTTACTATGATTTTCTATATTAATAGAGTATGTATTCAAAGTCTATCCTAACGCTTTTTTGATATAAGAAAAAGGGCTTCACGCCCTTTTTCACAAATTAGATAACTTTACAATTAATTTGTTCAATTATCCTTCATAAAAGGTATGAACTTTGTAATTGCTTATTGATTTACAGTTTCAGCCGCTGATCTAATCAAATATTCATTATCCTTTACATCAAGAATAACTTTTCGGCCTTTTTCTACATTACCTTTTAATAGTTCTTCGGATAAACGATCCTCTACTTGTTTTTGAATTGCTCTTCTTAATGGACGAGCTCCGTATTCAGCATCGAATCCTTCATCTGAAATTTTATCGATTGCTGCATCTGATAATTCTAATTCAATTTCTTGTTCTTTTAAACGCTTCGTTAAGCTATTAACCATTAAGTGAACAATTTCTTTAATATGTTTCTTCTCTAATGAATGGAAGACGATTGTTTCATCGATACGGTTTAGGAATTCAGGACGGAATGCTTTTTTCAGTTCCTCTAACACTTTTCCTTTCATATCTTTGTAATCTTTTTCTCCATCGTTAATATTGAATCCAACATATTTATTTGTTTTTAAAGCACTTGCACCAACGTTTGAAGTCATGATAACAAGTGTATTTCTAAAGTCCACTGTACGGCCTTTTGAATCAGTTAATCGACCGTCTTCTAATACTTGAAGTAGGATATTAAATACGTCTGGATGAGCTTTCTCGATTTCATCTAATAGAATTACTGAGTATGGTTTACGTCTAACTTTCTCAGTCAATTGACCACCTTCATCATACCCTACATATCCTGGAGGTGCTCCTACTAAACGAGATGTTGCATGTTTTTCCATATACTCCGACATATCAATACGAATCATCGCATCTTCATCGCCGAAAATTGTTTCAGCTAATGCTCGTGCTAGCTCTGTTTTACCTACCCCTGTAGGACCTAAGAAAATAAATGAACCAATTGGGCGTTTTGGATCTTTTAATCCAGCTCTTGCACGTCTTACAGCTTTAGAAACTGCTACTACTGCTTCTTCTTGACCAATCACTCGTTTATGAAGAACACTTTCCATATTTAACAATTTATCTGCCTCTGTTTGAGCAAGTTTTGTAACTGGAATATTCGTCCACGATGATACAACATTCGCTATATCTTCTACTGTTACTTCAGAATTTTCTTTACCTTGTTTCTCTTTCCATTGACGTTTTGTATCTTCTAATTGTTCGCGTAGTCTTTGTTCTGAATCTCTTAATGATGCTGCTTTTTCAAATTCTTGACTTTGAACAGCTGCATCTTTCTCTTTACGAACTTCCTCTAATTTTAATTCTAATTCTTTTAAATTTGGCGGTGTTGTAAAACTACGTAGACGTACTTTAGAACCTGCCTCATCGATAACATCAATTGCTTTATCTGGTAAGAAACGGTCTGTAATATATCGATCAGATAGTTTTACAGCTTCAATAATTGCCTGATCAGAAATTGATACTCTATGATGTGCTTCATAACGGTCACGTAAGCCTTGAAGAATTTGAATTGACTCCTCTACGCTTGGTTGATCAACTTGAATTGGTTGGAAACGACGCTCTAACGCAGCATCCTTTTCGATATATTTACGGTATTCATCAATTGTTGTTGCACCGATACATTGTAGTTCACCACGAGCTAATGATGGCTTTAAGATGTTAGATGCATCAATTGCACCTTCCGCTCCACCTGCACCGATTAATGTATGAAGTTCATCAATGAAAAGAATAATATTACCAGCTTGACGAATTTCGTCCATTACTTTTTTCAGGCGATCCTCGAATTCACCACGATACTTAGTTCCCGCTACGACAGTTCCCATATCGAGTGTCATTACTCGTTTATCTCTTAAAATTTCTGGCACTTCATTATTAACAATTTGTTGAGCTAATCCTTCTGCGATAGCTGTTTTACCTACACCAGGCTCACCAATTAATACTGGATTATTCTTAGTGCGTCGGCTTAACACTTCTATTACTCGCTGAATTTCTTTACCACGACCGATTACAGGATCTAAGCGACCCTCTCTAGCCGATACTGTTAAATCACGAGCTAAGCTGTCTAATGTCGGTGTGTTTGCTTGATTAGCAGATCCATTTTGATGATTAGACGAGCTTTCATTGCTACCTAATAATTGAAGAACTTGTTGACGAGCTTTATTTAAGCTAACACCAAGATTATTTAATACTCTTGCTGCCACACCTTCTCCTTCTCGAATTAATCCTAAAAGGATGTGTTCTGTTCCTACATATGAATGTCCTAACTTACGAGCTTCATCCATTGATAATTCAATTACTTTTTTAGCTCTTGGAGTGTAATGTACTGTTTGAGCAACTCCTTGGCCACGTCCTATTAATGTTTCCACTTCTTGTTGTACTTTTTCTGGGCTTAATCCAAGAGCAAGTAATGCTTTAGCAGCAATCCCTTCACCTTCTCGAACAAGTCCTAGTAAAATATGTTCTGTACCTATATTTGAGTGTCCAATTCGGATTGCCTCTTCTTGAGAAAGAGCTAATACTTTTTGAGCACGTTCTGTAAATCGACCAAACATCATAATTGGTTCCTCCCATATAATTAATTATTTTTGTTAGATAGTCTTTCGCGTATTAGTGATGCTCTTTTAATATCCCTTTCTTCGGGAGTAAGCTGATCACCTACATACTGTTGTAAAATACCTGGTTGAGTTAATATCATTAATTCATGTAAAAAGTTTTTAGATAATCCATCAATTAAACCTAAATCAATTCCTAATTGCACATCCGATAAACACTTAGCACTTTCCTTTGTTTCTATTATTCTTCCGTATTTTAGTGTACCTAAAGAACGAAAGACTCGATCTTCTAAAAGAATTAAAGAAGTTCTGGCAAGTGCATCTCTTGCTGATTTCTCGTGTTTAATCAGTTGTTGAACAATTGTCGTTAAATCTTCTATTATTTCTTCTTCCGATTTCCCTAATGTTATTTGATTTGAAATCTGAAAGATATTACCTAATGCTTCGCTACCTTCACCATAAATTCCTCTTACTACTAAACCAAGTTGATTGATAGTAGGGATTAAACGGTTAAATTGTTTCGTGATGACTAGTGCTGGTAGATGCATCATCACTGAGGCCCTTAATCCGGTACCAACATTAGTAGGACAGCTGGTTAAATAACCAATTGTTTCATCGAAAGCATATTCAAGCTGACTCTCTATATAATTATCAATATGATTCGCTTGAGTAAGTGCCTCTCTAAGTTGTAAACCTGGAAATAGAGCTTGAATTCTTAAATGGTCTTCTTCATTGATCATAATGCTAATTTGTTCATCTTGAGATAATATACATGCACCATGTACCGACTCTTGAACTAAATTAGGACTTATTAAGTGTTTTTCAATTAATACTCTTTTCTCTACTGGTTCTAACTTATTCATTTCAATATATTCAAAAGGTCCGTTTGGTAAAGCTGTACTACCTTCAAAATAATGTTTAACTAAATGACAAATTTCTTTAGCCTTGTCTTGACTAAGTAAAGTTGGATACAAATATGCACTGAAATTTCTAGCTAACCTAATGCGACTACTTAAAACAATATCATCATCTGGACCTTCTTGTTTCATCCATGGACTGATGGCCTCATTAATAATTCGATTAATAGACATATAACTTACTCCACCTCCTTTTGAAGGGCTTGTAATTCTTTCTCAATTTCACGAATTTCATCTCGAATCTTAATTGCTTGCTCAAAGTCTTCTTTATCAATAAAAGTTTGCATTTGAGACTTCAAGTCTTGTAACTTCCTTTTCAAGGAGATTGCCCCATTAATCTTTTGAGGTATTTTCCCTGTATGCGATACATTACCGCTATGAATTCTTTTAACAATTGGTTTCATCTGATCCATAAATGTTTCATAACAAGTAGAACAACCTAAACGTCCAATCTTAGTAAACTTTTGAAAAGTCATCTTACATCTAGGACATTCAATTTGGGAATCTTGATGAAATTTATTTTTCTTCATTTCATAAATACCATTATTACCTTTAAACAATCCAGCTAACAAATCGTTTACAGAATAACCACTTATTTCAGAAAAAATATGTTTATTGTTCGATTCATTTGCGCAGTTCTCACATAAGTGAATATCTGTTTTCTCACCATTTATAATTTTAGAATAGTGTAATGTTGCCGGACGTTCTTTACACTCTTGACAAATCATTATGGGCAACCTCCATATTCTATTTATACTTTAAACTTCTTAGCATTGCCTTGAACATTCTTGCTCTTAACTCGTCTCGATAAGGTAAATTAACCATTATTACTGAACGGTCTAATACACTCAACATCATTTTTGCTTCTCGCTCAGTAATTACATTTTTTTCAAGTAGTAGACGAATATAATCCTCTGAGCTAGACTGTGCAATATTATTAGTAAAGCTACTTAATATTTGATCAATCACGCTCGCTTTATCATGAAATTGCACTTTAATAATTCGAATATAGCCGCCACCACCACGTTTACTTTCTACTACATATCCTCTTTCTAATGTGAATCTAGTATTAATTACATAATTTATTTGAGAAGGTACACAATCAAATTTATTCGCTATTTCACTTCTTTTTATCTCGACATAATCTTTATCGGATATGTCAAAGTAGTGCATTAGATATTGTTCAATAATATCTGATATATTCTTCATCTATTTACCACCTTTACTGACTTTGACTATCTTTGACTATTATTATATTCCTT
Source organism: Gottfriedia acidiceleris (assembly GCF_036421055.1). Taxonomy (GTDB): domain Bacteria; phylum Bacillota; class Bacilli; order Bacillales; family Bacillaceae_G; genus Gottfriedia; species Gottfriedia acidiceleris_C. Next base: position 327 of record NZ_JAZGQS010000017.1, on the reverse strand, counting down.
TCATGAAAAATTTCAACTATTATCTCTTTACCATTTTTTCCAAACGATACAGCTCTTAATCTTTTTTTACACAATAAGAATTGTATAAATTGGTAACCTGGATGAAATATTGAATTATTTTTCAATTTTGCGTATTAAATAGAAGATTTGCTTTATCCTCTCTGTCTTTATTTAAAGTCTTACTAATTGGAATCGGCGATTTTTTTATCAGTATATATATATATATGTTATACAATTCTTTTAAGAAGCTTTTTTTCCTTTTTACTTTTATTAAAAATTTATTATCTTGATCTATTTCATTTGATCATATGAGCATTTGTGAACACA
>NZ_JAZGQS010000016.1:0-85394 GCF_036421055.1 Gottfriedia acidiceleris | reverse complement strand
CTAATTTTTAAATTCTAGGTTGGTAGTCCTAATTTAAGTCTGTCTAAAAATTGAAAAATCCCTAAATTAAAACCTTTTTGGTTTGGTGGTTTGACAGTTTCGTTCATATCAGTTGAATAAGGGTATTTTCAATATATTAATTGAATGTAACCAAATCTGGACTTAGCGCTATAAAATGTGGTAGCCAACAGTCTGAGTTTTCGGTGCCTATTTCGTGATTATTAAAGCAGACCCTATAAAAGCCATCTAAACCATCATAACCACAACATCCATTTAATCTACTTTCATCAGGATGGTAATTTGAATTTATTAAATCATTAATATTTATAATAATAAACCCTTTTATATTAATATCAGCTTCTCCACTATCTATGATAAAAAATCCTTCAGGAATGTATGCTTTCCCAACGTTTTCACTAAGCATTTTTAAGTCTTTTAATTCAGTTACCTGTTTTGATATCTCAATTTTGCATTCCTTACAAATTAATCTCATCCTTTTATAACACCTCTAAAAACTGTATTTAATTTAAATATAGCATATTTTTGAGTATTTCTTATTCAACTAACCTGCCATTTAGTACAATAAAAACGACCACCGAAGTAGTCGTTCGTTGTTCAACTAATGCACCAGTTAGTTGAACAACATTAATGATATTGGAACCAAGGAATCCATCCTTTATTTATCTACCCATCCACTTTCTGAATGAACTTGATTTATTTTTCCCTCATTTGAAATAAACTTAACTGTTTTTCCGTTTACTTTATATTTAGTTACCGGAAATGTAATCTTAGCAGAATCGTATTCTGGATGATCATACATAAAATCATAGTTAAACTCTATCATCGTTGCTCCTTTTTTGATTTCTTTATATAACCATTCGTTATTTTTCTCGTATTTATTAGCTGATTTTCTTTGGTTACGCTCGAGTTTATAAATCTCATCTTTAGTTAGAGTTTTAGTAACACTGGTCTCTATCTTTGTCTTTTTAATACTAATTTTGTTATATGTATTTTGAATTGAAGGAAAACATACGGCTATAATCCCAATAACTAAAATTAAAGATATTAAAAGAACTTTAAAACTGGTTCCCTTTTTCTTTTCAATTACAGCCATAATTATGAACACACCTTTCAATATTAGCCCTAGTATAAAGATATTAAATGTTTAGAGTGACTAATCCTTTTTAGGCATAAAATTCTTGTTATTGAAATATCCTGACAGTTTGTTGAATAAAAAAAATCGACTCAGCAGCCGATCTTGTTGTGTAACTAATGCATTAGTTAGTTGCATAACCAAATTAAAAAAATGTTGTACTAAATAATCCCCAAAAGAGAATCACCATAAATAACATAATTGTTCCAAATATGAATGAACATATTTTAAACCAAATAATGTGGTTCTTTCTAGAAAGGAATTTTTTTGTAATACTCAAGATAAAAGTCATTATAAGCTCTAATAGCTCAAAACCTGTAATACCAATTACAAAGTCATCATCTGATTCATATTTTTTAAATGCATAATAAAACCCGTGATAACTAAATAATCCAAAAAGTAAAGTAGATATAGTAACCAAGATGATTCCAATTAACATTAACATACCAACCTATTTTATTAATTTATAATAATTGTAACACCTTAATTAAAGGGTGTTAACCACTTAAAATGGTAGTTCCCTTATTCAACTAATCTGCCATTTACTTGAATAAGAAAACGATCCTTCGTTATTGAAGAATCGCATGCGCTAGTTGAACAAGCAGCAAAAAAGCCACCCTAGATGGTTTGATATCTTCAATTACTATTTAAACCTAATAACACCACTAATTAATACTATAACTAATGCAACAAGGAATATCACTCCGATTGAAGTTAAAGCATTAAGGATTTTATTTGCTTTTGTACTAAACAGCCTACAAAATACAATATAAACTCCAATTCCAATAATTCCACCCAATGTATTTCCCAAAAGGTCAGTTATATCGCTAGCTCCTATAGCAAAGATAAATTGCAATACTTCAAATAACAAACTAAATCCTGCTATTACTACAATCTTTTTCAAGAAAGACCAATTTGGTTTGAGCATACTGTTATAAATTCCAAATGGGATAAATGCAAGTACATTTAAGATTATTTCAGTAAAATCTATTTGATTATTAACACTAACTGAACCAGCAAAAGGGATTAAGTTGATTTCTCTAAAATCGGGCAATCCTTGATATGAAAATTGCATTTTAAAGACTATAATCCATATTAATGCGAATAAATAAACGGCAAACAAGCCAGCAGTTATTTTATTTTGATTATTTATTGATTTCCCCATATAAATCCTCAATTTCTAATTCTTTTTCAATCTTATAATCTAAGCCTTTATCCTACTTTAAAATTGAATCTCAAGTTTCTTTTTAAAAAAATTATAGCATGGTATATTATCTTTGAATATTTCCCTATGCTTTAAGAGTAGGAAAAATTTCTTAAAAAAAGAGTGAAGTAAATATTAAATTTTTCTTAAATCCATTTATTAGCTCTAGTGTCTAACTAGTTCTTTTTTCAAATCTCTTTCTTTGTTAAATAAAAAAGACCGCCAAAGCAGTCGATCAATGCACTGCGTTAGTTGAATAAGTATTTTTTTAATGTTTTAGCGTTATTTTTATCTAACTCACCGTACCCTTCTTTTTTATCATCACTAATAATTGTTGCTGTACCTGTCTCGTTAAACCAAATTTTATATTCATATAATTCTTCAGGCATATTTTTCTCGACTTCATAAAAGAAAACAGCATTTACATCTGGTTCTCTAGCAATACTAAGATTTTGTCTCTGTTGCCATTTTATTTTTTTAGATAAGTTTTCTATTAAAACCAAAGTTTCTTTATTTTGAATAATAGTGGGTTCCTGATTTTTTACTAATACATCAATATCAATTCTAGTTAATTGTCCCTTACCTTCCGATGTACAACTCACTAATAAAAAAGTAAAAACAGAAATAAGAACAAAATACTTCATTAATTTTTTCATCCTTACACCTCCAAAAATAGATGAGTTCTACAATTAATATTCTCATACCTTTAAATTAAAAATCGGGTTATTTTAATATTTAATTTTATAACATTTATACGGTTTCTTTATTCAACTAAACTGCTCTTTACTGCAATAAAAAAAGCCGCATATAACCAGCTCTTGTTGTTCAACTAATACATGCGTTAGTTCAATAAGGTTTTATTAATTATCAGGAAACCAAGTTGAAATTCTGTTTCATGGTGTTGCTACGACTAAACATTCTTTTCCACCGAATGCTTAACCATCACCAGCTTGCCAACATTCATATTGTTCATGAAAGCCATTATTAAATAAAATTTTTCCCGATTTAAATGCTATGTAAAGGTGAGGAGAATCATTGCCTATACAAATATCAATTACTTCTTCTCTTCTTAATTCGTATAATAACTTGAACTGTTCATCTTCTGTCATATCTTCAATATCTTCTTCTGAGTTTGGAAATAAAGTAGTGTTGCGAGGATAGACACTCCACTTAGACTCAATATTTAACCATACTTGGTCTGGTTCATGATCGTTGTAATGCATAAAGAAGACATATGTAGTGGCAGGACTTAAACCAAATTTAATCCCGTCTAATTGGCTTCCAATAAACATTTGCCTTAGGACGTTCATTGCAAATTGTCTTTCCTCTTGATCCATAGAATACACCTCACTTTATTCTTTAATTTTACCGTTAACTTATTGAACCTAAACGCCAGTTAGTTAAAAAAATCCCGTAATAACTACTTTAATTTAATGCAACTACTTCTTTTAGTTGAATAAGAAATATGTATATCTATAAATAAAAATTTTCTTTAAATGGATAATGTCAATTAAAGAAAGAAGAGTTTCCTACCAATTCACTCTCTATATCCTCTTCCAATTACTTGCTTTGTTTCACCATCAAAAAACACAGTAATATCACCAAGTATTTCACTATTCTTTGTATGAAATGTTACCGCATATACTTCTTTTCCATCGTAACTTTCATCCGTTAGTTGTGCAATTTTCTTTGTTACCACTTTTCGCTCTACTATACCACCACCATCTGGTTTGCCATTTACTAATTCTGTTTTTTCTTTATCAGATAAGGTATGATAAACGATTGCTGTTATTGAATATGAAGATGCTTTTTCTTCTTTATCGTTACCGCAGCCAGTCAAAATGATTGCTGAAAAAAAAACACTCAAGATTATATGAAAATATTTTTTCAATTTTATCACCCCGATATAATCAATATTCGTATTAAATAAATCATTACTATACAGACTTTTTATCTTTGCTTCCTCCATTTAGGAAATAGAATAATCCACAAACTCCATATTGGATAATATTCCCACAATAAATATTTCTCTTCTATAACTAAAATCCCTCTATTTCCTAATTCCTTATGCAACTAATCTGCCATTTAGCCACCCATGCAGCGCAAGCGTTGCACCACAGCGAATGAAAATTAATTGGATTTGTCAATACTGATACTGACTTTATCCAGTCAACTGTAATCACTAGACTTTTTAGTTAAGCTCTCCTCTTTTTTTAACGATTGAGCAGGGTTTTCTTAAGTATTGTCATTTTGTTAAATCAGACCTAACTAATTTTCATGGTAGCTGCATAAGAAAAACGATCCTTCGTTATTGAAGAATCGCACTGCGCTTGTTGCACAACACTACCATTTATTTCGTAACAGCGATTAAATCATCCATAGTAAGTAACGAATGTAAAATTAATCCCGCTTCGTATAAATTTTCTTTACCATTTTGTTTTCGATCAATTACACATAATACGTCTTTTACATTAGCACCAACTTGTTTTAAATCCTCTGCACTAAGTTTAATTTGTCCTCCAGTTGTCACTACGTCTTCAACAATACAAACTTTCTTATTTTGAATATCAATTCCTTCTGCAAGTTTGCAAGTACCATAGGCTTTAGCTTCTTTTCGAACAAATACTACTGGGATTCCTGTCTTTAAAGATAAAGCAGTGGCAATCGGAATACCACCCATTTCTAACCCTGCTAATATTTCAGTACCTTCTGGTATTAATTTTGATAGTTGGTCAGCTATTTCATTTAAAAGTATCGGATTCGATTCGAATAAGTATTTATCAAAATACTCGTTTGATACTAGTCCTGATCTTAACTTAAATTCACCAGTTAAATGGGAAGTATTATAAATTTCTTGCGCTAATTGAACTTTGTCCACTATTAAATCCCCCTAAAAATCATCTATATTCAAATAATTTTAACAATAATTCTCTGTGAATTTCTAAAGCAAATTTTCCTATTTATTCCTGTTCCTTATTGCACTAATCTGCCATTTAGCAGCATAAAAAACGATCCCTTGTTATTGAAGAATCGCATCAGTTAGTCATAATGAACGAAACGGCTCCTTTTGCTTATCGTAGGTTGCACTTGGCAATAATGGGAGTGAATTAAAAGCCTACCCAATCCAAATGTAGAGCTACAAACAAAAAGGAGCCGTTTATATTATGAAGGATAGTCAAAAATTTATTGGTTTAGACGTTGAAGCACAAAGAATTGCCTGGAAAGCTCAACACCGTCTTAATTTAAAATATAGCCGAATCACTGCTAGAGGGAAAACTGGTAAATTCGCAGTAGTCGCAGTCGCTCGAGAATTAATTGGATTTATATGGGCAATTGGTTGTAGTATCGAAGATTCACAACTATCCAAATCAAAAGTCGCTTAAAAACTTAAACCAGTCGTTAAAAGATTAAATTAATAGAGTCAAATAAATATTGAAATCTTGGCCCGGAGGCAAATTCGGTAAGGAGAACCCTCTTGTGCAACTATGCATTAGGTTTAATAACTGAACATGCGCCGTTAGATCGAGGCAGCTCTGTAACGGATAAAATGAAATGTGGTAACCAACCCACGCATATCAGACTGTAAATCACCGTTAATTTATTTGCCTTCGTGCCAAGCTTTTAAGCCATTATCTTTTCTTTTTAAAAACAAAAAATATCTACTATTATAGAGCTGTCATTCACAGACTTAGAAAATCTAATTTTTGAATTCTAGGTTGGTAGTCTTAATTTAAGTCTGTCTAAAAAATGAAAAACCCCTATATTAAAACCCTTTTGGTTTGGTGGTTTGACAGTTTAGTTCATATCAGTTGAATAAGTTAATCACTAAAATCTCTAAACAAAGTCTCTAATTCTTTATGGTCGTAATAATCCCCATCACTAATGAATTTTTCAATCTCGACTGTACCATCATCCATAAATTCTACTTCCCACCGTTCACCTGGCACTCGAATTGCTACCATAATGGCTTCATCTCGAATTTTTTGTATGCTATACGCAATATTACTTTCTTCCAACTTGTTTAAAAAGGTATTTAAATCCAAACTCACTAGACCCAACTCCTATATTTCACTTTAACAAATCAAATACCATTCTTAATTACAGTCCATGTTCTAAATCAACAAACGCATTGCTTTAGTTTAATAAGGATAATGAAATAGAATTTTCAAAATACCCCATAGAAGTAACCCTGCAATAATAACTAGAACTCGAATTCCCCAATTCTTCACTCCATAAATCCTCCTGATAACCCTTGTAATAATTATTTGTCTATCTAATATTACTCCTTTAAGGGCATTGGAAAAACCCTTTTTTATATCTTCTCATATTCAACGAATCTGCCATTTGATGAATAAAAAAAGAGCCGATCACAGCTCCAAAATGTTATCTAACTAAAGCATTGCGTTAATTGAACAAGATTTTACCGATGGGTAAGTCTTATCTGTTAGCCTTCTTTTTAAAAATAAAAAAAATCAAAAAATAAATGACCAAATATATTAATGCTAGACCAGCTATATTTTCGTTAAGTAAATTGTTAATGCCATCGGCACGAAGTATTGAACGAATAAAAACGGAAAGTGCAGCAATAATTGCAGAAATCAAGACTCTTTTGCCCATAAAATTTTACTCCTTTCCTTGTTGAATTAATGCATCAGTTAGTTGCATACCTTTTTTATTTTGCCAATTCCACATTGCTTAATAAAGTTGGAATCGCCTTATAAATGTAATTTACTAATTGTTTCATTTGTTCAAAAAAGTTTTCATTATCAGGATCGCCAATATTTACTGCTGTGTGTAGACCATTATAAACCTCATTGAATAAGCGAATTTCACGGTCATATTCTTGCTTTATATATTCTTTATGTAATTCACTCATACCAATAATAAGATCGAAATTCTCAAAGCAAGATTCATTAAATTGTAATCGATTGAAGCCAGTGGTATCGATTCCCATCTCATTCATTATATTAAAATGAATTGTAGAATATTTACTAATATCATTATTAGCTCTAATCCCTGCAGACACCACTTTAACTGACGTATTATTTGTTTTTTGAAGATAATCCTTCATACAAAATTCAGCAATTATACTTCTGGTGAAATTATCGGTGCAAACAAAAAGAATGTTCATTGCTACTCCTCCTCCATAAAACAACTGATGCCTCTATTTAAGCTTTTATTATACCATCCCTTATTATACTCAACTGCCAATTAACACAAAAAAAAGGCTATAAAACAGCCTTTCGCAATCTTCAACTACTATGAAAATAAACTTCTGTAAATTCGATAAAAAGGCAATACTAAATAGAAGCAGCTCATTCGTTTTTTAAAAAAAGAGGAGCGACTTATTGTTGGTGTTTATGGACTGATCAAATAGATTAAGAGGCTTCAGTTATTGATACGGAATAGCCTAAGTTTTCTAATCTTCGTACTGAATGGCGGACAATTGATTCCTGTCTTTGTTTATCAAAGTAATCTTCGCCTAGGTCGACATACATTTCTTTTCGGGTTAAAAGGTAATATGCAATTCTTAACATCGCATGGGCGACAACGATTGCAGCTTTACTTTTTCCTTTTCGTCCAGCTGTACGTCTATACAGTGCACCAAGATAGTTTTTGGATCCTCTTACTGATTGGGCTGCTTCTGTTAATGCCGATTTTAAATATTTATTTCCTTTTTTAGATTTACTAGATTTCCTTTTACCTGCACTTTCGTTATGTCCAGGAACCAGCGCTGCCCATGAACATAGGTGTGCTGCGGTAGGAAATTGATTTCCTACATCGGTGCCAATTTCAGCTAGAATTTGTTCAGCCATCCTTGTAGCGATTCCAGGAATTGAATCAAGTCGTTCAACATCTTCTTTATAGGAACTTACTCGATTTGCGACCTCTTGATCCAACATTTCTATTTAATTTGTTAGGAAATCAATATGAGTTAAAATCGTTTTTAACATTAGTCGTTGATGTTGTTGAATGTAGCCCCGTAGTGCCAATTCAAGCTCCTCTTTTTTCTTTTTCAGCGTACCACGAGCGAAGTTTGCTAGTTTTTCAGGATCATCTTCACCATGTGAAATTGCACGAAGCATGTCCAGTGAAGAAACACCCTTGATATCTGAAACAACAGAACCAAGTTTAATGTTAGCCCCTTCTAAAACCTTCTGAATCCGATTAAGTTGTCTTGCACGTTCTTCAATAATGCTACGACGATAGCGTACTAGTTCTCTTAATTCTCGTTGATTCCGATTTGGAATAAAACTAGCTTTGAGTAGTCCATGGCGAAGAAGCTGCGCAATCCATTCGGCGTCTTTAACATCAGTTTTCCGTCCTGGAAGTGCCTTCATATGCTGGGCATTCACAACTAAAAACTCGATACCTTCGGACTCAAGTAAATTAACAATAGGCTTCCAATAAACACTGGTACTTTCCATCGCTACATGAGTACAATTATTCTCTTTAATCCAGTCCAATAACTTTAATAGAAAAATAGTCTTGGTTGAAAATGTTTGGACCTCCTTTCCTTCTGATGTCATGATACAAGCAGTGATATTGTCTTTGTGAACATCTAAACCACACGCTCTTTCAATCATTACATCCATTGAAATCTTCCTTTCTAGGCTCATAAATGGAGGCTAGTGCAACAATCAGATTAGGATTAATCTACTATTAGTGCTTCCCGTAAGGGAGCAACAGTCAGTGGTGCACCGTGGTCGTTGGAGTCAGACTAACGCGTGGGCTCTATGGCACCATAGTTGATCGACCTTCTTCTCCTAGCCTTAGAATCAGTATGGTCGGATTCAATACATTTTCATTCACTGTGGTGAAGCTCCGTTTTTGAGCTTCATGGGTGGCTAACGCATGAGTTAGTTGAATAAACTCGTAAGATTTAATGTACTAACGTTAGTTTTCCACAATTTAGAAAGTGAATGTATAATTGTATATAATGTGATGCAAAAAGGAGGGAACCTAAATGAACTGTTTAGGTTGTAATTTAGCAAATAAAGAAGAGGCTGTTAATGTGGTATTCGAAGACGATTATGTTTGTTGCATCTTAGACCACAATCCTTATAACGAAGGACACGTTCTGATTTTGCCTAAAAAACATTTACGATACTTTGATGAACTTGACGAAATTACTGCAACCTCGTTAATTAAAGCATCAAGTATTATCTCAAAAGCTATAAAAAAATTGTTTAATCCAGATGGAATTACTGTGTGTCAAAACGGTGGAGCTTTTGATGAATTAACACATTTTCATATGCACATTGTTCCAAGATATGAAGGTCAAAACTTTGCAGATTTCTATACAGAAGATGGAGAAACCAACATTGAAGAAGGAAATAAATTAGAAGAGACAAAAAGAAAAATAATAGACACAATAAAGGTATTGGACTAAATCCAATACCTTTTTGAATGCTAATTATATTGCTATTTTCCTATCAAAAACACATCTAAAACGCTTGATAATTAGAATGTTTTTTTACTTTTTCTACTTCAAAACTGAACTACTTAGATATTAGTCGATCATCCTGTACTTTTGTTCAACTAAAGCATGCGTTAGTTGTATAACTTTTCCAGGATATTAGCTACACCATCATCATCATTTGAAGTTGTAATCTTTTTAGCGATTCCTTTTAATTCATCTATTGCATTGTCCATTGCTATTGGAATTCCACATAGCTTAAATAAACCTAAGTCGTTAAAATCATCACCGAAAACCATCGTTTTATGTAATGAAATATCTAATTTTTCTGCAAGGTTTGCTATTGCAGATTCTTTCGAAATGCCTAATCCCATTATTTGTGTAAGTTGATTAGAGTCCGTAGTAATAATATTAACTTTATCACCGAACTTCTTTGTAAAGACCTCTATGTTATTTAAGCGTGATACAAGGATTTTCGTAGGGCTAGTTAATTTTATTTTTACAAGTTCAATAATTTCAGGATTCTCAGCAACCTTCATAAATGATCGATAATCAATATTTTGATAGCTGTACCATGTGTCATTAACTTCAATTGAAAATAAGTGATCAGGTTCATTGATAATTAAGTACTCAATAATTTGATTATTTAGTTTCGAATCAATACAATAATGCTCATTAATTTGTAATTGGTCATTAATAATTAATGCACCATTATAATAAACAAAAATTGCTATTTCTTGTATTTCTTTTGGAAGTAAGTATTTGATTGTTCTTGGTGGTCGTGCTGTTGCAATTATTATTGGTATTCCAGCATTATGTATAAATCTTAATGCGTCAAAATTTCTTTGACTTACCTCCTTATTAGAATTTAGTAATGTACCATCTAAATCTAATACTACTGCTTCTATTTCCTTTCTAACCTTTAAAACTCCCATATTCCTCCCCCTATTTGTATTATTTATAAACTGGTTTTAATTAATATTCTTTATCTAACAGAATTGTCCTCTTAAATAAAAAAGTATGCGACTCGTGAGCTTGTACAACCAATGCATACGTTAGTAAGTTATCCTTTACGGCTTCTATTTGCTCGAAATTCTATTCCATAATAGATCACGCCAATTAGAAACAAAAAATTAGATAGCATTAAAACTATTCCATTCCATTCTCCATCAAAGAGTGTCACGTTGATGAGATTAATAGTATGCATTAAAAATATAACAACAAATAAAATACTGTACGTTTTCAAATGAAATGCACCTCCTGATATCCACTACTTTTTTCATCTATCATACCATGAAGTAAATTAAAAAATGTTAATTTATGGAAAATTTGCGAATTCTCGTATCTAACTAAACTGCCATTTTGTTGAATAAGAAAAAGCGATCTTCTATTGAAGAATCGCATTAGTTAGGTGAATAACTAATAAGATTTTTCAAGAACTTTCTGCTCGATCATCCCATTTAAAAAAGCCTTCTGTCCAACCTAGATCTTCATCAATTAAACATTCTCCAACAAAGAAACACTCTTTAGGATAGCTGTTAAATCCTTCAAGCTTAAAATAACATTCAAGAGCCTTTTCTGCGTTTTCTCTTGTAGAATAAACACCTAATATTTTTGTTTCTTCATGTTCGTCTTCATCACCATAATCATAGATATGAGTTAGCAAAAATACATACTTCTTGTTCATTTCCACCTAAACCACCTCATATTTCATATTTAATTATTGTTCAACTAAAGCATGCTTTAGTTCAATAAGCAATAATAATGATTACTTGTAGCTCTCACTCCAATTTATTACCTCTGCATCTAATACACTTACTTCTCCTAAACTTAAAATGTGAGGAATAAATGGAAACATCCCAAACTTATTGCCTTTCTTATTTTCTTCCTCATAGTAATTTCGGGTATCTATTGGAAGCTCATACATTTCTTCATATTCCTCTATATCTATAAAATGAACATCTTCGTTATTTATTTTCGTAGCAGGCCCTATATAATTTTCTTTACTGTATAAATAAACCACATTCTTATTATTTACTAAGTTTTTAGTCGGGATCTTATAAAACATCAAATCCGTTTTTACTTTAACACCAACAGTTCTTAGGGCATCATAAACAAGATGTGGATGTAAGGGTAATAAATGAATAACATCATTCCACAGGCAATTCAATTTTGGAATTTCTTTTTCCAAAAGTTTTGGTCGTTCAGGGTGGTCATAGTATTTTTTTACATACTGTTTATATAGTTCTAAATCCAAAAGCTTTATTTTATTTAAGGACATGAGTGTTTCTCCACTCATATTTTTTGGAACCATATGATAAACGTATTTAATAAAATCTCCTCCTTTTTTGTACTTTTTCATAATTCTATTTTCATTTAGTTTAGTCCTTCTTATAGAACTATATTGCCAGCACAATAAAAAAAAGACCGACTTAATAGTCGATCATGTTATTGAACTAAAGCATGCTTTAGTTCCGTAAGAAAATTATTTAATTTTGTATATCTAACCTTCTTAATACAATGCTATCTATTTTATCTTTCCAGTAAATTTCATAATATACTTCTTTTTCCTTATCAAGGAACTCACATCCACCACACTCTCTTTTTTTACCATGAAATTCACCAGATTGATTTAATAAAAAAGTTTCACCTCCGATGGTTCCATGATTATATTTAATCAAATAGTGCGATTTTGATTTAACTAAATCTTTATCATATTTTCCTTTATATTTTATAGTTGTTTGATATAAGATATCAGTTCCCGCCAAAGTCATTTCGTGTATAACTTCCCAATTATTGTCGACTCCTTTAAAACTAACCGTCTTGCTACTAAATAAATGATTTGCAATTTCTCCATGTGCTGAAGCAGTTGAATAAAATAAAAACATTAAACAGAAAGTAGTAAACGCTATTTTATTTTTCATTTAAAAATCTCCATTTTTCATTTAATATTCAACTGAATTATGTACTTTATACTTTTCAAAGCATTCAATCTTTTAACTATCCTGCCATTATGTTGAATAAAAAAAACTGCCGAAGCAGTCATTCATTGTTCAACTAAAGCATGCGTTAGTTGAACAACAAAAAACTATATCTCTAGTTTACATCTTTCAAAGCAATCGGCTAATAACACATTTATCTCATCACTAATCCATCTAAATTCGATTGCATCGGCTATGCTATGCATAGGTGAAAAACAATATCTTTGCCCGTCATTTGTATTAAAAATTATTGCTTCATCATAATAGATATTCTCACCTGCAATTTCATTTTTTCTGGAGTAAATAGATATACTGTTAATAATTGGTGCACTTACTATGTCAATTGATGAACGAGAGCCACTTATCATTTTTCCAAATGTTTTATCTATTTGATAATTTATCATTTCTGGATAATCTTGAAATTTTAATTTTAATCTCCAATAATCCTCATATTTTTTTGATTCCAACCATTCATTTGATATTACCAAAAACATTTTACCAATACTTAAAGAGATTTCTTCATAAAACAAATAGTGATTTTCATTTAGCCTAATATCAATTGAAGGACTTAATACTGACAAAAATTCCTTACCCAATTGATCTTTAAGTATCAATAATTCATTATCAGATAGAATTGCTTCAAATACTCCCATTTATCACACTCTTCTCTAAGATTTAAATTATAACGAATAAGGTGTTTAACATTAAATCTAAAATATTCAATCTTACTCTTATGTAACTAACGCATGCGTTAGTTCAATAAGATTTTTTTATAAAACTACCAGTATTTACTCTATTAAACCAATAAAATTGGTTCGAATTCCAAATTTCTATCTAACTTATTTTTCTTAACTAACTGAAAAAAATCTTGAGAAATAAAAATTAACCTTGCACACATATGACCGTCCCCAAATGTCTCAGCAGACTTGATAATGTCTACATATACATTTTCGAATACACTATTCTGATATTTAAACCCTTTTCCACTATAAATAAATTTGGTTCCTTCACATTTATTACAATGTAGTGTACTTGCTATTGTATCACTATCTTCTAACATTCCAGGTTTAAGTTGATCATTAATATACAGTTGGTGTACATCATCAAGTATTACATTATCTTTAGCATTTTTTTTAACTTCATAAAAATCAAAACCTTTTAGCGAACTCTTTTGCAATTCATCCTTCGCTTTGCTACTAATAAATAATTCATCTTCAATCCAGTTAGGCATTAGAAAATTCTTACTTGACCATTTAGGTGACTTTTTTAGTCTAAAACTATCTTTCTGAACGAGTCCACGCCCGCAACCATTACAAAGCTTTTCATCGTTGTATGTGATATGTCTATATGCCATTTTTCCTTCGGGTTGAGGATATGCCCATCTCCATTTACTTCTTACTCTTAGCCATTTGGCATTGTTAAACTCTTTTTGTGAATAAATAGTATCTACTAATGAGGGTAGGTCAAATTGATTGGCGATTTTTTTTATGTCATCCCAATGATCATTATCTTCATAAACTTCAAAAACACCGATATCGTGCGTAATCTCAAAAGGAATTTCAATTGAACGCAGAAAATCTTCAAGCTTTTTGTTCCCTTTACTAAAACAATACCTATGTTTAAATCTCATATTCTCCTCCTAATTGTTTAAAACAAAAAGCAACCAATTTATTTAAGCAATTTTACCATATTATTTTTAAGATTTTATTAAATAATTTTCAAAGTCTTATTGGACTAATCTGCCATTTACTTGAATAAAAAAACTGCAATTAAGCAGTCAGAGATCTTCAACTTAAGCACGCGTTAGTTCAATAAGCTATGTTCTTTAGTAAAACTCTTCTAATAGATAAAGTTGTTTTTTTGTAGGATTTAATATGAAAATTGCTGTATCTGACGATTTTTTGTTTCCTCGCGTAATCAGATAATATCCATCTTCACTAATTATAATGGGATGACGTGAGAGTGCTAATTGATTGTCGTTTTTTTCTCTTGAGTATTCGATTGCGTTTTTAGTGAATTCATTCACCTTTCGCTTAAGAATAATACTATTTTTCTTGTCGATTTTCTTCCAGAAATGCTCTTTGGTTAATTTTTTGAATTCACTTGTATCATACGTATACACCGTATATAACTGACCATCCAGACCAAGTCCACCAGTATCATTAATAATAATTTCTGATTTAGTAGGACTGTTAATACCTATGTTCCAATTATGCTTAACGAAAATATCATCTGAGAAAAAATGTTGATATACAAAGTACCAACCACAAATTCCTATTAATATTGATAATACAGATACTGATAAAAATTTCTTCTTAAAAATTGATTTCATCGAACGGTTCTCCAATTTAAAAAATCTTATTAAGCCAACCTAATATTAACACGTGCTTTTACTGAACTAAGTTGCCAAAAAGTGAATCGGGAGCTGTTCGTTCAGCTCCATAGTTTTGTTCAACTAATGCATGCGTTAGTTCAATAAGAATATCATTTATTTTTGTTCTATGATTCATTAATTAACTTACAAAGATAGCCGATTATATACTCTCTTTTTGTATTTTCTTCGATATCATTATTTTCAACAAGTTCATTAATACCTTTACTAATAACATCCCATAAAGGTGTATTTTCAAATTTTTCATATGGATGTGACATTCCATTCCTCCATGTGTCCTACTTCAACTAATGCATTGCGTTAGCTTAATAAGAACTATTTAATTTAAAGCCTTGCTTTTTTGCATACTTGTTAATAGTATTTAGTAAATTTTCTCTGTAAATTGAATGACAACACGAAATTTCTCTATGGTTATCATCAGGATAAATATCTTCTAGATATATAATAAAATTTAATTGGTCCATTTTTTTTATGATATATCGATTACCTTCAAATTCGCCATTTCTAATATGAAAAGAAGTTATAAAAGCATAAATATCTTCATACAACTCTTGAGATGAAATTTCATCTTCTAAAAACCGTTCTATTACATTCACCATGATACTATCTAACCCACTTTACTGTTCATTTTTTACATTTATTTTATCATTTTTTATTGAACTAAACTGCCATTTAGTTCCATAAGAAAATCAACAATCCCTTTACTCACCCAAATAAATAGATAAAGCAGCCAACAAAAATCTAATAAAATTTTGTATGTAAATCCTTAAATATATTTATAGCCTGAAAAAAGTACTTATTATAAGTTCCTTCATCTTCTAAGCTCCAACATGTTGATAACACAGCATGCGAATAACCCCACAGTAGTACTCTTTCTTTATTTAGATTCAATTCTTTTACTAGTAGATTCATTCGATTTTCTAGAGTCGTAGTAATATCTTTCCCCTCTAGGTTGTTTAATAGAAACTGGATGATGTCGTACTCTCTTTCGCCTATTAATCCTTTTGGGTCAATCACTTTCCATGAGTATTCTCCTGCTTTTAATATATTATAATGATGTAAGTCTCCGTGAAGTAAGTATTTTGTAGGTTGTGTCCGATTCATTTCTTTGAAAATATCGAATGCATCTAATAGTATTTCTTTTGAAATAGGGCCTAAGCCATTAGGAAATTTTTCAACGAATCGACTTAAGCTTTTTTCTCTACTTAATATGGAAGGTATTTTAGTGGATTTAGGTGGAGTTTTCCATAAATTCCTCATTACTTTGACCGCTATACTCATTGCCTCTTGTTCATTTTCAATCGTAGCAAGCGTATCACCTGGCAATAATTGTTCTAAAATTAGGATGCCTTCATTAAGATCGGAATCAATAACTTTAACGAACTGATTATCTTTAAACTCTTTTAAAGCTTCAACCTCACTATTAAATTCCTCATTAGGGACTGCTAGTTTAATAACTGCGTTTTTTTGACCATCAATTAAAATTGGCGCTACAAAATTATATGATAATTCAAATGGAGATAATATTTTCATCTTCCATCGAATTTCACATTTATTACACAAATCATCAAAATTTCTAAGCCATCTTTCTCCTTTTTCTTTATGAATATCTTTAATCGTTTTTATAAACTGATCTGGAAGGGTTATCATTTAATCATCCTTTATTTATAGAATAAATGTAGAGTTTGAACTGAAGTAGAATTGCTTTTTATAAAAGAAGAAAAATTGAGTCACGAACTCAACTCACATTAAATTTTAGAAGCTGAAAATACTCATATTAGTTGTTCTTTTAATTTGTACTCTTCAATTAATCGATTATTTTGATACTTACCTTTTGCATATTGAATAATTTGACTTTTAATATTTGGGTATAAAATGATAGTGTCTAGTTCATTAATCGGTATCCACTTTACGGCAGTTTGATTTGGATCTGGATTTGGGGGCATCGATGGAATTGAATCTTCCTTAATATAACAGCGGAACATTAAACTTAATCCATGTATTTTATGACCGGTCATATGAGGTGCATTTTCTGAAACGAATACAAGTTCTCCAACCTCAACTTCTACCCCTGCTTCTTCAAATGCTTCTCTTTTTACAGCCTCAACAATTGTCTCTCCAGGTTCGGTCCCTCCAGCTGGTAAATTATAGTGAATTCCGTCCTCATCTGTAAATTGAATTAATAAAACTGAATCATTTTCAATAATTAAAGCACATGCTCTTACACGAATATGATACATAGCCTAGCTCCTCCCCAAATAAAAGTGATTATTCCATTATCTAAAAAATTATTTCAACTTTCAATCTATTTTAACGAATCAAGCAGAAAGTCCTAAATAATAAAAAGGCATCATGGTATAGGTCCATGAATGCCTTCTAGTCAAAAAATACTATACATTTTTCACCTGGCTATCTAATAAGTAAGAAGAAAGAACTTGATTCATTATTTGGATTGCTTCATCTATTTCTTCATATGATAAATTGATCGGCGGTAATAATCTTAATACATTAGGTCCAGCAGTACCAACAATTAAACCATTCTTTAAAAATTGCTCAACTAGTTGATCCACAGATTGATTTAACTCAATACCTAACATTAATCCTTTGCCGCGTATTTCTATTATTTGTGGAAACTCTTCTTTCATTTCAACTAATTTATCAATTAAATACTGTCCTTTATCTTTTACACTATTTAAAAACTGCAAATCATTAATAATATTAATTGTTTCAAAAGCAGCCGCCATTGCTAAATAATTTCCGCCAAAAGTTGAGCCATGAGCCCCCAACGAGAATGTATTAGCTAGATTGTTTTTACCGAGCATTGCCCCAACTGGAAAACCATTCCCTAATCCTTTTGCTAGCGTAATAATATCTGGATTCAGTGGAGTTTGTTCATAGGCAAACATTGTTCCTGTTCTGCCCACTCCGGTTTGTACTTCATCAACAATGAGTAATAATTCATGTTTTTCACAAAGAGCTTGAACCCCTTCAAAAAAATCATTATTACCAACGATTACACCACCTTCACCTTGGATTACCTCCAAAATAATAGCTCCAGTATTTTCATTAATTTCATTTTCTAATGCATTCAAATCATTATATGGGACATATGTAAAACCACTTAACATTTCACCGTATCCTTCATGGATTTTAGACTGACCTGTAGCAGCCATTGATCCAAATGTACGTCCATGAAAGCTTTGTTTAAAACTGATTATATGAGATTTACCTGAATGTTTTCTTGCTAATTTTATAGCTGCCTCATTCGCTTCTGTACCACTATTACAGAAAAATACTAATCCATCCTTAAAGCTTTTTACTAAAACTTTAGCTAGCTCTTCTTGTTTTTTAATTGTAAATAAATTCGATACGTGCCAAATCGATTCAACTTGTTCTTTTAGTGCATTGACAACTTTTGGATGGCAATGACCTAAGTTACAAACAGCAATACCACTTAAAAAATCTAGGTACTTGTTATTTTCGTCATCATATAGGTAAGTACCTTTTCCATTCTGAAAATTAATCGTTTTTTTATTATAAGTTGGGAATAAATTACTCACTTAACACAACTCCTTTTGTAAATACTGTACCGTTAATCGTTCCATTTTCATTTAAAAAATTCTCACCTACAATAGCTACTGAATTGACTACATTTAATGCATTTAAAGCACTTGTAACTTTTGGGATCATACCACCATAAATTGTTTTTTCTTCGATTAATTTATCAACTTCACTAGGCGTAATGTTTTCAATCAATTTTTGTTCTAAATCTAAAACACCATTTGTATTTGTAATAAAGCAGAGTAGTTCAGCATTCATTGCCTTGGCAATGCTTTTTGCTGCTTCATCTGCATTAATATTATATTTTTGGCCAATTTTATCCACCCCGACAGGTGAAATAACTGGTACATAATCATTTCTCATCAGTAAATCTAATAGATTTGTATTTACATCTTCAATTTCTCCAACCCAACCTAATTTTCCCTTATTATAAAGTGAAGCTTCTAGTAATAGATTGTCACAACCTGATAGACCAATAGCTTTAATATTATATTGATTACAAATGATCGTTAAATCTTTATTGATTTTTCCGTTAAGGACATACTCTACAATTTCTAAAACTTCGGACGAAGTCTTACGAATGCCATCTTCCATTTCTACTGGAATTGAAAACTTTAATAATAAATTATTTATAAGTGGTCCCCCTCCATGAACAAGAATAACTTTTTTACCACTCATTTTTAATTGGTTTATATTTTCAAAGAATGTATTTGATAAGTTATGGATTAAACTACCACCAAGTTTAATAACTACTGTTTCCACTATTAAATTCCCCCTTATGTGCGATAGCTTGCATTAATTTTCACATAATCATAAGTTAAATCGCAGCCCCATGCAGTACCAACATCATCACCTTCGTGTAAATGGACATCAATATAAATCATTTCATTTTTCAAAGCATTTTTAGCCTCTTCTTCATTAAACTCAACTGGTTTACTACCAAATAATACTGTTACACCATTAATGGAGATATCGATTTGATTAAATTTACCTTCAACACCGCTATATCCAATTGCACCGATAATTCTTCCCCAGTTAGCGTCTTCGCCGTAAACGGCGGTTTTTACTAAATTTGATCCGACGATCGCTTTCGCAATTTGATTTGCATTTTTTTGGCTTGAAGCTCCATTTACATTTACTTCAATTAACTTAGTTGCCCCTTCACCATCTCTAGCAATCTTTTTAGCTAAGTCTTCACAAACTAATTGAAATGCAGCTACAAAATTAGTCCAATCTGAATGACATTCAGTTAATTCCTCATGTTCAACAGCTCCATTTGCCATAACCAGGACCATATCATTTGTAGAAGTATCTCCATCAACTGTAATTTGATTAAATGTTTTATCTGTCACTTCTTTTAATAATGTTTGTAACTGGCCAGAACTAATCGTAGCATCAGTTGTCACAAAACCAAGCATAGTTGCCATATTTGGATGAATCATTCCAGAACCTTTAGCTGTACCAGCAATCGTTACGATCTTTCCGTCAATCAATACTTCATAACAAGTAGTTTTTATAACGGTATCTGTCGTTAAAATTGCGTGCCCAAAATCTTCTCCATCTTCCAACTTTTTACCAATCGTTAACATATCAATACCACTTTTTAATCGATCCATTTTTAAATATTCACCGATTACACCAGTTGATGCAATTGCGACTAAATGTTCTGGTAAATCAAGGTGATCAGCACACCATGCTCTCATTAAATAGGCATCATCTTCACCTTTTTTACCTGTACATGCATTTGCACAACCACTATTTACTAAAACTGCTTGAAGCTTATTACGATATGCAATACTCTTTTTTGTTATTGCAATTGGTGCAGCTGGAAATAAATTTAATGTATAAACTGCCGCAACTGATGCTGGTTTCTCAGAATAAATTAATCCTAAATCTTTACGTTTATAACGTAGTCCAGCGTGAACTCCACTAGCATAAAAACCATTTGGTGATGTAATTGTTCCATTAATTTTTTTTATATTCTTTTCTTTCGTTATCATCTTTTATCTCTCCTTATGGAAATATTGGCGTAAATTGTAAACCTGTTTCATCTGGTAAACCTAGCATTAAATTCATATTTTGAATTGCCTGACCTGCCGCCCCTTTAACAAGATTATCAATGACAGAAACTATTGTGATTCGATTTGTACGTTTGTCGTAAGTAGCGTATAAATCACAAAAATTTGAACCATAAACATCTTTTGTACAAGGTACTCCATCTCTTACTCTCACAAAATACGAATCTTCATAACTTTGGTTATAGATTTCTTTTAATTCTTCATTACTAATTTCACGTGTTGAAGTAACATAAATTGTTGACAAAATTCCTCTTGTCATTGGAATTAAATGTGGTGTAAAAGTAATAAAATCCTGTGTTGAATCGATTGATCCAATAAATTGTTCAATTTCAGGTATATGTTGATGTTCAGTAATTTTATAGGCTGTTAAATTTTCATTTCGATTCATAAATTGAGTCGTTTGATTAGCCGTTTTGCCTGCACCAGAAATTCCAGATTTAGCATCTACTATTATCGAATTTTTCTGTACAATTCCTGCCTTTAATAATGGCGCGACTCCTAGTAGTGTTGCTGTTGGATAACATCCCGGATTAGCAATATTATTGGATTCTTTGATTGCATCTCGATTAAGTTCAGATAATCCGTATGTAAATTGGTTCGTTTTTAAAAAACAAGGATGTGTATGTTTATACCATTTTTGGTATGTTTCTTCTTTTTTTAATCGAAAATCTCCTGATAGATCAATCAATTTTGTTTTTGAAAAATCGATTTCATCCATTAATTCACTGCTTACTCCATGTGGTGTCGCAAAAAACAAAATATCATTTTCTGAAACAGATTTATCTTTATTCCACTTTTTTATTGCCCCACTAGTATTAGTAGCTAAATGTGGATAATAAGTAGTCAAATCTTCTGTATAATCTGATGTTGAATAAAAATTCATTCCGCTTATTTCCGGATGCATTGATAGTAATCTTATGAGTTCTAGACCACCATAACCGGTTGCCCCAATAATACCAACTTTCATATAATTAACCCCTTTTATAAAATTATATTCTTCATTATAATTATGAATAAATATAAAATCAATTGTATTTTTATAAAAATATGAAAATAAAAAAGATTAACCAATATTCTTGATTAATCTTTCATTATTTTTTTATTGTATTCTTTATCGATAAATTAAGTACAACTAGTTTTTTTATAAATAAAACTCAAATACTTTCGCTATTTTTTCCTTTATTTTTTCTTTAAACGGTAAATTTTTAATATAAGTAGGCGTAATTTTAAAAGCATGTTTAAATACATCGTCTAATTCTGGTTCTACCTGTTTAATAAATTGTTGATCGTAAATATAACAATTTAATTCATCCGTTAAATGAAATGACCTCGAATCAAAATTTGTAGTGCCAATCATTAAAACTTTATCATCAATTTTCATTACTTTTCCGTGAAAAATACCTTTTTTAAACCCATACACTTTTATGTTATTTTTCCAAGCTTGCTTTATATATGGAAATGCTGCTTGTTGTACTAAAAGTGCATCTGACTTATGTGAATATAATATTTTTACTTCAATTCCTCTATTCGCCGCATCTAATAATGAATTCCAAATCACCTTATTATTCGGTATAAAATATGGAGAATAAATGGTTATAGACTGTTTTGCTTGTTTAAACAATTTACTGTATTCTTGCTGAATTCCTATTTTAGTATAAGAAACAAATTGATGCTGGCTTCTTCCATTTTTTTTACTGATCTCCATTTGATTAATTTTTTGGTCTGAATTTTTTCTCCAATCATGTACAAATTGTTTCTCTAAACCTTCAACACCGCTGCCCACTAATCTAAGCTGAACATCTTCCCAAGGTTTTAACCCTTTTTTTTCATCTATATACTTCTTACCTATATTAAACCCACCAATATAACCAATTTCTCCATCAATAATCGTCATCCGACGATGATTTCTGTTGTTGATCGATGCAAAAAAATAGGATAATTGGGGTTTATTAAAATATGTAAAATGTACTCCATGATCGATTAAAGATTTTCTTTCTTTCCGTTCTAATAAAATTCCACCAAGACGATCAACAGCATAATAAACTGGTATTCCTTCATCACTCTTCTTTTTCAAAACATCTAAAAATTCATGTGAAACACGGTCATTAGAAACTGAAAAAAAGTAGATATGTACTTCCTTTTTTGCATTCTTAATATCTTGAAATAATTGCTTATTTAAAGTCCTGCCGTTCGTATAAATCGACAAATCACTGTATCCCATTGGATATGTTATTGGCTTTTCAGCAAAAATATTCTTTTTTTGGGCTTTCTCCATTTCAATCTCATTTAATGCAAATAAGATGACCAATAGTGAAAATAGGAGTGCTAACATTTTAAATATGAATTTAAATATTTTTTTCATAGATTCCTCTTACTATGTTTGGCATAAGAGTATTTTTTGAATAAAATGACTTAAATATCCATATTTATTTCAATTATGGAATTTTTTTATTTAGTTAAATTAAAAAGTTGATTTTGGACTAAAAAAAGGCTATCTAATTAGACAACCCTTAAGAACATCTATACTGAGTATTTTAAATTGAATCATCGAATATTTATTAAGCCTTTAACATTTTCATCAAAAAATCAGGAGTGGGTATACCAAATATATTATCAACTAGATCTTGAATCGTTAAACTATTTATCACATTAAAATACCATACTAATATTTTCCGTGGATCTTCCTTTAAGAATTCACCACTTTCTTGTCCTTTTATATAGATTGGGATGAGTAAATCAATTAAATAATCAGGTGAATAGTTTAATAAAAACTCAGTCACTTTTTCCGGTACTTCGTTCTTTTTCCTCCCTTGTTATGATTTTCGTTTAGCATTTTTTCAGTTAATAATTCGAAAAGTTGGTAAGTAGTTCCTTGACAGTTTTTTGAACTAAGCACTCGTTGGTTCAATAAGAAATTTTTAAACAGTTTCTAGTTATTGAGTAAATCACTATAAAAACTAATTCTCTTATATTTCCAAATTTTTATTAGCTTTTTTTTCTAAAAAATAACACAAAATAGATGTTATCCATTACAAAAACATCGGAGTTGATTTTTAGTTGTGAAAAAAGTTGCTTTTATTGTAATTCTATTCCTTTCATTAATTTGCTTTACAGATTTTACTTATGCTGCGAGAAATGAACCAGTACTCACCCCAATTAGCTTTCAAATAGAAATTCAGGATTGGGAAGCTGTTAACAAAATAATCCCAAAATACTCGTTGTTCACTGTAATCGATGTGGAAACTGGCAAGAGCTTTAATGTACAAAGAAGAGCTGGTAGTAGACATGCAGATGTTCAGCCCTTAACAAGAGAAGATACAAAGATAATGAAGGAAATATATGATGGGAACTGGAGTTGGAGGAGAAGGGCTGTATTAATTTTAGCAGATGAAAACCTAATCCCTGCATCTATGCACGGAATGCCCCATGGCGCAGGTTCGCTTCCAAACGGTTTCTGTGGTCATTTTTGCATTCATTTTATGGGAAGCACAACACATCGGACAGGTAAAGCAGACTTTTCTCACCATGTGATGATCCTTAAAGCTGCTGGAAAGATTAATGAATATATGAACAACCTACCACCTTCCCAACTGCTAAATGTATTGTTCGTTTCAATTAAAAACCAAGATAAAGGCTTGGTTAAAAAAATCGCCATCAGTAATCAAAAAAATATTAAAAATTATCTTAAGAAAATTAAAAAAATAGAAGCGATACAATGGACTTTGTCCAAGACGAAGGAATCAGAGCCATCCTCTTTAGAATCTGAAATCCCAGTTGAGGTTAATCTCTTTATAAAAGATAAGGGTCGAATAAGGACTAAACTTTCTTTAACCTTGGTGAGAACATCACCGATCTCTCCTTGGAAAGTGAATATCGATCCTTTGATTTCTAGCATTAACTAGGTCGAGACAATTAAAAGGGCTATCCTTAATAGCCCTTTTAATTTTGAATATGTATTCCTTAAAAATCTGTACTTTTATAAATTACTAAAATATTGATAACTGTCCTATATATAGAAATAATTAGCGAAATTATAAGTAACCAAAAGTATAAATTGTAATCATGTTCAGACCACATTGAAACGATTACAATCGTAAATAATATAATTGCGCCTATACTTTTCCATTCGTATGCTACTATAGACTTTAATTTATGCATTGATGATTCCTGTTTATTTTCTTCAACAAAAAACTTAGCTAATGATTTTGGCGAAACCTTTCTATTTTGGATTTAAATATAGCTTTATAAATCAAAAATCAGAGAATGATTCAAATCATTCTCTGATTTTTCTTATATTTATAAGTTTGTTTGTTCTGCATATCTTTTAAAATTATCTAGAATTGCTTGCCATCCTTGTTGTTGAAACTCAACAGGATTAGTTGTTTCAGGATCGAATGTTTCAATTACTTCTGTTTCGTTTCCTTTACTACTAAATGTGATATTAACCTTTCTTCCATCACCTAGCGTATATGCAATAACCTCATATTTTTTAACTTCATCATAAATCCCACCAAAGTCGAATCCAAAACTGCCATCTTTTGCTTCCATTCTTGATCGGAATTCCCCGCCAACACGTAAGTCATTTTCCGCAATAGGTGTATGCCAGTCGTCTGAGGCACTGTTCCATTTTTTAATATGTTCAGGTTCTGTCCAAAATTCCCATACTTTTTCGATTGAAGCTTTAATAGTTGCTTTTATTGTGACTTTATTAGATGTTTCCATTTTAATACCGCCTCTCTAGATAAAAATATATTTTTCAAAAAATATTTGTGAATAACTGTAATTTATACGATTTCAAAAAATCATTCTATCTATTCATTTCTTTCATTTCTTATCAATATTTATCCCCTTAAGCGGTTTTGATTTTATTTAATAAGTTATATCATTTAATGGGTAAAATAAAAAAGATTTACCAGATAAAGAAAGGATGAATGAAGATGGAAAATAAAAAAAACAAATCCACTAAAACAAGCATTAGTTGTCCAAACTGTCATTCAAACGTTTCCATTAATGACGAAAATTCAAATATTAGTAGCGAAATACAAGAACATTATTTATATGAGTGCCCTAATTGTGGAAAACCAGACCTTTTTTATAATAAAAAGTAATTTTATAAACGACTCAAATGGGTCGTTTTCTCAAACAGATTATCACTATCGGATGCGATAGTTAAATTTAATTTTTTTCATTTTCTTCAGTATTAAATAAATCAGCTAAAGGAATTTGGATTGAATTAAAATACGTTGAGAACAGATTAAGAATCCCTACAACGAATAAGATCCAACCAAAGCCTCTTAGTATAACAGGACCAACAAAATTAGTAAAATAAGTTAAAGTTACAATTAATAGACCAAATATTATGTACATTGCACTGACTGGATTTTTCATGTTTATTTCTCCTGCATGTGTAGGTAATTTTAATTTTATCATAAAGTAAAAAAATGGTAATCAATCAAAAGACTTATGAAAACTTCACTTCATAATGCATCTTATCTACTAGTTTCTAATAAAAAAGAGCTTTTAGTAGTTTTGATTTTCACACGTGTTAGTTTCAATTAAATTCTTATTTTCCCTTCACTCCACCATATTAAGAATTCCTCTAAATATGGATTAAATTCAAATAGTTCACTCATTTAAATCAACTTCAACCAATAAACAAAAAAGCAGGAGAACAAGTTAACTTGCTCTTCCTGCCTCTCATGTAAACACTATTATTTTGGCTGCATACGAATTGCACCGTCTAAACGGATTACTTCACCATTTAACATTGGATTTTCAACAATGCTTTTCGCTAAGTGTGCGTATTCTGATGGCTTTCCTAGACGTGATGGGAATGGAACCATATTTCCTAATGATTCTCTAGCTTTTTCTGGTAATACATCAAACATTGGTGTTTCAAAAATTCCAGGAGCAATACTCATCACTCTGATGCCGTATCTTGATAAGTCCCTAGCAATTGGTAATGTCATTCCAGCTACTGCACTTTTTGATGCACCGTAAGCTGCTTGCCCCATTTGACCATCAAATGCTGCTACTGAAGCGGTGTTAATAATTACACCTCTTTCACCAAATTCATTTGGTTCATTGTTAATCATTTGTTCAGCTGCTAAACGAATAACGTTAAATGTACCAACTAGGTTTACATTAATGATTTTTTGGAAAGATTCTAATGAATGAATTCCGTCTCTTTTAATTACTTTTTCAGCTAAAACAATACCTGCACAGTTTACTACTGTATTGAAAGTTCCATATTTAGTTAAAACATTACTTATTGAATTTTTTACGCTCTCTTCTGAAGATACATCTGTTTTTTCGAAACAAACATTTTCTTCACCTAATTCAGAAATTAAACTAGCAGCTCTTTCTTCATTTAAATCGAATATCGCAGCTTTCCCACCATTTTCTACGATCATTCTAACTGTACCTGCACCTAGACCTGATGCTCCACCTGTTACGATTGCTATACTATCACGAATATTCATTTTTTAAATCCCCCAGTTTGTTGTTGGTTATTAATTTAATCTCTCAATAATCGTTGCATTTGCCATACCATGGCCTTCGCAGATCGCTTGTAATCCATAACGTCCACCTGTTTTCTCTAAAGCATTGCACAAAGTAACCATAACCCTTGCTCCACTAGCTCCAAGAGGGTGACCTAATGCGATCGCTCCACCGAATATATTTAGTTTTTCAAATGGTACATTTAATTCTTTTTGCCATGCTAAAGGTACAGCGGCAAATGCTTCATTAATTTCAAACAAATCGATTTGATCGATTGTTAAACCACATTTATGTAGAACTTTTTGAGTTGCTTGAATTGGCCCAGTTAACATTAATTGAGGGTCTGAGCCAATTACTGTTCTCCCAATAATACGAAACTTTGGCTTAAATCCTAATTGATGAGCTTTTTCTTTGCTCATTAAAAGTAGTCCTGCTGCTCCATCGCTAATTTGACTAGCATTTCCAGCAGTAACCGAACCATTTTCAGCAAAAGCTGGTTTTAAAGTTGATAATTTCTCAATAGACGAGTTTTCTCTTGGTCCTTCGTCTTTCGTAACTTTAACAAGGTCACCATCTTGATTCAAAACAGAAACTGCAACAATTTCGTCTTCAAAATAGCCTTGTTTCATTGCTTTTAATGCTTTTTGATGGCTATTGTAAGCAAATTCATCTTGTTCACTTCGACTAATATTCCACTTTTCATTTATGCGTTCTGCTGAGATCCCTTGATTAAAGTCACCAAACCTATTCGTTAATTTTTCATTCCATTTAGATCCTTTTAAATTCGAAAACATTGGTACACGTGTCATACTTTCAACACCAGCTGCAATGACTATGTCCATATCTCCACTTAAAATGGCTTGTGATGCAAAATGGACAGATTGTTGACTTGAACCACATTGACGGTCAATTGTAACACCAGGCACTTCAATTGGTAGACCTGCTAATAAAGCAGCAACTCTACCAATATCACCAGCCTGTTCACCAATTTGAGTAACACAGCCCATAATCACATCATCTATTTCTTTTGGATCAAATTCATTTCGACTTACTAATTCCTTTAGTACAATTGCAGCCAAGTCATCAGGTCTTGTTTCGCTAAAGCTGCCGCCTCTTTTACCAATAGGTGTTCTTAAAGCATCAACAATAACTACTTCTCTCATAAATTTGATCCTCCAATTTAAATAGTTAATTCAATCCCATTTGTTTTGCAATAATTGTCTTCATGATTTCATTTGTACCTGCATAAATTGACATGATTTGAATATCTCTGAATCGTCTAGCAATCTCGTATTCTTCCATATATCCATATCCACCATGTAATTGAAGACACTCTGAAGCTACTTTTTTACCTAAATCTGTAATCCACCATTTTGCCATTGAAACTTGCTTAACAACATTTGCGCCTTCCATATGCTTATATATTAAGTCCTCAATAAATGTACGACCAATTTCAATTTCAGTAGCCAATTCTACAAGTTTAAATTGAGTATTTTGGAACCCAGCAATTGATTTTCCAAATGCTTTTCTACTTTTCACATATTCAGTTGTTACTTTCAGCATTTCTTCAGCTGAAACTAATGCTTCTAATGCAACTACTAATCTTTCTTGTTGTAATTTTTCCATTAAGTAATAGAAGCCTTTTCCTTCTTCTCCTAATAGATTCTTTACAGGTACTTTAGCATCTTGGAAAATTAATTCAGCCGTATCTTGGCTATGAAGTCCTACTTTATTCAATTTCTTTCCTCTGGAAAACCCAACAGTATCTTTTTCGACAACTAGTAAGCTTATTCCTTTATGTGCTGGTCTAATAGTCGTATCAGTTTTAACAGCAATGATTATAAGGTCTGAATGAATACCATTCGTAATAAAAGTTTTTTCACCATTAACGATATAGTAATCCCCTTCTTTTACCGCTGTTGTTTTAATATTTGCTAGATCTGATCCAGCACCTGGTTCTGTCATTGCAACAGCACTAATATATTCGCCTGTTATACATTTAGGCAGCCATTCCATTTTTTGCTCTTCATTTGCATAAGCAGTCAAATAAGGTACAACAATATCGTTGTGTAAAGCGACACCAACTAAACTTGAACCAACTTTCTCAAGTTCCTCTATAATAATGACTGAATAGCCAAAATCTACACCTAACCCGCCATATTTTTCATCAACATAAGGACACAAAAATCCTTCATTTCCTAATTTATCCCAGAATTCTCTAGGAATCATTTTGTTTTGTTCCCACTCTTCATAAAATGGTACAGCTTCTTTTTGTAAGAACTTTCTAAGAGCCGTGCGGAAGATTTCATGTTCTCTAGTTAAGTAAGAATGTTTCATAATAAGCCCCCCAAAATAGTTAATGATTTCGTTAAAACGCTTACAATACTCAAAATACTAAATTTTTTAAATATTACATTTGTAATAATCATATGATGTTAATTGTAATTTATCAAGGAGCAAAAAAAAAAGAACTGAATAATTCAGTTCTTTTGATTGAAGACAAACTTGTAGGAAACAATTCAAATTAACCAATTTTAACGGTTATCTTACCAAAATTATTGCCTTCACCCATTCGTTGTAGTGCACGAATGACATCCGTAAATTCAAATGATTGATCTATGATTGGTTTAATTTTATGTTCTTCAAAAAATGCCAACATTTGTTCAAACTCTCTTGGACTTCCCATAGTAGTCCCTCTAATATCCATATTTTTAAAGAATACTTTTGGCAAGACTGTTTGTGGAACTGGTCCATTTGTCGCACCGAATGATACAATTCTTCCACCTTGTGCAGTCAAATCAATTAATCGATTAAATGATTCTCCACCAACTCCATCGATCGTAAGGTTTACATATCCAAATTCTTTACGAAGTTTTTTATACCAATCATTTTCTCGATAATTAAAACCAGCAGTCGCACCCATTTCAATTGCCTTTTCAATTTTTTCATTGCTACTAGATGTAACTAGTACTTTTGCCCCGTATGCAACAGCGATTTGCAACGCATATAATGCTACTCCACTTCCAATACCAGGAATCAATACTGTATCATTTTTTTGTAATTGACCGCGTGTCATTAATGCTCTAAATGCAGTTAGTGCAGCTAATGGAATTGCAGCAGCCTCTTCCCATGACAAGTACTCAGGTTTTTTATACACATTTTCAACGGGTAGTTTAATAAATTCGGCAAAAGTACCATTAGAAGGCATTCCAAGTACAGTGAATTCATTAGAATTAATATCGTCACGATCTCCCCAGTTTAAGCTTGGGTTCATGATAACTTCATCACCAACAGTAAATCCCTTTACTTCATCACCAATTGCTTCAATAACTCCAGCACCGTCAGATCCTAAAATTCCATCTAACTTCATTCCTGGATACATACCGTGAGTTATAAAAAAGTCACGTCTATTTAATGATGCTGCCTTTAACTTAATGACCACTTCATTCGGAAGAACAGTATCAATCTCCACATTTTCCAATTTTAGTGATTCAGGCCCTTTAGTGTCTCTTAAAATATACGCTTTCAATTACATCACTCCTATTCATAAAAGAATTTAATTATGTAAAAAGACGATGATAAATCTTACTCAATTTAATTTTACCAAAAAAGTTACATACGGTTTAGTAAAATGATTAGGTAGGAAAGAGTGTAGGGGAAAATATGAGCTGGATTATGAGATTTAGATGTTTTAGTTTACGAGTTTTAGGATAGGATTTTAATATTAAATAGTTATTTGATTTACTTTATCGATTAATATGTGTTTTTATTTTTATTCAATCGAATACGGTACGTGAAATTACTTTTAAATATCCTGGTTTGAATTAGGAAACACAATGGATCGATATTTATAAAAAACTGGACATTATTTGCGAAGTACTTCTCGTTTTGTCCTAATTGAAAGCTTATTATAATAGACTCATTAGATTTCAAACTTATTTTGAACATTTCTTACAAATTGAAGCATCTTAATGGCAGTTTTAGATATTTTGTTTGCAGTTTTAAAATTTTATTTGTACTTTTTGCCATTATATTTGCACTTTTGATGATTTAATTTGCAGTTGTTAAAATCGACAATCCACCAAAAGTCCTTCATCACATAATATTATCAGATTAGTTTTTCAACGTTTTTTCCCATTGAAATAGCGGCAACTTAAACTTCTATCCTACTAAAATTAATTTCCACAGGAATAATCTACTGAATTCAAAACAGTAGTAATTTTGTGTTTGAAAATTACAAATTTTATTTTTTTTTACACTTAATTTTGTCAAAAGTTGTATTATCATTAATAAACATGTCTTTTTATACGTGACGGATATGTGTTGTTATTTCCTTTCAAACTATTTTTTATTATATCTATATATTTTTTTATTTCTAGACAAAAAAACTCTCACCACTTTGAGAGTCGAAATGAATTTTCTTAATTAGCTAGAAAAAAGATTCCTATTGCACTAGGACCAGTGTGAACACCGACTGCTGATCCCACGGCGTTTTCTATTATTTGTTCACAACCAATTAGATCCTTTAATTGTTTAATAAATAGTTCAGTAGAATCATCTTTTACCCCATATACAACCCCAACATTTTTACTAAGCTCATCTTTTCTGATTTTTATTAATTCTAGCATACGATTTAATGCTTTTTTTCGACCTCGTACTTTTTCAAGTGGTTTAAATTTCCCTTCGCTTACTTCCATAATCGGATTTATATTAAGCATTCCACCTAAAAATCCGGCAAACTTCCCTACACGACCGCCACGTATTAAATATTGGAGATCCTCTATCGTAAAAATATGTTGGATCTTATTTATATTGTGTTTTAATTGTTTCATTAGATTCTCAAATGATTCATTATTATTTAAGCCTTCTATTAACTCCATAACTAATACACAAATTCCTAGTGATACTGATCTAGTATCAATTATATGAATTGAGGCATTTGGATTGTTTTCTAAAATGTCTAGTTTAACTAATTGTGCAAAATTATACGTACCAGATAAGTCACCAGAACAAGTAAGATAGACACAATTTTGCTCCGTACTACATGAGACTAAAGTTTGATAAATTGCATCATATGATGGTAAAGATGAAGTAAAGTTCTCTCCATTTTTCATTCTTTGCATTAACTCATTGGATTGTATATTTACTCCATCAAGATACTCTTTTTCCAATTGGTCATAGACTCTTAATGGAATGACTGAAATATCGTATTTCTTCACTAACTCAGTTGGAAGATCAGAAGAGCTATCTACAATTATTTTTAGATTCAATTAAATCACCTCTTTCTAGATTAATAATGTATTTTTAATCTTATTAAACAATAAACTAAATATTCAAACAACTATTCTATTTTTTATTTAAGTTAATTAGATTGACAAGTTTAAGACTAATAAAAGCATTATGATTATTCACTTGTTCAAAAGAATAGTAGGTTAATTGCAGAAGAAATGTTTGAATTTCAATGAATAGATTGAATTCCTCATATAAAATTGATGAAATACATGAACAGTTTAAATTCACATTATTTTCTATTAATTCATTATTAAGTTTATGGTAAAATGGAATTAAATGGAATTTCGGGAGGTATCAAGTGGAATTAAATGCAGAACGGAAACCAAAGCAAGTACCGATTGAGCTTTATGACTCTAATATGAAAGCGCATTCGATTAATAATCAAATGTTTCATCATCAAAAACTAAATGCAATAGGGATTATTTACGTAGCAATAACGATTCTTGTGTTATCTCTATCAATTTTTATTTACGTTTGGATAATGGAAGAACAA
Organism: Gottfriedia acidiceleris; assembly: GCF_036421055.1. GTDB lineage: Bacteria > Bacillota > Bacilli > Bacillales > Bacillaceae_G > Gottfriedia > Gottfriedia acidiceleris_C. Next base: position 52,319 of record NZ_JAZGQS010000016.1, on the reverse strand, counting down.
AATTCACAAGAACAATCAATTATTTCTACACAAATAGCAACTGAATTAAATAACAAAGAATTAATTACCTCAGATTTAATTAAAAAAATAGAAAGTTTAATAGAAAGTACTAACTATATTTCTGAGGTTAGCATATTCAGTTCGATGAAAACTATAAATGAAGGAATAAATTTGACTCCTTTTATTGCTGAAAACATGGAACCAGCATTTCAATATAAAAGAAACGTATGGTCCCCTAAATGGTTAGCTCCTGACTTTTTCCCTAGTGGAAATGGACATGGAGAATGGTATATCGAATTGAAACATAGGTCTTTTAATACATTTGCAAAATTTGTTTTATTAATTGGCTTCTCAATCTATTTAACCTTATTCACTATTTGGACAACCTTAAATACTTACCAACATAAAAGATTACATACTGGTTGGATTATTCTAATTGCTTTATTTAATGTGTTAGGGTATTTAGCTTATAGATATCGATTTATCATCAAAAAAATGATGATTAATTTTTTAAAAGAAATAATGTATTCAGAAAAAACAAGTATTACGATTGATGTATCGTTCATAAAAAATAGTCGTGAATTACATTTAGTATTGAAAGAAAAACTAGCATTCCCAGATACTTATGGTGAAGATTGGGACGACTTTTGGGATACAATTACTTGTCAAGTGGAGTTACCAAATCAACTTCAATTTATTGGTTGGTCAGCACTAGAGAAAAAACTCCCAGAAGATTCAAAAATTATGAAAGAGTATCTTATTGAACATAATCAGGAATATCCGGATTGGCATTGTAATTTTTTATTCAATTAACCCGTTTTTAAAGGAAAGACAATTAGATAATGCTTTCCAATTCTAAGTTCAATATTCTATATTTGCCTAAACAAAGCAAATTTTTAATGCAGCTTACTTTTCTCTTTGCTTCTCTTAGATTAAAAAGAAGTATCTAATAAGTGGTTAACTTATAAGATACTTCCATTTTTAGTTAAGCGTGTAATTTTTCATATTTCTCAATGTCATTTTCGTATTTCATCGTAATGGCAATATCATCCAAGCCATTAAGTAATTTTTCTTTCCAAACGGGATCGATTGCAAAATCAAAGTTCCCAAATATTGTTTTTACGACTTGGTTTTCTAAATCTACTTCAATTTCTTGATTTCCACTTAATGTAGATAATTGTGAGCGAATCTCATCCTTTAAGACGATCGGAAGCATGCCATTTTTTATACAATTATTGTAGAAAATATCTGCGAAGCTACCAGCAATAATAATTGTAAAACCGTAATCATTTAATGCCCAAGGTGCGTGTTCTCTAGAAGATCCGCAACCAAAATTATTTCCACTTATTAAAATTGAAGCATTTTTTCGATCCTCTTTATTTAATGAAAAAGATTGATTTGGTGATCGATCATCATGATATCGCCATTCATCGAATAAAAATTCTCCAAAGCCAGTTCGTTCTATTCGCTTTAAATATTGTTTCGGAATAATTTGGTCTGTGTCGATATTATCTAACATAATTGATACTGTCGTGCCTTTATGCGTACGTAACGGTTTCATTTGCTTGCTCCTTTCGAATATCAATAAAATGACCATGTACTGCAGCAGCCGCTGCCATTACAGGACTTACTAAATGTGTTCTTGCTCCTTTACCTTGTCTTCCTTCAAAGTTTCGGTTTGAAGTAGATGCACAATGTTCTCCAGCTGGTACTTGGTCTGGATTCATTGCAAGACACATTGAACAACCAGCTTCCCTCCATTCGAATCCTGCTTCGATAAAGACTTTATGTAGCCCTTTTGCCATCGCTGCATTACGAACCTTTTTTGATCCTGGAACAACTAATGCACGCACATCAGACTTTACTTTCTTTCCTTTAAGATACTTAGCAGCTTCCTCTAAATCAGACAATCTAGAATTTGTACATGAACCGATGAATACATGTTGTACTGGAATCTCTTTAGGAGTAATTTCCGGCTTTAATCCCATATATTCATAAGCTCGTTCGTAGTTCTCATCCTTTGCTTTTGGAAGGATTCCATCAATCCTTACACCCATTCCAGGATTTGTTCCCCAAGTTACATAAGGTGCAAGGCTTGCTACATCTACTTCGATTGTTTTATCAAATGTCGCTCCCTCTTCTGTATATAGTTTCTTCCATTCTACTAATTTTTCATCATAAGAATTTACTGTATATTTTCGACCTTTTAGATAATCAAAAGTTTTTTGATCAGGAGCAACCAATCCTGCCTTTGCTCCTCCCTCAATCGCCATATTACATAAAGTCATACGCTCTTCCATTGACATATTTGTAATGGCTTCACCATAAAACTCAATGACATATCCAGTTCCCATTGATACACCATAAGTGGCTAGTAAATGAAGAATGATATCTTTAGCATACACACCTTTTGGAAGCTTACCATCAAGTTTTACACCCATTGATTTCGGCTTAACTTGCCATAAAGTTTGTGTTGCTAAAACATGTTCAACTTCGCTTGTTCCAATTCCAAAAGCTAAAGCACCAAATGCACCGTGAGTTGACGTATGACTATCACCACAGACAATTGTTTTTCCCGGCTGAGTTAACCCAAGTTCTGGTCCAATTACGTGGACAATGCCTTGGTCTTCATCTGTAATATCTGCTAAAGGAATATTGAACTCCTGACAATTATTTCTTAACGTATCCATTTGTTGTTTCGCAATTAAGTCAGTGATAACTAATTGATTTTGTGTTGGTACATTATGATCCATCGTCGCAAAGGTTAATTCTGGTCTTCTTACTTTTCGATTGGATAATCTCAATCCTTCGAAAGCTTGTGGAGAAGTTACCTCATGGACTAAGTGTAAATCGATATACAAAAGCTGAGGTTTACCAACTTCACCAGTTACAACATGATTTTGCCAAAGTTTATCAAACAATGTTTGTTTCATCGAATAGTACCTCCAACTGTTTGAAATTGTATTTCCTTGATTACTTGTTCTGTAAATTCAATGGTTGAACTTTTCCCACCTAGGTCACCAGTTAAATAGCCATTATTTATTGAATTAACAATCGCATTTTCAATCGAATTTGCTTCATCAACTAAATTAAAATCACGAAGCATCATGCAGACTGACCTTAAAATTGCAATAGGGTTAGCCTTATTTTGTCCAGCGATGTCTGGTGCTGAACCGTGAATTGGTTCATATAATGAAGGACCCTTGCCAGATCTACTTGCAGAAGGTAGCATTCCTAATGAGCCCGTAATCATGGAAGCTTCATCGCTTAAAATATCCCCGAATAAATTTTCAGTAACGATAACATCAAATCTTCTTGGATTTCGAATTAACTCCATCGCAGCAGCATCAACAAGAATATGCTCAACTTCTACTTCTGGATAGTTTGAACTGATTTCATTTACAATTTTTCTCCAAAGTTTACTAGATTCTAATACATTAGCTTTATCAACTGATGTAAGTTTACCTTTTCTAGTTTTTGCTAATTCAAACCCATACGTTACAATTCGTTCAATTTCTTCTCTAGTATAGGAAAGCGTATCGGTTGCTTCATTTTCATTATGAAAGCGAGGTTTTGAAAAATAAATTCCTCCTGTTAATTCTCGAACGACGACAAAGCTTACATTTCTTACTTGTTCAGATTTTAAAGGAGAGTGATTTACAAGTTCATCGTAAACATCGACTGGTCGAATGTTTGCGTATAAATTAAGTGATTTTCTTAATCTTAATAAGCCACTTTCTGGTCGCTCAACACCTTGATCCCATTTTGGTCCACCTACTGCAGCTAATAATACAGCATCCGAATTTAAACAATTATCTAATGTTTCTTTCGGTAATGAAGTGCCAGTTTCATCGATCGCGTGGCCACCAAATAAATTTGTTGAAAAAGTAAATTCATGTTGATAAGATTGTGCAATCTGTTCTAAAACCTGTACTGCTGAACTCATAATTTCTGGTCCGATTCCGTCTCCTGGAAGACATGCGATGTTTAATTTCATTTTAGAACCTCCTTTTTGCTCCACTTACTTATAATGTTTAATAAATCTGCATCTGTAATTTCTTTTTTCGAATCTGTCAAAGCTTTAAATTGAATAAACGCTTCGTTTATAATCTCTGTTGAAAAGTTGAATCCAAGTTCTTTTAATCGATCAGTAAAAGCATGACGCCCTGAATGTTTCCCTAATACTAATGAATTTGTAGAAAGTCCAATTAATGAAGGCGGGATAATTTCATATGTTGTTGGCTCTTTTAGAACGCCATCTTGGTGAATACCTGATTCATGAGCAAATGCATTTGTACCAACAATTGCTTTATTTTTCTGGACAACCATACCTGTAAGACGACTAACAAGTTCACTTGTCTTCGTAATTTCTTGTAATCGTAAATTAGTATTTTTCCGGTAAACATCTTCCCTAATATGTAGTGCAACAGCTATTTCTTCTAGTGCTGCGTTTCCTGCTCTTTCCCCAATTCCATTTACGGTGCATTCTACTTGTGTTGCTCCAGCCTGTATAGCAGCTAAAGAATTCGCTACTGCCATTCCTAGGTCATCATGGCAGTGACAAGAAAAAATAGCTTTATGATAAGACGGTACATTTTCTTGTAAATATTTAAATAGATCGTAATATTCTGAAGGACTTGTGTAACCAACAGTATCTGGAATATTTACCACATCTGCACCTGCTTTAATGGCAGTCTCTGCGAATTCGGCAAGAAATGCTCGATCAGTACGACAGGCATCCTCAGCCGAAATTTGGACTTTTGGGAAAAAGGATTTTGCAAGCTGTACACAATGTTTAGCTGTTTCCAAAACTTCTAATCTCGTCATGTTTAATTTATATTTCATATGAATATCACTTGTTGCTAGAAATATATGAAGTCTCGGTTCTGCAGCATTTTTTAACGCATCCCATGCTGTTTTAATATCTGAATCTTTTGCTCGAGAAAGGCTTGAGACGGAGACAGAACGAATCTGTCTCGCAATCTCTTGAACACCTAAAAAGTCACCTTCTGAGGAAGCGGCAAAACCAGCCTCAATGATATCAACACCTAAAGCTTCTAGTTGTCTTGCAATTTCGAGCTTTTCAAATCGATTTAAATTAACCCCAGGAGATTGTTCGCCATCACGTAATGTTGTATCAAGAAACTGAATTTTACTCATTTTTTATTTCACCTCGACCTTTTCTTTTCTTTGGATAAATGGCATCATTGCACGAAGTTTTTCTCCAACCTCTTCTAACTGATGTTGTTTTTCACTTTCATTGATTTCATTGAATACTGGACGACCATTTTTATTTTCGTTAATCCAGCCTTTTGCAAATGTCCCATCTTGAATTTCTGTTAAGATGTCTTTCATAGCTAATTTTGACTCATTCGCTACTACTCGAGGACCAGATACGAAATCACCCCATTGTGCAGTATCAGAGATTGAGTATCTCATATAGCTCATACCGCCTTCGTACATTAAATCAACGATTAGCTTCAACTCATGTAAACACTCAAAGTATGCAACTTCTGGCTGATAGCCTGCTTCTACTAATGTTTCAAATCCTGATTTTACTAAAGAAGTTACACCACCACATAGTACCGCTTGTTCTCCGAATAAATCTGTTTCTGTTTCCTCTTTAAATGATGTTTCAAGTACACCCGCTCTAGTTGAGCCAATTCCATCAGCATAAGAAAGTGCTACATTTTTTGCTTCGCCTGTAACATCTTGGTAAACAGCAAATAATGCTGGAACCGCTGCACCATCGACAAAAGTACGGCGAACAAGATGTCCTGGTCCTTTTGGAGCTACTAAAAATACATCAACATTTGCAGGAGGAACAATTTGATTAAAATGAACATTAAATCCGTGTGCAAACGCAAGCGCATTACCACTTTCTAGATAAGGTTCAATTTCATTTTTATAAACAGTTGGTTGATGCTCATCTGGTAATAGAATCATTACTACGTCTGCTTCCTTTGAAGCTTCTGCAACTGTAGTTACATGTAGTCCGTCATTAGCTGCTGCGTCCCATGATTTACCAGGTCGACAACCAACAACTACTTTATGACCATTTTCATGTAAATTTAAAGCATGTGCGTGACCTTGTGATCCATAACCAATTACTGCAATCGTTTTCCCTACTAATACATTTTCCTTTACGTCTGTACCATAATATACTTTTGCCATTTTCAAATTCCTCCAATTTTTTTAGTTTTATATTTTTATTTAATAAGAGAGTAGCTTTTGAGCATGCTCCTTATGTTTAGCAGATCTAGTAAATGCGGTTACACCTGTTCGAGCTATTTCTTTTAGTTCGAAAGGTCTTAATAATTCAATCAAAGCCTCAACCTTATCAGAAGTGCCAGTTACTTGAACGACAATCTGATCACGGCTTACATCAATAACCGAGGCTCTAAATGGTTCAATTAGACTATAAATTTCATTTCTTGTAGCAGCATTCGTACTTACCTTTATTAAGGCGAGTTCCCTAGCAATAACTGACTCTTCGGTTATATCTGCTACTTTTATCACATCAATTTGCTTATGAAGTTGTTTAATTAATTGTTCAACTTGTTGTAAATCCTCTACATGTACGACAAATGTAATTCTTGAAATATGATCTTGTTCAGTATGACCTACAGAAATACTTTCGATATTAAAGCGTCTTCTCGAGATCACTCCTGTAATTCGGTTAAGTACGCCACTGTTATTTAAAACAGTTGATGTAATGACTCGTTTCATTATTTCACCCCTTCCATTTCATGAATTCCTTTACCAGGTGGAACCATTGGTGTAACAATTTCAGCTTGATGAACTCGGCAATCAATTAAAACTGGCCCATCAAATTCAATTGCTTCCCTTAATTGACTTTCAACTAAATTTGGATCTGAGATTGTCATCCCTTTAATACCGTAAGCTTCAGCAAGTTTTGTGAAACTAGGCTGGCAGTCTAATAGAGAACTAGAGAAGCGGTCATTATAAAAAGCTGATTGCCACTGTCTTACCATTCCTAAAGCTGCATTATTTAAAATTAAAATTTTAACTTGTAAATTATGTTCCTTGATCATGCTTAATTCTTGCAATGTCATTTGAAATCCGGCATCACCTACAATGGCGACAACTAATTCATCAGGTTTAGCAAATTGAGCTCCGATTGCAGCTGGTAATCCAAATCCCATCGTTCCAAGTCCACCTGAAGTGATCCATTTATGTGGTTCGTCAAAAGGATAATATTGCGCCGCCCACATTTGATGTTGACCTACATCCGTAGAAATCGTCGCTTTCCCATTTGTAATCGAATGAAGTAAAGTTAAGACAGTTTGTGGTTTAATAACTTCTCTACTCGGTTCATACTGCAGTGGAAAGGCCTCTTTACGGCTTTTAAGTAGTTCTAACCATTCACTATGATTTTGTTTATCTACTTTTTGTTTTAATAGAACTTTCAGAACTTCCTTAGCACATCCGACGATTGGAATATTTGTCGGAATAACTTTATTTATTTCAGCAGGATCGATATCGATATGTGCTACAACAGCATTTTTAGCAAAGTGTGCTAAATTCCCTGTTAACCGATCATCAAATCTTGCCCCGATGTTAATTAGTAAATCACTTTCATACATGGCCATATTTGCTGTATAAGTTCCGTGCATACCTCCCATTCCTAGGAATAATTCCTCATTTGCTGGAAATCCACCTAACCCTAAAAGCGTATTTACAACTGGAATATTGAACTTTTTAATAAATTCAGTAAACTCTTTTGCTGCTTTTGCATGTAATATTCCTGCTCCAGCTAATACGACTGGTTTTTTAGCTTTTTCAATTGCTCCTATTAACTTTGTAATTTGAAGATAATTTGGTTCATAAGTCGGTTGATAACCTGGTAATTGAACTTCTACTTCGTCCTTTTTCACTCCTTTTTCAACCATCATATTTTTTGGTAAATCGATGACGACTGGACCTGGACGGCCGGTTGAAGCAATATGGAATGCCTCTTTTACAATTTGTGGGACATCTTCTACATTACGCACTTGGTAGTTATGTTTTGTAACTGGCATTGTGATTCCAATAACATCTGCTTCCTGAAAAGCATCCGTTCCGATTACATTTGTAGCAACCTGACCAGTAAAAACAACTAGCGGTAATGAATCCATCATCGCATCTGCTAAACCAGTTACTACATTTGTTGCACCTGGACCACTTGTTGCGATGACAACTCCCGGTCGACCAGTTACTCGTGCATATCCTTCTGCAGCGTGGATGGCCCCTTGTTCATGTCTTGCTAGAATGTGAGGAATATCAGCATCATAAAGTGCATCATATAATGGTAATACTGCCCCTCCAGGGTACCCAAAAATCATTTCAACATTTTCATTTTTCAAAGCATCAATTAGTAAATTTGCACCTGACAATTCTTTTGACAGAGTTCTCATCGAATGATGACTCATTTCTACTTTTCCCTCCAATTTTGGATAAAATTTACCCATTTATTCGCAATAAAAAAAGCCATAACTCCACACTTCAGCAGATGCTGAAGGGGCGAAAGACTTTTCGCGGTACCACCCTTCTTCTTAGGTTAATAACCTAACTTTGGGATTTTGGCTAACCAAAATCTGGCTATAACGTGACCAACGTTCAAGCTTACATTACAAATTAATTCAGCTTGACACTCAAGAGTGAGTTTCATTAATCAAGGTCATCGGTTCACACCAGCCACCGACTCTCTGAAGATCCTTTTCATAACTACTTTTCTCTTTCAATGCTTTTTCATATTTTTAATATTCCGCCTGTATTAGCAGAAGTAACTAACTTTGCATATCTTGCTAAATAACCCGTTTTAACTTTTGGTTCATGTAATTTGGATGATGTTTTACGAGATTCTAAGGTTTCGTTTGAAATTGATACTGTAATACTTCTTGATAAAAGATCAATTATGATTTCATCACCGTCTTCAATATATGCAATTGGTCCACCTTCAGCCGCTTCTGGAGAAATATGTCCGATTGCAATTCCTCTAGTAGCACCTGAAAAACGACCATCTGTAATTAACGCAACTTTTGTTCCTAAACCTCTTCCAACAATTGATGAAGTTGGTGCAAGCATTTCAGGCATTCCAGGTCCACCTTTAGGACCCTCATATCGAATGACAACGACATGCCCCTCTTTAACTAGACCATTATCAATCGCTTCAACAGCCTCATCGTGTGAGTTAAAACAAATTGCCTCACCAATAAATGTTTGGATTGAAGAATCAACGGCACCTACTTTAATAACTGCTCCGTCTGGGGCTAGGTTTCCATGTAAAATCGATAATCCGCCTGTTTGTGAATAAGGATTTTCTTTTTTACGAATCACTTCACTATTGGTGATTGAAGCTTCTTGCACATTCTCGAATAAAGTTTTTCCTGTAATTGTAATACGGTCACTATTTATTGCTCCAGGAATGGTAGTAAGTTCTTTAATAATTGCTGGAACACCGCCTGCTAAATGAACATCATGCATTGAATAATGCGAAGCGGGACTAATCTTTGATAAGTAAGGTACTCTTCTAGCTACATGATTAATATCCTTTAAGTCGTAATCAACTCCTGCTTCATTTGCGATAGCCATTAAGTGTAAAACAGTATTTGTTGATCCACCCATTGCCATATCTAGTGCAAATGCATCATCAATTGCCTCTTTTGTAATAATATCTCTTGGTTTTATATCGTTTTCAATGCAATCCATTAGATGAAAAGCTGCATCACGGATTAATTGATGTCTGTCTTTACTAGTTGCAAGTATTGTTCCGTTATATGGTAGTGCTACACCAAGCATCTCCATAATGCAATTCATTGAATTTGCTGTAAACATTCCAGAACATGATCCACATGTAGGACATGCTGACTTTTCAATATCGAGTAATTCTTCTACACTCATTTTTCCTGATTTAAAAGCACCAACCCCTTCAAAAACTGAAGCAAGAGATAGAGCCTTGCCATCTTTAGATAATCCACCTGCCATTGGTCCACCTGATACAAAAACTGCTGGTACATTTGTACGAACAGCTGCCATTAGCATTCCAGGTGTGATTTTATCGCAGTTTGGCATATAAAATACTCCATCAAACCAATGTGCATTTATTACAGTTTCGGCTGCATCGGCGATGATTTCCCTACTTGGTAAAGAATACCTCATTCCGATATGCCCCATTGCAATTCCATCATCGACACCAATCGTATTAAACTCAAATGGAACTCCACCAGCATCGCGAATCGCTTGTTTTACCACATCAGCCATTTCCCTTAAATGAATATGACCTGGCACAATATCAATATATGAATTACAAATTGCTATAAATGGTTTATTAAAATCTTCCTCTTTAACACCTGCCGCTAATAATAAGCTACGATGAGGCGCTCGGTCGATTCCTTTTTTGATCATGTCACTTCGCACAATTTATCACCCTTGTTTTACGTAAATTTTTTCTCCATCTTCTACTACTAATTGACGAAATGCTTTTAATAATCTTTGTGTATTTGGTCCTGGTTTTCCATCACCAATCACTCGTCCATCTACCTTAGATACGCCAATTACTTCAGCTGCTGTTCCAGTTAAGAAAACCTCATCGGCAATATAAACATCATGTCGAGTGAACAATTTTTCTTCAACTTCGTAACCTAATGTGTCACCTAATTCCATAATTGCATTTCGAGTAATTCCTTCTAAAGCACCCGCTGAACTAGGTGGAGTAATTAACTTATTCCCTTTTACTAAAAAGACATTATCTCCTGAACCTTCAGCTACAAAGCCTTGGTCGTTTAGCATTAGTGCTTCTTGAACTCCAGCTAGTTTCGCTTCAATTTTTACTAATATGTTATTTAAGTAATTTAAAGATTTAATTTGTGGATTTAATACATCGCTTCGATTTCTTCTCGTTGCTACTGTTACAATTTCCATTCCATTTTCATATAGTTCTTGTGGAAAAAGTGCTAGTTGTTCAGCAATGACAACTACATTTGCTCTTGGACAAGAAGTTGGATCTAATCCAAGATTCCCTTCACCTCTTGAGACTACCAGTCGAATATAACCACTATGTAAATTATTTCGATTTACTGTATCAACTACAATTTGTGTTAACTCTTCTAATGAATAAGGAATTGTTAACAAAATTGATTTTGCTGATTCATATAATCGAATGAGATGTTCTTTTAAACGAAATACATTGCCATCGTAAACGCGAATCCCTTCGAATACTCCATCTCCATATAGATATCCATGATCATATACAGAAACTTTTGCATCTTGTTTTTGAACGAATTCACCATTTAAAAAAATCTGTTGCTCTGTCACGGTTAATCCTCCTCAAGAGTTAAAATATTTGTACTTACTTTATTCCAATCTACGAAATTAATCAACAAGTTTTTAGAAAATTTTAAATTCATAATTTATTCAAATGTCGTATAAATATTGGTATATCAACAATGAAAACCTTTACATTTTTTCAAAATAATTTTTCGACAAAATTTTACTCTTGAAAAATGTTTTTAAAAGGATTATCATATGGTTACTTTATACAGAATTTTCTGTAAATTACAATCGGAGGCGAGCAAAAATGGCTACTTTACAAATTAATGGGACTGTTAACGAAATCAATGAAGTGTTGAAAGTAATGAGTAATCATTTTGACATTCAGATTAAAGACGAAAAATCCGATCAGGATCATTCAGTAGATTTCTCTTATGAAGAATGGGAAAATGATTCTTTTGTAAGTGAGATGTTAACTGGAGCCTATAATGATTAAACATTAAACATTAATATTCTTATCGTATGATAACAAAAAGAGGGTAGCCTATTTTAAGGTAACCCTCTTTTTATTGATGGGTATGAGGTTGGTACAAATAAGTCTTAGGGTAGTGCAAATAAGTGATAAAAAGCTGAAAATAAACGGCAAACTGCAAATAAAATTAGAGAATCTGCAATTAAATCTTTCAAAAGTGCAATTAAGAAACAAAATTCCCCATACCTGTTATGGTATTTCACCCTAAAAACTGTTCATAGTATTATTGTTCTTAAAAGAAAACAAGCAAATTTCCACTAATCTATCTTAATCGAATAAAAAGTCGCTACGAGTCTGCTAAAAAATTAGATCAGCGATTTACGTTCTGTGTATTACATTAAAAAAAGGACCGCTTAGAACAGTCCTCAAGATAGTCCATTTCGTTTATTTTAGCAAACCCTCTTTCTTTAAAAACTCTCTAGCAACACTTTCAGCAGATTTTCCACTAACATTTACTTTGTAATTCATTTCTCGCATTTCATCATCTGTTATCTTATTTTTTAATTGATTTAATATATTTTTTACTTCTGGATATTTTTTAACTGTTTCTTTTCTTAGAAGTGGTGCGCATTGATATGGTGGGAATAAATTTTTATCATCAACTAACACTTTCATGTTATAACTTTGGAGCTCACTATCAGTTGAATACGCATCGATTATTGAGAGATCGCCCGATTGAATTGCGTCATATCTCAATTTTGGCTCCATCGTTTTTAAATTTTTGAACTTCAATCCATATAGTTTTTGTAATCCTATATATCCGTCTTCACGATCTGTAAATTCTAAAGTGAAACCTGCTTTTAACTGATTTTCTACTTTGGTTGCATCTGAAATGGTTTCGATTCCAAATTGTTTTGAAATGTGAACCGGAACAGCTAAAGCATATGTGTCATTAAATTTCATAGGTTCTAAATAGCTCAAATTATACTTTTTTGCTAAACCTTCAGCAGCTTGTTCATATACAGCTTTTGCATCATTACTAACAGCCTTTTCTTTCAAAAAAGTAGAAATGACTGTACCTGTATATTCTGGATAAATATCAATATCACCTTTTTTTAATGCATTATACACAAATGTTGTTTTACCAAAATTCGGCTTAACTTCAACATTTAGATTCGTTTCATCCTCAATCATTAATTTATACATATTCATTATAATTTCTGGTTCAGCACCTAGTTTTCCAGCAATCACTAGATCTGTTTTATTCCAAGATTTAATAGTTAATGGAGAAAATAATAATGCTAATAAAATAAAACTAGCAGTTATGATTCTTAATGAAAAACTCTTGAAACTCCTCTTCTCTATTAATCTTAAAATAAAATCAAATAAAATTGCTAAAAGTGCTGAAGGTATTGCCCCTATAATGATTAAATTCATATCGTTTCGGTCGATTCCTAGTAAGATTAAACTACCTAAACCTCCAGCTCCTATTAGAGCGGCGATTGTTGCAGTTCCAACAATTAAGACCATCGCTGTTCTGATTCCAGCCATTATAACTGGTAATGCTAATGGCAATTCAACCTTAAAAAGCCTTTGTCTGCCGTTCATTCCTAACCCAGTTGCTGCTTCTAATAGGATTGGATCAATCTCCTTAATTCCGGTGTATGTATTTCGTAAAATTGGCAATAAAGCATACACACTTAACGCAATGACCGCTGGAATTTTTCCAATACCGACTAATGGTATTAAAATCCCTAACAGTGCCAATGATGGAATAGTTTGAATAACTGCTGTGGTTCCAATTACAAATTCTGAGACAACTTTCTTCCTCGTAAGGAAAATTCCAATTGGGACAGCTATAATGATGGCAATAATTAGTGCAAATACTGAAATTTGAATATGCTCTAACAAAGCCGTTAATAGTTGCCCTTTTCTATTTGCAAGAGTCGTTGTAAATGAAGTGAGAATCATCTTATATTCCCTCCTTTACAACAGCTTTACTACGATAATTGTCAATAAATTGTTCTACAAAAGGATTGATAGGATTATTTAAAATTTCATCCTTCGTACCAATCTGAACTAGTTCACCATCATGCATGATCCCGATTCGGTCCCCTAAATAAAATGCCTCGTCTAAATCATGAGTAACGAAAAGGATCGTTTTATTAATCTTTGCTTTTAATTGCAAAAGGTCCTTTTGTAATTGTAATCTTGTAATCGGATCTAATGCACTAAATGGTTCGTCCATTAATAATAAATTTGGATCCCCTGCTAAAGCCCTCGCTACACCTACCCGCTGCTGTTGACCCCCAGATAATTCTGAAACCGATCTTTTACTATATTCCAAAGGATTTAATTTTACTAATTCTAATAATTCTCGTGTGCGTTCTTTTATTTGTGCTTTGTTCCATTTTTTTAATTCTGGTACGATTGAAATGTTTTCTTCAACATTCATATGGGGAAAGAGTGCAATTTGTTGAAGTACATATCCAAACTCTCTCCTCAACTTATGTTCATCATAATCTTTAATGTTTTTATTATTATAAAAAATTTCACCGTCAGTTGGTTTAATTAATCTATTTATTAATTTAATTGTTGTTGTTTTTCCACTACCACTTGGTCCAATTAAAACAAAGCATTCCCCTGTATCAATTGAAAAAGATAAATCCAAAACTGCACTTTTTCCATTAGAAAATCTAAAAGATATATCTTGAAATTGGATCATTCTAGTCCTCCTTTAAAAAAGCCTATAAGTATATATAGTTAGAGGACAAGTTTTCTTATGCTTTAAGTAATAAAAATTAGGACAAAAGATATTTTTTTGATTCTTTATGAAAATTTTAAGAAGTTTAAAAGATTTAGTAGTAAATAGAGTTATTTTTTGATAGAATGAGAAAATCATTTTTAAAAGCAACGATGTTTGAGGTGAATTATTTGAATACTTTAACAAAAAAAGAAATACTGTTTATTGGATTTATGTTATTTTCTATGTTATTTGGTGCTGGTAATTTGATTTTCCCAGCATACATAGGACAAGCAGCCGGTGAGAATGTGTGGGAAGCAATTATTGGATTTATTATTTCCGATGCAGGAATTGCGATTTTAGCATTTATTGCAATAGCAAAGTCCGGTAATTTTGATACGCTTGTAAAAAGAGTACATCCTATTTTTGCGCTTCTCTTCCCAATGGCAATCTACTTGTCGATTGGACCTGGACTGGCTATTCCACGAGCTAGTAGTCTAGCATATGAAATGGGTGTTAAACCATTTTTGTCCGAAGGTTTGTCTGTTTCTCCTATAGGGCTATTAGTTTATACGATTGTGTTTTTTATTATCGTTTATTGGTTCGCTAAATCACCTTCAAAATTAGTTGACAGATTCGGTAAAATTTTAACTCCAGCTTTACTATTCTTAATTTTAATTGTTTTTATAAAAGCAATGTTTACAGATTTATCTAGTTTTAAGGATGCATCCTTAACGTACAAATCTAATCCTGTCTCACAAGGAATTTTAGATGGCTATCAAACAATGGATGGGATATGTGCTTTAATTTATGGGATTGTATTCATCAATATTTTTCAAAGATTAAATGTCACAAATCAAAAATTACAAATTAAGTATTTAATGATCTTCGGTTTAATTTGTGCATTATTATTATCAATGACTTATTTTATAATCGGCTACCTAGGTGCTTCAGCAACAATTACTGGCCAAATTGACAATGGAGCAATCGTCTTAACAACAGTAATGAATCAATTATTTGGTAATGGTGGAACGATTGTTTTAGGACTTATTTTTACACTTGCCTGTTTAAGTGTTTGTATTGGTTTAATTACATCATGTTCTCAATATTTTAATAGTATTTTCCCTAGATTATCTTATAAAAAATGGGCAATCTTATTATGTTTTATAAGTGGTTTCGTAGCAAATTTAGGACTTACACAAATATTAAAAGTTTCCGTTCCAATATTAGGTCTTTTATATCCAATGGCAATTGCATTGATTGTACTAGCACTTTTACACGATCAATTACCATTTAAAGGTAGACCCGTTTATTTATTCACAATTTTATTTGTTGGAATTTATAGCTTAATCGAAATTATCAATTCATCATTTTTTAATAACGGACTAAATGAATTATTATCGATTGTTCCAATGCAAAGTAAAGGATTCGGTTGGGTAATACCTGGTTTAATCGGTTTTATAATTGGTTGTATGATGGAGAAGTTTTTCTTAATAGTATATTCCGAAGTAAAGAACTAGCATAATTCTATTTTCAAAAAGAAAGAGCGGCTCATTAGTCTTAGCACTTTTGAAGTCGCTCTTTCTTTTTGTTAAAAATGCTTACTGTTGTTTTCTTTCACTAACAATGATGGTTTTAATTCACTGATACTTTTTTGTCCAGATAGAGCCATCGTTAAATCAAAATCAGCTAAAATATTTTTCATTACTTGGACTACTCCGTTTTTACCAGCAAGAACGAGGCCATACATATACGGTCGACCAATTAATACCGCATCAGCACCGATTGCTAAAGCTTTATATACATCTGATCCCCTTCTAATGCCACTATCCATTAAAATTGGTAATCTACCTTTTAATTCACTACAAATACTCTCTAATGCATCTAACGTACTAATTGTTCCATCAACTTGTCTACCACCATGATTCGAAACGATAATGCCATCCATACCATATTCAAGTGCAAGCATTGCATCTTCCTTATGTAAAATTCCCTTTAATAAAATCGGTAATTTAGTTTGTTTTCGCAAAAATGCTAAATCTTGCCACGTTAATGCAGGATTGCCAAAGAGTCTTGTCCATAATAGAATTGCCGACTGTGGATCTTCTTCAGGTGATTTATTTAATCTTGAGCGAAATACAGGATCCTCTAAATAGTTGCCAATACCTTGCCCTTGTAAAAATGGTAAATATGCATTTTCAATATCTTTCTCTCTCCAGCCCATAATCGAGGTATCAAGAGTAATAACAATCGCTTCGTAGCCATTTGCTTCAGCACGTTTCATCATACTTGCTGCTATTTCCATATCACTACTACAATATAATTGATACCATTTAGGAGAATTTCCTAGAACAGTTGAAACTCTTTCTAATGAGTAAGTAGATGCAGTACTAGTAATGTATGGAATATTCAATTCTGCTGCAGCTCTAGCAGTTTCAAGTTCCCCTTCTGGGTGGGCAATCGACTGGACACCAATTGGAGCAAATAAAATTGGCGAATTATAAGTTTGGCCAAATAAATTTATACTAATATCTCGCTCAGCCACATTACGTAACATCCGCGGTACAATTTTCCACTTATCAAATGCTACTCTATTTTCATTCATCGAGCGCTCACTACCTGCGCCTCCAGCTATATAATAAAAAGGTCCTTCCTCTAATTGATCTTTTGCTAACTTTTCTAAATCCTCAAATCTAACAGGAATATCACTTTTTTTCCCATCACTATACACTTGTAATTGAATATAATTTCCGAAATTCTTCATTCGAAACACATCCTTCAAAAGTTGTAACCGTTTACATATTCGAATTCTATTTAAATAAATCCTTTAATTTTTTAAATAAATCATTCGACATTTTGAATATTTATAAGATTTCCGTCTTCAATTACCATTTACTTTTATCATTAAAATTTTTGTTAAAATCATATTACTCTATTAAAAAAATAAATTTTCTTATTTTTAAATGGAATAAATATGTTCTGAAAAACTGTAGTAGAGTGTACAAATAAGTAAGATACCCTTTTTAATATTAATGGTTTTTTTAAAGATTTGTAACCGAATAACCAATTTGATTGACTACTTATTTATATTAATTTAAGAGGTTAGATAAATGTAAATACTTTTCGCCCTTATTACTATAAAGGTGGTGTTAGTTTGAATCACTCTGATTGGATTAAATTAAGTGTAAGACTTGCTTACGAAAACTTATTAAATAAAAATGGTGGGCCATTCGGAGCAGTCATTGTCCAAAATGGAAAAGTAATTGGTGCAGGTGTAAATGGCGTTACAACTTTAAACGATCCAACTGCACATGCAGAAGTCCAAGCAATTCGAAATGCATGTCAAAATTTAGGTACATATTTATTAAAGGATGCAGTCTTATATACTAGCTGTGAACCATGTCCGATGTGTCTAAGTGCCGCCTATTGGTCTAGAATTTCAAAAATATATTATTTTTTCACAAAAGATGAAGCTGCAAAAATTGGTTTTGATGATGCACATATTTATGAAGAACTTTCATTGCCATATGAAGATCGAACGATCCCTAGTGAACAAATTAGGATTAAAGTAAAAGATATTGAAAACCCTTTCATTGTATGGTCAAAAGATGAAAGTCATGTACATTATTAAAAGTGTAGAAAAGGTTGCCCATTCATAAATAATGGGCAACCTTATTTTAATTTTATTCTTTTAGCTCTTGTTTTTCCTCGGACTCTTCAATCACCACTATATTTGTTGAATGATCTTTTTCGTTATTATTTTCTTTCCAAATTTTATACTTTTCAATATCTTTGTTAATTTGTTTAAATGTATACGCTAAAATCGTTGCATCATCTAAAAAGCCTAAGCCTACGATAAAATCAGGTATTGCGTCAATTGGACTGACAAAATAAATTAATGCTCCAATGACTGTCAAAATTGATTTTGTGGAAATATCTCTATAACTGCCATTAATATATGATTTAAATAGCTCTATAAATAAATTTACTTTTTCCCAAGCTTCCCCTAGCGCCCCTTTTTTATCTGGTGCCAATTTAGCTGCTTTTTTCAATAAATTCGTAGATTTTTCTTTATTTCCTAAATAGGAAGAAGCTTTCTTTAAATACTTTTTATAAAACTTATTTTCATTTAATTCAGACATTATTTCTCCTCCCTTTTTTATAGTTTAACAAATATAAAAACAAGATGAAAGTACGAAAAACCACTAATCAATTGATTAGTGGTTTCACTCCATTCACGCTTTCAATGTGAAAGGGTCAGTGTTGGTGGAATTACTTATTATATAGCTCTTCTACTTGCTTTTGTAAATCCTTGTTTTCTAAGAACTCATCATAAGTACACTCTTTATCGACTAAACCATTTGGGGTTACTTCAATGATACGGTTTGCAATTGTTTGAATGAACTGATGGTCATGAGATGTGAATAAAGCAGTACCTTTAAATGCAATTAAACCATTATTTAATGCCGTAATTGACTCTAGGTCTAAGTGGTTAGTAGGATCATCTAATACTAATACGTTTGCTCCACTTAACATCATTTTTGAAAGCATACAACGAACTTTTTCTCCCCCTGATAGAACAGAAGCTTTTTTCATTACTTCCTCACCAGAGAATAGCATACGTCCTAAGAAACCACGCAAGAAGCTTTCTGACTCATCTTGTGGAGAGAACTGACGTAACCATTCGATTAAATTCATATCACTATTTTCAAAGAACTCAGAGTTATCTTTAGGGAAAAATGCTTGAGAAGTTGTTACACCCCATTTAAATGAACCAGTATCTGGCTCCATTTCACCCATTAAAATTTTAAATAAAGTTGAAATTGCAACGTCATTTTTACCAACAAACGCAATTTTATCGCCTTTGTTTACAGTGAAACGTACATTATCAAGTACTTTTTCACCATCGATTGTTTTAGAAATTCCTTCTACAGTTAATAAATCATTTCCAACTTCTCGCTCTGGTGTAAATCCAACGAATGGATAACGACGAGAAGATGGTCTAATATCATCAAGAGTAATTTTATCTAAAAGTTTTTTACGTGAAGTAGCTTGTTTTGCTTTTGAAGCATTTGAGCTAAATCGAGCAATAAATCCTTGTAGTTCTTTAATTTTCTCTTCTTTTTTCTTATTAGCATCAGACATTAATTTTTGAGCTAATTGACTTGATTCGTACCAGAAGTCATAGTTACCAACATAAAGTTGAATTTTACCAAAATCTAAATCAGCCATATGCGTACATACTTGATTTAAGAAGTGACGGTCATGTGATACAACGATAACTGTGTTTTCAAAGTTAATTAAGAAGTTTTCTAACCATTGAACAGCTTTAAGATCTAAGTTATTCGTAGGCTCATCTAGTAAAAGAATATCTGGTTGGCCAAATAGTGCTTGAGCAAGTAAAACTTTTACTTTCTCTCCAGCTTGTAATTCAGCCATTTTTTTATAATGTAAGTCTTCTGTAATACCAAGACCCTTTAATAAAATCGCAGCTTCTGATTCTGCTTCCCAACCATTTAACTCTGCAAACTCACCTTCAAGTTCTGCAGCTTTCATGCCATCTTCTTCAGTAAAATCTTCCTTCATGTAGATTGCATCTTTTTCTTTCATTACCTCATAAAGACGAGTATGACCCATAATAACTGTTTGAAGAACTTCAAACTCTTCATATTCGAACTGGTTTTGTTTTAATACTGCAAGGCGCTCACCTGGCGTTACAATAACATCACCTGTAGATGGCTCGATTTCACCAGATAAAATTTTAATAAAAGTAGATTTACCCGCACCATTAGCACCAATTAAACCGTAACAGTTACCTGGTGTAAACTTTATATTAACATCATCAAATAGTTTTCTGTCCGCAAAACGCAAACTAACATTGCTTACTGTAATCATTTTAATTTTATTCCTCCAACTCTTTTGCTCTACTCCTTACAATACCATACTTTAAAAGGAAATTAAATTTTTTCTAAAATAAATTCAAAAACATTCACCAAATTTTGTAAAAAATAGCTTTTATTTAGTTTTTCATTTCCTTTTTAAATGCAATATATGAGTAGATAGTTGGGAAACCAACTAATAAGATGATCAATGGAATGACAACTACTCCCTTATTACTCACTGGTATAAAATAAAGCAATAAAAAACATAAACCTATAATCATAAAAAATCTGCCACTAACACGATGTGTTTTTTTCCAAACATTTTCATTACTTAATGTCCATGGTGTACGGACGCCAATAAAATAATTCGAACGAACATGAGGCATATAATTTCCAAGAAACATAAACAAAAGACCAATAAAGAGAAAACTCATTGAACCAATATGGACGTTATAACCTAACCCGTAAAATAAGACACCCATGTTCATTAAAAAGAAACTAAATAAAATCCCTGTTGCCATAAAGTACAAACTTCTTTGGAATAACTTATAATTCTCTTTTCTTGGATCAATCCTTGGCGTTATAATTGGCAATAAATAAACGAAAAGCATTAGCGCATGGAGCTCGATAAATGTTTGCATTTTTGAATCGTAATTATTAATATTACCTGAAAAATCCCAGTGAACTGGTAGTTGACTTGGTAAATCATGAAAGTTAATAATCCATAATACTAGTGAACAAATAAATAGTAAAATAGCCATTAAATGCTTTTTCAAAATAAGTCACCTCTCAATTATTTTCTTTAAAACTATATGCCCAACTAATAATTTCTTGGAAAACTGTCATATTTAGAGAATAAATAATAAATTGCCCCTTCTTTTCATCTTGAATTAACTGGGCTGATTTTAATATTTTAAGATGCTGCGAAATACTAGGTTTTGACATATCAAATTGTTCTGATATTTCTCCAGCAGTTAAATCCTTCTCTTTTAATAGATCTAAAATTTTTCTTCGAGTTGGATCCGATAATGCTTTAAATAATTCGTTCACATTTCACACCTCTAAGTTTTAGTATTTAGTTAATTAACTAAATACTAAAATCTATTTGTCTAATTGTCAATTATGCTAAAATTAAAAATAGATTATTTTAAGTTTTTATTTTTCTAGATAATTTAAAATAAACATCAAATTTTGGAAATTAAAAGATTAGAGGTATTATCATGGCAAATAAACTATATTTTGAACACCCCTCATTAAAAAAATGGTTCACTAAAATTACAGACATTAAAGAAGTTGATTCTTTGTTTCATATCAAACTTGAGGATTCTGCATTTTATCCTGAAGGAGGCGGACAGCCATCTGATTTCGGTACAATTAATGGAATCGAAATTGTTGATTTAATAGAAGATAATGAAGAAGTAATCCATGTCTTAAATGCAAGACCGGATTCAAATGAAGCAACATGTGAAATAAATTGGGATCGAAGAAT
The DNA here is from genome assembly GCF_036421055.1 of Gottfriedia acidiceleris. GTDB lineage: Bacteria > Bacillota > Bacilli > Bacillales > Bacillaceae_G > Gottfriedia > Gottfriedia acidiceleris_C. The sequence goes on along the minus strand of NZ_JAZGQS010000016.1, from coordinate 30,462 downwards.
TGACCATATGCAGCATCATAGCGGCCAACATTTACTTTCAGCAACAATTATTGAACTATTTGATCTACCTACTGTAAGTTTTCATTTAGGAAAAGAGACCGTAACGATTGACATAGATACACCTTCTCTTTCTCCTGAACAATTAAATCAAATTGAAAAAGCAGTATATGAAAAGATTCTTGCTAATTTTGAAATTAAAACTTACTTCGTAATTAAAGAAGAATTAAATGCTCTTCAACTACGCAAATTACCAAAAGTTGAAGACAACATACGAATTGTTGAGATTGAACATACAGATTTATCTGCTTGTTGTGGTACACATGTAAAACAAACGGGCGAAATTGGATTAATTAAGTTAATTAAAACTGAAAAAGTAAGACAAACTACTAGACTTCATTTTAAATGTGGCTATAGAGCACTAGAAGAAGTTCAAAAAACTAGTAAAACATTATCAAATATTAATCAATTATTTAATACACATACAGATCAAGTTAAGGATAAAGTCGAAATGACGATTAACGAATTAAAAGAAGCGCAAAAAGAAATTGAGAGAATGAAAGAAACGATTTTCAACTCAATCTCTAACGAGTTACTATTAAATGCAATGAATGATATCATTATTAAAACATTTGAAGAAGAATCAGTAAAAGACTTACAGTTACTTGCAAAGACAATCCAATCTAAAAAACCTTCATTACTTGTTTTTTCAAGCGTAAAAGAGCAAAAATTATTGCTAATTAATCAACTTAAAAATGATGTACATTGCGGTGAGCTAATTAAAAATTTACTAAAACAGGTTGACGGAAAAGGTGGAGGCGGTGCAGGGCAAGCACAAGCAACTTTTGAAACTGCAGTCCTATTAAAAGAAGCTGAAAATACTTTAAAACGTATCCTTTTTAGTCAGGTAAATGTATAATACTTTAGAAACAATTTTTACCTAAAAAAGAACAACCACAGACTACTCAAGTCCACGGTTGTCTTTTTTTGTTATATATTCATTTTTATCTATTCAACCAAATACTGATAGAATTTTTTATCCACCTTCAATTTTGGAAACTTTTCAGGTAAATCTGTAACTTCTACATTTGTAAACCCATTTTTCTCATAAAATCTATGAGCTGCTAAAAATTGAGGTGTTGTTCCAAGATAAATTGCTTTGATTGACATTTCCTTCGCCCAATTAATCGCATTATTTAATAAGAGACTTGCAGTTTTATATTTTGCACCTCTATATTCTTTGTCTACAAACATCTTTCTTAATGCAACTTCTTGATTTCCAATGTCTAAAAGACTGATTGTACCAACTACTTGATCTCCATAAATAGCCACCCAAAAGTTCCCGTTTCCATTCTGATAAAATTCTTCTATCGTAAACAAATCAGGCTGGTCATCTTTGGTGATCTGAATATTGTATTCTTCTTGCTGAATAGCAAGAATCAAGTCTACAACTTGAACTTGATAATCATTAGAGTATTCTTTCACAATTGGACTGCTGTTCATTCATTTACACCGCCTTTAAGATAGTAAGATATACTGTTTTCAATTTAACCACTACTCTTTATTCATTAAAGAGATTGAGATGTCCTTTTTTTATATTTAACAAAATTGTTAAATGGACAATATAAAAAAGCTGTAATTAAGCAACTTGTGATGTGTAACGAATAAGATGAGTTCGTCTATTATGAAAACCTATTATTTACTAAAAATATTTAATAAAAAACTTGTTTGATGCTTCGTCTAATTTTCTTAGAAAAAGTTCTTTACATCGTTCATCATCTTCTAATAATGAGTCTACAAATGGTTGGTTTTTTAGCATTCCTTTAACTCGTAAGTTTCTTGAAATTATTTTTTTATTTTTATCATTTTCCAATAAACTAGAAAACCAAGGTATATTTGATAATAAATTGATATTCCGTTTCATTCTTTCATTTTGCTGTTTATCTAACTCCTTAGAGTAGGAAGAAGGTGTTAACATATCCCCAATAACCTCAAATATAAATTCTAAAATAATACTCATCTTTTTTAAAATCTCCCTATATCCTTATTAATTTTAAAAAGTTTTTTTATCTCAAAAGAACTGAATCTAATCATTCGTAATTAGAGATATTAATCATCGGATTTGTACTAATTTGTTTACACGTGTAAGTTCTTTCATCAGTCTTGATTTTTATAGATTGTTTTTTAAAATTATATTTAATTGCTACATGATTAAATTTATGACTATTGATTACATACAGTGTATCATTTTTTTTAACGTAGAAACCTTTGTCTAATTCACGTGAAAACTTTCCTGATTCCGAAAGTATAAAATTATCGAAAATAAAGGCATAATCATGCTCTTTATCAAATACAAACGACCCAAAAGGTAGTTTTTCACATCGGTAAGTTCCTTCAAGAGTTGGTTTAAAAGAATTTTGAATTTTAGGTGCATTTAGAGCTAAAAAAATCAACATTAAAACGATAAATAAAATTATTCCCATATCGATAGCTTTTTTGCTTTTAACTTCAGCCACCCAAATCACTCCTAGAATGATTCCTAATTTAATATTATTAAGTGATAAGGTGAATTAATCTTTTTTTGTGTTATAATTATATTTTTTACTATCATCACCTTTGTTTCATCTTTTAACCTTGTCGTTAATTGTTGTCTCTCACCTGAGAAATCGATGTTTTTTTGATGATAGGTCGTGACTTCCAAAATAACCTCTTTGGTACAATTATTTCACTTTGAATACCTTAGGTAACACTTCTGCTTCTTTATTTACTGTTTTTAGATAATCTTCTTTTAGCTTATCAAGCGCACTATTCCCGTTAAAAGAATTGAGATTCTTTTTTTCACTTTGACTAATCTCATTTTTTCAATATTTCTTCAAATTATATTCAAATTCCTATATATTTTTCTGTATTTCAATTTCTTATGTAAATTTATTTCTATAACGAAAAACGCCATTTTTTCTGTAGTTTAATGGAAATGATGGTATTTTTTAAGTGCAATGAGATTTCAAATGCAAGAAACAGGTGTGTGTAGTAGAATAGATAATACTGGAGGGGAATTGATGAAAGAATATATATATGTGGAAAACGAAAAAAAAGGAAAATTGAATTTTGGATTTTTAAAAAAAGACATTGTACTTACCATATCTCTCATGTTAGCAATCGTAAGCTGTCTATTCCATCCACCAAAACTAGAATATATAAATTTTAAAGTATTAGTCAGTTTATTTAATCTTATGCTCGTAGTTAAGGCTCTGGAGGAACTTAAACTTTTGGATAAGTTCGCCATTACTATTCTGAGTAAATGTCATAATAGTAAAAGTGTTTCAGCGATCCTAATTTTATTATGCTTTTTTAGTTCCATGCTTGTAACAAATGATGTGGCATTAATAACATTTGTACCATTAACACTAATAATTAGTAAGATTATACAAACTTCTATGTTAGATACTATTATACTAGAGACAATTGCGGCTAACATTGGAAGTAGCCTAACTCCAATGGGAAATCCTCAAAATCTTTTCATATTTACTTACTACGGAATAAAACCAATTCAATTTTTTACAACAATTCTTCTATTAGTTGTTCTTGGAATTGTTCTGTTATTCTTACTTAATCAAAGATTAAATAGTAAAACATTAGAGATGGAACTTCCGTATTTTACTATAAAAAATAAAAAAAAGGCTTCAGTATGGGGACTATTATTTGTCATCGTATCTGCATCTATACTAGGGATTTTAAGCTACAAACTTGCATTCATCATCGCTTTGGGAACCGCTTGTATACTTGATATAAAATTATTGAAGAAAATCGATTATTTATTGCTTATTACTTTTATCTGTTTTTTTATATTTATAGGAAACATATCGGAATTAAAAGTAGTGCACACATTTGCCAGCGAAAATCTCAAAAGTCCTACATCAATCTTTTTCAGTTCCATAATTTTAAGCCAACTGATAAGCAATGTACCAGCTGCGATCTTTTTATCAAAATTCTCCGTGAATTGGCAGCCTTTATTAGTAGGTGTGAATTTAGGTGGACTTGGTACGATTGTAGCGTCTCTAGCAAGTGTAATCTCATTTAAACTTTTTATTAAGAGAGATCCACAAAAAAGTAAAATGTACCTTATAAGATTTAGCTTCTATAACTTTTCGATTTTAGCTCTTTTAACGCTTGTATATTATTTTACGATGAAATATCAAAATTTCTTATAATACAAAATTACAGGTTTATATTAACTTAGCCCTACCTATATAAAAAACCAATTTTCTATTTTTGATACTGATCATATCCCCTTTTAGTAGTAAGAATTTAAAACCTATTTAGTAAAATGGATAGGTCTACTATTTGGGGATTTTATGCTTTCAACACTTCTACTACGTTTTTTCATTACTTTTTATACACCTATTTCTTCGATTCCCTAAAATAAATAACAAAATTGAACAATTCTTCTATCTCATAGATAATCTATTTGTATGGAATTAATATTTGTGCAAAGCGGTGGTAAAATGATACCAGATTACATAAGAATTAGAGGAACTACAAAAGAAAATAGATACCTAATTATTGATTACGTGGTTAGTTGTATTAATTCATGCTCGGGATATGTTACAAACCACACTATGTTTTCTGATGCAATTATAGTTATCAATTTTGAAATAGAATTAATAGGTGTAAGTAAATTATTAAATTTGATGAATAGTAATGGAATTAAATTGTTAGATGAAAGTATTGCCGTTAAAGAAAGTTTTCCAGAAAATCTTGAGGATAAGTTTAGAAGCAAAGAAATAATGGGTTCTATACAAATATCATTTTTTCATGAATGATTAAACTTAATAGCACTCAGTTTATGATTTCAAAGATTATATAAAATCCTAAATAAAAATACTACTGAAATATACTTTCATTCCCTTCGCTTCCTCTCTCCTAATCACAAAAAAAGCGGAAACCCACCAGCATAAATACTCATGGGTTTCCTGAATACTGCAATATCACTTTACAATATACACATCTTTGTACGTATCCAATGCGGACGCATAATAAAATCCCTTTACATTTGAACGGAGAAGATACGAGGCTCCCTTTTGATAAATCGGGACAATCGCCGCATCATCCAATAGAACCTTCTCTGCTTTCTTCAATGCTTCCCAACGAGCAGGCAAATTGTATAACAGCTCACCTTTTGATTCCTGGATCAACTTGTCAAACCCGGGATTTGTATATCCTGTCTGATTGAATGCCCCATCTGTAACAAACATATCCAGGAACGTCATCGGATCTGGATAGTCATAGCCCCAACTGGATAAGGACATATCATAGTCCATCTTCTTCTCAAGATCGAGTTTCTGTGAAAATGGCTGTTGCTTGATATTGACTGTCAATCCGGAAAGATTTTTCTCAAGCTGTTCCTTTAAGTATTCTCCAATTTTCTTGGCATCTTCATTATCATAGTTAAGGAGCTCAATGGTAAATTTGTCTGTTCCAAGCTCTTTCTTCGCATGCTCCCAAAGCTCTTTTCCCTTATTTAGATCCATTTTGTTGAAAGTGCCTGTTGTCGCACGGAAATCCTTGCCATCCGGGCCTCTCGACATATTTTTTGGCACCAGATAGTCGGACGGAATAGACCCGTTATTCAAAATCACATCCGTAATCTGCTTTTTGTCAATAACCAGGCTGATTGCCTTACGAGCGTCCGCACTCTTGAACAGTTTGTTCCGTTCGTTCATCCGCAAGAAATAGCTGCGGAAATCCAGCTTTGTTCTCAATTCCTTACGCCCTTTGTATTTATCAACAAACTCCGAACTTAAGTTGACAATGTCAATCTGTTTGGATTCATAAAGGTTGACCGCAGTCGATACATCCTTTACAACATTTACGTTGACTTCCTTTAGTTTTACTTTAGCCTTATCCCAATAATTCGGATTCTTTTCCAATTTGAAGTTCTGCTCGTGGTTCCATTCCTTCAAAACAAACGGCCCATTGTATAAAACAGTGTTCGCTTCCAGCCCATGCTTCTGTCCCTGTTCTTTAACAAATTTTTCGTTTAGCGGATAGAATGTAGGAGAGGTAATCAAATCGAGAAAGTATGGGACCGGGTTTTTCAGCTGTACCTCAAACGTATGATCATCAATCGCCTTGACGCCCAGTTGGTCTACGGGCATTTTCTTATTATTTATTTCCTCTGCATTTTTCACATCAAATAAAATGTAGGCATACTCTGCCGCAGTGGCTGGGTCTACTGCGCGCTTCCATGCATAAACGAAGTCCTGAGCAGTAACTAGATTTCCATTTGACCACTTTGCATCACGCAAGTTGAATGTATATGTTTTCTTATCCTTGCTGATTTCTACCGACTTTGCCATGGCAGGCTGCGGCTTGTTTTGCCTGTCTAACCGGTACAGGCCCTCCAGAACATTGTTCATCACACGGAAGGAAACAGCGTCAGTGGCAAGTGTGGAATCCATACTGGGAATCTCAGCGTTTTCTGTTACATTCAAGACCTGCTCCGGCACTCTCTTCGTCTCCACCTTGGCAGAGGTTTGTTCTTTGTCTGTTCCGCATGCGGACATAAAAGTGCCTGTCGCAAGCACAAGGGACAGTAACAAAAGGTTTGTCCTTTTCTTCAAATGGCTCACTCTCCTTTTTTATATAAGGGCTAGAAATATAGTATGATACCTCTATAAATCAAATTATACTAAAAATTCTAAATTTTTAAATATTTTTTTCTAATTATTTTTTAGTGGTAACGCTTTCCCTACATAAACTACGAGGACTGAGGTAAATAGATTAAGTATCGCTCAAACACGATATAGAATAAAAAACGTATCTTTAATTTCAGAATCTAATAAAGAAATTTCACCACACCAACTTAGACACAGTTATGGAACTCTTTTCATGGATAACGATGCTCCCCTTTTGAAGTTATACAAAGTTTATTAGGGCATAAAAAGAGGGAAACAACTAGTATCTATGTCTAACTTAGTGGGAAACAATGGCATGAGCATGATAGTAAATACTTCTAAAAAATTGATTAAAAATCTCCTTTTACTTATTGAATTTTTAAATCTTATGTTGAATAAGAAAAAGCGATCTCCTAATGAAGTATCGCTTGTGTTAGCCATCGATCAATCCTCATATTCACAACAGTGAACGGAAGTTTTATCTTACTCCCATGATAGGTGCAGAAGGTTTTCACGTTTTGTTTTTGAATTTGTTGAATTAATTTATCAAATATAGTATTTAAGAATTTTCCTTTTACCATTTCTTCAACATAAATTAAGAAATTTGGATAGGCTGTGTTTCATTCTAATAATTGTGATACCGTTAATAAAAGTGATATAACTACTCTCCCTTTTTAAAGGAAAGAGCAGTTTGTGGTTTGAATCTGCTCTATACTCCATCAAGTATGGAAGAATTGTCCTAATAATAATCTAAAAAATCCTGATACATTAGTTTTGCCATTCTTTAAGATTATTTTCTTTTACTAATTTTGATTTACTTATGAAACTAATACCCGTTATTTCTATTTAAAAACATAATGCAACATGTAAGGACATTTAAACCGTCTTTAAAAAAAGAGTTATTAGCTCATATTAGTAATAAAGGATCTTATAAAAGATCCTTTTTTGCTTAAGACGTTGTATAAAAAACAGTAGCAGCCGCACCTTCTGAGAATGCCGGAGCTTGTGGGATTGGTATCCCATTACGTGTTGTAATTCGTACTGATATTAAATCACATGGATTAACTATTAACGATGCAGCTGGTGACATTCCGCAACAAAACGGTGGGTTTGGACCGTGTACTGTTGCGATAATTCCTGTAGCCATTGCAGTTTGAGCACAGTTTGTACTAATATAGATTTCCGCTGTTGCTACATCACCAACTGCTAAAGCATTATCTCGAATACTAAAGATCAGTCCAGTAATCACTCCAGCCCTTGGAATGACAACAGTATTTCGATTAAACATTGGCGAGGATGTTCCTTGTCCCATAAAGTCAAGATCTCCAATTGATTGATCTGTACTGAAATAAATGAAACTTTCACCCGAACCTGCTGGGCCTGTTGCTCCTGCTGGACCCGTAGCTCCTGCTGGGCCTGTTGCGCCTGCCGCGCCTGTTGCTCCTGCTGCGCCTGTTGCTCCTGCCGCGCCTGTTGCTCCTGCTGCGCCTGCTGGACCAGGTAATCCTTGTGGTCCTCTTGGTCCTCTTTCGCCCTCTTTACCTCTTGGACCTCTAGGTCCTACGCAACAACAACAACATTCCTTACATTTATCACAATCCTTACATTTATCACAATCTTTACATTTACATTTTCCTTCTTTGTGTTCCTTACACTTACATTCGCAATCATCTTTATGCTTGTCCTTCTTCAAATTACTCACCCTTTTTTTATATTAGGGCTATTCCTCAGTTAACGCATTTTGCCTTGCCAATTACCAACCACCACTATTATGATATGGCTTGTATTATAATGATGAAATAGTAGAATACCTATTTTAATTTGGTAATATATTCCAAATTAACTCTATTTTGCCTGCCTAAATTGTGGCCTTTTTACGAATTTTATTCAAGTAAACTACCATTTAGTGCAATTAAAACAGTCATCGAAGCAACTCTTGATCTTTAACTAAACTAGCTAATTTTTTATCAATAATCTTAGATAGGCCAATTACCCCTGACCATTCATTTGATAATGAAACAGAAACTTCTCTTTCGACTGGAATAAGGATTTCACTACCACCAATTACGATTTAAAAACTCCTAAATGAAACCATTAGTAGTAGAACTTAAATAATTTACTGAACGAACATAAGGAGTAATCTAGAACGTAAAAACATAATGATATGCTTTTGAATCACCCAAAAATTACTACCTCCCATGATCCTAGTTGAAGTGATAAACTCACTTTTTTGATAGTTCACTTCATTTCAAATCACACTTGTCAAAGGGTAGTATAACAACTGTTAACCATAATTTGTGAAATTAACAACGATACCCCATTGCTAGTTGGATTGAAAAAGTTCCCATTTATAAACATGAAAACTAGAAAAACTGCTAGAACAAATCGGCAAGCGCGTTCAAATGCTTGAAAAAGAAATCGAAATCTTTGGAATATAACAATTTATTTAGCTCAATATGCACTTCATTTATCCTATTTCTACTTTTTCTATTTTTATTTCGATTTTACATAGTCTTATTTTACTATTGATGAGATAATAGATTTTGTCGCATTCTATTAAGTGTAAATGGGGAGTTTTTTTATGTGGAAAAACCGAAACGTTTGGATCGTGTTGATTGGTGAATTTGGAGCCGGTATAGGTCTTTGGTTCGGAATTATAGGAAATTTGGAATTTATGCAAAAACATGTACCTTCTGATTTCTTTAAATCGGTAATTCTTTTTTTCGGTTTATTAGCAGGAGTTTTTGTTGGTCCGTTGGCTGGACGGTTAATTGATCAATATTCTAAGAAAAAGATTTTATTAATTAGTGGTTTAGGTCGAACTTTAAGTGTGATTCTTATGTTTTTTGCCATTCATTACGAAAGTATTATCTTCATGGTTTTATTTTTAGTTATGCTGCAAATTTCTGCTGCATTTTACTTCCCAGCGCTTCAAGCTGTTATACCAATGATTGTGAAAAACGAACAGTTATTAACTTTAAACGGGATTCATATGAATATTTCTACAATATCAAGAATTGCCGGAACTTCAATTGGCGGTATTTTAGTTGTATCAACCAGTCTCACAAATGTATACGGAATGAGTATGCTAGCCTATGCATTTTTATTTTTAATGACGTTCTTTCTAAAAATTGAAGAACCTACAATCAAACCAATGAATGTAGAAAAAACAAAAAAATCTAAATCCGATAAAGGATTTACTGAAATATTTGCACTTATAAGAAAAAGTCCAACAATCTTAAATTTATTTATCTTAAACCTCGTGCCAGTACTTTTCCTTGGTGGATTTAATTTAATGGTAATTGAAATAAGTGATCTTCAACATGATCCTTCCGTAAAAGGCCTTATTTATACATGTGAAGGTATCTCATTCATGATTGGAGCATTTGTCATTAAACGCTTAACAAAAAGGTTTACGAATAAACAATTATTGTACTTTTCATCTTTTTTAGTAGCATTTGCTCAGTTATCACTTTTCTTTGCAGATCACCATTGGATGACACTGATCTCATTTGCAATTTTCGGATTTTCAGTTGGATGCTTCTTTCCTGTTTGTTCAACAGTTTTCCAAACTTCAATTGACAAATCCTATCATGGTCGACTTTTCTCATTTAGAAGTATGTATGATCGAGTAACATTTCAAATCGTCCTTTTAAGTACAGGGCTATTTTTAGATACAATTGGTTTACAATATATGGTTTTAATTTTTGGAACGGTTTCGCTCTTAATTCTTGCTAGATTATTGTATAAAGATAAAAAATCGAAAGCAAATTTAGTCAATGAAACTCAAAACTTAACAATGTAATGAAAGAGGTTGTCTCAAAAAGTCAGGTTAACTGGCAGAGGCGCCTCTTTTGTTGCGATTTTCAGATTTTATTTGCAGTCCACTGTTTTTCCCATAAAAAAAAGGGGTCCATCTTGGAACACCCTCATTTTAAAAAAACTTAATATCCATAAGCAGCTAAAAATTCATTCAAACTTGAATACAGTGTAACGACTTCCCATTTTCGTTCAAATTCATAGGCAGTACATACTTCCCCTGTTTCCTCGTTGATGAAAATAACATCATCTGTTTCGTCATCGAAGCCAACTATTAACCAATTTTCTGGCCATTGTATTTTTTTACTTAAGTCTTTTTTAGCCTCGTTTAAATCTTCTTCTTTTATAAAATAGATCGTCATATTTTCATTTGAGACTTCATCTATACCAATTCCATTAATTCTTGAAAACCATTCGTTTTGCATTTTTTATTCCCCACTTCCAATAGGAAAGCCTGTATCAACCAAGTGATGACAGGCTAACTTTTTTACTTTTGTGCTTTTTTTGATTCAGACAAATTTGATTTATCTTCGTAGTTTGGTTGTTTTTGACCGGCGTTATTTTTTCTTCCACCATTTCCACGTCCCATTTCTTTCGCCTCCTTAAATTGTCATAAAAATATTTTATACAATTAAGGTAAGACTATCCCATTAAATTACAGGAAGAAAAAATAGATAACAAATTGGATAAATAGGATGATCCAATAACCAAAAACAAATTTTGGATGCTTTGTTTTATGTTTGAAATAATACATTCCTAAAATTGAACCGATCGAACCACCGATAATTGCAAATAAAAATAAAATGCGTTCAGGGATTCTCCAAGCTTTTCTTTTTGCCCGAGACTTATCATTTCCCATAATTGCGAATGAAACAATGTTAACGATTACTAAATAAAACAGAAAATACCCTACCATTTAGATCCCTCATAAGACTCGTTTATTTTGAAATTTTTGCTATTTTACTACGAGTTGTTTGTATTAAATCTTTTGCATTCAATTGAAGTTGTATACCTATTTTTCCACCGCTAACAATAATCTCTTCTATATTATTAACAGATTCTTCAATAAAAGTAGGGTATTGCTTTTTCATACCAATAGGTGAACAGCCACCTCGAACATATCCTGTACTTGCTAAAAGGTCTTTCACTGGTAATAATTCTACTTTCTTTTCTCCAGCAGCTTTTGCTGCCAATTTCAAATCTAATTCTTTTTCGACTGGAATGACAAATACATAAATTGCCTTGGATTGACTGATGGATACAAGTGTTTTATAAACTAATTCAGGATCTTTCTTTATTTTATTTGCTACAGAAACCCCATCAATCTTTCCATCATTCGAATCATAATTTAAAGTTATATAGCTTACTTTTTTTGAATCTAACATTCTCATTGCATTCGTTTTACTTAAAGCCATTTTTACTCCTTTCAATGCTACAAACATAATCTAGTTTTACGCAGAAATTGATTGTTTTTTATTACGATTTTTAAGTTTCCGTTCAATGGATTTCATAAACGGTGTAGTTGATACTGCAAAAACGATACAAGCTAACCAAATAAATGAAAATGAGATAAAGTCTTTCTTTGAGAAACTTTCATCGTATAATAAAATCCCAATTAATAAACTAATTGTTGGTGATATAAATTGCAAAAATCCAACATAAGTATACGGAATTAATTGTGCTGCTTTACCGAAAAATAGTAAAGGAATAATTGTTACTAAACCAGCACCTACTATTAATAATTGCTCGATTGGTGCACTGTGAACCAGTCCTGCTTGACCATTATAAGCTAGGAAAGCAAAGTAAAGTAAGGCCACTGGAAAAATTAATAATGTCTCAATTGTCAGGCTTAAAAAAGAATCGATATTTAAAATCTTTTTCAATAATCCGTAAAAGGCAAATGTTAAAGATAATAGTATTGCTACGATTGGTAATGTACCTGACATGATTGTTAAATATCCTACACCTATTGTTGCTAAACAAACTGAAACAATTTGCCAAATAGACAATGTCTCTTTCAATACAATTACCCCAAGTATAATACTAACTAATGGATTAATATAATAGCCTAAACTTGCATCAAGTATATGATTTGAATTGACTGCCCAAATATAGATTAGCCAATTGGTACTAATTAATAGTGAAATTGCAATCATTGATATGAATACTTTTTTATTCCTTACAACTTGCTGCCAAGTCATTTTGAATTGCTTTAATTTTTTTGTCAGAAGAATGAAAAGTATTAACGTTACAAAAGACCATATAATACGATGGGTTAATATTTCAAAAGGCGAAATATCTTGAATTAGTTTCCAATAAATTGGTAAGACACCCCATACCACATATGCAAGTACACCGTACAAAATCCCTTTAAGTGTGTTGTTCATTCTCTCCCAGCTTTCTATTTCTAAATTAGTGTGCTATTTCAACCTTTTTTTCTTCAGATTGTTCAGACGGTAAAAATAAAACGAAAATAAACGTTATTATACTAAATACCGCCATAAATAAAGTGATGATTTCAAAACCAGCAGTTACAGCTTTTACTGTGGATAAATGATTGATTTGATGTTGAGCATTCAGTACTAATTTTTGACCATTCAATACTTCTGATGCCTTAATCGTAAAAATGGTTCCTAGCACAGCAACCGTGATTGTTTGTGAAAAAGTATTTAAAAAAGAATTTGCTGCAATTGCAATACCCCGTTGGTTCATTCCTACCGCTGATGAAATTAGGATCATATAAATTGGAAAAGATAATCCAAAGCCAAGCCCTAAAAATGCATTAAATGGATAAATTAATATCATTGAATTATGGAAAAAGTTCATCCCTAATGCGCCTATAATACATAAGAAAGCACCTAATAGAATGATGTTTCTAGCCTTCATTTTCTTAATGAAACGTCCAGATAAAAAAGAACCTAATGTCCAAGCGAATGAAAGTGGAATTAACATTAAACCTGACTGTGTTGCACTTAATCCAAACACACTTTGATTATAAACTGGTAAATATACCTCGATCGAGATTAGAAGTGCATGTGCAATAAACATGGCTGCATATGTTACGACTAAATGACGAATTTTGAATAATGAAAGTGGTAATAATGGTTCCTTTGCTCTTGTTTCAACAAAAAGAAATAACCCAAATAAAATGATGGCAAATGCAAAAAGGAATAGTAAAGTTGGAGAAGTCCAGTTATGTTGCTCTCCTCCTACAACTAAAGCATATAAAGCAGATAAAGTACTTAATATAAAAAGAATGGACCCTAAATAATCAATTGAAATTGTATTTTTACGGTCGATTTTTTGATGATAATACTTCCAAAATAGAATAATAGAAATGATTCCGAATGGAAAATTAATAAAAAAGATATAACGCCAAGAAATGAAGTCTACAAAAAATCCTCCAACTAATGGACCGATAACACTTGAAACTGCCCATACTGCACTAATATACCCTTGCACTTTAGCCCTTTCTTGGAATGGATACAAATCACTTATTACCGTCATCGTTAAAGGTAATGCAGCTCCAGCACCTAGCCCTTGTATTGTACGAAATAAGATTAATTGACCCATATTTTGTGAAAAACCACATAATACTGAACCTAAAATAAATAAAATGATGCCAAACATTAATAAGTTTTTGCGACCATATAAATCCGATAGTTTCCCATAAATCGGTGTCGTTACAGTCATTGCCAACATATAAGCTGCAAAAATCCAACTCATCAATTTAACACCAGATAATTCTGTCGTAATGGTAGGTGTGGCAGTTGTAATGATCGTCCCTTCAATCGCAGACAATGTAACAGCTACCAACAACCCGATCGTCACTAGCCTTCGATTTGTTTCCATAGTATACCTCCATTCGAGAGCAGATATAAGGATTGAATTATTTTAGAATAGATAAATATTCCTATGCATACTTAAAAATAATAGAAGCTCTAATGGAGCTTCTATTCGTCCTTTGCCTACTTCTTTTTCCAATTTGATTCAATAAATTCGTCTCTTCCAGACATCGCTCGATCTTCTTTATAGTGTTTTGGATTTTTTTTATGATAGTCTTGGTGATATTCTTCAGCCTCAAAAAAAGTAGTTGCTTGTAATATTTCAGTTACGATCGGTTTCTTAAAAATATTACTTTCAATTAATTTTTCTTTTGATTCCATTGCTTCCTTAAGCTGTGAATCATTATGAACAAAGATTGCAGCTCGGTATTGTGAACCTCTATCTTGGAATTGGCCGTCTGGATCTGTTGGGTCAATTTGTGGCCAAAATAATTCTAATAGTTTTTTGTATGAGAATAATTCATCGTCAAAAGTAATTTGAACTACTTCATAATGACCAGTAGTCCCCTTTTTAACCTCTTCATACGTAGGATTTTCTAATTCCCCACCCATATAACCTGAAACAATACCATGTATACCAGGTAAATCCTCAAACGGTGTTACCATACACCAAAAACAACCACCTGCAAATGTAGCTTTTTGAATCATTTTAAATCCTCCTTACATTACCTAGTTTACATAATATTATTATATAAAACCCTCATATTTCTTTAATCTTATCTTATCTCTTTTAAAAGAATTTTTAAATATTTTAGCTCATAATTTTCCAATTTTTTATGAAATGATTTCCGTCAATCAGATTCGACGATTACTAAGCTGAAAAGACGATAAAAAAACAGACATAAATTGTCTATATGAATGACAATTATGTCTGTTTTCTTAAACTAATTTAAGCAGCAATTGATTTATTATTGTTTTTAATTCTTGTTCCAACGAACAACCAAATGACAAATAGGAATAATATTAGTTGTGGAATGATACTTTCTAGGGAAGGATAAATCCCTAGTTTAGGTATCGTTGGAAACATAGTACTCATATGGTCAGGTAAATAACCGATTCCTTGTAATGCATGAATACTTTGGCCAATGAATTTAAACGTTAAATAATAAATACATAGACTTGCGATTGTAAAAAACGGCTTTAAAGGAATAAATTTGCTTCCTTTTAAAATGAATATTCCAATTATAACAAGTATAATGATTCCACCTGCAAAACCAGTAATCAATTCTTTTGCAGTAATTGAAGAACTCATACCAATATAAAACACGACCGTTTCGGCACCTTCTCTAAATACTGCAAAAAATGACAGTAAGCTTAATGAAAGTATTCCTCCACCAGCAATTGCGGCATTTGCTTTCTCTTTCATCTTACTTCCATATTCTTGTTGACGAGATTGTTTATGTAACCATAACCCAACTGTTAACATGAAAACAACTGCAATAAGACCAGAAATCCCTTCAATCAATTGATTACTAATTCCAGCTGAGATTTTTGATAATAAGAACTGGAATAACAATCCTGCTACTAAACTAGCTAGGATACCAAAAGTACCACCAACGAAGATCCACTTACGTGCAGATTGTTGTTTACCTCTTGACACTAATGCTAGTAAAGCAGAAATAATAATTAATGCCTCTAAACCTTCACGGAATACAATTGTCCCTGCATCAAACATCGTATAAGATGTTTTCTTCGTAGCTAAGTTTAAATTGTTTTGAATTTTTTTTAATGTTTTCATTGTTGTTGCAGATTTAGGTTTTTCTGTTAACTGAGTTAATGCAATGGATGTATCATTTTCAATCTTCTTATATAATTCCATAGAATTCGATTGAACCATTACTTCAACATATGGCCAATCTTGAATGAATTCATTGAATGAAGTTTGTGCTTTCTCTGTATCATTTGATTCTACATAATTGATTGTTTGATTTAGAAGTTTAATTGCTTTTTCAATACTTACTTCTTTTGTTGAATCACTACTTGGATTATTCAATACATCAATTAATTTAGTAAAAGAATCATTTACTTTAGTAATTGAAGGATTTTCAGTAAACAAAGTTGACCTTGAAGTAATCATACTTGATTCGATTGAACCATAAAAACTACTGTTTGCTTTTCTAATATCATTTTCTACTTTAGACCATTCAATTTCAAAAAGCTTATATTCTGATTGTGCTTTTTCCCAGTTCGATTCATTTGATAACGTTTTAACATTATTTAAATGAGATACTAGTTTAGTCAGATTAATTTGAGAAAGATCTTTTTTATCATTCGTATTTTCAATCCACTTTTCTGTTTCAAAAGCTATGCCGCGAAGATCATCTTTTACTGTTGCAAGTTCATTTTGATCAATATCTTTAATCGCTTGGTCAACGAGTTTAGTTAATTTCGAAGTTTTTTTCTCATTTTTTATTAATTCTTTAATCGCTAATAAATCTGATTTCACTTTATCTTTTTCACCATTTTTAACTTCTGTTAATGAGTTACCAATATGTGAAAGTACTTGTTCTTGAAGATCAGTTTCAGCAAAAGTTTTATGAAACGGACTAATTAGTAAACTAAAAAATAGTAAACTAGCTAATAAAAGTATATTTTTTTTCATTCAATTCACCTAAAGTAATCCTTCCCCAATATAGCTTCCATGCTTAATACCTGGGAAACATGCAAATACTGCACTACCATTATGCTCAATGTATTCGTTCAATAAATCCATTTTTGCTAATTTATCTTGTAAAGGAATAAATTGTTTTTCTAAGTCTCTTTGGAAACTGACAAATAGTAAGCCGGCATCTAATTTTCCTGTTTGGATATCAAGTCCGTCAGTATAAGAATAAGATCTTCTTAAGATTTTAATTTCACCTTTGCCTCTTGCTAAGGCAACATGTGAATTGGCAGGAATCAATAATTTCCCATTATCATCTGTTTTCTTTAAATCTATTTTAGCAAATTCATTACTTTCTCCAATTGGTGCACCGGATGCTCTGTGACGACCGAATGTTCGTTCTTGATCTAGTAATGAACTACGATCCCATTCCTCAACACGGATACGAATACGTCTTGCAACTAGATAAGAACCACCTGTTAGCCAAGCTGGACCATCCCCATTTTGTACCCAAACATGTGTATTCATTTCTTTTTCATCTTTTGTATCTGGATTTCCAGTACCATCTTTAAAACCCATTAGGTTCCTAGGTGTACTACCAGACGGATCCGCTCCAGATGAGCGTTGGAAGCCGTGCTGCATCCATTTTAAACTAACAGTTCCACGCCCAATTCGAATCAAGTTTCTTACACCATGAAAAGCAACTTGTTGGTCGTTTGCACAAACTTGAACTACGATGTCCCCACCGTTCCATTCTTCTCTTAAATCATCACCAGGGAAATGTGGCAAATCATTTAACCCAGAAGGCTTACTTGATTGAATTGATAATCGGTCAAAAAATGAAGGGCCAACTCCAAATGTAAACGTAAGCTTCATTGGTTGTAAACCTGTTGCCTCCCCCGTATCAATTGGTGGTGATGAAGGAAAATCAGAATCACCTATTTCTTTACCTTCACTCATTAAAGCTGCTGCTTCAGTCCATTTTTTAAACATCGTTTTCACATCTGCTTTTGAAGTAGTTTCTAGTTTAAATGATGCCAAATATATAAAATCTTGAGCAGGAGTTGTAATACCTTGCTGCTTTTTACCATAAAACGGAAGAATTTCACTTGCATCCGCTTTAGCTGGAGAAAAGAAATTAGTTACTTTTTCAGTAGCTGCTTCAATTCCAGTTGCACCAATAAGTATACCAGCTCCACCAACTCCAATAAGTTTTAATGCATCTCTTCTAGAAACTTTATTTGTTTCTAATTTTTTCATATTATTTAACCCCTAATGTTGACCCAACTTGAGAAATCGGTTCTGCTAATGCATCAACTTGTTGAGCCAATTTTTTTACTTCATCTTCTTTTAACTGTTTGTAATTAACGTACCCGTCACCCTTTTTATAAGTATTTAATGTTGTCATTAAATCATTGAATCTAGTTTCAATTGTTGAAGCTAATTCAGCATCTTTTGCTTTTAGTTTTTCTGATAATAATTGAACGATTTTATCTGAACCTTCCACGTTAGCAGCAAAATCAGCTAAATCAGTATGTGAATATCGTTCTTCTTCACCTGTAACCTTTGAAGATGAAACTTCATTTAATAACTCTACAGGACCAGTTACAAATAATACAGGATCAATTTCAGCCGTTTCTACTTTTGCCCTTAAGTAGTTAGCATCCTTCATTAGTTGTTCTGTATATTTTTCAAGACCTTTTGTCGTATTTTGAACCCAAAGAACTTGCTCAATTTTATGGAAACCAGTCCACTCGTTAGCAGGTACATCACCTTCACGTGCATCAATTTTTGGATCCAAATCGCCAAATGATTCTGCTACTGGTTCAATTCTTTCGTAATAAGAACGGCTAATTGGATATAAACGTTTTGCTTCTGCCATGTTTCCTGCATTAATTGCATCAACGAATTTCTGTGTATTTGAAACGAACTCTTCCGTTTGAGATACAACGAAATCTCTATAATTATTAATCTCTGAATCTAAATTTATTTTTGCTTCTACTTTTGGTTCTTTTTTTACGTTACTTGCTTCTTCAGTTTTTTGTGCACAACCTGCCATCATTAAACTTGTAGCAAGAGAAATTGCGATCATAGTAGTTTGTTTCTTCATGAAAATACCCCCGAAAAATCTAAATTATATATATGTAATTGATATTGATAACTTTTCTCATTACATATCATAATACAATTGATAAATATTTTCAATTAGATTTTCATAAAAAAATGACTGAAGCTTGTTCAGTCATTTTAAAAGTACCTATTATTTAGAGCGAGTTTTCCAAATAAATTCACTTAATGTTCGTCCTTTTTAATTTAACCTCTTATATAATTAGGATATTACAGCTGAAACTATCAAATTATTTAATAGCAAGTCATCTAACCAAAAACTTTTATTCAATCTTAAATAATTTCGCTAAATAAGCATTTACAAAAATATTATTCTTATCTAATTGCCTTCGAATAGTAAGAAAGTTAGATAATGATGGATACATGTGATTTAGTTTTTCTAATTTCATTGAATGCATTTTTCCCCAATGTGGTCTGCCATTATAGCTTTGAAGAATTTCTTCTATTCTATTAAAATAGTCTTGATGAGGCATTCCTTTATACATATGGATTGCAATATACGCTGAATCACGCATAGAAGCAGGACTTATTAAAAAATGATCTCCTTTTACGAAACGACATTCGATCGGAAAATGGACGTTAAAACGTTTATTTTTAATTTCTTCTTGAATTTCTAAGGTCGCGTCATTCATATATTCAGCTGGAATACTGTATTCCATTTCGTTGAATTTTACGTTTCGAGTTGTTGAAAATATTTTATGGCTCGGTCCGACCATTCTAGAATTTGGAACACTTCTACCACTTATTTTACTAATTTGAGAACTACTTTTTGGAAAGTTTCTACTAAATTCACTTAATAACCAGAATGCTTTATTTTCAATGGTTGCTACCTTCCATTTCTCAAATTTAAATGAATGATTCTTCGTTCTAGTTTCATTCATTATTTTTACTTGAGCATGATCAGAATAAGGGAATAAGTAAAACTCAAAATGTTCATTTTCTTTTTTCAAATTTTTTAGATTACGATAAACTTCATCAATTATCACTTTTTTACTCTCATAACGATACGTTTTAGCAGGCTTTATCCTAATTTTAAATTTAACTACGATGCCAAGTAGACCTAATGATACGCCAATTGCCCTATAAATATCTGTATTTTTTGTCTTTGAACAATCGATCAGATCACCTGATGGTAAAACTACTGTCATCTCTTCGATTTGGGTAGATAAAATTCCGTGATCAATTCCTGTGCCATGCGTACCTGTTAAAAATGCTCCTGCAATCGATTGAACATTTATATCACCTAAATTTTCTTGCGAAAAACCTGATTCATATAATTCATTTCCTAATTGCTCAAGCTTAGTTCCAGCCCAAACTTCGGCAATTTGTGCCTCTTTGTTGATTGAAATAACACCATTTAAATGATCTAGTGACATTAGATAGTCGTTTGTTGAAATTAGTGGAGTAAATGAGTGACTTGAACCTACTACTCTTATTTTCTTATTTTCAGAGTTAGCTTTTTTAACGAGGTTGACAACTTCTTCAATCGATGAAGGATACAATACTTCATTCGGTTTAAACTTTACACTTCCAGACCAGTTTCTCCATAACATACTTTTCATAGGAAGCACCCCCTATCTCCTCTGTATGTTGTGAACCTGTCGATAATCTTATTTTTACTTACTATATATAAATGAGAAAAACGCTCAGCAATTTCACCAGACTTACTTGGTCTAAATAAAATTGCTTCTCCTATTTTTAATTCTTCACGACCTGAATAAAAAACTGGGGTTTGAACTTCACCAGCACCTTCTAGTGGCAATAAAGTACAATGATCTGGGGAATATGGAGTTGGTAATTTTTCTTTTCCTACAGCACCTGAAGCGATAAACCCTCCACTTGTGCATGTAAAAATCTTATCTGCTGGTTTTCGAATGATTGGTAAAGCAAAGCCTATGGCTGGTTGATATTGAAAACTTCTGTAATCATCAAATAATGTTGGAGCGTAAAATCCTGAACCTACCGTTACTTCAGTAACCACTTTTTCCTTTGTCGTCAAATGAAGACTTCCAGTACCTCCACCATTTACAAATTCAAGTTGGTAGCCATCTTTTTCAATGTATTTAACAATTTCTCTTCGTTTTTTCGCTATTTCACCTAATGATTTCTTCTTTAAAAACTGTATTATTTTATTTTTAATAAACTTATTTTTAGCATCATCACCAACACCCGCAATTTGTGCCTCATATCCCATAATTCCTTCTAATCGGACGTTCAAGGATTGTAAAATATGGGTTAGTAGCGGTACTAAATCTCTAGGTTCTTTGATTGGTGATCTTCTAACTCCAAAATGAAAACCAAAATATGATGTACTCATATCTATATCGATACAAAGTGGAATAACAATCTCATTTTTGGCTGCAATCTTTTCAATCATACTAATTTGTTCAGTCTGGTCCACCATACAAATGATTTTTTTACCCTTTTTTATTTGTAATGCAATTTTATTTAAACCGATTACATCAACTGTTGGATAACCTATTAACAAATTATCAAATCCACTTTCAGCAAGGAAATCCGCTTCATGGGGGTTATAACTCATTAATCCCTCATAACAATCATTGCTCTCTAAAATATATTTTAAAACTTGTACACTTCGAATTGATTTTGTAGCAATTCTTATTTTCTTACCGTTTGATTTAGCTGCAATCTCATCCACATTTTGAACAAAAGCATCCCAATCTAAAAAAGCACAAGGCATAGACAATTTAGAAAAAACCGATCGATCGACCATTTATTCACCTATCCCGTAGCATTTTATTATTAATTTATGCAATACATTATTTAATAAGAATAAAAAAAATTACATAGAATACTTTCTATGTAACTTCAGAGTGTTGAAATATTAAGTCAATAGGAAAACAGACTTTAATGGAACATTTAATTTTGATAAATAGCATTTTTTGAATGACCATTAAATGGTTTTGAAAGAGTATGTTAGAGCAATTTCATTAATTTAATAATACTAGAAATGATTTTTTTTAGAATATAAAATTAGAATGAGCTTTTTTAGAAAACAAATTTGATTGGTTAGTTTACTATATGATCGATATTAATTGATCTACTGATTAATATAAAACAGGTAGTTTTCACTAAGTAAAGGCTATTTGATTAGAATTTTCGCAGTCATTTTTTGATGAATAAGTTGTTTGGAATGGAGGGGTGCTCGACTCCTATGGGATTAGCGGGAAGGCTAAAGACCCCGCAGACTTTGCCGAGGAGGCGAAAGAATCTCGCCCTATGCAAAGCTAGCAACCTGTAATGGAAATCAACATCACTCTACTCCTTTTACGAAAATTTGATAATTAATTAACAAGGTAGTTTTTCAGCATGAAATAACATAGAATAGTTTCTACGTAATTTTTAAAAGTCGATAAATCCTTTTAATATTTGACACGTTAAAGGACAATTTAATCTCGCAGAGTTATTTGATTGGTTTAAACTGACCTGTGACAAAGGAATTCCATACCATATAATTTCATTGTCAATCATAATAAAAGGTTGAACTTGATCTTTTTTAATAAAACTTCTATTTTTTTGATTTTCAAAATGAGATTCACTTATAAAAAGAATAGGTATCTCAACTTCATTAATAAGTTTTCGAATATCCACAGACATCTCAGATAAATTTGGCATGGAGACAATAATTTTTTTATTCGCATTTTTAATATCATTTACTATTTCATTTATTAGGTCCATTGAATCATTTGAAAACAGTCTTAACCTTTTGGATATACTCTTTGCAAAAACCATTTCAAACGCTTCTTTACTTACCTTGTATTCATTTTCCATTTGGAATTGAATTAACTTATTAATTGTCATTTTTGAATTTGTTTTACTTTTTATAAATGGAATATCTGCAATATGAATAAATTTACCTCGCGCTCTAGTTAAAGCAACATTAATTAATCTTTCACTGTTTTGGTCTGTTAGTAGTAATCCAGGAGAATATTGTGGTTTGGTATCAACTGAATCAAAAATAATTACGTCGCACTCTGCTCCTTGAAATCGGTGAACTGTTGCGATTTGTATTGGTAATTCCCGATATTTTGTTTTCCCGATAATCTCTTTATGGAGTGCCGTAAGTAACTTTGCCTGTGCTCTATATGGCGTAACAATTCCTATTGACTTGACCCCATCTACTATACTTGAAAGAATACATTGAATTGCAATAATCGCAGATCCTAAATTATATCTAGAATTTGTATTTGAATCTTTTAAAGCATAAGTTTTTAGAAATTGTGAATTTATTAAACTATTTGCTTGCATTGGAAATGGTTTATGTTTTGCGATTTCCTGTCTTTTTTTGACTGATGGATGATCAAACACTAATGAATGATAGATTTCATTATTCGTAAATCCAGAAATGGACGGATGCATTCTCCTTTGTTGATTCAATAAAACTAAATTAAATAATGGTTCACCATTCTCTATCTTTTGGACAATACCAGTATGATGAAATAAATCTTCCTGTAACCACTTTTTAACATATTCATTATGAAAGCTTGCAGCAATTGGTGGTAATTGTTTAAAATCTCCACATACAACAATTCGTTTCCCTAATGTTGAAGCAAAGGCGATTTGTGGTGTATACGCCATACTAATTTCATCCACAATGACTAAATCGAACTGGCGTAAATAGATTAATGGATCAATTGAACATTTTGATAAGGTAGTTCCAATCACTTTTGCTTGATCAATCAATTCTTTTTCTTTTTCACGAATTTCCCCTCTAATTTTATTTAACTTAGTTTGAATTTTACTTAAATCATCTAATTCTTTTTTTGAGGCTGCACCTCTTCTAGCTTTTCTTAGCATCGAGTGCTTTCGTTCATCTAAATTTTCTAACTCATATTGATTTACGCTTCCATTTACCTCAACAAGTTTTGAAGAAAGGACATCTTCGTGTTGTAATAACACTTCATCTTTTGTATAACCGTAACGGACAATCTCTCCACTTTTCCATGTATCTTTCTTTTCTAATTCATGAATTACATTTTTCATTAAAACATCTACTGCAGCATTCGAATGGGCAATTACTAAAACTGACTTATTTTTTTCATAATGTTTTAAAATAATATTTGTTAAATTGTATGATTTCCCTGTACCTGGTGGTCCCCATATATATGTTGTGGCATTATAAAATGAACGATAAATTAACTCCTGCTTTGTTGAACTTTCTTTCTTCATTTTACTTAAATGTTTAGCAGTTGAATTCGCATTCATTAGCTTCATAATTCTTTTTTGTTTACTACGATAATCTTTTATTTCCTCAAGTCTTTCAATTAATTGATCTAGTAACTCCCATGGTTCATTAAAAAGTTCAGCATATGGAATCGTCGAAGTAATTCTTTCATTTATTTTAATTTCAACTTGTGAGCCTTTAAATGACAATAATTCACCTTGATACTCTTGATTTTCTATTTTTATTCGAACAGGCGTTCCTTCTGGGACAAAAATTTCTGCATAAATCGTAAACAAGATAACTGTACTTTGTCCAATTTGGTATAGTGGAGTCCCCTTAGAAAGGGTATAACTTCTCCCACCATGAAATTTTAAATAATTTCGTTCCGCTTCAATTGCAGTTTGCCAATCTGCAATTAACTTATTTACGTCATTTAGTGTATTTACAATCATTTATTTCACCTTATTAATTTTAAAATTGATAGTTAAAGATTTTTCTTTAGTAACTCAGCTTTCGTTAGAGAGTTCCATTATATAAAAAAAACATTGTAACAAACAAACGCTCCTTTACTTTAAAAAGTTTAAAGTTTTATAGTAATTTACTTATCATACACTAGCCTTCTAATAAGTTAAAATATTATTGATTTTTTTCCAAATGAAAAAGAGAATGAATTCATTATGAAATCATTCCTCTCGTATAGTATGAAAATATATTGGTATTTCTACTCAATGACTAGCTAAGCATTTTTCAAAATCCGCCTTAAACTGTAGAATAGCATCGATATTTAAAGCAAAAACGTGGACACTGATATCAAAATTAGTAATAAATTCGTCAGATCCTTCACTTAGCTCCTTACAATTTCTTCACTATCAGACAATAATTTGAAATTGTAAAATAGCTTGTGTAAGTCAGTCTCACTAAAATTAAGAAAAACAAACTAACTATTTAGTTGGTTTCCTTCTAAAAATTTAGTTACATATTCTATCGGTTACTATTAAAATATAGGCTCTGTTAAAGTAAATTGTTGATTTTTGAACTAAAGAATAAGACCACAAAAATATTAAAGTGGTCTTTGCTTTTCCTTATGAAACTAACGCATGAGTTAGTTTAATAAGAAATAGTATAAGGCACGAATAGTTTAATAAGATTATTTGATTTTAGGGTTAGTCTAATAAACCTTTAAGCTGACTATTGTTTTTCTTCAAGAATAACCAAACAATACATAGAACAGTAAAAATAGAGAACAATAAGATGGGTAGCTGATAGAAGCTCCAAGTATTAGGTCCATAATATTTTAATTGATGATACTTCTCTATGATATTTTCGTATGAAGTCTTATATTCATACTGAACTACCCAATTACCGTTCTCCATTACCACAGTTCCTAAATCATAATCACTTGGGATTATTTTTTCTTTGCTTCCAATAATACCTTCATTTCCAATTACAATTGCAGCTTTTTGATAATCAATTGGGTAAATTGTTGTGGGTTGATTTCTTACAAGAGCGTTTTCCTTAATCCAATCTTCTACATTGGTATTAGGAAATATAGCCAACAAATTTAGTTTTCCATTATACTTTTCAAATACTTTAAGAAGTTGTTCTTCTTTTTGATTTGTAAGAACACTAGAGTCTCCAAGAACATTGATTGCATCATTCATAATGGCTTTTTTTTCTTGCTCTACTACACCAAGCTTGTTTACTTCTTCTTTATATTTTTTCATTTCATTATTCGAATTAGCTAGAAAGTAAATCCCAAACAACAATGAGATGAGTGCAAATATAAGTATATAATTAGTAAATTTCTTCTGGAAGTTTAAAAATCCAGATACTTTTTTAAACGGTTTTTTCGTCTCCAACCTTTCAATTTTATAAATCTCATCGGATATATTGATATCGGATTTCATAGTATCTAATATTTTTCCGCAGGTTAAACATGTAGTTAAATGTTCTTCAATAAACTGATTGCTCTCTTTGCTACATATATTGTCTATATAAGATGGTAGTAGATCCCTCACAATATTACACTTATTGTTCATTCTCCATCTTTCCCCTTTCCCTTAATTTAATTTTAGCCCTATAAAAAGTAACCCTTGCCCAGTTTTCATTCTTCAATTGAATTTCACCAATTTCTTTATAACTAAGTCCTCCTAAAATTCTAAGAAGTAAAACTTCTTTATATGGTTCTTCTAGTAGGTGGATTATTCGGAATAGAGCAACTTTATCCTCCGAATTTATCAATTCAGTTTCAGGTGAAGTATGTATGGAATTCTCTTGGTAAATCTCTTTTCGTTGCTTCTTGTTTTTTTCTAGGTACTTATAGTAAGAGTGCTTCGCTATTTGACATAACCAAACTGACATCTTACATCCACCATTATAACTATCAATTGACCTCACAGCTTGATAGAAAGTTTCTTGTGTTAATTCTTCTGATAAATCTGTATCATGGCAAAGACACATCAAATACTTAAAAACGACTTCTGCATAATTATTGTAAATTTCATTAAGATCTCCCAAGGCTTTTCCTCCTTTCGCTCTATATATCCGATTAAAGTCATTTTTGTTACAAAAAATATGATATTTTTTATAAATTTTTTCAACAGCAATAAAAAACCGCCAACTATTGGCGGTCATAATGGTTAATTTTAACATATTTACTTATGTATTTTACTAGTCTGCTATCATAAATTAGACCGCTGCAGTCCACCTCATGCAACTATCGCTAGCGTTAGTTTAACAATATTTTTTCTTTATAATCTCAATTGAAGGCTGGTCGATTCCCGTAATATTTGATATTAAATTTAATTCAATTCCCTCTTTTAGTGCTTTTCGAACTGTTGTTAGGTTGTGTCTTATGTCTGAAATTCTATGATCTAAAAGGATATGGTCAAAAACTAAGAAATCATCTAATATTTCTCCATCCAAATCGAATTCAAGAGTGTATGTACCAATCTCTTTATCAAAGTAATAAATATCTACTGTAAAAAACACAAACGCTCCAATACGAGAAAAACTATGCTTTAATTCAATAGAACATTCTTTAACTTGAATGAATTCTTCGTACAACTTTCCTTTAAATGTGTCCAAGTAGTCGTATTTTTCTTCTTTAAGCCATTTCCTAAAACTTTCCCAAAATCCATTTATAGTTCTATTTTTTGCATCATTCTTTTGTTCCCATTCCATTAATGTATTAGCGTTCAATCTCACCACTCGCTTATTTTTTAAAAATTTTATTTAAAAGTTTCGTCGATATTCTAATTCAACAAACGCAAGCAATAGTTGAAGATCCAAACTGCTTAATTGCATTTTTTTATTGAAGTAAATGGCACTTTAGTTGAACAAGGAGTATTAAGTAAGTGGATATTTTTGGTAAAATGTTTTTTGAATACTTACTAAAGGAGATACTTATGATTATAAACTCAGAATGTTTAGGTTGCAGACTGTCTAACCAACTTGAAACAGTGAATATTGTATATGAAAATGAATATGTTTGTTGCATTTTGGATATCGAACCTTTTAATGAAGGACATACTTTAATTCTTCCGAAAAAGCATTATTTATATACCGAAGAGTTAGATGTTGAAATAGCAAATGCTATTATGATAGCATCTATGACCATTTCAAAGGCAATAAAAAAATTATTTCATCCTGATGGTATTACTATATGCCAAAACGGTGGAAAATTCAACGACTTGACGCATTATCATATGCACGTCATACCGAGGTTTGAAGGAGAACCATTATACTATGAGGAACAAAAGGATAATATCAAAGAAAAAGCTAAATTTATAGAAACGAAAAATAGGTTAAAAGACATGATCGAAGAGGTTATCGTGAGGTAAAGTGAATTTTAGAACTTATGTAACTAACGCATTGCGTTAGTTACATAACTTTTGATTATTTATAGTTGTTTTTATTTTGAATTTAATGCCTTTTTCTTTTACAATAATCAACATTTTTAAAATTTAATAAAAGTTATTCAATATTCTTTTAAATGGTTATTACTGAAAAAATAAACCCATGATCCATATTTTTCTTTAAGTATTGCTTCGTTAGTATTTCCAATTTCCACCATTTGCTCTGTCAGATTGCTAATTTGATTAGTCGGGTTTATGACCACCTTAGACGAATTACTAATTAGAACAGGACGATTTACATTTATAGAATTCTTGGGTTTTCTAATTCTTCCCCATTTTATTTCTGAATTATTTCTTATTAATACCTCAGCAGTATAAATTGCAATATCCATAGCAAGAATTTGTGTTCCAATACTTAAATCTTGAGTCTCTATTTCAATTATGTTTCGAAGTTGTTCAGGAATATTCAATTTCTCGATGATGATCTCTTCTTGTGTCTTTTCGTTAATTTCAATTTGATCTAAGAACCAACGCCACAATGGTATCAATGATAAAGGACTAAAGTCAAGAAATTCATTTGAATCATCGGTCGTATGTTTTATTGCTTTTTGTAATAAATCTAGCCGTATAGGTATTTGACTCTCAAACCAATTTAAAAGTGCTTTCGATTCTTTAGCACTTAATTCTCTAAAAGATTTTATTTCAAATGGTGGTTCCATGATTGGATATTCCATAAAGTTATTTACCTCACTAATTATTTAACTATTTTATACTCCTAAATTATCAAGTTGGTTTAAGGAAAATCTTTCTCCTATTTTCCCCACCATAGCGCTTCCAGTTTTGAACAATTTATCTTGATTTCAATGATTTTACCATTTTCCTTTATGTAAATATACTGCTATTTTGTTCCACAAAAAAATCGGCTAAAGAGCCGATCATGTTGTTCAACTAAAGCACTGCGTTAGTTCAATAAGAACAGTTATTCGTTTTCGTAACAACTAATTGATAAATGTATACCTAACTCTCCTATTAACTTAAGAGCTTCTGTTTCTATAGCAAAATTGCATTGTTCTTTATAAAATACACCTATAACAAAATCAATATCTTCTACTCCACATTTTTTAATATCATCTATAAAATCATATAATGTCTTTGCAACCCAATAAATCTTATTATTATAATCCAAATACACTATTCCTTCAGGGGGACATAGAACACCTGACCCATATTTTATAGGTTGTCCCTTAAAAGGACCTTTTGTTCCAATTTCTCCTACTTCTTTTTTCTGAATCAGTTTTACTCCAGTTAATTCTTCTACCTTTCTTGGAGAAAATTTGTCTCCAGATAAATGACATCTAACATCTAATTCTTCTATCATCTATATCCTCACTTTTTTAATTATTTCAGTAAATTAATTTGTTTTTAAATTAATTATATCTAAAAGTAAAAAATCCTTCATCAACTCTAACAATTAAAAAAAGTCGTATTAGCGACTCGAGAACTTATTGAACTAACGCATGCGTTAGCCAACCATTAATCCAGAATTCACAACAGTGAATGGAAGTTTAATTCGTTCTCCCATAGTAGTTGCATAGGTTAGAGTTTATTCTTTTTTTATTTCAATATTTTTATAGATTTTTTTCAACTTTGGAAGAACTTCATTTAGAAAAGTGCAATTCTTATTTTCAACAAAAATTAATTCATTACTTTCCACACCTTCTACAAGCTTAATTCCAATTCGGTAAGTGTTAAAATCATGATTCTGCTTAATAAATACACACATAAACTCATGTTCCATTGTTGTTATTTTTAAAGCTCGTATAAACTCTTCTTTTGTTTCAGGTTTTATCCATGTTGTCAAAGGCTCATTACGCATTTTCGGAGTATGTTCCAAAATCCATTCTTCATTTAAAAATACTGCTTTTCTATTAAGAAAATCAGCTTTACCGTTGTTCTCTTCTTCTTCATCTTCAGGAGGCATAGTTGAATCAATCATATCAATCATTGATTCATAAATTCTCTTTAAATTTTCGTCTATTAATTCATCTAATTTAGTTATATCGAAATCATACAATTTATATCCAAATAAAACGACCTCATCGTCTTCTAAGATGATATTTAGGAAATTAGCTTGTTCCTCAAAATCATAATTAAATGGTCTTAGAACATAGTAATAATTCTCTTTATAGAGTTCCATAATATTTCCTCCAATTACCATTACTAACAATATACTTAATGATTATTAAGAGATATATTACCATAAAATTTTCCTTTTTTCTTATTCCACTAATCTGCCATTTCGTATTATATGGTTAGCCAGAATTTTCTGGTTGACCTATTTTTTATAGGTTAT
>NZ_JAZGQS010000015.1:0-89625 GCF_036421055.1 Gottfriedia acidiceleris | reverse complement strand
TTAGCATCCACTTTTTTTGCGCAATGAACCCCTGTTTCCATGCTAGCTCACAATTTGATCGATTTTATCGGTTTATCTTAAAAAATTTAAACTCATCATTTTCCTTATCATCTAAATCTTTAAATCCTTAATTAAAAAATCCGAACCTACTATTATATGAATAGTAAGTCGGCATTTTTCAACTAAATCTATTTTTCTATTAAATTATATGTTTTTCTGTATCAACATTTGATTCTTTGTTTTTTGAAAATAAATTAGCCAATGCTTCTGGTAATGCAATCATTGCTGGTAAGAAGATTGGTAATAAGATAAAGCAAAGGACTACTAGGCCAGTTATTACGGCTATTGCTAATTCAAACAATAAAAGGATTCCAGATGGCATAAGTGTTGCAAATGTTCCTCCAAGGATGATCACGGCTGAAATTATTACGCCACCGGTATGCTTAGATGCTAAAACGATTGCCTCTTTCGGTGACAAATGAGTATATTCCTTAAATCTCATCATTAGAAAAATACTATAATCAACTCCTAAAGCTACTATAATGATGAAAGAGAAGAACGGAACAAAAGAAGATATTCCTTCATATCCTATCAAATCTATGAAAATATAGTTGATCATAAACATAGAACAATAGTATGCTCCTAAAAGTGATGCAGTGATAAATACTGGTGTCCAGAATGATTTTATCACTAGGAATAATACAAGTAATACCCCTATTATAACAATCGTGGTTGTTTTATTTAGGTCACTACTCAAAATATTATTCATATCATTTGTTGTTGCACTCGGACCTGTAACACCTGACTTTGCATTTGAAAGTTCTGTGCCTTTTAGTCCATTCTTAACAGCTGAATTTATTTTATTGATCGTATTTAAAGATTCTTTTGAATATGGATCATTTTCCAAAACAATTGTTAGCTTTGTAATTTTTTTATCTTTTGACATAAACATGTCAATTGATTTTTTAAAGTTCTCATCAGCCAATGCTTCTTTTGGAATAAAGAACGTTTTATTTGAGTTATACTGTGTTAAGAAATCATTTGTTTTTCCTAATCCGTCAGAAATTTTCTTTAATCCACCGTTAACATCAGAAAGCTTTTCACCAAATGTACTAAATCCATTGATGCCAGATACTAGCTGTTGTTGTCCTGTTTTCATTTGACCAAGTCCATCTGATACTTTATTCATATTTGTGACAATTTTTCCGATACCATATGATGCATCGCTTAAGCCACTTTCAAGTTTTTTCAAACCATCAGCCATTTGAGTTAAGCCATTACTCATACTAGATAGATTACTGTTTGCAGTAGCAAAACCTGTAGTTACAGCATTATAATTATCATTTAAAGCTTTGATTCCTTCTGGAGTAATTTGATTTAATGAAGCAACTGTTTGATCAATTGTTTGCTTTAGTGATTGATAATTTACATCACCTTTTGAATTCGAATAACTACTACCTAGTGCTGTCATCATTGATTGCATTTGAGAAATTACGCCTTTTAGACTAAGCAGTGCTTGTGCTGATTGTTGGTAATGAGTTCCTAACTCTTTATAACCTGATTGCATTTTCTCATAATTATTTGCTAATAATGATACACCACTGCTCATTTTTCTTAGATTCATTTCAATCGTTGCTATACCACTAGAAATCGTTTTAGATTTACTAAAACCATCGCCAATCCCTGCTTGAATTTGTTTTAATCCCCCACTTAATGCTGTCACACCATTTTGTAGTTCCGTTGTTCCATCTACCATTTGGTTAACATTTGAAAAATCAGCTGACCCTAGTTTATTTTCAGCTAAACTTAATCCGTCATGTATTTCGTTAACACCATCTTGTGTTTTGGAAATACCATCAGTCACTGTACCCATTTGGCTATCAACATAAAAACGATCAATTTGTTTGCTTCCAGGTTGTGTTACTGAAGATACTTGATTAACACCCTTTATCTTTTTAAGTCTTTCAGTGATATTATCAATTACTGCAAGTGATTGATTATTATCAAGCGCTTTGCTATTTTCAATAACAACTGTTGCAGGCATTGCCTGACCTTTACCAAAATGATCTGAAACGATATTAAATCCTTTGGATGAAGGATATTTATTTCCCAGTTCTCCAATCGTATCAAAGTTTAGTTTTTCTTGATGGAAATATACCATTGGAGATAAAATCAATAATATGACTACAATTGTTATAATTGGTTTCTTAACCGCAAAAGCTGACGAACTTCCAAAAAACTTGTTTTCTTTGTGTCCACCAATATTTTTAGATGGCCAGAAAAGCTTTTTCCCTAATACCTTCATAATAAATGGTGTTAACGTTAATATTTCTAGTAATAATATACTTACACCGATTACAACAACAACACCTGATTTATAAATTGGAGATTCGGCAAATACAAGTGCAAGGAACGCAATAAACACAGTTAATATACTATAGGCAATTGTTTTACCAGCGGTTTTATACGTGTTTACAATTGATTCATCTACTGAATGTCCAAGTGAAAGTTCCTCTTTGAAACGATTAAAAAGGAGTATGTTATAATCTGTTCCAATACCAAAAAGAATCAGTATTAGAAGCATTTGAGTAAGACTTGTTATTGGAAATCCAGCTTTATCGATTAATTGAGCAGCTATCCCCATTGAACATAAATAAGAGAATGCAACAGCAATTAATGATACAAATGGTGTAACAATCGATCTAAACGCAAGAACAAGTACAACTAAAATAAAAATTACTGTCAATGCAGCACTTTTTTCAACGCCAGATTGTGAAGCTTTTAAATAATCATTGTTGATAAAATCTTCACCACTTAAATAATATTTAACTGGTACTTTACTTAATTTATTATCTAATTGTTTTTTTATATCATCAATTTCTCTTCCATTTTTGTCTAACTTATAGCTCACCATAAGTGTGGTACCATCTTTTGATACTAATGAACTTTTTGCATCTGGAATACTAAAAGGATCTATGATTTCCGAAATTCTAAGTTCTTTACTGCTAGCATGTATTCCTTTAACAGCATCACCAATTTTTTTCATTTCGTTATTTGAAATTTTATTTTTATCATAAAAAACAATTAGATTATTCGTTCCTTTTGCAGTATCCATTTTTTTGAGGATATGATCTGCCATAACAGAAGGTGAATCACTATTTGCCCCTTCTTGCCCCTTATTCCTCAGAATTACATTGATGTCAGGCTGAAGAACTGTTAACAATACTGTTGCAATTAACCAAATTGAAAAAATAATCCAACGACCTTTTATGATTTTGTTCACATGGTCCCCTCCTTCAATATTTTATTTCTCTTTTTTTTCTTTTTCGTCATCAAGAAAGTACAATACATCAAAGAATTCATAATTATCCATTCCATCTGTCTCCATCTTTTTCTTAACCGCTGTAACTAATAATTTCATTCCTTTCTCTACAATCTCTTGTTCTTCAGAGTTTAGAAGACTTAATGCACTATTCAATGACTTATTTGCAATTTCAGTAATGCTACCGTGTATTTCATCTGCAATATTTTTAGGTAAAGAAATCTCCACTGAACGTTTATCTTTTGGATTTGGTGTTTTCAATAAAAGGCCTTTTGTAGTCAGACGCTCAACGATATCTGATACAGTACTTTGGGTCATTTTAAGATTTTTAGAAAGTTGTTTAATACTCATTGATTTATGAGCATACACTTCGCCAATAACTCTAGCTTGTGGAATTGTAACTCCATGTTCCTCCGAATGCTTTTGAAGGCTTTTCATTAAAAATCGTTGTAAAAAATCGATTGATTCACGTATAAATTCTGGTCGTTCTACCATTTAATCCCTCCAACAAAACTTCTAAATAAAAATGCATCTTATACGATGTATCGTATGAGATTTATATTATTTCTCTAAACTACATTTGTCAATTTAAATACATATAATAGTAGTCTCACTTTATAAAATTCATTCCATCTATTCTTATCATTCGTATATTCAAGTAAAGTAGCCAATAAAAAAAAGCAGTTGAGTATTTTCAACTGCTTTTAACTATTTCAAGCTTTTTTAGAGTTATATTGAAGTTTCGCTTTCTGCTTTGGTTCTTTTATCGATAAATAAACAGCTACAACAATTAGAATACTTCCTATAAAAAATGAAGGACTGATTTCTTCATTTAATAAAAAATACCCAAATATCGTACCAATTAACGGTTGTAAAAAGAAAAATAATGACCCTGTGGAAGTATCAATAAATTCAAATCCTTTGTTCCAAAGATAAAAGGCACCTGCTGTTGAGATTGTACCTAAAAATATGACACCCATCCAAACCCAACCATTTGTTGGTAAGTGAGTTAAGTGTTTACTTTGTTCAACTATCGTAAATGGTAATGTAAAAATTACGCCAAATGCCGTCGCCCAAGTTGTTACGGTTAATGATGAATATTTACTAGTCTGGACTTTACTTAAAACCGTATATAAGGCCCAAGTAATTGCTGCACCAACAAGTATGAGATTTCCAAAATATGCACCTAAATTTGATCCACCTTTTGGTAATCCTATTACAACAATTACTCCAATTGTTGCTAAAATTAATGAAACAATCTTACGGCTATTAATTTTTTCTTTTAAAATAAAAAATGCAAATAATGATATTAATGCAGGTGAAGCTGAAGTAATTAAAGAGCCCATTGCTGCACCTGAAAGCTTTGTACCAACAAATTGAAAACCAATTGAGCCAGTATACCCGACTAAAGCAATAACTGCGAGATTAATCAAATCTTTTTTATTAATTTTCCAGCTTTTTTGGAAAAGACTGATTAGCCCTAATGTTAATAAAGCTAAAAGAAATCTCATTTCTAGTAATAACCATGGAGAAATAAGATCTAAAACTACTTTACTGACAACATAAGTCATGCCCCAAATACTTGCAGCCAATGATAAATACAATGCTCCTTTAAAGAAATTCACTTAAATCCCATCTCCTACCTTTTATTCCAATCATTTTTCGTAAGTCCAAACATAAATTCAGTTACATATTGGCCTTTAAAAAAAGAATTTTCGATCATTTTCATTTCATGAAATCCTAATTTTTTTAGTAATTTAATTGAAGATACATTTTGTTCTACAGCGATTGCGTTTATTTTTTCTTTATTTAATACATTAAATAAGTAATCTATAATCCCTTTTAATGCTTCAAATGCATATCCCTTATTCTGATACATTGGCTCTAATGTAAAGCCGACTTCAGCTTGATTTTTTGGATTTGATAAAGTATGTACTCCAATATCTCCTATTAGTTGACCATCCATTTTATTTTCAATTGCCACTTGAACCCATGAATCAGGAATATTCATAATAGCTGACTTTTGCTTTTCAATAAATTTAGTTGCTTGTTCGTATGTATAATTTTCCCAGCCTTGATAAATCGCCACATCTGGATTTGAACGATATTTATAAAAGTTGCTTACATCTTCATCTATAAACCTTCTAAGTTTTAATCGACTAGTCTCTATTTCAAAAAAATCTAGTTTGCTCATATTCCACCTCTAAAAACTCATATTAAATTTTAATTGTACATTCTATTATACTTAGAAGTTTCAAAATAAACTAACTTTTTTTACACTTACTATTTTAATTAAGCAATGGTCTTAAACTCAAAAAATATAGTTGACACCTTTAACTGTAAAGAATAAAATTACAGTATACTCATTTAAATTGAGTAAGGAATCTAAACCTTAAATAATTCATTTTAATTTTTTTAACTCAACTGTAAATTTTTTTATTACATTTTAATGAGGAGTGTGTAAAGAATGGTGAATCTATATGTAACACCAAGTTGTACATCCTGTCGCAAAGCAAAAGCATGGCTAGAAGAACATGCTATTGATTATAATGTGAAAAATATTATGAATGAATCACTTACAATTGAAGAGATTAAATCTATTCTTCGCATGACAGAAACTGGTACTGAAGAGATTATTTCAAAAAAATCAAAAACGTTTCAGGAATTAAATATAAATATTGAATCGCTCCCACTTAATGAATTATATAAATTAATCATAAATAATCCTAAAATGCTGCGCATGCCAATAATTCTAGACGAAAAAAGATTACAGGTTGGTTATAATGAAGATGAAATTCGTAGTTTTCTTCCTCGTAAGCTACGAACATTCTCATACATTAATTCACAAAAAGTAGCTAATTAATAATTAATATTATACCTAACACATTTTATTACAGTACTAAATATAATCACGACGAAAATATATAGAAATTAACGATTTTAGGAGGCAGACCATGAATAGTGATTTCACTCTTGCCATTCATAGTTTAACTTATCTTGCGCTGCAACCGGATCGGATGTCTACAAGTGATGCAATTTCAGAGAGTGCCTGTGTCCATCCAGTTCGTATTCGTAAAGTGCTTAGTTTGTTAAAAAAGCATGGATATATAAAATCGAAGGAAGGATCTGGTGGTGGGTTTATTTTCGCCTTAGATTTAAATGATGTAAATCTTTGGGATATTTATTTAATCACCTCTGAGGGGGCGCTGCAGCCTAAGTGCCCTGAATCAAATGAAAAGTGTGTTGTTGGGGCAAATATGCAACATGTTCTTTTTTCTATTTTCTTAGGTGCAGAAAAACATCTTGGGGGATATTTAAAACAATATACGATTAAGGACATTGTCGATCATATCAAATGTGAGAAGTGAAGGCTAAGCCTTCTTTTATCCAAAGTGTAATAAAAAAAATTACAGTTTGTTCAAATAGCTGTAATCATCACAAGTATTTTAACTTGTAACTCTAAACAAGAAGGTGGAAAAGATGAACGTAAATAATGATTCTATTTTAAAAATAGGTGACTGGGTTAAGGGGATATCATTGCATGGAGAATTAGTAATAGGTTATGTTGAATCAATTACTATTCTTGATGAAGTAGTAAAGGTAAATGTAATAACTTCAGATAATAAAACGACTGTTGGAAAGAGTATTCAGATGCTAAATAAAAACGTAAAGAAAATGCCTGATTCGAAAGTGACAAACAAAGAACAAATTCACTTTCTAATTGACTTGGCCCTTTCAACGGGAGATGAGGATTGGTTTAATGAGCTATCTTCACAGTTAAAATCAATGAAGCAACTTGTCAATAGTGTAAAATAAAGCTTATAAATCAGAAGTAATAAGAGTTCCAAAAGGTTGTCTTTATAGACAGCCTTTTTAAGTTTGAAAATTGGCCTTCATCTAAACGATAAACAAGAAGCTCATTTTTGAATTTAATCTAAAAGTTAAGTTAAAAACATAAAAAACTGATCAAATCTTTGACCAGTTTCAAATCATATTAATATTGAGTTAATTTATTCAATGGTGTTTGAATAATTAGTGGTTTTTTTGCAGGATCTAACCATTTTAATATGGATACAACATTTGTTTTAGATGTGGCTGTGCAGCCTGCAGTATATCCTGAAGTTCCAGCTACGTGAAAAAAGATTGCACTACCTTTCCCTGGGGTTCTCTCAGTATTATAGTTAATAATAAATCCATAATCATATTGAGAAATATTCATCTTTTCGGCAGTTTTCCATCTACCGTTATTTTCTGATGCCAATTGCCATGTATTATATAATTTACTTGTTGAATCATCTACAAAAACATCATTTGAAGTAATTTTTCGGTAAGTCAATTTTGTACCTGGATTTGAATATCTACCGAATGCTGTTGTAATTGTATATTTCCCTTCAGGTGTTTCATAATCACCCTCATGCTTGCTACTAATCATGCCGTTTTTACCGATCACACCTGAATATGTATGTAATTTTTTCCAACTAGTACTGCTTTTCTCAAATGTTTCAATTAATACATTTCTTGTACTTTCATTTGCTGCTGACACAATAATTAATTGCTTTGAAGTTCCTAAAGTTTTCATCTTATTTACAGTAGTGGCAGAAACAGTAGTTGGGGATTTTTTTATATATTTACTTGAAACCCATCCAGTTTTTGTTCCACTTTTTATTTTATACCAAGATCCACTTGTGCTTGTAATCGTAACTTTCGCACCCTTTTTAAGTGTCCCAATTACTTTATAATTAGTACTGGGACCACTTCTAATATTTAAAACTGATGCAGTTACAGTACCGCTTATCGTCGCTGCTTCCACGGTCTTAATTGAACTAGGAGTAGTATTTCCATAGAAAAAACCTCCAGTTAAAATTGATAGTGCCAAAGTTGTTTTGCAAATACTTTTAATCATTAAATCAGCTCCATTGTATAGTAAATCTATATTCGAGCTTTATTATACATAACTAATCTTACATAATAAGTACTTTTTTATTACAATTTAATTAGTTTTATAACATTTCTCTTAAAATTGTAGAAATTATTAAAATTCTTTTTATACTATATCAATTATAATCAAATATGACAAAAAAAGAAGCCAAATATTAAATTTTGGCTTCTTCTTTATTGATTAATGACCAGCCATCATTGAAGATTTTGACTCGTCAAGATCTGCTTTTGACACATCTGCATCTTGCACTTTTGGTTTACGTAAAATTATTGCTAACAACGCTCCTACTAATGCGATACCTGCAGCAAGTAAGAATGTATCACCAAATGCTGAAATCATTGCATTTAAAGGATTCGTTGTTTTTGCCATATAATCCTTTGTACTAGAAGTTAAAAATCCAGCCATACCTGCTACTGCAAATGATACCATTACTTGCTGAGCAGCTGCTGTTAAAGGAGTTACACGACTTACTAAATGTCTCGGTGCAGATTGTAATACATGTGTATTAATCGGCATCATTGATAATCCCATTCCAGCACCCATCATAGCAAGTGTTAACATAATAAATGTATTCGATGAGTCAACTGAAATTTTAGAGAAAATGAACAGTGCAGATGTGATAATTGTTAAACCAACTAACGCCATCGGTCTAGCTCCAACTTTATCATACATTTTACCACCAATTGGCATCATTAAAGCTGATGCCAATGCTTGAGGTAACATAATTAAGCCCGTTTCAAATGCCCCATATTGCTTAACTGTTTGTAAAAATAATGGAACAATTAGGAAAGAACCAAATAAAGCAATTTGCATAATCCATGTAATTAAAATACTTCTAACAAAATCAGACGATTTAAATACACGTAATTCAAGTAAAGGTTGTTTTAGGCGAAGCTCAACAAAGATGAAAAGTAATAATGCAACACCACCAACTATTAAACCTGTTAATGTTCCTTTTGAAGTCCAACTTGTTGAACTTTGACTAACACCATAAGCTAACATTGAAAAAGCGATTGGAGCAATTATAATTCCTAATCCGTCTAAAGCAGGTACTGATTTCGATTCAAAATTAGGTAAATATTTAGCTCCAATTAGTAACGCAATAATACCAATTGGTAAATTAATTAGGAAGATCCAATGCCAAGTAGAATACTCTACGAACCATCCTGAGATAACCGGACCTAAAGCAGGTGCAAGTAACATAGGAATTCCAAGCATCCCCATAATTGATCCAATTTTTTCTGGAGGAGCTAATCTAAAGATAATTGCCATCCCGATTGGTGCAACCATTCCTCCACCAATTCCTTGTATTACTCGAAATAAAATTAATTGTTCAGGTGATTGTGCTACAGAACAAAGAACTGAACCAATTGTAAAAAACAAAATCGTTAATAAGAATATTTTCTTAGCTCCAAAACGATCAGACATCCAACCTGCAAGTGGTATAACTGCCGATAATGCCAAAGTATATCCTGTAATCGTCCATTGCATTTTTGTTAAATCAGATTTAAAATATTCGGTAATTCCAGGTAATGCGACATTTACTACCGTACTATCTAAAATAACCATGATCATACCTACGATAACTGCCATCATTGGACCAATAATCGTTTTAACACTAAACGGCGTGTCTGCCGAGTTTTGCTGATTATTCATATATTATCCCCATTTCTACTATCTATTTTTGTTAAGCTGTATTGAAATTCGTTCAAATTTCTATTCTATTTATAAGTGCTTAAAACCATTTTTTGATAAGATCAAAATTTGAACAGAAAGTCTATCATACAAAAAAACAATTAAAATGTAAATAGTAATTGTCCTTACCTACTACGTAAACAGTACTCACAATAAGTACAGTATATGTTAATTAAATGTCCATTTCAAGTTTATTTTTTAATTATATTTGCTGATTTTTTTGTAAATAAAAAATAGCCCTTATGATTCTATTCACTGGGCTATTTTTTAATCACACTATTTTACTTATTTATTTTTAACATACTTCATCATTAGATGAGCAATTGTATGTTGCTCTTGTTCATCTGCAACGTTCCAAAGGTCTTTTAAAATTTGTTCTTCAGCATTTTTTGGTTCTACTTCATTTGCTAAATAATTTCCTAAGCGATATGCCATTTCAGAAATAGCACCTTCACCAACACCTTTGTCACCAGTTGCTTCTAATCGATCACCTAAAAAATCTTTCCATTGATCCCAGTTATCTAAAATTGACATCGTTTTTCACCTCATAATAATAGTTGTTGAAGATTACATAAATACTATTTACCTTTTTTGAAGTAATTATGTATGAATTATTATCCGGGTAATATTGTCAGAAAATTAAAACAAAAAGAGCTAACATCATTTTGCAGAGTTAGCTCTTTTTTTGTTTTAATTTTTATTTTCGTTCATAAAAAATATCGCTAAAGTCCCTGGCCCTGCATGAGCACCTATTGCAGACCCGATTGAATTAATGACAAATTCCTTACATCCAAAAGTTTCTTCCATCGCGTTTTTAATTTCAATTGCTTTATCTAGATCGTCTCCGTGTGAAATACCAATTAATTGAGTTGACAAATTTGTCCCGCGAGATTCCGTAATTTCAAGAATTCTTTTTATTAATTTTTTCGAACCTCTAATTTTTTCAAGAGGAATTAATTTTCCATCTTCAACGTGTAAAATCGGTTTAATATTTAATAAATTACCTACAAAACCAGCCACTTTACTTAAGCGACCTCCACGCACCAAATATTGAAGGTCATCTACTGTAAAGATATGTTCAATATGCCCGATGCTATTGTTTATATTATTAACAACTTCTTCTTTTGTAGCTCCGCTCATCGCAAGCTTTGCAGCATTAACAGCAATTAGTCCTTGTCCGATTGATGCACTTTTTGTATCAAATATCTCTAAATCAAAATCAGGAAATTCCTCGTCAAACTCATTTTTTACCATTACTGCAGATTGATATGTACCTGAAAGTTCAGAAGAAAATGCAATATAGATACATGGTGTATTTTCTTTTGCATATTTAACGAAGGTATTATAAATATACTCATATGACGGAAGGGACGTTTTAAAAACTTTTCCATTACGCATTTCATTAAATAAAGTCTTTGAATCCAATGTTAAACCATCAAAATATTCTTTTTCATCTTCTGAGTATACTCGTAGTGGAATGACATCAATGTTATACTGTTGAATAATCTCCTTTGGTAAATCAGCCGCACTATCCGTAATTATTTTTAAATTCATCTAATCATACCTCTGTTTCAAAAAATTGGTTTAATCTATTTAAACTGATAAATTCTATTTTCTCACAAAATGTTTATACAGAAAAATAAAATGTTTTAATATAATTTTAATAATATTATTTGCTATAAACTAATATATACCTTCTTTTTTTCATATTCTTCACAAAAAATTAGTAATTTACCATTCGAACTGTTTATTTGGATAATAGCCATATCGATATTCTAACTGTTCGTTTTCATATTCGCTTCTTTTTTTGCGCAGTGCATAGATAATTAAAACTGCTCCGAAAACTTGTACCCAACTACCAACTAGTAATAAATCTTCTCCTAAAATAATTTTATCACGTAGTAATGCCGCATTACCAATACCGTCGATTAAAGCGCCTAAACCGATTAATTGATTGCCATAAGCCTCAATTTTATCTAGTTGACTCCCCTCAATTAAAGCTCCAGTTGTTTCAATTTGAGCACCTATTGATTGAATAACACTTCCAAGCGCATTTAATTTATGCCCTTCTCTTTCCATGCCTTCTATTTCTAAATTTGTTGCAAAAGTATTTGTACCGTTTCCTATTGCTTGAATCCAAGCACCAATCATCATTGTTAATTCAAATTCTTTTTCTTTTTCACTTCCATTTTCTTCTTTTACTTTCTTATATAATTTTTCTCTTCCAATTGCTTGTATGCTGTTGCCAAATGCTTCGATTGCATTCCCTTTAGCGAATAAACTTCTACCAAAGTTTTCACTTACGATTTTTTTACTTGAAACACCAACAGCAGCCGTTGATGTACCAAATAATAAAAAATATGCACCGATTAGGGGTAAATCATCAACTAAATCCCTCAATTTAGCACCTCCTATTCAAACAATATTTAAATTAGTTTATTCAACTTTAAATTTAATTGACAATTAATATTGTTTTGATTAATATAATAACAATTAATATTTCGACATTTAAATGCTATGAAGAGAAAAGTAATAAAGCTAAAATTATTTACAGAGAGCTCCTGTTTGCTGAAAAAGGAGTAATAATAAACTTTATGAAAAAAGACTTGGAGCTTCGTATGGAACTAAAGTTTACTTTAGGGATGCTACGACGGGTTCTCCCGTTATAGAGATAGGGTATAAGCATTCGTGCCGTACCTAAATAAGGTTGGTATGGTGACATATCAATAAACTGGGGTGGTACCACGAAGTTCACAAACTCTCGTCCTCAAGATGATTAAAATCTTGGGGGTGGGAGTTTTTTTAATTGATTTAGAAGGTTAACTAAAAATAATTTTGAGGTGAAAACATGCATTGGGCATATAAAATCGCAAATGAATTAATTGAAAAATATCCGAATAAAGATACTTATGTATGTGCATCTGGCATAAGTCCATCCGGGTCGGTTCATATTGGAAATTTCCGTGAAATCATTACAACTTATTTTGTTGTGAAAGCTTTAAATAATTTAGGTAAGAAAACTAGATTTATCTTTTCATGGGATGATTTTGATCGTTTTAGGAAGGTCCCTACTAATATTGATCCAACCTATCATCAGTTTATTGGCAAAGCTTATTCAAATATCCCTGATCCATTTGGCTGTCACTCAACATTCGCTGATCACTTTGAAAAGGAATTTGAAAATTCCTTAACTGAACTAGGCATTGAGGTTGAGTTTATTTATCAAAATAAAGAGTACAAATCCGGTAGATACAATGTTGACATTATACACGCTATTGAAAAAAGAAAAGAAATTTATGATATTTTAATGAAGTTCAAAACAAGTGTTCCAACTGAACAAGAACGTAACGATTTTTACCCTATTACTCTGTACTGTGAAAATTGCGAAAAAGATGATCCTTCCATTACACAATATAATAATGAAAGCAAAATGTTAGATTATACATGCCGTTGTGGATTTTCAAATCAATTATCTGTAGAAGTAGCAAACAATATTAAATTAAACTGGAAAATTGATTGGGCTATGAGGTGGATGAAAGAAGACGTCGTATTTGAACCTGGCGGAAGAGATCATTCATCTGAAACCGGTAGTTACAACGTTTCAAAAGAAATTGCTAAAGCCATTTATAACTATGATGCACCTCATTATACACCATATGAGTTTATTGGAATAAAGGGTCAAAATCAAAAAATGTCTAGCTCCTCTGGTCATTTAATAACCCTTGCTGAGTTATTACAAATTTATTTACCTGAAGTGATTCTCTTTATGTTTGCTAAATATAAACCAACAGCAGCATTTAATATTGGTCTTGATGAAGATGTCATTAAAAACTATTCAGAATTTGAACGGAATCAATCAAATTATATTGATCAATCTTTATTTGATTTAGATATTTGCCAATCGGTCGAATTTGCACATACCAGTAA
The DNA here is from genome assembly GCF_036421055.1 of Gottfriedia acidiceleris. GTDB lineage: Bacteria > Bacillota > Bacilli > Bacillales > Bacillaceae_G > Gottfriedia > Gottfriedia acidiceleris_C. The sequence continues at coordinate 75,742 of NZ_JAZGQS010000015.1, read as the reverse complement.
AATTGATAAAAAATATCCAAAGTTCAATCATGTAGCTAGCATTCTGCCTCTTGTTAATTTCAATATAGATCTATTAAAAGACATATTTGTTCAAAATGGAGAAACTTTCTCATCCATTGAGATAGAGAAAATTAGTCATATGGCTGAATATTGGATTAAAAAATACAATCCACAAAAAAATATAATGGTAAACGACAAACCAGCGAAAGAATTTTATCTTTCTTTAACCGTAGAACAGCAAAATTGGTTGAAAAATTTATGTGACTATCTATTAAATAACGAGCACCAAGATCAAACTGAATTAATGAAAAAATTATATTCGATTGGTTATCATGATGATAAAAAAATAATGAAAGCAAATCAAAAAACTTTTTTCATAATGATCTATCAGCTTGTTTTGAATAGAAAAAGTGGGCCACCTATTCCATTGTTGTTTCAAGCTGTGAATAAAGAGCAGTTAATCAATTTATTAAACTTCAACGCAGGTTCAATTTAAAAGCTAACAAAAAATAAAAATGGACTCGGATTTTTCCAATCCGAGTCCCATTTTTATTGAATACGATTTTTAAATGCTTCTTCTGTTACAATATAATCTTCTTCTCGATCTTCATGTTTACGGTCTTCAGGAGCGACTAGTGATCCTTTTGGATGAGTTGGTTCATGACCTTTTTTCTTATGATTAAAGCTTTTACCTCTTGCCATTATAAAATCCTCCTTAGTTAAATCATCATTTATAATATGAGTATTTGAACTTTAACTTATAGATGGTAGATTATTACAAGGAAGATTTTTATTAAGCTGAAATTAATGATATGATAAGAAAAGGACTTATTAATAGCCTGAGGTAGACGATGAAAAAAGAATTTGCAATCAATATATCAAATCAGATTAAAAATTGGATGGTTTCATCTTATTCTTTATTTACTATTGAAGAAATACCAACAACTTTCAATACATTACAAAATTTTCAACAATGGACAAACGGTAAACCAATTGTTTCAGCCTTTCATTTAAGTAAAGTCGAAGAAGAAAGCTATTATTTACTATTTCTCGACTGGCATCGAAATGAAAATTATTATTTAGTCATATATGTTGAAAATAAATCAACTACCGCTGCAGAAATAAGAGAAATTCGTGAGCAAGATGGACAATTCTCTTTAGTTTGGAAATATAATCCATTGAAAAGGGACGGTAAAAATGCCGAACGAAAAGCTTATTTCAAACAAGTATTTGGTTCACTTGAAGTAGTAATACCAGTTCCGAGTACTCCTATTGAAGTTGAACGATTTTTTAATAATCTCTACAAATTATGTAGAAACCGCCAAACAGCAGACCGAATTATCGATTTATATGATTTATAATTTAAAAAACAAACCTAGTCCAATACCGAACTAGGTTTGTTTTTTAAATTATTTTAACATTATTGTTTTTCATTTATGTATACTAAACATTTACAGAGTTTTGAAACCTTGCACCCTTTTTTAATAATAAAGGGGTAATGATAAAACCAATAATCATACCTGCCAAGTGACCAGTTAAACTTGTAGACGGGATAATTAATGAAGATAGTAAACCAATTCCTAAAAATGTTATGACAAACTTACGATCATCTGAAAAGAGCATCTTTTTTCTAAATAATGCAATAAATAAATACATTCCTAAAAAAGCATAGCCTACACCGGATGCCCCTGTTTCAACTGTATTAGGCGAATAGTTAAAATTAATTATAATTCCTGTAAGAATAACCGATAATAAATAAAATATTAAAAATTTAACCGAACCTAACGCTCTTTCTAATGGTCTACCTAAAATAATCATAAAAGTCATATTCATAAATAAATGAGCGTAACTTCCGTGCATAAATGCATAAGTAAAAAGTCTCCATATTTCACCTTGTTTTACTAATTCATGCTCATATCCACCTAAATAGATGATATTTTCAATCGTATATCCACCTAAAAATGTCGTAATGATCGCTAAAATAGTACATAAACCAACCATAAAAGTTGTGATTGGATATTTCCTAATAAACGTTTTGAAGTCTTCTGTCACCAAAAACATCAATCTTCTTCCCTTCTTGGAGCTGTTATCAAGTTGTATTTCTATTACTAATTACTTAATTCGACATTTTTAAAGTAAATTCCTATTCTCAAATAAAAAAATCATGCAAAATTTAGAAGAAGAAATATGTGTACTGGATAAAATGTATCTTAAAAAGATTAAATGAAAGAGTAGTATTCATCATAAATGATTAATTTTTGGTCTATGTATCTACCTTTCATCACATTTTTTAGTACGATTCATTTGTTAATATTAAAGGATAGTATTTTTGAATGATTTTTAATGGGGTAAAAGTATTAATATATTTTGCACTTGTAAAAACAGCTACAAATTGATTTTTTGGTGAAATAAAGATGAATTGGCCTCCATAACCCATAGCAAAATAAATCGTTGAATCAAGATCCCTTAACTCATTATTTTCTAGCACCCACCAATGATAGGCATATGAACCAACATGCGGATACGTGTGGTACTTCGCTCTTGTTGATTTTTCAATCCACTCACTTGAAATAATCTGTCTATTATTCCATTTTCCTTTTTGCATCATTACAATCCCAAGCTTCAGTAAATCATCTGTCCTTAAACTTAAGCCAAATCCACCGATATTAATTCCTTTTGAATCTTCATGCCAAATAAACTCTTTTATGCCTAATGGATCAAACAACATTCGTTTTGCAACAGTAGATAGTTTTTCTTTTGTTACGATCTGAATAATTGCACTTAATAATTGAGATGCCCCAGAATCATAAATCATTTTTTCACCTGGTTTATTAACCATTTCTTTTTCTAGTACATACTGGACCCAGTCCTTACTATTAATCATTGGGAATGGTCGCCCACCCCATTCTCCCCACTCTTGCCAATCATAACCAGCTGTCATTGTGAGCAAATGTTCAATCGTAATGTTTCTTTTTTCCGTTTCAATATTTGGAAAATAGTTAGATATTGGTACATCAACACTTTCTATCAATCCTTTATCAATTGCAATTCCTATTAACATTGATAAAACACTTTTTGTAACAGAATTAATTTTGAATAATTTTGTTTCACTCTTAGAATTTTTATAAAAATGAAATTTAATTTCACCATTTTGATAAATAAGGCAAGTAGAAATACGTTCTTTTTTTAATTCATTTTCAAGTTTTACATAGTTCATTGAATTTATTTTCAAAACATTTCACCTTTCTAGTTGATATAGTAAGTCAATCTATTTTAATTACTTATTCTAAATATGTATATTTTTCATTCATCCATCTCAAAAAAACTTTGTACCCATTAAAATAAAATCGAGTTGCAATATAGCAACTCTAAAATGTATTATTTCATATCTTTACTATTTTCTTTTTATATTTCTTTAATCAAAATAAGTTTCTTTTTTAGGATTTTGATAATACTCAAACATTAATTCAATTTGAGATACAGTATTTCGATTAAGAGAAAGGTCTGGTAAATTCTCTTTATCGAAGAAATCAATATCACATGTTTCTGTTCCAATTGAGGGATTACCCCCAACAATTTCACATTGTATAAATAATTTGTAGTAGTGATATGAATGAGGTGGATGGTCATGCTTTGTCATGTCTAAAACTGCTAGTAGTTTCTTCGATTCAACTTTATATCCGGATTCTTCAAAAATTTCTTTTACTACATTTTCTGAAGCTGATAATCCAACGTCACAAAAACCACCTGGTAAAGACCATTTATTTTCTAGCTTTTCTTTTACTAATAAAATTTTTCCATTTTTAAATACGACACCTCTAACATCAAGCTTTGGTGTAGGGTACCCCCGTTCATTGCGAAACAATCCCTCAATTTCTTCAATTTGTAATTCTGAATAATGATTTAAAATATCAGCACTTATATGTCTTAGTTCTTCATATCTTTCTTTATCAAAAACATCTTTCGTAAAGGTCAATCCTGCTTGAGAAATTGCTTGGATTCTCTGTGCCCATTCTAGCCATTTCATACTCATAGGAATCCACATCCTTTTCTACTTTTAAGTAGTTTTACAAACATTTTAACTTTGTCCTAAATGTAGTTTACGCATCATTGCCTCTCGTTGACTTACTAAATGCCTATATAAAAAAAGAAAGCTCTAAAACGTTAGAGCTTTCAGAGTGCCTGCCTAACGTTCGCTTTCTTCGTTTTTTTGCGCCTTAAAAAGAGCTTGCAATCAATCTGAAAATCAAATTTTTGTACTTTGTCTATATTTAAACGATCGAATCTTCCATCGTTAAAACAACGGGACAGTGGTCACTCCCCATAATGTGGGAATGAATTTCTGAATTTATGAGTTCATTTTGTAGTCTATTTGAAATAATAAAATAATCAATACGCCATCCAATATTTCGTTCTCGGACTTTTGCCATATAAGACCACCAACTGTATGAACCTTCTTTAGTTGGATTTAAAAATCGAAAGCTGTCAGTATAGCCACTTTCTAATAATGTTGTCATTTTACCTCGTTCTTCTTCCGTAAAGCCAGAATTGGTACGATTTGATTTTGGATTTGCTAAATCGATTTCATTATGTGCGACATTTAAATCTCCACATAAGATGACAGGTTTTTGTTCATCGAGCTTATTTAAATAGTTTTTAAAATCATCTTCCCATTTTAATCTTATTGGTAATCTTGCTAAATCTCGCTGAGAATTAGGCGTATAAACATTTACCATATAAAATTTCTCGAATTCTAAGGTTAATACTCTACCTTCTTGATCTTCTTCTTTACCGTTAAATCCAAAACTTACATTTAATGGTTTATGTTTCGTAAAAATAGCAGTACCTGAATAACCTTTTCTTACTGCAGAATGCCAAAATTGATAATAACCGTCTAATTCTAAAGTTATTTGATCTTCTTGGCATTTCGTTTCTTGTATACAAAATAGGTCCGCTTTTTGTTCATTAAAATAATCTAAAAATCCTTTTTGTACACATGCTCTTATTCCGTTTACATTCCAAGAAATGAATTTCATATTTTTTTCTCCAATTTACGTTTAGGTTTCGGTTTAACTAATGATGAACGATAATCAAACTGATGAATTTGTCCATGATAAATTGAAGTTTTCTCATATAACTCTTCGAATGATGAAATTTCATATTCCTTCGTTAAATGAAGAAATATTTTTGCGCAAGCTTCAGCATCCGCTAATGCATGGTGGTGATGATCTAATATAATACCGAATTGACTCGATAAAGTATCTAATGAATAACGAGATTGTTTTGGCAATACCTTCTTAGCAAGCTGCAGTGAACATAGTAAATTATTTAAAGCTGAAGGAACACCATATCTTGATAAATTATCTTTTAGGGCATAACCATCAAATGGTAGATTATGTGCTACTAATGTTTTCCCCTCAATTTTATCTTTAATCGTTTGATAAAATTCTGGGAAAAGAGGTGCATCTTGTACATCTCTTGGCCTAATTCCGTGCACAGAAATATTCATTGAATAAAAATCTTCTTCAGGATTAATTAGTGAGTAAACTTGGTCAACAATTACTCCTTCTTCAACAAATACAAAACCGGCAGCACATATGCTATGTCGATTGTAATTTGCCGTTTCAAAATCAAACGCTACAAATGATTTCATATTATCTAACTTCCTCTATTTATATTATAAATCTATTATAATCTTTTTTATAAAAAGATGCATTTTTATCATAACGAAAAAAATTCACATTTTCGCCACAATTTATTGTAAAATAATAAGATTAATAATCTTTTAGTTAGTAAGAATCAAAGGGTGTTGAAAATGAATTTTGTAAAATTAATTGTTCAAATAAGCTTTCTTTACTTATTATTTTTTATTGGAAATATAATTCAGCAACAATTTCATCTGATTATTCCGGGAAGTATTATTGGTATGTTGTTATTATTTTGTTTACTATTTATACCATTCTTTAACGAAAAATGGATTCGAAATGGTAGTAATTTTTTAAGTAAGCACTTAACGCTTTTGTTTATTCCGGCTACTGTAGGAATCATGAACTATTCTTCTATTTTAAATTTTCACGGTTTAATTTCTATTTTAATTGTACTAGTTAGTACAGCAGTTGTCTTTACGATTACTGCAAGCATTAGTTCGTATCTTACTTCGAGAGCCCATAAAAAGCAAACAAATGATTTATTAATTGGGAGGGATACGAATGAAGGACATTAAAAGTTTACTATTTATCCTCTTAACCATTATATGTTATATTCTTGCTAAAAAAATGTACGCTAAATTCACATACTCGCTATTGATTCCGATTGTTACCTCTACTACAGTTATTATCATCATTCTTGTAAATCTTCATATTACCTATGAATCGTATATAATTGGAGGAAAATGGATTAATTTACTTTTAGGTCCTGCTGTAGTCTCTTTTGCGTATCCATTATACGAGCATCGAGCAACTTTAAAGAAACATTGTATTTCAATAGTAGTTAGTGTTATTGCAGGAACAATTGTCGGTCTACTTTCAGGTGTTTACCTATCACTATGGCTCGGATTAAAAAAAATCATCCTGCTTTCTCTAGCAGCAAAATCAGTTACAACCCCTTTAGCTATGGGAATCACGTCAATAATCGGTGGTATTCCTTCTTTAACGGTTGTATATGTAATGATTGCTGGTATTTCAGGATCAATGTTTGGGCCCGCAATTCTAGCAAAACTTAAAATCGACCACCCTGTTGCGATTGGCGCATCATATGGAATCTCATCACATGGAGTAGGTACAGCAAAAGCAGCAGAATATGGCAAAATAGAACAAGCAATCAGTTCAATAGCAATGACGCTTAGTGCAATACTTGCCTCTATTCTTATTCCATTTATCATAAAATTAATTCTGAAATAAAAATTCCCACAAGGTACTGATTTTCCTTGTGGGATTGTTTTTTTATTACGATGTTTTAAATATGTATATTTAAAATAAAAAAAGGTGTCTCAAAGTACGATGACTTATGAGACAACCAATTCAATGTTTTTTTAATTTACCAAGGTCTTCCCCAACCCCATGGACGGCCCCAGCCCCATGGACGATAAAATCCCCAAGGTCTTCCCCAGCCCCATGGACGGCCCCAACCCCATGGACGATAAAATCCCCAAGGTCTTCCCCAACCCCATGGGCCAAATGCCGCTGCACCAAGAAAAAACGGAAAGAAGAATGGGAAAAATCTTTCGTCCTCTTGTTGGGCTACTCCAGAATATGGATAATATGGTTGCTCAATCTGTTGACGATAATCATACATTTTAAATCACCTCCATACTATCTAATGTACGGAGATTCGCTCAATTAGGAGCAAGGCCATGTAGATAGGCAAAAGTACAAATTCTGAAGCGATGAGTACTCTCACTCAATCCTTCTTATCTTAATAGTTTGTACATTTCATATTGAGCTATTTTTTCTTTCTTAAATTCTAGTTTATGCAAGAACCCTTCAAGGCTATTGTTATTTGGGGTTGATGTTGAGAAAGATTTTAAATTTAGTTCACTAGTTGCAAATCGTAATAAGCTAGTTGCTATTTTTCGATTACGGTATACTTTATCAATTAGTAGGGCGCTTATTCTTCCATTTTCATTAACTGCTAAAGCACCTATATTTTCATCGTTAACACTAGCTAGAAAGTAAGTAAAATTAGGTAGTTTTTCTAAATAATCAATGTCATTTTGCCAGTTTATATGATAGTCCCACTTTATCATTGTTTCTTTGAAAGTATTAAATTCAACTTTATTAATTTCTGTACTAGATTCTATTTGTATTTGTTGTAAACTTGATAAATCTGATTTAGAAAAATAACTAATGTCATAAATCTTCTCGTATCCAAGTTTCTTATAAAAATTAATTGCTCGATCATTTCCAACAATTACTTCTAGGAATAGTTGTTTACACCCGTTTTTCTCTGCTTCTTCTTTATGCAGTTCAAATAATTTTTGGCTAACACCTAATCCCCTATAATCTGGACTAATCGCCAAAGTTCCACATCGCATTGTTTTAATCGTTTCATACATTTTAATACCGCCTAAAATCACACCTACCGCTTCATTTTCATAGATTGCTACGAAAGAGTGCTCAGGTTTATTACCTTCTGGACCAAAAAACAAATTTACAAACTGTTCCTTAGAATAATTGAATTTAACGATATAATCTGAAAAACCGATTGAAAATGCTTGATAAGCAAATTCAACGTCTACTTCACTACATCTAACATAATTTATTTTTTCTACCTCAATATTTTTCTTAAATTTTGATTCCATCTAATCACGTCCTTTTTTATTTAGAAATGATAACTTCATTTTCATGTTGTAGAATTTGATCATCATTAAAATCAAATCTTTTCTTATATAGAAAGTAACTGGATACACATAAAATCATGATAATTAGACTACCATGAAACAACCAAACAAGATGTGGCATTGATAAAAATGATAATAATGGTGATGCGGCTACAAAACCGATTGTAAAACCAACCCGATTTAACAAATTTGCGACTCCGAAGATTCTACCTCTTATGGAATTATCGGTTTTTTGAATCATTGTTGAAAAATAAGTACCAGCTGCATTATCAAAAAAGCCTGTAAAAAATGCGAAGAAAAATACGATCCATAAAATTTGATTCGATAAAAATAAAATAAACCCGATCGATGTTAAAACTGAAGTTCCAAAATACATAAAAAGATATTGATTTTTTAGCCAAGAGACTTTAGGAATTAACCAAGTCGAAAGGATTCCTCCAATACCCCAAGTTCCCCAAATAAGTCCTTGATAAAATGTTGCATGTTCTGAGCTAATTTTTTCTGCTAATATTGGTACTCCCACATTATGTGAGCTTGCTGAGAATGTTTGAAATAGGAATACGATGAATACAATTACTAAAAGCGGCTTCATTAGCACATAAGTTTTTACTTCTTTCAAATCAATAAACAGTTGTATCCATTGATTGTTTACACCTTTTTTAACCGTATTTTCCCATTTATAAAAGATTAGAACAAATGCGGATAAGAAATAGGAAAGGGCATCTATTCCAATGATTACACGATAATCTACAACCGTTGATAAAAATGCTGATCCTAAAAATCCAATAACCATACTAATTGCTGCAAGACGTGAAATTAAAGCATTTATTTTTAAAATATTTTCTTCACCAAATATTTGAGGTAAATCCGCACTAAAACTAACTGAAAAAAAGCTTCCTAATGCACCTATGATAAAGGCTACAATCGCAAACATGAAAGGCGAAGGGAAAATACATAAGGTAAGAATACTTATTCCTCTAGTAATATCGCTGAATATCATTAGCTTTCTACGATTATATCGATCCGCAATTACACCAGAAAATAAACTTGTTAATATCCCTCCACAAACACGAAGAGCTAACACCGCAGCCAGCCATGATGTACTTTTCGTCATCGAGTAGATCACTGCGTTCATAACAACCAATTCCATCATACTACCTATATCCGAAAACGCCTTTGTGTATAAAAAATAGACTTTCTTTCCCATTAGAATCCCTTCATTCTACCAAAATTAACATTTCAATACATAGATAGACAAATAATTCTAATTTGAACTGAATTCATCAATATTCCTCCTCTCTAATTAAAACTGACTGTTAAGTTTATTTTATTCTATGAATAGTGTATGTTGTTTTCTTTATTTTTAACATAAAAAATTTTCTGAATTTTAAATTTAGGTAGGAAAGGATTCGCCTTCTCTACCTAAATTTTAATTTTGAATGACTATATAAGACATAATCATTTCTTCTGCGGCTTTAAATTGCGCTTTGTAAATGTCATCATCTTCTACAACCGAATAATGTAAGCAAATGCCATCGATATTTGCCCAAAACAAACTAGAAATAATATCAGGATCGATTGTTTTCTTAAATTCACCAGATGTAATTCCTTGTTTAATAATTTCACTTAAAAATAAACGGTATTGATCTTTGTACCTTTCAATCATAATGGCTTGTAGATTTTCATGCCTAGCTGAATTAATCCAAAACTCCATATGGACTCGAATCATATTTCGCCATTTTTCTGTTAAAGAAATTTCACTATACATTTGAAATAACTCTTTTAACTTATCTTTTGATGAACTAATATTTTGAAATCGTTGATTAATTTTTTCAAAAGTTTGGACTGTTCTTTCTTGCATTAATGTTAAATAAAGCTCTTCCTTACTTTTAAAATAGTTATAAATTAATCCTTTACTCGTTTTGGAATATGCAACAATATCATCCATTGTTGTTGTATGATATCCTTTTTCTCCAAAACATTTTAATGCACTTTCAAGAAGACTCTCTCTTTTGCGTTCTTTGTAATCATCTGAGACTTTTGGCATTGAACACATTCCTTTACTTAATAAATATATTTAAACTGACTGATTAGTTTAGTTTATCAACTAAATTTTGGAATTTCAAGAGAATATTCGTAATAATCACACGATTAGACTCGAATTTATAAAAAAAGTGACTAGAAGTTGTTAAACTTATCTAGTCACTTTATCTAGTCAAAATTAGTTTTGTTCAAGTTTTGCTTGAACAGAAGCTAACTTACCTTCCATTGTACTCTTCTTATCACGACGATCATCAATTCGAATAGTCGTTGCCACTCTTGAAATTCCATTTTCAAATGGTACCTCATGCATTTCTTGTACGACTTTTAATAATAACGGTAACTCGCCCTCAATAATTGTATTCATTGGTGTAAGCTGGAATTTTACTTCGCCATTATACTTTTCTAAAACTTTATGTATATTTGCTACATACGCACTTACACTAGGTGTTTCTGTGCCAATTGGTACGATTGAAACGTCAATAATTGCCATTTTTTGTATTCTCCTTTTTTATCAATTTGTTACTTGTCTATCCTAACATGTTTGTTATCATAAAGAAAACTCAACGATTGGTGAACTTTATGGCGAAGACAAAGGCGTAGAAGCACTTATATTTAATTCCTAAAATTTGCAACTACGTCTAGTCCCATCTATAGCTGCATATTTATAATTTCTTAATTTGAAAAAACTTAACTATTCAGTTCCTTGCTGCCAAGCCTTAGACCAATTCTACAGCAAAAAATTAATATCCCTTTTCAATCTTCACTACATTTCTTAATTTCTCGTTGTTTTCTAATGATGAAAGTGTATTGACAAAACATTTTACTCCATCAATTGGTAAAGTAACTGCTGAAATATGTGGTGTTATTTTTACGTTCGGCATTTGCCATAAGTCTGAATCGGCTGGAAGTGGTTCAACAGCAAAAACATCTAAAATAGCTTTTCGAATATAACCATTATTCAAAGCTTCCTTTAAAGAGTCCTCATGTACAGTTGCCCCTCTACCAACATTTATAAAACCAACTTTATTTAAATGTTTAAATGTATTCATATCTAATATATTTCTAGTTTCATTTGTAGACGGAAGAACACTAATAATCCAATCTGCGTGAGCTAAAATTGTCGATGCATCTTGAAACGGCACTATTTTTTCAAAATTTGTTTTTTGACTACCACTCATAGAAACTCCATATACTTTCATTCCAAAGCTTGATAAAACCTTTCCAATATGCCCCCCAATTTCACCTGTACCATAAATAACAACTTTTTGCTCTTCTAAAGATTTTGGAATATGGAATTCCCACTTATTTTCATTTTGTAAATTTGAAAATTGTTCATGTAATTGTGAATCCTGGAGTATGTAACTTAAACAATATTGACTCATTTTTGGACCAAAGACATCAATCGTTCGTGTTAATAGCACATCATTTTTCCATTTAATTTTCATGAAACTATCTACGCCCGCTGCTAATGAATGAACCCACTTTATGTTTCCAAATTCAAAATTTGGTGTTGGACGAAAACCAACAAATGTATCAGCCCACTCGTAATCTTCTTTTGTTACTTCATCTTCAGGTAAAAAACGAAACTCTTTTGATAGATTATGTGATTCAATTATATCTTTTAGTTTATGATGAATTCGGCTAGTCACTAGAATTCTTTGAATTTCCATTGTCCTACACTCCTTTTTTATCTTAAATAAATTTTAGCATATTATTTCGAAAAGAATGAAAAGAAAACACTTCCAATAATAAGATAGGGATAAAGACCCTTTCCTCCAATCGATTGGAGGTATCTAGGCAGTTAATTGCTGTTCTGTCATTTTTATTTGCGATTTTCAATATTTATTTGCAGTTAGACCTTATTTTGCTACTTTTCATCCATTATTTGCTGAGTTTTACTGCTTATTTGCGATTTCACTATGACTTATTTGAAGTGCAGCTCATTCCTAATTTCACTATATTGACTGATTTTCAAATCTTATTTCTCATAAAAAAAGAGGCTCCCTAAAAAGTAGGACAGCCTCAACTGTTCAATATCTGCCTTATAATACTTTACTTAAGAAACTTTTCGTGCGCTCGTGTTTTGGGAAATCAAATATTTGCACTGGACTGTTTTCTTCTACAATATACCCTTGATCCATAAAGATTACGCGATCACCAACTTCACGAGCAAAGCCCATTTCGTGTGTAACAATGACCATTGTCATTCCTTCTTTAGCAAGTTGCTTCATAACCTCTAAAACTTCACCGACCATTTCGGGATCAAGGGCGGATGTAGGTTCGTCGAATAACATAATTTTTGGTTCCATTGCAAGTGCTCTTGCGATCGCAACTCGTTGTTTTTGACCACCAGATAGCGAGTCAGGATATACATTTGCTTTATCAGATAGCCCTACTTTTTTTAATAGTTCTAGAGCTTTCGTTTTAGCAAAATCATTCGCTCGATTTCTTACTTTTTTAGGTGCTAGAGTAATATTTTCTAAAACTGTTAAATGTGGAAATAGATTAAAATGTTGAAATACCATGCCAACTTCAGTCCGAATTTTATTTATATTTGTTTTTTTATCGGTAAGATCGACGTTTTCGATAAAAACTTTACCCGCTGTTATTGTTTCTAACATATTTAAGCATCGAAGAAAAGTTGATTTACCAGAACCAGAAGGACCGATTACAACACATACTTCACGTGGTTGAATTGTAATATTGATATCTTTTAATACTTCTAGCGAACCAAATGATTTTTTTAGTTTTTCTACTTTAATCATCCTGTAGTCAACCTTCTTTCAATGCGATTTAAAACAAAGCTTAATGTTAATGTTAGGACTAAATAGATTACTGCAGCAGAGATATACGGCTCCCACACTTTATAATATTGCCCCTGCATAGCTCTACTCCAATACATCAGTTCAGGTGCAGCAATTATAGCTGCAATTGAAGATTCCTTAATTAAGACAATAAATTCATTTCCAAGTGGAGGAATCATACGTTTTATAGCTTGAGGCAAAATAACATGTCTCATAGCTTGTACATGCGTCATACCTAAGGAACGAGAAGCCTCCATTTGTCCCTTATCAATTGATTGAATGCCAGCACGAAAAATTTCAGCAATATATGCTGCTGCATTTAATGAAAGTGCAATGATTGCGGCTGCTATTGCGTTTGTCTCTCCTATAAAATATGGAACTACTCCAAAGTGAATTAATAAGATTTGTACAAATAACGGTGTTCCTCTAAAGAAATTGATATACCAAACAAAAGGTAGTGCTAACCATTTATTTGATTGCATTTTACCTAGTCCAATAAATAAGCCAATTATTGTACCTAAGAATATTCCTGCTAAAGATAAGCCAATTGTTAATCCAGTTCCTTTAAGGAAAAACGGTATGTATTCTTTTACAATTCCAAAATCAAATCCCATTTCTTTTCCCCCATTTAGATAAAATTGCGTAACACAAGTGCCTGTTACGCAATTTTTAATATCCTATTTATTTTCTTCTGCTTTTAATGTTTCTAGATCTGGCTCTGATCCAAAATGCTCTTTATAAATTTTTTCATACGTACCATTGTTTACTACTTCTTTAATTGCCTTATCAAGTTTACCTTTTAATTTACTTCCATCTTGAAGTAATAGACCGTAATATTCAGGTTCAAAGCTATTTTTATCATCAATAACAACTAGCTTTTTGTCTGGATTATTCTTTGCATACGCTTCAAGAACACCATTATCCGCAACTACTGCATCAGCTCCTCCACTAAGTAGCTCTAAAATTGCTAAATTGTTATTTTCAAATTTTTTAAGATTTTTATTGTTTTTACCAAACATTTTTTCAACAGCTTCCTGTCCTGTTGTACCATTTTGCACTGCTACAACTTTACCTTTCAAATCTGCGGCTGATTTAATACTACTACCTTCTGGAACTAGGATCTTATTTATCGAAAGAAAATAAGGAGTTGTAAAATCATATGTTTTCTCACGATCTGCATTGATCGAAATAGAAGACATACCAATATCAGCAGTTTTACCACCGATTTCAGCGAATAATGGATCCCATCCAGTATTCACAATTTTGATTTTTAGCCCAGCTTCTTTTGCAACTGCATTTGTAAAATCAACATCAAATCCTACGATTTTACCGTTATCAAGATATTCAAATGGCGCATAGGCAGCATCTGTAACAACTCGTAATGGTTTATCTGCTGTTCCACTTGTTTTTGCATCCTTACCACACCCCGATAATACTAGAGCTGTCGTCACAGCAAATGCAAACGATAGTTTTTTAACCTTATTCATTTCATTACCCCCATTTTTTTGTTTTATGTAAAAAAAATTTTGATTTAATTAAATATATTGAAAATTTTATATATTTAGATTTTTAATTATTATATCTATTCTTGTTTAAATATGCAATACTATGTCAAATATTGTTAAATCCCTCCAAATGTTTTATAAAGTAAGATTGGCAATTGATCTAACTAGTTTTCTACTATCTAAATATATTTCACTCTAAAAAATTCTAGTCGATAATATTTCATTATTTGCTTCGGTACCCTTTTTGGGGAGGCAATCACATCCAATGTTACCTAGCCTTCTTTGAAGTTCGTGATCCTTAGGTAGCCGGATTCCGTTTCATAACGTTCACCCTTGTCTTAAGCTAGCCGCTACTACTATCTGATTATGTGCATTCTGGGCCCACCTCTGAAAAGGGCTGTCTATTTAGACAGCCCTTTTACAATCTTTTTCATCTAACCGAATTCAAATTACCTGTGTACTTTTTATTTTTTTATGTACGCCCATTTGTAGGAGTTTTTGACCCCATACGGGTGATTGTAGACATCTTTCACATAAGATTTTTCCAAATATGCTACACCATTCTGATATAAAGGTGAAATGGCTGCATCTTTTTCAAGCAATAGCTTTTCAGCCTCTGCTAAAGTCTTCCAGCGTGCAGACGGATCTTGTAAGAGAGTCGTTTTTGCTTTTGTGATCATTTCATCATACTTCGGATTCGAATATCCGATATTATTGTTCGTTACCCATTTATCCAAGAATGTCATCGGATCCGGATAATCCGGTCCCCATCCTGCTAGAGACATATCGTACTGAAGCTTATCTTCCAGCGCAAATTTAGTCTGTGCAGGCTGCATCTTGATGTTTACTGTTAAACCAGGTAGATTTTTTTCAAGTTCGTACTTCAAATATTGAGAAATTTTCTTATTATTATCGTCTTCTGCAATCAGAAGATTTAAAGTAGCGCTTTGTTTTCCAAGATCTTGCTTGGCTTTTTCCCAATATTCCTTTGCTTTACTTATATTTGTTTTATTAAAGTCCCCTGTCATATCGTGGAAATCTTTTCCATCTGGACCATAAGCCAAGTTCTTCGCGACAAATTCATAAGCTGGTGTAGACCCGTTATTTAACAGTACGTCCGTAATCCCTTTTTTGTTGTAGCCCATATCAATTGCTTTACGAGCATTTACATTTTTTAAAATAGGATTTTGGTTATTGAGCTTTAAATAAATAAGCCTTCCTTCTTGTGCTGTTTTAAAATCTTTATCGTGTTTATACTTGTCTACATATTCGGCTGTTAGACTTACCCTGTCAATTGCTCCCGTCTGATATAAATTGATAGCAGTGGAATTATCCTTCGCAATATTAAAGTTGATTTCATCCAGCTTCACTGTATTTTTATCCCAATATTTCGGATTTTTCTCAAGTTTAAAGCTTTGTTCGTGCTTCCATTCACTCATTTTGAACGGGCCGTCATAAACAACTGAGTTTGCTTCTAGTCCGTATTTCTTGCCTTTTTCCTTTACAACCTTTTCATTCTGTGGCATAAACGGGGCAAGTGTAGTCAAGCTTAGAAAATACGGCACTGGATTATCAAGCTGTACTTCTAGTGTATGTTCATCAATAGCCTTTACACCCAATTGATCAACAGGAAGTTGTTTTTCATTTATCTTCTTTGCATTTTTAATATCATACATGATGTATGCATATTCTGAAGCTGTGGCCGGATCCAATGTGCGTTTCCAACCATATTCAAAATCATGCGCTGTCACCGGATCACCGTTTGACCATTTAGCATCACGCAGTTTAAAGAGATAAGTCTTTTTATCTTTACTCACTGTATAGGATTTCGCAATTCCTGATACTGGCTGGCTGTCTTTTCCTTGTCTAAATAGTCCCTCCATAACATTGTTTAACACACTGAGAGTTGTAGAATCTTCCACTAGAGACGAATCCATTGATGAAAGCTCAGATGTTTCTACTAAACGCAGCACTTGTTTTGCATGTGGCTTACCCAAGCCCTCGACTGTTGTTGCATTTTCTTTTTGGGTTGAACATCCTGGTAGTGCAATACCCAAGGTTAGTAGTAAAGCGGTTAAACGCTTGGTTTGCTGATTCAATTAAATCTTCCTCCTCGCATCCAAATAACATTTTTCTATATTAATATTTATAATATTCTGTATATTTAACGTATCACCTCCTTAAAATTCAATTTATCGAACGAAAATATTGGATTACTAATGAATCTCTTGCTCGAAGGTGTTTTTACTCTCTATTCCTTGCTCAAAAGATTACATGCTGCATTCAGGAACATATTAACGCCAATAACAAGAGAATTTTCATCGATTGTAAACCTTGGATGATGATGTGGATACGTACTTTCGCTTTCCTCTGATCCTGAACCAACTTTAAAGAAGCAGCCATCCGCTTTTTGTAAAAAAGCAGAAAAGTCTTCTCCACCCATAGATGGTTTGATATACACAACAGATTCATTGCCATATTCCTCAATAGCCGTTTGTTCTATTACTTTCGTGACTGCATCATGATTAATAACTGGTCTATACCCATATCGGTAGTGGTAGGAAAAGCTTGCTCCATGTGCCTCGCAAATCCCTTTAACAATTTGTTCAATTCGTACTTTAGCATCGTTTCGCAATTTTTCATCAAAGCAACGGACTGTACCGACAATTTCAGCAGTATCAGGAATAATATTATCTGCAGTTCCTGAGTGAAATTGAGTAACAGATAAAACTCTTTGCGCAAATGCATCGGTTGTCCTCGAAACAATATGCTGCAAATTCGTTATAATTTGTGCTCCGATTGCAATGCTATCTACAGTTTCTTCCGGATGCGCGGCATGACCGCCTTTGCCGCGTATTGTAATATGAAACGTATCAGGGGCTGCCATCATTGCTCCGTATACGATACCGATTTTACCAACTTCCAAACCGGACATGAGATGCAATCCAACAACGTAATCAACCCCTTCCATTACACCTGCTTGCACCATTTCCTCTCCTCCACCAGGAAATTGTTCCTCTGCATGCTGGAACAGGAAACGGATTTCTCCACATATTTCATTTTTATGTTTTGCCAATATTTCAGCCGCTCCAAGTAAAATAGCTGTATGTCCGTCATGGCCGCAGGCATGCATCACTCCTGGGACTGCTGAGGCAAACTCAAAGCTGTTTTCTTCAACAATTGGTAGGGCATCCATATCTGCGCGGATTGCTAGCGTTTTTCCGGGTTTTCCGCCAATTAGTCTGGCCATCACGCTATATGTGGTCGGGCGTGAAAGCTCCAGATTTCCAAATGAACTCAATGTATCAAATACAAATTGAGAGGTTTTTGCCTCTTGAAATGAAAGCTCTGGATATTTGTGTAGGTGTCTTCTCCACTGTACTAGCCTTTCTTTTGAAATTTCTGCATTAAGTTCTACATTTTCTAAAGATTTCACTTAAACATCTCCCTTGCCATTATTCAACTGTTAAATTCTATTTCATACAGATAATCCCCTTCTAATGTAAAAAATACATTAAAAAAACAATCTGGGATGAGGAAATTATTGATAGATATAGAATATATATCAGGTGGAATACAAATAGGAGGAATAATATGCGAAAACCAAATGCACTGAAAATAGGAGATACAGTAATGATTATTGCCCCATCGAGTCCGGCAAATATTGAAAATGTGATGAAGATGAAATTAACATTAGAACAAGCAGGTCTGAATGTCCTTATCGGTAATAGCGTAACAGAAAAGCGAGGATATCTTGCAGGAAGCGATGAAACCAGAGTGTCAGACTTACATAAAGCCTTCTTAGACCCTGAAGTAAAGGCTGTGTTGTGTGCAACCGGAGGATATGGAAGCGGAAGATTGCTCCAAGACATTGACTTTGAGCACATCAAAAACCATCCGAAAATCTTTTGGGGATACAGTGACATAACAGCTTTGCATATTGCTTTACAACAAAAAGCAAACGTGGTTACGTTCCATGGGCCCATGATGTCAGAGTGCGGAGCAGATGATGTTCCAGCAGAGACAATTGGTTCTTTCAAGCAATTATTTGAACCGCTAAGTTTCACCTTTACCGCTTCAGAAGTAGACACATACCCTGCATTTTCATATTCTGTTATTGCCCCGATAACCGGTGGGAATCTAACCGTTATAACAAGCACGATTGGTACACCATATGAGGTGAATACAAAAGGGAAGATTTTATTTATTGAAGACATTCAAGAAGAACCTTACCGTATCGATCGCATGATCAATCAATTGCGATTGGCAAATAAGCTTAATGATTGTATAGGGATTATCTTAGGAGATTTTAACGAATGTGGACCGCAAAAGCGCAAAGCCTCCCTTTCTATACCAGAAATAGTGCATGATCATATCGTCCCATTGGGATTACCCGTTCTAAGCGGATTTCCTATTGGCCATTGTTCACCAAATTACGGAGTCCCTTTAGGAGTCCCTGTTACAATGAATGGGGCAGACAAAACGATATCATTTGAACCTGGAATACAACTATAGTGATAGTAAAAATATAAAAGGTGAATTTATCCTCATTTCATTACGATGTAAAAACCTCTAGTAGAATAGAAATATTGGATTCCCAAAGCATTAAGCGCCGGATATTAAACAACAAATCCTTATTTATTTCTTTATTGTTATTGGTTTAAGAAATAAGTAAAATTTGTATCAACTTATAAAAAGGTCAAGTCCTAATTGGATAATTTTACAGATCCTTATTACTAAATATAAAAAACCGGAAACACTAATCTGTTTCCGGTTCGGCAATAATTTTGACCCTATTTTATTAAAATAGAAATCTCTGAATATCCTTTATTTGTTTTATGAACTTCAATAACTGCAGGCATTGCATCCTTTACATCTTGCACATGAGAAATAACGCCAATTAAACGGCCTGTTTTTTGAAGCTGAATAAGCGTATCAATTGCTTTTGATAATAAATCCTCATCTAGCGATCCAAATCCCTCATCTATAAACAACGTATCAATTGATACGCCACCTTTATGTGCTTGAATAATGTCTGCCATACCTAGTGCTAAACAAAGTGATGCATTAAACTGCTCTCCACCAGATAATGTTTTTACATCTCTAGCCAGACCTGTATAGGAATCATATACTTCCAATCCTAAACCACTTTGTTTTCTTCCTTTTTCAACCGCATCTTTTCGTTGCAATTGAAATTGGCCATTTGATAAATGATCAAGTCGGATATTTGCCGATTCAATAATTTGTTCAAAATAATCCAATAAGACATATCGCTCAAACGAAATCATTTTATCATTATCGCCTTTTGTAACTTTATATAAATCCGTTATACCTGCTAATTTTTGTTCAGTTTTAACAAAATCCTCTTGATAGATTTGTAGGTCTATTTTCAATTGACTTAATCGCTTATTTAATTCTTGAATACGAATCATCTCGTTAACGGTCGTGTCTAAATGCTGAGTAATTTCTTGTACTTTCATTTTAAGTTCATTCTCATCAATTTTTTCCATTGATTGTACTTGTTTTTCAAGCAACTCTTTTTCAGTACTTAATCTTTGAAGATTCTCTTCAAACATTGATAAATCATTTCGATATTGCTCAATCATTTGTATATAATCAATTGCACTTATAAAATCAGATTCTCCATTAAACTCGTATTCAGCTATTTTTTCATGATAAAGAATCGTTGTTGAACGAATCTCTTCATTTAATTTTAAAACTTCTTTCTCAAGATGAGTGCGAGTAGTCTCTTTAACGGTCTTCTGTTCAGTTAGGATTCGATGTTCTTCTTCAATTTTTGAAATTTTAGCTTTTAAGATTACTATATTTTTTTCAATTTCATTTTTTTCCAATTGCCACTTTTCAAAAGTTCTTAAAGACTCCGGTAATTTTGATTCAATTTGAACGATCTGAATTTTTAATTCATTTATTTCATTTGTAAACTTATTCATTGCCTCAGTCTTCTCAGTAACTTTTAAAGTTAAATCTCTAATTAATTGTTCTTTTGTTTTTATTAAATGATTAATTTTTTCGAAAGTAGCTTTTTTCTCTGTCAAATTAGTTAAGTTTGATTCATTTTCATTAAACTCACTAGCAAGAGCTTTAAGACCTTCATTTGTAAAATCAAATTGACCGTGCTCATCAAAAAATGATTGTTCATCGATTTTTAGTGAGTTTTCTTTACTCTTAATCTCTCCTTGAATTGTTGCGAGTTCCGTTTGAGTTTGAGTTACTTGCATTTTCAATTTTTCTGCTTCTTCTTCATTGACAGTCCCTTTAAATTTAGCAAGTGCTGGGTGATGTGTACTTCCACAAACTGGACATTGCTCTTGATCCTTTAAATCTTTAGCTAAAAAAGCGGCTTTTTGCTGGTGCATTTCACTTTCAATTCTGTCCAATTCATTTTTAAGTTTAATATGGTCTGAATTTTTTATTCGATATTCATTTCGTTTTTGCTCTAATTCTTTTTTTGCAAAAAAGATTCGTTTAGCAAACCCACCTTTTAGTGAGATTTCCTTGTTTAATAAGGTGAGTTTTGCCCATTGATCATGAACACCTTCTAAATCATTTAGTTGCTGTTTTAATTGATTTAATTCCTCGTTTTCTTTCTTTAAACCATCTTGTAATGTCTTTTCTTCATTTTCGTATAATAGGATCTGTTTCGACTTATTTTGAAACGATATTTTATGATTTTGAAACTGATCTACGTCTTCTTTTAAAGCTAATAAATTACTCAGTTGGCTTTCTAAACTGCCTAATTTTTTTTGTTCTCCAGGTATCGCAGCTACTTCCGCAGAGATTTTTTCAATTTTAATGAGCGTTTCTTTTAAACTTTCTATTTCGAATAATAATTTATCGTTTGTTAATTGAAGTGAAATTTTTAATTTCTCAAGTTCAGTTTTTATAGGTAATACTTTTTCAGCATTTGTGGCTAATTTTATTTTTACTTTTTTATCTTCTATTTCTAACTCTTGACCTTTTAACATTGTTAATAATTCAATTACTTCATGTAATCGATCAATATTTTTATTATGGACTTCTGCTGAAAATAGCTTTTGCTGACTAATTTCTAATTGTGATTTTTGCATTTTCTCATTTTCTTCAAGTCTTTTTAAATCATCAATTAAACTTAATAGATGTTCAGTCAAAATCTCATTAACAATATGAAGATTAAATTGAGAATCGTCGGCAATTTGAATTCCTTTTTCGCTTAGCAATTTTTCAATCACTTCTAATTTAATAACGATTTTCTGCTTTAAATTAGTAAATTTACTTTCCATGTTTTTTCTAGCTAAATTCAAAGTTTCAGTTACTTTTTCAAATAGTTCTGTTCTAAAAATTTTCCGCAAAATTTCTTCTTTTTCTTTAGTATCCGAAACTAATAATTTTCTAAATTCGCCTTGAGGAAGTAATACGATCTGTTTAAATTGATCTGCATTAATCCCTAATAATTCTTCTACTTTTTTATTGACAATTGAAGTTTTGTTAAATTCCTGGCAATAAGGTACTTTTTCATCATTCTCAATTTTATAAAACTCGATTTTATCACCGGTAATCCCTTTATTTTGTTTCTTTTGATGACCTTTTTGTCTAAAAATATTATAATGGTTTCCTTTTAATTCAAATGTTAATTCAACGCTAGTATATAAATCATCATCTGCAAAATGACTTCTAAGCAATGTTTGGTCATTCCTATTTTCACCGCTCGCTTCTCCAAAAAGAGCAAAACAAATTCCATCAAATATTGTTGTTTTACCTGCACCAGTTGGACCTGTTATTGCAAATAATCCTTTTTCGTTTAGACGACTAAAGTCAACATGTACCTTGTCCTTGTAAGGTCCAAATGCATGAAGTACTACTTTTAATGGCTTCAAATCTATTCCTCCCTTACAAAGATTTCATTAATAATCTCTTTCATAACTTGTTCATCTTCATTTTTCAAAACTTCATTTTTCATTTCTTTATAAAAAGATTGGAACAACTCAAGTTGATTTTTTGATTGTTTTTCCACTAAACTTAGTTGATTTGTTTTTTCTGATTGTAATGTCGTTTTCTTTCGACTAACATGCATTGCATTTGGATAAACAGTTCTGATTTGCTCCATCGGATGTACTACCATATGCTCATCCGTTAATTTTACAAAAACATAATCATAATTTACCGAATGCTGTCTGATTTCTTCAATCGTTCCTTCGATTGACCTTAAATCTCTTTTTGGATGAAAATCTTTCTTTACTACTGATAACTCACCATCAGCTTTTAATTCAACAATTAAGCAGCCTTTTTTATGGTTTTCTTCAGAAAGTGAGTACTTTAAAGGTGATCCAGAATATCGAATTGATTGATTTCCTACAAAATGTGCCCGATGTAAATGTCCTAGGGCTGTATAGTTAAAATGTTTAAAATTATGATGTGATACGTATTCAGCTCCACCAATAGCGAGAGTTCGTTCACCTTCTGTCTCTTCATCTGAAGGCTCACCATTATTTGTTACAAAGGCATGTCCAACAAAGACATTTCGTGCTGATGGGTCTAATTCTTCATCTCTTATTTTATTTATTATTGCTTTCATAGCGTCATCATGTGAATGAATATCATCGTTTTGTAAAATATAACGTACAATACTTGGTTCGGCGTATGGAATTAAATAAAAATGAACTTCCCCATCATCATCATTCAAAATAACTTTCTTAAATGGAGTTTGAAATTTCCCTACTAAATATAAGCCTTCTTTTTCCATAAAACGGCTACCAAATTCAATTCGTTCAGCGCTATCATGATTTCCAGCAATCGCAAGAATAGGCGTATTACATTCAATGACAATTTGATGGAATACTTCATTTAATAGTTCAATCGCCTCAGTAGGGGATATACTTTTATCATA
Source organism: Gottfriedia acidiceleris (assembly GCF_036421055.1). Classification (GTDB taxonomy): domain Bacteria; phylum Bacillota; class Bacilli; order Bacillales; family Bacillaceae_G; genus Gottfriedia; species Gottfriedia acidiceleris_C. Next base: position 52,168 of record NZ_JAZGQS010000015.1, on the reverse strand, counting down.
TAAATCACCTGCTATAACAACAGCATCTGGCTTTTCTTCTTTAATGATCGAAATGAATTCATCTAGTATAAATCGTTGGTCTTCTGTCATATGTACACCATGTACAATTTTACCAAGGTGCCAATCTGCTGTATGAATAAACTTCATTAAATACACCTCATTATTTAATTTACTTTCATTGTTACTAAATTTATCTAACAACTTTTCTATTTTATATTTTACATCAACATACGAACATTTGTATGCTTTTTCATCACATTAATTCTAAAAATGAATTATTAAGTTAAAATAATTGAAATACTAATTAATATGATTCAAAATAAAGCTATTAAAGCTTTAGGAGGCAATTATGGAAAAAATAGAAGAAGTAAAAAAATATGAGGAAATAATTAAAAGTGAAAAGCCAATCGTGGTGAAGTTTTATGCAACTTGGTGTCCTGATTGTACACGTTTAGATGCTTTTATCGGAGACGTAATTGAAGAGCATCCATCATTTACTTGGTACACAATGGATCGCGATGAATTTCCAGAAATCGCTAGTGAACAACAAGTAATGGGAATTCCGAGTTTACTTGTATTTAAAGATGGGGAAAAAATTGGACACTTACATAGCGCAAATGCAAAAACACCAGAGTCAGTAGAAGAATTTTTATCAACATTTGAATAATATCAAGTTAGATAAAATCATAATGTGACTGGGATTATCCCTAAAATATAAATAAAATCAACCACAAGGTAATTGAACCTTGTGGTTTTTCGTATGTATAATGACTCTTTTATACAGTTCTTTTTCCCTCGCATACTACTCTTTAACATTTATAGGCAATTTGGACTTGATTTAGATCATATACATCTGATGAGGAGGTTTTGTGCATAATTTCATTGACGATGTTGTTCGATTTCCTTAAAGCACTAACCAGGAAACAAAAAGAAACACCTATGTCACTTTGAGTATAGGTGTATTTTTTTCATATTCAATTAAAGCTGTTTTCTTTCATGTAAATTAATAAATACATTTTTACAAATACTATACCAGGCATATCCTACTAACCAGCCAGCAATAATATCTGACAAATGATGTACATGTAGATAAATTCTGCTCATTGATATTAAAAATATCATTAAAAGAACGATAAATTGAATCATTTTTTTGTGTTTCATCATTTCAGGTTGAATGACAAGTAAAATAAATCCTACTGTTAAAAAGAAGGTTGTTGCCATAACTGCATGACCACTTGGGAAACTAAATCCACTTTCCACATAGTACATTGAGCTTGGTCGTGGTCTCTCATATAGATCTTTTAAAGATGAAACAACCACTCTAGCTGTCAATAATGTAATAAGTAACGATAAACCAGCCCAAATACGCTTACGTAAAATAGAATAAACTAAAACAATGACCGCAAATGTTAAATACATTTTTGAAGAACCGAAATCTTTTAAAAAATAACAAAATGAATCTAGTGCATCCGTTCGAATGAATTCAAAAAATTTAAACGCTGCATTGTCCAAACTCCGAATCATTTTTGAATCATAAATAAGTCCTAGAACAACAAATAGAAATATAGAAGTAAAGATTAGTATCCAATTATTTTTTTTCATATAATCCTCCAATAAAATGCTTGTACTTTGGATACACAAAAGAAAAACGACGAGAGCTCCCGTCGCCACTTTCATGACTATTCTTCTTCCTCATCAATTTCATCAATCATACATTTTTCCAGTAAGTATTCAAAAGTAATATCCGCTAGTTCCTCAATTTCCTCTTCCTCAGGAACATACCCCCGCTGAATGAGCTGTTGATAGAAAAATTCTGCTATTTCTTCCGTATCAATAACTACTTCAATTTCTTTCACTAGCATCACCCCTTACTAGTTAATATGTGAAAAATGAGAAAATATGAAAAAAACATCACCAAGCACAAAAAAATATTAATATGTAACCTTTAGCATAATACAACATTGACAAGCATATATTCAATTAAAACATGTTAAAGGAGCGAGATTACAATGATAAAAATGGACAAGCTAGCTAATTTAAAAGAAATTATGGTTAATGATGAACTGTTTGAAGAAGCTGTTGAAAAATTGACGACAATTGCATTTTTTATTTTAATAGGGTTAGGCATACCTTTTATGATTCATATCATTCTACAATTATTGTAGAATATCCTCTCTCTCAATTTGTTTTCTTCTCTGAGAATTTATTTAAATTTTTTAGAACTAGATCCATCACAATTTTATATTCTTCGTCTTGGAAGATTGAATATAAAACAGCGTAATCATTATATATATCTAATAATCCATCAATTATTTCTTGTTTTGTTGTTTTATTTCTGTTTTTATTAAAATCATTCATTGAGCGAAGTTTTTCTAAGTCTAATTTTGTAATGCCATTTTTATCATTTCTTAGTTTTTTTAGAATTGCATTTGCAGTTTGTGCTGATGCAATTAGGGTTAAATCTGTTTCATCGGCTTCTAACCATTCTCCATCAGTAATACGCGCTAATTCATAAATTGTATCTTCCCACGCGTCATTTTTATATCGCCAAACCTCTGTACGGTACCCTACAATTCGAAAAATTTCTTTTTCATAGCCATTAACTTGAACAAGATCCCCGAAAGAAAATGAATAATTGACTTCGATCCATTCTTTTTCAAGTTTTTTCCCATCATATTCGTTGAGAAGCTGAAGAGTATTCTCAACATAAAGTCCGTCATGATTATTGACTTCATAAACAAAAACGCCGTCCATCAGTTTAATATTTATTAACTTTCTATTTTTATTGGCGAAAAATCGCACTCAATAAAAATACCACTCAAGTATTAAGTGAGTGGTTTACTAGATGTGTTTATTTTTAGATCTTGATTTTTTATTTTTATCGTTAATTTTAGTAATGCTTCTGCAGCGAGTTTTGCATTTAACGTTCCAATTTCTTCATATTTAAACTTATCCATGAAGAAACACCCCTCTATAGACTATTCAAAGGTCTAGTCTATAGTTCACTGAGGGAGATATTGTAATCATTAACCTAATAAGAAAAACAGATAAGACAAAAAAACAACTCTTCCAACGTTAAGGAGTTGTTTCAAGGGCGAAGCAAAGGGATTAATTTACTTATTTACTAAAAGGTGTAAACATCTTAAAGCTTTCCTCAATACGATGGTTAAAGTTCGTATGTGCTGCTCTTAAGGATTGCAAGTAGTGATCATTTAATGATGACCATACCCGCTCTCTTTCCTTTAGATCCTCTATGTAGTATTTTGCATACGATTCATATTGCTCTTCTACCTTTTCAATTAACTCAACTGAGGCTTTGAATGGAGTGGATACTAACTCAGTAAATTTATTTACTGTTTGTTCAAATACATTAACACTTGATTGAACTTCTGAAGATTCCTCTGTTTTTGCAATTTTTATTCTTGTTGTATTTGCTTTTATATGATTATTAAAATACTTTATTTCTTCAAATAAACCATTTACTGCATTTCGATATTCTTCATTAAATTTCCTTGTTTCTTTTACCACTTTAATGAACGAATTTAGCCTTTGTTCTCTACTGTCTCTTATGTATGTCAGACTACTTTCGTATTGATCCCAGAGTGTATTAAAAAAAGAATCCATAAAATATTTTTCAACATTCTCGTCTTTAATTTTTTGAACTTCAGCTTTTGGTTTTGAAGCTTTTTGTATCGTCAAACTTCTTCCTCCTCTTTTGGATTTGAATTTTTCTCTATTTTATCCTCTCTTTGTAATGGAGGAATGTAGAGCTCAAGAAAACTACTGTACATTCTGAAAAATTGATCAAGCATTGACTGATAAAGTTCTAGCTGTCTTGCGTTACCTGTTAAGTACGCCTTTCCAGCTTCTGTAATTGAATAACAACGCTTAGCAGGTCCGCTTTTTTTCGTATCCCATTCTGATTGTACAAAATTTTCTTTCTCTAGTTGTCTTAATAATCGATATAAATTTCCTTGGTCAAGTGTTTGAAATCCGAATGCGTGCAGCTTTTGAATTAGATCATAGCCATGAAGTGTCATTCGACTTAGGAGTAGAAGAATAAAAGGCATAATAAAATTTTTTGATGGAGTAATATTTTTATCTTTATCATTGTTCATTGGTAACACCTCTATAAAAAATCTAATAGGTGTATTTTACACATAGATGAATATAGCGTCAATACAGTAAATATAATTTATTATAAATTTTCAAAAAACTTCAAACATAGCGTTTATTCGTTAAATATTTTAGTAAAAAAAGTACAAAGGAGTGATAAAGTTGTACGTTATAAAAACCGAAAGTATCAAACTGTATTATGACCGGTTAGGTACTGGTGAACCTCTCGTATTAATTCATGGTCTTGGAGAAGTAAAAGAAAGCTGGTTTAAACAATATGAACTAGCAAATGAATTCGATTTAATTATTCCTGATTTGCGTGGCCATGGAGAAAATGATTTAACTAAAGGCATCTCAATTAAGAATTTTGCAAAAGATGTACTTGATCTAATGGATGCGTTAAGTATTGAAAGCGCTCATATATTAGGCTTATCTATGGGTGGGGCTGTTGCACAAGAGATGTACCGCCAAGCACCAGAAAGATGTCGCTCATTAATCCTAGTTAGTACATTTCATTTTGCTCCAAGATTACTAGGATTATGGTTTATTCATTATAAAGAGTTTCGTTCAAAAATTTTCACACCACAGCAGATTAAGGAGATGACAGCAAGAACATGCCTTTTTTCATGGGAGAAAGAGTCTTTACAACAATTTAAACAATATTATCGCCCAAATCCAGAAGGTTACGACAGGTCAATGAGAGAATGTTTTAAGGTTGATAATAGAGAATTGTTACCAAATATAAAGGTACCAACACTTATTATTGGTGGTCAGTATGATCCGATTACGCCAGTATGGCTCCAAATCGTAATGCATAAAAGTATCCCAAATTCAAAATTAGTTATTTTCAATAATACTGGCCATGTAACCAAAATGGAAGCTGCAGAAAAATTTAATCAAACGATTCGCTCTTTTTTAACTAAACATGAACCAGTTAAGATTTAAAATTAATTTCATACAAATTCGATCAATCTATTTTCAGCTTGCTACTATCGTTTTTATTAATACCTAAAAAGCATCTAAGTGTACTATTCTAAAAAAAGCCTCCATATAGTTTAACAAAAACAGGAGGGTACCAATATGTACGAGAATTGGCTAGATACATTAACATCTAATGATTTATTTCTAACCTTTTTATCAATCGTAATTGGTGCGATCGGTGGTTATGCCAATATATTATTAGCTAATGAGGGCTACATTAGAGGTTATCGGTTTAAAGATTCTGATGGTAGAGAAAGATATTCACTTGGCTCTAAGCGTGAAATAATTCTTGGAGCTATGGCGGGTTGTATATCATACCTTATTGCTGTACTAACGACAAATGATCAAACTCCTGTATCTATTATCATTTATGCTTTTATTTGTGGAGTTAGCGGTGGCGCTTATTTAGAAAAATTAGTAGATAAAAACGTTAATAACAAAATCATTGATTTTAGTTCAACACTTGAAGAAATGGAGAAAGAAAAATATGAAAACAATAAGACAAGTGCCCCCTCGAATAACAAGGGAAATATCCACCAAACAGATACTGGGGTTGTCGATAGTATAGAACAAAATAATGAAGATGACAGCACGAATGATACTAAAAATGAAGAAGTTGATTTTCATTACAATATTTTGATGAAAAGGTTAAAATGTGCAAGAAGTACCAAGGAAGCTGAAAAATATTTTAATGAATTAGTTAGATTGATCAATAACAGATAAAATTTTAAAATTACTATTTAAAAAAAGTTCAGTTCTACCTTTTCAAAGATGGTAAACTGAACTTTTTTTCTAACTTTAAAATTCCAAAAAACCAAAGATGATTGTTTAATGTGAGATTTTCTCGATTCATCGAATAATATTGATGCATTAGACCCATTCGATTTTAATAGTGGCAATTTCTTTATTTCGAGTAGTATTATGACTTGAATCCATATTACTACTAAACCATATTTTATTAATAAAAGATTTTAAAAATTGATTACACATTTCAGGATCGATTTCTTCTAAATTATCTAGTGTTTGAATGATTTTTTTACTATTTTGAGGCTTATCGTTTTCGTTTTTTAAATTCTCAATTTGGGTCTGATAGAGTTCAATTTGCTCATTCATTTGATTCATTTGGCCGAGTAGTTCATTTTTTAGTACTTCATATTCCTTTTTTGTAATTTCTCCATCCATTCTCATTTCTCTAGCGCTCATTTGTCGTTTATTAATTTTATCCCTTTGTTTGATTAATGAAGCGAGCTCAGTCGTTAATCTTTGTTCTAGTTCAATTGTTTTCTGAGAATCTAGCATTTTTAGCGCATTCTCTAGCTCTAATTTTTTTTCTTTAATACTTTTTAAAACAAATTCTTCAACTAATTGATATTTATATCCGCGATCTTTACATTGATTGTTTGATATTTTATATGAACATGATTTTATGAAATCAATGTTTGAACTATCTTTTTGAATATATCGCTTCCGTCCACAGCAATTGCAGTAAATTAAATTTTGTAGCCTACGTACCTCTTTTCGGTTTTGAAAATAAACATTTTTATTAGTTTCTAAAATAGTTTGGACAGCAAAAAATTGCTCCTTTGTTATAATCGCCTCATGTGCATTTTCAATAAAAACTTCATCAATAACTTTATTATGAATACGTCTTTTAGCCTGTATGGCTCCATAATATACAGGATTTGTACGTAATTGACTAATATGTGATGTAGTAAGGATTTTACCTTGTCTACTCCTCCAATTTAACCGATTTAATTGACGTGCTATTTCATTTACTGAGACTCGTTCTAACGATTTATCGAATATTAGTCGAATGATCTTTGCCTCATCTTCAATGATTTCCAATTTTTTTTCCGAATTTTTACGATATCCAAGTGGGGTCTTATTACTCATTACCCATTTTCCTTGCTCCGCTGCTGCTAATCTCCCTCTTGATAACCGCTTCTTTATCTGCTTATATTCAAAATTAGCCAATACTGCCTGAAACGAAAATAACATTTCATTCGTTTCCTGGGATAAATCTATTTTACCTTGTGGGGTTAATATTTTAATATCATTTAAAATTAATACTTGCTTGATTTGTTCCGCATGTGCATTATCACGTGAAAGACGATCTATATCCATAATAATTAAATAATCAAATTCATGTATTTTCTTAAGTAATAAATTTAATTGTTCACGATCCGTATTGACACCACTGGAAATTTCCTGATAAATGATATAGTTTAAATTATGCTGATTGGCAAGCTTGATCAAGGCATTTTTATGATTAAGTAAAACTTCATCTACATCTTTTTGCTCTTCATTTCTTGAGAGTCTAAGATAGATCGCTGCTAACATGCAATCACCTTAGCATTATGCATTTTACGTAGGTGATGAATCCCCAATAAAAATAGAAAGTTTATATTTGTTATCTTACCGACAGTACCATATAACGTAATCACGACAATATCATCTACGTTATATTTTGGTTGTTTTTTCTTTGTCATACTTCTTACCTCCTTCTCAGTACGTCGTGACTAATTCGTTTTTACTGTATACTATGCAACCAATAGATAATTGTCTGTCATTTTCATAGTAAATAAAAAAAGGGATTAGCCTATTTTATTGGAAAGACATTAATAGCTAGTTTCACAAATAGTAGAATCAATAGTTTGAAAAGTTTGCAATAAAAAAAGATGCAACTTAGTTAAACTAAGTCACATCTTATTGATCTTCTAAATATAAGTTCCATGCTTCATCAAAAACGCTCATCGATTGATGGAAAGTTCCATCAAACTCTAAATACGAACTAATTTCGTCATAGCTTGAAGAATGTTTTGGAAATGAGTGATCATTAAAAAGATGATCTGCCAATATTCCAATGTCATTAGGAATTTTATAGTTTCTATGCTTCATCATATAATGGTAAAATGACTTTCTCATGATTCTCCCTCTAGTTTATTATTAATTTTGTCTCTTATTCTAAAAATAGACTTTATACTATTAAAGATTTATTTTATATTTTAAAAATACTCGTTCTATGACGAGAAGTCAAAATAATTTCTTTTTAATAATCTCGGCTGCTTCATTAATTCATCAAATGTGACTGAAACTGGAAGTAATTTTGTAGAAATGAGAAATAACTGATCTTCTATCGATTTGATCATTTCTTCCTTTTGATAGGTAAATTTACACTGATCACAATGAAATGATGGTACTCCTGTAATTGTGATTGCTCGGGAACCATCCGGCAATTCCCAATGTACAACTGCTTTTGTTTCCTGTACATTCTCCTCACCACACCAATCACATTTTAAAGTATTATTCATCTTTCTTTACACTTCCATCCATTTTTTGAATTTGTGATTGAAACTTTTTCTCTTTTAGTTCATCCCTTTTTTCACGTTTATTTTTTAATGAACTATGTGTCGGATCTGTTTGATATTGTTCTCTCTTTTTCATTCTTTCTAAATCTGAAGGAATAAGACTTTGCACCTGATCATTCATAATACTAGCAATACCAACCTTAGCTACCTTATTTAAATAATCAGGGTAAACTAGTGAAAAATACTCTTCTGCCGTATCCTCTTTATAGTTTTCAGGCTCTGGATAAGATGTGATGACACCCTCAAAATTTCTTAGCACTGTTTTTTTACTACTTTGTGAGACGATATAATTTGGTTGAAGTGAGATTTTACCTCCTCCTCCTGGTGCATCTACTACAAATGTAGGTACTAAATTTTTTAAATAATGTACTTTAAAAATGGTACTACATCAAATAAATTTATATTAACTTAACCTCCTTTACATAATCCAAAAAAGAGATCAGAAAAAAAAAAACGGACTACTTTTTTACTGTAGTACCGTTTTTAAAGGCTATCAAAACACTTTTCGCTATTAAATTGATATTTGGTTTATTTCGTAGGATAACTGTGCCAACGGGTTTTACAGGAGCTGATGTAGCACTGTTCTTCTTTGAATCATCGTTTACCATGCTACCCCGCCCTTTCCCTTTTGTATATTTCTAACTGTTGCTATGCAGGGCGGTTAAGTGCTTATGCACATACCGTATTAAATTATATGAGTCGTATGCTTGCCTGTGTGCCTATGTACATGTAAATAAAAAAATAGAATGAAACACGTTTAATGACATGTGATCAAAGTAAGTGTGTGTTACTCTGAACAGTCTTGTAATAAGAAAAAGGATTAGCATATATGCCAATCCCTTCATCTTAATTATTCTCTGCTAGCCAATGTTCAACCTTTTTGTTCATCTCTAATTGTAATTTTTCAATATTAACCTCATCATATCCCGCTTGTTTCCATACTTACGCGGAAACATTCTTTTTAAAGATACCACAGGATCACCTTCGTCTGGCTCTCTATATTCTCCAACTGAATATGAGGATCCTTGTCGCTTCAATTTAATCAATAAAGTTCCTTAATAATATATTAAGGAACCTTCTATTTATTAACTCCAAACAGTATATAAACTAGTTTTTGAGTATCTATTGCATTTTTTAATAAAAATAAAATGTTTTTATACGAGAATAATTTCATTTCATGTCGTACATTCTATACATATGAAAGTTAAATTCGGAGGTACTTTATGAACTGGAATAAAATTAAACCAATAGAAGATGAAACAGAATTTGCAATGATTCGATACCTCTCATCACAATATTGTCTTTATCCAACCATTACCCAACATTTATTCCATTTAGGGATAAATACATCTAAAAAACTGGGAGACTTTCTCATTCCTTCACTTAATTCAATGCATCATCCATTTTTGCTAGATGAAATGAGTATTGCAGTCCCCCGAATCTTACAAGCTATTACACGACATGAACAGATTCTAGTTTTTGGAGACTATGATTGCGATGGGATGAGCTCTTCGACAATTTTAAGCCAAGCTTTAATTGAATTGGGTGGTCAGGTAGACACACGATTACCTTTAAGAACTGAAGGTTACGGATTATCAAAGGAAATCGTTAACAGTCTATCAAAATCTTATTCACTGATTATTACAGTTGATAATGGGTCAAGTGCACATGACGCTTTACAGGCAGCAAAAGTAAAAGGATTTGATGTGATTGTCACTGACCATCACGAAGTATTGAATGGAAGACCAGATTGTTTGGCTTTTATTAATCCAAAACGAAAAGATAACCACTATCCGAATCCAAATTTATGTGGTGCAGGCGTTGCATTAAAATTAGTACAAGCTATTTATCATAAGTTAAATCGAGAATGGATTGGTGAATCTTTTAAATTTTTTGACCTAGCAACTTTAGGAACAATCGCAGATGTCGTGCCATTAACTGGAGAAAACCGAATTATTTGTTGGCATGGATTACGAAAAATAAAAAATCATCCTCATCCTGCTTTCAAAAAAATAATGGATAAATTAAGGATTAAAACTGTTGATAGTTCAACATTTGGCTTTACGTTGGGTCCAATTTTTAATGCGTGCGGACGAATTGGTGACCCAAATTTTGCTGCTGCCATTCTTCGCTCTACTGATCCAACTAATGAAGAAATTGATGAACTCATTGCATTAAATGACAAACGAAAAAAAGTAACAGCAGAACAATTCTTGACGATTCAGGAAAAAATAGAGAGTGAAAATTTACTAAACGATGACGTTTTAGTGATAAACGGGGATTTTCACAAAGGGATTATTGGGATTCTCGCATCCAGAGTTTCAAACTATTATAAAAAACCTACAATTGTTATCTCTAGTGACGGAACAGGCTCAGCAAGAAGTTTACAAGGAAGTCAATTTTCCATTATTAATTGTATATCTGGGTGTGAGGATTTATTGAAAAAATTCGGGGGTCATCCAATGGCAGCTGGTTTTTCGATCAATTTAACCGAAAGTCAGGTTAATTTATTCCGATCAAAAATACAAAAAGAAGCATTAAAACAGCATATCAGTTCACCACAACAGTTTTATATCAGTAACATACCCATTCACACATTTCCCAAAGAATTGATGACTGATTTGCCTATATTAGAACCTTATGGTATGGGGATGCCTAAACCAATTTTTAAAAGTAATTCAACTAAAATAGCATCATCTCAATATTTTGGCAAAGAGAAAGAACATTTAAAATTACTAATTAAAGATAAAAATGTTTTAGGATTTTCTCAAGCGCATCTATTTCATAAACTAAAGGATCTAACTGAATTAGATTTATTTTATTCAGTTAATTGTCATAAAAAAGAGGACTTCTTTTTACATGATTTAATGAAAAAAGAAGTCTGATTTGCTAGTTTATGAATAAATTATTTGTTCATTTAAACTTTTGAATTAGAAAAATAAAATATTTAAGAGTTTATTTAAATTTCTAAAACTAAAGGGGGGGATTTTTCACAGATACAAACATTTTGTACTTTAAAATTTACGAACATGTAGTAGCATCAAGTGATTATGTGAATTGGGCTATAGAAATGCTATTAAACGATTATTCAACAGACTCATTAATTAAGTTGGCATCCTTAAACGAACCACTTAATATTTTTGAAGTTGAAGAATATTTTAAAAGATCAATAAAAGAACTAAATTTATGTGAAGCTACACATCAAGAATGTGCTGAATATTATAAAAGTCATTTAATCGTTTAATTGAAGCTTAACCTACTTATCCTTAGCTACAATACGGGTTTGTTTTACATAATTAAATATGATTATTTAATAAATTACTATGGATCACATTTTTTTATATTCAGGAGAATGCATTAACTTTTCGAAAAACTTGTTTTTGCATTCCCTATAATCATCCATTCCCTTCCCTTCGAACTTCCTTTTTAAATTATCATATTCTACTCTGTACTCATCATTTAATAATAAAATATCACGGAACTTCCAAAAGAAATCAAATTCAGAATCAATAATCGTTAGTTGTACCCCTAAAGGTGGGTCAATTGAATCATTTTTAAATGCTCTAAAAGAGTCGGTTTTAATGCTACCTTCGTTAAGTTCAAAAACAGATGTAAGTGCTTTAACTGCTTTTTCGAATTGCTCAGGAATAACACGCACTTGTATATCTAAATCACCCTTTGTAAGGCTGTTAGGAATGGCTGTACTTCCAACGTGCTGGACATCGGCTTCTGGCAAAAGACCTTTAATTAATTTTCTATGAATTAAAAAAGATTTCTCTGCTTTTTCAAAAATCAATCGATTTTTCGAAAAACTAACTTGTTCCATTTAATCCTCCTAACAATGGATTTCTATGATTCAGCAGTACGATGAGGTTGTGTTCTTCTCGTAACAGCAGTAAGTGTTTTTGAAAATGTAGGATATTTTTTGAACACATGTTCCTAAATAAATTACTTTAGCTTGCTAAAAGTTTCAAGTTTTGTAATATCTTCTTTCATTTCTTCATTAGTGGGAATAAAATATCCAATTGAAAAGGATTCGTCATGAACAAAAGTTGATGCCCTAGTCATACCTTCATTAATTAAATTTAACTTTTCATCTGTAATATGAATACTGGACAAAGATTGGGTTTTAACACTTGGTTCAAATCGTTGAATAACACCTGCTAGAAGTAACTCTTCAACTGCACGCTCCCATGACTCTCTTAACAACATATACCACGTTTTTACTTCCTTAGAATATAATTCAATATCTAACTCTTTTTCTTGTTTTTTTAATTTTTGCAGTTCATTTTTTAAATATCCTATTCGAGCTTTTGTTTTTTGAGCAATCCAAGGAAAATCTGGTTTTACTATCCCTGCTCTGTTACCATCTCTTCTGATGGTACAACATTGTACAATTACATTTTTCATATTTGAATATTTTTGTAAAATATGTAGAAATACTATGTCATGAGTAAAAATAATTACCTGCCTTTTTTTAGCCTCCTCGACTAATCTTCGAGCAACGTAGTCTCTTCTACCATGGTCTAATGATGATACTGGATCATCTAAAATAATTCCACCTTTGTTTGGCATTGCGTTAATTTCAGCTAGGAAAAATGCAAGAGACAAAGCTTTTTGTTCCCCTTCGCTAAGTATTTCGTTAATATTGACTTTGATATCTGAGTCCAAATTCAACTTGATTGTAGATTTTCCTTTTACACCTCTATTATTAATCTTAAATAATATATGGTCACAGCGAAGTTCTTTTAATTCTTTTTGAATCTCATTTCTAAAATGATCAGAAAGATATTCGCTAGCTAATTCATTATATTTTCTAGTAATTTTTGTTGTATCTAAAGCTTTTATCACTCGGTCAAGAATATTAATTTTTTTCATAATTTCCATCAATTGAAAAATATCTGATTCTTGTTCGCTAGCAATTTTTTTAGCAGTTAATTCTTTTTTTTCTTTAATTAATTCTAAAGAGTTATTCTGGCTCATTAACTGATTAAGTCGCTGTACTTCAAGCATCTTTTCACTTATCCAATTATCAATTTCTATGATTGGTGGCTGACTCAATTCAGGTAATTCATCTGTCCAGAGCGATTTATTTTGTTCTGAAATAAGTAGATAATCTTTTAATTCAGAACTTGATCTAATAAACAAATCTGCATTAACTTCGAAATTTTGAATTTCATCTTTAAGCAAAGAAAGAATCGTTGCCCCTCTTATCGTTTCAAATGGCAATGATTTGAGAATTGATATGTTTTTCTGCCTTAAAATATCTAACTGTTTAGTTTCTTGACTTATTGTTTCATTAACAAAATCTTCAAACTTTTTCAAACGATTCATAGCTTCTTCATTAATATCTTGTTGGCAGAGCAAGCATTTAGACCCGCCTTCTATATTTGGAAAAGACTTTTCTGGGTAAGCAGTTTGATGATAATTTTTCGCAGCTTCCCATAACTTTTTCCAAGGATTACTACCAACACCAGGTAAAGGTTGTTCTTCAAAAGCTTCACGTGTTAATACTTTTAAAGTTTGTTTATTATCTAAATATCTTTGGTGAGTATCAATGTAAATTTGACTTTTTTCTAAAGAAAGTTCTTTTTCGATTGTTTGAAGAGATTGTTTTACAACTGTTACATCTTGAATGTTTCTCTCTAAAATTTGTACTGCTTTGCTTGGATCAACAGACTGCAAAGCTATTAAATCTTGGTTAATTTTTTCTAAACGTTCCTCGTCTCGTTTAGTAAAATTACAATTTTTATCAATATCATCTTTTGATGTTTTATAAGATATAGATGAAATAAAGCTTTTTACTTGAGTTGTTTCATCTATATTTTGAAAAACAGGTTTCTCATTAAGTAGATGATCTTTATTCATTTGAACTCTATTTTTTAATTCAGAAAGATGATTAGCTAAATTATCAAATATTCTAAGCTCATTTGGTATGAATACAACATTACTTTCACTTTCGACATAAATTTTTGAACACTCAGTATCAAATATACTAATTGAAGATAAAGCTTGTTCAGGAGTTTTGTTAATAACTCTCTTGATAACATTAGCTTCATTATTATGGTTGATTATATGTATTTCTGCTGTACTAGATTCTCCTGAGGAATTATAAATATTAGGATGGACTTTTGTTCGTTCATCAACTGCTCGACAAGCTTGTTTTAAAACTTTTGCGAAGCTCGACTTTCCAGCAGAATTATCTCCATATACTATAGTTAAACCATTTGGGGCAAATTCAATTCCATGCTGCGATTCAATGGCAGCAATATTTTTAAAATTTTTTAATCCAGTAATACGTACATTGTTTTCGTCATATTTGTTTGGGATATTATCTTTTTGTAATACTTCAAGAACCTGCTTTTTCTCATTCATTCCATTTTCGAATAATAAGTTATCAATAACTTGGTCAAGATCGTTCGCATCAAGTGCATCCTTATCATACAGTCTCTTAATAAGATCCCTTTGCCAATCAGGGAGCTTCGAAGCCCACTCCCAAATCAAATTATTAAGTTTCATAACTTTTTGCTCCTCAATATTATTAATAAAAATCAGTGATTATTGTTTTGTTTGCTATTAATTCATTATTAAAAAAGAGATTATATTAAAAGTTTATCACTTTTTCCATTTCTTGGCGAAAAAAACAAAAAAGCTAATTAATACTAAAAAGAGACCAATTAAGAAACGATATTTCGTTCTTTAATTAGTCTCTAAATTCTATTTTACTGTTTTTTTAATTACTACACGTTCTCAACTCAGTGAGCAACTTTATTGTTCAATATGAAACTTTCTTCGTTAGTTTATAACTTTGTTGTCCAGTGTAAATCTTTATTGTATCTGAGCACTAACAATTTTCAAATATTTCTAATATGTTTTCCTGATAAGAAAAATAAAAAATCTCAAACTTAGTGAACGATTACAATAGGATTCAAAAATGAAGTCGTTACCGCATAAAAAAGCTCATATAACTATGAGCTTTTTAACTAAATTCACTAAATACAATTTAATATTTAATGTTTGGGTCAATTACAGTAATCCGACCATAACCGTTAGGATAATTCTCCTGAAAATTAATGGAAAACTCGTTCTATTATAACGAGAGCGATTACCTATGCCACACGAATGATTGATATAAAAACTAAAATAATTCAAGTGGAAGCTGAGTTTTTTGTACAGCAAGAATGATGTAGAATGCTTTTTAAAAAAAAGAAGAAACTTCGTAATTATTATGTTTCTTCTTTTTGGAGACCTTTAAGTTAAATAGACAGTAATAAAAATTATTTTCCCGTGAATTTATATTATGATCAAATATATATTTTTCATCACCTACAGCCTACTAACTTAATCATTCATTATTCTTCGCCTTTCTTTTATTCATTCTAATTAACACGTCATGATAAATCCTTTCTAAGTTTAACTTCTCTTCATCATTATCTGTAATTTGAGTTATTTGATGAAATATTTTAATAATGGTCATTTTGTTGTTAATATGGCTTTCATCATATAATTCACGTGCATTTTTACGAGTATTAGAACTGAATATTCTCGTTCTTCTGTCAATCTCTCGATATACCATTTCATATAGCGTATTATCGTCCACTTCGGGATTATTAATCACGTAGTGAATTTGCTCCAAAGTTTCCTTTTTTATTTTTTCCAGGTTATTTATGTTTTCCAACTGTTTTTGAACATTTTTTAGAGAAGTACTATGATTGATTTTAAAGACATTTTCACTTGAAAAAGCTCGATAACTTTCCCCGTCCAAATCAACAAACTTATAAATTAGTTCGATTGAAAATGCTTTTTTTCCAATCTCATTGTTTGATACATATACTCCAAAGTATATGTTCCCTATATCTGGTATATTTGTTGGCGTTTCTTGCTCAATAAATATTTCAATATCAGAATCTGTCAATCTAGCGTGCGTTATTTTAAAATATACGTTTTCTTTTTTAGCATAAGCATGTAGAGAAAGTAGAGTTAAGTAAATGGCAATATGGTTATCATAGTTATTGTATTTTGTTGATGTCAATCCGCGTATATAATGCTTTTCATCTTTCATAATCAATCGATATTGACTGTCTGCTTCTTTTCTTTTTTCCATTAATTCATCAATACATGACGAAAGAAGATCCTGATATCCATGTTTAAAACAAAATTTTGAAAAATACCCCATTTGGAAAAAATGATTTAAAAAGTCATTTGTAAACGAATATTCTCCCTCAGCTACAGTATCCTGTAAAAACTCCCCATCTTCTAAAAATTTTAAAATAATATTATTTTGTTCTGTAAAACCTTCAAATTTTATATCTTTTAATTTCTTATCTGGTTGGTCATATTTATCATCATTCACGTTTTGGAACCCTTCAATTAACGCTAGTGATCCATAAATCTTTAACCGTTCATCTAATTGTCCATATTCTTTTAAAGGAAAAAATTTTTTAATTGATTGATCTACTTCTCTTTCTTCTTTAAGTAAATGTTGTAAATCTTTCATTTTTGCTTGAGTAGGTGAAAAATTGTTAAGTGAAATCTCATCTAACTTTACTTCCTTAATTGCCATAGATTTATTCCCCCCCTATTTTTGTATCTGATCAAGAAGGATTTTGATTAGTTTCACTAATAAATCTGCTGTTGAGGAGATAAGTGGTGTTATTAATTGGTTGTCAAGAATAATGAACACAGCTAAGAGGATTGCGAAAATGTAGATTATTGCTTCGGCGGAACTAGAAGTTTTATATGTAATAAAGAACTTATATCTTTGATTTAAGATTGGTTTAAAAAGAGGCACTCCTGATTTAGAAAAATAATCACCTGTAATATGGAAGAGATATCCTAAACATACTCCTAAAGTAAATGGTCCGTGAAACACAGTGTATAAACATATTGTTAAACTAAGCCACGTCAATAAGGAATGTGTAATCCCCCTATGACCAAACTTTTGATTTATTATTTTAGCAATCCCAAAAGACCTCTTACCAATATAGGAATTCGGCTCATCAATATCTGGTAATAAACTCCCAAATGAAATTCCACCTAAATACCAAATTGTAAATGGGTATGAAGTTACTGTTGCCAACCCAGCACCAAGTGCAATCGAGGTGGCGAGATGCGTTTTATATAACATGCTAAAACACCACTTTCTAGGAATAATGAACTAACAACTTGTTTTTAAATTTTTATGTGTAATTATGAAGTTTCATACCCATAAAAAAATCCAAAATTATTGTATAAGATGGTAATTCATAACAATAAAGGTGACTTTATGAACGTTTATACGATATTTGGCAATAGATCATAAATGAAGAATTAGCAAAATATGTTGGTTGGGAAACCTACACATTTCTAATACCAAAGAATTTGTTGATTTTGTGATGAATTACAAAAAGACCATTAGCTAAAGCCTCTGGTCCTTTTTCTAGAATATTTTCCATCCTATTAATCCAATTCTTATTTATGCTCGAAGTAATTAAAAAAGCACCTAACTATACGTTAGATGCTTAAAATTCAAATTGTAATTCTTTTATTTGCTTGGTTTCTCCAGCAACTGCTTCCATCCACATTTCAACAAATTGAACACCATTTATCAAATCAATGTTCAATCCTTCTGCATATTCACGAGCTTCATCCGAAAAATTACTAGTTGTTATGACCATGCCTTTTTTAACTTTATCTTTTGACATTTTCGAATTAACTAATGCAATTGGTTCATAATTAAGATCATCTTTATAACATTTCACTTGTATATATACTCTGTTATTAATATCTTCATTGATATCAATTTGAATATCAACACCAAAGTCCCCACTACGTTTTGTTACAAATGCATTACCATTTAATTTTTTTGAAAGAACATTTCCAACGAAATCCTCAAATGCAAATGGATCTTCTCGTATAAATAAATTTGTATTTTTCTCATCTATTTCTTTTGTCTTAAAACGGTAGTATAACCCCATTGCTAAAGTTCGTTTATAATCAAGGTCTGAACGCATTTTTTCAATAAACATTTCTCTAATGTAGAACTTGTTTCGTTGTAAAAATCGATAAAGAAAAAAACCAATTATTATTATTAAAGCAGATATATAAAATATCATATTAATCACCTCAGTTTTCCATTATTAACAGAAAACTATATTTTAAACTTCATAAAATCATTATCTTTTAAACTAAAATGGATTATTTTGAACTTTGTTTAAAAAAATTCAATCGTCCTCCTCCAAGATCCTTACTAGTCATTTCAGTATCTTTTTTCCCCTGATTATACGTATTTGCACGTGAATAATGAATTCTAATTGAATGACTTGCTCTTAAATAACTTTGAAGTTGGTGTGAATGTTTTGATTAACACGAACAAAAGTTCTTATAAACAACAAAAATTCAGTATACAAGAACAAATGTTTGTGTATAATAAATAGAGATGCAAATCAAATAAGAACACTCATTCTATTTTAGGGGATGTTTATTATGTACGATTATTCAACTTTTCCTGATGACTTAGTTTATTTTGTTGATATGAAGTCATTCTTCGCATCAGTTAGTTGTATATTAATGGGATTGGATCCACTTAAAGTTAAATTGGCAGTCGTTGGAGATACAAAAAGAGATGGTTCAGTAGTCTTAGCAGCTACACCTGAAATGAAGAAATTAGGCATTAAAACAGGAAATCGACTTTTTGAAATACCTAAACAAAATGACATTTATATTGTCAATCCATCTATGAGTTTGTATGTAAATATTTCAAATAAAATTACTGAACTTATGCTTACTAAATACGTCGCTCCTATCGACTTCATGCAATATTCTATTGATGAATTTGCTTTTTCTATGAAAGGTTATGAAAAACTTCATAAGCTATCCCCTCTGGATCTAGCCCATAAAATCCAACAGGATATTTACAATCATTTTGGCATTTCGAGTTCTATTGGAATTGGCAGTAATTTGTTACTCGCAAAAATCTGTATGGATATAGAAAGTAAAAAACATCCGAGTGGTATATCACAGTGGACTTATGTTGATGTTCCTACCAAAATGTGGAATATTACTCCATTAAGTAAATTCTGGGGCATTGCTAAGAAAACT
Organism: Gottfriedia acidiceleris; assembly: GCF_036421055.1. GTDB lineage: Bacteria > Bacillota > Bacilli > Bacillales > Bacillaceae_G > Gottfriedia > Gottfriedia acidiceleris_C. The sequence continues at coordinate 32,624 of NZ_JAZGQS010000015.1, read as the reverse complement.
GAGCATAAGTTAAACAGATTAGGCATAACTACTATTGGTGAGTTGGCACGATACCCGAAAGAAGTTTTAATTCAACAATTTGGGAATGTGATAGGTACAGAATTACATTTCCATTCTAACGGAATTGATTACTCTCAAATTGGTGAAATGAAGGACTACAAACCGAAAGATAAGTCAATTGGCAAAAGCCAAGTTCTATTAAGAGATTATCATTCACATGAAATTAAAACGTTAATACTAGAACAACTTGAGGAAGTTTGTTTTCGATTAAGAAATCAAAACAATCAATCAAGAACTATTCATTTTAGTATTGGTTATAGTTCTGGCATTAGCGGATTTTCTAAAACTGTCACCATTGAAGAACCAACAAATTTAACAAAAGACTTTTATCAAGTTTGTCTTAAAATTTTAGAAGAAAATTATAATCAAGAACCTGTAAGGACTATATCAATCGCTTTAAAAAACTTTGTTAAAACTGACACAGAACAAATTTCATTTTTTACTAATCCAATTAAAAAGCAAAAGGAGCAAAATTTATCAGGTGTGATGGATTCAATAAGACGTAAGTATGGAAAAAATAGTTTGTTGAGAGCATGCAGTTTTACAGATTTCAGCACAATTAGAGGTAATAATAAGAAAATTGGAGGTCATTTCGCATGACACAAGAACGAATGGGTCGAGGAATTATTAAATGGCAACCTTTTGCATCGATTCCACAGCAGTTTAAAGGGATTGCTGAAATTATCGATAATCAAAAAAAGGTTCCCCATCCAATATTAAATGACGATGAACAAGAACGTATCAATTATATTCTTGTTGAAGCTGTCGAAAGAAAAAATGATGTATCGTTAGTTTATTGGGTTAAGGGAAGTATTGGAACAGAAATTGGAAAAATCAAAAAAGTTGATCAGATAAACGCTACTATTATCTTAGTAGATAAATATGACTCTACTCATACTCTTTCTATGAATACAATAATTGATGTCATATCCATTATCTAGTCTAATTGAAATCCATCTGATACATTAAATCAGTTGATTAATAATTTTCTGGTCACTTGAAAAATCGGATATAACAATCAAGACTTAACTTTTAAAGTTTTTTATAAATAAAATATTTTAAAATATACCATATATTTAGATTAAAAAAGGAATTTCCACTGGTCTTATCCCTATCAAGCAGACAATAAATAAAAAGAAGCTCATTAAGCAACCATAGTCCTATATTCAGTGGGGCTATGGTTGCTTAATATCTTTTTAAAACTTTTTAGTGCACCTGTTTCAAGGATGTTATTAAGTGTATTACTTAGTTTTTATAGAATTTCCAGTATTCTAAAATCCTACAGGATATGAATGCTCTTGTTATTTAAAGTCAATCAAGTTAATGTTATGTTCTTTGAATAGATTAGGGTCTTTTTCTAGATAATACCTTTCAGCAGATCGATAAATGCACTCACATAATTTGTCGATATTTACTCTGACACTTTTTGTCATTAATATTTTTGAGTTATTAATAGGTTGGTGTCCCCAAGATGAACCAATTTTGTCTGCTCCACCTACTGCTGCTAATTCAAATTCGTATGAATAATAAAAATCTGCGTCTTCATTGTCGCCCCAGTTTTCTATATCCGTATTTCCATCATGTAAGAAAGAACAACGTAGAGAATAACACATCTTTCCTGTAAAAAATGGATTTATTGCCTTGCCATCTCCTGTCCAACCTGTATTGTCTGCATAATAATGGCTTACCCAATCATCAAACCATGCTGCATATTGTTTTCCTACAAGGCGTTTTCCTTTGTTGTTTTTAAGATCTGGATATTCGATTTGCCCACAAATATCAGGTAAAGTTAAAGATAGTGCAAGTGCTGATAAATAACTTTTATTATTAAGAGCAAGGTTAATGTCCTTTATTTTATCTAACATATAATCTCCCTATTATATTTATTTAAATTATTATGGGTGGCGACATATTTTTGCTAGTTGGTTAATTTTTTACCACCTGATAAGATTCGTAGTGTAGCAAAAAGTAATGCTAATATTTTACCATAAAATTCTAATTCCTTCTTCAAGTAAACTGCCAGTTTGTTCAATAAAAAAGAGCCACTTTTTGTGACTCGTGATCTTCAACTATCGCATTAGTTAGTTGCATAAGAAATATATTTTGCAAAGTAGTTAAATTAAGCTGAGAAATCATCAATAATTTCTACTACTTCAATTTTCCCATTAATCAAAAGCTCAGGAAGTTCATTTGTAATATTACCATTCCAATATTCTCTAGCTTGTTCAATTTTTCGAGCGAAAGGTACCCCATCCTCCTTTGGTAAAAGATTTCCATCACCTTCAAAGGAGCTACCATTTACTCGTAGTTTAACGATTTGCAAAACTTTCCGATAAACAAGACAATCTAGACGGATATTCAGGATATTCTTGTGATCTAACCATTTCCAAAATCACTTCTCTAATTGCCCTAATTGTTTGACCTACATACTTTATAGCCACTTCGGCATTTTCTCCATTTAAATTCAATCCTTCATCTGTATAATGTTGGAAAAGAATCTGTATAAAATCTTCACCTTTAGAATTCAATTGTTCCTTCTCAAAAAAGAAGCTATATAAGGTGTTTTTTTGATCCTTGTTAAAATCAATTATCTGCCCAAGGTTCATTTTTTTCCTAGTTACAATGTGATAAACATACATTTCTTTATCTTTCATAGTTCGTCTCCTAGTTAAATACATCATTATTTAAGTCTTATTTTACCAGAATAAATTAATACCTTGTTCAACTAAACTGCCATTTACTTAAATAAAAAAAGCCGCATATTAGTAGCTCTTGACCTTCAACTATTGCATGCGTTAGTTCAATAAGGAATTAATTTATATTAGTGTAAATATGATAATTTTCTTCATCAAAACATACAAAAATAACTTCTTTAATTCCTTCATTATTTTCAAGATATTCGTTTACTGTTTTTACTGCAATTTTAGCCGCAGGTATTTTCGGGTATCCATAAATACCAGTGCTGATGTTTGGAAAGGCAATGGTTTTAATTCCATTTTTACGTGCCAAATCAAGCGAATTTAAATAACATTTCTTTAGTAGTACTTTTTCGTTTTTATCTCCACCGTTCCATACGGGTCCCACGGTATGAATTACATACTTTGCAGACAAGTTCCCGCCAGTTGTAATTACAGCTTCTCCAGTTTTACAACCTCCTTTTTTGTTTCTAATAGCAACGCATTCATCGTATAGTCTCTTTCCAGCCGAACGATGAATGGCACCATCCACGCCTCCTCCACCAAGCAGACTTGAATTTGCAGCATTGACAATGGCATCTACGGTTTGTTCTGTGATATCGCCTTTAACTACTTTTATTATTCCCATTTCCATCCCCCACGTTTGTCAAGATATTCTTTAACATCCTGCAATATACCGTATTAAAAAAATCGAATTTTTGTTCAAACATACGCATGCTTTAGTTATAAAAGCACCAAAAAGATCTAAATGGGTGTGAGTCCACTCTTTTTTATCTATATTACAATGAGGTGGAATAATCTTACTTATCCCAAATTTTAGAAACTTTTCCGAAAATTTTCTCTCTTGTTATCCAACCATTAAAATAGCCATGATTATTTCCAATTTGAAATTGATTTTCACGAATTTTTAAGATTTTGTGAGTATAATACTTACCTTTTACTTTACAAAACACAATATCATCTTCGTTTAATTCAGATTCTTCAGTCACAGGAGCTAACGTGACGGGTTGATTTGATATGGTTACTCGCAGTGAAATTCAACCTGTTTCTCTGCCTTGAAAGATCGACTACTTAACCAATTGTCCCGATGTGAAATGATAATAATCAAAAAAACCGTCTTAGACGGCTTTTATTTTACTTTCAATATCGCCTCTTCTGCATTTTCATTTGATATGCCTCGAAAAGATAGACACCGAACAAAATGACTATTTAATTCACCCATATGCCATTGGTCATCTAGAATGACGAATTTTTCGATGTTTTTGTGTTTGGTTAGCCAATTCAATATTTCAATTCCGTTTTCATATTCGTATCAATAACAGGTGTGATATCTAGCAAAATATTGGTGTCTAAGTTGTACATTTCGAAATTTCTAATGATTTCTCTCCAAAGGTATCCATTGTCTTGGCGGTGAACTCTCCATGTTGAGGTAATGACAATGTTCGCTTTTGATTCATCGACGATTATCTTTAAATTTTTCATCGCAATTGGGTCGAATTTAATATTATCGATTTGTTCCAAATTGTTCAGTCTAATTTGTCTGTCCGTGTTTAAAACACCATCGATATCTAAGAAAATGATTTTCATGCTTTCCTCCAAGGAATCATAATTCACCGCTTCTTCCTATTAAAATATTCACCTTTAAATAACCTAAATCCTTTTCTCGAAATGTGGTAAAATCGTCTTTTTCTAATTTATATGCACAAAAAGAAGACCAATTCATAAGAGAATTGGTCTTCTTTTTGTATTCTATTTTTAATTCTGTAATTCCCAGTGAAACATCTCTTATATAAAACGGAGCTTTCAAATACAAATCAATTTTATGAAGGATTACTCATCAACTAACGCATCAGTTAGTTGAATAAGAATTTTAATTTCTAATTAAAAATAATATAAAACATCTTGGAAATACTACACCTATTATACGGGAAGGTAGTGAATAGCAAATTTGATTAAATCCACTTGTATTTCCATTATTTTTGCATTTACACTTTTATTTTTTAGTGGAGTAGTAAGTGCTAAAACGTCAGAGAAACCCAAACCATTTGAAGAGTTCTATCCTGAAAGTGGATACAAATCGATTGAATCAGCAGCTACTGAATTTGAGCACTATTTTAAACAGCCATTAAAGTTGCCATTAAGGGTTCCACCAATTAGCTTTACTCATTATTTTGGGAGATTTCAACTTACAAATGATGGGATGAATGATTGTTTCATCTTAGATGCATTAAACGATAAAGTACCTAAGAATCATTACAAAATTGTTATTCGACCAATCGATCAAAAGTGGGAAATCAAAGGTAGGAACATTCTTGGAACTTACAGATTAAAGAATGGGAATACCGCGACACTTATTGAATTCGATAGGATCAAAGATCCTAGAAGGAAAAATGAAAATTGTGGCTTTAATGCTTTGTTTTTCGAAAGAGAAGGTTGGCAATATGAAATAAGTATTGATTTAAGGGTAGTTGATATTGTTACCCCCGAAGTATTACTTAATATTGCGAATTCAATCGATTACCCTGCTGAGCGTCCGTTAGAGTAAAAATCAAAAGGAACTTCATTCAACGAGAAGTTCCTTTCTTCTTTGTACAACTAATGCATGCGTTAGTTGAATAAGAAGTATGTATTTTTCCATATATTTCTATTTCTTAGAGGAAGTGTTCTTTTTAAATGTACAATAGAGAAAAAGTGCAACTCCTCCTCCTAAAGCAACGGCAAAATTAGAACTTCTTAAAGTATCATTCATTATATATGCTGTCACTAAAAAGGCGATTACAAATGAAATACTCAGTAAAAAATTTATAAATAAAGATTTTCTTGGTAACATGTTTTACTCCTATCTTTTCATGCTCTTTAAATAAAATTCCCTATATTTACTACGAATCCTTCTTTAACTAACCTGCCATTTTGTTGAATAAAAAAAGCCGCATATAAGCAGAGTGCCTTTTTTCTGACTATCGAAAAAGTAAATTAACGAGAACTGCTAAGACTATAAAAAAAATTGCTCGTTTAAAGAATCTCTTCAAGTCGCCCTTTGAATCTAAAAAGAGTATGACTAAAACGTAAATACCACATATAACACCGAATACTAAATAAGAAATATTAAAAAGTTTTTGTAGAAATAGAAGTGCAACTATTATTAGGATATCAGAAGTTTTTATATCTTTACTTTTGTTTTCCACTATAAAACTCCTTTATTTTCGTAAGTTTTCTCCTTCGACTTATGCATATCCTCCATCTTTAATTCGCCATTTGCCATTTTTACTATCTCTAACCAGAGTCCAACTAAAATCATCCATAGTTTTATTCGGTTCCCAACCTCCAACAACAGAAGGACCAGTTTTAATAGTAGCAAAGACCACAATGACATTTTCATCATTCATATAATTTTCGGTCGTTCTAATCGCTATCGCTTCTTTCTCTGAATAACGTATATCCGTTATTGTGCATCCTTTGTTGTCTTCATTCTTCTTGAATTCTTTCTCGACAGTATCAAACGCTGTGTTAATATCTTTGTTAGTGAACTTTTTAGATTGTCCTATTTTTTCCTTTACCGTTTCAGCATTCGTATTAGTATTCGTTTGTTGCTGATAGATTAAAACTGAGATTCCTACAACTAGCAATAGAAAAAAAGCGAAAAAACGTTTCTTATTTTTCATAAATTGTACCCCTATTTTTATTTTTTTGTTGAACGAAGCTTCCAGTAACTTCCACAAAGTTAATTATAAAGTATTGTTCCACTATTCTGACTTGGGGGATTTTCGCTGTTTTCCACAAAAATTAAATTATTCTTATGTATCTAAACTGCCATTTTGTTGAATAAAAAATGGACTGCCGAAGCAGCCCAGCGTTTTACAACTAATGCACGCGTTAGTTGGATTAAGTTTGTTGCTTAATAACCCTTCTATTTACTTACCAACCTTTAACTCTAGCTAGATCATACTCTAGGTACTTCGCCGAGAAGATGAATCCTTTCTGATACACGATAAAATCTTTGATTTCTAGTGATGATGGCGGATTACTAATCTGATAAGCCTTCGCGCGGTGGTTATGTAAATACGGTTGATAACCTTTGTTTTCCATTGCTTGTAGCGAAATCTTCGATGTTAACGCACTCTTTGGGTGAAACGTGAAAAACAACTTCGTTCGAATTGCAAGGGATGGGGTTGCGTGCAATGCGGTGTAGAGAATGCAGCAACAAAGAACAATAAGTAACCAGGTTTTACGGGTCAATGAAACCCCTCCATCTATTTGGTTTGATGAAGCCTTTAGAAAATTATCCTATTATACTGGATATTTGTAACTTGGGGGAATTTCGTCTTTTTTCAATAAATAAATCAATTCTTATGCAACTAATCTGCCATTTTGTTGAATAAAAAAATCGACTAAAGAGTCGATTATGTTATTGAACTAAAGCATCATTTAGTTGTATAAGCTTAGGTAGATTTTTTTTCGAAATCTTCAATTAATTTATCTAATTTATATTCTATAGTTTTTAGTAATTGTCTGTCTTTAGCTTGATTTCTAATTCTTTTTTTATAAAGCAATCCTAATGCAGTAATAATACCAATAATAATTATCCAAAAAACGATTGAGGCAAAAGCAAGTACAGGATCGTGAATTTCTTTTGTTTCTGTTATCGTGTTCGTAACATTTCCCAATAAGAAATACATATTTTCCTCCTAATAGTTTTTCTTGTTAATGGGATAATTCGATAGAAACTTATTAACTCCTGTATTCAACTAAAGCATGTTTTAGTTGAATAAGGTTTTGAATCTCAAAAATGGAAAAATGAATAATTAGTAGCAAAAGCTATGTATGAAACAACACACAAACTTAACAGTGTTAAAGTCTTGCGATTTAGAAAACAGATATAAATATAAATTAAAGTAAAACTTACAAATGACATTATTTCTGGAATTCCTTTGAAATGTTCGCTATATTGTGCACCAACAATAATTGATGCCAATAGAAGATAAAATGCTGTGAAATTAGTTTTTTGTTTCATAACAACCACCCTGCTATCTTCAATATACTCTTATATAACTACTATTCGTCGTAAAATCAATTAAACCTTGTTCAACTAATGCATGCGTTAGTTGCTTAAGAAATGATTGTAGATAATTATAGATATTAGTGAATGCTAAGTTTTTCTTCGCAATACTCTACGATATATTCATAAATACCCTTATTACCAGTGCTTAGGGGACCTGTATCACCTTTACTTATTAAATCATTAGCACTGTTTAAAGCAGTAATGAATTTTCCACCTTGCATATAGGCTAACATTTTCATCAAATCTAAATGGTAGAAATCTGATTGTTGTAAAACGAAATTATTGAAATTATCTACACTTTGTTCTATTGAATTTATAAACGTCTCGTATGTATAAATAAATTCTACTACGGTTTGACGAATATCATCTTCAATATTCTCTAAACTGTTTTCAACAATTTCAATAACTTGGATAGAGTAGGTTGGTGCTACAAATGCTCCTATTGCTCTTAAGCTCATAGGTTCTTTTGCATTTTCCTTTATATCAAATACTTCCCAAAATAAATCATCATAAATATATGGTTTTATATTACAATCCATACTAATTGAAATTACATTATCATCTGTAAAATTTGTTGAATAGACTCCTGTTACAAAAAAATCTCCTACTTTATTAAATAAACAGTACGACCTCTTTTTTAAACCAAATTCTTTAGCTAACTCTCTCATAGCTCTTTCTTGAATTTTTTCAATTTCTTTAAATAGAGCTTTTTGTTCTTTTTTCAAAAAAATCTCACCTTTTCAATTCAATTCTTTAAATATAGTCTATATAAATCCTAATATAAGTAATAATATTTTAACAAAAATTCGCATCATTATCACATGTCTTACCAAGAATTCTTATTCAACTAAACTGCCATTATGTTTAATAAGAAAAAGCGATCTTCTATTGAAGTATCGCATGCGTTAGTTGAATAACTATTCATCTTCATTAATATAATCATTGAATGGTTTGTAATCTCCACAACCCACTATTAGTTCGCAACTATCAGGGTGAAGCATTACACCCAGAGATTGAATTACATATTCTTTTTCTATTGGCTCAATATGAAAGTGTTTACCATCTTTATAATTATGAGCTAAACGAATTAGCTCAGTACCCAATCCAATTAAAGCATTCTGACTTAGAGAGATCATTACTCTACAACCATTTGTTATATTATTTCCATTATTATCAAGAACTGTTACTTCAGCAATATTATTTCCTTCAATTTCAAATACTTCTTCTTCATCAGAATCATTTATCAAATTAATATTATAAAGAGACATAACACACCTCGCACATACATTTTTTGTATTATTTTACCATACGTTATGCAACTAAACTGCCATTTTGTTGAATAAGAAAAGGTAAATTTTCAGTTCAAATGTTAGCTCAAATTAAAACTATTAATCTACAAATATTTGAAGGGAAATATAAGTTTTTATCGAAATTATGTTTAACAAAGCTTGATTCGGAGGGAAATTATGTTACTCGACCTGGGTGAAAAAATGCGAGAATTACGGCTTCAAAAAGGGTATGGTTTAAATGAATTTGCTAAAATACTAAGTATTTCACCGAGTTACCTAAGTCAATTAGAAACAGGAAAAACGGAGAATATCTCCTTCTCCTTACTTCAGAGATTGCAAGAAGAACTTGCATTACTGCCATTAAATTTAGATGAAAACTCTAGAATGAGACGTTTATTTCAGCAAATGGACTTACTAAAAGAAGTGGATGAAGAGTCATATGAGTTTGTTCTTTTTAGTCTAGAGTCGAATATAAAATGGTTTATTGAAAAGAAAGTTAGGTAAAATGACCTAATGGCGAAGAAAAATAGCTGATTATAGGCTATTTTTCTTCAGTATTATTGGAATCCCCTCCTAGATCTGCAAGATCGGTATCTCCTTCTTTATCTTCCTTATCTAGTTTTGGTGACACAGGATTTACCTCCATATCTATCAATTGTTTAAGTTCTGGATAAAACACCTCGTTGAAATAACTCTTCATTAATTCCCCTCTAGTTTCACCCTTTAAAGTTTCAGACTTTCCTTTAATTTTCATTTCATAATCATTTTGATCAACATCAAAATATTTTTTTTCTAAAAAATTGTTTTGGTCATCATAAAAAAGTTTATACCGTTTTTCAGCTAAACTTTCAAAAATTGCTTTATTAGGTGCATTATCAACTATAATATCAGTTTTCTTTATGAGTCTTTTAAAGAAAGCTTTAAAGTCATATTTTTTTAATATTTTTTGATTCTCCTCTTTACTTTTAGGCAAAATTTTATCTTTTTTATTCTCATTCTTATTAATTTCTTTCCATTCTTCCTTTAGCGTCCCGAATTCACTTATCAATTTATTGCATTTTTCTTCACTTTGACTATCAAGGTTCTCAATTTTTTTTAATATAGTTCTTTGCTCCTCTTCATACTTATCTAGTTTTTCAAATTTACTATTAACATGTTGTTTTAAATCTTCCATACTCTTTAGTAAATCTGCTATATTACCTTCTTCTATTTGTGAATTAGACTGTATTTCATTTTTCACAACTACTTCAGACGCGCTTTGATGACTATTAGCCTTGATTTCCTTTTCTTCATTGTTTTCCGTCTTTATCGCCTTATTCGAATATTCATCTTTGAAAATATGTTGTTTTAAATCTTCTACATCCTTAAGTAATACTGACAAACTTACCTCTTCCATTTTTAAATTAGACTGTATTTCATTCTTCGCAGCTATTTCAGACGAGTATAGTTGTGTATCGTTTTTGATTTCTAAATCTTCATTAAGTTCTTCCTTAAAATATTCAATTTTTTTTACATGATCTTTGAATAATGTCATTGCACTTAATGGAAGTTCTTCAACTGTTTTTTTGTATACCCTAATCAGATCTAATAAGCCTGGTCTTTCTTCTTCAATAAACGATATTAAGTCTGGTTCCATAATTTTATATCCACCTTGACGATAGCTTGTTACAGTAGCGTTTATTTTTCCTTCACGAATCCATTTGCGAAGAGTTTGTATTGAATCAGTTAGGTAACAATCCATCAGGATTTTCAATGCTTCTTCCAAATTGTATTCTCTCTCCATTTTGCCACCTCCTAAAGAAACTCGTTCATATCAAGATACGATGGTTTTATCTATTTATGAACTATTTAAATAACTTTTGATCCGAAATAAGCTCCCCATAGAAAAAGAATGGAAAACCAAAAAAACTATAATATTCCCCTTATAATGTTGTATTCTTAACATTGTTAATGTAATATTTAGCAGCCAATGTTGTTGATGCAATGTTATTTGATCACTATACCTTATGTAATATTGCATCGTTAATATTCTAATAACAATATTGGACCATCACAAAAAACCGCTTTATCACTGTTGGTTTTACGAAAAACCGCCCTATGATGAAAAAACAAAATAACCGAATATACGGAATTCTACAACAATTGTCGAATCACGCGCAGCGCTAAGGTTCAGTCATACCAAGGCGGTTATTCATAACAATTGCTATAGCTACTGTTATGAATAACCGCCTGTGTAGATAGGCTTGTACAAATAACCGCCATTAAGCCATTTCGAATTTCATCATTTCGCTTTTTTGTATAGAAAAATAATCTGATTATTTTCTATTTGTCGAAATGAAATTTTTTCATTTTTATAGAATTACAGCTTATCCAAAAACTAGGACAATTGTTCTTGAATTGAAAATGAAAAACTTGCGTACTTTCTTCATTATAAAATAGAAAATAAAAGAAACGGAAAAAAAGCAGTATAGAGTAATCACTCCATACTGCTTTTTTTATAAGCTGAAATATTGTTTAAACGGGGAATTCAGAACGAAACTGAATTGACCTTCCGAATCTTCATTTGGTGTTACATAACATTCTTTTACAGTGAGTAAAACCAATGATCTCTTTTGTGTGTGGGATAAATTGTCTAGGTTACTTGAAGGAAGGATTTTCATCAATTTATCATATTCGTACGAGGTTTTTCCTGCTATGTTTTCTACTATCATCTTTTCATTTGAAAGTTTTTTACGATTTTGCTCTAAAACTTCAATTTTTTTTCGAACAGCATCTTCCGTAATCATTAAACTAATTGTTAGAGGATCGAACGAATCAATAAATTCTTCCATAGGAAGCTCTTCTTTCACAACTATTTCATCAAGAACTTTCATTAGTTCCTTTAATAAATTTTGTTGTTCAGTCAACAAATAATAATTATCTGATAACTCATTGTTTATTTTTGTTAATTCCAACTGTATTAGCTTATTTACGTCTTCTTCAAAAAACTTAAAACTCTTTTTACACAAATCTTCCCAGTATTGATAAAAAAATTTGTTAATCATCTCATCTGTCACTTTCAATTCGCACTGACTAATGTATAAACGTTTTCCTTTTTTGTTTTTCCTCCGATCTTTTGTTAGAAAATCGGCTCCTTTACAAATTTCACACTTACACTTTAGTATCCCTCTAAAATAAAATGGTGTATTTGAATACTTAGGGGAACTTTGACTTAGCATTTCATATTTACGCCAACAAATTTCCCAAATTTCAGTTGAAATCGGTGGGTCACTCACTAGAATTGAATCATTTGCTTCAATCCATTCTTCTCGCTTCTTTAATGCATATCCATGTTCATTTAGAAAACGATGATAAGCATACTTCCCCATATAAATTGGATTTGTGATAATGTATTTTACCTTATTCGGGGTCCATTTTAGTTGTTTTTCAAAACATCTCTTTTCTTTTGAAATAAAACCTATTTTTCTTTCATTAAGTATTCGTGCAATACTATTAAAGTTTTCACTGGTTTGGTACAATGAAAAAATATCTTTAACAATTTTAATTTCATCACGATTTTGAATAAATGTCTTTTGGTCAGGATCAAAACGAAATCCATACGGAACTTTTCCTCCTCGGTAGTTTCCCTTACTCATTTTTTCTTTCAACGAGGCTTTAATTCTTGTTGAAAGATTATCTACTTCTAGTTTGCTTAAACCATCTTCGAGTGCATTTCGAACAATATCATCACTTGTATAGAGCTGATTTCTTGAGGCAAGAATTACTGGTACATTATACGTCTTAAAAATTCTTCGAAGTTCAGCATGTTCTTTCGGGTCACGAGCCAATCGGTCTACATCTGATACAACCAGGGTATCTATTTCTCCTTCTTTGATGGCAAAGAGTAATTCATTCAACTTTTCACGCTTTGAAAATGATTTCTTTGTTGCTGATTCTTTTTCATCAAAAAGGATTGGTTCATCCACGGTTCGATGATCCATTAAATTTGCAATGATTTCGATTTGACGTTCAAATTTTTGATCATCTGATGAAACGCGTGTATAAGTAGCGATATTTTTTGCTGCTTTTAAGATTTCTGATACACTCTTATCATTTTTTTTCACCATCGATCCTCCTACTTCTTATCTTGCTTATAAAAAATTTCTGCTTTTAACTTTTCATTAACAACTATTTTTGAAATAAAAAATTCGAGTAATCTTTTTTGTTGAAAATTATTTAACGCGTTGATTTTTGGTAGGGGCAAGTTATCGATTAGAGAAATTTTTATATTATCTAAAACTTTCACATGTTTTTCTTTCTCAATCTTTAGTTGATGGTATATAGTCTTATATTCCTTAACTAAGTTCTCAAGCCCAGTCATTTTTTCATCACTTGACTCAGTTGGATCTTGAAGTAATTGAACCGTTTTCCTTTGAATTCTTTCCTTTACTTCTTTGAGATTTCTCTCTAATCGTTCAATTCTAACAGCTCTTGGTTTTAGTAAAGTATTTACTGCATATTGAATAATTTTTTGTTGATTTTTTGCAATATGATTGTAGAACCGATCTGTTAACTTCTCTAAAATAACTTGATCTGCAAGTTTAATCTGTATCTTCACGTAGCCCTTGTTCGTATTGCAAACATAAAAAGAGTCTTTTACAACTAATTTCTCCCCACATTTTGAACAAATAAGAAGATTAGTTAATTTCGGATGAATGACTTCTGTTACACTTTTAAGCGCAGTTCCTTTTAACTTCATTAATTTTTCATTTGCAGTGTTCCATATTTTTTCATCAACAGCCTTTAAGTCTTTATTTACCTTTTCAGATCGAATTACTTCCCCATCATAAATACCTGAAACTATCCCTTTATGTAACTCTCTAGCTATAAATTTTGAAAAATCCGTTCCTATTATTTCTTTATATTTCTTAAAATGCTTATTTGCATCCGACATACTTTTAAATTTCTCATTTAAAAATTCATCATAAATCAATTTAATCTTTTCTTTATCATCTTGTGAAATCATGATGATTTTTTTCTCTTTGCGATCTTCATCGGTGCTTGAATCCGCTAGATCCGTTTCTTTTTCTTTTACTTCTAAACTAGACTCTAGTCCCATGAAATATGGTTTTGGCGGTTTCCCTCCTCCCCATCCCCCTGCTCGAATCTTTGCAATTCTTGAGACAATTAATCGCTGAATAATGTTATTCCCTTCGTACTCAGAAATTGCTCCAAGTAATAACTCAATAAATTCACCTACAATTCCTTCAAACATCTGAGGTTCATTATCTCCAGCAAAAAACATTTTTACTTTGTGTTGTCGAAGGATCTCTACAAATTCGATATACTGTTCTGTTCTTCGTGAAATTCGATCTCGCTTAAACACAATTACCCGCTCAATGATGCCACTTTTAATTTCAGTTATTAATTGGTAAAGCATTTTCCGCTCTTCTATTTCAGTACTCCTAGCAGATTTTGTCTGTTCATTGAATACTTGATGCACAATCCAACCTTGATTACGAGCGTAGTCTAAACAAGCTTTAATCTGATAATCTATTGAACTTTTTTGCTTATCTTCATTCAAAGACCTACGTACATAAATCACTGTCTTCTTCATGCTGCGCTTGCTCCCCCGTCAACAAATGATTTAGTTCGTTCTTTACTAAACTTAAATAATAGGACTTCCACTCTTTTTCAAACACTGAATCATAAACATATTGAACTGTTTCAATTTGTAGTTCATTCAAAATCTTTCCTTTCAATCTAATCACCCTTTCTACTAATACAGATAGTTTGACCAGACGAAAGTATTTTATTCTTGAATAAAAACAAATTGTTTTTATGTAAAAATATTATAGGCATTTGTAACTTGTTCATTATATGAAAAAATCTATGCAGGACAACACTCTAAAAATAAAACAGAACGTGAAATGGATTTAGAGATTTTAAAAAAAAGCATTGCTCAAGGGCAATGCTTCAAACTTTTGTTTCTAATTCATTTGGTTATGTTGAAAATTTGATTAATGAACTCTATTAAAGCGGAATATCTTTATATTCTTTAAAGACTTCTAATTCATGTGCTAAGGTTTCTTTCATTTTTTTTACACATTTTTCATTACATAAAGCAAATATACCATCGGTTCCACTTAACTTGGCTTCAGAATCTTTCCCTGTTACAATCATTGGAACACTTGTATTTCGAGTTCGGAGCCCTATTTGAATTATTTTCCCTTCACTCGCGGTATATTCTTCTCCTTCTACAAATTTAACACTTACCCCAAATACTGGCTTGTCATTCCTAATTTTTTTCATACACCAGGAACATCTTAGCATTAAGTCACCTTCCAACACTTATATTAAAAGAGCCTTTTTAATGTTATTTAACTAAATGATCGATTCCCTTGTAAAATCAATTAAATCTGGATCAATTTCCTCTAATAAATCTTCAAATCTTGACCAGCCATTTTTTAAAACAAATTCAGCTTCTAGGTCGGTGATGGGTACCATCCAAACTTGTACAATTGGGGCTTCTCCATCACCTACTTCATATTCATGAAATGAATCAGGGAAATAAACTGGAACAGTTGCGTACATTGCTTCTAATTTAGTACCTTTAAACAATTTGCCTCTTGGTCCAATAACTTGTCCTCTTAAAAAGGGGATATGACTTTCAATTACTTCAAGTCCTAATTGTTGAAGTAAGTTAGGAATATTTTGATCACTAAACTTTGAATCTGCCACAATAAATAATTCTTGTCTGATGATTTTACCAGATTCAGAACTTTTCAAAGTATGATGACTTAATCCCAATGTGGAATAAGTTACAGTATCAGGAAATGGTCCTTTAGTATACTTAACTACATTAAACGGTAGCTTTATCCCATTTTTATCGTAACTCCAGCCAAATTCAATCATTCCCAAATGATTTTCTAAAAAATTCACATAATTATTATTCATATGATATTTTCTCCCTAAATATCTATAAATTCTGTTACAAGCTTGACATTCTAATCTAGCCAATTAAATCAATCAGTTTATTTTCTTTTTATCCTTACTGTATACGATAATTTTAACTTTTTCACCCTCAAGTATGGTCAAAATATCATCTGATTTTAGGTACTCATTGATGTCTTTATCAATTTTCATTCCTAATTCTTTTGCTGTTGGATCATAACTTTGTATGGAAGTGCTTATCATAATTATAAATGGTTTACTTTTATAACCGACTCCAGTAACCTTGTACTCTTTTTTTGACAGTAGTCCTTCAGCTATAGCAGGAATAATCTGACTTCCTTTATCAGCTGCTCTAACTTCTACCATTACTCTAGTTACTTTAATGTTATATCCAGGATAATGATTTGATTCAGCAATTTCCTTCGCTACCTGTTCAACATCACGTTTCACTTCGTTATAATACTTTTTTGACCCCTCCATATTAATAAAGATGGTATCTTCCGTCGGGTCAGCTTGAACCATGTTAAATGTATAATTTAAAGTTGTTAATCTTTTCGTAATTTCACTTTCAAGTATTGTTTTTTCTTTCTTTTCTGCTTCATTTAATTCATAGTCGATCCGTTCTTGAAATTTGGAAATTTTCACGGAATAAGAATCGTAGCCCTTTGATTGAAGTATGTCGTTTACAGTCTTATTGATTCCGCCTTTTACCTCATTATAATATTTCTCTGATCCATCTACCCAAATGTGGATTGTTTTCTTAGGTGAATAAGTGATACCGAAACTACCTATTTTGTATCCTCTCTCTTTCAGCTCTTCCCAAATCACTTTCTCTAAAGGTTTCGATTTAAAAATAAGATTAAGATACGGTATTTTGGAAATGACTTCTGCCATCGTAGGTGAAATAAAAGCAGCGCTGATGAACAAACTGAACAATAATACAGCTACACTACCACCGTAAAGTATCTTCCGTCCAAGTGTTCTTTGCTTCCTCTTTCCATTCTTGATTGCAGCTTCTATGGCATGATTTAATTTTTCTTCTGGAATCTGTATGTTCTGAATTTCTTGTTTCAATTTAGTTGAGAAATTATTCATAAGATATACTCCTCTCGTAGATCCATTTTCAACTGATTAATCGCTCTATGTAAGTTTGTTTTTACAGTTCCTTCTGGACATTTCATTGTTTGTGCAATCTGTTTAATCGTGAAATCGTTGAAATATCGAAGAATGATTACCGTTTTATATTTTGAATCCAGTTGGTCAATTGCATGAAGAAGATCCATGTTTTCTTCAAGTTGCTCACATCCTAATTGTTTGGATTCTTCTATTCTTTCCATTGGAATCATTCTACTTTTTTTCTTCATCCAATCTAACGCATTATTAATTAAGATTCGAGTCAACCAGGTTGAAAAGTACTGTTCTTCTTTCACATTTTTTATTGCAATAAATGCTTTATAAACCGTTTCTTGTACTATTTCCAATGCATCATTTTCATCTTTTACGTACAAATAAGCTGTTCTATACAGTTTCTCTTTCTCAACTTCAATTAGCTCCTGAAATGCTTTACTATCACCTTTTTTGGCTTGATTGATTTTTTCCTCCATCAACAATGTCACCCCTCCAATCTTTACAATTATTAGACTGAAAACTTTCTCAAAACGTTTCAAATTTAGCCATTAAAATAAAGAAAATAATTATACAACTTAATAAGCTTTGTATTCAGCAAGTTAAATTCTTTAAAATATATACTATTTTCGCCTGATTTTACTAAAGGTCCTTCTACGATAAATTTTATTTGAACATTTACAGCGAACTTTTTTAACACTAAGTCCATTTGGTTCTAGTTCTTTTCATACATTCCCCCTAATAACTTAGACTAAGATTAGGATGGAATGTATAAAGATAAAGCTAATTAATAAAAGTGGGGATTACAATGAATTGGGAAGAGTCATATATCGGGAAGCTTAGAAATTTTGTAGGTCATCAAAAGTTAATAGTTCCATCAATTAGAGCAATTATAGAAGATACGAATGGAAACATCCTCTTTATTGAGAGAAAAGGTGAGGGTAGATGGAGTATGCCTGCGGTTCAATTGAATTAGATGAATCTATTTTTGAGTGTTTGGTTCGAGAAGTAAAAGAAGAAACAGGCTTAGATGTAATTTCTGCAAAAGTAATTGCAATCTATTCCAATCCAAAATATGGTCAAAAAAATAAGTTTCGTGATGCGTACCAATTATTTGAATTCTTGTTTTTGGTTGAAACATGGAAGGGATCATTGATAAAATGTACGGAAGAAACAATTGATGCAAAATTTTTTATTTTAGACGAAATTCCTCAAAGTACGAATGAATTTTGGACATTATTTAAAAAGGCAGTATTTGAGGACTATATACAATTCAAAAACATGAAAGTTTAATATTAAAATAAACTTTTCAGCCAATCGTGATTTTCAATTAATGCAAGAGTTAGTTGTACATGCCATATTTCTTTTCTTCCAATCTGTCACTTAACTTATTAAAAATCTGAACTACCTCAGGCAATGATAATTTTTTTGCTAACAAACTCCCTTTTTCAATTGATTTAGAAGCCTCTTCGAATAAGTTTGATTTAATTTGAGCATCTGCAAGGCAATACCAGTAATACCACGCATCCATTTTTGAAATTTTATCATTATAAAACTTTTCAATAACAGGATAGTATTTAGAATATAATTCTTTTTCATAAACTAATTTTTCACCATTCCAATTTAATACATCCACTAAATAACTATCAGCAATATACGCTCGCCAAACTGCCAAACCTTCTTTTTGATTTCCTTTCAAAAGGTCGATTTCATGATAAGGAACTTCTGCGATATTCTTAAATGAGTTATCAATCCACTGAAAAATTTCAAGGTTGTTTCCTGCTGCTGCACCAATGGTAACACCAAATAAATATTCTATTATACCATCACCAGTAAAATCAGCTAATCCTGAAAAATCTAAATCTACACCTTGAGTTTTTGTCTCCCATACTTTTCCCCACTCGTTATTAATCTTCATTAATACTATTACTCCATACTGGGAAGGAAAAGGTTGCTCTTTTGCTTTAATTTTATATGTTGCGATTAATTCTTTCTGCCCATCCTGATTAAAGTCATAAAGTTGAATTGGAGGCGTGGACAAAGGTTTTTCAGGACTTACAAGTAAAGCATTTGACGGAGTAAACTCTTTAACAATTTTCATTAGCCCTTCATTTAGTTTTTCGTCAGCCTGAACAAATATCGGTGATAGATTCAATGTCACAAATAGTAAGGTAAATCGCATAATATTCTTCATCAAATATGTCCCCTTTTACTGGTATAGGACTATATTTCCTACTATCAATTTGGATATTATGGTCTTTTTTTGAAAACTCTTATTGAACTAATCTACGAAATCCATAAAAAAAACAGCCAAGTACTGCTCTTGATCTTCAACTAATGCATGAGATAGTTGAATAGAGTATATGAAGAATTAAAATAAAAACTTACTAATTAAAAAAGCGATTAATGCAAGAAAAATATACTTTAGTATAGTATGCAACTTCCATTTTTCTAAGAAATAATAAGCTGCAATATAATAGAGTGAGGTTGCTATAAAAAAGAATGTGAATGACAAATGGAAATATTCTCGAATAAATGCAATACCAAAAAAAGTTAATAAATGAACATCATCGTATTTCTCTTTTGGTTTTTTCTCTTTATTTTCCATTTCCTGTGACATTGCAACTTTCCCTTATAAGATCGGCTAGATATATTATATTCCTTAATATATATTTAAATCATTGCTCAATAAATGAATGCCTTGTTACACTTATTCATTTAAATATTTAGATCAATAAAAAAAATCGACTAAACAGTCGATCATTATATTCAACTATTGTATAAGATAGTCGAACAACAAATTATTTTTTCAAATAGAAAAACTTACTTAAATTTCTAATTGAATCGTTGTTATTTTTTTCTCTCTATTTACCCATAAATACATATTCTTACATTTGTGAGCAAAATATCTAATCGCTACGGAATCTTTTAAAGATTCATCTAAAACCAGACTTACCCATGAAAATGATAATAAGTGTTTACCTTTTATTGTCCTAATTAGATATTCGAATACCATATCAAAGTCTTGATCTTCGTATTTTTCTAATTTCTCTGTAATTACCTTGTAACCTAAAGATGGACTCCATTTTGGTTCAATTTCACTAACCTTACCATAAAGATCGCTAATAATAGGATTTATTCCTTTTTTAAGAATCTCATCTAAAGACACCTTTTTAGGATTAGATAATCTTACTTCAGTAGGTAAATCATTTTCATAAACAACTCTACAATTTTTAAAATGTAAAATAACTTCTGTTATCAGCCAGTTATCCAACTTTTTATTAACAAAAACGGAAATTTCACCGTTTTCAAATTGATTACCTAACATTAAATAAAATTCTGTTATTAATGAAAAGTGAGGATCATGGTTTTTACTTGGTATAAATTCTCTAATTCTAAAATCCATGCTGACCTCATCATAATCTCCGACTACTTCAAGATTTTCATAAAGTTCTAGCCATTCCATATTTTCGAAACTTAAATTTTCTAAGTCAACCATATATTCTGGTTCAATCGTTAACGTAGCATATGAAGTCCATCCTACATTTTTAGGCGTAAATCCAAACAATCTAAATAACTTTTCCTTGTAATAATCATTAAGTTTTCCCATCTATACCTCCTAAACTTATTCATTTCAATATTCAAGATACTCCTAGTATTCCCCTTCTTATTCAATTAAACTTCCATATAAGAGAAACAGAGGATGATCGATTAATGATCATCCTCTATTGTTATTGAACTAAAGCATGCGTTAGCCATCCATGAATCCTCAGATTCACAACAGTGAATGGAAGCTTATATCGTACTCCCATGGTAGTTCAATAAGATTTGATATTTAATTTCTGTTTATTTTACAATATCAATCTGTTGTAACGTTGCTTTTCCTTCACTGAATATAGGAGTATACATTTTACTTGATTTAAAGCTCAATACCATAAAATATTCGCGTTTTTTTTCAATTAAATTCCAGACATTTTCTTCTTTTACAATTACTTTTCCTGTTATATTTTTGTCATTAACACCAACAACTTCAATGATGTATTTATCTTTTGAACGCATTTTATCTATTACTTTCATAGAGGTAGTTGTACTATTA
The DNA here is from genome assembly GCF_036421055.1 of Gottfriedia acidiceleris. Lineage (GTDB taxonomy): Bacteria > Bacillota > Bacilli > Bacillales > Bacillaceae_G > Gottfriedia > Gottfriedia acidiceleris_C. Next base: position 11,366 of record NZ_JAZGQS010000015.1, on the reverse strand, counting down.
TTTACGGGTTTATTTGTAGAAGAATAAGCTCTATATCCTGTAAATATTAAAATCAATGCAATTACCGTTAAAAGAATACCACGTAATTTCATTATCAGTTTACTCCCTTTTTATCTGTTAGAGAAGATTTTCATTAAACTTCCTTCCATCATCTTTTTCTATAACGCTCCCTTAAATACCTGTTTTCTAATTCAACTATCCTGCCATTTTGTTGAATAAAAAAAGCCGCATATTAGCAGCTCTTGATGTTCAACTATTGCATGCGTTAGTTACATAAGCTTTATTACACTACACATTCGTTTGAACCTCTGGATGTTCTATATTTTTCTTTTCTAAAACAGTTATAAGTATATATCCAAAAATCAGGGCAGCAACGAGATATATTTCACTAGACAAAAGCACAGTGCTTATATAGTTTGGTAGTAACATCAAGATACGTGCTTTGGCATAAATCAAAGGATACAATGCAATATATAGTGCTGGTACACCAACAAATACCAATTTTTCTAATTTGAAAGCCCATCTTCCACTTTTACTGTTCTCTTTAAGAATCGTTGGTAATCCGAGGAGTATCCCAATGATGATGTATAACAAAGGGGCATAAATTATCATTGGGATGAAATTATAAGTTTCAGCTGTATGTTGTTTCAACAATCGATGGAGTTGTAATACTATGAAAATTGTAATAAAGAAAACAACCGAATATAAGAAGTATCGAAATGCTACCTTCAACGAAATAAGAATCACTCCTTTTCAAGGTTTACATTTATATATTCTTCAGATTACAGATTATACCTTTTGCTTGAGAATACAGAACGCCTGCTAATTAGTACAATTGGTTTAGATCAATACTAAAGGGATTTGACTACATTTGTTATAAAGGATCAAAAAAGTCGACTTCCGTCTTCGAAAATCGACTTTTTAATATACTCTTGTTCAACTAACGCACTGCGTTAGTTCAATTACCATGCCAACTATTCCATACACTTTTGAAATACCCCGACAATAAACCTTTTCCCTGGAATCTATCCTCGAGAACAGCTCGAACCTGCTGAAATTCATATTTATGTTTTCCGTATGTATTAGGAATGGAACCCATATAAGAATATTTATACACTGGATCATTTGGACAAAGATCGTATGCACGTTTTAGCATAGTTTTACCTTTTTCTTCCCAATACTCAAAGTCACCAAAATAATATGGAAAAAGTGAAATCATATAACCAAAACACCACAGAAAATCCTCGTTCGCCATAAAATTTTCCAAGCCAAAATCAGTGATCTGACGTAGTACAGACTCTAATTCATCAAAATCTACACCTTTAATACCTAAAGGTCCTTCTTCTACTAGAACAAACCAGCAAAAGAATCCAAGGCGAATAACAGTTTTTATGTCATTACGATTTTGGTTCCAATGTTTAACCAAGATAGTTTTTGCTTCATTCCACTTGCCTTGACTTTCTAGGGCATCTACTTCAGCCCATTTCCAATTAATCACAGCGATTTCACCTTCTATCTTGAATATTTGTTAAAATGACTTCTAATGGATCTTAAACTACTATGGGAGTGCGAAATAAACTTCCATTCACTGTTGTGAATCTGAGGATTCATGGATGACTAACGCATGCGTTAGTTGTACAACAATTCTAAAACCATGCCTTATGCATTCCTTTTAGAAACAGTTCTGTGATAGGTAATCCAGAACTTTCTCCAATAACGGAATCTATTCCACAATATGGACATATTGCAGTTTTTTCGCTATCACACCATTCTTCAATTTCTGAAGGACTATATATTTTTAAACAGTAAAAACAACCACATAACTTGTCTTTTTCTAATTCATTTCTATGATGACTAGTAAATCGGTGTGCTTTATCGAACTGTGTATCCATAATGAATTCTCCTTAAATATAATATAAAACTACAATTAATTAATTAAACTAAAGCATGCGTTAGTTGAATTACAAACCAATTCTTTTTCGCTCTTGTTCCATAAGTTGAGTGTACATTTGTAACTTCTCTTTTTCATTTAAGTGTTCAGCAAAATACCTTGCTTTATAGAATTTATTATAGGAATCATGTCCTTTTTCAATTTCAGTAAATGCTGTATTTACATTTGTTAATTCCCTTAACCATTCTAAACCATTCTTTAAAAAAGATTGCTTTATATCTACTATAACTTCTTCAACATTCAAACCGTCTGTTTCAATCCACCAAATATCTTTTCTTTCCCTTTCAGCAGGATTATCTAAATGATTTGTATAGTTAGATTGATTCAGGTTGCAATTTAAAGACTTTTGAAAGTGACATTGATAATATTTCGGGAGTAATTCGCCATTATTACCAATATTAATTTCACTATTTAAAGGTGGAACAAAATCATAATATATCCCCATTTCTACATGAATTGACATAGGAGTCCAACCTGTAACATTGGAAAAATAACTACCGACTCCCTCAATATTGAGTACCCAAATACTATGATTATGCCATCCCCAATTATTTCTTGTATTGGTCTTTGTAAATCCATGTTCTTTTAATGATGGAGTTAATATTTTTCTGATTATCTTATTAATTTCAGGAGAACTAATCATTGTGAATCCACCTCTTAGAATATTTGCTCATTACTATTATAAATGGAATCCTTATTGAATGAATCCTTATTGAACTAAACTGCCATTTTGTTCAATAAAAAAAGAGCCGATCATGTTGTTCATCTTATTCAGTGCGTTAGTTGAATATCATGTGTTATTTAGTAGTTCTTTTTCTTATTCGATAACTGCTGTTAAGGTAAATAATAAATTAAAAAAAATTTACGAAATAAAAGGACCTCTCACCTGGTCCTTTTGTTAAGAAATAATGATTTTAATTATTTTTGTTTAAATACAAATGATTGCTTGTATTTTCTTGCTGGGTACTTTTCCCCCGTTGTCATTTTTTCATAAGGTTGTTCTCTCCATGTAATAACTACCTCGATGTTTTTAGCATTGGAAGATACAGGCATGTTTTGATGATGTAATTCTTGTTTTAGAGGAGATACTCCACTAGTAAATAACCAATACATAGTGCGTGTATTTGGTTCATCCCTGTAAACTTCAATTTGTGGGTCATAAACTTTATCTCCAATGTTTTTTATGTCTAAACTATAAACGTTGAATACGTCTTTTTTTGGCTTTACGTCATTAATATCTGGCTTATCAAAGGTAACCTTCCACTGGTCAGAGTTTTTTGCTGTGGGAAGTTGATTTAACGATAAAGCACTTGCGGAATTAGAACCAAAAATTGTTAGAGTTATTGAAGTAAGTTAAAAACTTCCATTCACTGTGGTGAATTATTGATTCATGGTTGGCTAACGCATTAGTTAGTCATAATGAACGAAACGGCTCCTTTTGCTTAGCGTAGGTTGCACTTGGCAATAATGGGAGTTAAGTAAAAGCCTACCCATTCCAAATGTAGAGCTACAAACAAAAAGGAGCCGTTTATAATATGAAGGATAGTCAAAAATTTATTGGTTTAGACGTTTCAAAGGACATTATTTCTGTTGGTATTGCTGAAGAAGGACGTGGAGAACCACGTTTTCACGGTAATATTCAAAACACACCTGAAAGCATTCGTAAACTTTTCAAGAAGTTAGGCGACCCAGAAAAGCTACTAGTTTGCTATGAAGCAGGTTCATGCGGGTATTGTATTTACCGTCAGCTTTTATCAATGGATATAGAATGTATTGTAGTTGCACCTACTCTAATTCCGAAAAGAGCTGGTGATCGAGTAAAAACAGACCGTCGTGATGCACTAAGACTAGCTCAGCTTCTTCGAGCTGGAGAGCTAACTTCTGTTTGGGTACCTGATGAAAACCATGAAGCTTTAAGAGATTTAATTCGTGCTCGATTTGATACTCGTGAAGATTTACAAAGAGTACGTCAAAGACTTGTTCACTTCTTACTACGTCATGAAATTCGCCCACCTCAAGGTGTAAAAAATTGGACAGTAAAATATCGTGCTTGGTTGAACATTCTTACTTTCGAAAAAACTTCCTTACGAATTGTATTCCAAGAGTATCTTCATTCAATTTATGAAGTTGAAGAAAGAATGAAGAGAATTGAAGCACAGATTCATGAAGAAGCAATAAAAAGCGAACATGCGCCTGTCATTCAAGCACTTCAGACATTAAGAGGAATAGCTGAGATTACGGCTGTAACATTAGTCGCTGAAGTTGGGCAATTTTCTCGTTTCTCAAATCCAAGGCAACTAATGTCCTATGCAGGACTTGTTCCGAAAGAATATTCCAGTGGATCAAATCGTTGGCAAGGTTCGATTACCAAAGTTGGAAATTCACATATCCGCCGTGCTTTAGTGGAAGTTTCCTGGTCTTATCGCCATCGTCCATCACTAAAAGGTGAATTAAAAAAGAGACAAATTGGTCAACCACTCGAAGCACAAAGAATTGCCTGGAAAGCTCAACACCGTCTTAATTTAAAATATTGCCGAATCACTGCTAGAGGGAAAACTGGTAAATTCGCAGTAGTCGCAGTCGCTCGAGAATTAATTATTTATATGGGCAATTGGTTGTAGTATCGAAGATTCACAACTATCCAAATCAAAAGTCGCTTAAAAACTTAAACCAGTAGTTAAAAGATTGAATTAATAGAGTAATAAATATTGAAATCTTGGCTCGGAGGCAAATTCGGTAAGGAGAACCCTCTTGTTCAACTATGCATTAGGTTTTAATAACTGAACATGCGCCGTTAGATCGAGGCAGCTCCGTAACGGATAAAATGAAATGTGGTAACCAACCCACGCATATCAGACTGTAAATCACTGTTAATTTATTTGCCTTCGTGCCAAGCTTTTAAGACATTATCTTTTCTTTAAAAACAAAAAAATCTACTATTTATAGAGTTGTCATTCACAGACTTAGAAAATCTAATTTTTAAATTCTAGGTTGGTAGTCTTAATTTAAGTCTGTCTAAAAAATGAAAAATCCCTAAATTAAAACCTTTTTGGTTTGGTGGTTTGACAGTTTCGTTCATATCAGTTGAATAAGATTTTTTAATAAAACTACCAGCATTTATTCTATTAAACCAATAAAATTGGTTCAAATTCCAAGTTTCTGTCCAATTTATTTTTCTTAATAAATCGGAAAAATTCTTGAGAAACTAAAATTATTCTTGCACACATATGACCGTCTCCAAAGGTTTCAGCAGTCTTGATAATATCTACATTTACATTATCAAATAAATTTTTTTGGAATATCAAACTCCTTCCACTTAAAATATATTTGGTTCCTCCACATTTTTGACAAAATAATGTGATAGCTATTGCATTACTTTCTTTTATCATTCCAGGTTTAAGTTGATCACTAATATAAAGTTGGTGTACGTCATCAAGTATTACATTATCTTTAGCATTTTTTTTAACTTCATAAAAATCAAAACCTTTTAGCGTACTCTTTTGCAATTCATCCTTCGCTTTGCTACTAATAAATAATTCATCTTCAATCCAGTTAAGCATTAGAAAATTCTTACTAGACCATTTCGGTGACTTTTTCATTCTAAAACTGTCTTTCTGAACTAGTCCACTCCCACAACCATCACATAAATTTTCATCGTTATAGGTGATGTGTTCATACGCCATATTTCCCTCTGGTTGAGGGTATGCCCATCTCCATTTACTTCTTACGCTTAGCCATTTAGCATTATTAAACTCATTAGTTGAATAAACAGTTTCCCCTAATGATGGTATGTCGTACTGATCGGCAATTCTTTTTACTTCCTCCCAATGTTCATTATCTTCAAATATTTCAAAAACGATGATGCCGTACGAACTTTTATAGGGAATTTCATTTGAAATTAAAAAGTCTTTGAGCCTTATATCCCCTTTATCAAACGCATACCTGTGTTTATATCTCATTTTCTCCTCCAATGACTTTACTTTACTCCAATGTTACCATATTATTTTTAAGATTTTTATTAAATAATTTTCAAAGTCTTGTTCAACTAAACTGCCATTTACTTAAATAAGAAAAAAGCTACCGAAGTAGCTTTAGGTTGTTCAACTAATGCATGGGTTAGTTCAATAAAAGTTTACTTTTTATTTTTTATTAATTTACGAATGTAATAGCCCATCAATAATGAGAAAATAATTGCAGTATCTAAATAATCTGGTAAAAATTTTAACATCCATAAACTTAATATAAAAGTAGATCCTGTTAAGTGTTCGATATACTTTGCGTGACTTAATTTATTTTTATTAGTAAAAATAATTATATAAGCAATTGGTGGAACTATAAAACAAATTGTAGTAATAAATTTATCTCGAAGATACCAGGGAATTGAAGGATTCATAAAATTAACCTCAACATTTCTTTTTTGTTTTACATTATCAGTGAAGACATGCTTTTTATACACTACCATCTAAAATGAAAATTTACTTAATAATTATTAAATTACATTATTTTAACAATTTCTTGCTAACATTGATACCTATTAATACAACAAAAAAAGATCGACTTAAATGTCGATCATGTTATGCAACTAAAGCATGCTTTAGTTGAATAAGAAATTAAAATATAACCGTTTTCAAAAGAAAGATATATTAAATTTACCGATTTTCTTTCTTCTCTCCAACAATAAAATAATATATTAACCAAATTACAATCAAGAAACAAAGTCCAGCTGAAACATAATCTTTAGAATTGAAATTAAGTATTGTTAAAATAATCATTATCAATAGGGGTATCATGCGTGATAAAATTTTTCCCATAAATTTATTCCTTTCCTTACCTAAAGCAATAGTTAGATACATAAATTAACTCAATTGATTCTAAAAACAATGGAAAAACATTTATAGAATTAAAAACTTTTAAGATTGGATAATAACTGTTTTAGGGGTTAATTTTTATTTAAAAATCTGAAAAAAAGATATAAATAATAAAACAAGCAAACGTAATAGCGCTCATCCATTTTGGAATTTTCGCATTAAATTTACCTAATATTCCTCTCAATAAGTCATAACCTAATTGAAAAAGATTTATTGCTAAAAATAGAATTAACAAATTAACCCACATAGAATAATTGTGAAGAAATTTAGTTCCATACATAATCAATGGAAAGAAGATTACCCAAGATAGTAATTCAGCTAAATCATACCGTCTTGCATTGTTTTTAAAAAGCCACCTTCCATATTTCTTTAATAAAGACATTTTTCCAACACCTCTAATATTACTATTCGTTCTACTAAACTAAATTTTACCACTTATTTATCCAATTTTAATTAGCAAAAAAATCCATTTCTTATTCCACTAAACTGCCATTTACTTGAATAAAAAAACTATCCTTCGATATCGAAGAATCGCATGCGTTAGTTGAATAAGCCCCAGTTAGTAAATGTATCCCAATATTCGAACCTTTCAATACAAATTCCTAAATTAAATGTCGATTCAAATACTACAAAATCAAAATAACCCTTGGAATACCCACTAAAGTTAACAATCCAATTAATATCACTAAAAATATCTTTTAACCTTAAGACAATCGCGCCTGTTTCAAGATAATTCAAATGAAACAAAATAACTTCCTTTTCTTGAAGTTGCTTAGGTATTTTCTTAAATAACAAATCAAGTTCTTTAACTGCCTTAGAGTTACTATGGTCAAACTTAAACTCTTTTTTATTTTCACCTAACTTATCTATTTCGTTGTATAAATTACTAAGTAATTCTCTGGAATATTGAGGTTCTATGAAAGAATTTAGAGTTAGGTGAATGTCTTTAGTCTTCATTTCTTTAATTATGTTATTTCGGTTATTTTTCATTTGAAGTAATTTAAACTTTTCCATTCGATCATCAATCTCCACTTAAACATTCTCCTCAAACGAACATATTTATTAGTTCTATTTTAACAAAAAATTATATTCCTAATTGAACTAATCTGCCATTTACTTCAATAAAAAAACTGCATTTAAGCAGTTTGTGATCTTCAACTCAAGCATGCGTTAGTTGAAGAAGGAAAAGGTTAAATTAAAATTAACGTGAAATTATATATAGTTGATTAACTGCCTTTTCTTTTTGATTTGAATTATAAACAGTTACTTGATAAGTCTCGTTATTATTTACACTTACTCCTGAAATAACAAAGTGATTTTCATCTGATTTAGGAAGTTCAATTACCTTATCTGACATAATGTCTTTATAACTATTACTATCTTTGTAGCATATGTAGCACTCGAATACATTATCTAAATCTATAACAGCCCATCCATTAAAATTTTCTCCGACAAATCTAATTAAATAATTTTTAGAGTTTATTTTTATTGGAGTCGAAATTGTGTAAAAGAAACTTTTTGGTCCTAACTCTATTAATTTTTTCCTAATCACATCTCCATTAGGTGTAAAAGAGATTCTAAAAAGTAAATTGTTATCAAATCCAATTAAGTCAGTATTATTCTCAAAACTTAATCTTAATACTTCTACATCATTTAATTCCTCTACCTCAAGAAATCTCTCATCAAGAATTTCTCCTTTTTGATTAATATTTCGATGCAACAATTTTCCATCATGCCAAGCAAGTAATTGAAAACTATCTTGATGATCAATATGAACTTTGTTCATTTTAGGTTGCCGTATTTTAACAATTTCACGTTTCAAAATTGTATTTTCTCTAAATTCCAATTTACAAAGTTGATCAGGTTTTTTCCCGAATAAATCATTATTAAAAAAAATTACAGTATTTTTTATGTTACCTATCCATTCACCTACAAAAGAACGGTATTTATACTCCTTTTTAACTTCAGAACGATTAAGTAACGGTATAATAATTTCCATGTTCTTCCTATCGTCCAAACATGTATTAATACTCCAAACTGAATCATTTGGAGAAATAAATATTTCAGGCATAGTTCCTTCAGTTTCTTTTAAAATATTTAAGATATTTCCTGAACTATCAATTTCTACAAATAAATTAATAGGAATAGTATCCTCATAGACTTTTAAGGTGAATAGTAAGTTATTATTTGGTAATGAAATTTGGTTCCCAAAACTAATTCCTTCTTTTGCTGAAATACTAATTAAATTACCAAAATCTTTATCTACACTACTAAATTCCAAATGTCCAAAAGCTTCTTGAAGTTCTTTAAACATAGCTATACCTCTTTCAATAAATATTAATTTTATCTTCTGCTCGTTCATATTTATATAAATTTTTGCAAATAAATACTAAATTCCTTGTTCAACTAATCTGCCATTTACTTCAATAAAAAAACTGCATTTAAGCAGTTTGTGATCTTCAACTAAAGCATGCATTAGTTCAATACCTACTAACTGTAAAAGAAAGTCAGCTAATTGAAATTAAAGGTAATTTTCTTTTACATTTTCGGTTTAATTTTATCAATGTACTTTAAATTACTAACACGGTATTTTTTAAAGTTTTCCTTTGCCTGTCTTAAAGATAAATCATTAGCTCCACCTACAAAGTCTTCGTCTTCATTTTGAATTATATCATCTTCCCAAAAACATACTTGGCATATTTCATAACTTCCACGATCCTCTTCTTCTAGAGTTTTATAACCACAACATGGGCAAGGATACAATTTTATCATTTGAAATCTCCCTAACATTATTGATATATCTTATTATACCTTATTAAACTAAGCTGCCATTTTGTTGAATAAAAAAAATCGACTAAACAGCCGATCTTGTTGTTCTACTAATGCATGCGTTAGTTGTATAAAAGTTATGTTGTCCTCTGTTATTCCTCTAAAGAATCATTTAATAAATCTAAAAGAAAATCTCCAAAGTTCTTCGAAACAATTTCAAATGGTTGTTCACTTAATGGAAGTCCACTGACATAAGAAACAACAGGGGCGTTATCATCATTAATACCTTGAACTTTTGAACAATCGAGGCAGAAATATTCTCCATCATCGGCAAAGTAAAAACAAATTAAATTATTAGGCAAATTTTCTTTATCCCTAAATTTATTGGTAATCCAAACCATATTTGGGATCCCTGTTTCCTCTGTTCCTAGACCATATATTTCTTCTCCAAAAATATCTCCCAAACCATAGTGTTTTAAAAACTCTCTATAACTTTTAGGAAATTTCACCTTTAATTTATTTTCTGCATCAATTATAGTTTGTTCATCAATTTTACCAATAAAGTCAGATTCTTCTATATTAGCTTCTATAATTTCTAGTGCTTTATCTATCGACATGTATTCTCCTCCATTTTAATTCATTTTTAAACAATTTTAACATGATTTTAAAGCAATTTATCCTATTTTTTCATAATCTTTATTGAACTAAAATGCCATTTAGTTGCATAAGAAAACGATCCTTCGTTATTGAAGAATCGCATGCGTTAGTTCTATAAGAACCAAATATTATAAACTACATCCATCCTATAATTGCAAAGGCAATTAACATAATCCCAATAAAAACGTACATTATTCGTAATATCTAAACGGGAATAAATTTTACAATATACGAAAAAAGACCGCTGCTTAGTTTTTCTTCATTTTTTCTATCTTCTTTAGAATAAGTAACTCCTAAAATGATTGCAAATACTCCAAGTATAAAAGGAAATAGGGGGACTAAAATATCAGTATTCATTGTTCAGACCTCACTGTACCGTTGGTAAGTAAATTATATAGGAAAAGATATTTGTAAACTATACTGCCGATAATAAAAAAGGGGCTGATCATCAATCAGCTCCTAATTTTTTATTGAACTAATGCATGCTTTAGTTGCATAAGGAACTTTTATTTTTACCATCCAATAAAATAAAAAACAAGTCCTAATGCTACACCTACTAATATAACTCGTTTGTATATAATTTTTTTTTGATGTTTTTCAAATTTAATACCAGCTAAACCTTCTTGTATTTTTATCATTGATAAAACTATAAACCAACAAAATATAATGCTACCTATAATGTTAAACGTTAAATCAAATATTAATTCCATTTTTATCGCTCCTAAAATCTTGTTCTACTATTGCATCAGTTAGTTCAATAAGAAAATGAATATTTCTTAAATTTGTTTTAATGTTAGTTTCATATTTACTAGAAAAAAATGACTATAAATAGTAAGCCAATGCCTATCAAGACTCCACCTATCGCATCTGAATTTTCCCATAAAAATAATAATGTACTTTTATTTTTAAAATCGTATGATCTTATCCTTTTAAATAACCATAGTCCAAAAATAATAAGAAAAATAAGTCCAAATAAAAGTAATATTGGTGTGTCTTTTATATATTTTTCGTTTCCCACTATATCCCTACTTTGTCATTGATCTATTTAGTCATTTAATTTAAAAATAACAGAGCTACTGTAATCTTTCTCTAACGTAATTTGAAGTATTTTAACAAACTAA
>NZ_JAZGQS010000014.1:0-96673 GCF_036421055.1 Gottfriedia acidiceleris | reverse complement strand
AAGTCACACTTGGAACCCTCTTCTTTTATTATTGACTTACTGGTACTACAGCACCTTTATACTTTTTAATGATAAAATCTTGAATTTCTTTAGAGTGTAATACTTTTACAAGCTCTTTAATTTCTTTTTTGTCTTTATCACCTTTACGAACTGCGATAATGTTCACGTATGGAGAATCTTTTCCTTCTAAAGCAATAGCATCTTTCATTGGGTTTAATCCAGCATCAATTGCATAGTTTGTGTTAATTAACACTGCATCGCCTTCATTGTTTTGATAAACTTTTGGAAGCATTCCAGCATCTACATCAGCTTGGAATTTTAAGTGTTTTGGATTCTCAGCAATATCTTTAATTTGAGCAGTAGTTGGATCTATACCAGTTTTTAGTTTAATTAAACCTTCATGCTGTAATAAACTTAACATACGACCATGGTCAGCTACTGAGCTACTCATAATAATCTTAGCTCCATTTGGTAGGTCTTCTAATCTCTTATATTTTTTAGAATATACTCCGATTGGCTCGATGTGGATTCCACCCGCGTTTTCAAATTTATAACCATTTTCTTTCATTTGTGCCTCTAAATATGGGATGTGTTGGAAATAGTTTGCATCTAATTCTTTTGAAGCTAATGCTTTATTTGGTAATACATAATCTTGGAATTTAACAATCTTTAAGTTAATTCCTTCTTTTTTAAGAAGTGGTTTAGCTTGTTCTAAAATTACTGCGTGAGGTACATTTGATGCACCAACAACTAATTCTTTATTTCCTTCTCCACCTTTATTACATGCTGCTAAAGATAATGCTAAAACACCTGCTCCTAATAAACCTACGATTTTTTTGAATTTCACTGTCAGTTCCTCCCTTATATTTAAGCTCTTTTATCTATTTTCGTTGTTACTAGATCTCCAATAAATTGAAGAATGAATACGATTAATAAAATAATTACTGTCGCAACAAGAGTTACTTGGTTATTAGAACGTTGGTATCCTTCCATAAATGCTAAGTTACCAAGTCCACCACCACCTACTACACCAGCCATTGCTGTATAACCAACAATTGCGATTGTAGTAACAGTTAAACCTGAAATTATTGCTGGTAATGCTTCTGGAATTAATACTTTTAAGATGATGGTAAAAGTACTAGCTCCCATTGCTCTTGCAGCTTCGATTACACCCTTATCAATTTCTCGTAATCCGATTTCGACCATCCTTGCATAGAATGGTGCAGCACCAATGATTAGCGCAGGTAATGCTGCTTTTGCTCCAAGCATAGAGCCAAGAATAAAGATCGTAAATGGAATTAATAAAATAATTAAAATGATAAACGGTATTGAACGAAAAATATTTACAAACGCTGCTAGGATTGTATTAAAAAATTTATTTTCAAGAAGTTGATCTTTACTAGTTAAAAATAAGAATAAACCTATTATTAGTCCAAAAATGAACGTTGCAAGCGCAGCTATTACTGTCATGAATAATGTTTCCTGAGTAGCTAAAAGCATTGCATCCCAATCAACATTCGGAAAAAGTTGTGTCATCTTAAGCTACCTCCACTTCAACTTGTTTTGATTCTAAATAAGCAATTGCCTCTTTGATGTTATTTATGTCTCCAACAAGTTGAATCTTCATTGTCCCATAAGAGCCTTCAGCAGTTTGAACAATTTTTCCTTGCAAAATGTTAATCTCAATATCAAAATGCTTAACTACTTCAGAAATATGTGGCTGATCAGCTTGACCATTTTTAAAGGTTAGCTTGTAAGTATTATCATTCCCATCACTTTGAGAATTTACTTCACCTTCATCATTGCCTTTGATTTGCGTCACAAATTTCTTTGTAATTGCTTGTTTAGGACGAGTAAATACATCAACAACATGGCCCTCTTCAACTACAGTTCCGTTTTCCATTACAGCTACTCGTTGACATATCTTTTGAATAACATGCATTTCATGAGTAATCAAGATAATTGTAATACCAAGCTGTTTATTAATGTTTGTCAATAAAGATAAAATTGAATCTGTTGTCTCTGGATCTAATGCAGATGTTGCTTCATCACATAAAAGAACATCTGGGTTATTAGCAAGTGCTCTTGCAATTCCAACACGTTGCTTTTGACCTCCACTAAGTTCAGAAGGATAAGCATTTTCTCTTCCTTCAAGACCTACAAGTTTGATTAATTCTTTCGCACGATCAATGCTTTCCTTTTTTGAAACTTTAGCAATTTCAAGTGGGAAAAGTATATTTTCTAATACAGTTCTCGACCACAATAAATTAAAATGCTGAAAAATCATACCTATTTTCTGTCTTGCTTTTCTTAATTGACTAGATGAACATTTAGAAATCGACTGACCATTAATAATCACTTCACCTGATGTAGGTGACTCAAGTCCATTTAGCATACGTAATAGCGTACTTTTCCCTGCACCGCTATATCCGATCATGCCAAAAATTTCACCTGCTTCAATCGTTAATGAAACATTTTGCACTGCGGTAACTGTGCCCTTTTTACCTTTGTATGTTTTACTTACATTATTTATTTGAATCATACACTTGATCTCCTTTCAAAACATTCTAACAACTAATCTTTCAATTTTTTGTAAGTAAGTACTTTTTTAGTCGTATAAAACAAAAAAACCTTTCAACTCACATGAGCAGAAAGGTTTAACATACAAAAAGTATTCCTTTCTCTCATCTCTCAAAGCATTTGCTTTGCAGGAATTAGCACCATTTCAATGACGATTATTGACGGTTGCTGGGTTTCACAGGGCACAGTCCCTCCACCTCTCTCGATAAGAGTTAACTTACGATCTATTAAGTTGTTTAACGCAATTTCTTTAACGTAAGTCCAATTCTACAAACTTCGATACAAGTTGTCAACAATTTTCTAAAAGTTTTTTTTCATTTTCAACGCTCGTATATTGAAAAATCGTTTCCATTAGTAGTAATAATCGATAATTCCCTTCAAAAGAAGCATCATTCAATTTTAATAAAAGTCCTAACCTTTGCGAACCTGAATATAGATATTCCCATCCATCTTTTGAAAAATTAACTCTAAGTTGCGGAATCGAACGATCAATTACCTCGATAAAAGGAGCCTTTTTACTTAACTTTATAAAAACTTTTTCATTTAGACAGTTAAATTCTACAATCCTTTCTTCGATTGGCAAAATGATTTGTAAATATTCTTTTTTTATAAATAAGTTTCTAGCTTGTCCAATCCACTCCTTGATTTCCATAATAAACACCTCTTCTTCGATTCTTTAATCTTATTTTCTCATAGATAAGGGGTGTATTCTTTATATTTCGCTCGACATTTACCTTGATAAAAATCTATATTTTAATTTTATTTCTACAGCATTCAACTCATTTCCCGAGAAATATGTCTAAAATCAGGAAATATTTTAAACCAAATAAAAAGAGTGCAACATACAGTATGCACTCATCGTTTAATAAATAAATTATATTTTTTTAACAATTCATGTAAATATGGAACAGATTGGAAAGCATAAATTTTTTGTTTCATTTCCCCATTCTCAAAAATAAGTAAACAAGGTACACTTTCAACCTTCCAGCTTTGAGCATCCTCCACAATTTCATTAATATTTACCTTACTTATCGGTAAATTTGGCAGAATCTCATTTACAATTTCCAGCATTTTAGATGCTACTTGGCATGTACCACACATTGCGGTATATATATAAATTACCGTTGTCTCTTTTGATTGAATTCTTTGTTTTATTTCATTCTTTGTCCATTGCTGCATGATCATAATTCCTCTTTAATTTGTACGTAAATAATCTGTAAATACCGAAATATCCGCTCCTAATAATACACTAGCTAAATGTTGACTCGGAGCTGTTGCCACTTCTCGATAACTTCTATCAATGTACAGATGCTCCGCCTGTGGAAATTCTCTTTTTAACAGTCTTCTAAGCTTTTCACCAGCCTCATCCGCATCGACTAATACATAAATTTCTCTTAAATCTAACATTTCAGCAAGCTCATCTAGCTTTGAAGTACCAACTGTCCCATTCGTACAGATAATATCTACCGGCTCCTTTATGATTGTCTGTATTTTCCGCTTATCAGTAGTACCTTCGACAATGATAACTTTTCTTTGATCTTCAATATTCACTGGGCATCACCTAATGTATAGGACTCAAAAACTTTTGACTAAAAATCTTTTGTATATAGTATATTCGATTTTGCCTTTCTTGTTTCCTTTTTTTCCCCTAAATGAAAATGTCCTTTAAATTATGTTTTATGTAAATAAGTTAAGCTTTATTACTTTTATTATACACATAAAATAAAAAAGCGCCCAAAAGGACGCTTAATTAGATAATTAATCTTGATTGATCATTTCTTCGTATTGACCTGCAGTCATTAACTCATCAAGTTGAGAAGCATCTGTTGCTTCAACAACCACCATCCATGCTTTTTCGTATGGAGATTCGTTTACGAATTCAGGATTTTCATCTAGATCAGAGTTTACTTCAATTACTTTACCACTGATTGGTGCATATAGTTCAGATACTGTTTTTACAGATTCAACACTACCGAATGGCTCATTAATAGTAAGTTCATCGCCTACTTCTGGTAGCTCAACAAATACGATATCTCCAAGCTCTGATTGAGCAAAATGAGTAATACCGATATAGTATTTATTACCTTCAACTTTTACCCACTCATGTTCTTCTGAATAACGTAGTTCATTTGGAATTGACATTGTGAAATCCTCCTCTGATTAATTACCTTAAATTATATAGTTATTTTATAACCAAACCTTTTCAAATACTTCTTCATTAAAGCCAACTGTCGCTTGATCTCCATTAAAAAGTAGAGGTCTTTTAATTAACTTACCATCTGAACTTAATAATTCTAAAAGCTCGTCCTCTGTTTTTGTTGGAATAACATCCTTCAATCCAAGTTCACGATATTTAACGCCACTTGTATTAAATAATTTATTGATTGAAATTCCACTTGCTTTTAAAATATCAGCAAGTAATTCCTTTGAAGGTGGATTTAATGTAATATCAACAGCTTCTACTGGAATATTATGCTCTTTAAGCCATGAAGCAGCTTTTCGACAAGTTCCACATTTTGGATATGTATAAAAAATGATACTCATTTAGCAACTCCTCCCAAAATCTATTTTATCACAGGGAATAAGTGAGTTTAAATAGTTCGTTCGAAAATTCTGTAATAATTTGTCGTTAGTCCCATTATACCAATATTCTAACAATCAAACTAGTATAATGTTCGTGTTTTTTTAATTCCACTTCAGGAAAACACTATTAAACAATATTTTTATAAAGTAATTTCCTAATATACCTTATACTTGTTATTTAAAGTTCTCGACCTTTACTAGTATGGCACAACTTATGGGAAAAATATCCTTTCTTCTTTTACAATTGTACATAAAAAAGAAATTATCTTACACATCTGACTCTTACTTATAATTAAATATCCAGAATTTAATTGTGTCGAGTAAATTAATATTTTTAATCAATAAAAAAACTGCCAATCAACAGATCGGCAGTTTTTTTATTATACAGTATAACGCTCCTCATCTAATACATTAGCTGCAATTTCACGCTTCTTCGCAATGACATTAATCGGCGTATGACGTGTGAACTTACGAAGTGCTGAAGTCATCATTCTTAAAGTATCACCAGACTCTACAGCAACTAGTGTTTCTTTCGCATGAGCCTCAATTTCATTAAATGCTTCTTGGCAGAACACTTGAGTATAAAGTAATTTTTGGTTTGATTTTTCTAAACCTACTTTATTAATCGCTTTTTCAGTACGTAAAACTGTCGATTCCATTGCATAAATATTGCTTACGATATCTGCAATATTTACTAGAATCTCTTGTTCATTACTTAATGCTTTACCGAATTTTTGAACGGCTAATCCAGCGATCATTATGGCAATCTTTTTCGCATTACGAACTAAATATTTTTCTTGCTCTAAAGGACCGTCTCCAACTTCTTCAGGCATTAACATCATTAATTCTTCTTGAATTTGTTGTGCTTGTTGAAGTAATGGCAGTTCTCCGCTCATTGCTTTTCGAAGGTAAGTGCTTGGTACGATTAAACGGTTAATTTCATTTGTACCCTCAAAGATTCGGTTAATACGAGAATCACGGTAAATTCGCTCAATTTCATATTCTGCCATGAATCCATACCCTCCGTGGATTTGTACACCTTCATCAGCTACATAGTCTAATACTTCAGAACAGAAGAATTTATTTAAAGAACATTCAATTGCATATTCTGCTACAGCTGCAGCTACCGCTTTTGGATCTTTTGCTTGCTCTTCAGTTAATTGACTAAAGCGATCCTCAAAAAGTCCTACAGTACGATATGCCGAACTTTCACTCGCATAAATTTTTGTCGCCATGCTAGCTAATTTTTCTTGAATTAAACTAAATTTTGCAATTGGTGTTTTGAATTGTTGGCGTTGGTTAGCATATGTTGCTGATAATTCTAAAGCACGTTTTGAACCACCCACTGTTCCTACTGCCAATTTATAACGTCCAATATTTAAAATGTTAAATGCAATAACATGACCTTTACCAATTTCACCTAAAAGGTTTTCTACAGGAACTTTTACGTCCTCTAAAATCAATGTACGAGTTGAAGATGATTTAATTCCCATTTTCTTTTCTTCTGGACCAGTCGAAACACCTTCATAATCTCTTTCAACGATAAATGCTGAGAAGTGTTCTCCATCAATTTTTGCATAGACAACAAATACATCAGCAAAAGCTGAGTTTGTAATCCATTGTTTTTCACCGTTTAAAATGTAGTGAGTTCCTTCAGCATTTAATTTAGCAACAGTTTTTGCTCCTAAAGCATCTGATCCTGAACCTGGCTCAGTTAATGCATAAGCTGCAAATTTCTCACCTGATGCTAAACCAGGTAAATAGCGTTGCTTTTGATCGTGATTTCCAAATAATACGATTGGAAGTGTACCGATTCCTACGTGAGCACCTTGAGAAAGTGAGAATCCGCCACCACGTGAAATTTTTTCTGTAATTAATGCTGAGCTAATTTTATCTAATGCAATTCCGCCATACTCTTCTGGAACATCTGCAGCTAATAATCCTAGCTCACCAGCTTGTTTTAATAATCTTACAGTACGATCAAATTCGTGTTGCTCTAAATATTCTAATTCAGGTAAAACTTCATTAACTACAAAATCTTCAGTCGTTTTTGCAATTAATTTATGCTCATCTGTAAAGTCCTCTGGTGTAAAAACTTTATCAAAAGTCACTTCTGTTGTTAAAAAGCTTCCGCCTTTAAGTAAGTTACCAATTGTTTTTTCCATCGAAATTTCCTCCCATTTTCTATTTACTTGTTTAACGATTCTCTTCATCATAGACATGATACTAACAATCTATTTACGTACACTATTAAACTAATTCAAATACCCCAGCAGCACCCATTCCGCCACCAACACACATCGTTACAATTCCGAACTGTTCTCCACGACGCTTCATCTCATGTAATAAAGATAAAGTTAGTTTAGTACCAGTACAGCCAAGTGGATGCCCTAATGCAATCGCTCCACCGTTTACATTTACACGGTCTTCATCAAGACCTAAGTGACGAATAATTTGAATTGATTGAGAAGCAAACGCTTCATTTAATTCAAATATTCCTATGTCGGATAAGCTTAGTCCCGCTAATTTAAGAGCTTTTGGAATTGCTTCAACAGGCCCAATTCCCATAACTTCAGGAGCTACACCAGCGACCGCAAAAGAACGGAATTTTAATAATGGACTTAACCCTTCAGCTTCTGCTTTTTCACGGTCCATTACTAATACTGCTGCTGCCCCATCACTTGTTTGTGAAGAGTTTCCAGCTGTTACAGAACCCCTTACATTAAATGCTGGTCTTAATTTAGCTAATACTTCAGAAGATGTACCTTCACGGACTCCCTCATCTTGAGAGAAAGTAAAATTCTTCTCTTCTAATTTATTGTTTGCGTTAACCGAACGTAGCGTTACATCAACTGGAACAATTTCGTCTACAAATCGCCCTTCTTTAATAGCAACTGCTGCACGCTTGTGACTACGTACCGCAAAAGCATCTTGATCTTCTCTTGAAATACCATAACGATTGGCAACTTGCTCAGCAGTATGCCCCATACCCATGTAGTACTCAGGTGCGTTTTCTACTAATCTACTATTTAAACGAGCAACATGCCCTCCCATTGGAAGTAAACTCATTGATTCTGCTCCGCCTGCAATAATAGCTTCAGAATGACCTAGCATAATTCGTTCACTTGCATAAGCGATACTTTGTAGACCTGAAGAACAATAACGGTTCACTGTAATTCCTGGAACTGAATGCGGTAATCCAGCTAGTGCTCCAATATTACGTGCCATGTTAAAACCTTGTTCCGCTTCCGGCGATGAGCAACCAAAAATGATATCATCGATTGGACCATCGTAATTTCCCGCACGCTTTAATGTTTCTTTTACAACTAATGCCCCTAAATCATCTGGACGAACTGTTGCTAGTGATCCTTTTTTCGCTTTACCTACAGGTGTTCTCGCACCCGCTACAATAACAGCTTCTCTCATGTTCTTCCCTCCATCTTTCGGTTAATTACGTAACGGTTTTCCTTTTACAAGCATATGTTGCATACGTGCTTGAGATTTCATTTCAGAAATTAAACTTAAAAATGCTTCACGTTCTATATTTAATAAATACTCTTCGTCTACTAACGTTCCGAATGGTACTTTTCCACCTGCAATTACATACGCTAATTTCTTAGCAATTGTTAAATCATGTTCACTAATATAGCCAGAATAGTACATTGAGTTTGCACCAGCTAATAAAGTTGCATAACCAGACTCACCAACTACTGGTACCTTTTCACGAATTGGAGCGCTATAACCTGCTTCATATAACTCAAGTACTCGTTGTTTTGCTTCATAAATTAAGTGATCTGCATTAAATACTTTGCGATCATTCTGATTTAAGAAACCATTTTCAAATGCTTCTTGAGCAGAAGTCGATACTTTTGCCATTGCAACTGTCTCAAACACACGATTTGCAAGACCTTGTAAGTCAAACTCAACACCTTCTGGGAACTGTTTTAATTGTTTAATGTAAAGCTCTTTACTACCGCCCCCGCCTGGGATTAAGCCTACTCCAACTTCTACTAAGCCCATATAAGTTTCAGAAGAGGCAACTACGCTAGCAGCTGGTAAACAAATTTCAGTACCGCCACCCAGTGTCATACCGTAAGGAGCTACAACTACTGGCTTATCTGAGTACTTAATTTTCATCATTGCTTGTTGGAATCCTTTAACAACCATTTCAATCTCAAAATAGTTGTCATCTTGCGCTTCCATTAAAATCATTGCTAAATTAGCACCAACACAGAAGTTTTTAGCTTGGTTACCAATCACTAAGCCTTTATAATTTTTTGAAACTTCATCTACTGCGAAGTTAATCATTTGTGTAATATCCATACCAATTGCATTACTCTTTGTATGGAATTCTAAACATGCAACTCCATCACCAAGGTCAATTAAACTAGCACCTGAATTTTGTTTAATAATTCGACCTTGTTCTTTTAAAACACTTAATTTAACTTCTTTATCATTTCTTACTAGCTCTTCATATTGACCATTATGATAGAAGCTGGTAACCCCATTGTCTTGCTTATAAAATGTTTCATTACCATTATCGATCATATTTTTAACCCAATTTGGTACAGTTAGGCCTTCACTTTCCATTCGTACGACTGACTTAGATACACCAATTGCATCCCAAATTTCAAATGGTCCTAAATCCCAGCCAAATCCCCACTTCATTGCTTGGTCAATCCCGACGATGTTATCAGAAATTTCACCAGACAATTCAGCTGAATAAACTAATACTGGGCTTATAATACTCCATAAGAAATTACCTGCACGATCATCAGCGTATACAAGCGCTTTCAATTTATTCGCTAAGCCTTTAACTTGTTTAATACTTTCAGTTGAAGCCGTTTTTAAACTTTTTCTTTCTCCATATTCAAATGTACTTGGATCTAATTCTAAGATTTCTTTACCTTGCTTTAAGAAGAATCCTTGCCCAGACTTACTTCCAAGCCAATTACGATTTGCCATTTCCTTCATAAATTCTGGAACTTTAAATACTTCTTTCTCTTGGCCATCTACAAGCTCATAAACATTGTTTGCAACATGGATAAATGTATCTAATCCAACTACGTCCAATGTACGGAATGTAGCACTAGAAGGGCGTCCAATCATTGGACCAGTAATTGAATCTACTTCCCCAACACTGTATCCGCCTTTAAGCATTTCTTGTACAGTTACAAGTAATCCGTAAGTTCCGATACGGTTTCCAATAAAGTTTGGAGTATCTTTTGCTAATACAACGCCTTTACCTAGAACGTCTTCTCCAAAACTTTTCATAAATGTAAGTACTTCTTCAGATGTATGTTTAGTAGGAATAACTTCTAATAATTTTAAATAACGTGGTGGGTTAAAAAAGTGAGTGCCTAAGAAATGTTTCTTGAAGTCATCTGAACAATCTTCAGACATTGCTTCAATCGAAATACCAGATGTATTTGAGCTCACGATTGAGCCTGGTTTGCGGTATGCATCAACACTAGCTAATACTTGTTTTTTAATCGCTAAATTTTCAACAACTACTTCAATAATCCAGTCAACTTCACTTAAACGACTCATGTCATCTTCAAAGTTACCTGCTTGAATTAACGTTAAGTTTTTCTTAGATGCAAGAGGAGCTGGCTTTTGTTTCAATAATTTCTGAATAGCCGTTTGACTAAATCGATTACGGAATTCTTTAGAGTCAGTAGTAAGACCTTTTGCAGCATCTTCTTCAGATAGTTCTCTTGGAACAATATCAAGTAATAATGTTGGAATACCTATGTTTGCCAAGTGTGCAGCGATACCAGATCCCATCACACCAGAGCCGAGTACAGCGGCTTTTTTAATTTTTTGGATCATATGCATTTCTCCTCCTCATATCTTGAATGAATACTCATTCACTTTCTGGATAAAACAATCCATTATCAATGAGCCCTCTTCTTCCACTATATGATAAATTCTTATTTTTCGCAATAAACAAAAAGTTCAAATTAATAAAATTTTATTTAGAAACGAAATTTATCCCTATCACTCTCCATTTTTTACTAATAAGTTTATTTAAATAGGTTAGTCTAAGAAATGGAGGTGATAAGATATGAAACGTGAAAGAAACCCATCAAAGGGTGGAGTTAGTGCAGCAAGTGTTCAAGGTAATGCAAGTCATGGAGACCAAAGAGAAGAAAAAGGTAGACAAAGTAACAATCAGCAGTACGGTAAAAAAAACATGGGTCAGTAAGCTTTTTTCACTCAAAATTAATAGCAAAACTAGGATCTTGTTTACTTTAGCAATTATATGAATAATGTTGTTATACTAATAACTACTTATCACAAAAAAATCCTGTATAAAGAGAAAAAGGCTGACTAAAAAGAATCATCACTCAATCCTTTTTAGTTAGCCTCTTTAATTTTAAAATTATTTACTGAACATACCTTTTAATACGAATGCAACGTTTGCAGGACGTTCTGCTAGACGACGCATGAAGTATCCGTACCAGTCAGTACCATAAGGAACATAAACTCGCATATTATATCCTTCTTTAACAAGCTCTAATTGACGCTCAGTTCGAATTCCGTATAACATTTGGAACTCAAATTGATCGTTTGGAATATTATGCTCTTTAACTAATTGTTTTGTATACTCAATCATTGCTTCATCGTGTGAAGCGATTGCAGTAAAGTTACCGTTTAATAAGTGCATTTTAATGATTTTTTTGAAGTTTTCATCCACATCTTTTTTGTCTGGGAATGCTACTTCTGCCGGCTCTTTATAAGCACCTTTTACTAAACGTAAATTTGGTTTTAAACTGTTTAAATCTGTAATATCGTTTTCAGTTCTGTATAAATAAGCTTGAATAACAGTCCCGATATTATCGTACTCAGATTTTAGTTGCTTAAAGATACGAATCGTTTTTTCACAACGAGTGAAATCTTCCATATCGATTGTAACGAATACGCCACTCTTTTTAGCTGCCTCTAAAATACGACGCATATTTGCTAAAACTAGCTCGTCAGAAATATCAAGGCCCATTGAAGTCATTTTAAGAGAACATTGTGAATTTAACTTTTCTTTTCCAATCGCCTCAATTGCTTCGATACAGTGATCAGCCATTTCATTTGCTTCTTCAACAGTGTCTACGAACTCCCCAAGATAATCAATTGTTACTTTTAAATTCTTTTTATTTAAATCCTTAATAACTTTTGTAGCTAAATCGATTGTTTCGCCTGCAACAAAACGAGCTGCACCAAATCTTAGGCCATATTTTTTAGCCATTTTAGTCAAAAACTTATTTTTAGACATAAATAAAAAAGCATTCTTCATAACTTGTTCCATTACTCTACCCCCAAAATTAACCTTACTTTTCTCTCTATATATTACTAATGTATCACCTATTGAAATTTGTTAAAACAATTATTTAATAATTTGTCGAATTTTGTTTATTGAAAAATGTATGCCCTTACTTAATATTATATTATCATAATTAATAAGTGCCGTCATCTTTGAAAATTATGGATAAATATTATTACTTATTTTTGTTAGATATAGTTTCTCTATGCTGGTCATTTAACGTTTTAATCTCTTTAATTAAATTAACAATTTCATCTTTAGCCTGAGGATATGTATCATTCCAATGCTTTACTAATGCGGGCATTGATTTTGATATGTATGTATACATAACCCACTTTTCCACTTTTGCTTGTTTTTCCTCTGACCAATCTCCTAATAACAATTCCGTATATTTTTTTAGTAACGCATCAAATTTTGCTTCAAATTCATTTTCCAAACGAAATCACCTCTCCATATTATTATTAAGTTTTCAAAATCTAATTTGAATCTTTCCTATTTTTACCTAAACTTTTTTACTATGAAATTATATTATATCTTCAACCAGTTTTAAGATGATTATTTAAAAATGTAAAGTAAAAGTAATAAATAGTACCTAATTTGTTTAATTTCATAATTTGTTCATATTTTCACAAACTCATCTTTATTCTTTGTTTGTATACTATGTATGTGTTAATCAAAGAGCGCATAAGGAGTGAAAACATTTGGAAAGAGATAGCATCCAATATTGTATTGATATAGCTCTTAAAAAGAAGAAAATTCTAGACCAAAGCTTATTTAAATATTTAACTCGTGCTGCCTTAGCTTCTATTTATATAAGCTTTATTCTTATTGTCTGTTTAAAATTAGCAGAATTATTTAGATTGCAAAACTCACCATTTTCATCTGTAGCTTATCCACTCGTTTTCTCTACAGCATTAATTATGATTATTTATGGTGGAGGAGAATTATTCACTAGTAATACGATGTATTTTACCTTCTCAACATTAGCTAAAAAAACTTCAATACTAGATTTAGTAAAAAACTGGATTGCTTGTTACTCAGGTAATATTATTGGGGCATTTATTTTTGCGATTATTTATTTTTTAACAGGTTTAGCAAAAGAACTTCCTGCCGATCATTTTTTAACAGGTGTAGTTGACCATAAAATTCACGCATCATTTTTCCACTTATTTTTTAAAGGTATATTATGTAATTGGCTTGTCTGTCTTGCTTGTTTTTTACCAACTAGATTTAAAGATGATTTAGCAAAAATGCTACTGATCTTTTTATTAGTATTTGCTTTCTTCTTCTCTGGTTATGAACACAGTATCGCAAATATTGCAGTCTTTACATTATCTTATATTATGCCTCATGATATAGCCTTTTCATTTGGTGATGTATTGCATAATTTAATTCCGGTTACACTTGGAAATATTATTGGTGGTTCAGTTGGTGTGGGAATGGCATATTACTTCTTGAATAATGAACAAAAATTAGAAGAAAAAAAATTAAAACGTGTTTCATAAAAACTAATCTACCTGTCTTCTTATTTAAAGACAGGTTTTTTCGTGCAAATCTAATTTTATTATGGTAATAATGATTTTATAATGAAAATTTTTCCTTCTTTGGTGGTGTGATATTTGAAATACAATCATTTTGTTCGGTTTATCATGTTCATTTCATTACTATGTTTCCTCTTATTATCATACGGTTTTGCGAAAGGTGCTTATTCAGTTTTAAATCCTCAAAAAAGCAAGCTAATCGTGAATAATAATATACAGAAAAATAATCAAAATGACAGTATTCACAAAAACAATAAGCTTAAGATTGTTGCATTAGGAGACTCACTTACACGTGGAGTTGGTGATGATGAAGGAACAGGTTATGTAGGAAGATTAAAGACCATTCTTCAAAAAGAGTATAAACAACCAACAACGATCACTAATTTAGCTGTTAGTGGCGCAAAAACTTCAAATTTACTTAACGATTTAAAGAAAAAGAATATTCAAGAAACGATTGGCTCTGCTGACATAATTGTTCTTTCCATTGGAAGTAATGATTTATTTCCTGGCGCAAATCAATTAAACGAACAATTTTTAAAGACATATCGGCCAGATGAAAAAACGTTTAAAAATAATCTTCAATCCATTTTCAAAGGAATACGACAAAAAAATACGACAGCATCTATTTATGCGTTTGGATATTATAATCCATTTCATAATGTTCAAGGATTAGATGCATCGTCAAGCTTCGTATCTAGATGGAACAATCTACTTGAATTATCGGTACTTCAAACTAATAATGCATACGTCATTCCAACATTCGACTTATTTTTTAACGAAGAAAAGAAATATTTGTACACTGACCATTTTCATCCGAATAGAGACGGTTATATTGAAATGGCCAATCGCTTAACTAGTAAAATAGGAAGTCAGCTTCGAGGTGATTCGAATGAATAAAGTTCTTAAATTAGAGGGTGTTACAAAGAGTATTAAAGGAAAAGTACTAGTCGATAACGTTTCATTTGAAGTTTATGAAGGTGAAGTATTTGGTTTTCTAGGTCCAAATGGTGCTGGAAAAACAACAACGATTCGTATGCTAGTCGGATTAATCAAACCTACAAAAGGAACAATTGAAATCGCTGGCTATCCAGTTAAAACTCATTTCAAGGAAGCGATGCGACAAATTGGATGTATTGTAGAGAATCCAGAATTATACGGTTATTTAACTGGATGGGAAAATCTAAATCAATTTGCTAGAATGTTAGGCATTAAAGATGATAAAAAAATAAGTGAAGTCGTAAATTTAGTAAAATTAACCGATCGAATTCATGAGAAAGTAAAAACGTATTCACTCGGAATGAAACAAAGATTGGGAATAGCCCAAGCATTACTTGGAAGGCCCAAACTTCTTATTTTAGATGAACCAACAAATGGATTAGACCCAGCCGGTATCCGTGAATTACGTGAATTTATTCATATGCTTGTAAAAGAGCAAAATATAAGTGTATTTATTTCAAGTCATTTATTAAGTGAAATCGAAATGATTTGTGATCGAGTAGGAATTATTAATAAAGGAAAAATGATTCGAGTTTCAACAGTAAAAGAATTAGTAAAAGAAGCTGCAGAAAGAGTCGAATGGCGAGTTAATCCAATACAAAAAGCGCTAGATGTATTAAAAAAGGATTCTACAATTCAGGATATCTTAGTAAAGGATGAGCTTATACTGTGCCGAATGTCACCTCTTAAAATTAACGAGACCATCCAACAATTCGTAGCAGAAGATGTACAAGTAAATGGGGTTAAAACAATGTCTGAAACATTGGAAGATTTATTCATGGAAATGACTGGAGGCGAAGTTCGTGGCTGAACTAATAAGACTCGTCTTTAACGAAATTGAAAAGATGGTAAGGAAAAGAAGAATACTTGTTATCTTTTTCATTTTAGCAGTGCTAATTCCTATTTTTGTTTATGCTCAACTGCAGCAAACCGAAGAAACAATTAAAAGACTTGGTACTAATGATTGGAAAGTAGCACTTCAACAAAAAATAGTCGACCAACAAAATAGATTAAACTCATCAGGAATACCCGAAGAATGGAAAAGTTGGTTAAAGGTTCAAATCGATCAAGAGCAATATTATTTGGATAACGACATAAACCCTACTACACCTGGTGCACCTACATTTATACGTAAATTAATTGAACAAAGTATTGGGTGGCTACTTCTTCCTTTATTGGTCATGGTCATCACAATCGATATTATATCTGGTGAGCGAAGTGACGGTACGATAAAAATACTACTAACCCGTCCAATCAAAAGATGGAAGGTCTTACTTAGTAAATACATATCAATTTGTTTATTAATCTCTTTTCTTCTCGTTCTATACGGCGTATTAGCATATGTCGTTTCAGGATTTGTTTTCAGCTTTAAAGGCTGGACAGTACCAGTGTTAACAGGATTTGTCATCAAAAATAACCAGCTTCTAACTGATTCAGTTCAACTGATTCCCCAATGGCAATACATCATTATGGCATTTGGACTTGCTTGGTTTGTCTGTATAATAATAGGAACTCTTTCATTTATGGTATCCGTATTAGTTCGAACTACCCCCGCTGCAATGGGTATTATGCTAGCCGCTTTAATAACAGGAAGTGTACTAAGCGGACTAGCTACATCTTGGTCAGGAGCAAAATACTTCTTTAGTGTAAACCTTGGCCTAACTGACTACTTAGCTGGTCAACTCCCTTCAATTGAGGGATTAAACATGCACTTCTCTCTTATGAATTTATCAATATGGGGAATATCAGCATTACTAATCTCTTTCATCGTATTTATTAAGCAAGATATGAATTAAATAGAACAGGGATCGGAAAAAATAAACTTCTTTTCGATCCCCCTTCTGTTTTATCTGCCTTAATCCTTCTCTACTCTTCCTGACCTTAATGGCTCAACATGAATGTGTGTATATTGAATTCCATGTTGTTGTCTTAAAATCATTTCGATTTGATCTGTGATGCCGTGACTTTTACTCACATCTATTCCGCCGTCTACTTCAATGACTACATCAGCGATTGTTGTATTCCCATACATTCTTGCTCTTAAATCTACAACTTTATGTACACCTGGTACTTTATCAATTGTTTCAGTAAAGAGATTCATTTCTTCTGGATCGAATCCATCCGTTAGTAGAAGGGTTGCATCATAAAAAATCTCCCATGCTGTTTTGCAAATAATCACACCTACTAAAGTGGCCGCGATTGGATCGATAATAGGAAAACCAATCGAAGCACCTAAAACACCAATCGTCGTTCCGAAACTAACTAATGCATCGGAAAAATTATCTTTTGCTGATGCCTCAAGCCCTTTACTCTTCGTTCTCTTGGCAACTTTATTATTATAAAAGTAAATACCAAACATAAAAATTCCAGAAGCAAATGCTACTACAGCTGCTAGTCGATTCGGAGTTTCATATTCTCCAACGAAAAGTGAACGAATATTTTCTATAATAACCTGCAATCCAACCGACATCATAATAAAAGAAGCAATTAAAGTAGCTATTTGCTCTGCTCTTGAATGTCCATAAGGATGGTCTAAATCTCTTGGTTTTCTTGCAATTCTAATTCCGATAAATACTGCCAAAGTCGCACCAATATCTGTCACATTGTTAAGTCCATCAGCTAAAAGAGCACTAGAATCTGTATAAAAACTAACAAGTACTTTTACACTCGCAAGAACTAAGTAGGAAATAACACTTAAAAAAGCAGCAAAGTCTAATTGCTTTTGAAGTTTTTTATCCATGTACTCACCCCGCTCTAAAAAATCATATGGGCTTATCATACCCATAATGCAATTTTTCCATTTTAAGTTAAAGAAAACTCGCCGATTGACGAGCCTTTTAAGTGAAGACAGAGGAGTAGTTGCACTTTTATTTTATTCTTCTCCACATTGAATTAACTTCCTCGTTGCCAATTTATACTTTCCTAAAGTAAAAAAACAGATTCGAATTGAATCTGTTTTTTCATATCATACTTCTTTAATTAAGGCTCTGTTAAAGTAGATTGTTGATTTTGCACAAAGATCAACTGATTCGGCAGTCTTTTTTTTATTGCACAAGATTAAAGGATAAATGCATTCACATGGAATAATATGGTAGAATTTAGAAATTACATATTAGTTATTAGTAAGGGAGGTAGCTCTTTGTTAAAAATATTAAAGAGTGTTTTTGGTCTACTTTCAATAGGTTTAGCAGTATATGCTCTAATTACTGGTAGATTTGTGTTAATGCCATATATGATATTTTTATTAGGCGCAATGTTTGTAGTTATAGGAATCACAGAATTTAAATTAAAACGAAAAGGAACTGCTTATTCTAACTTTATTGTTTCCTTATTTTTGTTTAGTGTATCAATAAAGGGGTTCATGTTGAATTAACGTATGCGTTAGTTGATAATAGTTACTAGAGGTTGTCTACTAATTAGACAACCTCTTTATTAGTATAAAAATCAACATTTATTATTAACAGAACTTTAATTAAAGTGGCTTTGGATTATAGCTTGATCCCGTTAAATCAGTCAAGTCACAAACCGTTTGCCATAATTCAGGATAAAATTCAAATCGTACAGCACGTTCTAATGCTTCTGCTGGTACTCCTTTTAAGCTCTTTGTATTCATACCAATCATGCGACGAACAAGTTGAATATGCTGTCTGCGGAATGATTGGAATCTTTCATCGAAGCAAGTTAATTTTTGCATTAATTGGAATAACTCAAAGTTTTTAGCTGCATCTTGATGTAATTGAACAGGTGTTAGTAAATTTTCATCTAATAAATCTTTAAAGGGCTGCCAAAGTGTTGGACCTAATTTTAAGATTTCATTAAATCCTGGAGAATCTTGACCGCTACCTCTTCCTAAAGCTAAACGAATAATATGATAGTCACTTGGACTTACTAGTTTTACCATGTCAAAAACTGCTGGTAAATGTACTAGGTGATTATTAATACGTTGTAAGTGATGTGTTGCTTTCGTAACCTCTTTTGCACGCATATGTTTATCTGCAAAATGAATCGATTGGATAATTAATTTAAAATGTAACTCAGCAATTTGGTGTACCGTTTGAAACGTTAATTCATCCGGACAAAATAATTCTTCATCAGGCTTTTGTAAACTTAATAATTCTTCTGTTCGAATATACTTCTCGTAATCTGTTAGTTTTTTTTGCTCTTGTGTCATTTCCCTTTTCCCCCTAAACTAATTTACGTAAAACTGCTCGTACTGGACTACCATCTGCATCTGTTAATGGTAGCGGTAATGCAATAAGCTCATACTCACCTGGTGTTACATTTCTTAAATCAATTGATTCGAGAATATGAATACCAGCATGGGCAAGAGCATGATGAGCTTCTAGTTCCTTACTATCAAGTGGGTCTACTGAAGGTACATCTACTCCAACTAATCTAACGCCTTTTTCGTGTAAAAACGCTGCTGCGTCCTTTTCAATATGTGGAATCCTCTCCGGGAAAACGCTATCATTTTTCCATGAATTAGTTTTAATTAATAAACGTTCTACACCATCGAATTGAAAAGCTTCTAAATCCGACTTTTTAATACGATCTACTTCAATCAGCTCAATTACTTTTGCAATCCCTACATATAAATTAGGGTCTAAATCTATGACTCTCTTACCATTTTCATCAAAATGAAATGGTGCATCAATATGCGTTCCTGTGTGAGTACTTAAAGTTAACTTTCCAACATTAACAGAACCACTTTCCTCTTTTGTCCAGCTCAATTGGAATGAAAAATTCGTATCACCTGGCCATACAGGCATACCATCTTCAAGTCTTCTTGAAATATCAATTAATGTCATTTCATCCACCCCCTAAGCAATGATTTCTCGTTCATTCTTAAACTGTTCATATTGTTTCTCAATCATAATTTTCTTTAAGACTTGTACACTATTCCAAACATCTACATAAGAAGTATAAAATGCGATTGGTGCTAATCTGATTACGTTTGGTGCTCTAAAGTCCGGAACAATTCCATTTAACTTTAATGCTTTACAAATCCTTGCTGCATCATCGTGTTCAAGACAAACATGTCCACCACGAATTGAATCCTCGAGTGGATTACCAATTGTAAAATCAAATTCACTTAATTCTTCATTGATTAAGCTCATTAAATAAGCTGTAATGTGTAAAGACTTTTCACGAATCCTCGCAATTGTAGCTTCTTTATACATTTCAAGTGAACCAACAAGCGGTGCCATGCTTAAAATATGCGGGGTACCAATTTGATAAGCACCAACTGTATCAGACGGAACAAATTCATGCTTCATATCGAACTGCTTTTCTTTATTTGAGCCGAACCAACCAGCTAATCCAGGCACAGTTCCAAAATGCTTTTCATGAACGAATAAGCTTCCAACTCCACCTGGCCCACTATTTAAATACTTATAATTACACCAATAAGCAAAGTCCACGTCCCATTCATGGAATTGATGAGGGATTGCACCAACAGAATGGCATCCATCAAAACCGATAATAATTCCACGCTCATGTGCAACTTTTGTTAATCTCTCTATATCTAATAATTGTCCGCTTCGGTATAAAACAGTTGGAAGTATAATCAAAGCAATTTCATCAGTCATTGCTTCAATAATATCTTCTTCTCTAATTGTTCGACCATCACGGCTTTTAACTTGAATTAAGTGAGCTGCTGGATCAAAGCCCTTTAATTTTAATTGACTTTGAATAGCATAAATATCTGATGGAAAGTTTAATTCATCCGCTAAAATTTTCGTTTTTTGACCATTTGGTTGATAAAAAGATGCAATTAATTGATGAAGATTTGTAGTTGTTGAACCAGTTACAATCACTTCATTCTCTTTAGCCCCAACCAATGGTGCACTTAAAGCTCCCAATTTTTCTGCAAAATAATACCATGGATGATCGCCCTGCATCCATCCATCGATTGCAAGTGTCTTCCATGAATCTAATAAATCTAGCAAACTTTGTTCTGCTCTTTTTGAAAGAAGCCCTAGCGAATTGCCATCTAAATAGATAGTATCTGGTTGTAAGTAGAACTCATCACGATAGATTGCTAACGAATCTTTTTTATCTAGAAATTCTGCAAATTCTTTTGTTGGCTGAAACATCCTCTTGTTTTACCCCCTTGCAAGAAATACCCTCTATATTAAAGGTATTGCGATTAATAATATATGTCAATATTTTCTGAATATAATATTTAATAAAAAAAGTGTCAACAAATCCAAAATATTCCTATCTTAGATTTTGACACGATTTAATCTTCTATTTGATTACTTTACCCTACAAATGTAAGTCCCGTTTCTTAAACGAAACATACGTGACAATCGTTAATAGAATAATTAATCCGATCGATATAGTTGTAAAAATACTGTCAAATCCTCCACCATACATCATATCTTTCGCTTCAAAGTACTTAAACGGCGTTAGATATTTTAAGCCTTCAATCCGCTCATTCAAATCAATTGCGATTGATAATATAAATGTAATTAATAGAATACCCGTTGCATAAGAGGCAGCCTTTTTGGAATTTTTACAAACTGCAGCTATAGCCGAACCAATTACTAAAAATAATAGCTGTAAAATAAACATCCCAGCCATTACTACTGCTATATCACCATTTACATTTTCACCTTTACTATACTTTCCTACGATTAGTACACTGGATATCCACGTCATACCGTTAAAAATAAGGATGTTTACTAGTGCACTCATTAATTTAGAGGTAATGATCTTAATTCTCGAAATAGGTTTTACAAATAAAAACTCTGCTGTTTTATCTCGCTCTTCTTTCGCAATAATATTAGCGCCTAGCATTGCCGCGTGAATCGTTGCCATTAAATATAAATATAAAACTAATATGCCAAAATAGCCACTTGCCTTTGATAAATCCAGCGCTCCCGAACCCATTATTGCTTGGAGAGATTTTGGCATTTGACTAAAAAGTTCAGTTATTTGGCCATTGGAAGCTGTAGCTTTATATTTCGCCATTCCACTACCAACTAAAAAAACAATTCCGATACACCAAAAAATAATCGATTTTCGATATGTCTTCATTTCTCTTAAAAATAGATTCATTTCCACCCGCCCTTTCCTTTATGTTATACCGCCTGAATATCTCTTTTCTTATAAATCATATAGCTTGCAAAGATTGAAAAGATGATTATTCCAAACGACATAATCAGAAATTGTGATTCAAATTTTGAATGAACAATGATATATTTCGGTTCAAAATATTTAAAAGGTGAAAGAAAACGTTTGGCATTGCTTTCATCTGTAGCTACTACCATACCAACTACGAAAAATCCAAAAACAATCGCAAGTGAAACTGATAGTACCGCTTTGATTTTTGGAAAAATAACTGATATTAACATGCCAATTCCAAAAAATAGTAACTGTGTAATAAACAACGAAACAGAGAGTAATATAATTGATTTACTACTATACCCCGCTGTTTTTACATGCAAAGCCATCATAATCGTTGCGACTAGATAGAATATATTTGTAATCGCTAAAGA
The DNA here is from genome assembly GCF_036421055.1 of Gottfriedia acidiceleris. Classification (GTDB taxonomy): domain Bacteria; phylum Bacillota; class Bacilli; order Bacillales; family Bacillaceae_G; genus Gottfriedia; species Gottfriedia acidiceleris_C. Next base: position 74,153 of record NZ_JAZGQS010000014.1, on the reverse strand, counting down.
AACAACACCTGCAAAAATCTTTGAAGTCATAACTTTTGTTCTAGTTACAGGTTTGGTTAAAAGAAAATCGGCTGTTTTTTCACGTACTTCTTTTGAAATAATTGAGGTACCTAAAATCATGGCTTGAATCGCCCCACAAAGAGATATATAAATGAATACATAAGAATAAAATCCTAAAACATTTCCAAAACTCTCAATTTCAAGTCCAAGTGCTTTTCTTACTCCTTTTGGATAACCTTCCAACACTTTTGAAAATTCTACATAGTCCTTTGCAATAGCTGGGAATAAAGATAAGAAAAAAACAACGATTGCCATTAAAGAAGCTGTCCAAATAAAGGTAGATTTCCGATAAGCTTTTAATTCATGTAAAAAAATATTCATCGCTTATTAGGCCTCCTTTTCATAATAATGTAAGAAAATTTCCTCCAGGTCAGGCTCTTCAATCCATAAATTTTCAATTTCGATTTCCGCTATTTTCTTTAAAACTTTATTTATATTGCCTTTAAAAATAAAGCTAATCGTTTTCCCTTTAGTGGAGATATTATTTACACCTGGCATATTGAAGAAATTTGGATCTACTCCGTTTTGAATATCTATTTTAAAACGTTTGTAATTGTTTTCTTGTAATGTACTTATTTTTTCTACTGTCACAATCTTACCTTCTTTAATAATTGCAACTCGATTACATAAACGCTGAACTTCACTTAAAATGTGAGATGAAAATAAAATCGTTGCTCCTTTTTTATTTTCTTCCTCTAATAAGTCAAAAAATCTTTGTTGCATTAAAGGGTCAAGACCACTTGTCGGTTCATCCAGTATGATTAACTTCGGTTCATGAAGTAATCCTTGAACGATACCTACCTTCTTTTTATTACCTAAAGATAAATCATCAATTTTCTTCGTTAAATCTAGATCCATTACTTCAGCCAATTCTTTTATTCGTTTCGAGCAATCTTTTTTATAAAAACTAGCTGAGTATTTTAACAAATCCATCACTTTCATATTGTCATAGTAAAAAACTTCAGAAGGCAAATAACCGATTTCTTTTTTTATTTCTGGAGCAAACTGTACACAGTCCTTTCCAAATATTTTAGCACTACCACTAGTAGGATAAATTAACGAAAGTAAAGTTCGAATTGTAGTTGATTTACCTGCACCATTTGGACCAATGAATCCGAATATTTCTCCCTCTTCAATATTGAAGCTTATATCTGTGATTCCTCTTGAATTGCCGTAGGTCTTCGTTAAATTATTAATTTCAATCGCGTACATAAATGAGCCCTCCGCTTTGTTTTGAAATATTCCGTTTTGATTATTACAAAACTAGTATATACCTCAATTCTAAAAAAGAGAATATGTTTTGAAATAATTTTAATAAAATATTTCAAAACATGATATACTATTGTATAGATAATGACGGAGGTATCGATATTTGGACGGATATAAAAAACGAACTCTGCAGAAGATGGAGAGCATTGAAAAAAGCACAACTAAATTATTGTCATTACCATTAAATGATATAAAAATAGCAGATATAGCAAAATTAGCGAATGTATCACAAGTATCAATTTACAATTATTATGGCAGTAAAGAAGCACTATTAAAGGCAACAATTATTAGATTGATGGATCAAAATTACGAAGAAACAAAACAAATGCTTTCGAGTGATATTCCTTTTAATGAAAAAATTAAAGAATTATTCATACGTAAGAAGAACGGTCTAGATATCATTAATCTTGAAATGTTTACAGCATTAATGAAAAAAGACCCTGAACTTCAAGAATTAGTATTGGATTTTACAATGAACAAATCGTTCAAATTACTGATTTCGCTAATCGATGAAGGACGTTCATTAGGTTTAGTTCGAAATGAGGTTCAAAACAAAACATTATTAATCTATATCCAAGTCTTAAGCCAAGCTTTTTTAAATATGGACCAAACAACTTCACAATACATCCAACAAAAAGAAGTAGTAGACGAAATGATGAATATATTCTTATATGGGTTACTGAAACAAGAGGACTCAGACTAATAATCTATTTTTGATTGTAGACAATATACTAATAGCTCGATTTTCAGACTGATTGCAAGCGCTTGTCTTTCGAGGCGCGAAGCCTGGTGACGAGCGGAGTTACCACTAGGCGGTAATGAGCACCGCGCAGGCAGGCGAAGCAACGAAGAAAGCGAACGTTTTTCGGGCAGTCTAAAAGCATCTTTGCTTAGGCAAAGATGCTTTTCTATTTGGAATATTCTTCTAGATAAACTTATCCGAAGATTTGTATTATCTAACTCATTTTATTCATACAATGAATTACCTATCTATATTTTAAACTCTTGGAGGAGTATATGCGTAAAACTATTCTATGGTTTAAAGAAAATTGCGAAGAAATTAAGCGAGGCCTAATAGGTGGATTTACTATTTTTAGTCTAGCTGTTATTTTTTTTACACCAGATTCATCTGTAGAATACAACCAAAACGCATGTCTAAAATGGGCGTATAACAAATCTGCACAAGTCAACGTCTGCTCCATTTATAAAACATCTACTACTAACACTATTCCATACGGTTCAATGGTGAAAGAGAGATAAGAACTGAAAAAGGATAAGGCATGCACCTTATCCTTTTTCTATTGTCCAGCAACGTCTCTCTTCTTAAAGAGCTCACCAGCAGTAACAAGAAATAACAAAATATAAATGACCAGTACTGCTATAGAAAATTCAATTCTCATGCCGTTTTCTATATTGATTCCCTTAGTGTAAACCGTTAAATCAGTGTGCATAAATGGTAAGAATTTAGACCAGTTTTTTGTTCTCAATAATGTTGCGATCACATCTGAAGTTGCTAGTAGAATTATGCTGATTAACAAAGAAATACTGCTTGTCCTTAACACAGTAGATAAAAAATAAGCAACGGCAACAAAGAACAAGTATGGTAGTAGATTAATTAAATAATCGTTTAGTAAACTTGGTAAAATTCCTTGCTCTACTACATGGTTATTTACATATTGTAATACCGGTTGAGCACTAAAATTTAAGCCGTTTAATGCACTACCTATAATAAACGAGTAGATGATAATCGCTAAAGAAAAAATGAAATATAATATCACCAAACTTAAAAATTTTGCATAATAGATCATTCGTCTTGTTGATGGTTTAACGAGCAAGAAATTAATTGTTTTCCATTGATGTTCTTTTGACATCATATTACTTGCATAATAAATAAGAAGGATTCCTATAAAGTTTGTTACGGTCGCACCTTTCTTCATAAAGTCCAACATAGTGTGTTGTTGAATTGGTGAAAGATTATGTGCAAGACGATACTTATTGATCTCATATTTCTCTTTTTGCTCTTTTGCAGATGCTAGTAAGTTGGAAGAGTTTTGCTCTGCTAGTACTTCTTCTATCTTTTTATTTTCTATTTTTAATTCTGTTCTCCAGTTTTCAGCTTTTGCTGCTCCGCTTACCTTTTCTACATAATCCCATCTTCCTAGCACAATAATTGGGATAAATAGTAAAATTAACGTTATGATAAATGATTTTTGCACGAATATTTTACGCAATTCGTTCTCAATTAATCGTATGAAATTACTCAATGACATTTCCCCCTGTCAATTGAATGAACAAATCTTCTAACCTTTCTTTTTTACGAGTTATATAATAAATCTCTATCCCAATAAGCACTAACTCTTTGATTAATGAAGGAATCTCTTCCTCAACAATTTCAATAATAATCGATTGATCATTAATAATGTCAAAATTGTACTTGTTATCTCGATTTGTAAAACTACTTTCTAAACCTTTCGTGCTCTTTACAACTATTTCAATAAATAACTTCTCACCACTTTTATCATTCAGATCAATTGATTCAACAAATTGACCATTTTGAATAATAATTGAGCGATCACAAATCAATTCTATTTCAGATAATAGATGACTAGAAAGTAGGATTGCTGTTTGTTCGACCTCAGCAATACGTTTTAAATAATCACGGATTTCTCTTACTCCAGCAGGATCTAATCCATTAGTTGGCTCATCTAAAATTAAAATTGAAGGATTATGTAATAACGCTTGAGCAATTCCTAATCTTTGCTTCATCCCTAAGGAATAGGTTGAAAACTTTTTATGTATAGCATTTGAAAGTCCAAGTAAATCAATAACCTCAAGAACTCTCTCCTTTGAAACACCTTCTAGCATTCGAGCAAAATACATTAGATTTTTATACCCACTATAAAAAGGATAAAATGCAGGAGTTTCAATCATTGCTCCGATCTGTTTGATTGATTCTTTAAAGTTTTCCTTAATCGAATTGCCTTGAATAAATATCTCACCACTTGTGATACTCATAAGTCCAACAATCATTCGCATTGTCGTAGTTTTTCCTGAACCATTTGGCCCAAGTAAACCTAAAACTTCACCTTTATATAATTCAAAGCTAATGTCTTTAATAATCTTTTGCTTACTAATCGTCTTATTTACGCTTTTTAGCTCAAGAACAATATCTCGATTCATCTTGAGGCCTCCTAAATGTGCAATAATTTCTTACTGACTATAAAGTTTTCCCCCTTCCTTTTCTGAATAATTAATGCTATTCTCATGGAAGGAATTGAAAGGAGAACTTTATGAAAAGAATACCATATTACTTAGTATTTGGCTCATTTATCCCATATTTATTAATCTTTGCTTTACCTTTTTTACCTGTTTCTGGGGGCATTAAAGCTGGTCTGATTGCTCTATTCGTTATTCTTGGAGAAGGAATGTTTTGGATAGGTGGAGTATTTGTAGGAAAAGATGTTATGACGAACTATCGTAAAAAATTGAGCCCGGCAAAATGGTTTAAAAATAGAAGAAAGCAAGAAAACTGATGAATAAAGGGATGCTCTCATAAAGAGCCCTTTTTTTTTGTGAAAAATGGTGATTGTGGATAGAAAGCAAAATACTGTTAAATTTGTTGATAAAGTTGTGAACAATGTTTATAAAGTAGAGATTTTTTATCCATAAAGTCATTGGATTCAAATTCAGTTGGATTTTGTGTGTTGATAACTAGTGAATTCAGACTGAAAAGACTAATTTGTATCGAACATTGTTGATAAAGTTGTGAACACTTCGTTGAATAGTATGTACAGCAATTAATCTAATTTTGGATACAAATCTGAATCTCTCTAAATCTGCAAGAATTTGATTTTAAGCTCTTAATAAAACGCAAAAAACCCACAAAATTGTGGGTAGACATCCATTGTTTCAGACGAATTGCAAGCGCTTATCTTACGAGGGCGCGAAGCCTGGTGAGGAGCGAAAGTTACCTTAAACGGTAATGAGCACCGCTTGAGCAGGCGAAGCAACTAAAGAAAGCGAGCGTTTGGCGCGCAGTCTGAAAAACTTATTTTCCTTCTATTTGCTTCCATTTATTTTGCATAACCGGAGGCTCATAGTTTTGCATTAGTTTTAGTAGGTCGTCTGCATTTTCTGCAACAACAAATAATGAAAGTGTATTTTCGTTCATAAATCCTTCTTTTACAGCATGCTTAAGCAAATCTAACACAGGGCTAAAGAAGTTATCAACATTTAATAAACCAATTGGCTTATTGTGGATTCCAATTTGTGCCCAACAAATAATTTCAAATAATTCATCGAAAGTACCAATTCCGCCCGGCAGTGCAATAAACCCATCGGACATCTCGTTCATTAAAGCTTTACGCTCATGCATTGATTCTGTCTCAATGAATTGCGTTAGCCCTTTATGGGCAACCTCTCGACGAAATAATCCACCAGGCATAATGCCAATGACATTTCCACCTTGTTTTAATACTTCATTTGCGATTTCTGCCATAATCCCTAGTCTTGATCCACCATATATTAAATCTATATTATTACTAGCAAATAAGGCACCTAGTTTTTTTGCTTGAAGACTAAATGACTCTCTATTCCCAAGATTTGAACCAGCATAAACACAAATTTTCTTCATAAAATGTCACTTCCTTCGATGTATTTTACTTTATTTTAACATATCTTTCGATTAGGATTGTAAAGATAAAGTTAACTAATTTTTTTAGGAGTTGAAAAAATGAATTTAGGTACCATTGGAACAAGTTGGATTACAGAAAGTTTTATCGAAGCTTCAAAGGATAGTAAATTGCTTAATTTAACTGCGATTTATTCTAGAAATGAAGAAACTGCAAGCGCATTTGCTACAAAGCACAACGCTCCTAAGTTTTTTACGAATATTGAAGAATTAGCAAAAAGTCCTGATATTGACGTAATATACATAGCATCACCGAACTCATTACATTATGAACAAAGCATTTTATTATTAAAGAATAAAAAACATATAATATGTGAAAAACCAATTTTCTCAACAACTAAAGAGTTAGATCACGCCTTTAAAGTTGCAGAAGAAAATGGAGTTTATTTATTTGAAGCAATTCGTAACTTCCACTCACCAAACTTTACTGCTTTAAAAGAAGGTCTAGAAAATATCGGCCAAATTAGAAGTGCTAATCTGCATTATTTACAATATTCTTCTAAGTATGATGCATTTCTTAGAGGTGAAAATCCTAATGTGTTCTCACCTGAATTTTCTGGTGGAGCATTAGTAGATTTAGGTGTTTATCCAATTTATGTAGCCATTGGTTTATTCGGAAAGCCAGCCTCAGTAAATTATACACCTGTTAAATTGCGTACTGGGATTGATGGTAGTGGAACATTAGTGTTAAATTATGAAGACTTCACTTGTAGCATCCAATGCTCTAAAGTTTCTCAATCATATATTGAAAGTGAAATTACTGGTGAAATTGGAACTTTAGTTCTTGATAAGCCATCTCCAATTTCAAAAATCACTTTAATTAACCATAAATCTAAGCAACGAAAGTCATTGGAAGTTAGCCAAGTATCAAATGATATGCTATATGAAATCCAAAATATTACTAGCATAATAAAAGAATCAAATCAAACAGAATATGAAAATTTAAAAGAGCTTAGCAGACTAGTATTAACAGTAACTGAATCTGCGAGAAAGCAAGGCGGAATTGTTTTTGGAGTTGAAAATAAAGAAAACTAGCCGACTGGCGAGCCTTTAGGCTATATCAGAGGCGTAGTTGCGCTTGTAAATAATTCCTAAAACTGGAGACTAGGTCGAGTTTTCCTCTGCTGCCACTTTATACTTTCTAGTGAAATGAATAAAAATACCAGTTATCCGATCAGTTGGATACTGGTATTTTTTCTTTTTTACTGTATTGCTGAATAAAAAAATTAATCAGCTTTATTATTTTTAATTATACAACAACCCATCCAACCCCTGGCATAAAGTACCATCTTCTACCATTCAGGATATAATACCCTCCTGACCAATAACCTCCTGTTCCAGGAAATCCATGTCCAGGTCCGTATCCATGTCCATATCCTGGACCATATCCATGTCCATATCCTGGACCATATCCGTGTCCATATCCTTGACCATATCCATGTCCATATCCTGGACCATATCCTTGACCATATCCTTGACCATGCCCTTGACCATATCCTTGACCATGCCCTTGACCATATCCTTGACCATGCCCTTGACCATATCCTTGACCATGCCCTTGACCATATCCTTGACCATGTCCTTGACCTGGTCCATGGCCTGGTTGAGTATATCCTGGTCCAGGATATCTGCTATCTAGTTCATCGTAAAACATACACTCACCACCTAAATAGAATCATATCCATATAACATATTAATTCTATTCAACACATGAGCAAGTACAAATACAATTACCTAACTGATTTATTTAAATAATGATTTTGCCTATAAGTTAAAATGCACCCACATTAAATACTAACCATAATTCTTATTCAATATATTCTTCAAGTTCTTTATATAAAGCAATACTTTTTAAGTCTAATTCTTCAAGTTCTCGATGATAATTCTGTAAAATGTTTAAATCATTTTCATGCAACATTTGATTATTAATTTCACCTATTGCTTCTTCTAAAGAATAAATTTCATTTTCAATGTCTTCTATATTTCTCGATTTTGTTTTCAATTTTTTTACTGGTTTAGAAAACGAATTCGTTATTATTTTATTTTTTTCTCGATTATTTCGATTGATCGTCATTTTTTCTTTCGCAATTTGGTATTGATCAATAAATTCAAAAAGCTCTCCATTATGCAGCCAATAAATTTTTGAAAATAGCTTATTTATAAAATAACGGTCATGCGAGACGGAAAGAATCGTTCCTTTGAATTTTTCAAGAGCATCTTCTAATACTTCTCTGGATTCAATATCCAAATGGTTTGTAGGCTCATCTACGATTAATAAATTAATATCTTGATACATAAGTTGAGCCAATCTTAATCTCATTCTCTCTCCACCACTAAGTTGACTTACTTTTCGATAGACCATATAGCCATAAAATAAAAAGCCAGCTAATATATTACGTGCTTCACCTTCTGTAACATGTACTTCCCCTCTGAATTCCTCAAGTACAGTGTGATCCGAATGGACTGGTTCGTAATGTTGTGATAAATAACCAATCTTTACGTTACTACCCAGTTTAATTTTTCCTTCCTCGATTGGTGACTGGCCTAAAATCATCTTCAATAAAGTTGATTTACCTGTCCCGTTATCTCCTACAATAACCGCTCTTTCACCATAGTATAATGAAAAGTTAAGCTGTTTAAATAAAACTTTATCCGCAAAGGCTTTTGAAAGATTTTCTGCAACAATTACTTCTTTTCCACTACGCCCAGATTCCTCTAACTGAAATGCCATTTTCTTTTTTTGTAAGACCGGGCGTTTTAATCTCTCAATTCGTTCTAGCGCTTTTTCCATACTTCTTGCTCTTCTGTGCAAACCAGCATTCGGTGGATTTGCTTGATTAGCCCATTCTCTTAAGCGCTTAATCGTTTCTTTCATTTTTTGTATTTTCTTTTGCTGTTCTTCATAAGCCTGGAATTCTTTTAGTAATCTTTCTTCTTTTTGAATAACATATTGTGAATAATTCGTATGGTATACGTTAATTTCTCCATCTTCTAATTCTAAAATATGATTGACTACCTCATCTAAAAAATAGCGATCATGCGAGATGACAATAATCGTTCCTTCATACTCCTTTAAGTATGAACCTAACCACTCAATAGCAGATAAATCTAGGTGATTTGTTGGTTCATCCAGTAATAGTAAATCAGGTTGTTGTAAAAGGACGATTCCTAATCCAATTTTTGTTTTTTCTCCACCACTTAAAGAAGAAAATTGTTTGGAAAGTAAGTCAGTGATTCCTAATCCATTAGCAATTTTCGCAAGTGAAGCTTCCATCTCATAACCACCGTTATTACTAAATTTCTCCTGTAATGATCCATAGCTTACTAGCAATTGTTCTAATGCACGCTCATTTACCGTATTAGACATTTTTAATTCTAATTGCTTCATTTCATTTTCTATTTTCCTTAATTCTTCAAAAACCATTAGTAAAACATCCCTACTAGTCATCCCATCAGGAAAAACAGGAATTTGAGCTAAGTATCCTGTTTTTAATCCTTTTTTAAAATGAATTGAACCAGTGTCAGGTGATTCTATACCCGTTAAAAGTTTAAAAATACTAGTTTTACCACTTCCATTTGCTCCAACTAAACCTACCCGGCTACCTTGATGGATTTGAAATGATAATTCCGTAAAAAGTGAATTTCCACCAAACATTTTTGAAATTTTATCTATACTACATGCAATCATGATTAATTATTCTCCTTCTATTTTCCGTACCAATCCATAGAAAAAAGCCATAGACTAATGAACTCATCCATGGCTTAAATAATGATTTAAATAGAAGTGTGTAATCACACGATTATTTTATCAATTGAAGTCGTAGGAAAGAGTACGTTTTCGTTTTATTTGAGTTGTTAAAAATGGACAGACCTATCCCGTTAACAGCTAAAAACGCAAATTTTGCACGACAATAATATAAAAATTCTATCATTTGTGCGCAAACCATTTGAAAACGTAACATCTTTTCTACACCTCCTTTTCGAACTTAAATTTATTTAAATTATAAAATATTTTAACTTTTAGCACAATACCTATTCTATTTGGCTATACTTAAAACTGTGAGTTATTATTCGCAAATCATACAAAAATATTCTAAGAAAGAGGAGAAAAAAATGAAAAGAATTTTACCACATATTTACGTTGAAAACTGTAAAGAAGCACTTGAATACTACAAACAAATTTTTGGTGGAGAAATTAAAAACACACAAACCGGCGATGGCATGGAAATGTTTAAAGGGCATGAAGGAAAATACATACACGCAGAATTACACATAAATGAAAACTGTGTAATTTATTTTGCAGATGCTTTTAGACCATTAATAAAAGGCGACAATGTTTGGACAACCCTAGACATGAGTTCTGAGGATGAAATTAATTCAATTTATGAAAAGTTATCAAAAGATGGAGAAATTCATATGGAGCTTCAAGACACATTTTGGAACGCTAGATTTGCTGTTGTAAAAGATAAAAATGGATTTACTTGGGAGTTAAATTATTCTAAGCAAGTGTAACTGGAAAATAAAAGCGAAGAACTATATTCTTCGCTTTTTTCTATCCTATTACAACTGAGTTAAGATTATCGGTTCGCCTTTTGTTACAACAATTGTATGTTCACATTGTGCAACTAAACTCTTATCTGGCGTCACAAATGTCCAGCCATCTCCTGACTCGATAATATGGTCTGCATTTGCAGAGATAAATGGCTCTACTGCTAATACAAGGCCGTCTTTCAATAAGGCTTTATCCATTGGATCGAAATAACTTAAAATATGTTGTGGGCTTTCGTGAAGGCTTTTTCCAATTCCGTGGCCTGTTAAATTTTCAATTACATTTAAACCATTTTTCATTGCTTCATTATATACTGCTCTTCCAATTTGGTTTTGCTTTGAACCTGCTTTTGTTTTTTTCATTGCAGCCCAAAATGCATCTTCTGCAACTTTACAAAGCTTCTCTTTTAGTAAGTCACCTTTCCCAACTACAAAAGAGATTCCAGTGTCTGCATAATATCCATCTAATGCTGCTGATACATCGACATTAACTAAATCACCATCTTGAAGTACTCTGTCTCCTGGTATTCCATGAGCTACTTCTTCATTAACACTAATACATGTTGTACCAGGGAAATCATACTCTTTTTGTGGGGCTGAAGTTGCACCATGCTCCTCTAAAACTTGTCTACCGATTTCATCTAATTCTTTTGTTGTCATTCCAACGACAGCTCTTGCCTTCATTTCTTCTCTCGCTAACGCTACGATACGGCCGATCTTTCGTAAAGCTTCTAATTCTTGTTCATTATTGATAATCATTTTACTGCTCCTGATTCTTTTAATAATTTGACTTTCTTATATTATGCCATAATATTACTATGTTATAGTCTTTTAAGCACTTATACAAGACAAAAAAGGCACGATTAATAATAGGGGTTTAGGGGACGAGATCGATTTTTATTAAAATACTTTTATTTATTTCATCAAAATCAAAAGTAGAAAATTACAAAAAATGTCGAAAAGTAATCGTTATAATTTTTGTTTAATGTGTTCTATAATCAATAAATAGGGTATTGGAAATAAGTGGTTATTTTTTACTCTACACTAACATATGACAGCCTATAGATGAGAATAAACAAAAAAGTTATAGCAAGTATGTACTTTTAACTACTTCTACCAAAAAATAATGGTTCCAAAGCAACCAAACTAAAATAAGTACGAATGAACAGAATAGGAAAAAAGGGGTGATTCAAGTGAAAAAGGATAACGAACCAGTAAAAGAACAAGAAGTTTTAATAGAAAGAAAGTCGTTTAACGATGTGACCGATTATTTTAATACTATTGAAGGGAACGCAGCAAATCCTTCGAATGCTAAGTTGGATCGTTTACCAAAACCTATTCGATACATTGGTTATTTTATGATTTTCTTCCTTGCACTTGCTATTTTGATAGTAGCCATAACGAATATCATGGATTGAGGAAGGATGAACTGTCATTTAGTCGTCTTCAAATTATATTTCGCAACCTGTCATATCCAAAAGTGTTGTTGCAGTTTCTTTCGCTCTTTCTAACGTACTCGATCAGATTACTTCTGGAGCAAATTCATTTATACCCTTTCAACCATTTTGTTAACTTGTTTAATTCCTAAATCAGTTAAAGAAAAATCTGCACTACCTTCATGTACAGCTAATAGATCTGCATCAGATTGCCCATGACGAATTAATACTATTTCTTAACATCCTACTCTTTTTAAAAACCATTATAAAATGAATAAAAATAAAATTAAAAAAGCGTTCTTTTTTATAAAAAAACGCTTCTTGTTTAAAATTATATAAAAGTCTGTACAATCTTACCTTTTCCACCATTTACATCTACTTCTGCAAATGCCCCATTAATTAAAGTAATTTGAGGCGGTACATGCCCACAATCGATATCGTAAATTATTGGTAAAGCTAATTCTTTATTTAACTCATTATAGACATCTTCTATTGTATAGTTATCAACAGTTTGATTTGCCGCACTACGGCCAAATAATATCCCAGCGCAATTTTCAAACCATCCTGCAAGTTTCATTTGCACTAGGGATCTTCTTAAATCTGTTGTATTCAATTCACAGTTCTCGAAATACCAAATGATTGGTTCCCCTTCAATGTATTTTTTTCTAAATGAACGTACATCTCCATAAGGAGTTCCGACAAGATGCCTAATCACATCTATACATCCACCTAACAATCTTCCTTTAATTTTCTCATCTTTATTCGATATCGTTTTCCACTTTGTTTTTTCGGACAAATGAAATACATATGGTGTTGGATCTTCATGCTGCCATTTTGCTTGGAATAAGTCGGATGAAGTTTGAGTAATGGAGTTACCAGATTTAGTTGCTAACACCTTCTGCCACATCGCTGTTGTGTCATCAGAATATTCTCCTCTTAAATCGATTAAATTCGTTCCGTGTGCAGTAGCAATCCCTGTTGTTAACGTAACTGCTAATAAAATGATACTCGTATCAGAATATCCTAAAATCCATTTTTCTTTGTAACTTTCAAATGCCAATTGGTCAAGTATTTCGATTGCAAGCTCTCCACCCCATGGCGGAAAGATTAAATCTATTTTCTCATCATTCATCATTACATTTAATTCATTTGCACGTTTGTTAGCATTCGCTGATTTTGCCTTGTCCTGCGTCCAAACAACCTCTCCACACTCTACTTTATATCCTTCTCTTTCCATGCGGTTAATGGACTGCTTCATCATTTCGTGAAATTGCTCTTTTAAGCCTGATGATGGTGCAGTCACTCCTATCGTTGCTCCACTTTTTAAAACTGGATACTTAATCATCTTATCACCCATTTTCTTTTAATTGATTCTAATAGAAATAAGATTGAACATACAACAATAATTTCTAAATCACATACCATTTTTCATATTACTTTCATAAAACTTGTTTACATTATATTTAAATCCAGTAAGGAGGATTATGAAATGGGATCAATTGAACAAAAGCAAACAAATAAGACAACAAGTGCACCAATACAAAATATATTAAAAAAAGTTCCAGAGGTAACAATCTTTTTCTGGCTTACTAAATTGGTAACGACTGGTATGGGCGAAGTTTTTTCCGATTATATTGTAAAAACTTTAACACCGGTAATAGGTGTTGCAGTAGCTTTGATCGTCTTAATTCTGTCTTTAATCTTACAATTTAAAGTCCGTAAATATGTACCTAGTATTTATTGGTTAGTTGTTGTAATGATTAGTGTTTTTGGAACAGTAGCCGCAGACGTGGTACACGTTGGTCTTGGAGTTCCATACGTAATATCGACGGTGTTTTTTGCAGTTTCGTTGGCAATTATTTTTATGATTTGGTATAAGATGGAGAAAACTCTTTCTATCCATAGTATATACACACGAAGCCGTGAGATATTATATTGGTCGGTCGTTATGGGAACTTTCGCTTTAGGAACTGCTGCTGGTGACATGACTGCCTCAACAATGCATTTAGGTTATTTTACATCTGGTTTACTGTTCGCTGCTTTATTAGCAATACCCGTTATTGGTAGAAAATTCTTTAAGTTAAATGAAATTTTCTCATTCTGGTTTGCTTATATTATGACTAGACCTGTTGGAGCGTCGTTTTCTGATTGGAGTTCTGTATCTCAAAAACACGGTGGACTCGGATTCGGTGGTGGGCCAGTAAGTCTAGTATTATCGATTATCATTATTATCCTAGTTGGATATCTTTCTTTTTCAAAGAAGGATGTACAAAATGAGGTTGATGTTGCCCAATCTACAATCGCATAGTAACTAACAAAGAAAAGAGCTGATGTTGAAATACTTGTCATCAGCTCTTTTCTTTTATCTATTATTAAACAAGATTGTGTATCGCAATTAACACCAATATAATTCCACTAATAATGGAACTAAATTGTCCAAGTGACCATCCACCAATTTTCACATTCGCGACTTTTTTTCCTAAAAGTACGCCTAACCAAATGGCTAAAAAACTAAAAATACTGGCTGCTATCGATATTGCAAATGGTGAAAGTCCAATTAACCCAACACCTAAACCATTCGTAAGTGCATTCATTGAAACTGCAGTCCCGAGTATGATTGCTTCAAAACTACTTATGTCTCCTGAATGGTCAACATCGGCTTTCTCTGGTGAACTTAAATAATTTGTAACAATATTAGCAACTGATTCGTCCTCATTATTTATTCTAATCTGTTTATCTTTTCTTGGAAAAGTAAGTAGTACAATTCTAAGTCCAATTACTAATAAAAAAAATGCACCGATTACATTGGACAGTGTTCCTGGGAACACTTTTGAAATATAATGGCCTGAAACAATACCTGCTTCACTAAAAATAAACGCTATGATTGAAATGATTAAATTCGCTAATAAACCAACCTTTATACCCCGAATCCCATAAGTTATTCCTACTCCAAAATTATCAATACTAGATGAAAAGGCAAGAAATAAAACAGTAATCCAAATTGAATAATGCATAGTTTATGCTCCTTACTTCATCCTTTTTTGCGACAAAAGTTTTTTGCCTAGCTTTTTATAACCTATGAAGAATTTATGATTATTCAACTTGTTCAAAGTTTAAATTTTTATTAATAAAAAGATTATGAGAGTATAGACTTTTTAATAAACCCATAAAAATGATTTGACACAAAAAGAGGTAAATGAGCTTTTACTCATTTACCTCTTTTTTTCTATATACTGATTTAGATGTTAATATACTTAATTCATATAATAGTATTAATGGAATTGAGACAGAAATATGCGAAATAAAATCTGGTGGTGAAATACAACACGCTACGATTACTAAGATAAAATATGCATATTTTCTCACTTTCTGTAAATAACTTGGCTTCACAATGCCGATTTTTGTTAAGAACATAATCACGACTGGCATATCAAAAAATGCAGCAAATGGAACGACTAGATTAAAAAGAAAAGAGAAATACTTATCAACAGTATAGTTTTGTTCAAGCATACCTTGTCCCATTATCGTTAGGAATCTAAGAATATTAGGAAAAACAAAATAATAGCCAATAACTAATCCAAAAACAAACAGAAAAAATAACGCGGGTATATAAAATCCTATCCCTTTTTGTTCAGAAGGGTGTAAACCCGGTTTAACAAATAACCAAGTTTGCCAAGTTGCAACCGGTATCGTAAAAACGGCCGCAAAAACGGCAGATATCGAAAAATATACCCATAAAATATCCCCGGGACTTAGCACGGCTAGTTTATATGTTAAATCCTTTGTTAAGAATTTATAAATTGGTTCTACATAAACGAGCCCAATTATAAATAGAACTATAAAAGTAACTGCTGTTATGATAATTCTTTTACGTAGTTCCTCAAGATGATCGACTACTTCCATTTCTTTATTCATATGAATTCTCCACTTTGTCATTTACTAGAACAATTGTATTAAATACTTTTTTTATCCCACTATGATTATTTCAAACAAATACAATTAGTTCAAATTAAAAATTCTTAATAAAAAACATGATATAAAAATAGCTGAACTAATGACAGTAAATTGATTTTCAAGTATAAGTAAGCTAGAATAATTAACTAACCAAAAATCACTAATAAAAAAATAAGTGTAATGTATTTATTTTCACTTATTTTTTTATTAGTGATATTAAACGAAAATCAAAAGTTATTTATCCTTACCTAATGGAACGACTAGTGGTGTATTGGCAATTGGATCATCTATTATTATGCATTTTAAACCGAAGACTTCTTCGACTAGTTTTGCAGTGATAATCTCCCGAGGTTCTCCTTGTGCAATCACCTGGCCGTCCTTCATAGCAATAATATTATCTGCATATCTTGCAGCATGATTCAAATCATGTAAAACAGCAACTAATGTATTCCCTTGTTGATTTAGGTCTTTAAATAACTCTAACAACTCAATTTGATGTGCAATATCAAGGTAAGTCGTTGGCTCATCAAGAAGGAGCATAGGTGTTTGTTGAGCAAGTACCATTGCTACCCAAACTCTTTGTCTTTGTCCACCGGACAGCTCGTCTACGTATCGATGTGACAAATCGCTCGTATTCGTAAGCTCCATCGCAGACATTACTGCTGCTTCATCTTCATCAGTCCATTGTCTTATAAGACTCTGATATGGATATCGTCCATGTGCAATTAAATTAGCTACCGTTATTCCGTCTGGAGCCGTTGAAGATTGAGGTAATAGACCTAGTTTACGAGCTACTTCCTTTGACTTATAAGATGTAATAGCTTTTCCATCTAGTAAAATTTGCCCTTCAGATGGCTTTAACAAATTTGAAAGTGTTCGAAGTAAGGTTGATTTCCCACATCCATTTGGACCAACAATTACTGTAAACGATCCATCTGGAATTTGTACTGAAAGGTTTCTGGATATTACCCGATTATCGTATTTGATTGTAATGTTTTCTGTCCAAAGCCTAGACTCTGTTTTTATGGTCTTTTTGCTTTGAATTTCCGCCGCTGTTAACTTCATAATTCATTTTCAACTTCTTTCAATCAGAATATCGTAATACTTGAAACCCCTTCTCGAGAAAGGTTCTACTATGCCTTGTACATTTTTATTTCGTTTAAGCTGCTGATCGTGCTTGACGAAATAATAGCCACACT
Source organism: Gottfriedia acidiceleris (assembly GCF_036421055.1). Classification (GTDB taxonomy): domain Bacteria; phylum Bacillota; class Bacilli; order Bacillales; family Bacillaceae_G; genus Gottfriedia; species Gottfriedia acidiceleris_C. Next base: position 56,997 of record NZ_JAZGQS010000014.1, on the reverse strand, counting down.
AAGTATATTCCTCCTAATGATAAAGTTACTACACCTACTGGAAAGATTGTTCCTGGAATTACTCTTTGCGCTAGAACATCCGCTCCAAGTAAAAGAAACGCTCCCATCATCACTGTTGGTAAAATACTTTCCTCTGATTTAGTGATACGTTTAGCGATTTGCGGTGCAACAAGCGCCACAAAACTAACTGGCCCAATAACCGCTGTTGGAGCAGCAGTCAATGCAACTGCAATAAGAATCAGTAATAGTTGGGATCGTTCAATACGAACACCATGAGTTTTCGCAGCATCCATACCGAACTCCATTTCACGCAATGGTCTGTTCATAATCCCAGCACAAATAATGAGAATAATGACAGCAATTGCTGGAGTAACTACTTGTTTCCAATCAATCCCATTTAATGATCCAACTCCCCAAGTTGCAGCAGTTAACGCAACCTCTGCATCACTTTTAATAAGGAGCATCGAATTAATACTTCCTAAGATGGCCGAAACCGCTATTCCGACGATAATTAGGCGAAAGTTCTGCATTCCTTTTCGAAAAGCAAGCAAATAGATTAGAAGAGCTGTTGTGAATCCACCAATCAAGGCTCCACCAGCTACACTAATGTTAGAAGACGACTTAGAGACAAGAAGCACAATAAGTGCTCCAGTATAGGAGCCTGATGTAAAACCAATGATATCAGGAGACCCTAATGGATTCCGAGTGATTGATTGAAAAATCATGCCACTTATTGCTAAACCTGCTCCAAAAACCATCGCAGCCACCACTCGTGGTAACCGCCATTCGACCACAACAGTTCTCATCATCCCTGTCGCTTGGCCAATTAAAGCAGAAAAAACTTCGTGAACACTCAATTTCAGTGTGCCTACCATTAATGCAAACATTGCAATTGCAATCGTGGCTATAAGAAGGATTGCCGTAACAATCATGCTCCTCACATCAATTCGCGCCTTTACAGGCCATTTCAATTGTAGATAGTGCCTACCATAATTAATGGGGCGCATAATATTCACTCCTTCTTACATTCAAACCTTTGCCACAAATCATTTCCATTTTATAATCCACTCGCTTTACGTCTACGAACTAGAATTAATAGAATCGATGCACCAACTAGTCCCGTGATGATACCTACTGGAACTTCTGAAGGTAACAATACAACCCTACCAATAATATCTGAAAGGATGAGTATGATAGGTGCTGCTACTATTGAGTATAGAAAAATCCAGAATTGGTCTGGACCGACGAACCATCGTACACAATGTGGCACCATTAAACCTATAAAACCAATTGGTCCAGCTATCGCAGTAGCACCACCAGCTAATAGTGTAATTGCAATCAAACCTATTGCACGAGTCATACCAACATTTACTCCTAAAGAAGATGCACGATCATCTCCAAAAGCAATCGCGTTTAATGCAGGAGTAATAACAAAAGCTAATAATGCTCCAACGATTAAAATGGGCAGAACAAGCCATAGGTCATCAAGACTTCTCCTAGCTAATGTCCCTACACTCCAGTTCAACATTCGTGCAAATGCCTTACTATTAATTAATGTCAATGAGGTAGTAATCCCACTCAAAGTGGCACCAAGTGCTACCCCAGCAAGAGTAATTTGAACAGGTGTGGGAGCTTTTTTACCAGCTCCTCCACTTATAACATACACAGCTATTGTCGCAATTAATGCACCGGCAAGTGCAAACCACATATAAGCAGACATCGATGTAACAGAAAATACACCCACTCCGATCGCAACTGCGAAGGCAGCCCCAGCATTTACGCCAAGAATACCAGGGTCTGCTAGTGGATTTCTAGTCAGTACCTGGATTAATGCTCCAGCTAGTCCAAATGCAGGACCAACAATTAAAGCAATAAGTGTTCGTGGTATCCTAGTATGATGAATGATTGTGTGATCATAGCTATTGTTTGGTGAAAACAAAGCATCCCATACTATTCCAAAAGGTATGGACTTAGCACCGATCATTAAACTTAAAAACACTACGGCTACCAAAAGTAAAAGTGCTACGATGAAGCCCAAAAATCGTTGCAACCTCATTGAAGTAATTGTCTTTTTATTTTCCCCAACTACTTGAGTCGTTTTGTTTTTTGGTTGCTTCATCGCTGTCACTGTATTACTCCCCGCCTTCTAATGCTTTTTTAAATTGTTGTGGTAAATTATCGATTGCCCATAATAATGCTGGAACCGTTCCTGTTGAGAATGCGTTTGATGAATTTGTATCAAGAATAATTGATCTTCCATCAGCTACAGAAGGAATCTTCTGATAAAGTTTATTATTTGTAATCTCTTTAGGATCAACAAAAATAGGTAAAACAATCGTAAGATCAGCATTTAAAAGGTCTAACTTTTCGTCAGCAACTTTAATAAAGAAATTTCCTTTAGCTAATTTTTCAATCTCTTCCTTGTTTTTGAATCCAAGTCGCGTTACAAAATCAACACGAGAATCGCCTTTTACGTATGCACCAAAACCTGAAGAATCGTAAGCACCAACTGCAACCGTTTTACCTGCAAATTCAGGATTTGCCTTAGCCGCTTTATCAAATGCCACATCTACATCCTTAAGTAGTTCTTCGCCTTTATCTACTTTACCAAGGGCTTGTGCAATCATTCGCACCTGGTCTGTAGTAGTCGTTAAATAATTATCTCCACCCTTAGGAACCCCAACCGTTGGAGCGATCTCTGAAAGGCGTTTGTATCGTTCTTCATCACCCGAAGATTTTACATCAAGAATTAAATCTGGTTTAAGAGAAGCAATTTTCTCATAATCAAGTTCCATTGTACCAAGAATAGTTGGTGACTTTTTATATGCACCTTTTAACCAAGGTCCTACACCGTCACCACCAAAAGCAAGCCAATCACTTGCACCAATCGGTTCAACTCCAAGACTTAGTGCTGTCTCTGCATCTCCCCAACCTAATGCAACAACACGTTTTGGATGCCCTTTAATCTCCACTTTGCCAAATTTAGTCTCAACTGTGACAGCAGATTCATTTGAAGACTTTTTACCAGACTTTTTACTTGAATCTGATGAACAGCCAACTAGACCAATCAATAAAAATAAAGACATGACAATCCCAAGAAATTTAGGCATTCTAAATTTGTTAATCATTTCGTTCTCTCCTTAATTAACATTGAAGTTGATAATCATTTTCAATTATTAATTATACTAAAGCAACATTTAATGTCAATAAATTTCCACCATTGTTACAGAACTTTCAGAATTATTCATTTACCAACTTTAACCATCTCATTGAGTACCACTAACAACGCTATGTACTTTAGCATTAACTTTTCATTCCATTTCATTATATTATAATAACATTTTTTAAAGTAAAAGAATGAAACTTTGCTAAAGTGCTTCCCTATTATCTATAGAAGAAACAATATTTAATTTACGTAAATAGTTAAGAGCTGTTCTATAAAAACGAATAAAAACAAAAGTCAGTAGCTTATGGCCACTGACTTTAAAAAACGAATAAATAAGCCCTTAATAACATTACTTTCCTTGTTTAAGTTTAATGAAGTTTTCCTGCAGCTGCTCTAAACGCAACTTACCTTGTTCGCGTTGAATTTTATTTTCTTCTTCAATCGCTTTCGTTTCTTCCATACCTTTCATAATGATATTCCAAGTTTCTTCCATCGTCTCGATCTTAATGCTAGGAGATCCTGATAATCTAGCAATATCCACACTTTGCTGTGAAATTGTATTAGCATTACGTAATAATAATTCGTTAGTTCTCTTATCTAATTCATTCATTGATTGGGCTACTAAATTTTGTCTCTTAGCTGCTATTGCATTAATTAATGCAGTTTTAAAAATTGGAATTGTAGTTAAAAATGCTGAGTTAATTTTACCGATCAGTTTCGTATTTCCACGCTGTAATAAACGAATTTGCGGAGCTGATTGATACGCAACTTGTTTTGCCATTTCTAAATCGTAAGTACGTTGTTCAAGTAACTCAATCGCGTTTTTTAAAGAATCTAACTCCATCATAGCTAGTTGATTACCTGATCCAGCTCTTTCAGTTAAAGCAGGAAGCTGTGTTTTTAACTCTTCTACTTTCATTTCTGCAGCCACAATATATTTTTCTAAATCCATATAATATGCTACGTTTTGCTCGTAAAGCTGTTCTAATGTATTTGTCGATGTTTTCATTTCGTGTTCATACTTTGTAATTTCTACATAGACTTTATCAATTTCAGTTCCCATTGATTGATATTTATCAAATAATTTATCAATTAACTTTTGACCACGATTAAAAATTTTTGAAAGAAACCCTTTTTCTTCTGCAAAATCTTTCGCATCAAAGCGATCCATAATTTTCCCTAATTGTTTTAATAGGACGCTAGACTCTTCCATACTTGAAGCCTTAATTGTATTTAATATTTTACCTGAGAAGGTTGAAATTTCAGTTGCTGGTTCTTTCCCATACTCCAATAAAGCGATTTGATTTTTATGATCTATTGAACTTGCTAAACGGTGTACTTCAGGTTCATTTCTTAATTGCAATTTCATATCATTTGCATTCGCTTGTAAAATTTCATCTTGCTTTTCTATACTAGTAAGTGTATTTATAGACATTTTAAGTTCCCCTTTTATTTAACTATTTTTCTAAATAGATTTTTAATTAGTGACTGTCCTGATGCTCGCAACACTTGAAATTCAGTATCAAAAGTAACTTCATCTAGCCAATGGGAATCGAATAATTTGTCGTCTACGAATAATTCGATATCATTCTGACCCGTCGGATTAAGTAAAACTAGATCCACTCCAAATTCATTTAATAATAGCAGTAGTGCTGCGTCGTTTCTATTAAGTTCACCATCTCTTTCTGTATTATAAATAATTAATTTTGGAACTTGTTGTGTATAATCAAACTGTTGTAGTAATCTTAATATTTCATTTGGTATATTCATAGATTGTCTAAATAAAAATAGTTGTGTCTGAGCCTTTGTTTCATTTGGTAATGATTTAATATTTGCTCGGTCAACATATCTAGATATAGCAGAAGCTAGACCAAACTGTAGTCCGCTTGGAAGTTCTTTATATCTCCACCAATTACTAGCCACCATTTTATCGGGGTCAAGTAGCCCATCACGCCCTAAAGCATTTTGATAATGATATTGTTGGTTTCCTTTAACTAATTGGGTAAATGGAAATTTATCTATTTTTAGTGTTAAATTGCTTTCAGTTAGTTGGCCAATCTTTTCCCAATATTCACGGTGGTTTTTCGTCACACCTAAAATCTTCATAAAGAACACCGGTATTTCAACATTATTGTCTTTTACTTGGAAATTAGGACGTAACATTGCTCTTTCTTTATGTAAAATGAATAGTTCATCAAAGGTTGTTTTCAACGTAATTGATCTTGGAGCATAATTTCTAAATTGCCATGGTTTAAATAATAATGAATCCTCAGTATGCAATAATTTCTCAATTTCCTTTGTTGCTCTATGGGCAACTGTACTTTTCCTAACTGGCTTTTCGAGTGGAAAAGGTACTAAAGATGTCGTTGAAGGTAATATTTTAATTCCGTCGCTCTTGCTGCCTAATAAATGAGATAATAAGTCTTTTCCTTCAGGGTGAAATATCGCAACATCAAAACCTAAAAGGATTAGTAAGTAAAGGAAATAACATTCACTTAATGTTGTGTCACCATACCATAAGATAAGTGGAGAACTAGTAGGAAAACTCTCAATCCATTTATCTACATGGTTATGTAACCATTTCACGAGATCAACTATGATCCTTCTAAAATTACTATCAAGGAATCCATTTTTATGTAAATCTTTAAAGCTAGATAATGCAGATTTAAGTTGCTCTCGAATATGTCTATGTATGTTCTGATTTTCATGCTTTGGAATTAATCGCTCACCTTCAAGGAATGCAATTAGTCTGTTCACTGACAATCCATTTTCAGCAGTGTTTATTGTTACTATTCTTTGAACTGCTTGTAACATATCATTCGAAATTGTCTTGTTTAATTCTTCGCTTAATAGAATGACATTTAAAGACTCGTCGTGGACTAGTTCATATAAGTTTTCAAAATACTCATCTTCATCAATGTTTGTTCCTAAAATCCGCCATGCAATTTGATTAAACTGTATGGTTTCTCCTTCTACTTGATAAGATTGTCTTAACTTAGAAGGTTGTTTCAAGATACTCAACCACTCATGTTGATTAATATCCATTGCTTTTGGGTTGATCGCAGACATATAGATACTCCTTTCCGATGTCATTATTTCATTTTAGGTTGTCCGAAAACTGCTAACATCCCTTCACGAGTTACTACCCAAGAGGAACCAAATTTACGAATCGTACCGTCTGGAAAATCATTTATTCGTTTCCGTAATGTTGAGTCATTGATTCCCCATTCTTGACACGCTTGACGTGAACTAAGTAAACTTGGATCATTTAAATTTATTGTATTACTTTGTTTATTCAAAATCCCACCCCGAACTTTCAAATAATGCAACATTACATTAGGAAACAGTTTAATCTTAATTACAATCTAGGACATCTTTAGAAACTTGTTCTTCCTTATCATATTGGCGCAGCATTTTCTAAAGATGTACTAAACGATAATAAAAGGGGAAATAACTTTCCCCTTTTGACTATCAACATACTTTTTTTGCTCGGTATACTTAAGCGTCTAAACCATAATCTCTAACTAGTGAAATTAAACCACCTTGGTAGCCGCTACCAATCGCATTGAATTTCCATTCGCCGTTATGACGATATAATTCACCAACTACTACTGAAGTTTCAATTGAGAAATCTTCACCTAGATCATAACGAATTAATTCTTCACCATTTGTTTCATTTAAAATACGAACATAAGAGTTGCTGACTTGTCCAAAATTTTGGTTACGTGCATCAGCTTCATGAATTGTAATAGCAAAAGCGATTCTTTCTACTGAAGCAGGAACGTTTGTTAGATTAACTGTAACTTGCTCATCGTCACCATCACCAGCGCCAGTTCTGTTATCGCCGTGGTGTTCAACTGATCCATTTCCACCTACTGTATTGTTGTAAAATACGAAATCTTTTTCAGAAGCACATTTACTAGCTCCATTTAATAAAAATACTGATGAGTCTAAGTCAAAGTCATTGCCGCCACTGTATTTATTAGTGTCCCAACCTAATCCAACAACAATGTTCGTTAAACCAGGATTTGTTTTCGTTAAATCTACCTTTTGTCCTTTTAATAAATTTACAGTCATTTTAAATGCACTCCTTTTCCATCATGTTAATTATTTATTGAAAACGTTGAACAATTTTATCTAATGCTATATCTTTTGTTCCCTCTCCAACTGCAGAGAACTTCCACTCCCCATTATGGCGATAAATCTCACCAGGGAATAACGCAGTTAATCCTGAATAATTATCAGTGATATTGTAATTTACTAACTCAGCGTTTGCAGACTTGTCTACTACACGAATAAATGCGTTTTTAATCATACCGAAATCTTGCTTACGTTGTACACAAGCATAGATATTTACAACAAATACAAGTTTATGTACATAAGATGGAACCTTATTTAAATTAACAAATACTTGCTCATCGTCACCGTTGCCATCACCTGTTAGATTATCTCCAGAATGTATTACGCTTCCACATAAGCTTTTTTTGTTTCCAAAATAGATTACATCACTTGCACTTCTTAACTTGTCATTTTCATCTAACATTAAAACAGAAGCGTCACAGTCAATATTTTCTTGTTTACCAAATCCGAAGAAACCACCACTTTTTTTCACCGGATCCCAACCTAAACCTACAATTAAAGAGGAAAGTCCCGCTCTTCCTTTTGTAAGGTCGACTTTTTGACCTTTTTGTAAAGAAATTGCCATATGCTATTAACACTCCTTATCATGTATTAATCACGTTTGCGTGATTTATAGTTTCATATTATCATATAAAATTTGGAAATACTATCAACAACTTGGTGATTTGTGGAATATGTTACAAATTCTTGTCATAACGGAACTTGCCTTGAGTAGCCTGGTAGATCGTCTATTTAACTTAATGGAATGCAAGATCAAATGAGGATATCTCAAAAGCGTTCTTATATATTGAATATCAGTTACTTTTGCAATTAAAAGGGGGCCGCCCTATGTCAGTTAACCCGACTTATGAGACAGCCCCAATTTATTTCAGTACATTTTACCTTTATCTTTTTAACTAATAAATTTAACTTTTCCTATTAAAAGCGTAAATATAATATAAATTACTCTATTAAACTTTATTGAATTTGACAACAGTTATAGTAGTCGTAGGACTCACATTTCCACTCTTATCCGTGGATGTTATTGTTAAGATTGTTCCAGCCTTTAAGTGAGAATTAATTGTAATAGTAAATTTACCATTACTACTAGCAGTTACTTCCCCTAATTTAGTAGAACCACTCTTAAAAACTACCTCGCATCCTGGTTCAGCTATTCCTGTAATAACATCTGTTTTATTCGTTACCGTATTAACTGTTGGTGCTGTTGGAGGTGTTTTGTCAAGGACTGTTACTCCAACTGTTGCACTACTATTTCCTGCTGAATCAGTAGAAACAATTTTTAATACTGTTCCAGCTAATTGTTTTGCAATGACTACGTCAAAACTTCCATTATTATTTGTCTTTGCTGAACCAATAGTTTTATCTCCAACAAAAACGAAAATTGTCGATCCTTCTTCGGCCGTCCCAGTCACATGTGTATCAGAATCACCTACTACATTAACAACTGGTTTCATAGGAGCTGTTTTATCTACTACAATTACTTCAGTTATTGAACTATGATTACCTGCGTTGTCTGTTGAAACAACTGATAATTTTGTTCCAGCAATTTGTTTTGAAGATAATAAAACAGTGAAGTCACCATCTTGATTTGTTACCGCTTGACCTAAAATGACAATCCCTCTAGAAACTGTGATTGTTGATCCGGGCTCTGCTTTTCCTGTTACATAAATACTATTATCTTGTACTTCATTTACGACAGGGGCAATCGGTGTAGTTTTATCTACTACAATTACCTCAGTCATTGAACTATTATTACCTGCATTGTCTGTTGAAACAACTGATAATATTGTACCTGCACTTTGCTTTGAATCTATTAAAACAATGAAGTTTCCATCTTGATTTGTTACTGCTTGGCCTAAAATTACGATGCCCTTTGAAACTGTGATTGTTGATCCGGGCTCTGCTTTTCCTGTTACATAAGTACTATTATCCTGTACTTCATTTACAACAGGCGCGCTTGGCGCAGTTTTATCACTTACAATTACTTCTACTCCGTCACTTTCATTATTTGCTGAGTCAAGTGCCGTTATTACAATTTTCGTACCAGCTACTTGTTTTGTAATCTTCATTTCAAAGTTTCCAGTATTATCTGCTATTGCATTAGCAATTTCATTACCATTTACTTTTGCAATTACTTTTGCTCCCACTTCAGATGTACCAGTAATTTTCTCATCTTGATCTGAAATAGCATTCACTACTGGAGCTTTTGGAGCAGCAGTATGAGTTCCAACTAATTCTTTCGTATCCCTTACTCGTATACGATTTCCTTCTGAGAATTTACCTGCTAGACCTGTTGCTTCTAACGTATCCCCAATATTCAGGTCTGGTACAGGTCCGCTTTGATTCACAACATAACCATCTGTAAATACTAATGTTGGTCCTGAACCATCATTAATCACATAGGAATTATCGTCATACTTAGAAACAACTTTACCAGTTACTTTAATTAATTGGCCTTGATTCTCTTCATTATTTGAATCCTTTGTACTAACAACCTTTGCTTCGATTGGCGTTCCTTTACCTAGTTTTACAACACTCTCTGTAAAACTACCAAACTCTAATTCGAAGTTATTTTCAAATATTTTTATATGACCATATATACGCACCTTATCGCCAACTTGTAAACTTCCTGCTGGCACATCATTAAAGGCCATAATTCCACCAGTATCATCTTGAATGTAAGCAGCGTCAAAGAATGAAGTTGCTGTAACAGTTCCTTCAACAACTGCGTTCGTTCCTTCTGTAAGCTTACGAGCATCACCAATTGACTTTACTTCGGTATCAAGATGAGCTAACCAGTTTACAACATTTACTGCAAACGGGTCATTTCCTTTTGGATTATATGTTTGATCCATTTGTTTATCATTAAAGATATTCATACCTGAAACGAATACTCTACCATTACCAACTTGTTCAGAAGCAATAATCGGAATACTAGAGCCACCAGTAACTTGATCTAATGCAGGACCATTTTTCCCATTAGATGTCTGAACATTATATTTCACAGTATCTGATTTGATAGTAGATGTATCTTGGAATGTAGACTCATTCCCTTGAACTAGAACTCTAACAGTATCACTGTCAGTTAATGGCACTTTATTGCCCGAACCATCATTTTTAGCCAGACTTGATCCACTATAATACTCAATCGTTGGAACAAAATCTGTTAATGTTGTTTTTTTATTTGGTGTTGGGTGTAATCTAACTGCATAATTAGCAGTCAGTGGTGTTCCCCAGAAGTTACCGTCATGTGTTTCATCAAAAACCCCATCATTGTTCACTAAAATACTTGATCCTACACCAGATAAAATGCTATTTATGTTTTGATTTGTAGCACCAAAGTTACTCTTTTCTGTCGTTAATAAAGAACCGCCATTTTTCACGAAATTATTAATATCAGAAATTTCACTAGCAGAATATGCTGTAGCTGGATGTGTAATTACTAATACACTAACATTCTTTAATACTTGCTCTGTAAGCGTAGAAGAATTTTCTGCTACAGTATAGCCTTGTTGCTTCATTAACGTTGTAAATAATTTAAAGTTATCTTTATATGTGCCAGTGTCTTGTTTCGAGTTCTCATTATTGTGAGAGCCATCAATCATTACAACTTTGTTTAATGGAGCTTTAATTGTAAATGCTTGCTCGTATTTGTTATTACCGAGATCATGTCCATCAGCTGCCGATAAAACAACAATAACCTTATGTGTACCCGGAACTGGATCCGTCCATGTAACACTAGCACTTGCTGATGAATTTGATGGAAGCGAATCGATTGAAGCATCCGCAATAAAATGATTTGCATCAATGCTATCATAATAGAAATGAGCAGTGATTTGTTTAACATCTAAAGATCCTTGGTTACTTATTCCCGCGGTTAAATTAGCTGAAAGTCCACCAATAATCGCGCCATCTTTTGTCGTAACATCACTTACTTTTACTGCTAAGTCTTTTTGTTGTGACCAAATTGGTGAAGAGTAAATTTGGTCGCCATCTTTTTGTGTAACTTTAACAACGAACCATTGTTGTCCACCAACTACAGTAAAGCTTGGTTTCCAATTAAATGAAGTTGAATCGTTTGTCGGAACATATTTATCTACTACAGTTCCATGATTTGTAATTAATTCTACTTTTACAATTGCATCGTTAGAAGCAGTTTTAATATAGCTATAATCAGGATCACTAGCCTGTTCTAAAACTGGGTCTTTACCTGAAATATTAAAATCTAACGTATCAGTATCCACTGTTGATCCCATATAAAAGCCACTTGCAGATACATCTAACGAAAAGTTTGGATCCTCTGACATATAAACACGTCTGTTTTTCATTGCATCAAGTAGAGCATCTTGACTTAAATCTTTTGCTACGATTACAGTACGTTTTTTGGTTTGACCCCATGTTGCATCATGGTTATCTTCACCATAAGTTGGTGCAACATGCCAGCCGATATCAAGCGCACCATAGTAGCTATCTTCTGCGTTCGCATAAGAGTATTTTCCTGATCCATTCCCTACTTCAAGCATTGTAAATAGCTTGTCTAAATTTTTGTTATAAGGGATGAAGTTATCAAATGCATTTGCAGACATTTTTGGATGGTTAAATTGAGCAACGATATTGTCATATGTTAATACCCATCCATAATACTTTTGTAAATTTTGATAAGCACCACCATCTACAACGCGATCAATGAAATTTTCAGTTCCGAATACATTTGAGTGACCCCATGTTGTTGATGTCATTTCAAACGCAGGGAAAACTACGAATTGACCATCTTTCGTATATTGTTTTGCTAAATCCTTTGTTAACTGCCAATTTGCACCACCAGTTCTCTCTTTAAAACCTTTATGATCGACAGTGTCTTTATTAACAAGGTCTGAATCAATATCGTGAGAGTGGTCTGAGAATGCAAAGAAATCATAATGATACTTTTCAGCAGCTTTTAATGCTTCTTCAGGAGTACCTGCTGCATCATGTGAAATATTCGTATGGTTATGTGTCGTTCCACGGTAATGATTTCCACCAGTAAATCTTTCTGTAACTGTGAATTTCCATGTAAAAGTAGAAGGATTATTTAATTTATCCTTTGCAGACACTGTTATTGTATGCTCACCTTCAGTTAATTCATTAGCAGTTGTAAGATTTAATTTAATTTCTGTATCAGTAATTGTTGCATTTGAAGTTTTATCTTGACCATCGATTGAAATAGTTGCTGACGAAAGATTGATTCCACTTGGATCATCCATTTTTACAACGATTTCAGGATGTCTTGAATCAGTTTTATCACCATTTGCAGGTAACTCATTAAAAAACTTAGGACCATCTTGATCATCTACTACATTCACTTCTAATGGTTTTGAAGAACTACCTACAGCTTGTTTGCCTTCTGCATTTTCCGCTTCAATATAATAGTAGAATTTTCCTTTTGGAACATCTGCTTCTAAAATTTTCCCATTGTAATTAATATGGTCTGCAGTGTCCATGATTACTGAATGATAAGAAGTCTCGTTTTCTCCTTTATAATAAAGCGTAACTGAATCTGCGTTCTTTGCAACGGCACTAAAAGCAGCATCCATTCCCGTATAAGCTTTTGTAATAGGAGTATGATTCAAAACTAATTGACCTTTTACATCACTTGCATTTCTTGGTAAAAGTAGATATCCACTCGTAAAAGGTGCGGCTTTCTTATATTGGTTGACAATACCTGTAAAGGTATAAGTCTGACCTTGTTCAATAGTACCTAAAGTTCCTCGAATACGGACGATTGCTAATTTTTCACCAGATTCGTCACTTACTGTAATATCATAGTTCGGACCTTCTGTAGGAACATTTGTTACTTTTCCTGTAAATGAAACAAGTTTACCTTCAGTTGCCTCATTTAGATCACCGATCGTAATATTAGTAGTTGCCGGTAAGTGATCGTTTCCAACAAAGCGAATCGCCGTTGGAACAAACTGAGTCATTCCCGCTGTAAATACTACTCGTCCATCAATGCTATATTTATTACCTGCTTGAATCGTAGTAGCAGGATTCATATGATTAATAACATTGATTGCACCTGATTGATCTTGAATAAAGAAATTTGTACCTATATCGCCATTAGGCTGATTATCTGTAGTTGCTACTCCTTCAATTGTAGTTGAGTAACCATTGTTGATTGGAAATCCTATTTCATCATTTTTTCTTAATTCGTTAATTGAAGTAACTGATTTATCTTTACCAGCAACATCTACTCTCGTATAGTAACTTTCCTTTGAGGTTGGTTGCGTAGAATCAGTTTCTGTTAAGTAGATAGATGTCTGATCACTAGGATCTGTAAAGCTTAATGTAAAAGAACCATCAGCTTCTGCAGTTATTTGTTGCCCATTAGTTAATTTACCTTCACTCTCAAAATAGGCTTTCACAGTAGATGAAGCAGGTACTGATCCAGCTTGCCCTGTAACGGTAGATGTACCATTAGATTTTATAAGAGTAATTTTAGATCCATCTGGAGAAAGCATAAATTTTGAGTTGTGTACGACCATTTCATCAGCATAGTTCGCACTTGATGGTTTATTTAGGACGAAATCTTTTGAAGGATCTTTTGTAAACCAGCCATTTCCAAGTCCATATGCTGAACGTGGGTCTGTGCCGATATTTGTTTTACGTTGAATTGTACCCCCACCAATTGTAGAGTCTGAAATTGGACTTCCCCAATATAAAGGGTTTTTATAAACTGCTGTACCATTTGTATACGCAAGTAAGTCAATTGCGTCTGGGTCATCTACTCCTGTAACAGCTGTCGTTTTCTTTGCAAGTACTAATGCCCCACCAGTTGATCCACTTGGGTTTAAAGTAGTCGTACTGTCTGGAATCACAGGAAGTGCTTGTCCTGTCGCACCTGTACTACCTGCTACTAAGAAGTAACTATGCGCTTTAATAATGCCTGATAAAGCTTGTCCTGCCCCAAAATTCATTGTTGATGCTGAAGTATAAGCAATAGACCAGCCTGTTAAATTTATATCTTTATCTGTATTATTGTAAAGTTCAAAAAACTTTGTTTTATAGAATGCTCCCCCATTACCACCATTTACATAGATTTGGCTAAATACTACGTCACCTGGTGAAATGCCTTTTGGGTTTTCAGTTGGACCCGTATAGTTTACGGCAGTTCGATCACTAGGATTCTTTTCTGCTTCTTGAGCAACTAGATTAACTACTGATTTCGACCCGGGATTTGCAAACGTTACGTTAAACGAACCATCTGCTGCAGCTGTTGTAGTTGCTACTATTGTGTTGTCATCGAAATATAGATTTACGATTGCATTACCAGCAACTGCTCCTGCAGTACCTGATACATTCGTATACGAATTAAAAGTAATTTTTGATGCGATTGGAGGGGCTGTTTTCTGAACGACAGAACCTGTGAAATTTACTGAAACTTTATCACTCTCAGCTTTTCCATTTTCTTGTGCAGTAACATATACAACCGATTGTGAATTGGTAACTGTAGCGGTAAAAGCACCATCCGCAGAAGCTATAGCCGTACCAACTAGTTTATTAATATCATTATAAACCTTTACATTGGAATTACTTGCGACTGCTCCAGCATTTCCAGTTACAGTTGAATTAGTAGAATAATTGATTTTTGTTGTGTCTGGTGCAGTGGTTTTTTCTAAAGTTGGAGATCCACTTGCCTCACCATTAATAACAATATCAGCAATACGACTTGTACCTGTTGTAGTACTAAAATTAGTACCGTCATTTTTTGCAGCTAATGTTGAATTGACGATCCATCTTAAATAAACTAAGTTCTTATCGTTTACCTCACTTGGCAACGCTACATTATTTAGCTGTCCCCCACTTGCCCATGTAGCATTTCCAATTGAAACAGCACCATTAGTTACATCAGTCCATGTATTTTCATCCAAACTATATTGAAGTTTGAAATCTTTTGGCCCCGTTGAAGAACTATATTGTTTAGATGAAAGAGTTATATTTTCGTAGTTTTTTGTTGATAATGAAACTTCCCAATATGAATTATTATTAGACCACGTATTAGCGTTAATAACTGTATTTCCAGAAGGGCCGGCATTATAACCATAAACCTTAGAACCAGTTGTTGTTATATTTCGATTCATATTTTCAGGTATTCCAGCAGATGGTATGGTTACTTGTCCATTGCTAAAATCCCATTTCGCTAAAGTAGTTGTAGTGGCTGCTTTAGCCATTTGTGGACTAACTGTTGATAATAGCAATAGTATCGTTGCAAAAAGACCAAAATACCTTTTGTACTTATGCATTATTTTGTGCATGAAAATTTCCCCACTTTAATTTATTATTTCTAAATAACCAAAACCTTCTCTCAAAAAATTAGGACTATTTTACCTTTGGGAAATAATTACAGTTTTCTCTCCTCTCCCACCTTGAATTTGGTTAACGCCAGTTAACTATATAATGTATATCATAGAAAATTCTACAATACTAGTCTAAATTGACAAACTCTTTACAATTTAAATACAATTCTGTAACATCTAATTTGTACGATAACTATGTCATTCTTACTTTTATTTCCCGGAGGAAACAAATGAATAATAGTATTTTATACTTACAAAAAAAGAGATTCAGTCATGCTTTTCCCCTAGTTTTCTGCTTTCTCATTTTTTTTAGTACATCTTTTGGTACTGCAGAAGCTCATTCATTAAGTGCTAGTTACACTACACTAAATCTCTTAAAATCAAAAACAACAATGAACTTTGCATTAGATGAAGTTTCTGTCATGGAATTAACAGGCGGGGATGTTAATAAGAACGGAATGTTAGATCCAGATGAATTTGAAGCTATAAAGAAAAAAATTGAATCCATAATTCAGACTAATCTTATTCTGGAAATGAATGGAGAAAAACAAAATTGGACAAAGGTAAATAAATTGGAGCTTAACCGCAAAGGTGACGCTACTCAGCTCATCCTTGAGGTTGATTACCCTGCAATCCAACCTTCTCAGTCTATTAGTCTCGCTGATCATCTGTATGAAAAAGATACAAGTACAAGTACAACCTATGTTGATTTGTTGAAAGTGAAATACGGAAATGACAGTAGCACTGCCGCTCTTTCAGAACAAGGTCGTATGTGGTCTATGATTCTTAGTGATAGTGCATATGAGGGATTAAGCAATAATTTGAACACAATGCAATCTGCAAAACAACAACAACAGCCCGTAATAAAAAAAGAATCCCATTTGGACTCTACTACAAATACATCATCCAAAGGATGGGTAACGTTTTTAAAGCTTGGTATGAACCATATACTTACCGGGTATGATCACTTGCTTTTTCTACTTTCACTACTGATTGCAAGACAAAGCTTTAAGCAGTTTGCTAAAGTAATTACTGCCTTTACAGTCGCACATAGTTTGACTTTGACACTGACTGTTTTAGGAATTATTTCAATCCCTTCTTATCTAGTCGAACCTGCAATTGCAATTAGTATATGTTATGTAGCGATTGAAAATATCTTCCGTAAAAACATAGGTCATCGTTGGGTATTAACGTTTATTTTTGGATTAATTCATGGAATGGGTTTTGCTGACTTATTAACAGCAATGCATCTTTCAAAAAGTGAATTAGCAGCTGATTTAGTTAGCTTCAACCTTGGAATTGAAGTGGTGCAACTTTCGATCGTCCTTTTATTACTACCACTATTAACACAATTACATCGCTCGAGGTATTCGAGGAATGCAATTATTTCTACCTCTACAATTGCCTTTATATTAGGTGGAATTTGGTTATTTGAACGCATCATATCTTAAACAGAAAGAGTGAAACCTTTGCGAAGTATTGCTACCGAGAACAGATCGCCAGTCAATTCAAATCGACATTTTCTAATCATTATTTGCTTATTATTCGTTTTCCTTTTATATATTTCATCTACTACAGGACTAAGTTCAGTTTTTTCGATTACGAAACTACAAGTTTTTAAAATGATCTTTATTAGTATTATTATCGAAGCTTTGCCTTTTATCTTAATCGGTGTATTCGTTTCAGCGATTCTTCAGGTTTTCGTTACAGATCAAATGGTCAGACGGTTTATACCAAAAAATCCTTTATTAGGTATAATCGCAGCAAGTGTTTTAGGCATCATCTTTCCAATTTGTGAGTGTGGAATGGTACCAGCTATTCGTAAACTGATAAAAAAAGGAATGCCCTTGTATGTCGCTGTTACTTTTATATTAGTCGGACCGATTTTAAATCCTATTGTGTTTTTATCAACAATAACAGCTTTTCGTAATCAACCAACTGTTGCCTATTATCGGATGGGACTTGCTTTTGTAGTTGCACTAATCGTAGGTTTGATTGTTTTTCAATTTGTTAAGTCAAATCAATTACGAGAACAAGCCGTTCAAACCGATGAAGATTATCACGGTCATAATCACAATACTTCAACTCAAAATAAGTTCATTCAGATTGTAGGACATGCAGTAAATGAATTTTTTGATATGGGAAAATACTTAGTTTTCGGTTCGATCATTGTTGCTCTACTCCAAATTATCATTTCTCAAAGTAGCTTAATCGAATTAGGAAAAAGTGGTCCATCAGCAAACTTCCTTATGATGGGATTAGGGTTTATCTTATCTCTTTGTTCAACATCAGACGCCTTTGTCGCTCAATCACTTCAAACGATTTTTTCAAAAAGCTCTTTAATTGGATTTATGGTTTTCGGACCAATGATCAATATTAAAGGTATTTTAATGATGCTTGCTGTTTTCCGATCTCGATTTGTTTTATTACTTAGTACACTAGTTTTCATTTTTGTTTTCATTGGAACCCTTGTTTTACAGTCTATTAATTTATAAAGGCAGTGATCTACTTTGAAAAATAAAATCAACTCCACTTCGATTCATCATTTTATAAAAGCTGCTATACTCTTAGGACTTGCTATTTATATTTTTCAATTGACACTTACAGACGAGATCCTACAATTTATCGTGCCAGAGCTTGTCATTTATGTAATAATTGCAACTGTTATTCTTTTAGGTGTCGCAATCGTTCAAATCTATATAGCCGTTCTTTCATTAAAAAGACATATCATCATTTGTGATTGTGGTCATGATCATAGTCACGACCAAGTTTTTAGCCATAATCATCATCATCTTTTAAAAAAATCAGTCTTAAAAGATGTTTTTATTTACAGCTTATTTTTATTCCCTTTATTACTCGGTTATATCTTGCCAAACCATGCGAGTTCTAGTTCACTTGCTAATAACAAAGAAATGAATTTCAAAGGACTAGCAGTTCAAGCTTCTTCGAATGGACAGGCAGTTGAAGTAGAAAGTCATGAGGACCCTGCTTTAAAAAAAATGTTCAAAACAAATGTGTATGATCAAGATTACGCTAAACTTGGAATGCTATTGTACAAACAAAGTACAATCGAGATGAAGGACAAGTGGTTTATTGAAAAGCTTCAATCAATGAATACGTTTGTCGACAATTTCCAAAATAAACAAATTAAAATTAAAGGTTTTATCTATAGAGACCCTAAGTTAGCAGGTAATCAATTTATTATTGCAAGAATGGGTATGACTCATTGTATTGCCGATATTTCACCATTCGGTATTATTGCAGAATCAACCAATTCACAGCAATTTACGAATGATTCATGGGTAACAATTACAGGAACAATCGGAAAAACAAGCTTTAATGGACAAACAGTCATTAAAATAAACGTTCAACAATCAGAGCCAGCTAAATCTCCAAGTGTTCAATACGTATATCCAGATTGGAACTTTGGATCAAAGCTGTAGCTTTTAAACGAATTTAGAGGTGTTTATATGGTATTGAAGTATGGAAGTCTTTTTTTAGTACTCCTTCTTACGTGTTATAGCTTTAATCATTTTTATCGAAATAAAGAGAGATTTCCTAGTACTTTAAAATTAACGATCTCTTTATTGGTCGGTGTATCCTCAGCTACAATTAGTTTCTTAATCATCTTAACTACAAATTATAATGTATTATTGGCTTTCATTTTGAACCTTATGTTAGTCATTTTAATCTTTGTTCTATCGAAGAAACTAATTGATAAAGGCGTTACAGAAACGTTAGCATCTCTACTCGGAGCGTTTATCGGATTTGTCATTGGTTATATGACATTCACCTCAAGTAAAACGATTGTTATTGTGGATATTCTGTTTATTATTTTTATTTATGTATTGTTATTTATCGTAGATCGACAGTTAATTTCAAATTCAAAACAAAAAAATAAGAATAAGAAAAAACATGGAAAATCATTAAATAGTACCGTCATACTAACTTCAATCCTAGTTATATTCGTCATCCTATATGGCGTTAATATGAATAAAGTAAAAGTTGGTGTAATTGGACAACCACAAAAGCAAGCTGCTAAACAAGATGATCAGAATGACCTTCAATATGCAACAATTCACGTAACACCATCAGGTTTTAGTCCGAAAAATACAATTTTCAAACCTGCCACAATGACCAAAATTATTGTTGACGTTAATCCAGATGTTGGGGGTAATGCAAGATTGGCCTCTACAGACTTAGGTATTAACATCCCATTGAAAACTGGAAAAAATATTCTCTTATTAAATAATCCGTTAAAAGGAGAATATGCCATCTCTTTGGAGCCATCTAAATCGGTTGGTAAGTTGCTTGTTAAATAAATTATGAATGAAGAAAAAATCCACAAGTATTTTGTTTTGCTTGTGGATTCTTTTTTGTATAAAGAGTAAGACACCGTTAAATAATCTTACTATCTAATCCCCCCTAATCTTATAAAATTTTAAAATTTATCACATTTTTATCACATTTTTACTTTAGAATTTAGAAGTTGTTTTATTTTCTAATTTTATCCAATAGAAATGAGGTGACGTAGAAAAGTGAAAATCCGAGTTATGGGGTTTTCTTTCTTAATACTATTGATTGCTGCCGCCTTTTTTCCGTCCTTAGCTTCAGCACATGCCTATATCATCAAATCTACACCTAAAGAGAATGAAGTTTTTATAAAATCTCCTCAACGTATTCAAATACAATTTGATGAATCAGTACAGTCTGCATTTCATTCTTTACAAGTTTTAGATGAGGTAGGGAATCGAGTTGATTTGCGAAATGGCAATATAAATAAGCAAAAGCATTCAATTTTAGAAGGAAGCTTAAAACCTAATTTACCAGATGGAAATTATCATATTGTTTGGAAGGTAATTTCTAGTGATGGTCATTCAGTAAATGGTGTAATTCCATTCCGAGTAGGAAAAGTTGATGGGTCATCAACAATTTCGAATAAAAAAAGCCAATCCTTACCCAACACAGACGTAATGGGAACTTACTGGATTGAATATATGAGTTTACTTTCATTTGTTGGACTGTTATTTTTTTGTTTATTTATTTACAAAAGCGTTCAGAAAAATCGAACGATTGCTTTTAATAATTCTAAAACTTTACTGCTAATCTTCTATTTTGGAATTTTATTTAGTGTTCTTTTAAGCCTTTTAGTTGAAACAAAAAACTATACAAATGGTTCCTGGCAAAGTATTTTCCAAAAAGACTTGCTATTAGAAACAATGAACAGTACAAAATTCGGAAGTGTATGGGTAATCCAAATTCTTCTTCTTATTGTTTTAGCTAATTCACTGTTTATGGCTTGGAGAAGTGAACAAAAAAGTTCTTTCTATTGGTGGTTGAGTGCTTTATTTATTGGCATTTTCTTACTAATCTCAAAAGCTTTTATTGGGCATGCATCTATGCAAAATGAATTTTTACCAGTTTTCTTTGATTTTATTCATTTACTCTTCGTTTCGATTTGGCTTGGAGGATTAATAGGCATAAGCTATATACTTCCTAAAGCCCATAAGCAACATGACGCGAATAGGAATTACTGGAAGACGATTCAACGATATTCTAGTTGGGCAACATTATCAGTCGTTTTATTAATGGGAACTGGTATTTACGCAAGCTTAAGGTATATCCCTAACTTTTACTCTTTATTACATACAACTTATGGCAAAGTTTTATGCGGAAAAGTTATCTTATTTCTAGTCATGCTACTTTTAGGATTGATTCACTTTATTAAAGGAAAACAAAGAAAAAATAAATTAAGAAAGTCTGTTTGGTTTGAAATAAGTATAGGAGTAATCGTTCTAAGCCTATCATCCTTATTAACAAACCTACCAACTGCAATGGAATCACCTGGACCTTTTAGCAACACAAAGCAAACCAAAGGTTATTCAGTTACATTACATGCTAGCCCAAACATAGTCGGTAAAAATAAATTTAAGATAAAGATCCGAGACAAAAATAATAAGCCTGTTTCTACTATTCAACAAGTTACATTAACCTTTAAAAATACTGACATGAACATGGGAAATAACACTACTCAAGTTAAGAAAACTTCGGCAGGTGTTTATGAAACAAAAGGATTTTATACAGATATGGCAGGGCATTGGAATGTAAAAGTCCACATTTTAACGAACTCTCTCGATTCTGTAGATGTAGATTTTAAATATATAGTAGGTAGTAAATGATTATTGCATGAAAAGGAGACTAAAAAAATGAAAAAACTTATTTTAAAATCGTCTAAAATTATCGCTTCAGCATTTGCGATGACAATGCTCTTTACTGGGATTACGAGCGCTCATGTCGTAGTTAATCCTAAAATTTCAACCCCTGGTGCTTGGGAAACATACACAATGAAAGTACCATCTGAAAAAGAAATTCCTACAACAAAAGTTACACTTAAAATACCTTCAAAATTTGAATTTGTTTCATATCAACCTGTCCAAGGATGGAAATTTACTGAAACAAAAGATGGAAACGGTGTTGTTACATCTGTTACATGGAGTGCAGAAAATGATGGTATTCAAGCGGGACAATTTCAACAATTCGTATTTATGGCCAAAAACCCAGACGCTGAAGTAAATGGAGCTTGGGATGCATATCAATATTATAAAGACGGTAGTATTGTTGAATGGACTGGTAACGAAAAATCAGAAGCACCACATTCGATTACGAATATCGTAAAAGACACAACAGTAAAAAGTGAAACTGTTAAAACGACAAAAGATGAAGCGGTTAACGAAGATACTGACAAATCAAATTCTAGTAATACCCCTTTAATTATGTCAATTGGGGCAGCTGTCCTTTCGGTTATTGCTTTACTGATCGCGATTCTTAAGAAGAAATAAATTAGATTGGTAAAATCATAAAACGAGGGTGCCTAAAAAGTCTAACTTTTTATTAGTACCCTCGTTTTTTTATTGTGTATGTAAGATTTGAAAAGCTTTTGAAAGAAGAGTTGTAGCGAATTAAATCTCATCTGCAATTAAAATCTGAAAATCGCAATTAAACTTAATAATTACCCGTACCAGTTAAGATATTATGCCTTAAAAAAAGATCCTTTCAAATGGAAAACTATCAAATATACTCTATAGATTAAAGTCTTGCTAGAAATCTGATAATTATTATAAAAAAGATTGCTAAAAATAAAGATTGTTATTGAAATACCTCCCTTTAAATCTATATTCTATTTTTTCAATATAGAGTGCTCCAATTTGCTATACGGCTCTATTTATTAATCATTCCAAACATGCTAAAAAAGTAAAACCTGCTCCCTATCTTTCAGGAACAGGTTTGAAAAATTTATTTTACAAGATAATTTAAAAAATTTTCCGCTGTTGTCGATCATCTTTCAGAATTTCCACAGCTTCTCTAAATCTCTGTGAATGGACAATTTCACGTTCTCTTAAAAATCTTAAGCTATCATTTAAATCCATGTCATCCGAAAGATCAATGATCCATTGATACGTTGCCCTCGCTTTTTCTTCCGCAGCAATATCTTCATATAAATCTGCAATTGGATCACCTTTTGCTTGAATATAAGCAGTAGTGAATGGAACACCGTCTGAGTTATGGTAGAACAGTGCACTATCATGAGATGCATAATGAGCATCTAGTCCAGCAGCCTTCATCTGGTCTGGTGTTGCGTCTTTTGTTAACTTATAAATCATCGTAGCAATCATTTCTAAATGTGCAAATTCCTCTGTTCCGATATCAGTTAAAAGTCCAATAACTTTATCTGGAATAGAATATCGTTGATTTAAGTATCTTAAGGCAGCTGCTAACTCACCGTCTGCTCCACCGTATTGTTCAACTAAAAATTTGGCAAGCATAGGGTTACAGGTACTTACTTTAACTGGATATTGTAATTTTTTTTGATAAACCCACATGAATATTCCCTCCTTCTAAACCTGCCATGGCCATGGGCCTTTATGCCAGTTCCAGTTTTGATCTGAATAACTGCCACCAAATTGATAGAGTGGTCCATACTTAGATTCGAAATTAGCTTCGATTTGTTTTTTATATTGGACGTATTGATTAAATTGGTTAATTGCATTTTGATCACCTGGATGAGTATCTAGGTATAAAGTTAGTTCTACAAGAACGAAATCAACAGCTTGCAGTTCCTCTAAATCCTGGTAATATTCTGGAGGAAGTTGCTCAGTCATTTTTAATCCCTCCTTGCTTTATATGGATTTTCGTAAAAGTCATAAAACACTTTCCATAAAGTACCTTTTTTCAATGCCTCCTTGTATGAAAATTGCTCTAGTCCTGGTGGCTGAAATCCTAAATATAAGTGTGGAGGTGTAGAATAATATTTTGTACCAATAGGTGGGCAAGGGTCATTTGGACCATGAAAAACATTCCATGATTTCACAGGGGTAAATTGAAGTCCTTGATTATTATTCACGTTCAAGCTAATCACTCCCTCGAATAAAAAAACATCCACTAATGTCACTATATTCGAAGCCAATATAAAAAATGAATTTTATCATTCATAAATAGTCCGATTATTTACTTCAAAAGCTGAACGAATACCAGATTCAACTGCACCTTCAATCCATGCAGGCGCAGAAGATGTATGTTCACCAGCAAAATGTACTCTCCCCTCAGGAGTCGAAATATAAGGCGTCAACTCTCTGTTTTGTTCTGGTTTAAACATAGAAAACGCTCCTCCAGAGTATGGATATAGAGCCCAACTATGCGTGTAACCTGTAATAAATTCTGTATAGACTTGATTACCATGGATTGTGGCCAAATTACTTAAAGCATTCATTATCCGATCATTTTCAGACATACTATCCCAAATCAACGCATCATCTTCCCAAGTATAACTAGCTAAAACAATGCCCGATCCATTTTTACCATTATGATTACTTGGATAATATGCAAATCGGATTGGTAAATCTGTGGTTAATTTCCCACCTAATGTACCATCTTTTTCCCAAAATCTACTTTTAAATTGAAGTCCAATTTTAGTAGAGGGAACATAGTGTAATTCGCGTATTGCCTTCCATTTATCATACGAAAATGAATTTCTTGGAACCACTTCGATGAAATTTAATAACGAAAAAGGGATAGTAATAATGGCATAGTCAGCAGGAGTTTGATAAGGCAGATGGCTTGTATAATGATCTGAGTGAATTGTTACTTGATTATTCTCTTGCACGATTTTATTCATTTTTTGTCCAAAGAATAGATTATCCTTCAATTGTGTTAAAAACTTTTTAGCGAGTTGATCATTTCCACCTGTAATTTCATAAAACTTAATTTCCTTTGAAAATAATACAATGAACTCTCTTAAAATAGCCGTAAAGGCAAGTTCAGGAAATCCTTCCATCCCTTGAAGTACTTTTACTTTCTCTACAGCGCCAGGTGACAATGACGTACCGAGTGGGTTGTATCTTAAGAATGAATCCATTGAATGATGATCATAATTTTCAATAATAGTTTTCCAATTTTCATCAGGGTTTTGTTTAATAAAATCCATTGCGGACTTTAGCGACCTTTCAATTAACTGGTCAACATTTACCCTTTTTTCATTGTCCGCTACACGATAACCTAAAATATCAGGATTTTGCTCATATTGCTTCTGAGTTGTTTTTATCCCATTAACGAAGATAATATCCTCTGACTTCCCATTTATAAATTCATTTACTTTTAAGTTAAATTTATTTATATATTCAAGAACAAGCTTGTGATTAGAAGCAATACGCATTGCACCCAATTCTAAGTATTGATTATTAATAAAAGGCGCTCTTTTCGTATAAATTCGTCCACCTACTCGACCATTTGCTTCTAAAATCGTCACTTCATGTCCTGCTTCCTTTAATAAAGAACCAGCCACTAATCCTGAAATTCCCGCTCCTACTATAACAATCTTTCTCGGATTAATTGTCCTCTCTAGTCCATTTTGTATTAAAGTAACCATTTCATCCTTCGATAAATGCCTACCAGATGTACTATTCATGTTCCCTCTCCTAAAAAATTATTTTAGTTCATAAGATTTTTATTCATTGAAATATTTCATTAGAATAACAAATCGATTTATGCCTGAATTTTTTAGGAAATTTTTTACAATTATAAAATGAGTTATTTAATAAAAAAAACACTCACTTCAAAAGTGAGTGCTTTCTAACATTATTCTTTCACAAATTCTTTCGTACTTCTTACGGTATCAATATGACGAACCATTCCTTCAATTTCATCACGTTTTGGTTCTAAGAAAGGAGGTAATGATAACTTTTCACCAAGTGTTTCATATGGTTCGTCACCCATAAATCCAGGTCCATCTGTTGCAAATTCGAATAAGATTTGTGGAGCAACTCTAGCGTATAATGACTCGAAGAAGTGACGATCTACATAGCCAGAGTTTGGTAAACGGAATGAGTCAAGACGTTTAATCCACTCTTTTAATACTGATGTATCTTCTACACGGAATGCAACATGGTGAACAGTACCAAAACCTTGGAAAGCTTGTGGTAATATTTCGTTATGCTCTGCGATAATTTGTGCTCCGTTTCCACCTTCACCAACTTCGAATAAATGGAATGAACCTTCTTTATCAATCTCTTTAAATAAAAGTACTTTTTCAACTACTTCTTTAAAGAATGCGAAATTAGCAACGCGAATAAAAATTGGTCCTAGTCCTGTAATAGCATATTCTAATGGAATTGGTCCTTTTTGCCATGGTGTGCCTGAAGCAATTCCTTTATTATGTTCATCAGAAATTAATTGATATTGTTGGTCGTCGAAATCAACAAAAGATAATGTTTTCTTACCAAATTGTGTTTTTATTCCTGAGTGCTTTACTTCTAATCTGTCAAAACGCTTCACCCAATAATCTAATGCAGCATCAGTTGGTACTCGAAACGATGTTTTTGAAATTTCATTTGTGCCATGTACTCCTTTTGGAATTCCAGGGAAATCGAAAAATGTCATGTCCGTTCCAGCACTTCCCTTATCGTCTGCAAAGAATAAATGGTATGTTTGGATATCATCTTGATTGACCGTTTTCTTTACTAAACGCATACCTAAAACATAAGTGAAAAATTCATAGTTCTTTTCTGCACTACTAGTTATAGCTGTTACGTGATGAATCCCTTTTAAGCCGTTCATATTAATTCCTCCATATAAATTATTTATCTATATAAGCTTTTTTATTTTGTGAATCTATTGCTGAAGAATACTGAAAAAATTTATTAAAATTTAGTTTGAATTCAAGATATCTCGAATTCGAGATAAATATATCATGTAATTCATTTTCCGTCAAATTGTATTTACTATCTAAAAAAGACTTTGGCAAATGTGCCAGAGTCTCCGGATTAAAATCTATTCAATTACTCTAAATGGTCGATCTAACTCAAAGAGGTTTCGATATCGGTCCTTTGTTTCGATAAGTTCTTCATGTGAGCCTTTCATAGCGATTTTGCCTTTGTCTAAGAAGAGAATTTGATCAGCCATTTCTGCACCGATTAAATGGTGTGTAATCCATAATACTGTCTTTCCTTCTAATACTTTAAAGATCGTATGAAGTAGTTTTCGTTCTGTTATTGAATCTAATCCGACAGTTGGTTCATCTAAAATAACAATTGGTGTATTTTGTAGAAGTATTCTAGCTAAGGCTATTCTTTGTCGTTCCCCACCCGAGAATCTTACTCCCGTTTCTTGCATTGGTGTATGATAACCTTCTGGAAGTGATGCTATATAATCATGCAGTTCAACCATTTTCGTAACCTCGATTACTTCTTCATCACTTGCTGCAGGATTTCCTAATCGAATATTATTTATAACTGAAGTATCAAATAAATATGGTTTTTGATTAAGTACTGATACAACTTTCGAAATATTATTTCTTAAAGCTATACTTTCAATTTCATTTATTATTACTTTTCCATCAATAGGAGTTTCTACCCCTTCAATTAACTTAAGAATAGTCGATTTTCCTGAACCACTCGGACCTAATAAAGCAGTTTTTTTGTTTTCCTCGATTGTAAAAGAAACATTTTTTAAAATTGTTTCGTGTTCCGAGTAATGAAATGAAACGTTTTTAAATTCGATTTTTCGATAATCATCAACCTTACCTTCAATAGTAGGTAATTTCTGATCACACTTCACCTCTTTAATCTCTTCTAGACGATTGATTGAATCACTATATAAAGGGACACTTCCAAGAGAATTTGATAGTGGAATAAAAGCTTCTGTTAAAGGAAATAGCACTAAAACAAATGCAGCGATAAATGTTCTTGGAATTTCTCCAGCTAAGCTTTCATTCCCTGCCCAATATATCATCATTAAAACTAAAACTGCTACAATACATTGAGCAATTAAATCTCTCCGTCTTCTAAATCTTTTTTCCTTGTTTTGGATGTTTCTTAACGATTCATCCATTTCTCTATAATTTTTAATAAAGCTACTTTGTTTACCACTAAAAAGCCAATCACTAATCCCCATAACTGCATCGGTTAAATTTTCATATAGATGACTCTTTTCCTTTTTTATTTGGTAAGTTCGCCCTTTTTCAACTAATAATGAAAAATACGGTAGGACACCTACTAAAACAAAGGAAATGAGTGCTGTTAATATTGCAAATGGAACAGAGAAGAATCCAAGTGCTACCACCGATATAAAATAGATAAATAATGAAGCAATTCCAGGGAAAATAGTTTTTAAATAAATATCCTGTAAATATTCAATATCATTTGCTAATAACCCTAAAATATCACCTGTTTTAAACTTTGAATTGATCGTAAGTGCATACGGTTCCAGATTACTAAATAATCTTGTTCTCATTCTAGATAAGATTTTTAAAATTGTATTGTGTCCGACTAATCTTTCAACATACTTAGATGCCGACCTTAAAATACCAAAAGTACGTACAGCTACGATTGGTACATAAATCATTAATATATTTTCAGGTCTTGTTGCTGCTTTAGAGATTAAATAGCCGGAGGTATACATAAGAGAAGCCGCTGCAAAGATCGTCAGTGAACTTAAGAAAATTACAAATATAAATAAACGACGATTTTCTTTTATATATGGTAATATCCATCCATTTTTATTTAACATATATTTACCTTCTAACTATGAATTAATCGATAATAATGACCTTTTTTCATTAATAGCTCTTCATGAGTACCAACTTCAATAATGCTACCTTCATTCATCACTATGATTTGATCCATTTCTTTCATCCAATGTAAGCGATGTGTCGCCAAGAATACTAATTTACCAGTAAATAATTGAAGCATTGTTTGTTTTAATTCAAACTCAGTTTCAATATCAAGATGACTAGTAGGTTCGTCTAACAAAAGAATTGGTCGATTTTCTAGATATGCTCTAGCAAGCGCAACGCGTTGACTTTGCCCGCCACTTAAGGCTCTTCCACCTTCGCCAATTTTTTCTTCTAATCCTTTTGGTAATTCTTCTATTAAAGAAGTTAACCCAGCTTGAACAGCTGCATTTTTAATTTCTTCTGTAGTAGCATTAGGTTTATAGAAACTTATATTTTCGTTTAATGATTTTGAAAAAATATAAGGACTTTGTGGAATGTAGATTAACTGTTTATGCCATTCTTGTATTTGCAGATGAGATACCTCTTCAGCAGAAATTTGAATAGTCCCATTTGCCGGCTCTAAAAATCCACCGATTAAATCTATAAGCGTTGACTTACCAGAACCACTTTCACCAACAATCCCAATTTTTTGAAACCCTTTAATACTCATATTTATATTTGATAAAATCGTTTGACCATCTTTTTCGGGTCTTACTGATATATCTTTTAAATTAATTTCGCTGGCATGATTCCAAACTGATATAGGAGCAAATTCTTGAACCTTAAATTCTTGCTCATTTAAAATATCCTGCATTGCTTTCCCAACTTCTTGACCATTTAAAGTTGCATGATAATCAGCTCCAACTTCACGAACTGGTAAAAAGTATTCAGGAGCTAAAATTAAAATGGTTAGTGCAGGGCCTAATAAGATTACTCCGTCAATCAAACGAAGTCCTAAAAAAACAGCAACTGTTGCGATTGACAGCATTGTGAATAAATCTAGTGCAAATGATGATAAAAATGCTACTTTTAAAGTGCCCATCGTTGCTTCCCTGTATCTTTCACTTACACTTTCTATCTTTTTAATATGTTTTTTACTTAATCCTAAAAACTTTAATGTTTCCAGACCACGTAATGAATCAGTAAAATGGTTCGATAATATACGATAAGCCTTCCATTGTTTATTTGATTTCTTTTTAGCTGCCAAACCAAGTAAAATCATAAAAATAATAATGATTGGAAATGTTACGATTAGAATAAGTGCAGAAACTTTATCAACAAAGAAAATATAGACCACGATTACTGGTGAGACAATTGCTAAGTTAATCATTTTCAATGGAACGATTTCTAGGTAATTTCTTAGTTGTGTAGTTCCTTCCATAATAAGCGTTACCATATTACCTGTTCCTGATTTTCTTGCAAATCTAGGTCCAAGTATAAAAATCTTTTCCAAAACTTTCATTTTCATTTCGGTTGAAGCGATGTCCGCAAAATGCTCTGAACATTTTTGTTTGATTGTCGAAATAATATACCGACAGACAAATGCGAGGATGAAGAAAATAGTAGCGTATACTATATCGCTACTATTTTTTCCGTTGAACAATTTGACAATAGCTTGTGAAAGCATATATGCCTGAATAATAATTGCCGTTACTTGTATAATTGTTAAAAAAGATAGGATTATTAATAACCGATTAATCCCTTTATATTTAATAAGATCTTTTCCCATTAATAAGTCAAATCCTTCTCATCCACTCTTTTTCTAAACACATAATAACTCCAAATTTGGTAACCTAGTACGAATGGCAATAAAGTACATGCAACAATCGTCATTACCTTTAATGAATAAGGGCCTGATGAAGCATTATAAACAGTTAAGTCATACGTATTTTTGATTGAACTAATCATGACTCTTGGGAATAATGAAGTAAACAGTGTCCCAACTGTTAGTACAATACCAAGGCCCGACATAGCGAATGACCAACCATCTCGCTTTTTAAAGATGAATATTGTAGCAAGAATATAAGATACTACGATTAAAAAAACAAGTGGAATTGTTATATGTGCTTTTACTTTAAACATATCCGTTTCAAAATATGCCATACCAGTAAAGGCAACTAAGAATAAGAACACTGGTATGATTACCATACGTGCTAGTGAACGTGCTCGGTTTCTTAATTCTCCAACCGTTTTTAATGTTAAAAACATTAATCCGTGTAACAGACACAGTAATGTCACCGTTACTCCGCCAACTACTGTGAATAAATTTACGTAATCTGTAAAACCAGCAGAGATATTCATATTTTTATCGATTGGCATTCCTCTAAGGATACTTGAGAATAATACACCGAATAAAAATGGTGGTAATAAACTTCCTAAGAAAATGACCCAATCCCAAGCTTTTGCCCATTTAGAACTTTCAACTTTCCCTCTAAATTCAAAAGCAACACCGCGTCCGATTAATGCCATTAATACAAATACAAAAGGAATATAGTAACCGCTAAACATCGTTGCATACCAATTTGGGAATGCTGCAAATATTGCTCCACCTGCAGTTAATAACCACACTTCATTTGCATCCCAGAACGGCCCAATTGTGTTTATTAAAATTCTTCTTTCAGTATCATTTTTGGCTAGTAGCTTTGTAGATATACCTACACCAAAATCGAAGCCTTCTAAGAAAAAGAACCCTATAAATAAAACTGCTACAAGTAAAAACCATAATTCATTTAACTCAATCATACAATTGTCACTTCCCTTTCAAACGGATCGACCGTAGGAACCTTTTCAGTTTCAACATGGTGTGTTCCTTTTTTAATTTCTTTCACAAACAAGTAAACTAAAACAACTGCTAATATTGCATACATAGTTGTAAAAGTTGCGATTGAGAAAATGAGTGATCCTTTTGAAACATTTGGTGATACCGATGCAGCAGTAGTCATTAAACCGAATACAGTCCATGGTTGGCGGCCTATTTCTGTCATAACCCATCCTGCTGTATTTGCAATGAATGGTAGAGAAATTAATAAAATTGATGCTTTTAAAAATAGATTTTTTGATTCTAATTTTTTACGATAGCTAAAATATAAACCAAGCATCGACATTAAAATCATAACCATTCCAGCTCCTGCCATAATTCTAAAGCTCCAGAAGGTTGTATTAACTGGTGGAATATAGTTCCCAGGACCATATATTTTCTCGTACTGTTTTTGTAATGTATTCATACCAGGTACTTTACCCTCAAACTTCTCATAAGCTAGATAACTTAATAAATATGGTACTTCTACCTCGTATTTATTTTCTTTCTTTTTCGAATCAATCAGACCAAAAACCATCCAGCTTGCAGGGTCTCCACTATCATCCCATAACCCTTCACTTGCAGCCATTTTCATTGGCTGAGTTTTCATTAAATGCTTCGCTTGAGAATGTCCGCTAAATGCAACACCTATTCCAGCTATTAGCGCGAACACCATCGCAAGATTAAACGCCTTTTTAAATAATTCCGTTTCCTGTTTCTTTAAAATTTTATAAGCACTTACACCGGCAACAAATAACGCTCCAGTTGCTAATGCTCCAGCAATTGTGTGAGGAAACTCAACTTTAAGTTGTGGATTTGTAATAATTGCTAAGAAGTCTGTCATTTCTGCACGACCATTTTTAATCGCAAAGCCTACTGGCTCCTGCATGAAAGAATTGGCTGCTAGTATCCAAAACGCAGACATTAAAGTTCCGAAAGCAACTAACCATATGCACATTAGATGAATTTTTTTATTAAGTCTTTCCCAACCAAATATCCAAATTCCTAAAAATGTAGATTCCATAAAAAATGCTAAAAGTGCCTCAATAGCAAGTGGTGCTCCAAATACATCTCCAACAAAACGGGAATATTCAGACCAGTTCATACCAAATTGAAACTCTTGAATAATACCTGTCACAACACCAACTGCAAAATTAATTAAAAATAAATGCCCAAAGAATTTCGTTAACTTTTTATATTCCTCGTTATTTTTAAAAACGTATAATGTTTCCATAATTGCTACCATAAATACTAGACCTATTGAAAGTGGTACAAATAAAAAATGGAAAATCGTAGTTGAACCAAATTGTATTCTTGCAAGCTCTAACACACTCACAGTGCATCCCCCTTAGGATAAAGATCATTTCAAAAAAATTTTCATTAAGCTCGAGCATAACTTTGAACATTTTTTCACAAATAATTCATTAAGTAATTTCGGATAACCTTTTAATGGTACCTCTTGTTACTACTAGTTTACTTTTCCAAAGGGGTTTTTGACTTAATCTTATTTGTCTAAATCGTGTCTATAAATTGTCTATTTTGTGACATAATTCACATTTACTGTTAGATTACATTTATTATGATAAAATAATTGCCTTTTTTATTCCTTAACTTTGAACACATTAAAATAAAAAAACATTATTGAAGCAACCTTAAAATGGCAATGCTTCAATAATTTTTTAATAAACCAAAAAAAGTTGTTCATTGCTTAAGATAAAAATACTGCACCATAAACAAGAGCTCCTCCGATTACATATGCAGAGTGAATTTTCCAAAGTTCTAGAAATAATAAGGAAAGTACGCTAATAATAATGGTTTGCGTTACGCCTATCCCATTATATGAATCGTTAAAAAAGTCAAACGCCATAATGCCAAGTAAAACAGCGATTAAAGGCCTTTGACTTTTAGTGAATTTTTATGTCTCATTACCCTCGCCATGACAACTATAATTTCAAGCCATTTCTACTCTTAAATCTTCGTAATAAAATATGACTTTCTACCCTTGTTATTCCTTCTAATGCATATAATTCATTATTTATAAATTGTTCTAATCTGACAAAATCATCAACTAATACATGCATATGTAAAGTGCTTGGACCTGTCATTTGATAACAACTTGCTACAACAGGATTATCTGCAAGTGCTTCTGCTACGACTACTAAATAGGCAGGTTCACAATCTACTTCAAAAAATGCTGATACGCCTTTGCCTACTTTTTCTGAATTAATGACTACTGAGAACCTCTCAATAACCCCGTTTTTTATTAATTGATTCACTCGTTCACGGATTGAAACCCT
This sequence comes from Gottfriedia acidiceleris, assembly GCF_036421055.1. Taxonomy (GTDB): domain Bacteria; phylum Bacillota; class Bacilli; order Bacillales; family Bacillaceae_G; genus Gottfriedia; species Gottfriedia acidiceleris_C. The sequence continues at coordinate 23,219 of NZ_JAZGQS010000014.1, read as the reverse complement.
TGATAAATTAAGTTCTTTTCCAATATCGGCATATGACATCCGTCCATTTTTAGTAAGCATCTCTAGAATTTTTTTATCGATGTCAGTTAGTTTCATTTATTCACCACTTTTCTATCAAATGAAAACGCTTCCTTATATTTTATATCTTATAGTACTAGTACAATAGCAAGTATGTACAAATATTACACTAACCACGTTAAAATTTTAACGATAAGTTCCTTACAATGTAAAGGAATTCTCAACTAATCCCTTCATTATTCCCATCTTCCATTTTTAATTTTACAATAAAAGATTGACCTAAAGATACTGGATTTTTATTTCATTATTCGTAAAAAAGGATTGAAATCTTTTTTTATAAGACTCCAATCCTTTTTATTAATTTATCGTTTTAAGCTTCGATTTCACTTAATTGTTCTTTTTTAAAAAATTTAACACGAACTGCAAAAGTTACATTTGTTAAGATAATGAATAACACTGCAAATCCACATAAATAGTAGACTTGATCCCATACAAACCCTTTGCTAACAGAACTAGAGATTAATTCTCTGAATCCTTTTATTGCATACGTCATAGGTAAATATGGATGAATCGTTTGGAAAAATGTCGGTGTTAATGAAATTGGGAAAGTACCTGAAGTCCCACCAATTTGTAATAACATCATAACAAACACTAAATATTGCCCTATATTTCCTAATGTAACAGTTAAGAATTGTATTAATGAGTAGAAGGTCAAACTAGTGATGATTGTAAACACTACGAACAACCACACGTTTTTCACATCAAGACCCATACCATAAATTAAAACCATATCTGCTACGATTGATTGCATGATCCCCACGAATATAAGAACACTATATTTACTAAAGAACCAAGCTAAACCAGTAGTAGGAGCAATAGAATTCTTTCTCATTGGATAAACTGAAGTGAACATTAACCCACCTGCAAAAAGTCCAATCGATAATATATAAGGTGTTAATCCTACACCATATTCTTTTACATTATTTAATTTATGAGAAACTAGCTCTGTTGGCTCTGCAAAGAATTTATCAGTTTCATCACTTGTTTTAACTTTATTAACTTCATCTCCACCATCTTTCAGCGATTTATGAAGTTCAGTTGTTCCTTTTGTTAAATCTGTTGCTCCTTTTAATAAGTCTCCAGACCCGCTATATAACTTATTCGTTCCATTAGATAGTTGTTTAGAACCATCATTTAATTGATTGATCCCTTGGACTAATTGGTCCCCACCTGTATTTAATTTTCCTAGGCCAAATGAAAGTAACGAACTTCCTTCACTCAATTCCTTTGTACCATTGTATAAATCATTACTTCCTTGAGCTAATTTATTTGCTCCATTAGATGCTTCTTGCAATTTACTATTAAATAAACTTAAATTTGTATTTAATTCTTTTTGTCCAGCAACTAGATTATTTGAACCTTCATATAATTGACCTTGTGCTGCAGCAATTTGATCAACACCAGTTTTAATTTGATTACTTCCTTTTGAAAGTTGATCTAAGCTATTCGAGATTGCTTGTAATTTCTGTAAATCTTCTTTACTTAATGATCCATCCTGTAATCCATTAACAATTGATTTAAGAGCATCATTAGTAGCACCAAGATTCTTATTAAATCCAACTTCATTTTTTTGCAATTGAGTTGCACCAGCATAAGATTGTTTTAGTCCAGCATTTAATTGGTTACTTCCAGCTTCTAGCTTAGAAGACCCAGCTTCGATCTTTTTACCACCTTCAGCAAGTTGCGATAGTCCATTATTTAAATCACTTGAACCAGCTTTTAATGTACCAGTTCCTTCTAGCAGAGCGTTTAAACCCGTATTTAATTTATTAGCACCATCTTTTGATTGTTTAATCCCATCTGATAATTGTGTCGCTCCACTTTTCAGTTTTGTACTTCCATTTTCAAATGTGATCATGCTGTCATTTAATTTTTTTAAATTTTTATTTAATACATCTGTTCCATCTGTTATTTTTGCTGCACCATCATTAATTTTACCTGCACCATCAGATGCTTTTGTCATGCCATCTCCAATATCTTTGAAATTATCGAAAACTGTTTTAGCATATTGTTCTGTAATTTCTTTGGAGATTGTAGCATTTACTTCTTTGATCGCATTTGTACCAATTTGTGCACCTACATAGTTTTTACCCGCATTCGTGTAATAATTTAATTTCATTTTCTGTGGTTTTTCGTCTAATAACGTAGATGCATTTTTAGAAAAATTAGAAGGTAATTCGATAACTAAATAATATTTTTCATTATTTAAACCTTCCATCGCCTGTTTTTTACTTGTAATTTTCCATTTGAATGACTTATTATCTTTCAATCCTTCTACAAAATCTTTCCCTACATTAAGCTTTTTATCATTAAACTCAGTACCCTTATCATTGTTAACAATTGCAACAGATAGTTTTTCTGTTTTATTATAAGGATTCCAATAAGCAGATAAGAAAATTAATGAGTAAAGCATTGGCACAAGACCAATTGCAATGATAGTTGCAATAGTCATAGGTTTCTTTAAAATATTTTTCCATTCTTGTTTAAACACATTCTCACTCCCCTTTTAGACCAATTGACCAAATATGTATTATGGTCAATTTTATACATATAAATAGTTTAACACTCCCTTTTATAAAAAAATAAAAGGTAATACTAAACCATTCTCCTGTTAAACTCATTTCAAGTTTATTCAGGATTTTTATTTCCTATTAATCCAAATAAAATTAATTGCACCATTTTATGAATAGCGTCATCTGGAATATGCATTGGATCTTTATCCAGAACACTCTTTTGTAGATTAAGAATCGATATAATTGTCGTAATCATACTTAAACTTAGTATAGGAATTTCTAAATGGAAATTTGTTTCTTTTGCAAGCATTCTCGATTCTATTTCTTCTTCAATTGGTGTTTTACGATAAATTTGTTGAAAGAAAATTTCTGATAACTCAGGGTGTCGTAAAGTTTCACTGATCAAGATCTCGATTTGATTTCGATTCTTTTCCACCCATTTAATTCTTTTTTCGACATATATCCTAAGCAATTCTTCAATTGAAAGCTTACTAAAGTCCTCTTCCATCCAAACGTCTTGAATATCTGGTTTTACACAAGTAATCAATACATCTAGTTTGCTTTTAAAATACTTATAAATCGTCGCTTCGGAAATTTTACTTTCCTTTGCAATTTGATTAATTGTCGTACCATCATAACCATTTTTTGCAAAAAGTTGGATAGACTTCTCTAAGATATGATGTTTTGTTCTTTCTCCCTTATTCACTTTTTACCTCCAAAAAACGTTGTTAAAAAGGCATTAAAAATTAGTACGCTACAAAAAAGTAAGTATTTATTTACTTTTCTAGTATATTAACCGAAATGGATTTCGTCAACAAAAAAGTAAGTGAACACTTACTTTTTTAATCATTTTTTAAAATTAACTTTTTTTAATCAACAAAAACTAAAAAATTGTTGCCTTTGTTAACAGAATAATTTATCATTACACTTTGTAGTCGAAATTATCGAATAATTTCGCGAATATTCTTACAAAGGAGTTGGATTCATGACGGAATTGGTTACAGTACTCAACGACTATCTATGGGCTAAATTAATTGTTATTTTATTAGTAGCAATTGGCCTATTTTTAACGGTTTATTTAGGATTTATTCAGTTTAAATTCTTTCCTGAAATGATTCGATTATTATTTGTTGATGGTCGAAACAGAGACAAAAGCAAAAAAACTGTTTCATCATTACAAGCATTTATGATCGGAATGGCTGCTCGTATAGGTACGGGGAATATTGCCGGTGTTGCAACAGCAGTGGCATTAGGTGGACCTGGTGCAGTTTTTTGGATGTGGTTAATGGCTTTAATTGGTTCAGCTTCAGCATTTGTAGAAAGTACATTAGCTCAGCTATATAAAGTGAGAGATGGTTCTTCATGGCGTGGCGGACCTGCCTATTATATGGAAAAAGCTTTAGGAAATCGAAAGCTTGGAGTAATTTTTAGTATTTTAATTACTTTATCTTTTGGTCTTATTTTTAACGCAGTACAAGCAAACACGATTGCTGCGTCTATCAATAATGAATTTGGTGTAAATACAAGAACAACTGCGATTGTACTAGCTATTATTACAGCATTAATTATTTTTGGTGGCGTACATCGAGTTGCGAAATTTTCAACTGTTTTAGTACCAATTAAAGCTGGGGTTTATATTATTTTAGCTTTATGGGTTATGATTTCAAATTTCGATATTTTACCAAATGTTTTTGGTGCAATTTTCTCTGATGGTATTTTTACGTTTAAACAAATGTTTGGCGGTGTAATGGGTGCTGCAGTACTTCACGGAATTCGTCGTGGATTATTCTCTAACGAAGCTGGTATGGGTTCTGCTCCAAATGCGGCTGCAACGGCTGACGTAACCCACCCAGTAAAACAAGGTTTTATTCAAGCATTAGGTGTAATTGTTGATACATTTATCATCTGTTCGTCTACAGCAATGATCGTATTAGTTTCAGGCGTTTATAAAACATCTAAGCTATCTGGTATTCCTTTAACACAGGAATCTTTACGTGTAAGTATTGGAGACTTCGCTGCAACATTCGTTGCAATCTCAGTATTCTTATTTGCATTAAGTACAATTATGGGTAACTATTACTACGGTGAATCAAATATTAGCTTCATGAAGCATTCGAAAACATCAATTTATGTATACCGTTTTTCTGTTATTGGAATGGTGTTATTCGGAGCATTATATAGCGCTGAATTAATTTGGTCTTTAGCAGATATCTTCATGGGATTAATGGTACTAGTTAACCTTTACGCTATTACGCGTTTAGCAAAAATTGTAAAGGCTTTATTAAAAGATTATATTTCTCAAAAGAAACAAGGATTGGATCCAGTTTTCTCTGCTGATAAAATCGATAACTTACCGGGTCGTGATCAGTTAGAGGCTTGGGTTCATGAGAAGGACGTTAAGAAAGACGTCGTTGGATAATAATTTCTGAGTAACCACCCTTCATCTTTTAAGATGAGGGGAGGGGTTATTCTTTATAACTCTTCCAAAAAAGAAAAAAAGCCACCAATGAATGATTGTTGGCGTTAGTTCTTCTACACTTAATTTTATATTCTGTCTAAATCTGATTTTTCAAGAAGGTTTTTAGATAGTTTATTCCCTTCTCCTACTAATATTTTTATACCTAAATAAATTCAAATTGAATTTAAAATTGAAATTAAAAAAATTAATATTTTTTAATATATCATCTGAAGTAGGACATTAACTCTAAATAACCCGGAAAAATTATATACATTCCTTATTTTTCATAATCCAGTCATAATAAAAAAGTAATCTCATCCACTATCAAATATTCCCCTAATAAAACCTTATAAATTATATCAAAAAAACAAAAGACCATCCAAAATATCAGACGCCCTTTCCTTTTCAATATAAAATTCCAGATCTTAATAATTCTCCATAATATAGCCTGCAAGTGTAGGACCGATTAAGAAATGACATGCCCTATACCCCTCAATCTCTCGCTAACCAATTACCTTTGCTTTTTAGAAAAGGTAATAAGATGGAATAGTTAGGACATCCAAAGCACGCATAATAACTGTAAGCAGATTCGCTTACAGTTTTTTAGTGTAGTTCTTTCTAGTGCTGGCCCTAAATAAATAAAAAGAATTGGAGGATATGTAATGGTTCCTCTTAAAATTTGAACGCAATTTTACATTTCCTTAACATATCATTAAGTATTACTTCACATGCTACACCAGTTTTCTAAATATACTAATTTTGTTGTTAAATGTAGAATTTTAGTATTAGGTACTATTTTTAACATCCTAGAGTGGGAGGAGGACTTGGTTATGTATGAAGGAAAAATTATTAAGTTTTATCGAGAAAAATACAAACTAACACAAGAACAATTAGGAAAAAATATTTGCTCCGTTACCCATATAAGTAAAATAGAATGTGGACAAACAAAGTACGCTCCCGAAATTATAAATTTATTATCAAAAAGATTAGGCATTGATATGGATTTAGAAGTAGCCAATTTTAAGAATATAAAATATCGCTTACTTCATTGGCATGACGTAATCATCATGCAGTTATTTGAAGAGATGGATCAAATATACTTTGAATTTGAAATGGAAGAATTAATCCAAATCTCAGAGTATAATGATATGTATCAATTACTAAGAGCCAAATATTTTCTTGCACATAGTAAATGCAATGAAGCATTTAAAATTATAAAAAAGCTACAAAAAAAAGAAGAGAAATTAGCACCATATGAACAAAATCTATTAAAGCATATTCTAGGTATTTATTATTTAGCAAAGCAAGAATATAGTAAAGTCATCCAAATTTTAAAATCGATCGATAATACAGTTTATAAAAACCCTGAATTTTATTACCATTTAGCATCTGCTTACCACACTTTAAATTCACCTGTACTAGCTTATTATTATGCTGAAAAATCTCATCATTTTTTTAAACAAATCAATAACTATCTTAGAGTTATTGATGCTGAAATGTTAATGATTATCCAAATTCAAGGTGAAACTTTAGATGAAGAGATTATCAATCGTTTTAAAAATTTAATTAGAAGCTGCGAACTATGTAATGCCCCTGATCGTAAGGCTAAAATTTTGCATAATTTAGCATATGAATATTACAGAGGTAAAAACTTTAAAGAAGCAAGTAAATTTTACAAAGATTCTATGTCACTAAAAGAACCAGAAAGTTTACCCTATTTATTATCATTATGGGGCTATATTCGAAGCTCTTTTGAAGACAATTATTCTAGCAAAGAAAAGTTAATACAAGATGCTGAAACTGGGTTGTTCATAGCGAAAAAGAATAATTATATTTTATATATCCATTTATTTAAACTTTTACTTTATTTATTAAAATCCAAAGAAAAAGAGTACTATAATTATTTAAATAATAAAGCATTACCAATGTTTATTAAAAATGGTTTTACTTTTTTAGTGGAGCATTCTAAGAAGGAATTATTTAATTATTATTCAAAAATGAATTTAAATGACCAAGCATTGGAAATAGCACAATTAATTGTAAACACTTAAATTTATGAAGTATATCGGCTTTAATCGGCATTTTAAAATAAAAATAAGACAAGAATACTAAATTTGTATTCTTGTCTTTTATTTTTTAAGGATTATTAAAGTCCTATTTATTTAGATTTAATAGTTTTAGCAATGTAAATAAAATCAAAATACAAAGTGGTAAATACAGAAATGAATAAAATTTCAAACTTAGATCTAAAGCATTTTTTAAAATATTCATTAAGGAAAAATAAATAGTTACTATAACAAAAAAGTTAATCTTTGCAATTCCACTTATTAATTCTAGTTTTTATATGCAATAAGTCTCATAGCATTTGCGATTATTTATAGTGTACTAATAATTAAAATGAACTGTGTCCCAAATTTAATTCAACGTGCATCAAATTTAAAACCTGATTCTGTTTAAAAAATCGGTTAAAGTTGCTCTAAGTTTATTTTAAAATTATCAGATAGGATGTACCAAAATAACGTAAACACAAAAAAACATTTAATAACTAATCAAAAGAAAAACCTCTTAAAACATTAATAAATCAACGTTTTAAGAGGTTTACGTGATATTATCTTTGGCATAAAAAAGCCACCAACAGTATGTATTGGTGGAGACGGTGGGAGTCGAACCCACGTCCAAGAATATCGGCACTTAAGCTTCTACGAGCGTAGAACCCTTGCGTATCAACGATTTTTCCTATGTAATCCTAAACTAGGTATTCGTACCTTTTCCGTACTTAGTTCGATGACTTCATTTTAGATGATTAATCTTATAAAATCAAGACGGATAATCATGTGTAATACTTATATCCTTTTAGCACTAACCACTACATATGGTATACCGTATAAAATTTCTATAGAGTAGTGATTGTTAATTAAACTGGTCTAAGGTGAAAAGAATCCCTGCTTAAAAGTAAAAAGAAACACAGTATGAATAATCAATAACTGGTAATATTTTTATGAATAATACTTTTTAAAATATTGCCTTATTGCCTCTTCGTCATCAACATCACTTGCCTCTAAATGCTTCTCTAAATTAGATAAAAACTCTTCTTTCGTAACTTTACCGTTAAACAAACTTTTTATTATATAATCTATTCTAATTTCATTCGCCTGAATAAATATATTCTTTTCATAATCGTTAATTTCACTATATGTATCGCTTATAAAAAATATTTTTATCGTATTGCTAATCAAACTAATAGAATAAAAAATTATAAATGAAAAGAAATAAAATAAAACACCAAATAATAGGTAAAAGAAAAATTTTGGAACTATCACCTTATCATTAAATAAGCTTATATGAACTAATAAAAAAATCATTATCGCAATCCCAATATTAAAGGCTAGAAATTCAAAACTATCAAAAATCTTCCGAATATCCTCTTTGCGGTTTAATTTCTTTAATTGTTTCATTACCTCTTTATTAAAAACACTCATCACAATTGCAACACCAGCAATTATCATCCCAATAGCACCAATTAAAGCTTGTACAATATATAATGTAATATTCTGTATATCAACTAAATAATGCTCTAAGTTGTTATACACATCTATAACATAAATAAATAACACAAAAAGTAAAGATATGAAAAAAGATACTTTACATTCGAAAGATTTAAAATTTATAAAGTCTTTCCATTTTCCACTTTGGGTAAACCTATTAATAATGTTATTTTTCATAGCTACTCCTTTTAATTATTGTAGAAAAATAGAAGCTATTTTATTTTTACATACTTTTGCAAAATCCAATAAACCTTGTGGTTTATCTACCTTATCTTTAACAGGTTTTGTATCATTTGTTGTAAATGTTCTTCCACTAACATTTGAACCTTCAACTGTTATATATCCTTTTTCGATAGCTTCTTCACTAGATAATTTGGAATGTATTTTACCTATTTGCTCGAGTTCTTCGTCAATCATTTCGGCATCTATATCTAATCCCTCTGGTGTTGTAGAAGAGAATGCTATACTTCGTTGGGTTATTTTTCCTTTTTTTAATTGTTCTAAATAATTTTCTCCATTCTCATGTATACTATCCAATAATTCTTCGTCAGGATTAGGAGGTATTACATCTATTCTAAGGGTTGCAATTTTACCTATCTTTTTTAATTCTTGTTTAATACTTTCTACTGACAAGCCCTTTCTAAATAATGATACCTCAAAGTTATATTTTTCGTTTGGAGTAGACATACTTTGGTTTAATAATTCTCTAAACACTTGATTAAACTCTACATACCCAAATCTATTTGGTATATGAAAAGCAATTACTTCTTTATATAAATCATAATGAAATTCTATTACCTCAACGTGTTCAGTTGGTTTTTTTGTTATTTGACCTGTTTTCTCGTCTAAATCATTTATAAAAATGGTCATTTTTTTAATTACTCTACCAGTTATGGTATACTCCAAATCATCTCCAAATTTTTGTAATCCATTAAACTTGTAAACTATTTCTTTGGTAAAAGTATTACCTTCTTCATCTTCACCTATTATTTCTTTAATATATTCAACATTATCTTTAACCTTTATATATAAATCCTTTATTATCCTATCAAATTCTCTTTTATCGTCATATACCTTTAATATATGCGAGTTAATATTTACTTTTGAAAAATAAAGAGTTACTGACACAAAAAAGCACCACCCAAACAAAATTATTTTAATTGTAATAATATTACCACAATAAAGGCTCGTACATAGGATAAAGATTTCCCTTACTCATCTAAAAGTAATGGTATCCCTTGATATTAGGGATTAACCGCTCGTATCGAACGTATCGTTTAATCAAAGTTATGCATTTCAACCTACTATGTCAATTTCCTAAAAATTCCACCCCCATAACTAGTGGAAATCATCCCCCCCCATTTACATAAATAAAGAGACTCTCTGGGAGTCTCTTTATTTTGCTTTTTGCTCATTCTTACGTCTAATCAGTGTTCTTTTAGTAATACCTGTCATTTGCTCTACTTCTTTATAAGTATGTGACTTAAGCAATTCTAGAGCATGTTCAACTTGCTTCATAGTGTGCTTTCTAGGTCGGCCTTCTTTAAAGTCTTCTCTTTGCCTTGCTATTACTTTGCCTTCTTGAGTACGTTCTACAATTAAGTTCCTTTCCATCTCAGCTACTGCTAATAAAGTTGTAAGGAAGAATTTACCCATAGTTGTATTCTCTAGCAGCCCTACATTCAATACATGTACTTTGATTTCTCTTTTAAATAGGTCTTCAATGATTGTAATACCCTCTTTAGTGTTCCTTGCAAGTCTATCTAGCTTTGTCACTACTAGCGTATCACCCTTTTCCAACTTCATAAGCAAATTTGTGAATTGTGGACGTTCGGTCGTTGTACCTGTGAATTTTTCTTCTATGATAATATCACAACCTTCATTAGCTAATGCTTGCGATTGTACTTCTAATTCCTGTGCTATTGTGCTTACTCGTGCGTATCCGTATTTCATTTATTTTCCTCACTTTTTACCCTTTAATATATGTCACTAAGTTTTGTCACCTTCTGATACGTTGATTTTACTGCATGCACTTTACGGTGTCAATACTACTGAGTTATGACACTCTAATAATATAAAAAAAGCCGAATTTTATCGGCATTTAAAGGAAGATTAATCTGATTAGTTTACTATTTGTTTAACAGCCTCTTGAGCAATCATCTGAGTCCCTTTTTTTAGTAATTCTGGATTCCTTGTAAAAATAAAGAGACCAGCACCTAACCTACAACGGCAACACCAGCCACTAATGCTCCCAACTTAAGTTCGTGTTCTTTATTATCTTTGGATTCTTTTTGTAATCGATTAAGTATATCATCTATTTTTTTATCAATTCTCTCTATTCCCTCAAAAGTCGTTACTTTTTCAGATTCTTTCCTTAAATCTTCAACAAGCCATTTTAGCGTTTTTGAGTATGTATCACTTGCAGACTCATGAATTTTAGTGATATTGCATAATCCATCAACAAAGATTTTATACGTTGTATTGTTTTCTTTTACAAATTCTTTAAAAACATCTTTACCGAATTCACCTTTGATTTGCATTTCAATTAATTTATTCATGTTATCACTTGTTAGATTATCAGGATTCATTCCTAAATCTATTATTTTTCCAACTAATTGTTCTCTCTCCATTCAAGACCCCTCAATCTATTTTTGTTTCAATTTTACCAGTTATATATAAATAGTTATGTCATCTTAATAAATTACAAAAAATAAACATATCATTTGTATGAATCTAAAAAAACAAACTATGCTTGATAAATTGAATGGTAACAGAAGTACATAAAAGAACTGCACTCATAAGTTGAAAGTAGTATACTGCCACAAAAAACAATAATTTTTAGTAGATTCATACAATAACCAAAACGTTTTACAATAACATATGTTTTTATATAAAATAAAAAACCAGACACAGATATGCCTGGTTAAAAACTTAAAAATCTTAGGTCAAAACACCTATATATACTATTACAATATAGTTAAAAATAACTGAATATAGAAAACAAACACAAAATTGGTAGATTTTGTGAATTTAAATTGATATATTCATAGAGTAGGAGTCTGCTATATTAGTAGTATAGCAGTTCTTAATTGAATACGGAGGTGATTAGCGATGTCAACATTGGAAATTATTGCTTTACTTAACTTAGTAGTAGCTGTTGTAGCAGTTACTAAAAAGTAATCCTCTTATTTCTATCATTTTTTTAGTCGTAAAGTGTGCGAAACTTTACGGCTATTTTTTTTTCTTTTTATTTATATATTTTAATGACATCTATTATATGTCGTTATTGTGCCATAAAAAATTACTAATCTAGTTAGTAGATTTAGGTACTTGCGATTCGATGCGCTTCATCTACTACAAATTTTAATAGTTAATCATGTAAAAGTATGCGCTCCATCAAATACTGTGAATGGAGGATTAGCTAGCATACAATCAAAAGTTTGATTTTCTAAACCAAATATATACTTTAGATTTAGAGAAAATCTATGCAACTATTAATAGTATATCTATAATATATATACTTGACAATAAAAATATAAAATATAAGTGGTTTTTTTTTATATTTTTTATTGTATTTAATTTTTTTGAAGTTTTTGTTTATATCTCTCTATTCGGAGATTCTAAGAGATTTCCTTCTTTTTTATTTATATATTTTTGGTTTTTTAAAATTTATCTTTTTGGTTTATTTAAATTTATCTTTTTTGGTTTTTTAAAATTTATCTTTTTTGGTTTTTTAATATATTCATTACCAATTCGACTAATCGCGCAATATATAGCACCAAAAACGTTAGTAATAGTAAACTCTTTATTTTCTTTTAGTAAGTCATTTATTTGAGTCGTATCGAAAATTTTATGACTATTTGTGTGAATGAAAGTGGTTTCTGAATCAATTCCATACAGATTTCAATAGACTTACAGAAATGCTTCATATTCAATCTTATTATAAGCATCTGAAGGTTTACCATTTGACACTTATTACTTATAACAACTTTATAAATACAGAGATTTTTTATGCCAGTTAGAGGGAATAAAACTCCAATGAAAAATCGTTATCGAAATTAAACTGATTTTTTCTCATTGTTTTACTTATTTAAAGTACGAAATCATACATATTATTTGAGTCGTATCGGAAATTTTTCAGATGTCAGTTTGTGAATTAGAGTGGTTCTGTTGCACATATAAACTCAACTCGATTACATCATTCTTTAAATTCATAACATAGTTGAATAAGAATAAAAGAGTTGGGGAATTCTTCATTTTGCACGGTATTACAATGTGCGATATTAAACTCCATATAAGGAGGACAAATTGGAGAATTATTAATTATTTGAATGGAAAATTTATTAGAATTCATCTTAACGGGTAAAAATGGAGGACTGTTTAATTATGTTATTTCTTAAGAAAAGGGAAAAGCCCCTTATCGATGTAAATGAAGCCTGGATTTTAATGGAACATTATAAGACTGAAAATAAAAAGATTCTTGATGAAAACAAACTATTATATCAACAATTAGAAGGTTTAACTACAGAGATAGCACAACTAAAGGTGGAAAAAGGTCTTACTCTAAAACAAGTTGACTCATACAAGAAGGAGATTTTTAATCTTAAAGAAGAGTCTAGCAAAACGCATTCAGAAATTAATATATCAAAGAAGTTTGCAGAAAAAGAACATACCACATCACTTAAGAAATTAGAAGCTGAGAATGGTATGCAAAGCAAGATTATAAATTACTATTCTAATAAAAGCAGACAGTTTTTACTAAAAAAAGAATCACTGCTAGCATACGACGTTATCAGTCCAATATTTAAAACACTAGCAGACTTAAGAAATATATTTATGGATTTAATAAGGGGGCTTTACAATGGAAGTATTGAACTAGAAATGAGTGATAAGGACAAATTCTATACCCGCTCACTTATAAAATTTGTAGAACATATTGAAAATAATCTTACTGAATACGAACTTATATTTATACGTAATGGATACTTTCCCCATTATTGTAAAAAAATTAATAGAATATACGATTTCACCAAGGAACTTAAAGATTCATACACTTTAAACAGGAATTTCTTGCATGGTCTTTTCCAATTTTCCATAGATACTTTTGAGATAGAAATGGATATTGCATCTACACCATTTCAAAAAAGAGAGATTATCGATTTAAAAACAATGTACAAAATATTATCTAAAAAAGCTAATTATTTTTCCGAATATGACTCTTTTGAGATAGAATTCTACGAGTTAGCATCCAAAGGGAGACTGCCATTAAATTTGGTCACAGCAAAACTCTTTCAGAATAGGATTCCCTTTGTATTAAAAAATGGTGTTGACAAGTTAAATTGGGATTTCAAACTACTTTAAAGGTACTCTCTTAAGAAAACTTTTTATATTATGGGATGTACTGATTCCAAAGTCTTCAAGTATGGTGTATCAATAAATGATGCAATGTCTCGGTTTAAAGACCATTCAAAGGTGGCAGATAATAATGGTCTTCCCAATTTTAAGCTGTTGATGGAGTTCAAGACACGAAATGCTTTAAACATTGAGCAATACCTTAACAAAAAGTATTTGGAGAGGAAATGGAGTGATAATAACGAGAAGACCCACTCACTGGAGTGGATAACTCTTAAGAACAATACAGAAGTTAACTACCTGCTTCACGAGATGTGGCAGCGAGATGAAGAACTGAAAAAAATACTTTACTTTAGTCCAAAACTATCACCCAAATAGGAAAAGAATGCTGGTCATCCCTTCGTTATCTTAACGAAACCTAAATTCTAAAATCTCCTATATAAGGAACTCTTAGAAATAAAAATATAATTCCAATTAGTTTCCATGTTCAGACTTATATTTTTGTGTCATTAATCAAGTACTTAATGACATGATAGTTGTCGTTCTGAACGCAGTGAAGAACGAGCAACTGCCGAGGAGGAACGAAGCGATAGCGTAGTGACGGGCGTGGACAACGCCTTCTTAGTCTCTTTTAAAAGCATTTTAGGCTTGGCATCCCGTCATGAGTTCGTTCCTCACTCATTCCTCCCCGCCCATGTGCTAATCTTTGCTACGCTACGATTAGACACATGTATATGTTTCTTTCCCATCACTACTTATGCATTTCTTATATAATCTTCTATAAGGAAAATGAATCAAACCCCAGCACCCAAAAGGGTTTGAAGAATCACTTATGCAAAAAAATATACATCAAGTTTAATATCTCCTATTTCACTACAAATACTTCATCTTTTTCAAACCACGCAACAGCTTCTCCATTTAAATACTTCTCTAGTAACCCTCTCATTCTACTCGAAGGAATATATAATTCGATTTGTTCTCCACGTCTTATTCTGCTTCGGAACAGCCATTGAATTAACTCTGATAATGCCCAGAAATCCTCGTCAACTTTGACTTTGTGATATTGAAAAAACTTCACTTCAACTGGATTCATAAATCGATTTGCAAGGTAAATACAAACTTCTTTATCAATATAATCATTTGTTGCTCTAGCAGTAAGTGATACGAACTGTTTCTTTGCTGATTTAGGGGTCATTTTCTTTTCGAAATCCTTCAAGCATGTCCACATTACTTTTTCAGACTTTACTTTGCACTTGTTCCAATAGAAATTATAAGCATGACTCTTTATCAGTTTAACCATCTCTTTATCCTTCGTGTTCTCTAATAACCACGCTTTGCTAAACGCACCTTTTTTATCTCCTACAGCGTTCATATTCTTTTCATTGTATCTAGTCGGGGAATAAATGTTGATGTTTTGTTTAAGGAATGCGACATTCTCTTGCGTTGGTTTAACATATGGAATTAATTCAAAGCGACCTGTTTCACGGTTTAATTCTACAGAATAAAAATACATTCGCACTTCGAACATTTTGAAATAATACCGCTGCGATTGTCCCCAAAACATATAAGTGAGTATGAAAACATCCTTGAACGCTTTGAATACTGATACTGGAAATGTCCAAAACATAGCTGTATTGTTGAAAATCATTAGATTGTTTGTCTTAGCTAATCTTTCAATTCTTTTAAACGTTCCATCATATTTTTCTTTTTTCCAAGCAATAAAACCATTTTCATCAACCGTTACGTATGGTTCATTCCCATCATGACCAAGCAATAATTTAATATCATCTTTCGAAATTTGTGCTTGTTCAATAACGTTTGCAACCTCATCTAATATTAATATATAGTTATGAGATTTGATAAAAGTTAATGTTGCTTCATCGATATTAGAAAATAACTCATGAGTGCTAACGATGTCTTTTCCAAGCCTTACTAATCTTTTTAAACTGTCTAGTTTCGTTACATTGTCTTTATCCGTCTCAGGCTCAGAAAACTTCCTGTTTGTAACGGCGTTTTTAACCCTTTTAACTTCAGATAAAAATGGAGTAATAAACATAAACTTCTCTGATTTATCTGCCTCATTCATACGTTGAATTGCCCAAGAAGTTTTTCCTTTTCCACAAGTCGCATCAATAATATTTATTGGATTTTGATTAGATAAATTTACCAACAAATTCACTCTCTTTCTGTATTTAATTTACAAATATTTATTGAGGTTTTACTATCCTATACTTTACTTTGATAGTAACATTAGTTACATTTCATACTTTTATTATACTAAACCCAAATTTGCTGTTTTTCGCAAAATCCTTCAGAAAAATTCAGAGAAATCTCATGAAATAGTCCACCAAGAACTTTTTTGTTGGTAATTCTTGGAAACACCTTGCTATTTTCTCGTAATCTGAACTTGCATCACAATAGAAAAATTGAGCGATTTTACAATGTTAGTTATTTAAACACATGATGATAGGTAAATATTAATACCCACAAATAAGATTGCTTTAATCCAATCCTATCCTTAAAATAAGGATATACAACATAGAAAGGAGTATTGGCATGCCTACTTTTCAATACGGAACAACTGCTATTGAGTATGACCTTGAATACTCCGAGAACAAAAAAGACGTATCCATTATCGTTGAATGGATGGAAGGTATACGAATAATAGTTCCCAAAAATATTACTGAGAAGCAAGTTATGGATATCATGCAAAAGAAAGCTTCTATCATACTTAGAAAACTGAAAGAAGTAAATCAAATAACAGAACCACCTTTGCCAAAGGAATTTGTCAGCGGTGAAAAGTTTACATACTTAGGACGAAACTATCGATTGAAGGTACATAAAGAAGCAGGGCTTAATAAAGTTAAGTTAGATTTTCTAAGGGGAAAATTTATCGCAACTGTCCCAGATAGAATAGATGAGGATGAGAAAAGACAGCAATTGATAGATTTGTTCAAGACATGGTATCTTGAACACGGCAATGTGAAGATACAGTCACGTTTAAACCTCTATTGTTCTAAGATTGGTGTTACACCTAATGATGTGCTACTAAAAGAGCAGAGAATGCGTTGGGGTACTTGTACTTCGGAGGGGAACATCTATTTAAACTGGCGAATTATTATGTCGCCGATGCCAATTGTGGACTATGTACTTGTTCATGAATTAGCACACTTAAAATATATGAATCACAGTAATAACTACTGGAATTTAGTACGCACTATCCTGCCCGATTACGAACAACGTAAAGAATGGTTGCGTTTAAACGGACCTACTTTAACGTTGGAATAGAAGAAAAGCCATCTCGAGCAGATGGCTTTTACGTTATCATCGTTATTTCCTATAATGCACTGTTGCTAAGTCAATCAATTGCTGTGTTAGACTCTCAAGCTTTTCTTTTGGACAAGGACTTACACGTAGCTGCTTCTTTATCTTCTTCCGCATCTCTCTTTTTACATCTTCTTTGTTTATCCATTCTACTACTGTTTCTTGTTCGATAATGTCCGAGATAAGGTGCGTTAATACCTTTAAATCCTCTACATCATCATATGGAGGCATTTCTTTCTCAAGCATCTGATAAAACGGATATTGCTCACGAGTGAAGCCTTGTTCTTCACCCTTTTGCACTGTACTTCGCATATCCTTTACCATATTATGATATTCCTTCAATAATTCTTCGATATCTATCTGACGTTCTTTTCGTCTCTGAAGGAGTTCTTCCAGCCGCTCCTTTAATGATGTATAGTAAACTGGATTCTCTTCTATCTTGACTCGAATCTCATGACGGATAGCATGTTCCATTTCAGCTGCTTTGCCTTCTGGTGACTTTGTTTCCTCTAGTTGCTTTTCGAATCGATTAGAGAGAATATCAATTGGCTCATGAACAGCATCAATACCCACAGCTGCAAGATGCTCTTCTATAAGCAGTTTCACCTTTTCTCCGCAATCACTGATATCCATCCCATCAATAATACGGTAACGAGACTTAGCCGCTTGCCTAATCTTTCCTAAAAATCTTAAATCACCTATAAAATCATGTGCTTTTGGATTTGGCATAACCATATCCATACTTTGTGAAAATCGTTTAAAAGCTGTATCGAACTCATTTCGTACATCCTCAGGTTCAAGCACCTGTAAGCATGCTTCAAGATTATCTTTATTGATGTAATCGAAAAAGCGCATAGCCGAGCGATGGCGAGATTGAAGTCTCGGTATTTCAGTATCAATATTCTGTAATGCCCCTTGTATATCTTCTTCATTGAAAATATGAAGCGCTTGCTCTAGGAATCTTGAAATCCCGTAGTAATCGACAATTAAACCATATGTCTTTTTATCATAAGTACGATTGGTACGAGCAATAGCTTGAAGAAGATTATGTTCTTTAATAGGCTTATCTAAATACATAACCTGTTCGATTGGAGCATCAAAGCCTGTCAGGAGTTTGTCACATACAATAATGAAACAAAGTGAGTCCTCCGACATTGGCTTCTTGAATCTAGCAATAATATCTTTTTCTTCATCCTTTGATATGTGATGCTTTTGCAGATGTTCCTTATCATTATGACCCGATGATATAATAACCTTGGATTCATAGTTGCTAAGTTCATCTAACATCTCTTTATACATTACAGCTGCTTCACGACTAATCGCTACTATTTGTGCTTTAAAACCATTAGGTTGGATATGAGTTTCATAATGTTCAATGATGTCTAAAACAATACGTTTAATCCGCTTTCGAGACGAGATAATTGCTTCTTCCGTTACAAACTTCTTTTTAATTCGCTCACGGTCTTCCTCTTTATAATCACGGAACTGTCTTTCAAAGAGTTCGTCTAACGAATCTCCTTGTACATGAAGGTCAACCATTCTCGCTTCATAGAAAATTGGTACAGTTGCCCCATCCTCTACAGCTTGTTCAATAGTATATTTGTCGATGTATGGTCCAAATGCACGCTTGGTACTCTTATCTTCCTTATCTATTGGTGTACCAGTAAAAGCTAAATAGCAAGCATTTGGCATGGCACTTTTCATTGTGGTCGCCAGTCCCCCATATTGGGAACGGTGAGACTCATCAATCATTACAAAGATGTTCTCAGCAGTAGATAGATTCTTGAATTCCTTCGTCTCCGCATCCTCTTGGAATTTTTGAACCAAGGTCATGATAGTAGAACCTGTACCTTGCTGAAGCAACTTTCTCAATTGAGAAACTGATTCTGCTTGTTGAGGATTAGGGAAGCCACAGCGACGAAACGTGTTAGAAATTTGGTCATCTAGGTCTTTTCTATCCGTCACAACAACAATAGTGGGATTCTTCATTTCTTGAATACGTCTTAACTTTACAGCAAGATAAACCATTGTAAGAGATTTTCCGCTTCCTTGTGTATGCCATACAACACCACCTCGTTGGGTTGTATCCTTTGCACGAAGAATACGGTCAATTGCTTTATTCACAGCTCGGAATTGTTGATAGCGAGCAAGTTTTTTTATAGTACGACCTTCTACTGGCTCATAGACAATGAAGTTACGAATTAGGTCTAATAGGTTCTCCTTTGTTAGCATTCCAGCTGTCAAAATATCCTGTGGTGTTGGAGAAACTCCAAGTTCTGCTACTGTCCTTGGATATGGGTCTTTCCACTCGCCATAGTGCTGTGCTTTTGCACCAATCGTTCCTGCTTTGGCTCGGTCATTACTTGCGACAATCATGAACAGATTGTAGTGGAATAACTGCTCATGTGTATTTTGATAACGGTTAAGTTGCTGTACCCCCTCACCTACTTGTTCATCTGGAGGCAGCATCGGACTTTTGCATTCAACAATAACAAGCGGTAATCCATTTATGAAAATGATAAGGTCAGGGCGAATGTTTCCTTGAGCATTATTGATAGTGAATTGGTCTACGACAAGGAACTCATTGTTCTTAGGTCTTTCGAAATCGATAAGTTTAACTGTTTGATTTTTCTTACCTTTACCAAGGTCTTGTTGAACAGAAATCATGTTAACTATCATTTCATGGAACTTTTGATTTGCTTCTATTAAGCTAGTCGATTCAATATGAGTAATGGAACGCATGACCTTTGCTAGATTGGTATCGGAAAGCCAAGGGTTTAATCGTAAGATGGCTTTGTTTAAACGTTCTTTTAGCACGATTTCACCTCTAGATTCTCGTTCCGAATCTAGAGAAGGACCATGAAGATGTTCATAGTCCAATTCCTTTAATTGTGTAATCATGCGGTTTTCCACAAGTTCTTTCTCATTCCATTTTGCGGAAGAGGTCATACTTGTGTCACCTCGGTTTCATCCACTTTTACACGGACTTTTCCTGTTAGAAGGGATTGCATAAGTCCTTTCTTTAAAACCTGTAATCGTCTATATTTAGATGTTTCAATGTTAAGTTTGTGGTCAATATTAGTCAGTATATCAATTATTCGTAGTTGTTCGTCTAATGGTGGTAATGGAAAATGTATGCTCTTTAATATTTTACTGTTAATAACTCCCATAGTACCACCCTGGCTCATTCCTTCTAGTTGTTGATAAAAGGAAGAAGAAGACATATAGTATTTATAAAAGTGAACATTTGCTTTAGATTTATCAAATGTAACTTTGAGTAATCGTGGGTTAATAATCCCTGGCTTAAACTGTAATTTAGGTATAACTGCAATTTTACCAAATGTACCTACTAAACTAATGAGTAAATCGAGTGGCTTTACTTTAAACCCATTTAACTCCTCGTATTTTTTATCATCAATATAATAATCCCCGATTGTAAAGTCGTTCGCTATAACTTGTTCCTGCCCATACACTTTAAAACCTGATTTAACATAGAATTCTTTTTTCAATGACGAGCCAAATGGACCAGGTTTCACAGCATTTTTCTCATTCTCAGCGATATCAATAATACCAACAACTTCCCACTCCTCAGGAATCTCTCCAAATTCCGTCTTCTTAAATATCGTATGTCCAATTCCTTTTGTAAAAAGTTGTTGCATCAATCCTTTTTTCATTTTTTCTGTTTGTTCAATAATAGCTTTTGTTTTTTCAATTGTTTTATCAACAGAGGAAAGAATAGATACAATTTTCCTTTGCTCATCCTTAGGAGGTAAGGGAAAAGGATAACTTTTTAAAGCTTCCATATCTATTCCTGTTTGCCCCGAAGTCCTCTGTGACAAACTGTCGATTAGTTCAAACAAAGCATCTTGTTTAAGATAATAATAAACGTAATCTTTAGAAACGTTTTCTTCATTAGGGATAGCCTTAATTAAAGCAACATTGTAAGCTCCTCTTAATCCTCTTAATATTTGAAAAATGGGAGGACCATATCGTCCAATCATTATATCTGTTTCATCACAAAACTTCCTAGCAAGGTGTATAGGAATATAGGTTTTAAATTTATCTGTTTTGTAATCTCGAATCTGGAGTAAACGTACATAGCCTTCCTTAGGTTCAAAATTAAAGGTATCTCTGGGAGGCTGAGAACCACCTTCAAATTTTATTAACTCTCCAACAGTCTTGTTAATCCATCTGTTACTCACCATATCCTAACTCCTTTAAGTACCCATACATTACAGATTCAATCTCCTCACGCTCTTTCTCCAACTTACGAAGTTCACCCAATGCTACAGCTATATCAATTTGCTCTTCTTCCTCTGTTGTGTCAATATAACGAGCAATGTTTAGATTGTAGTCATTTGCACGTATTTCTTCGATACTTACAAAACGGCAGTACTTCTCCACTTCTTTGTATTTGTTGTATGCTTCTGCAATCTTTTCAATATCTTGGTCACGCAATGTGTTTTGACTTTTTCCTTCTTGATAATCCTGAGAACCATCTAAGAAGAATATTTTATTTTTACGCTCTTCTGGCTTGTTACGATTAAGGATAAGAATACACGCTGGAATACCTGTACCATAGAACAAGTTTGAAGGTAAACCGATAACTGCCTCAATTAAGTCTTCTTCAATAATTCCCTTACGAATCGTTCCCTCTGCTCCGCTACGGAAAAGGACACCATGAGGCATTACTACTCCAGCTTTTCCTTCATGAGTTAACGTTGCAATCATATGTTGAATAAATCCATAATCCCCTGCTGTTTTTGGTGGTAGCCCAAAGCGAAATCTACCGTATTCATCACTTTCTGCTTCCTCACGTCCCCAGTTCTTTAAGCTGAATGGTGGATTAGCGATAACACGGTCATATAGGATGAGTTCGCCTTCCTCTGTCAGTTTCGGGTCACGAATCGTGTCTCCCTTTTCAATGCGATGGTCGCTTAATCCGTGAAGTAAAAGGTTCATCTTACATATAGCCCATGTATTAAGGTTTCGTTCCTGTCCGTGTAGAACAAGGTTGCGAGGGTTTCCACCTTGTTCTTTTATGTAATCGACGGATTGGATAAGCATACCACCAGAACCAGCTGTTGGGTCACATACACGCATACCCTCTTCTGGCTTAATCAACTTTACAATAAGTTCGACTACTTTACTTGGTGTGTAGAATTCCCCACCTTTTTTTCCAGCATCGTCTGCAAATTGCTTAATTAAGTACTCGTACGCACGACCGAGCATGTCAGGCTCAGATAGACTTGCATTGCTTAAGTCAATTTTAGAAAAGTGTTGTAGCAATTGTAAAAGAAGATTGTCAGGCAGCTTCTCTTTATCATTAAAGTCGATTGTTGCTAATACCCCTTGTAAGGATACATTTTCTTCTTCTAACTTTTCAAATGCTTTGTTAATGGTATCACCAATATCTTGTGTTTTAGAACGAATATCTTCCCATCTTGCACCTTCTGGAACGAAGAATTGATGCTCATCACGGTCAGTCCAACCATAATCATCTCCTTCTTCCTCTTCTATTCGTTTTGCTGTTTCTACAAATACATCATTTAAGCGTTTCAAAAACAATAAACCAAATATGTAATTCTTATAATCGGAAGAATCAATACTTCCTCGTAATATATTCGCAGATTCCCATAAATGGGATTCCAATTGTGATAAAGTCAATTTCTCCATGTTCTTTCCTCCATTGAATTGTATCTATATCCATGTATGTATAATAATAAAGTGTTCTACTCTTAATATAACAAAATAAGACCCTAACAACTAGCTTCTGCCTAGCTATACCTAAGTATATAAATACTGAACTAGAAACTAAAAAGCTCACTTAAAATCACAAGTCCGTAATAACTAATAAAAGCAATATTTTAATAAGTATTTGGTAGTCAAATTTATATTTAATTTAGAATACAATACAAAAAAAGGTTAATCCATTTATGGGATTAACCT
>NZ_JAZGQS010000013.1:0-123132 GCF_036421055.1 Gottfriedia acidiceleris | reverse complement strand
TCTAGTGAGTTTGGGTCTTTTTTTATACGTAGCTGGAATAGTTAAAGTAGCGATTTTTCCATTTCATATTTTTTTAGGGGATAAACATCCATTTAATATTTATGTACTAAATCAATCTATTGAACTTTTAGCATTTCGTAGTATTGTTATTTCTCTAACAAGAGGATTATGGATCCAGGTTATTGGAAATATAATTATGTTTGTACCATTAGGTGTTTTTATCGGTTTATATAAATCTAATTATTTGTTTAACAATGTAATTTTACTAGTTTTTTTATCTAGTTTACTAATTGAAATTACCCAGTTATGTATTTCATTAGTAACTGGTTATCAACAAATTGAAATGAATATTAAAGATATAACGCGTAATTTGTAATTAATAAATGAAATAGATTTACAAATGTATTTAGGTCTCACGGAAAGTGAACTAACATTATTAATAGATCAATATAAAGTTAGCAAAAATCCAATGCCTATCATTAAAATCGAGGTTACAAACTATTGGGCAAAATATATAAAAAGAGCACTCATGATGAGTTGCTCTTTTTTGTTATTTAAGCAAAGTTCATGAACCGTTCGCCATACGAAGGAATTCTCAATTGACGCACTGAATATCAAAAGATATCCCCACGATTAAAAGTATCTTTTTAAACCAAATAGCATATTGATTATCAAATCTAATACACATACTTGTTATAAAAGTTAGGAGAGTGAGCAATGAATAGTCTATCAAATCTTATAGGACACGCAAATACAATCGATGAGGTAATTGAACAGTTAGATGAAATTATTTCAATGAGCAATCAAACAAAAAGTAAACTAGGATATTTTGCTTCTTTATATCGACTGGTGACGATTAAAGTGAAAGAGGGAATTTTAAAAAATCAGTTCGAAGACGGAGCAAGAATGGAAAGTCTGGATGTAAATTTTGCAAATTTCTATTTAAAAGCACTTAAAAACTATTTAAATGGAGAACCTTTAAGTCTCAGTTGGCAATTAGCTTTTCGACACGCAGAAAACCGTCAATCGATTTTGTTACAGCATTTGTTGCTTGGGATTAATGCACATATCAATTTGGATCTAGGAGTAGCTGCTTCGAAAGTATGCCAAGGCTGTGATATTTTATCACTTTACAATGACTTTATGAAAATAAATAGTATTTTGGCCTCATTAGTGGACGAAGTAAGGGATGACATGGATCGAATATCACCTTGGATTGGTTTTTTAGATCATATTGATCCAAAAGCTTCAAAGGCAATAATAAATTTTAGCCTAGAGAAGTCTCGAAATTATGCATGGGACTTTGCGAAAAAGCTGGCCATAGCTAATGAAAGTGAGTGGGAAAGGCTGATTAAACTGCATGATAATGAGGTTGCATCAATTGGAAATATGGTCGCACATCCAAGTAGTTGGATGCTAAAGGCTGGTTTATGGGCAATTCGTTTTCGAGAATCCAAAAATATTGAAAGAAACTTAGAACTTTTAAATCATACTCGCTTTGAAACAACGTTAACTGATGGTATTCAATTGTGAGTTCAAACGTGAGTAAGAAGATTGGAATTGAAACACTCGTTTATTGAAGAGTTGTTTTTTTACTATTTAAAAATCAAAACTTCTACTGTAATATTATATAATCGTAAAGATTTAGGATTAGAAGGTTAACTAGCAGGTGATAAAAAATGATACATACATATTTAAACGAAGCAATCAGTTTTAATCTAACGTATAAAAATCGGAAATCGATCGGTATTTATATAGATGCTTATGGAAACGTTGAGGTTCAGGCTCCTAAAGATACTCTAGATAAAAATGTCATTGAAGTTTTAGAGGCTAATTGGGAGTTGATTCTTCAAAAATCAAATGAAATGAAGGAGCGACTCCGTGGTCCAAAAGAACGGACTTATGAATTTGGAGAGACATTTCTTTATTTAGGTAATTCCTATCCTATACAAATTTCACACGATGAAAATATTCAGCAAGATCAGGTAGTTTTTGAAGGAAATAGGCTAAATATTATCGTAAAACAACTAGAGGATGAACGAATAAAACAAGCACTTAAAAGGTTTTATTATCAACAAATTAAAGCAATAGTTGAAAAGAGTATTCAGAAGTATCAAAGTAATTTTAAAGTAAAGCCATCATCAATACGTATTACTGATAGTAAAACAAACTGGGGGACTTGTGATTCAAAAAGGCAATTAACATTTAATTGGAAACTTGCAATGGCACCTCAAAAGGTGATTGACTACGTAGTTGTCCATGAGATGTGCCATATGGTCCATATGAATCACGATAGGTCCTTTTGGCGACTTGTTGGTAAAATTATTCCAGAATATAAGGAAAGAGAAAATTGGTTAGCTTTATCTAGTTGGAAAATGACTGTCTAAAAAACTAAAATGGGAACGACATTAGTCGTCCCATTTTTTATTTTTTGTAAAAAAAGTCTGCTAATTCCTTACTTTTAAGTCTTCTATTTTTACGGATTTTAGCGCGTTCTTCTCCGCCTTGATATAAGAATTTTTCTTCCTCAGTTTCTGGAACGATTTGTGGAACTTTAATTAAGTTACCTTCTTCGTCCAGTGCAACAAAAGTTAAAAAAGCAGTAGCAGCGATTTTCTCTTCTCCAGTTCTTAAGTTTTCTGCAGTTACTTTTACGAAAACTTCAAATGATGAAGTGCCAGTCCAAGTTACATAACTTTCGAATGCGACCGAATCTTTCATTGTGATGGGATGAAGAAAATCTACTGAATCAGTTGATGCAGTTACAATTAAAGATCTACAGAATTTCATTGCAGAAATACTTCCGATAATATCTAAGTCATTCATAAGTTTTCCACCAAACAAAGTATTATGACTATTTACGTCATTTGGTAAAACCAAATTTGTTCTGATGACTCTTGTTTCTTTACATGTTACCATTATTTGTTTTTCTCCATTTCTTTAATTTCTATAAATTGTACACTATTTATTGGAGAAATTATCAAACTTTATTTAAAAAAATACAATTATCATCTTTCTACTGAAGGATACTGATTCATCCGTACTATTCAAAGTGGTTATGAATCATTACTTAGTTAAAAGTAAATTTGTCAATGAAATTTGTGGGAAAATGTGCAAATTTAAATAAGTTTATTTGGGTCGTTTACATTGACTTTTACTTCTTAAATCGGTATATTTATATCTTGTTGAGACGGGATATATACTACATATGGGTGTTGATAAGGAAGAAAACACCTATATATCGATATATGGTAAAATCGATATAATCTTTTGCGAGGAGGAACAGGTGATGATAAATACAATAATTGATGCTGAATTACCTGCTAATATACAGAAATTAAATCAAGACATAATGCATTTTCCAATGATTACACCTATTAATCCAAAGATGCATAAAACAACATTTAAAGGTGTATCTAGAACGGTTATGTTAGACCGATACGCATTTAAAGATATTAAACTTGTTACATTAGGTTTAGGTGACCTAGTTGTACTAACATATAAGGATGATCCAAAGTTTCCTCGTCGTGGTTATGGTGAAGTAATTGCTATTGACAATAGTCAAGAAGAAGTAACTGTTCAATTAGATTCTCAGTTTGAAGACGGAGCAATCATTACAGTTGCATTTAATAAAGTAGACAAACCGCTTGAAATCTTCTACGAACAAATTGCAGACCGTGTTGCACGTGGGCTTGCATCTGCAGAAACTCCAGAAAAATTCTCCGAAGTAAAAGAGATGTTTTATGAAATTTTAGCAAACAAAACGTTTGTACCAGCGGGACGTGTTTTGGCTGGTGCTGGTACAGGTGCTTCAACAACATTCTTTAACTGTTATGTAATGCCGCATATTCACGATTCTCGTGATGGGATTGGTGAACACCGTAAGAAGGTAATGGAAATTATGTCACGTGGTGGTGGCGTTGGAACAAACGGATCTACATTACGTCCTCGCGATGCAATTGTATATAGTGTGAATGGACGCTCAAGTGGATCAGTTTCTTGGTTACATGATTTGTCAGAGCTAACAAATCTAGTTATTCAAGGTGGTTCCAGACGTGGTGCGCAAATGATAATGATGAACGTCAATCATCCTGATATTGTAGAGTTCATCGTATCAAAGAACCAAAATCCAAAAGTTTTACGCTATATTGCTCAAACTACAAAATCGAAATTAATTCGTGAAGAAGTAGAGCGTAAATTAAAATTCGAACCAATTAGTGCAACTGAAAAAGCAGCTTTTGAAGCATTAATTCATATTGCAACAATTGAAGGGAAATTAGATACACCTGAAATAGAACAGGCAAAAGAACTACTTAATGACGGCGGTAAGTATTCAGTTCACAACCCTGAGTTTTTAACAGGTGCAAATATATCAGTTTGTTTAACAGATGATTTCATGGAAGCAGTTGAAAATGATGGAGAATACAAACTTCAATTCCCGGATTTAGAAAACTATGACGATGATATGCGTTTAATTTATGATCAAGAATGGCAGGAGTGTGGAGATGTACGTGAGTGGGCTACACGTGGATATGGTGTACGAACATACCATACAATCAAAGCAAAAGAACTTTGGGATTTAATCAATGTATGTGCAACTTATTCTGCTGAGCCAGGAATCTTCTTCTTAGATAATGCAAACAAAATGACGAACGCTGTATCTTATGGTCAAAAAGTAGTTGCAACAAACCCTTGTGGAGAGCAACCGCTTGCTCCATTCTCTGTTTGTAATTTAGCAGCAGTTAACTTAGCAGAAATGACGGAAAATGGTAAAGTTAACTGGGAAAAGTTAGAGCGAACTGTTCAAATCGGAACGAGAATGCAAGATAACGTAATTGATGCAACGCCGTATTTCTTAGAAGAGAATACAAAGCAAGCAAAAGGTGAACGCCGTATCGGATTAGGTGTAATGGGGTTACATGATTTATTAATCCGTTGTGGTCTAGTATATGGATCAGAAGCTGGCAACAAACTAGTTGATCAAATTTTTGAAGTAATAGCAACAACTGCTTATAAAACTTCAATTGAATTAGCGGAAGAAAAGGGAGAATTCCCATTCTTATCGACTTTTGAAGATGGACGCGAACGTTTTATTAACTCAGGATATATGAAGAAAATGCCTGAAGAAATTCGTAAAGCTGTTTTAGAAAGTGGCATTCGTAATTCGCACTTATTAACAATTGCTCCTACAGGAAGTACTGGAACGATGATGAATGTCAG
Source organism: Gottfriedia acidiceleris (assembly GCF_036421055.1). Classification (GTDB taxonomy): domain Bacteria; phylum Bacillota; class Bacilli; order Bacillales; family Bacillaceae_G; genus Gottfriedia; species Gottfriedia acidiceleris_C. The sequence goes on along the minus strand of NZ_JAZGQS010000013.1, from coordinate 117,912 downwards.
CACTGGACTTGAGCCTTATTTTAACTTTGTATACTTCCGTTCAGGACGTTTAGGTAAATTCATTCCAGTTGTAGCTGATATCGCACTAGAATGGTTAGAAGCAAATGGATATGAAGTAACTGAAGAAAATGTTTATGAGATGATTGAACATCTTCCAGAACAGTTTGTTGGTACGATGGACCTTACTCCAGAGGCGCATGCTGATGTTCAATGTATCATCCAAAGATGGATTGACTCTTCAATTAGTAAAACAGTTAATGCTCCTAAAGGTTATTCTGTTGAACAAGTTGCAAAAGTGTATGAAAGATTACACAAAGGTGGAGCAAAAGGCGGGACTGTTTATGTAGACGGTTCTCGTGATGCCCAAGTACTATCGTTAACTAATGAAGAAAATGACTTTACAAATGTAGAGCTAGAAACAGTTGAAAATAGCAAAGATGCAACTAAAAACGCTACTGAAGAAACTGCTCAAGTTAAAACAGGTAACGTAGGTGTAGAAAACGGAGACACTTGTCCAATCTGTTTAGCAGGTACTGTAGTTGAACATGGTGGTTGTAATACATGTGATAATTGCCAAGTACAGTTGAAGTGTGGAATTTAAAGTAAGTGAAGAAAAACCTCTTTAGATTAATGATCTAAAGGGTTTTTTTTATGAGTTAAAAAACCTTAGTTAGAAGAGATTTTTAAATTCAGCTTTATTCTCAAAATGGCCATATTCTTGAAGAATATGAGGAAATAATAGAAAATAATATAGAGCCTAAAGTTTATTGGACCACTAAAGCTAGCTGTAACTCGTCATTCTTAAATCGAGTTCTTTTGGGAGAAAAACATCGTTAAGATATTTAATTGGATAATCATCCACTGAATGTAACGATAATTAGGAGGAGTATAGTTGAAGCCTATATCTATTTTAATAGCGGATGATGAACAGGAGATTGCTGATTTAATAGCCTTACATTTAGAAAAAGAGGGGTATCATGTTATTAAAGTTTCGGATGGACATGAGGCTGTTCGTGTAGTTGAGACAGGGTCGATTGATTTGTTGATATTGGATATAATGATGCCGAAAATGGATGGATATGAAGTAACGCGGCTCATTCGCGAGCGGCATAATATGCCAATCATATTTTTGAGTGCTAAAACATCTGATTTCGATAAAGTACAAGGACTAGTTATTGGAGCAGATGATTATATAACGAAACCATTTACCACCATTGAATTGGTTGCACGTGTGAATGCTCAATTGCGACGCTTTATGAAGTTAAACCAACCGAAAGTAGATAATCATAAAGTTCTCTTGGAATTTGGTGAAATACTGATTTCCCCCGATCAACGGACAGTATTGCATTATGGTGAAAACATCGAGCTAACACCGAAAGAGTTTGATATTTTGTATTTATTAGCCAGTCATCCAAAGAAAGTTTTTAGTGTAGAAAATATTTTTCAGCAGGTTTGGGGTGATGCATATTTTGAAGGTGGTAATACAGTAATGGTGCATATTCGCACTTTGCGGAAAAAACTCGGAGAAGATAAGAGAAAAAATAAGTTAATCAAAACGGTTTGGGGAGTGGGGTATTCATTTAATGGATAAAATTATACGTAGTTTTCGCTCCAAAATCATTGTATTATTTGCTTTCAGTATGACTCTAGCTGGTATGGTAACTTACATCATTTTTAAAGGCTTACAGCTTTATTATCACACGATGGTTCGTTATGGTGACCCTTTGGCCCAGCTTCGCCGATTCATACAGAGTATTGGAGACGTTAACTTCTTTTTATTTCTATTTATCCCACTTTCGATATTCTTTTTCTATTTATTAACTAAGCCCTATTCTACATATTTTAATGAAATATCAAACGGAATTCATTATCTTGCTAGTGGGAACTTTAAACATCGGGTTTCGATCCATTCAAATGATGAGTTCGAAGATATTGCTCAAGCAATTAATCAAGCAAGTGAAAAATTAGAAGAAGCTGTACAAAGAGGCGATTTTTCAGAAAACAGTAAAGAACAATTAGTTGTAAATTTAGCACATGATTTGCGTACTCCGCTCACTTCTGTGTTAGGATATTTAGATTTAATTCTTAAGGATGAGAAGCTAACTAAGGAACAAGTCAAACATTTTTTAACGATTGCCTTTACTAAATCTCAGCGTTTAGAAAAATTGATTGATGAATTATTCGAAATAACTAGAATGAACTATGGTATGTTACCTCTTGAAAAAAAGCAAATTAATTTAAGTGATCTACTTTTTCAATTAAAAGAAGAATTGTACCCTGTTTTCGAGAAAAATAATTTAATTGCTCGCATGAATCTACTGCCCCATTTACCTATTTTGGGTGATGGAGAGATGTTAGCTCGTGTTTTTGAAAATCTTTTAACCAATGCAAATCGATATGGATATGATGGTCAATTTATAGATGTTAACGGCTTTATTAATGGGCAAGAAGTGGTTGTTCAGATTGTTAATTATGGGGATTGTATTCCTCCAGAGGAACTTCCATATCTTTTTGATATGTTTTATACCGGTGACAAAGCACGAGCTCATCAAGAAGATAGCACAAGGTCTTGGTTTATTCATTGCAAAGAATATTGTGGAACAACATAATGGCACAATTATGGCCGAAAGTAGTATAATCCGCACTGTATTTGAAGTTCGATTACCGCAGGAAAGTATCCCAATTGACCAAGTTTAAAAGTTTCATAAAGAATTTAAGAAAAATTTAAAGTTTACCCCACTTTTTATTTAAAAAGTTTTTTCTATTCTAGAATCAATCAGAATGAGGAGGAACGTAAAAATGAAGAAGTGGGGATTTTTAGTTGCTATAGTAATTTTCCTGATTTTTACATTCGTTAAGAAAGAGACGTCGTTTCAAGATAAAGTAGAGATTCAAACATATAAAAAAATTAACAATGAACTATTAGATAATAAAGAGACTTCTGATCGTTTCCAAACGATGGGAATTACAAAAGAACGGGTCTATAAAGGAAACTTACTCTTAATAAATAAAAAATACCCTGTGCACCAGAAAAGTATAAAATCAGATGTTGTAAATTTATTCACTCACAAAGAATTGATAAAGGGATACGAAATACTAGATACGAAAATTGAATTGTCAGAGGGTGTTGCCCGTAAATTTTCGAAGATGATCGTTGCTGCTCAAAAAGAAGGGGTTCGCCATTTTACAATTAATAGTGGTTTTCGTGACTTTGATGAGCAAAATGCACTTTATCATGAAATGGGATCAGACTATGCCTTGCCTGCAGGCCGTAGTGAACATAATTTGGGTTTATCACTTGATGTAGGATCTACCAAAATGAAAATGAACGAGGCACCGGAAGGAAAGTGGCTAGAAAAAAATGCTTGGAAATACGGCTTTATAATACGCTATCCAAAGGATAAAACGGCAATTACAGGGATTCAGTATGAACCTTGGCATATTCGCTATGTTGGATTGCCACATAGTGTGATTATGATGGAAAAGAATTTTTCTTTAGAAGAGTATTTGGATTTCTTAAAAAAACAAAAGTCTATTTCTACTACTATAAATGGCCAAAAATATGAGATATCTTATTACCCTGTTACTAGTAATACGACCATTCATGTGCCTACCAATCTTCGTTATGAAATATCGGGCAACAATATGGATGGTGTGATTGTGACGGTATCTAATAGCTCAATACATACTAAGGAGGGAAGCTTAGCAGAATGAAAATAATAAAATTAGTGAACAAAATTTTTGTTTCAGTACTATTTGTCCTTTATATGTATGCATTAATTAGAGTCATTTTATTTAAATTCCGTTGGAGAGATCTATCCTTCCTTTTGTATCAACTTCAGACTAATCTCCAGAATCCTGCTAATCTCATTAACGAATTGAAAATGGGAAATCTTATCCCATTTAAAACAATATTCATTAATATTCATAGTCTATCATCTTGGCCTGATTTTAGTAATTTGGTTGGGAATATTATAGCATTCATCCCATTTGGAATGTTTCTTGTATTTTTATCTAAAAATAGAGGGATGTCATCCATAGGGGTATTCATTAGTTCTTTGGGTTTTAGTTTATGCATAGAAAGCTTACAGGTTATTTTTTCTCTAGGGATTTTTGATGTAGATGATCTAATACTAAATTCCTCTGGAGGATTGCTTGGCTATAGTGCGATCAAGCTTTGTGATAAAGTTTATAATAAACTGATCGTAAATACTTCAAGCAGTGTAAAAGATAGAGAAATTGTTGATAAACAGGAATTTTAAAATTTCGATGAAGTTGAACCATACTTTATAACAGAAATGATACTAGAAACGGCTGCTGTAGGGTAGCCGTTATTTTGGCTAGATAAGCTAAATGAAGTTATGCCTTTTTCACTCAATGTGAGAATAGATTGAAGTTGTGGAGTAGACACTAACCGGAGGAATGGATTGTGAAAACAAAATCATAGTAAATTTATGGTTTTTTTGTTATATGTAGAGAGTAAATAGTAAAAAAGAAAAAAGTGGAAAAGGGGGATAAGATGACTCAGGGAAATGTAAAAAGTGATGCAGGATGGAATTTTGATAATAGTTATTCAAAATTACCGGAATTCTTTTTTGCTATTCAAGACTTAAATCCGGTAAGTTCACCGAAATTGGTTGTTCTAAATAAACCAGTAGCATTATCACTTGGTCTAGATGTTCAATCACTTCAAAGCGAAGAAAGTGTCAATGTTTTTGCCGGGAATCAAGTGCCAGAAGGTGGGTTACCACTAGCCCAAGCATATGCAGGGCATCAGTTTGCACACTTTAATATGCTAGGGGATGGAAGAGCTTTATTACTCGGTGAACAGATCACTCCAAAAAAAGAGCGATTTGATGTACAACTTAAAGGTTCAGGTAGAACACCTTATTCACGAGGAGGAGATGGTCGTGCAGCACTTGGCCCAATGCTTCGTGAATACATTATTAGTGAGGCAATGCATGCACTAAAGATACCAACTACACGAAGTCTTGCTGTTGTAACGACAGGTGAACAAATCCAGCGTGAAACTCGATTACCTGGGGCTGTTATGACCCGTATTGCTGCTAGTCATATTCGGGTTGGCACGTTTCAGTATGTTTCAAGATGGGGTAGTGTGAATGAACTTCAAGAACTTGCTGATTATACAATCAAAAGGCATTATCCTGAAATTGAATTAAATGATCCAAATCGATATCTTTCATTATTACAAGGGGTCATTAAGCGCCAAGCTTCCTTAATTATCAAATGGCAATTAGTTGGTTTTATACATGGTGTAATGAATACTGATAATATGACAATTAGTGGTGAAACAATTGACTATGGTCCATGTGCATTCATGGATGCGTACGATCCAGCAACTGTATTTAGCTCAATTGATCTCCGCGGTCGTTATGCATACGGAAACCAACCAAAAATGGCTGGATGGAATCTTGCAAGATTTGCTGAAACATTATTACCTTTATTACATGATGATCAGGAAAAAGCATTAGAAATAGCACAGAATGCAATTTCAGAATATCCTATTATTTATGTTGATAATTGGATCGCTGGCATGAGGAGAAAATTAGGAATATTTAATGAAGAAGAACAGGATAAGTCATTAATTGATGAGTTACTAGACATAATGGAAAAGTATAAAGCAGACTATACCAATACGTTTAGAGCATTATCATATGGTAATCAAGATGAGCTACTATTGTTTACATCATCTGAATTTAAACAATGGGAGAAGCAGTGGCAGGAAAGACTAAGTAGACAACCAGAATCAAAAGAAGCATCTCTTCAATTAATGCGAGACAACAACCCGACCGTAATCCCAAGAAATCATCGCGTAGAAGAAGCTTTAGAAGCAGCGGTAGAGAACGGAGATTATAGCGTGATGGAGAAATTGCTTAAAGTACTTTCTAATCCTTTTATTGAATCGAAAGAACAGATAAATTATTGTACACTACCTCCTGATCCGGATCGTCCTTATCAGACGTTCTGTGGTACTTAATTATACTCTTATATTTTTCGTAGTACGAAAACTACCTTTTTCAAGGGTAGTATTTTATTTTATTTTTATGTAAAACGAAGTACATATTTTTAGTGAATCTGAGCATACACTTTGAATATATCTCAAAAATTTACTATATTAGAAAAAGTAAATTAGAAGTTTCTGAAATAAAATAAGAGGGGTAATTACCCCTCTTTTAATATTTAGGCCATTAGAAAGAAGTGGGGAAGTTGAAGAAGCAACAAATATATATCATTTTATTTTGTATTATGGTGGTATGGGGATTTAATGTAATAGCCACAAAAGTTCTAGTAGAGAACTTTATGCCAGTTACGATGACAGCTATCCGTGTTTTCACTGCTGGAGTAAGTGTTTTTATTATTTTATTTTTAATAAAAAAAGTTCGTTTGCTCACAAAAAGAGAGTTTGGGTATGTGTTTTTTGCGATGTTATTGAATGTAGTGGCACATCATTATTTTTTATCAATCGGTCTTTCCCAAACTTCTGCATCAAACGGGGGCCTAATTTTAGGGATGGGACCTTTATTAACAGCATTATTGTCGGTTTTCTTTTTAGGTAGCGTAATGAACTTTGTTAGAATTTTAGGCGTTTTATTTGGTTTTGCAGGTGTTGCTTTTATTGTTTTTCAGAGTGGTGGAGGTTTTCATGGCGTGTCGCATGGAGATTTTTATGTATTTTTAGCAATCTTAGCCCAAGCATCTAGCTTTGTATTAATAAAAAAAGTTTCGAAAACTTTAGATCCAAGATTAATGACTGGATATATGCTAGTTATGGGTTCGATTATTTTATTCGGAATAAGCCAACTAATTGAACCAGGTGGAATGGCTAGTATGGTGCATCATTCTGTAGGAATTTGGGCAGTATTTTTAGCATCAGCAGTTGTTGCAACAGCTATGGGGCATATGCTTTATAATTTTGCACTTGGTAAGGTTGGCACAACAGAGGCAGCTATATTTTTAAATTTAAATCCATTCTTTTCACTTATTGGTGCGGTATTATTTTTAGGTGAAAAAATAGTTTTAACTCAAGTAGTCGGCTTTATTTTAATTTTAATAGGTGTATTGTTTGGTTCAGGAATATATGAAGATGTATCTCGCAAATTTAAAAGGGATAATCAAATTCAAATCTAATTTAAAAAATCAGATGTATCATAAGACAATTTACCGATAAGGTGATTGTCTTTTTTTTATCTTAAGAAATGATTTCTAATTTTTCATTTTATGAAAAAAAACTGCTTATTTAGGGCATATTAATAAGTATTCAAGCTATTAGGAAGGACTCATCAAGATGACAATCGACCCAAGAACTCATTCAATAAACGCAGAAACAATAGAGAATGAATTAGAAATACCTAGTTGGTTTATAAAATTAAACAAGTTTAAATCTAATTTAAGTAATTTGGACATAGAGTCTCAGTTTTATGAACAGTTCTTAACCTTATTAATTAATGAAGAAACAGCGTTAGAGCTGCATTATAAAAATATAAAGTATATTGAAAAGCTAGAAAATGAAATTCAAATAATGGAAGAACGGTATCGAAAAGTAATGCACTCAAAGCTGGGCAGATTAATTCAGTTTTATTGGAAAGCTAAAAGATGGCTTTTTAGAAAGATAAGAGGTTGGTGAGTAAGTTTTGAACAAGTTTGAAATTCAGCAAAGATTAGAAGAAATTGAAAGAATAAAAATTGAAATTTACCAACGAATGAATAAGGAAATCCCGGAAGACTTAATCTTTTCAAAATATCATTTTAAAAAATTAATAAACGGTATTAGCGTAATCATTCCAACATACAAAGGTGAAAAAGTGATAAAAAAATGTATTGAATCATTAAAAAATCAAACTTTATCACCAAAATATTTTGAAGTGATTTTTATTATTAATGGAGAAAAAGATCTGACCGAAGAGATATTGAAGAATTTCATTAAGGAACATAATTTAAATCACTTCAATATTCTTCATTCAGAAGAAGCTAGTGTTTCAGCTGCAAGAAATATGGGGATTCAACAAGCATCCAAAAAATACATTACATTTTTGGATGATGATGACTATATTTCACCAAACTTTCTTGAAAAACTATTCGATCATGCTGATGAAGAATCTGTTGTCATTTCACAAGTTGTGGACGTTGATCTAGAAGGTAACAGTAATGCTAATAATCCTGTTAACTCCCAAATAAAAACAGCGTTAGATACTAAATTTTATACATATACAGATTTAAATAGTGTTCTAACAATGAATGCTTGTAAATTAATACCAACAAAGAAAGTAAAAACCCAAAGTTACGAACTAGGTTTAAAAAGTGGAGAAGATGTAGTGTTTTTTACTAAATTATTTGCTTTGCATCATTTTCATTTAAAGATTGTTCCATTAGAAGAGCAAGCAATTTATTATCGAGTTTTAAGAGATAACTCTGTTTCTAGACGTAAAAATTCATTTGAGTTTAATGTAAAAGAGCGGTTGGAAGTAATGAAACATCTTGATGTATTACTAGGAGAATCGAATAGTCCTACTATCCAACAATTCATTAAAGGAAAAATACACGCTCAGTACGGATTTATAGATCGGTATATAAACAATAGCAATGAATTGAGAGAAAAAGTAATTGAAGAAGTAAATAATCATAGTTTCGTCTATTTCCCTTATTTTAAGTTATACAATGGAGAGACGCGTTCTTTAATTATTTCTTATTGTTTTCCACCATATGTTGATACGAGTGGAACTGTAATGGCTAAGCGTATTATTGAAAATAATGAAGTGGTGGACGTAATTTATAATAATATGTCGAAGGTAAGGGAAACTGATTATCGTCAAAATGCAATGGTGGATGGTTATATTAATAATCGGATGGAAATATCATCTGCTAGTAGTTTTAAACAATGGAAATCAATGAAAGACTTTATTAAAAAATCTCTTAAGGAAATTAAATTGAAAGAAAGAAAAAATGGTGCATACCATAAAATTTATAGCCGAGCACTATGGCCTGCTTCTCACTTTTTAGCATTTGAATATAAAATGAAAAATCCAAAGGCAAGATGGGTTGCAGAATTCTCTGATCCGATCCTATTAGATATTCATGGAAATGAGCGGAAGTCAGCAATTATTGATTTAGGATTTTATAAAAAAGTAAATGCACTTTTAAAGAAAAAGAACTTCCCACTAGCATTAAATAACAATATGTTTTTTTGGTGTGAATACATTGCTTATGCATTTGCAGATGAAATTGTTTTTACTAATGAAAATCAGTTGAAATACATGTCAGAAATGTTCCCAATGAAAGAAATGAAAGAAGTCATTTTAAATAAGGCTAGAATTTGTAATCAACCGACTTTACCGAAGCAATATTATCACGTTAAAGCAAGCAAATATAGAATTGATGAAAATAAAGTAAACCTAGGGTACTTTGGAACGTTTTATCAAACGAGGAAATTAAATGAGATAATTGAAGGACTTAAGTTAACGAAGCCTGAATTAAGGGATAAAATTAAACTTCATGTTTTCACTTCAGATCCAAAATCACTTGCAAATGAACTTTCGGGAGATGTAATTGAAAAACATGTAAAAGTAAACCCATATGTTAACTTTTTAGAGTTTTTAAATTTTACAACAAAATTCGATTGTCTAATTGTTAATGATGCGTTTACGAAGGATTATAAAAATATTAATCCATACTTACCTTCTAAGTTGAGCGATTACAAAGGTAGTGGGAATAATATATGGGGAATTTTTGAAGAAGGCAGTATTCTCAGTAGATTTGAAACGAAATACAAATCAGAAATTGGCGATATTGAAGGTGCTACTAAAGTGTTTGAATCATTAGTTACAGAAAAGTTAATTCAACAATTCAATCAACTTGATGAAGAATTAGCGAATGAAAAATTAATGTAAAAACGAAAATAAACAAAGATAATGTTAATAATTTCGTAAAGGGTAGATTCTTCATGATTAAAAAGAGTTTTCATTTGTTAGGACCAATTCTAATCGGATTGGTCTGTAGCTATTTACTTGTTATTTGGTCTCATAATTATTTGTGGAAGAACAATGTAAATCTATATCAGAATTGGATCATCACGGATTTTTTTAAGTGGAACTTTATGATTGTATCAGTTATTGTTTCATTATTAATCATCGGACTACTTGTTCTAGGCTATAATGTTTGGTGGATTTTAATTACAATTGTAGGTTCAATTGGAATTTTCTCATATGCATTATCAGAGAAAATAAAATATACTGGAGAGCCGTTTCATCCAAGTGATTTAATTTTCCTACGTGATCCAATCGTTTTTTTACAATTTTCAAAGCTTCCATTTCTTGTCAAATGGGGAGGTTTAATTGGTATCATCACATTTCTTTTTTTAGGAACTTTCTTTGCCTATAAAAAATGGAGAAATGCTTCTGCAAGGAGAAATAGTCTACGTTTTTTACTAATCGTATTACTTGGTGTCTTTTTTACATTTGGTTCTAAAGAAGGCTATGCCTATTTTGTAAAAAACTCAAATGTAAAATATATACCTTGGAATTACGAGACTAGTGTTGAAAGATATGGTATGTACCCAGCATTTTTAGTAACTTATGTTAATAGCAAACGTGAAGAACCTAAAGTATCTAATAAAGTGAAAAATGGGGTCATTAAAGAAATCAATTCTTTAAAACCACTTTCTAAACCTAAACAATTACCAGATATTTTAGTGATTCAAAGTGAGGCATACAGTATGCTAGATGACATGAAATTAAAATGGGATACTGATCCAAATGGACCTCTTCGCTCTATAAATGAAGGTATTCATGGAACGCTTATTAGTAATACATTTGGAGGACGGACGGCTAACGAGGAATTTGAAGTATTAACTAGCCTAAAATTAAAACGTAAATTCGAAAATCGGACACCATACCAAGAAGGAAAAATGGGAAATAGACTTTCACCTAGTGTCATTCAAGATGTTAGACAATTTGGTATGGATACAATAGCCCTTCATCCATTTAAAACATCATTTTTCAAACGAAAAGAAGTTTATCCTAACATCGGATTTAATAAGTTCTTGTCAGAATCAGATTTAACTTCTTGTGAAAAATTCGGTTCCTATCTATCTGACGAATGTAGCTCGAAAAAAGCATTATCATTAATTAATAAAAAAGGGAGTCAATTTGTATTTTTTGTGACAATGCAAAATCATTTTGATTGGCATAAAGGCCGTTTTCCCGAAGAAAACATGAAAGTTAGTGGAGTGCCACTTAATGAAGATTTAAAAGGAAAAGTGGAGAGTTATGCAAGTGGTATTTATAAAAGTGGCAATTCTCTTGTTTCAGTATGGCAAGAAGTTAAAAAACGTAAGAATCCTACAATTATCCTTTTTTATGGTGACCATCGACCAACATTTGGCGATAAAAAGGCAACATACGAGCAATGGGGAGCACCAGTGGAGAAGAGTGAAGGAGAAGATTGGTATAATGAAACACCGATGTGGATTTGGAGTAATGACAAACATACAATGGACAAGATTAGAAACTATTCAAAGCCATTTTTTGAAAAAGGAAATCTTAAATTAGAATCCTACGAAATTGCACCTCTTTTAATGAAAGTTCTAACAAACGGACAAATTGAACATTCATGGTATGATTGGGTACTTAAAAATCATTCAAATGATATTTGGAATTGGGTAATCTATGATCGAGTGTATGGTGATGGAATTACCTTTAATAGAAAGTAAAAAAGGGGCCAAAAGGTCCCTTTTTTTATTGGATAAAAAACTGACTTTTATTAGGACTTTGGAAAATCTTATTGCATGTCAAAAGTATTTACATAATTTGGTGGTTCTTGAAAAAAATACAAATAGGGATAATTATACTTTAGGAGGTTTGAGATGAGAAAACTAGTTTTCTTAAAAGGTCCTTTAATATTACTAATCGTATTTTTTAGTTTCTTTTGTAATGTTCAACTTAAAAATGTAAATGCTTTTACAAGCCAAGTACTTCAAATGGGTGCTACAGGAGAAGATGTAATTGAATTACAATCTCGTTTAAAATACAACGGTTATTACACTAGTAAGGTCGATGGGGTATTTGGATACAACACATATTGGGCGGTTAGAAATTTCCAAAATAATTTCGGAATGCCTGTCGATGGGATTGTTGGAGCTAAAACAAAAGCTATGCTCGTAAAAGCTACAAAATATGTGAAAGGTGAAAATGCAGGTGCTGGATCGAATGTTCCGAATGGTTATTCGCAAAATGATATTCAGCTAATGGCTAATGCAGTCTATGGTGAGTCGCGTGGTGAACCGTATATCGGACAAGTAGCAGTAGCTGCAGTAATTCTGAATCGCGTTAGCAATCCATCGTTTCCAAACACAGTATCTGGTGTAATTTTTGAACCGGGTGCATTTACCGCTGTGTCTGATGGACAAATTTACTTAACACCAAATGAGACGGCCAAAAAAGCTGTTTTAGACGCTGTAAATGGTTGGGATCCGAGTGAAAGTGCACTTTATTATTTTAATCCAGACACAGCGACAAGTGCTTGGATTTGGAGCAGACCACAAATAAAACAAATTGGTAGACATATATTTTGCCGATAAGAAAGGAGTGTTTTAAATGATTAAGGAAGCTGCAATAGGCGTGTTAGCAATTGGGCTAATCGGAACATCATATTGGGGTTATACAGAGCATAAGGCTAAAAACGAAATCAATATCCAGGCAGAAAACAACTACCAACGAGCATTTCATGAACTAACATATGAAATAGATGTATTGCATGATAAAATTGGCGATACTTTAGCAATGAAATCAAAGTCATCCCTTTCTCCAGCACTAGTTGAAGTATGGGGACTAACTTCTCAAGCTAGGTCCAACGTAGGGCAACTTCCTTTGAGACTATTACCAGTTAATAAAACAGAAGAATTTCTAACAAATATTGGTGATTTTAGTTATCGAACAGCGGTAAGAGATTTAGATAAAGAACCATTGACCCAAAATGAATACGCAACATTGCAAAAGTTATATGATAACTCTGCTGAAATTCAAGGAGAGATTCGAAAAGTTCAACATATGGTATTTGAAAATAAATTACGTTGGATGGATGTAGAACTTGCTTATGCAAAAGATCAAAATCCGAAAAATAATGCAATTATTGATGGATTTAAAACAGTGGAAAGGAATGTAATGACATATTCCGATGCAAATGCAGATCCTTCCCTGACAAATTATAAAGTAAATCGTGCTAACCTTTCGAATGTAAAAGGCAAAAAAATAACGACAGAGCAAGCGAAGGACATTGCGAAAAAGTTTCTTGAATTAAATAATACAGCACAAATAAAAGTTGATCTTACAGGTGAAAAATTAGCAGATCGGTATTATAGTTTAGAAATTAAGGAACCAAAAACGAATAGCGAAATTTATATGGATATTACCGAAAAAGGAGGGTATCCAGTTTGGGTGATTGATAGTCGAAATATTAAAACACAAAAAATCGATTTAAATCAGGCTTCAATTAACGGACTAAAATTTTTGGAACGTAATAAATTCTCGAATATGGAACTAACAGAAAGCTCACAATATGATACGGTTGGTGTATTTACATACGTAACAAAGCAGGACGGGGTAAGAATCTATCCTGAATCTGTAATGATGAAGATTGCTCTTGATGACGGAAGCATTGTAGGATTTTCTTCAAAAAATTACTTGTCAGCATATACAAAACGAACGATTCCAAAGCCAAAAATATCAGTGGAAGAAGCGAGAAATAGTATTAGTTCAAACCTGAAAATAATGGAAGAAAGACAAGCGATCATTTTAAATAAATTGAATCAAGAAGTACTTTGCTATGAATTTGTAGGAACAAGAGGTAACGACACATATCAAATTTTCGTGAATGCGGATACTGGTGTAGAAGAACAGATTAAAAAATTGAACGTCTTAGTCGAAAACTACGACTGAAGTCCATCCTTTATTAATGATGAGGACTTAAGTATATCTTAAGTCCTCTTTTAATTTTAAAGATCTCCTATAGATAATGACAATAGCATGTCCTTTTTCATTTTTACTAGATTTAAAATTGGAAGGAATTTCAATCTAGCATTTTAGTTCAAAATATAGGCATTATTTATTACAAATACGAGACTTTTTTCAGATCGTTTAAATGCAAAATCCTTTTAGTTAAGTCTGGCAAGTTATCATACTTTAGGCTTGTACAAAGCTATATTTTAAGCGACTTTAGGAATAGGAATTTATCGTAAAAAAAATATTATTTATATTTGTCCTAATGTCCAAAATGGTGAATATATATTTCTTGAGATTAAAATTCTAGAGGGAGAGAGGTAAGGGGTAGATTCTGCATGTTAGTAGAAGTTTAATTGTATTGTAAGCGTTTCCTTTAGAGAGAAAGGGGGATTAAATGAACATATTATTATGTTGTGCTGCTGGTATGTCTACAAGTTTATTAGTTACAAAAATGGAAGCTGCTGCAAAATCTGAAGGAATCGTTGCAAGGATTTGGGCAGTGAGTGCTAATGATGTTAAAAATCATCTTGATCAAGCAGATGTATTACTTGTAGGTCCCCAAGTAAGGTATCTACTCCCACAATTAAAAAAAGAAGGTTTACAAAAAGGAATACCAGTTGATGCCATCAATCCGGTTCATTACGGGATGTGTAAAGGAGCAGAGGTCCTGAAATTTGCAATCGATTTAATAGGTTCATAATTTCATATAGGGGTGATTTGTGATGGCCAACTTTACTCAAATGTTAGAAGAGAAAGTAATGCCTATTGCTGGAAAAATTGCAGGTCAAAGACATTTGCAAGCATTACGTGATGGAATTATTTTAACACTGCCTCTTATAATTGTCGGTTCTATTTTCTTAATCTTAGGCTTCTTACCATTTGACGGATATCCTGATTTTATGGCAAAAACATTCGGTGCCGCTTGGCAAACCAAGCTCCTTTACCCAGTAAGTGCTTCATTTGATATAATGGCGCTCATTGCAGGATTTGGTATTGCCTATCGACTCGCTGAACATTACAAAGTAGATGCATTAAATGCTGGTGCAATTTCAATTGCTTCATTTATTTTATCAACACCATACTTCACAATGTTTACGCCAGATGGAGCAACTGCTGCTATTAAAGTAAGCGGAGTACTGCCTATGGCGTTTTTAGGAAGTAAAGGTCTGTTTGTTGCTATTATAATTGCGTTATTCTCAACTGAAATTTATCGATGGGTAATTCAAAGGAATTTTGTTATTAAGATGCCGGATGGTGTACCACCTAGTGTAAGCAAATCATTCGTTGCATTATTCCCTGCATTTCTAGTTATCTTCTTAGTTTGGATTATTCGTTTATTAATAGAACATACACACTATGAAACTTTACACAATGTCGTTGGAGATCTATTACAAGATCCACTTAGTAGACTTGGTGGTTCATTAGCTGGCGCTTTAATTGCTGTACTCTTAATTCAATTATTATGGTCAGTTGGTTTACACGGTGCGGCAATTGTTGGTGGAGTAATGGGTCCAGTATGGCTAGCAGCAACTGATGCAAACCGATTAGCTCTACAGGCTCATCATGCAATGCCAAATGTCGTTACACAACAATTCTTTGATATCTTCATCTACATGGGTGGTTCTGGTGCAACAATTTGTTTTGCACTTATGATGCTATTATTTGCAAAGAGTCAGCATGCAAAACAACTAGGAAGGCTATCGATTGGACCTGGTATTTTCAATATTAATGAACCAATTACATTCGGTGCACCTGTCGTAATGAATCCATTACTTTTAGTTCCATTTATTCTAACGCCATTAGTACTTGTTGTAACCACATATATAGGAATGAAAACAGGATTTGCTCCAAAAACACATGGTATTGCTATTCCTTGGACGACTCCACCAATTATTGGCGGTTGGCTAGCAACTGGAGGTAACTGGAGAGGCTCTGCAATGCAATTGATTAATCTTGTTGTAGCGTTCTTAATTTACTTCCCATTCTTTAGAATGTGGGATAAACAAAATTTACAAACGGAACAAGGCTCACCAAAATAAGGAATGCATAAAAGAGCTTGCCCAGACTGTCCACTTAGCGCACGCTTTCAATCAGTCTGGGTACCCAGATTATTGACTCTACGTAAACACACCGGAAGCTTGCCTATAGGCAGGCTCTTGGTATTGTTTTCTTAAATTCTAGTAAAGGGTGTGATTCTAGTGACAAAAGAAGAATTGTACAACCTTTCCTTTCAGTTAATCTTGCATAGTGGAAATGCTAGAAGTCTTTCCATGGAGGGAATCTATGCAGCAAAAGAAAAAAATTTTGAGCTAGCTTTTGAGAAGCTTGCCGAGGCAGATTGCGAGTTTAGTCAAGCACATCGCTTTCAAACGCAATTGATTCAGGCAGAGGCTGGTGGAGAAGATTTTGATATACCAATTCTATTAATTCATGCACAGGATCATTTAATGACAGCAATGACGCTTAAAGATTTAGCAAGAGAGATTATTGAACTGCGGCAAGAGGTAAACAACCAATAAAAGGGGGATTACATAGTGAGTAAAACAATCAAAATTGCAACAATTGGTGGAGGATCAAGTTATACCCCAGAGTTAGTAGAAGGTTTTATTAAACGATACAATGAGCTTCCAATACGAGAGCTATGGCTTGTTGATGTTGAAGAAGGCAAACAGAAATTAGAGATTGTTGGTCAGTTAGCAAAGCGAATGTTTCAAAAGGCAGGTCTTCCTGTAGAAGTTCATTTGACACTTGATCGAAAAGAGGCACTTAAAGATGCTGACTTTGTTACAACGCAATTCCGAGTTGGTTTGTTAGATGCGAGGGCAAAGGATGAAAGAATACCTTTAAAATATGGTGTACTTGGTCAAGAAACAAATGGACCAGGAGGATTATTTAAAGGTTTGCGAACAATTCCAGTCATTTTAGATATTGTAAAAGATATGAGGGATTTATGTCCAAATGCGTGGTTAGTTAATTTTACAAATCCCGCTGGTATGGTTACTGAGGCTGTACTTCGTTACACTGACCATCGAAAAGTAGTTGGTTTATGTAATGTCCCAATTGGAATGGAAATGGGAATTGCCAAATTATTAAAGGTTGAGCATTCTCGAGTACGGATTGATTTTGCTGGATTAAATCATATGGTTTATGGGTTAGATGTATTTGTTGACGGAGAAAGTGTAAAAAATCAAGTCATTGAATTACTAACGAACCCAGAAAACTCTAGTTTTGTTAAGAATATTCAAGGATATGGATGGGAACCTGAGTTTTTACGTGCTCTAAACGCGCTACCTTGTCCATATCATAACTATTATTATAAAACGCGTGAAATGGTTGAAAAAGATATTAAAAATGCCGAAACTGTAGGGACTCGTGCTGAAGTTGTTAAAAAATTAGAGGATGATCTTTTTGAACTTTATAAAGATCCAAATCTATCAATCAAACCACCTCAGCTCGAAAAACGAGGGGGAGCCTATTATAGTGATGCGGCGGTTCGCTTAATTTCTTCTATTTATAATGATAAAGGTGATATTCAGCCAGTTAATACGATGAATAATGGTTCGATTGCTAGTATTCCTAATGACTCAGCTGTAGAGGTTAGCTGTGTCATCACAAAGGATGGACCAAAACCAATCGTAATGGGCGATCTACCGATATCTGTAAGAGGGCTCGTTCAACAAATCAAATCATTTGAAAGAGTAGCTTGTGAAGCAGCGGTAACAGGTAATTATGATTTGGCCATTCTAGCGTTAACGATTAACCCATTAGTTGCATCAGATAAAGTAGCTAAGGAAATTGTTGATGAAATGCTAGAAGCACATAAAAAATATTTACCTCAATTTTTTAAAGAGGCGAAAGTGAAATGATTAAATTAATTGTGAATGCAGACGATTTTGGTTATTCGAGGGGAATTAATTATGGCATAATTGATGCACATAAAAATGGAGTTGTTAACTCAACTACGATGATGATGAATATGCCTGGCGTAAGTCATGCAGTAGAACTAGCGAAAGAAAATCCTAATCTTCAAGTAGGAATCCATCTAGTTTTAACTTGTGGGAAGCCACTTTTAAATGATGTTCCAACACTTGTTAATGAAAATGGAAAGTTTAAAAGTAGACATGAATTCTTTGAAGATAAAAATATATCACTAGATGAATTGGAAAGAGAATGGACTGCACAAATAGAAAAATTTTTAGAATCGGGACTAAAACCAAACCATTTTGATAGCCACCACCATGTTCATACCGTACCTGCGTTTTTACCAGTCGTACAGAGGTTAGCTCAAAAATATCATTTAACTGCTAGACGCATTTCCGAAAATGCTTTACAAGGAGTCGCTCCCTTTACGGATGTTTTTCTTCATGATTTCTATGGGGAAGGCGTGACAGAAGACTATTTTGAAATGATCGTAACACGGGTTCAAGACGGTCAATCCGTTGAGGTCATGTGTCATCCTGGTTATCTTGATCACGAGATACTAAACAATTCATCTTACGCCAAAGATCGAGTAAAGGAGACGCTCATTTTATCTGCTGTTAAACTACCAAAAGAGATAAATTTATTATAGGTAATTTTATTTACTAGCATACAGCCTGAATTCGACTACCAGCCTATCTATTTCATAGACAACTTCTTTTTTTTACAGCGTTTAGCATAGAGTCTGAATTAGGCTCTATGCTTTTTTGGTTATATATATATAATTAGAGTTTTATAATCATGGGAAAAAATGTAAGATGAAATAGGAGTAGTTTTACACTATAATGAATATTAACAATATTAAAATAATATTTAAGGAAAATACCTATGAAAATTGGAAAAATTATTAATTACCATCGAAAAAAACAACAGATGACACAAGAGCAACTATGTGATGGAATTTGTTCAATTTCTCATTTAAGTAAGATTGAGAACAACTCAAAAGAGGTTAATATCGAAACTTTAAACTTATTGTGTAAGAAGTTAGGTATATCAGTTGAAGATGAAAAAAATAAAGTGAATCAGATTAAAATAAAACTACAGAAGTTCTATGACGCAATTGAACGACTACATCACAAAAAAGCAAATGCACTCTATCTAGACCTCAAAGAATATAAGGAGTTTGTCCAATATACGGAATTGCTTTATGTATATCAATTATACATGTTAAGGTATACTTTGTTTTTAAATCAGATCGATTTGGCAGAGCAATTGATCGAAAAAATAGGACAAAATACGAAGATGTTTTCTGAGTTTGAACGATTTGTTTGGAATGTATTAAATGCAATTTTTAATCATAAAAGGAATAATTTTATTAAATCTTTAGACTTATTAGAAGAAGTAAAAGATTTAAGGAAATTATATCGAGATGACATAACCGAATATTATTATTTAAAATCCTTAATGCATTGTAGATTAGGCCAATCTGCATTAGCAATCTATTTCGGTAATAAAGCTCTAGAAGTTTTTAAAAAAAGGAATAATATTATTAGAATGTTAGATGTGAAAACAATTTTATCAATCCATTTAACTGAAACAGGTGAATATGAAAGTGCAGAAAATTTATTAAAAGAAATACTAGATGATGCAGAATTAATCCAAAACACAAAAATTGAGGAAATGGCATGGCATAATTTAGGTTTTTTATATGGTACTCAAAATTTTTCAGAAAAAGCGTTAGAGTGTTATTATAAATCACTTGCATTAATAGAGAAATATACTGAGAGTTATTACCTTACATTAGGAAATATAGCTACTCATTTGCTAAAGCTACAAAAAAATGAACAGGTTGTGAATATGCTAGAAAATGAACTAGAATCATTTGAAGATACAACAAAATTAGAATATGTGAAGTTACGCGTATTATATTTTGAAGCAAAAAATGAAGAGAAGGCACTAATCCGTTATTTAAAGGAAGAAGGCTTACCAATTATGGAGAAACAAGGTAATCGAATGAAGGTTTATGAATACAGTGAACGAATTGCAGAATATTATCAAAGACAAGGCGATCCACTTTTAGCTAATAAGTATTTACAAATCAGTTTACATCAAATGAAGAAGACACATAATACAGGAGTTATCAGATGAAAAAGAAGATTAAACTTATCGCTCTTTCCCTAATTATTACTGTGCTAGCGAGTGTAGGAATAAATACGTTTCAAAGTCATCATTTGCCAAACAATGAAATTTACGCATCTAATAAGAAGGAAGATGATCCAAAACCTCCAGGGAGTTGATGGAAAAAAAGGGATATCTCAAAATTATTGAGATATCCCTTTTTATTTACAAACTTACTGGCTTATTAGTATCTTGCTGTCTACGTTGCTTCCTAGATTTTCTAAAATAAAGTAATTCATAAATAACAGGAATGACAATTAGTGTTAATAATGTTGAAACAGTTAAACCGCCAATTACTACAACTGCAAGGCTTTGGGATACTAGGCTACCGGTTTCGGCTTTTTTGAAAAGTAATGGTAGCATTGCGCAAATTGTAGCAACGGCTGTCATGAGAATTGGTCGAATACGAGTTACTGCAGCATCGATAATTGCTTCACGAAGAATCATTTGTTTTTCTTTTTGTTTTACTCGATCTAGTAATACAATTGCGTTTGTCACCACAATTCCGATAAGCATCAATGCTCCTAATAGTGCTGTTGGTTCAACGGAAATACGACTTATAATTAATCCAAGCACAGCTCCAATCGCAGCTAAAGGTAAAGAACATAGTATAGCAATTGGTGCACGGAATGTTTTAAATGTAATAATCATGATTAGGAAAACTAATCCGATTGAGACAAGCATGATCATATATAGATCTGAGAAATCTTTTGATTGTTGTGCAAGAGCTCCACCAATATATACATTTACACCATCGGCAATTTTCATGCCTTTTGATTTTTTATCTCCAAAAATAACTTTATTTAAATCCGCATTAATTTTTGAAAGTTTATCTGGTTTTACTTCGGCCGATATACTTAAATACGGATCGCCATCTTTATGAAATAGATTACTAGACTTTTCCTCTACTTTTAGTGTAGCGACTGATGATACTGGAATCATTCCGGTTTTAGTCATAATCGGTACTGATTTAATATCCTCTGGAGTTTTAGGTTCTAATATTGGTTCAAGATATACATCAGTTGGTTGTTGATCAATTGTAACTGTTCCAAGTGGAGTTCGATTCAACGTAACAAATAATTGTTGCGATATCTGCTCTGTATTACCCTTTGAAGGGTCAACCTCTAATGAATAAACAGTTTTTTTATCTTCCTCATTTGTTGTTACTTTCTTAACTCCATCAATATTTTTAATCTTATTTTTAATTTCACTTGCGGTATTCTCTAAATCATTTAAATTATTTCCGACAACATCGATCGTAATTTGAGTTTTAGAACCTCCAAATAAACTAGATGCCATTGTACTTAATTCTGCATCCACATAGTTAGATTTTTGCGTATTGATTTTTTTTACGACTTGATCAGTAAGTTTTTTATCATCTAATGTAATTAAATAGACTGCTTGGGTAGAAGAGCGGACATCCCCATATTTAGCAGCATCAGCTGTACTGCCTAATTGAGTGTAAACTCCTTTTATACCTTTTTGTTCAAGAATATACTTTTCTAATTTAAGTGTATTTTCTTTTACTTTTTCAACCGGTGTATCACTCGGATACGTTAAAGTTGTTTGAACAAAGTCTGAAGAAGAATTATCTGTTGCACCTTTTGGCATAGCGAAATAAGTACCAATTGAGCCGACAAATAATAAAAATGAAACGACTAAAATTACCCATTTATGATTTAATGACCAAGTAAGTACTTTTTTATATCGTACTGAAGGATTATGAGCTTTTAACTTAGCCTTTTTAAGGAAGAATGCACTTAATAATGGAACGACGGTCAATGCGACGAATAAGGAAGCTAATAAAGAGTAAGTAATCGTTAAAGCAAATGGAAGCATGAAATCTTTAAGCCCTGTGCTAATAATTCCTATTGGTAAAAATACAGCAACAGTCGTTAAAGTAGAGGCTGTGATTGCGCTACCGACTTCTTTTGTAGCATCAATAATCATTTGAACTGAAAATTTCTCTGATTGCGTTTTTCTAAAAATATTCTCAATAACGACAATACTATCATCAACTAATCGTCCAACTGCTACAGCTACTCCACCGAGTGTTAAAACATTCAGTGTAATGCCAGACTCCGCAAGTAAAAATAATGTTAAACATAGCGATAGTGGAATTGAAACGATGGTAATTAGTGTTGATCGTACATTTCTTAAGAATAACATGATGACAATCGTAGCAAATAATGCACCAAGTAAAACTTCCTTAATCATTGCATGGACAGAAGTTTTAACCATATCTGATGTTGCAACCATGACATCTGAATTCATATTTTTATATTTTTTATTTAAGTGTTTAGTAGCTTCTCTTACATCCTTTGTAATACTTACTGCATTAGAATTACTATCCTTTGTGACAATTAATAATAATCCGTCTTTACCGTTGATTCTTGTTAAATTGTTTGCTGGCTTTTTCACTTCAACAGTTGCAATATCAGCTAATTTAACATGATCAGCGACCATAAGACCCTTTAATTTTTCTATATTGTCTAAATTCCCAACAACTTTAATATTACTAGTTTTATCATTTATAATACCTTCGCCTACTGAAACAGCAGAATTTTGGCCGCGAATAATACCCATGACAGTTTCTAGTGATACTTTATTTTGCGTGAGCTTCGCATTATCGATTTTTACAGAAATAAAAGATTTTTCTGTACCGTATGTTTGAACGTCAGCTACGCCTTTTATGTCTTTAAAATATGGAAGAACTTTTTTGTTGGCAAAATCAATATTATTCGGACTTAATCCATCCTCGAAAGTGATTGCAACATCTGCGATAGGGATCATAGAAGTATTTAATTGAACAATTGTAGGTTTACTAACATTTTGAGGTAGTGTGACTTTATTTAAAGATTCTTGGACTTCTTGTTTAGCGTCTTTCATATTTGTTCCTGATTCATAATATACATCAATTTTTGAAAAACCATTGCTTGTGCTTGAATAAATATGACTTTTACCTTTCACACCAGAAACAGCACTTTCAATCGGAGTAGTTACTTGATCCTCCATTGTTTTCGAATCAGTACCTTGGCCCATAACAATGACAGAAACAATTGGTTGGTCTGCAGCTGGTAGGAATTCCATTGGAAGCTTTTTGTAACTTAGTACTCCAATTAATAAAATGAGAACTGATAAAAAGGTAATGGCGGCTTTATTATTAAAGGCCCATTTTGTAAACCACGACATTAAAGTTATCCTCCTTTATGGTAAAAATATCCAGTAACACACAAGTTGAATCGTAACACACTAATGTTGAAAATAAAATACATTTTATTTAGAATTTACAAAATATTAAAAAGCACAATTCGACATTTGAACAGTTAAACGTATTAGTACATACTTTATTAAAATATGAGACAATTTGTCTTTTATACTTGCTTAATGAAATTCAATGTTGCGATATTTTAGTTTGGTAGTCGGAAGATTCTGAAATAATAGCACACTTTATTCACATGTGGTAAGGTATTAACATCTAACAAACTAGAAATTCAATAGAACTCGAGGTGCTGGATATTGATTAAACGTTTTTTTAGTTATTATCGCCCGCACAAAAAGCTATTCTATATAGACTTTTTCTGTGCAATTTTAGTAGGGTTAATGGAGCTTGGATTTCCTTTAGCAGTATCTTGGTTTATTGATAAACTGCTGCCGGAAGGGAACTGGAGTAAAATTATCTCGATTAGTGTAGGACTTTTAGTACTTTATTTAGTAAGTTCTGGTATGCAATTTGTTGTAAATTATTGGGGCCATAAACTTGGTATTAATATTGAGACTGATATGCGACGCGAGTTATTTAATCATGTTCAACGTCAATCTTTTCGTTTCTTTGATAATACGAAGACTGGTCATATAATGAGCCGTATTACAAATGATTTAATGGATATTGGTGAATTAGCACACCATGGTCCAGAGGATTTATTTATTGCAATAATGACCTTCATCGGTGCATTTTGGATTATGCTAACCATTAATGTGAAGCTTGCTTTAGTAGCAATCATAATCGTTCCATTTTTAGTTTGGTTGATTTCCTACTCAAACATGAAAATGAATAAATCATGGAGTAAAATGTATGGAAATATTGCGAATGTAAATGCGCAAGTCGAAGATAGTGTTTCAGGCGTAAGGGTAGTTCAATCTTTTACGAATGAACAATATGAAATGAAACGATTTAATAAAAATAACCAATACTTCCGTAAAACAAAACTAAAAGCTTATAAAGTTATGAGTGTGAATTTACTAGGAATCTATGTATCTACTCGATTAATGACACTTGTTATACTAGTTTTTGGAGCTTGGTTAAGTTTTACGAAAATTTTATCGTATGGAGAATTAGTAGCGTTTATTTTATATTTAAACATTTTATTTAAACCAATCGATAAGATCAGTGCATTACTTGAATTATATCCAAAGGGTATGGCGGGCTTTAAACGTTTTACTGAATTGATTGATAATGAGCCAGACATTGTAAATACTCCCGATGCAATTGAAGTAATTAATTTAAGAGGGGATATTCGGTTCAAAAATGTTTCGTTTGGTTACGAAAACAAACGTAGAATCTTAAATGATCTTTCCTTCTCTATTGAGGCTGGTAAAACAATTGCCTTCGTAGGTCCTTCAGGAGCAGGGAAAACAACAATCTGCTCATTAATTCCAAGATTTTATGATGTTTTAGACGGTGCGATCACAATTGATGGAATTGATATTCGAAACATGACGAAAGAATCATTGCGATCAAATATCGGCATCGTTCAACAAGATGTCTTTTTATTTACAGGTACATTAAAAGAAAATATAGCTTACGGTAAGTTAAATGCAACTGATGAAGAAATAGAAGAAGCAGCTAGAAAAGCCCACTTAACTGATTTAATTGCTTCATTGCCTGATGGTTATGAAACTCAAATTGGTGAAAGAGGATTAAAGCTTTCTGGAGGACAAAAACAACGATTAGCAATTGCTAGAATGTTTTTGAAAAATCCACCAATCCTAATATTAGATGAGGCTACCTCAGCATTAGATACAGAGACAGAAGCAATTATTCAAGAGGCATTGAATGATTTATCAAAAGATCGTACAACATTAGTTATTGCCCATCGATTAGGTACAATTAAAAAAGCGGACCGAATTTTAGTCATTACTGAAGAAGGAATTGCTGAAGATGGTACGCATACAGAACTACTATCACAGGAAGATGGGATTTTTGCTAGACTTCATGCTCATCAAATTTAAACTAAAAACCATTTTTAAAAAAATAATATTGTTGATTTCATAACAGTAGCGCAAGCATTTCATTGGTTTAATAAAGATAAATTCCGTTTAGAATGCAAACGGAACCTAAAAGAGAGTGCATATCTTACAAAAAGTTATTTTGGATTTGTGTAGATAGAAAGAATAGGCATAAAAAATGAAAGATTTTATTAACTCAGATGAGATGTATTTTGAAATACCTACTATTTGAATTAAAATCCACTATTTAACGATTGAAAAAAGAGGCGCCTCCGTGTCAGTTTACCTGACTTTTGAGAGCCTCTACTTTTTTGTTATGGAAGGTCAAAATAGTGTTGTTTATTTACCCAAATATACAATTTTAGTTCCGTTCACGTGTCGATCCATTTCATATGTCTCAGTAGACTTTGGATAATTAACTAGTATTTTCTTATTATTTATCCAATTTATTCTAAATAAATCGTCTGAAACAAATGTATTACCTGATTTATTCGTTAGCTTCTGATCTGAATCCATTATAGATAGATGATACGAATATCCAGTTGTAGCACCACAGTTTCTTTCGAAAATATAAGCTACCTTATCACCTTTAGGAGAAACTTCTTTATAGGTAATGTCGTTTCCGCACATATTTCCAAATAAATAATCTAAAGTATAATAACCAGCTAAAGTAATAACTGTTATAACTCCCGCAATGATTGAAAATATTTTTATAATCTTTATCATTTTATTTTTCATTATTTTCTCCATCTTTATATCTAAAAGGTATCCCTTAAAATCTTCTATATTGATTCCTTATTTATGAAAGTCGTAAATCCCATCTTTCCTCAATTAACTCAGATTCAGTCCATTCAAAGTTAGGTTTCTCTTCTGTTAAAGTAAAGTTATATTTTTTATAAAGATAGCGCGCGGTTTCTAATGTGCTTACAGTCCATAAAAATACATGTTGGAATTGATTTTTCTTACAGAAGTTGAGTGCAGTTTCGATTAGCTTTTTCCCGATACCTAATCCTTGATATTTTTCATCTAATACAAACCATCTAAGTTGTGCTACTGACTCATTTGCCTTGGTAATAGCAATTGATCCAACGATCTCTCCATTTACTTCTGCAACCCAAAGTTCGCCTCCGTTGGAATTCAATAAAAATTCACTTAACCCTTTCATTACATAATATTCAAATACACGTCCAAATTGGAAGGTTGTACTATAAATCTTTCCATGAATATAAGCGACATACCCAACATGGCCAGGTTTAAATGTTCGAATAGATATTTCAGGTATAGGTGTCTGATTTAGTGAGAAAATTGATTCGATTGTTTCCATTGATTTTACTAGCTCTTTTATTTCTGGAGTAGAAAGACTTTGGATCATCCTTTCTACTCCAATGTTTGCATCATTAACCAATTTATTGTAAAATTCATTTCCTCTTGCTGTTAATTGAAGAGTATATTGACGTTTATCTTCAGGAGATTGAGTTTTTGAAATGATGTTTTCGTCATCGAATCGTTGAATAATGCGACTTAAATAACCACGATCAATGCCGAGTTTTTCAATAATATCTGTGGCAGTACATCCGTAGTTTTCCTTGATTTCTGTAATGATTCTCGCTTCGGTTAATGGAAAAGGGTGATTATAGATTTCTTGATCAATTTTTCCCAAAACATTAGCATAATGTCTGTTAAATTTGCGTATTTTTTCAACATAATTCATATTTTTATTAACTCCAATATTCTGAAATTTTAGATTACTAATAATATAAACTAAAAAAGTTGACTAAGTCAACTATCTTGAAGGTGATAATAGTATAAATGGTGAAATCTGTACTAGAATATTCAAAAATTTGGATAAGGAATTTATAAAAAAGGGAATATACTTAAAAAGTAGTTAAAGATAGGTTAAAAGTAAATTAAATAGGGGGAAAACATGGAACCATCTTTGTTATTAGAGTACGGTTGGGTATTAATTATTCTAATTTTATTAGAGGGGTTATTATCGGCCGATAATGCACTAGTGCTTGCTGTTATGGCAAAACATTTACCAGAGGAACAACAAAAGAAAGCGATCAATATTGGTTTACTTTTAGCTTTTATTTTTCGAATCGGTGCCATTTTTATTATTTCATTTCTTTTTAATGTATGGCAGGTTCAAGCAATCGGAGCAGCGTATTTAATTTTCATAGCATTAAAGCATTTATTTAAAAAGCATGATGATGATAAAGGAAAAAAAGAAAAAAGTTTTGGTATGACAGTTGCTCAAATATCATTAGCAGATATTGCCTTTGCGATTGATTCTATTTTAGCTGCAGTTGCGCTAGTAATTGATCTACCTAATACAAAAATAGGTAATATAGGTGGCATGGATGGAGCTAAATTTATCGTCATCGTTATTGGAGCAATTGCAGGTTTGATCGTTATTCGCTTTGCGGCAGGTATATTTGTTAAATTGCTGACAACACGTCCAAGTTTAGAAACAGCAGCTATGCTTTTAGTTGGATGGGTAGGGGTTAAACTACTGATGCATACTTTGGCACATCCTTCTCTACACATTATTTCACATCATTTCGTTGAAGGACCAATCTGGAATACGATTTTCTGGTCAGTCATGCTATTGATCGCTTTAGGTGGTTGGTTTCTTTCTAAAAAGAAATCAACAGATCCTAACGTAGAATAAATAATAAATAGAAAAATCGCTTAGGTTTGTAGCACTAAGCGATTTTTTAGTTTCACTACTTAACCAACATAATAAAATCATGTAGCTTATCTAGTGACATAATATTTTGATTACAGACTTGGCTATCCTTGCAAATATAATTTCCTCTTTGTGTAAAAGTACCTTCAATTTTTCCTTTTGTTTTTGTCATGAATAATCCTAAGTCACCGTATTTATTACATATTGTACAGTTACCTCTTTTTTTCATAGGATTAAAAGTACCTTGTAAACCAATTAGTTTGTCATTTAAATAAGTGACAATAAATTTTGAATTAGAGCCTAAGTCATCCCATCCAATATATGTTGTCTCAACTAAATCAATATTTTCCAATGAAGGAATCTTTAACTTTTTTGCTTTAGGAAATAGCTTTTTGATTGATTGTTCTGAAACTGCTTTAAATGGGATTATAAAAGGCTTTAATTGGGTTAGTAAAGCATCTGCTTGATCAGAATTTTTAATTGTGCTAATTGGACTGAAGAGTATAAGTTGATCTTCAGGTAGTTCAGGAAATAAACTTAGTATTCTATCATTAACTAGTGAATGTAAAGCATTTAAAACAGTTTTATCATTTACTGTAGAATGTCCATTTGTTAAGACTTGAAGCTGATGTTTAATAAAATTATATTGTTCTGTTCGAATAAAAGGATTCATTTATATCACTCCTAATTTGAGAGGAAAGTTCGATTTATAACTTAACATCTTTAATTTACATCAAAAAAGAGAAATTATATATGTAGAGTTTATGTAAGAAACAAAGTTGCCATAAAAAAACACTGATGATGTTAATCAGTGTTTTTTAATTTATTTAGTATATACAATTTTTTTTATTGTTTCGATTGAGAGAAAATATTCTTTCGCTAATTGCTCAATTGATTGACCGCTTTTAAATGCTTTTTTAATGGCTTGGTTTCGATTATCAATTAGCTTTCTTGTACCTGAACGTGAGCCCCATTTTTTGTGAACTTTTTCAGATTTTGGTATATAAAGTGTTTCTCCCTGTACGTATTTTTGAATTTCCAATAATAATTTTTCAGGTAAAATAGCAGTTGCTTTTATATATGCCATCTTTGCCAGCCCCTTATTCTTATTTAGTAAATAAGGTGCAAAGCCGTTGAATCAGAACTGCTTACTTGGGCGATTAGTAAAACCTACCCATGCAAAGTATCGCCTTTCTAAATCTAGGCTTTGCATGGGATGTTGATTTATCTGACAAACTAACAGTATTTGTCATAATAGATCACCTCCTAAAGAAATCATGAAAACTTTTTATTTATTATAAATTATATCTGTTCAGATTGCATTTGTTACTCATGAATAATATAAAAAAGGAATAGAAAGCCTTTTAGATGGATTGTTCCTATTCCTTTTCATTATTTATTTAACTGAAATAATATGTGTTTAATAAACTCACTGGATGAACTTGATAGTCCATGTTCTCGCGAATAAATAGCCCATATATCCTGATAGATGTAATTCGTTTCATCAGTATATGTAATCGGTATTACCTTGAGTTCATCACTACGAAATGTTGGGTAGTTTTTTACTGTAAACTCATGAATAAAAGAAAAACCAGCACTTTCCTTAACGACGTTTAATAGTAGTCTAGGATTATTTGTAGTTAAGATAACATGATTAGTAATACATTTTGAAAACTTTTTTACTATGCCATTTTTTGTATTTTTTAATATTACTATTTTCTCATTATTTAAATCTGCGGGTGTTACATATTCATAATTGTATAATTTAGAATTCTTTCCAACTACAATACCTACTCTTGCTCTATTAATTAACTTTCTACCCAATTTTGGATACTTATCTAATTCTTCTTTCTCTATTGGAAGGAAACCAACATCATAACGATCTGGATGAAAACTTTTTAGTAACTGTTCTTGAAGCATTTCCTCAACGTCGATTGAGATTTGAGGGTTTTCTAAATTGAAGTTTGTTACTGCTTCCTGAAAAATATCAAAAAACGCTGTTGCTGCAACGATTTTTAACTGTTTTTCTTTTTTAATATTTAAGTTAAAAAGTTCCTCGTTTAATTGCTTAATATTCGATAATATATTTATTGCTTTCATTATGACAATATTTCCTTCAGGTGTAGGAGTAGTTCCTATCCTAGAGCGATTAAATATTGTTATATTTAATTCTCTTTCTAGTTGTGAAATCGATTGGCTTATCGCTGATGTAGAGATATATAACTTTTCGGCAGCTTTAGATATTGATTTTTCGCTTGCTACATAAACAATATACTCTAATTGTTCGAAATTCATAGTAATCTCCTAATAATAAAAAATTCTAATACATGTAGTTATTTAAACTTAAAGATAGTGGACATCGTTGGTTAAAATTTAGTCATTTCATTAATTTTGAGGAGCTAATAAAATTATACTGTGGATAAGGTATGAAGGAACACTTAAGATAAGAAAACAATTTAATGATACACCTTTTCTATTGGAAAATCTTCTGCATAGTTAAATTTATATTATTAAAATAATTCTTAAATTTTGTTCGTAATCTCTTTTTATTAAAAAAAGCAAGAAGTTGAAACGTTGTAAAGTAAAATATTTCCTTGGGAAAGTTATAGTAATAAAAAAATATGTGTACATAGATATCATAATATAAGACCGTAAGTTTTTAAATCCTTTATTTTAACGATTTCGTTTAAATTTTCATAACAATAATCTTATGTTTAAGAAGTACTTAACTTTAATTTCAAAAATATTAAATTTATTTAATCAATTCAAATATGTACAATACAAATGTTGCTATAAAAAATTTGCAAATTGGAGGTGGCAGTAATGTTAGCAAAATTAGTTCCAAATCATCCAAGAAATAATAATACTGTTATTTTTGTTGAAAATTCTCTTTTCGTTGCGGGTATTCGTACAATATTAGAATTTAATCACATAAATGCTATTAAAATTAATTTAGAAGATAGTTTTTCGTTCCAGGAAGTAAGTAATTCAATTCTTATAACTCAAGTTTCCGGAGAAGAAATGGTAAAGTATGCAAGAAGTATTATGTTACATGATGATTCTACGAAAATTATTACCATTAAAAACTCTTTAGACTTTTATGAAATAGATCGTTTATTGAATGTAGGTGTAAAAGGTATTTGTTTAACAGATGTTGACGAGGCATATTTAGTAAATACTGTTAAGCTAGTACAAGGTGGACAATTTATGGTAGATAACCGTTTTACGAATGAATTGATAAAAGAATACAAGTTTCTTAAGGATAATTCAATCCATTTTATGCCGCCCAATGATTCATATATAAAACAGCTTCTTACAAATAGGGAGTACGAAATTCTTCACCTTTTAGTAAAGGGATTTTCGAATATCCAAATTGGTAAGGAATTATTTATTTCGAATAAAACAGTTAAAAACCACGTTGCCAATATTTTAATGAAATTAGACGTTCCAGATCGTTTAAATGCAGTTATAAAAGTAATTAAAAATAACTGGATTTCAATAAAACAATAATTTAATTAAAGTAAAAGAGCACTCTATTTAACACATCGTATTACGTGTTAAATAGAGTGCTTTATTTTTCATAAAATTAATTATTAATGGATGAAGATTCTTCTAATTTTTTTAAGAAATACATTTCTTCTCTGTACATATGATCTGCCATTAAAGCGGAAAAGTTACTCAACATTTGGCTAGAAATATCTAATTCTTCAATTTCTTTTAGAAATATTTGAAATAGCTGAATTTCTAATTTTACGTCTTGATTCATTCTTTTTAATGCAGGAAATGTACTCAGTTTAGTACGTAAATATCCTGTGAGTTCTACTGCTTTAAGATAAAAGTGTTCAAAATGCTTTGTGAATTCATGACTTTTCTTTCTAAGCATTTTTTCTGTACCATCGAGATTCGTATAAATGGCATCCGCATGACCTGCCGCATCTAGCACCCATAATAAATGATGATGAAGTTCATTGAAGATAGGTGGGGTTTGATTTTGTTTTAAGTAGGATAGTACTAATAAATATTCTTCTAATTCATTAACCATATGGTTTAAAAATGTAGGTGTTAAGTAAATCGTAAAATTAGGGTCAGTAATATGTTTCGTTAGCAATGAAAGTTTAAAATCGCGTAGTGCTAAAGCGCTTTTTTCTGCTTGAATTGTAATTTCGTTCATATTTTCATTGTTATTTACCCTAGTAAATAAATTATTAAAAATTACGTAAAATGATTTTGCAATCTTAATTTCTTCCTCTTGCTTAGACGGTAAAGCATCCAATATAAATTGAGAATGGTCTCTTAACACATGCAACCAAAACGAGTGCTCAAAATGGGCAGTTTGTACATAATCCGGCATATAATCCCCCCTATAAACTCTACATGGTAATTATATTAATGAATGTCCTAAAATATTAATTTAAAAGAAGCACGAAGTATATAGAAAAAATAGTATGTAATTGGTTTTTAATTTTCAATGGTCTAAAAGGCGCTATAGTTTTCATTAATAAAGGTTTATCCATCAATTAAATAGAATAAATAAATATCAATTTAAAGAGGGAGAAAAATTAATGAAAAAAATAGGGAAAATGAATATTTCTCAAATAATATTTGCCTCCGCTTTTTATGCAATTATAACTACAATATTCGAGGATTATTTTCATAATCGATCTATTTTCGGTCTTTTTGGTGGTTTAGTTATACTTTTGGGATTTATGCTCGCTAAACTTATAGTAAGGAATGATAATTAAACTGTTAGACCTACCTAATAGTTTTTATACAACACATTTAAGCCAATAGATTAAAAACAAAAAAGTAAAACCATTGTTCAATCAATGATCTCACTTTTTTCTATTAGTTATCTAGACTTGTATCCGTTAATAGTTTAAAAACTGATCGAGTCATTAGTTTGACTCCTATTTTTATTGCGTCTTCATCGACCATAAATTTTGGATGATGCCATCCATACGTTATATCTTTTTCTTTATTTCCAGAGCCTAACCAAATATACGAACCAGGCACTTTTTGTTGATAGAATGAAAAATCTTCTCCACCCATTGTTGATTCTGCAGTCAAAATATTTTCTGCACCAACTGTTGAGATTGCTGCTTCTCGTACAACTGATGTTATTTTCGAATGATTAATTACAGGTGGTAGTAAAACTTGATAATCGATTTCTACTTCTCCTCCAAGTGAGTATACGAGATTTTGAACTAGTGTTTGAAAGTTTTCTTGAATTTGCTTTCGAATTGTTTCATTTGAAGTTCGAACTGTGCCTTTTAATACTGCGAATTCAGGGATTACGTTATTTGTGTTCCCAGCCTGAAACGATCCAACAGTTATGACAGCAGAATCTTTTGGAGATATTGTCCTGCTCACTAGAGTTTGTAAAAGGTTGACAACTGCACTGCCAATCACAATCGGATCGATTGCTTTTTCAGGAAGTGCTGCGTGACCGCCTTTCCCTTTAATCTTAATGTCAAAATCATCTACACTTGCCATTAGGAAGCCTTCTTTAATCCCAATCGTACCAACTGGAAGGTCCGGCATATTGTGAAGTCCAATAATTGCTTTAACATCATTAAGTAAACCTTCAGCGATCATTTGCTCTGCGCCACCTTCAGATTCCTCAGCAGGTTGAAAGATTAATCGAACTGTACCAGGAATTAGGTGTTTTAATTCCTGTAAAATAAATCCAACTCCGAGTGTAATAGTCGTATGAACATCATGTCCACACATATGAGCGATTCCATCAACAACTGAACGAAATGGTAAATCAGATTCTTCTTGAATTGGAAGTGCGTCAATATCAGCTCGAAGTGCAACAATTGGCCCTGAATTGCCACTAATCTCGGCTGCAGTTCCAGTTGGACTATTCAACTGTACTTTTTTGATATTAGCTTTTTTTAATTCTTGATTGATAAAATTCGTCGTTTGAAATTCTTGATTACTTAGTTCAGGATACATATGCAAATGTCTACGGATCTCTATTAGTCTCGTAAAATATTGTTCTGCTAATTCATCTATTTGTGTTTCTAAATGCTTCATCTTAGATTCTCCTTATTGTTAGGTAGGGTTTTTGTTTGGATATGTAAAGAATTGTATAATTATTCCGATGTTCATTCAATCCTTTTTTACTAGTTACTGATTTGTATAAGTTAATTATACCTATTTTTCAAAGTGATGAATGCGTTTTTGGAAATAGTATATTTGAATTTCTTATTAAGTATTATTTTTGTGAGAGAGAGTAAAATGAGTAATAATTCATTATGATGTATTAGATATGAAGTGAAATATGGTAGATATGTAGCGACTAAATCAGCCTTTTAAAATCTCTTTCTATTCCTTGATTTCTCAAAAACATCATCCATTACTTATTGAAAAATTCTAAATAAACTTTCACCCTTTTCTTTTACAAATTTGAAATTCTGTTTTAAGGTATTATTAATAAAAAGATGAAGGAGTGACTAAAATTGGGATATGCAGTTGGGCTAATGTCGGGTACATCTTTAGATGGAATCGATGCAGCTTTAGTAGAAATTACTGGATGTGGACCTGAAACAGAGGTTAGATTAATTGATTTTATGACAGTTCCTCTTGAGGAAGGTTTATTAAAAGAAATTCAAGATGCGATTACACTTGTTTCTTCAAACGCTCAGCATCTATGCAGTTTAAACTTTAAGCTTGGTTATGCATTTGCAGATGCAGTAAGGAAAATTTGTAGTAAAAACGAATTTTCATTAGATCAACTTGAGTTTATCGGATCTCATGGTCAAACGATTTATCACCAGCCTGAAGCTCATGGGAATTTCATTCAATCTACATTGCAGTTAGGAGAGCCAGCGGTTATTGCATATGAAACAAAGACAAAAGTTGTTTCTAATTTTAGAGTGATGGATATGGCAGCTGGCGGGTATGGAGCACCTTTAGTTCCACATTCTGAGTTATTACTTTATAAAAGTAAAACTAAAACTCGTTTACTACAAAATATTGGTGGAATTGGTAATGTTACGATTATACCAAGGAATGCTACAATCGATGATTTGGTAGCCTTTGATACTGGTCCAGGTAATATGATAATTGATGAAATTTGTAAGCGCTATTTCAATGTACCATATGATGCTAATGGCGATTTAGCGGCTAAAGGTAATGTAGATGATAGATTACTAGAAAGATGCATGAGCATTCCTTATATTTTATCACCTATACCTAAAACAACAGGAAGAGAGTTATTTGGTACACAATTTGTTGATGAAATATTGAAAGAGTTTAGTCATCTTTCACCGATTGATTTAGTGACTACTATGACGATGTTTACTGCAAAATCGATTGCTGAAAATTATAAAATGTTTATTTTACCAGATCATCCAATTGATGAGGTAATTGTAGGGGGCGGGGGTAGTCATAATAAAACGCTACTACGCATGCTCCAAGAATTATTAGGTGTGGATTCAAAAGTATTAGTTCAAGAAGATATTGGTTTTTCTTCAGACGCAAAAGAAGCAATTGCCTTTGCGATTTTAGCAAATGAAACCTTAAATGGTTTACCAAGTAATGTACCTGGAGCGACAAAAGCAAATCGTTTAGTTGTTTTAGGAAATATTACACCAATACCATACTAGGAGGATTCATCGTGAAAAAATTAGGAATTTCAATTTATCCAGAGCACTCAACTGTTGAAAAAGATAAGGCTTATATTAAATTGGCTCATCAATATGGATTTAAACGAATTTTTACGTGTTTATTATCAGTTAATGGTGACAAGGAACAGATTATAAAAGAGTTTAAAGAAATAATCGATTATGCAAATAGTTTGGAGATGGAAGTCATTGTTGATATTGCCCCTCGGATATTTGGCACATTAAATATTTCATATAATGATTTATCATTTTTTGCTGATTTAGGAGCTTATGGGATTAGACTAGATATGGGGTTTACTGGGAATGAAGAGTCCATTATGACTTATAATCCATATGGGTTGAAAATTGAAATTAACATGAGTAATGCTACAAAATATCTAGAAAATATTTTAGCCTATAAACCAAATCAATCAAATTTAATCGGATCTCATAATTTTTATCCTCATCGTTATGCAGGTTTAAGCTATTCACATTTTGTTAAATGTAGTGAAGAGTTTAAAAAGCATGGTATAAGTACAGCAGCATTTATTAATTCACAGGCCGCGACGTACGGCCCGTGGCCTGTATCAGAAGGTCTTTGTACTTTAGAGATGCACCGTAATTTATCAGTCGTAACTCAAGCAAAACATTTATTTTATTCAGACTTAATTGATGATGTAATTATTGCAAATGCTTATGCATCTGAAGAAGAGTTCAAACAACTTGCGGAGCTAAATCAGAACGGTAAAGACTTATTTACACTAAATATTGACTTACATGATTCTATTACAGAATTAGAGAAAAAGATTGTTTTAGATGAGTTTCATTTTTACCGCGGGGACGTATCAGATTATTTAATTCGTTCAACACAGTCTCGTGTTAAATATAGAGATGAAGAGTTTAAACCTACTTATACTCCACATATTCGTAGAGGGGATATTTTAATAGAAAATGAATTATATGGACAGTATAAAGGTGAATTGCAAATAGCACTGCTGGATATGGAGAATTCAGGGAAAACGAATGTAGTTGGACGCATTGCAGAGGAAGAAATCTTTCTGCTAGATTTCTTACATCCTTGGAGTAAGTTTCAGTTTAAAGAAAACTAAATAATGATGATCCTAAAGAAGATGTGAAAAATTTTTTTACATCTTCTTAAAATTTTATTTCATTTTTTTAAACAAATAATTGAAATTTAATTTTATTAAGAATATAATAGCTTCATAGAAAACGTTTTCAGTTTTTGGAATCTTTTATATTATCAAATTGGATTAGGAGGATAAGAGTATGAAGGTATTATTTGTATGTGCAGGCGGGATGTCAAGTGCGATTGTTGTGAATGCATTAAGAAAAGAAGCGGAAAAAAACGGCATCGAAATGGAAGTACAAGCAGTAGGAACTCAAGAGTTTGGTGAGGAAGTTAAAAACGGTTGGGACGTAGCCATGGTAGCACCACAAGTTCGTCACCGTTTTGATAGCTTTAAAGCTGAAGCAGATGCAGCAAATGTTCCATGTGAAGTAATACCGCCTATGGCTTATACACCACTTGGTGGACCAAAACTATTAACAATGGTACAAGAGATTACTAAAAAATAATTTTAGTAATTATCAAAAATGAAAAAGGGGGAGAATTATGAACAGTTTTATTAACTTTATGGAAAATAAGCTTTCTGGCCCAATGGCAAAGATTTCTGAGCAAAAACATTTACGCTCAATTCGTGATGGAGTTATTTCTGCACTACCTTTTATTATTATTGGTTCTTTATTCTTAATAATTGCCTTTCCTCCATTACCAGAAAAGTGGGCAATCTCACTTTGGGCAAAAAAACATATTTTTGAAATTTTAATTCCATATCGTTTAACTATGTATATTATGTCGCTCTATATAGCCTATGGTATTGGATATAACTTATCAAAAAACTACAAGATGGATCCATTATCAGGTGCTCAATTATCGGCTGCAGCATTCCTTTTAACTTTAACACCTCAACTAGTTGATAAAGTTGGAATGGTTTTACCAATGGGCAATATGGGTGGTCATGGATTATTCGTAGCAATGTGTACATCTATATTTTCTGTAGAATCTTTACGATTTTTTAAAGAGAAGAAAATTACAATTAAAATGCCAGATTCGGTTCCACCATCAGTGGCACGTTCATTTGAATCATTAATTCCTGTTGCTTTTGTTGTATTCGTTTTAACTTTAGTAACAGTTGTTTTTAAAATTGATTTACATACTTTAGTTGATAAAGCAATTTCTCCTTTAGTTAGTGCTGGAGACAGTCTTGGAGGAGTATTAGTACCGGTATTCTTTATTACATTTTTCTGGATTTTTGGTATTCATGGTGACTCGATTGTTGGTACAGTGGCAAGACCACTTTGGGAAGTATATTTAGCAAAAAATGCTGAAGCTGTTGCAGCTGGACAAACTATTCCTCACGTAGCACCTGAAACTTTCTTTCAATGGTTTATTTGGATTGGCGGCTCTGGAGCAACAATTGGATTAGTATTAGCAATGTTATTTTTCTCAAAATCACAATATACAAAAGCTGTTGGTAGATCATCAATTATTCCTGGTATCTTCAATATTAATGAACCAGTTATTTTCGGTGCACCAATTGTGTTAAATCCAATTTTAATTATTCCATTTGTATTAACACCATTTATTACAGCAACATTATCATATTTTGCTACAGTTGCAGGTTTTGTTAGACCTACATATATCATGGTACCTTGGACTTTACCTGCACCAATTGGGGCTTATTTATCTACTGGCGGAGACTGGAGAGCGATTGTACTAGTGTTTATTAACATCGCAATTTCATTCTTTGTGTATTTACCATTCTTTAAGGTTTATGATAATAAACTTGCACAAGAAGAAAATGTAACGTCTGTAACAGAAGAAAAAAGTCTTACATTATAAAAATGAAAAGGTTGGACTGTTTTATAGAACAGTTCGACCTTTCTTTATTAATTATTTGAAGGGTGATCAGATTGAAAGAATCTAGTTGGTTTATAAAGTTTAATTATAAAAGTGCAATTATATTTTTCTCCTTCGTAATAATCATCAATTTATTACTTTGTCCTCTGTTTCAACAAATAGGCTTTGCCTACCAAACATCATTATTTATTGCAAATAGTATTGCTTGTAGCATAGGTTTACCTTTTGTCATCTTAAAGCTGGAAGGGAAATACAAGAATAGAAGCCAAGCACTAAAGTTTATTATAATTTCTACCGCTGTTTGCACATTAATGAGTTATTTTCTGTTATTCCCACTATAAAAATGAATGCTAAATTCGGTTCTTAAACTATTTTGAGGTGAGACAATTATGAGTAAAGAAGGAATTAAAATCGTAACAATTGGTGGAGGATCTAGTTATACTCCAGAATTAGTGGAAGGTTTTATTAAAAGATATGACGAGCTACCTGTATGTGAATTATGGCTAGTAGATATAGAAGCAGGGAAGGAAAAGTTAGAGATTGTTGGTAATTTAGCTAAACGAATGGTAAAAGAAGCTGGAGTTCCAATGGATATCCATTTAACGTTAGATCGAAAATTAGCGCTAAAAGATGCTGATTTTGTAACGACTCAAATGCGAGTAGGCTTATTAGAGGCACGAATTAAAGATGAACGCATACCTTTACAATTCGGTATGATTGGTCAAGAAACCAATGGTGCAGGTGGTCTGTTTAAAGGTCTAAGAACAATACCTGTATTACTTGAAATTGCTGAAGAAATGCAGCAACTATGCCCTGAAGCATGGTTGATTAACTTCACAAATCCTGCTGGCATGGTTACAGAAGCGTTACTTCGATATAGTAAACATAAAAAGGTAATTGGGGTTTGTAATGTACCAATTAATATGACTATGACGATTGCTAAATTGTTAGAAGTAGATCAAAGTCGTGTCCATATTGATTTTGCTGGATTAAACCACATGGTTTATGGACTACATGTTTATGTTGATGGTAAAGAAGTGACTGAACATGTATTAGAGCTATTAGCGAATCCGGAAATACAAATGACAATGAAAAATATCGCACCATTGCCATGGCAAAAAGAATTTCTTTTGTCATTAGGTGTACTTCCTAACCCATATCATCGTTACTATTACAAAACGAAACACATATTAGATGAAGAATTAGAATCTTTTAAAACTGGTACTACACGAGCAGAGGTCGTTAAGAAGCTGGAAGATGATTTATTTGAATTATATAAAGATGAGAATTTAGCAATTAAACCGCCCCAGCTTGAAAAACGAGGTGGAGCTTATTACAGTGATGCTGCATGTAGCTTAATTACATCTATTTATAATGATAAAAAGGATATCCAAGTATTAAACGTTCAAAATAATGGTTCTATCCAAGGGATTCCGAATGAATCAGCTGTAGAGGTAAATTGTATCGTTACTAAGCAAGGACCAATTCCGATATCAGTAGGTGAATTGCCACCTCAAATAAATGGATTAGTTCAGCAGATTAAATCATTTGAACGAGTTGGAGCTGAGGCGGCTGTTACTGGATCTTATGATAAAGCATTATTAGCACTAACGATTAATCCTTTAGTTCCAAGTGATGAAGTTGCAAAGGAAGTACTAGATGCACTTTTAGATGCTCATAAAGAATACTTACCATTATTTCATAAAGAAGAATTGTTAGTTCGATAAGGTTAAATAAAAAACAAAAATTAAGGAGTATGAATATGATGATGACTAACGAACAAGAAATTTTTGAAATTATATCACACGGTGGGAATGCAAGATCACTTGCTTACGAGGCATTAGAGGCTGCAGAAAAAAATGATTTTGAAACAGCAGATCGCTTAATTGAAGAGTCCCACCAAGAAATTGGTCATGCACATAAAACACAAACGACTTTAATTCAAGCTGAATTAAATGGTCAGCCATGTGAAAAGTCTCTATTAATGATTCATGCCCAAGATCATTTAATGACTGCAATGAGTGAACAAAAGCTTATCGAGCATATTATTCGTTTACATAAAAAATTAGCCGAGAAATAATCGATTCATATAGTCATAGAATAGACGAAAGATGGTAGGGGGCAGTTTTAGTGAAATATGTTATAGGTCTTGATGGTGGAGGAACTAAGTCAGAGGCTATTGCTTATAATTTAGAAGGTGAAATTATTAGTCATGGTTATTCTGGGTTCAGTAATTTACTAATCAATGAAGAAGATGGAATTAATCACATTATAGCAGCAATTGAAAATTGCCTGAGCCCTTTATCAAAAGAGAATTGCCTGTTCTTATTTTTAGGAATTGCTGGAATTGGTGGAGTGAAAGATCGAGGTCCGTTAGAAAAGGCACTAAATGATGCTTTTCATATCCCATTTAAAATTGTTAATGATGCACAAATTGCACATGCAGCATTACTAAATGGACAAAGTGGTGTATTAACAATCGCTGGTACAGGTTCAATTTGTATCGGAATGCATAAAGAACGGACTATAACGGCAGGCGGATGGGGACATCTTCTAGGGGATGAAGGAAGCGGATATTGGATTTGCATGGATATCTTTAAAAAAATTACACAGGAATTTGATGAAGGTGTTCCATTAAGTTATTTATCTCTGAAAATGCTGGAAAAATTGCAGTTAAAAGAAGTAGAAGAACTTAAAAAATATATTTATCACAATACAAAAGCTGAGATTGCTTCACACGTTCCATTTATAGTTGAAATGGCCAATATAGGTGATTTAATGGCCTTATCAGTTCTAGAAAGAGCTGGTCAACTTCTTGGAAAAATGACCATCCAAGCCATAAAGAAATTAAATCATCGAGAAGAGCCACGAGTTGCAATAAAAGGAAGTATTCTAAATCGAATACCAATTGTTCAGAAAACGTTTATTCAAACAATTCATGAGCACTATCCAACAGTAACATTTTACACGGACGAAGTCTCTTCGACATACGGAGGATATTTATTAGCTATGAAAGAAGTTAATTCACGTCAAAAATAATTAAGTATAGTAAAAACAGGAAGAGCAGGAATTACAAAAGAGTAAAAATCCTGCCATATGATTGAGGTGTAATTGTGTTAGAAAACTTAACAACTGAAATTAGAAACAATCGTACGAGTAATTTAGATCAATTAAGCGTCGATGAGTTTTTAAATATAATGAATGAAGAAGACCAAAAGGTGGCTCTAGCAGTTAGGGAACAGATTCCGATGATTTCGAATGTAGTTCAGCTAGTTGTTGAAGCATTTCAAAACGGAGGACGTTTAATTTATACAGGTGCTGGTACAAGCGGACGACTTGGTCTGCTTGATGCAGTTGAATGTCCACCTACATTTGGAACGAATCCGAGTGAAGTAATTGGGTTAATTGCAGGAGGAGAGAGGGCCTTTATTAAAGCTGTTGAAGGTGCTGAAGATAGCGAAGAG
The DNA here is from genome assembly GCF_036421055.1 of Gottfriedia acidiceleris. Taxonomy (GTDB): domain Bacteria; phylum Bacillota; class Bacilli; order Bacillales; family Bacillaceae_G; genus Gottfriedia; species Gottfriedia acidiceleris_C. Next base: position 75,871 of record NZ_JAZGQS010000013.1, on the reverse strand, counting down.
CTAGGTAAGGAAGACTTATTACGAATATCCCTTACAAAAAATGATATCGTGATCGGTATTGCAGCATCAGGAAGAACGCCTTATGTAATAGGTGCTTTAAAGTATGCAAACGAGATTGGTGCAAAAACTGTAGCGGTAGCTTGTAATAAAGGGTCAAAAATTGGAGAGGTTGCCTTCCAAAAAATCGAAGTAGATAATGGACCAGAGGTGTTAACAGGTTCTACCAGATTAAAAGCTGGAACATCTCAAAAGCTAATTTGTAATATGATTTCGACGGCTTCAATGATTGGAATTGGAAAAGTATATAAAAATCTAATGGTAGACCTGCAATTAACAAATAGTAAACTAGTTGATCGAGCAAAAAGAATAATAGTTGAAGCTACTGGCTGTGATTATGAAACGGCAAGTAATTACTTACTGAAAGCCAATAATCAAACGAAAGTAGCAATCGTTATGATTTTAACCGGAATGAATTACGATGAAGCAATGATCAGTTTGAAAAAAGCTAGTGGTTTTATTAGCAAGGTAGTAAAAAATTAATTAGAGGGCGGCAACTAGTACTACTAGACTGTCGCTTTTTATTTCTTATTAAAAATATAATTCAGATTTTATACTTAATATTTTATAATTTGTTTATAGTTAGATTTCGAATCCGATTAAAATAGGGGAAAATGTCGGTTAGGAATTTCCAAATTCTTCGTCTTATACAAATATAGAGAGAGTTGAGTAGATTAAATGAATGCATTAAATGGCGGTTTAATCATGTTAAACGAAATGCTGTATAAACTTCCACCATCTGAAAGAAGAGCAGCTAAATATATCATTGAAAACCCAGAAAAGTCGATTCAATATACAGTGTTTGAACTTGCAGAAAAAAGCCAAACAAGCAACTCTGCAATTATTAGATTATGTCGTTCACTTGGTCTAAAAGGTTTTCAAGAGCTTAAGCTACGAATTGCAGGTGATATCATTACGACAACAGAAGTAGGGTCAAGAGATATCAATTTAGGGGAATCAACTACTTCCATTATTAAAAAGATGATGAATAACAATATCCAGGCCATCAAAGATACTAGCGATATTATTAATGTAAGTGATTTAGAGGAAGCTGTTCAAGCTTTAACAAAAGCTAGAAATATCTATTTCTTCGGTGTAGGTGGGTCAATGGTAGTCGCCTTAGACGCACAGCAAAAGTTCTTACGTATAAAAAAATATACCTCAGCATTTACTGATTTGCATTTGTTAGCTGTTCAAATAGCAAATCATGAAGAGAATGACGTCCTAGTAGGAATTTCATTTTCTGGCGAAACGTTGGAGGTTCAAAAAGCTTTTCAAATTGCAAAGGAAAACGGTGTGAACACCATTAGTATAACGGGCTTCGGTTCCAATTCTGTATCAAACCTAGCGGATATAAAATTATTTAATTCTCCACATAGGGAAGCAACATTTCGAAGTGGGGCAACCTCATCTAGGATGGCACAACTTCATGTCATCGATATTTTATTTATGGCTGTCGCGACACAAGAATACGATCAAACTATTCAATATATCGATCAAACAAGAACAGCCATTTCTTCATTAAAAAAGTAAATCGTTCAGAGTTAAGGAAAAGCACAAGGAAATTAAAGTTCCTTGTGTTTTTATTTTTAAGCACTATTAAAGTAGATTGCTAAAATTCCTATTCAATAATATGGCAGTTTAGATTAATAAGGAATGATATAATTAAATGAATAAATTTAGAAAACGAATAGAATAAAAGGTAATTGCTTTTGTTAACCAGTTATTGAGGAGGGTATTTAATGGCAATTAAACTCTGTCCCATGTGCGGTAATGAGAATAAGTGCTCAAGTGGGAAGAATTGTTGGTGTAATGATGAGTATTTCCCAAGAGAGATTTTTAATCAGATATCAACAGATGAGGTAAGAAGATCTTGTATATGTAAGTCATGTTTAGATAAGTACAAAGAAGATAACAGAATAGTAGATTTAAAGCCTGCTGAAATCGGACCAATGGTGTTTAGTCGTAAAAATGCGCCTAAACAGGACGATGAAGTATGTTATTGTTATGAGAAGTTTAAAGATCAGCTTAAACCAGGAACAGTAACTAAGTGTTTCAAAGAGAAATGTGCTAATTATCTAAGAAACACAGAAGAACGTAATAATAGGAAATGTTAATAATAAAATTTGAACAACTTAAATAAAGTTCATTGGAAGATATATCAACTATTAGTACCAATATTTTTATTGGAATCATTATTTGTAGAATACCTATCCATTATAAGGGATAGGTTTTTTCGTGTATCTTTAAGAGAATATTTTCTGTTAATCAGTCTTTTTTAGAAGTAAAAATCAACATTTTAGTTTAACAGAGACTATTTTTAAAAGAGTTGAAATGATGAATGTTGGGTACTCAAAAAAATGAAAGGGTATGTAGGTAAAATATAATTATCATCAAAAGTTTAAAGGAGGATTGGGGAGCTGTTCAGGAAGGCAGAAAAAACGCATAGTGATAGTTTGTTGGTTTAATCCATTCATTAGGGGAGGTGATATCAGAAATGAAGTGGTTGTTCAATCACACCAAGTTTTGATACTACTTTGTAGGGTAATTTGTGATTAAATTAAATCGACATTAAGCATTGTTCGGCAATCAAAAAGTTTTATTAGTTTAAGGCAAAATTTTTATTGCACTTGGGTAGTTATTAACGGATACTAAAAAGAGGTTCACTTTAATGAACGAAATAAAGAGGGGAAAGAATATTATGATGAAAAAGGGAATTTTATCTTTAGCAACGTTAGGTTTATTAGCTTCACCATTATCCTTCACAACTGCACATGCAGAAGGAAACAACTCTGAAGCAAAAAATATGTTTAGAGATAGACAGTTTAATAACTTAAGTGTTAAACCAAACTTTAATCCATATAATAAAAGTCAAACTTTCGGTGTAGCAAACTATAGTGCTGCAGCAGAGGATGATTATGATTATTTAGATGAAATAGAGTCTAATGATACATTTGACTCAGCAGACAAATTACCATTTGAAATAGACATGTTTGGCCAGTTACTTCCGAACAGTGACATAGATTATCATAAAGTCGTTGTACCTAGCGATGGATTAGTTTATATTTCTGGTTCGAACTATTCTGATAATATTGATCTGAAATTTAATATTTTTGAAAAAGACCGCGCAAACACTGGTAAAATCAAATTGTTAGAGAACGATTATGATGATTTTGGCGAATATTATATTGTTCAAATAAAAGCTGGTACATACTATGTTGGTGTTTGGGATGGCGATAAACTTAATAACAACACAGAGGATGACGAATACTCAGTTTACACAGAATTCTATGACAATGTAGCACCGACTAAACCAACTGTAAACAAAGTTGATAATAATGATGTAGTTGTAACCGGAAAGGCTGAAGCGAATTCTACTGTAACGGTTAAAAACGGTAGTACGGTACTAGGAAGTGCAAAAGCGACATCTACTGGAACGTATTCAGTTAAGATTCCAGTTCAAAAAGCAGGAGTAACTTTAAGTGTTTACGCTAAAGATTCAACTGGTAATACTAGTGTAGCTGCTACAACAAAAGTTGTTGACGTAATTGCGCCTGCAAAACCAATTGTTAACAGAGTTGATAATAACGATGTAGTTGTAACAGGTAAAGCTGAAGCGAATTCTACTGTGACAGTTAAAAACGGTAGTACGGTATTAGGAACTCCTACAAAAGCGACATCTACTGGAACTTATTCAGTAAAGATTCCAGTCCAAAAAGCAGGAGTAACTTTAAGTGTTTATGCTAAAGACGCTGCTGGTAATACTAGTGTGGCTGGAACGACAAAGGTCGTTGATGTTATTGCTCCATCTAAACCAACTGTAAACAGAGTTGATAACAACGATAAAGTTGTAACAGGTAAAGCGGAAGCCAATTCGACTGTAACAGTTAAAAAAGGAACAACAATCCTAGGAACTGTAAAAGCAACATCTACTGGTACTTTCTCAGTGACAATCCCTGTTCAATATGCAGGTACAACATTAACTGTAACGGCTAAAGATGCTGCAGGAAATGTAAGTGCAGGTACAAGTGTAGTGGTTGTGGACGTAATCCCACCATCTAAACCAACGATTAATCGTGTAGATGACAATGATTTAAAAGTTACTGGAAAAGCTGAAAAAGGTTCAATTGTGACGGTTAAAAAAGGTACTACAGTACTAGGATCTGCAACAACTAACACTAGTGGAGTTTATTCAGTTAGTATCAAAGCACAGAAAAAAGGAACAGTTATTTCTGTAACTGCAAAAGATAAAGCAGGTAATACAAGTGCTGCTGCAACATACACAGTTGTACAACATTAATATTAATATTAATATTAATATTAATATTAATATTAATATGGAGCCAAGGATTCATTCCATAGCATTTTATTGCATAAAGTCATGTGAATAGTAGGGCAGTAAAAAACACAAGGAAAATTAAATTCCTTGTGTTTTTTATTAGTTTGCTTTATATTCAGCTGCTTTTAAAAGTAAATCAACTATGTGTACTACTTCCACATGATCAGATTGATTCTCTCGATCTACACCTAACTTCATTTGTAATAAGCACCCAGGGTTAGCTGTTACAATTGTAGTTGCTTGTGTTTTTGTTGCTTGCTTCATCTTGTAATCTAGTATTTGCATGGACATTTCGGATTCGACGATATTATAAATACCAGCTGAACCACAGCAACGATCTGCATCTTTCATTTCGTGATAGTGTACATTTTGAATTGACTTCAATAAGGTTCTTGGAGCAGAAGCAGTTCTCATGACATTTCTTAAATGGCATGAATCCTGATACGTAATAATTTGTTCTGGTAAACTTAATTTTACTTTCTTATGAAACTCAACTTCTACTAAAATTTCTGATATATCTTTTAGTTTATTTTTAAAAGCAAGAGCTCGCTCTTTCCAATTTGGATCGTCTTTTAGAAGATGATCATAGTCAATTAGAAAACCACCACAGCCTCCTGCATTTGTAATGATATAATCTACTCCGAGATTTTCGAAGGCCTCAATGTTTTTCTTTGCCATATCTTTTGCAATCGACTTTTCACCACTATGACCATGTAATGCACCACAACAAGCTTGGTCTTTTGGAATGACAATTTCACAACCAGCTAATTGTAAAAGCTTCATCGTTGCATTGTTTGTTTCTAAAAACATTGTATCCATTAAACAACCAGAGAAAAATGCAACTTTCTTTACTTTTTCTTTTAATGGTGGCAAATAGTCAGGGCGTGACTTCATTTCTTTCATAGTCGGGACCTTTGGTAAAACCTTTTCCATTGCCGATAAATTGTTTGGGATCAACTTCATAATTCCAGCTTTTCTTGCAACGACTTGAAGGCCTGTTCGTTGATATAAACCTAATAAACCAACTGCAAGTCTCATACGTTTTTGATGCGGGAAAAGTTCTTTAAATACAACTTTACGAACAGCACGTGCTGGAAGTGAATGTTTTTTGTGTTGAGCAATAATATCTCTAGCTTCTTCTAGTAGATGACCATATTTCACACCAGAAGGGCAAACAGGCTCACATGCACGACATCCAAGACAAAGCTCAAGTGTACGTTCCACATCTTCATCCGGTTCAATTAATCCATCCGTTACTGCTTTCATTAAAGCGATACGACCACGTGGTGAGTGTGATTCTTTTTGACCTGATTCAATATAAGTTGGACAGCTCGGTAAACAAAAACCGCATCGCATACAGTTTAAAAGCTCATCTTCGTTCATACGCTCTTTAAATTGTTGACCGATAGCTTGTTGTTCTTGAAGTGTTGTCATTTTGATACCACCATTCTTTTACGACTGTCTTTTGCAAAGACCTTACCTGGATTCATAATATGATTTGGATCTAAAGCTGATTTGACAGCAAGCATTGCGTTAATGCCTTCTTTACCAAGCTTTAATTCAAGGTAAGGAGCTTTTACAATACCAACACCGTGTTCACCTGTTATCGTGCCACCTAGTTCAATTGCTTTTTCAAATATCTCTGCAAATGCCATTTCTACGCGTTCCATTTCTTCGTGATCACGAGCGTCGGTAGGACAAGTAGGGTGTAGATTTCCATCACCTGCATGGCCGAATGTACAAATTTTAACATTATGTTTTTCAGCAATCACATTAATTGCAGATACCATCTCAGCAATTTTAGAACGGGGAACAGTTGCATCCTCTAAAATTGTTGTTGGTCTTAATTGTGCAAGAGCTGAAAGAGCAGAGCGTCTAGCCGTACGTAATGCTACTGCTTCTTCTTCTGACTTGGCTACGCTAACTGAAATACATTTTTCTTGCTGACAAATTGATTTGATTAATTCGATATCTCTGTTTACAACTTCACTTGGACCATCTTGCTCAATTAATAGGACAGCTTTAACATCAGTCGGTAGTCCAATCTGCGCAAAGTTTTCAACTACTTCTAAAGTAGGTTGATCCATAAATTCAAGGGAAGTAGGAATAATTTTATTAGCGATAATTTTAGAAACCGTTCTGGCTGCATCTTCCAAGCTATCATATAATGCAAGCATTGTTTTTTTCGTTTCTGGCATTGGAATAAGCTTTAATGTAGCCTCAGTAATAATACCTAAAGTTCCTTCAGAACCAACGAATAGACGAGTAAAATCATATCCTGCAACATCTTTTGCTAGCTTTCCACCAGTTCGAATAATGTCTCCGTTTGCTAATACGATTTCAAGTGCGATGACATAATCACGTGTTACACCATATTTTAGTCCACGTAAGCCACCTGAATTTTCATTAATATTGCCGCCAATTGTAGAAATTTTCATTGAGCTTGGATCTGGTGGATAAAATAAACCTTTTTCTTCGATTGTATTGATCATATCAAGAGTCACTACACCGGGCTGAACTGTAATTGTTAAGTTTTCTTCATCGATCTCAAGAATATTGTTTAAATGTTTAAATAAGATAACGATACCGCCATCGGTTGGACAAGTACCACCGCATAAATTCGTTCCAGAGCCTCTAGGAACAATCGGAATATGGTTTTTGTTACAGATTTTAACGATTTCGGATACTTCTTTAGTAGAACGAGGACTAATGATTGCATCCGGAAGAGATTGCAAATTTGGTGTAGCATCGTAAGAATAAACGAGTCTCTCCACTTTTGAATCATCATAATTTTCTTTACCAACAATTGCTATAAAACTTTGTGCAATGTCATTTGTAATCATAAATATATTCCCCCCATTTTCTTAACTCAAGTATAAAGAGTTAGTAGATGAATTTACTATAGAGGAACATACAGAAAAAACACCATTTAACGGTGTTTTTTTGTAGAATCATCTAGTAGGTATGTTCCGATATACAATTTTACTAAATCTTGGATATCTTTCGGATTCAATTTCGTTAATTCAGTAATTTTACCTAGGCGATACAGAAGTGTATTTATATGAATATGTAACGATTGAGCGGTATTTTTAAGAGATTGATTTTGATTTAAATACTCTTTAATTGTAATAAATAAATCCTCTTCATTTAATAAAGGTGCAATTGTCCGCTCTATAAATGTTTTCTTAATCTCTTGTGAAAGTTCCTGCAGAATTAAATCAATTGTTAAATCTTCATCAAAAATAATTGAACTAGTTTTTAACGCAACTTTTAATGCGCGATCCGCTTGATGATATGAATGATGTAATTGTTTTGGAGTAATTTGTTGCCCAACGCCTGCAGCAATGGGTGAGTTTAATCGAGCTTTTATCATTTCATATAAATCATCTATTCTTTGTAGTGTATGAATATCTTTATTCGTATCGTCAACTTTCGCTAAAAATACAATTCGATTATTGCCCCAACGAACAAATACGTCATCTTTATTTCGATTCGCCAAATCAATGATTAATTGTCTTGTATCAATCGGGACTTTATTCGTATTTTCCCATTCAAAAATGATAACCTGCCTATTATAATTTAAATCAATATTTAGCATAGTGGCACGTTCATAAAAATAATCATCCCACTCAATATTCTGAATCCAATCAAATACAAATGCTTCTAACGTTCTTTGTTGCAAATCAATTTGATCTGTATAATAGTTTTCTCTAATTATTAATTCTGTCATCCTACGTAGCATTTCTCCAAAAGGCGATATTTGCTCGGGATTTCCTGTAATGCCTATTACTCCGACTATTTCATTTTGGAAATAAATAGGTAGATTAATTCCAGCCTTCACACCGCTTAAACGATTTTCATCATCAGATGTAATTGTGAACGTTTTTCGTTCATTAATTGCAATTAATGAGCCTTCATGAAATGTGCCTGTTCGTGCTGGGTCTGTACTTGCTATAATGATGCCATCTTTATTAATAATAATGATATCTTCTTGTATTAACTTTCTAACTTCATTAATAATCTTTAATGCCAACTCATCAAGTACCATGTCAAACTCCCTTAAAATTGTTACTATTAGTATAATGTAAAATGTATCATGTAACATTTCTACTATATAGTCTTAAAGTAGTTTGTGAAAAAGTGAAACAAGTTATGAAATTAGAGCCAATAGGCTAAAAATAGGATATGTCATAAAAAAGTGGTAAAGTGTTAAGAGCAGGAAGAAGGTAAGTAGTACATACATAGCGTTGGATAAAGGAGCAAGAGATGAACAATTATAAATTAGTCATACAATACGATGGTGGCCGATATAAAGGCTGGCAAAGGCTTGGTAATGGTGAAAATACAATTCAAGGTAAAATCGAGAATGTAATTTCAGAAATGGTAGGAAGAGAAGTTGAAATTATTGGAAGCAGTCGAACTGATGCAGGTGTACACGCATTTGAACAGGTTGCTAATTTCAAAATAAAAGAGAACATGCCTGAAATAGAAATTAAAAGTTATTTAAATCGTTATTTACCTAAAGATATTAGTATAAAGGAAGTATCGATTGAATCTGACCGTTTCCATTCTAGATATAATACTAGTGCAAAAACGTATATATACAAAATTTGGAATGAGGAATATACGAATCCATTTATGCGCAAATATAGTATGCATGTAGAAGAGAAACTAGATCTTAAAAAAATGAAAGCTGCAGCCAAGTACTTTTTAGGTGAACATGATTTTACAGCCTTTTCAAATGCTAAATCTAAAAAGAAATCGATGGTACGAGAAATTTACTCGATTGATTTTGAAAAGATAGACGGATTTATTCAAATAAGAATAAGCGGAAATGGTTTCCTATACAATATGGTAAGAAAAATCGTAGGAACACTAATTGAAGTTGGAGCAGGTAGATTACAAGCTGAAAATATATCGAAAATAATTGAATTAAAAGATCGTGCTCAAGTGAGTAATCTTGCAGATCCAGGCGGCTTATACTTGGAGAAGATAGAATTTAAGTCATAATACTAAAAAGCATTGGAATTTATGGATTCCAATGCTTTTTTTACGTTTGTTCATAATTATTTTTCTTGCTAGCAACTCCGAAACAAGCGCTTTCTTTAAATAAAATCATAAGGAAAAATCCAATATGCAATATTTAACTATTTTCTCAAATGAATAACCCTCTAAAAGAAGTAGTTTTCTGATTTTCTACCTTTAGAGGGTTATTAAATTAATTATTTCTTACTTTCTAAGTAATCTATAGCTTTTTTTAGCCGATTTAATCCTTCAATAATCTTAGATTTGGGACATCCAATATTCAAGCGGATAAATCCTTTCCCAGCCTCACCATAGGTCTCACCGGGCATGATGGCTACTTTTGCATGATGAACAAGTGCATGTTGTAATTGCTCACTGGAAAATGGTAGCCCTGAAATATCAATCCATGCTAAGTATGTTGATTCTGGTAATGTAAATTTAAGTTTTGGAAGATGAGTGTTTAGATAATTTTCTACTGTTTTTAAATTATCATTAGTATATTCGACTAGTTCATCAACCCAGTCCTCACAGTTTTTGTAGGCTTCAATTGTCGATAGTGTCCCAAAAATGCTTGCAGATGAAAGACCATCTCGATTTTTTAAAGATAGAAGAAATTCATTTTTGATCTTTTGGCTTGGTAAAATCATATATGATCCAACTAGCCCTGGAGTGTTAAACGTTTTACTTGCAGAAGTACAAATACATACATTCTCCAAATTGATGCTAGTTTTTATAATCGGGATATGGATATTAGGTTCATATACGATATCCATATGAATTTCATCAGAAATGATAAATACATTATGTTTATTACATAAACCTATAATCCTTTCCAATTCATGTTTTGTCCAAACACGTCCTGAAGGGTTATGCGGACTACATAGTAAAAGAATCTTGGCACGCTCGTGAGAAAGTTTTTGTTCTAAATCGTCAAAATCGATTCGATATTCTCCATTTTCGTAGATTAATTGATTGTCAGAAATGAAACGATTGTTATCTTGTATTACTTTAAAGAAGGCATCATATGCAGGAGTTTGGATAACGACATGATCCCCAACATTTGTCAAGTATTCCATTACTTTTGAAATTGAATAAATGACACTAGGACTATAAACAATCCAATCTTGTTTAATTTCACAGGAGAATCTCTTATGAAACCAATCGATTATTGATTCTTTAAATTCAGCGTGATTCCATCGCGTATAGCCGAAAATACCATGTTTCATTCGCTTTTCTAACGCATGTATGATTTCATCAGGACTTTGAAAGTCAGTATCTGAAATAGAGAATGGTAGTAAATTCGGCACTCCAAATCGATCTTCAATATAGTCCCATTGTGTACAATAAGTACCGGTCCGATCAACGATCTGATCAAATTTGTATTTCATTTCGTACAACCCCAATTTATTTAAGATGATAATTTTTCTAATTGTGTTTTAAGAATACCAACTTGTGGACCAATAACGACTTGTAAATTGTGTTCGTCTAATTTTACAACACCGAGTGCACCACAATCCTTTAGAACTTTTTCATTAACGATATTCATATTATCTACAACAAGTCTTAATCTTGTAATGCAGTTATCTAGTGATTGAATGTTTTCTTTGCCACCTAAAGCAGTAAGAATTTTTAATGCTTGGGCATTTGTGCCTTTTACCAATGGTGCCTCACTTTGTTGATCATCAATTTTTTCTTCTCTACCAGGAGTTTTTAAATTATATTTCAAGATTGCATATCTGAAAACTGAATAGTATACGGTAAACCAAATTGCTCCTATTACAGGTACAAGATACCATTTTGTTTTTACTCCTTGTAAAACGCCAAAGATAATAAAGTCTAATATTCCACCATCTGTATTACCAATTGTTAAATGTAATAGAGCCATAACCATAAAACCTAGTCCCGTTAAAATAACGTGAATGAAATACAAAGGTGGAGAAACGAATAAGAATAAGAATTCAATTGGCTCAGTGATACCGGTTACAAAAGTTGCAATCACGCCAGAAATTAATAGCCCCTTAATTTTATTGCGATTTTCTGGTCGGGCAGTATGATAAATCGCAAGCGCAACTGCAGGTAAACCAAACATGAATGTAGGCATTTTTCCTTGAGATAAGAAAGCTGTCGCTGATGGACTGATTGGGGCACCAGCTTTTAATTGTGCATAGAAAATATTTAGAGCTCCAGAAACCGTTTGACCGTTAACAACTTCTGTACCACCAGCTTCCGTGAAACGAATCATTGCAACTAAAATATGGTGAAGACCGAATGGTAATAGTAAACGCTCACCAGCACCAAATAAAAATGGTCCGAAAACGCCAGATTTTTGAATTAAACTTCCGATACCTGTAATGGCAATTGCGAAAATTGGCCAGATCATCGGAATGATGATCCCAACAACTGATAATGCAAGTGTCGTTATGATTGGAACAAAACGGGCACCACCAAAAAATGCAAATGCATCTGGAAGTTTAATACTATAAAAGCGGTTGTGTAGCAAATAAACAACTATCCCGGCGATGATTCCACCCAATACACCCATTTCAATTGTTTGTATCCCCATAACCATACCTTGACCAGTTTGGCGCATTTTATCTGCCGCTACTAATTGATTTGTTTCTGTTAAATAAAAATTAATTGATAAGTGCATGATGACGTAGCCAACAAATCCGGAGAAAGCAGCAACACCTTTTTCATATCGTACAAGTCCAAATGGAATTGCCATTGCAAATAATACGGGTAAGTATGAAAAGGCGAATCCACCAATAGTGGACATAAAGCTAAAAATAACTTGAAGTACAGAGTTTCCTAAGAATGGGAAAGTCTCAATTGTTGTCGGACTAGTAAATGAGCTTCCGATCCCTAATATAAGACCCATAAAGGCTAATAATGCTACAGGCACCATAAAGGTCTTACCTAGCCCTTGGAAAAATTCCCAAAGTTGTGATTTAACGGACTTCTTCTTTGCCATGTTTTTAGCTCCTTCGTTTTTATTATGTCTTAAGAATACTCACGGCATAATCGTTTAACAACCGTTTGAGGTATTTATGTAAGCGTGTACATTTTTTGTATACTGCTTACTTTAAATAGATTAATAAGAACATAAATAAAAAGAGTCATTAGTGGTCCGAAATAGACGACTTCTGTCTCTTTTGATTATCTAACATATTTTCATTTCGTTTAAATAAGCAATAATAATAAAATCTAGTACCATACTTAATGGAAATCTTGAAGTCATATCAAGCTCACCAAAGTATGTGTTTGTAATATAAGCTTGAAGAGATAAAGTCACTTCTTTTTGTAACCGATTTGAGTGGCTTCCAGTTATGGCAATCGTTTTAACGTTCCTATTCTTTAAAATATGGGCAAATTCTAACATATGTAAAGTCTCACCACTATATGAAACTAGTATGGCTAAATCATTTTCTGTTAAACTATTTGCAGCACTTCGTAGCTCGTCCCAATCAGTTCGAGCATTACATAACTTTCCTGCAAACATTAGCTTTCTAGAAGCGTCGACACAAGCAGGAAGTGAGTTACCAACCCCGAATATTTCAACATGTGTACTTTCGTTTAGATAACTAGCAGCTAGCTTAATTTTTTCTTCATCAATATATTCCAATGTCTTTTCCATTTCTTCTTTCATTCTCTCAATATGTGTATTAAAGAGATAGGAGGTAGAAGAACCTGGACTTTGAACCTTATTTGTTTCCATTGAAAGAGTATATTTTAAATCTTGAAACCCACGAAAGCCTAATTGCTGGCATGTTCTACTAATTGTTGCTGTAGAGACATAAAGCTCTTTTGATAATTCATCAAGATTCAGCTTTGTAATATAATCCGTATTTTGCAGAATATAATCCAATACTTGTTTTTCAAGTTGGCTTAATTTTTCTCTATTTTGTGATAATCGTTTTAATAGTATTTGCATAAAATTTCACCTACTTTTTAGAGAACTAGAAATATATCTTATTATATAGTAAATATTCTGAATGAAAAGAAATTTAGGTTGAAGAGCAAGATGAGAGATATCTCAAGTGAGGAAGTGTAGTAGAAATATGTAAATAAAAGGAAATGAATCCTATGAATAAAGTGTTCATTTCCTTTTTTTATTTATAAATTAAAATTCCCCAGTACCGTGATTAAACATCCAATGAATGCCGAATTTATCTGTTAGGCTACCATAAGCTTTACTCCAAAATGTTTCTTGAAGCTCCATTTCTACTTTACCGCCATCACTTAATTTAGAAAAGACAGATCTAAGTTCTTCAATGTCCTCACTTAAAAAAGATAAATAAATATTATTTCCTTGGTTAAAAGGGAAGCCAGGGAAAGTATCAGAGAACATAACATTACTACCGCTAATGTTCAGTCTAGTGTGCATAACTAAATTTTTTGCTTCTTCAGGTAGTGGATATTCTGGATTTGGGGGTGCTTCACCAAACGTCATAATTTTTGGTGTTTCTGTGTTAAATACAGCCGCATAGAATTCAACTGCTTCACGTGTATTACCATTAAAATTTAAATAAACATCGATTGGCATTTTTTTTCACTCCTAATGTTATGTATTAAGACTTTAAAAGCCTACAAACCCATTCTATCCAAAAAAAGGTAATTTAACAAACTAAGAATTGTGAATTGTATAAAAAAATCTGATTTTTTAGGTGGGGTGAAATAATAGTGGAGGTTAAAGCCATGAAAACGCAAATAAAAAAGGGAAATGGCAATTAAAAACGTGGAATCGCAAATAAAAAAGGGAAATGGCAATTAAAAACGCAGGAATCGCAATTAAAATAGCTAAACCCCACTTAAAACAAAACATAACCAATAAATACATCAAAACAATCAAATTTTGTTAGATGCCATTAAGATACTTCCCAAATTGAAGTGTTTTTTTGTAAACTACTTCATTAATAAGCTAAAAAAGCCTAACTAACCAACACTGCAAATGTTCGGGTGGAAAATAAGTAGAAGTTTGTCGTAAAGATGGTAAAAACTGATTGTTCTGACTTCTGCTAATAGCATATTTTTACCTATTCATAAATTAATAGACCTCAGATGAAAATGGCAAAATGCTTCATTTATTTAATACAACCTAATATAACCTTAAATTGTCTCAACCTAATTAATACAATTTTCCCGAGTTAATAATTTTTTTCGAACATCCTCGACTAAATATGTCAAATTCCACTTTTTTTCTATTTGAATTCTTTAAGTTGTCTCCAAATTGAATAAGCCAAAAGTCCGGTTGAATAACCCAATATGATTATACGAGCAACGTATTTAAACTTAATATAGTATCAAATTTCTTAGTAAAGTTTTAGCAATTCATTGGATCTGTTTGGATTGAATCTATTTGTATTTTAATAGATTAAGAACATTAAAGTTTACTGTAGAGGAGATTAGAAATGAAGAAGAGAAAAAGCTTTCCTTACAAAGTTCTTGCAACGACAACTTTAGCTTCAATGTTGTTTACTTCAACTGGGTTTGCTGAGGGAACAAATGAAAATCAAGTGCCAGCTCCAAGGTTAGATGAGATTGCAAAGCAAGGCCAAAAGATTTTTGCTGAAGAACAAAAACAAACTGGGGAGCAAGCTGTAGACCCATTTGGCTATAAAGATTTAAAAGATGCACAGGCTTATAAACCAAATGAAAAAGTACGTGTAATCGTTGAGGTTGAACAGCCTACAACTTCGGATGATTCTACTCAAACTAAAAAAGTACGTTTTAAAGAGAAGCAAGATCAAGTCATCTCAAAGATTTCAAAGGAAAGATCCGTACCTAAAATTAATCAACGTTTTTATGAAGGTTTTAATGGATTTAGTATGGAGACAGAATATCGTAACTTAAAAGAAATTCAAGAAACACCAGGCGTAACGAATGTACATATTGCAAGAAAGTTCCAACCTTCAATGGGAGCAAGTAAAGAATTAGTACAAGCTCAAAAAGTTTGGCAAAGTTATGGATATCAAGGTGAGGGATTGTTAGTAGCGGTAGTTGATACTGGTATTGATTATACGCATAAAGACATGACAATCACTGAAAAAGGAAAAGCAAAAGAAAAATGGAATCAAGAAAATATTAAAAGTAAACTAGCTGAAACAAGTGTAGGAGAAGTTTGGTATAGTGACAAAGTTCCAACTGGATATGACTGGGCAGATCATGATACAGATGTCATTCCACATGGTTCAGGTAATGAACATGGCATGCACGTAGCAGGTACAATTGGTGCAAACGGTGATGATGCAAATGATGGGGTAGAAGGTATTGCTCCAGGCGTACAATTACTAGCAGAAAAAGTATTCTCTGATACAGGTAATGGGGCATATGAAGATGACATTATTGCAGGAATTGAGCATGCGGTAAAAATGGGAGCAGATGTCATAAATATGAGTTTAGGAACTGATGCAGGATTTGTTAGTGAAGTTGATGATCCGATTCAAAAAGTGATCCGTGAAGCGACTGAGCAAGGTACGCTTGTCGTAGTATCTGGTGGAAACTCTGCTTATAGTACACGAAATAATTTGCTGCAATCTTCTTTAAAACCATATGCTGAAAATCCTGATATTGGTACTGTAGGAGAACCTGGTGTAAGTCCATTCGCATTATCGGTTGCTTCATATGAAAATACAAGTATACATATGAATACACTAAAAGAAGAAAATGGAATACAGCTTCCATACCAAGACCAATCACAATATAACTTTAACCTATCAAAAGTATTATCACCATTAGAAACATATGAAATGGTATATGTTGGAGAAGGCAAAACAGCTGACTTCAAAAATCTTCCTGACTTAACAGGAAAGATTGTTGTAGCAAAACCAAAGGATAGATATGCTACTTACAATTATATTCAATCTGAAGCGAAGAAAAAGAACGCAAAAGCAATCATTCTTGTTCCAGCTGATGTAGATGTCGACTATCCATTAGTTTATTTGAGTCCTTATTTCAATGTTCAGGCAGCTACAACAAGTAAAGCGATAGGGAATGAATTAATTACTAAGTTAAAAAGCGGTTATGTTGTAAAAATGAAACCGTCTAAAGGGCTATATGTTGATAACCCAGATAAAAATAAGATGTCCTATTTTTCTTCATATGGTGCACCACATACATTAGACTTTAAACCTGAAATATCTGCACCAGGAGGTAATATTTACTCAACGATACCAGGTAATAGCTATGAGGTTATGAGTGGTACATCAATGGCATCTCCACATGTTGCTGGTGGTTCAGCATTAGTTTTACAATCACTATATGAAAAAGGATTAAAACATTCAGAGAGTACAGCGTTAAAAGCAAAAATAGCTTTAATGAATACTTCTAAACTAATTCAGGATCCTAGTACAAATAATGAAGTACTCTATTCACCTCGTGTACAAGGTTCTGGACTAATGCAAATTCAAAACGCAATTAAAACGCCTGTACTTGTGACAAGAGAGAAAACGCCACTTGAGCAAGCAGGAGCAGTTGCACTTAAAGAAGTTAACAATAATATTCACTTCAAATTAAATGCAGAAGCGCTTCAAAATCTAAATGTAAAAGATTTAGAGTATCAAGTGTATGTAGATGTATATACAGATGGCAGAGAAACAAAAGAATTTGACCTAGACAATGATGGAAAGTTAGATTCAAAAGAATATTTAACATTAAAAAGTGAGTGTGTACAAGGTGCTACGGCAACTGTAAATGGTGAAACAGTTACAAGTACAGAAGGAAAGACATTAAAAATTAAACCAGGACAAGAAAAAAATCTTGATGTTCAGATTCAACTTCCATCAAGCTTAAAAGATGGTTCATTTGTCGAAGGTTACGTACGTTTAGTTCCTTCTGGAAATAATAGCGATTCAGCAGTACCATTATCAGTTCCTTACATGGGGTATTATGGCATATGGGATCAACCAAAAAATATTGATCCAGCAGCATATGAGAAAGATGCATTCTTAGGCTATACAACTCTATGGAATGATGAAATAGGAGCAGAAGGGGTATTCCCATTAGGTTATGATCCAAGAACAGGAAGTTTTAATATGGATCGAATTGTAATGTCTCCTAATACGCCATTGAAAGAAGTATATCCATCATTTACAGTGCTACGTAACTTAGCTAAAACTGAAATGTACGTAGAAAACGAAAAAGGTGAATTACTTCAATACTTAGGTGATTTTAGTGAATATACTGGTAAGCCGTGGAAATTCCGAAAAAACATTATGTCTTTCAGAGACTATATGAATACTGGATATGGTTGGGATTTAAAAGATCAAAATGGGCAAGTAGTGAAGGATGGCGTTTATAACTATGTAATCAAAACAACACTTGATTATGATGGTGCGAAGCCACAAATCGTAAAACTTCCATTACATATTGACTCAGTTGCTCCTGTTGTTTCAGATATAAAAGTAACACCTAAGAATGGACAGTACGAAATCTCGTTCAAAGCGGATGATGCTGGAAGTGGCTTTAATGGTGCGATCGTTTGGTATAACGGCAAATATAAGCCATTAGCTCAAGGTGTAACATCTACTCTAGTAAAGGAAGAACCTAAGAGTGTTGTAGTATTAGGAGCAGATTATGCATTAAACCAAAGTTATACGGTTTGGGGAGACCCTTCTTATATTAACGAAGGAATGCTTGTTAGCTACTTCAGTGTGTCTCCGAATAAAAATGTAAACGCAAAAACACCTGCAGGAATCAATGCATTTGCAAATAACAATGTAAATTGGAAAATTTATGTTAAAGATTCAAATGGTAATGTAATTGATTCAATGGACGTTCAAGATAAAAATGAAATTCACTTAAATTGGACTCCAGAAGCAGATGTTCCAAATGGTACGTATACCATATCTGCTGATGTATCTAGTAAAGATGGATTTAAAGTTTCAGTAACACCACATACAGTTACAGTACAGCAATAATGATAAAAAGTGTAGGAAGCAATTTTCCTACACTCAGACTGTTGACAACCGCTCGCTTTCTTCGTTGCTTCGCCTGTCTGCGGTGCTCATTACCGTCTAAGGTAACTCCGCACCACCACCAGGCTTCGTGCCTCGAAAGACAAGCGCTTTCAATCAGTCTGAAAATCAAGCTTTAAGTATTTTGTCTACAAACTGAGTGTAGGAAGCAATTTTCCTACACTTTTTTATTTTTAGTAGGTTTTTAAATGTAAAAAGTACTAAAAATTAACATTAATTTGGTTATTAATATGATTTTCTAAACATTTGGTTCATAATAGAGAATAATAGTATTTTGTTTGTTTTTTTATAGAAAGGTGTTTAGTAAATGAAACATTTAACAATCTTATCAAAAATTGAAAATTATATGGATCGATTTACGCAAGCCGAAAAAAAAATCGCTGTATATATAATGGATCATGCTGAAATAGTACCAAACTTAACGACTAAAGATATTTCTAACAATACTGGAGCTAGTGAAGCAAGTGTTGTTAGATTTTGTAAAACAATAGGTATCGGTAGTTTTAAAGCCTTTAAAATAGCATTAGTTCGAGATTTGACTGTAGCTGAAATGAATATTAATGATTTTTCTGTAATGGATAAGAAGGACACGCCGTATGATTTATTTAATAAAGTCACTTACGTAAATAAAGCGGCTATTGAAGCAACGGTATCAACTTTAGATAAAAGAGAATTAGATAAAGCAACCGAAGAAATAGTAAAAGCTAAGAAAATTATATTTTATGGAGTAGGCGGTTCAGCTGTATCAGCTATGGACGGAGCATATAAATTCGGTAAAATTGGCTACCATGCGATTATGTCTCCAGACTTTCATATGGTAATCACTTTAGTAGGTCATATGGAAGAAGGCGATATTTTTGTTGCCGTTTCTAATTCAGGAAAAACAAAGGATGTATTAGAGCTTGCTCGTTTTGCTAAGAAAAAGGGAGCAACGATCATTGCAATTACAAAGCTTGGCAAATCTCCGTTATTTAAGGAAGCTGATATCAAGCTTTGCACACCTGACATGGAACAAGATAATCGAATAGGAAGTATTGCCTCTAAAATGGCTCAACAAAACATAATCGATTCTTTATATGTCATATGCTTTAATCGAATCGGTAACAAAGTATCTAGTAAACTTCATGAGTATAGTGAAGAAGCTGGCAAACTTAGAAGATAAATTAAATCTAGTCAAGGAAGATAGGTAAAAAAATTTTTACTTATCTTCTTTTTGTTATACTGGTAAGGAAAAAAATGTCAAAATTTGAAAATAGAAATTTATATTATATAGTTAAAATTACATGTATTATTTTTTGTTTTTTATTTTAATGCAATTTTAATCATTCAAAAGTTCTAGATATAAAAAGTAGATAAAAAGATTAATATAAGACTAAAGATAGATGCTAAAAAAAAACAAGTTATAAAAATTGACGAAATTCGACGAGCTTTTATGTAGAAAAGTAAATTTTTTGTAAAAATATTATGAATTTTGTAAGTATTTGATGAATAAAACCCTCTATAATCATAAGAATTTTTAGAATATTATTAAAATGTACTTTGAAAATTATTAAGGGGGGCTTATTTTGAACAAGTTTGTTGTAACTAGTTTTGCATCAGTAATGGTTGCTGGAACTTTATTTTCAGGAATTCCATTAAAAACAGCATCATCTGAAAGCTTAAGTAAAGTACATAGTGCATTAGCTAAGCATTCAAAAAGTACTTTAGATCTATCATTAGTAAATGACGAAAAGTTATTAGCTGCGTTAGTTAAACGTGGGGTAGTTTCTGCAAATGCATCTGAAGCTCAGAAACAAGCTGCATTACAAAATTATTTAGCGGTTAAAGGTCAAGTGGATCTAGTAACAGAGAAAGATCCAATTGCTGGAAAAGTAAAGAAAGCAGAAGCTGCTAAACATGGTGAATTTAAAGACTTTACTAATGGCCTATTACACGGAAACGGTAAGAAAAATGGTCAATTAAAAGGCACTCCAGATCCAGTTTCGGAATCAGCTTCACCGGGGATTCAAAAGAAAGGTAAGCTTTTAACGCTTATGGTAGAGTTTTCTGATCTTCCTCATAACAATATTAAGAAGCAGGAAACAGACAACTGGTACCCAGATTATACTCCACAACACTATGAAGATATGATTTTTGGTAAAAATGGTGTGAAAGGTCCAAACGGAGAAACTTTCCTTTCACAAAAACAATATTATGAACAACAATCTGGTGGAACTTATACAGTTGATGGTCAAGCATATGGCTGGTTAAAAGTACCAGGAACAGCAGCATTTTACGGAAAAGATTCTAAAACTGGGCATGATAACGTAACACCAGGTGGATCAAAACAATTAGTAATTGATGCTTATGCTGCTGCAAAAGCTGCAGGCGTTCCTTTACAAGATTACGATTTAGAAGATCCACATGATTTAGATGGAGATGGAAACTATTGGGAGCCAGATGGTTTAGTTGATCACCTTCAAATCATTCACTCAGGTATGGGCCAAGAGGCTGGCGGTGGAGCACAAGGAGACAATGCAATTTGGTCTCACCGTTCTGCTAAATTTGTTGATCCAGATGGACTTGGAAATGGTTTACCTGGTTTTTACGACTACACAATGATGCCAGAAGACGGTGCAACAGGAGTATTTGCACACGAATATGGTCATGATTTAGGGCTACCTGATGAGTATGATACAATTTACTCTGGTGCTGGTGAGGCCGTTGAATATTGGTCAATTATGTCAGCTGGTTCTTGGGCAGGGAAAATCCCTGGAACAGAGCCAACAGGTTTCTCTCCATGGGCAAAATCATATTTTCAATCAACTTTAGGTGGAAAATGGACTAACCCAACTGTTGTAAATTGGGAAGATGTATCGACAAAAGGTACTCAATTCTTATTAGATCAAGCAAATTCACCACTTGGCCAAAACAACCAAGCAATTCAAGTGAATTTACCGAAAAAAGTTTTACCAGTCAATAAACCGGCTGCTGGCACTTATGAGTATTGGGGTGGACAAGCAGACGAAATGGATAACAGCATGGTAACGAATGTTGACTTAACAGGAAAAGCTTCTGCAACATTAACGTTTGATGCTTGGTACGATATGGAAGAGCAATGGGATTTCGCATTTGTTCAAGTTTCAACTGACAATGGAGCAACTTGGAAATCATTAGGAAACACTCACACTAGAAGTGATGTTGTGGCTGAAGGATATCCAACAATCTTAAATTCAATGCCTGGTTTCACTGGGAAATCAAATGGATGGGAAGCACAAAGCTTTGATTTATCAGCATATAAAGGCCAAAAAATTCAGCTTCGCCTACGTTCTGCTACTGACTGGGGTACTTCAAACATTGGATTCTTTGCAGATAATATTAAAGTAGTAGCAGATGGTGCTACAATTGTTGATGACGGTGCTGAAAATGCAACTTCACCATTCACTTTAAAAGGATTCTCAAAATTCGATGGAAACAAATATGCAGATCATTACTACTTATTAGAATGGCGTAACCATAAAGGTGCTGACGAAGGTTTAGCTCACATTAAACGTGGAAACTCTCTATTAAGCTATGACGGTGGTTTAGTAGTATGGTATGTTGATGATAGCTTTACAGAGAACTGGACAGGTGTTCACCCAGGTGATGGTTTCTTAGGTGTTGTAGATGCTCACGACGATACAAACTTATTATGGAACTATGGCGCTGAAGCATCTTCTCGTTTCCATGTAGCGGATGCAGCATTCGGATTAAATCCGACATCAGGTTATAATATCTCATATCCAACAGGGGAAGTATTGAAATCTCCAAGTCAGGAAAGCATCTCTTTATTTAATGATAGCAAAGACTACAATAATGCATTCTTACCAGATGCTGGTCGTAACATCGGACACTACGGTTTAAAAGTTCGAGTTAATGGTCAATCTACTGACAAATCAGTTGGATCAATCGTAGTTTATAAATAATAATGAACAGAAGAAAGGCAACTTAATGTTGTCTTTCTTTTTTTTAGAGATTAATAGGAAACCTCTAAACAAAATAAGAATATATTTCCTTTAATGTGAAATGTAATTTCGTATATCTAATGCATTATATTGACTTTCTATTTCGAAAGTTTAAAATGATAACCAAATAGCTAAATCTATTAGTAGGAAGAAGGAATGAGACTATGCTAGGTATATCAATCTATTTATCTGAAAAAAATATTGAGAACAATAAAAAATATATCGAAGTAGCAAAAAAAAATGGCTTTCATTCTATCTTTACATCATTACACATACCAGAAGATGACCCTTCAACTTATAAAACACTTCTTCAACTGCTTGGTAAAGATGCCATGGAAAATGGAATGGAGCTTATGGCAGATATTTCAGCAAAGTCACTAAATCACTTAGGCTTAGATTACTCAAACGTATGTGAATTACAAAATTGGGGAGTTACTGGATTACGAGTAGATTACGGACTAAATGAAAAACAAATAGCAGACCTTTCTAAAAAAATGAAGATCGCACTTAATGCTAGCACACTTACGCCTGCATTTTTAGATGAATTGCTTAAATGCGGATTACAAACTAAAAATGTAGAAGCTTGGCATAATTTTTATCCCCGTCCAGAAACCGGATTAGCTACAAATTATTTAATCGAAAAAAACAAATGGTTAAAAACCTTTGGAATTTCAACAATGGCATTTATGCCTGGAAATGATGAGCTGAGAGGCCCACTCTTTAAAGGACTACCAACGTTAGAAAAACATCGTGGGATTAATCCTCTCCTAGCTTATTTAGACTTAACTCAAAACTGTTACATTGATAAAGTTTTAGTAGGTGATGTTAGTATAAAAATAGAAACGATGGAGGCTCTTTCAAAAACAAAGGAATTTATTGAATTAAGATATAGACCGTTCTCAAAAGATGAAGATATACTTTCCACAGTGGAGCAAATTCACACCAATCGTGAAGATCCTGCACGCGATTGTATTCGATCAATGGAATCTAGATTATACGGTAGCTTTGGTGAGAAAAGTCTAAAACCAGCAAATACGATCATAAGAAACATGGGCTCTATTACAATTGATAATGAATTATATGGCAGATAGGGTGGTGAGCTACAAATTATGCTTACTAATCTACCAATCGATGAGAAAGTAAATGTAATAGGGATGATTATTGAAGAAGATCTATCATTGTTACAATATATTGGAGCGGGTAAGAAATTTAAGATGAAGCGTGTTTAAATAGTCTGAAAATCAAATTTTGAGGACTTTGTCTACACATTAATGCGTTTTAAATAACACGCTTCTTTTTATATGGTTAGACTGAGCCATTTTTAAACGGTATGATAAAGATACATACAAAATATTAGGTCGAATGGTCGTGGAAAAATGGACGATAAGTATTATGATAATTTGCTGAATATAAAAACAGAGGGAGAGCAAAAAGGATTTAACGAATCCTTTCATTATCATCGATATGAACCAACGCCTTATAGCGCTTTGCAGCAATTATTTAAACAATACATACTTTCAAGCAATGATCGAATAGTTGATTTCGGGTGCGGTAAAGGAAGATTGAATTTCTATCTCAATAGCTTATTTAATGCAACTGTTGTTGGGATTGAAATGAATGAAAAATATTATAACGAGGCTGTTGAAAATAAAAAGAATTACATAAAGAAATCAAAGGTGAATGAAGACAAGATTCTATTTTATTGCTGCTTGGCTGAAGATTATCAAGTTAACCCCTTAGATAATTGTTTCTATTTTTTTAATCCATTTTCAATCCAAATTTTTATGAATATTATCAATAACATTTTAATTTCGGTTGAGCAAGCTAAGAGAAATGTTGACATCATTTTATATTATAGTTCAGATGATTATATTTATTTTTTGGAAAACCAGACTGCCTTTGAATTAAAACAAGAAATTTTATTAGCAGATGCTTATAAGAAAAATCAAAATGAAAGATTTTTAGTCTATCGATTAACTTACTAAATTAATATGATTCAAGGAATTATTGGTCTTTTTATAGAATTTTTTAAGTGGGATAATTTAATAGACGGAAGGAAGAGTTCAATTTGAATAATATGAATCCTTTTATAGAATCATTTAAAAATACAAAACAACAATTAGCAGGTAATGGGTTTAGAACTATTCAAGTACTAATGGATGCACTAAAAGTCTTCAATGGTAGTGAAGAAAGCGATCTTTATGGGACAGGGAATTTTATTGAAGATTTTCAAGAAAAAATGGCACAGTTTTTAGGTAAGGAATCTGCAGTGTTTTTTCCTAGCGGTACGATGGCTCAGCAAATCGCATTAAGAATTTGGTGTGATCAAAAAGGAATGAATAAAGTTGCTTATCATCCTTTATCACATTTAGAAATTCACGAGGAAGATGGTTTGAAAAAACTACATAATATACAGCCTATTTTACTAGCAGATAAAAGTCGTGTTATTGAGTTAGAGGATGTTTTAGCAATGGATGAGGAAATCTCTTGTTTATTACTAGAATTACCACAACGGGAAATTGGTGGACAACTACCATCATACGAAACACTTGAATCAATTTCTTCATACTGCCGTGAAAAGGGAATTAAATTGCATTTAGATGGTGCTAGATTAATGGAAATTCTCCCATATTATAAGAAGACAGCTTCTGAATTATGTAGCTTATTTGATAGTGTGTATCTGTCTTTTTATAAAGGTATTGGAGGAGTAGCGGGAGCAATTCTTGCTGGTGATCGAGATTTTATCGCCGAATCAAAAGTTTGGAAAAGAAGACATGGTGGAGATTTAATTAGTCTTTATCCTTACATAATAAGTGCAAATTATTATTTTGATCAAAGAGTAAATAAGATGGGACAATACTATGAAGATGCAGTAGAGTTAGCCAAATTTTTTAATAGTTGCCAAGCAATCCATACTGTACCAACTATTCCTGTTTCTAATATGTTTCATGTTCATTTTAATGCTCCGATCGAAAAGATTAAAATCATTCTTCAATCTATTCATGAAGAAACAAAAATTGGTATTACTGGTAATTTAAGACCTGTTAATGAGGAAGTTTGTTATTGCGAGATTAGCATTGGAGATTTATATTCAACAATTTCTAAAGAGGATCTTCAAAGTATTTTTACCAAATTAAACGAAGAAATGATATCACTCTAAAACCAAAAATTGTTAAGCAATGAATAAAGAAAAAGGGAGCTGACTTAAATGCAAAAAATTACAACGTTTTTAATGTTTGAAGGACAAGCAGAAGAAGCAATGAATTTTTATATGTCACTATTTAACAATTCAGAAGTTGTGAATATTACGCGTTATGGAGCAGATATGGGTGAGTTTGAAGGGAAAGTAGTACATGCTACTTTCACATTAAATGGCCAACAATTTATGTGCATTGATAGTACTGTTAAACATAAGTTTACGTTTACGCCAGCTGTTTCATTGTATGTGACTTGTGAAACAAATGAAGAAATTGAAAATGCATACAAACAATTAAGTCAAGATGGAGAAGTATTAATGCCTTTACAGTCATATCCGTTCAGTGAAAAGTTTGTATGGGTGAATGATAAATATGGTGTATCTTGGCAATTAACGCTTACAAAAAATTAATAAAGAATTGTAAGAAAAAATCGTGTCGCAAATAGTGACACGATTTTTTGGGTTAATAAGGCTAAAGCTATTTTTAACAAATCAGCTATTATTTTATAATTTCAAGTTTAAAATAAGAAGATTTATTGCAAACTTTTACTATATGAATTTTTATAAAGGTGAGAGTTTAACGATATGAATGAAGTAAATATGATTACTGAAAAAGAATTTGACGAGCAATTAATTAATAAATATGCAAGCTTAATGGCATTAGGTAATGGTTACTTAGGTTTGAGATCTTGCCATGAAGAAGATTATGAAGGACAAACTAGGGGCATGTATATAGCTGGTATCTATAATCAGTTATCTCCAAGTCAAACGACAAAGATTGTGAATCTTCCAGATCTAATTGGAATGGAAATTGAAATAAATGGTGATATTTTTTCGAATTCAACTGGTCAATTTACATTTTATGATCGAAAATTAAATATGCTGACCGGCGAATTAGTAAGAGAAGTAATTTGGAAGAATAAAGATGGAAATCGATTCCACTTTTTGTTTCAGCGTTTTGTTTCAAAGGATGATTTACATTTACTTGCTTCAAAAATTACTGTCACAGCATTAGACTGTAATGCCAAACTTAAAATAAAAACAGGTATTAATGCAGAGTGTGTCAGTCAACAAAAGAATGAACTTACAGAAGAATTAGTAAGAATAATGGATAATCGAATTATGCATGGTGTTTATCAAACTACAGAGACTAAACATAAAATTGCTATCGCAACATGCTGTGTAACGCCTGATGAGAGTGAAGTTTCATATTTTACATTAAATAATCAGCTTCTAGCCTCAATTACACAAGATCTAGTAGTTGATCGAACTGTTGAGTTTTCAAAAATTAGCTCAGTTTATACTTCTAATGATATGTTACGAGGAGAACCTTCTGCGGCTAGTGTTAATACTGTACAGAAATATTTATCAGAGGGTTATGATAATTTAAGAAATAGTACGACAATCAAGTGGCAGGATTTTTGGAAACAAAAAAGAGTGGTCATTACTTCAAAGGATCAAGCAGATCAGTTAGCTCTAGATTTTTCTTTGTACCACATTGAAGCAATGACCCCTTCTCATGATGATCGATTGAGTATAGGCGCAAGGGGATTAACTGGTGAAGGCAATAATGGTTTAATATTTTGGGATACGGAGATGTTTATTGCACCGTTTTACTTATTTACTGAACCAGATGTTACTAAAAGATTACTTAGATACCGCTATCATCATATTAAAGAAGCAAAAATAAATGCATACCAATCAGGTTATGAGGGTACTTTATTTCCTTGGGCAAGTGCTTTTTCCGGAAAAGAAGAAACACAAAAAGGATCAGAGAATAATAAATCACCCGAGCTCGTTCGAAGTTCAAATTTAGCAAAATCAAGTGAACATATTGTAGCTGATATTGCATATGCTGTCGTACAATATTATGAAAATACGCTAGATGAAAGCTTTATGGCCAATGATGGACTTGAACTACTCAAAGAAACTGCTCGATTTTGGGTGAGTAGGGCAACTGATACAAATGGCGATTTAATCATTAAAAATGTCATCGGTCCAGACGAATATACAGTTCAAGTAGATAATAATGCTTATACGAATTACATGGCTTTTTATAATGTGCAGAATGCGCTAAATTATATGGGGAAATACAATGATCCTGATGCTCAATTAAAGCAAAATTGTACTGATTTTTTAAAACGATTATATTTACCAATCCAAAATGATGAAAATATCATTCCGCAAGATGATTCATTTTTAACTAAATCTGAGATTGACTTAACAGAATATAGACAATCCATTGCAAGTAGAGAAATTCTATTGGATTATTCTCTACAAGAACTTTATGAACTACAAGTGTTAAAACAAGCTGATGTTGTCATGTTGCTCTATCTTTTTCCGGATTTGTTTTCAAAGGAAATCGCTAAAAAGAATTTAGAATACTACGAAGAGCGTACTGTTCATGATTCTCCAACAAGTAAAGCAATTCATGCAATTGTTGCTGCAAGATGTGACTACGGGGAAGAGTCTTACCAATTATTTCAAGAAGGCTGTTTAATCGATTTAGGGCCGAATCCAAAATCATCAGATGATGGAATTCATGCTGCGCCTATGGGAGCAAATTGGCTAGTAGCAATCTTTGGCTTTGCAAATATCTCCATGGACATAAATCGTTTAAAAATTGATCCAAAATTACCTTCAAATTGGAATGAAATGATTTTTCCTTTCCTATGGCAAGGAGCAAGACTTGAAATAACAATAACCAAAAAATCGATAATAGTCACAAAGGAATATGGTCCACCAGTATCATTAGAAATTAATGGTGAAACATATAATTTAACAGATAAAATAAAGGTCTCTCTTTAAGTAACGAGGAAAAAGGGAACAAAACCCAATCTTTTATTTAGATTGGGTTTTGTTTTTTTATATCTACTCTTCATACAATTCTAAAGGTAAGCCATCGGGATCTTGGAAGAATGTAAATCTTTTATTAGTTAACTCATCAATTCGAATAGGTTCTACAAAGACAGCATTTTGCTTTAAGTATTGAATACTTTCTTCTATATTAGTTACAGTAAAGGCTAAATGGCGTAACCCAACTGCTTCTGGATTTGTATGTCGCTTAGGTGGATTTGGAAATGAAAATAGCTCTATTTGTCCATTTTCTCCAATACTTAAGTCCAACTTATAAGAGTCGCGCTCCTCTCGATAGGTTTCTTTAATTACTTTACAACCTAATAAATTTATGTAAAAATGCTTTGACAATTCATAATTAGAACAAATGATAGCGATATGATGCATATTCTTAATTTCCATATTAAACTCCTTATTACTTTGATTACTGAAACTTTTCCTAGTTTATCATGTTTAGTGCAGTTTGAAAAAAGAATACATTCCATTTAGACAGTATAGTTCATAGTTTTATGTGGAAAAATGAATTGTGAAACTTAAACTGGGCAAAAAATTCAAAAAAAATAATGGGAATAATCTCCCATTAAGTTTAGAAATTTATCTTCTTCTTTTTTTATCATCTTTTGCTAAAACCTGTACTTTCTTAATAACTTCTAGTTCTACAATTACATGCACATGTTTATCATTTATTTGATTAACACTTAATACTTTACCTTTTCGACCTTTAATAAAAATAGCATCTCCTTCAGAGGGGACATTTTTGAGTAGTTGGTTTAATAGTTCAACGTTTTTCTCGATATAATGAACTACAATCATATAGCTTCAACTCCTCTACATTCTTATCTTTATACAATATTTAAGATTAAATAAAATAAGAACAAATTTAAGCTGATTATTTAACAATACAAGTTCATATAAATTGAATAACTTAAATTTTTAGATTGGTGACAAACGTTCACTTTCTTCGTTACTTTGCCTGTCTGCGGTGGTGCTTATTATGTTTAGAGTAACACCGCTCCTAACAAGACTTTGTCCTCAAAGTCAAACGATTGCAATCAGTCTGAAAATCAAATTTTGAAGATTTTTTCTACATACTCAATCATTAGTTGAATGTTTTATTTTTGAAAAATTCTAACAAATTCTTTCTATTTTAAAAGTTATTTAATACAATTTAAGAAAAAACAGATTGTGAGGGAGCCAATGCATAAGAAAATTTTATCAATAATTGTGATAAGTATGCTTCTAGTAGGATGTAAGCATGGTGAAAAGTCTGTAAAAACAGTTAAAAATAATGAGAAAAATCCTTCGAATGAACATGTAATTGATAAAGGAGAAATTGATACGATTTATGCACCTTTAAGTGGACTACCAATAAGTCAGGCTAGTGAACAAAGACCTGTTGCGGTTATGGTTAATAATTATTATTTAGCTAGACCTCAAAGTGGATTAAGTAATGCTGATGTTGTGTATGAAATTTTAGCAGAAGGAGATATTACAAGATTTCTAGCCATTTTTCAAAGCAATATACCTGAGAAAATAGGACCTGTAAGAAGTGCGAGAGATTATTACATCAACCTGGCAAATGGGTATCATGCATTATTTATTTGTCACGGAAATAGTCCTAAAGCGAAACAAATGATGGATTCAGGAATGATTGATGCATTAAACGGACTGATCTACGACGGTACGTTATTTAAAAGAGACAAAACGAGAAAAGCACCTCACAATTCTTATATTTTGAAAGAGGGTATTGAAAAAGGTGTTGCTCAAAGGCATTACTCTTATTCAGAAAAAGTTTCTCCGTTAGATTTCACCCATAAAGATTTAGTTTTTGATCACTCTTGGAAAAATGCTGGTGAAGTATTTATAAAATACTCTCATGATGCAAGAAATAATGTGACCTACAAGTATTCGAATTCAACTAAACAATTTCAGAGAGTTCAAAATGAAATTGTAGCAAAGGATGCTTTGAACGGGAAAGAGCTTCAAATAAAAAATATCTTAGTGATCGAAGCGACTCATAAAATTATTGATAGTTATGGTCGCCGTTCAATTGATATTGAACACGGAGGAAAAGGATATTATATTGTTGATGGAAAGTATATGAATATACAATGGAAGAATGTAGATGGTCGAATCATTCCGTATACACTAGATGGAACTGAAATAAAACTTTCACCAGGTCAAACATGGATTAACTTTGTTCCATATTTAAAAGATGTAACAATTAAATAAAGCTACATTAAAAGCAGATAATTTTATATAATTATCTGTTTTTTTATTGTCAAAGAAAGAAAAGCGCCTAATGAATCTTGCACTTACTAAGCTGTAAGTTCTATGTTTGACCAAAAAAAATTACGATGTTACGATAAAAAATATTATTCATTTATACAAGGTGGGAAGGAGGCTCAAGAGTGGCTAGTAAAATTGAAAATATAGGATTAGTAAACGAGCGTTATAAAAATCTAAAAGCTGACTGTGAGAGTTGCTTTGGACTATGCTGTGTTGCATTACCTTTTGCTGCCTCGGCTGATTTTGCCAATGATAAAATTGCAGGCAAACCTTGTCATAATTTACAATCAGACTTTCGTTGCGGAGTTCACATGAATTTAAGAGAGTTAGGTTTCAAAGGCTGTACTGTTTTTGATTGCTTTGGAGCGGGGCAAAAAGTATCTCAAGTAACCTTTGATGGAAAAGATTGGCGACAAAATCCAGAATTGGCTAATTTGATGTATGATGTATTTCCAATTATGAAGCAACTGCATGAAATGCTTTGGTATTTAAATGAAAGTTTGACGATAAGTGCTGCAAGTGAGATTCATAATGAAATAAAAATAGCATTAGAAGAGACTGAAAAATTAACACTTATGGAACCTAAACTAATAAAAAACTTAGATATCATAGCCCACCGTGTAGAAGTTAACTCCTTACTTTTACGTGTTAGTGAGCAAGCAAGAACCGTGGCTTTGAAAAAATTTAACAACAATAAGAAGCGTCAAAAAGCTACCGGTAGAGCTTTAGACTTAATTGGTGCTAATTTAAAGGGTGCGAATTTTATCGGAGCAAATTTAAGAGGAGCCTATCTAATTGCTGCAGATTTAAAGGGAGCCGATTTAAGAGGTTCTGATCTAATCGGTGCAGACTTACGTGATGCTAATTTGAGTGGTGCGGACCTAACAGGAAGTATTTATCTTACTCAAGCTCAAATTAACTCAGCAAAAGGAGATTATCACACTAGAATACCATCAACACTTAAAAGACCATCTCATTGGTGAGGAAAATAAAAATGAACCATTTTATTTAATGGTTCATTTTTTATTATATACATACCAAGAAATAGCTATTAAGTAACCGATAAAAGGCGATGTTCCATAACCCATAATCGGTAGCGGGAAGTTTCCAAAAAAGCTTGAAAGAATACTAATCGAAAAATAGATTCCTAGACTGAATGATAATTGTTTAGAACTGTTTGGTGGAAATATGAAAAATGGTATTAATAAAATTAAAAGTGAAATTACTGCTAGGATTAGCCATCCAGTTCCCATTTCCTTTATTAAACTTAAAATATCCTCAACATATGAAACTGGGGCAAGTTGATCTAAGTGAGACCAGCTTAAGATAATTAATAGAATAAAAACAATGAATAGGAGGATTTGAACGCTTTTATTCTTACTTCTATTTAGTAATAAAAATGAAAAAGAGATTGTAAAAGCTGTTAATTGTGATGCATCTGGTTGAAAAAATAATAATACTGTAAAGATTAATGTAAAACTAAAAGTAACCCAAAATGGTTTTGCTTTCATGAAACTAGCTAGTTCTATTATTAATAATGGAACTAGAACTAAAGCGATATGAAATCTTAATGGTCCAATTGCGATCCAGCGGTGTACACCATGTAATCCTTTGTCCAAAAAGGTAAGTAAAAATAATATGAGTATGCACGTAATGACAATGATATTTGTTTTTTTCATAGTGGATTTTTGATCTCTAAAAAGTATTAAAAAGGAGATGAGTCCTCCTATAATAGCTATAAATATATTTTGACCGTAAATGGAAGGTGATACATGGCTATTAATCATAGCAAGTACTCCGATTATCATTGCAGGCATGGTTATGATGAGTGGTAATAAGTTTATTTTTTTGAAATTTTGCATCTTGTTCTAAATAGCCTTTCTTTACACTAGTTTTCTATTTGCTTAATGATATTGCGTAGTTTCTTTAACCCCTCAGCTAAATCATTTTCGCTAACTAAAGAGTAACTAATCCGAAATGAAGTGGTATTTGGATTGTTGTTATAACATGCTACACCAGGTAAGAATGAGATATTTTCATGATTAGCCTTTCTTAAAAAATTAAAAATATCTAGATTGGATTCATGAAATGTAAGCCACAAATTAAAGCCGCCACCAGGTATCCGAAAGTTTAATTGATCATTAAGTGATGAAAGTATTTCAACACTTGTATCACGCCGAATTTGTAGAGCGATTCGTAGTTTTTCAACGTGACTTCGCATTCGGTCGGTTCGTAGAAAGGGTAAAATCGCTTTTTGTGTTAGTAAAGGGCTACCCACGTCCATTGAAGCTTTTACCGCAAGTAGCCATTCTAGAATCGGTCCATTTGCTAGCATTGCAGCAATTCTAACTCCGGGTGCTAATGTTTTACTAAATCCTTTAATGTAGATGACGTGGTCTGATTGATCATAATACTTAATTGGGTAATATTGAAATGCTTTTTCAAAAAAAATATCACTAAATGAATCGTCTTCAAGAATAAAAAATTGATACTGTTGTGCTAGTTCAATTAGTTCTTTTCTACGACCATTACTCATTGAGATTCCAGTTGGGTTTTGAAAGGTAGGGTTAACATAAAGTAATTTTGGTGTGAATTTAATACACATATCTTCAATTAAGTCTGATCGAATTCCCTCTTCATCCATCTCCACAGGTATAATATGAATCCCCTTATTTATAAAAATATCAAGTGCACCACCATAGCACGGACTTTCGACTATTATTGAATCCCCAGGTTTTAATAGCGCTTGTGCTACTAAGTCAATTCCTTGTTGAACCCCACTTGTAATAATTAGATTTTCAGCTTTAGAACGTATTTTTTGAAATTCATATAAATGTTTAATAATTTCAGATCTTAATTCAATATCTCCTTGAACCGGTCCGTAGGTCGTTAAGATTGACGCATCATCTCTTAATAGTTTTTGCATTTCATCCGCTAAAAATTTATTTGGAAGCAGACGTGGATACACAACTGCCTTTGAAAAATCATACTTTAACGGTTCTCTATTTATTAAATATTGAGATCTTACTATATTGATTCCTAAAGTCTGTTGCCAGTTATTACTTGGATCAACCTGTGCTGTTTTTTTTACTTTCTTACTAATAAATACTCCTTTACCTGGCTCAACTGTGACATAGCCGTTTGTTTCTAACCATTTATAAGCCTTTCTAACAGTTAAAACGCTTATAGATAGTTCCTCTGCTAAAATCCGTAAAGATGGTAATTTTTCGTTAGGGAAAAGTAGACCACTTTGAATGCTACCTGCAATTTGAGTGCTTACTTGGAGATAAATTGGAACTGTTGATTTTTTATGGATTTGGATTTTCATATACTCACCACTGGTTTTTAGTTATAAATTAATTAAAAAAAGATCAATCGTCAATTGAAAAAGAGCTAACTGTTATATGCTCTATTATACTGTTATACTCCGAATTTAATATAATACTTTTATTAAAGGGGTGATGAAATGATCATTATTAATTATATTTTTATTTGCATGATTTTCGGTACAACTTTTCTAGCAATAAAATTTGGAATCGAGTCGGGAGTTTCGCCTTTATTTTCAGCAGGTATTCGATTTACATTAGCGGGACTGATTGTCATTTTCTATTTCCTTCTTAAAGGGGTAAAGATGAAGAAATTTATTTTTTCAAAACGAATAATGTATATTGGATTCTGCTTAACTTTTATGACATTTTCAACATTATACTGGGCGGAGCAGTATATAACATCAGGATTAGCCGCAGTTTTGTCTGCAACTGGTCCAATGATGATCTTACTTTTCCAATTAAGGAGAACTAATAAGGCAATTGAGCGTAAACAACTAATAGCGTTATTAATGGCTTTTGCAGGTGTAATTTTTGTGTGTTTACCTGGGATCAGTCAGCATGTCTCTTACTTATGGGTTGCTGCTTGTATCGCAGTATTATTAGGAGAAGCTTTTTACGGATTTGGATCGATTTCCTCAAAAGAAATATTAACAGAATACAGTGCTGTTTCGCCATTTTTAATCAATGCTTTTCAAATGTTATATGGGGGAATATTTCTACTATTAGTTTCGTTTTTATTTGAAAAGCCGAAAATTGAGATTTTAAGTTCTTGGGACGCTGTGTGGCCAATATTGTATCTTGTATTTATAGGTTCAATAGGGGGGCATGGATTATACAGCTGGTTATTATCTAAAACGAACCCGGTCTTCCCCTCAACTTGGCTTTATGTATCACCATTAATTGCAAGCGTCTTAGGTTATTTTGTAATGGACGAACCGATCAAACCAATTATGGCGATTGGTGGCATACTCATTTTATCTGGTGTATTCATTGCAAATTGGTCGACGTTTTCTATGTATAAAAAGCAAGGAAGACTTCTAAAAAAAGAAGTGAATATTTCAAAGTAATATCAACAAAATCCACATGGAAAATGAATTTATCCTGTGGATTTTGTTCCTTTATTTATGATTTTTTTGACAAATGCCCATATGGAACCGTCTGGATCTCTTAAGCAAAATTCCTTATAGCCCCATGGAAAAAGGGCACCATGTAGTAGAAATCAACTTTTTTGAAACCTATATAAATTCCCTTATTTTTTCCAATATCCTAATTTTCAGTAACCCTTGATTATTTTACCAAGGAATTGTCAAAAATAACTTGATGCAGAAGAATCTAATCAATTATACATATACAGTTATATAAGAATAATTTTAAAAGATTAATAAACGATGTGATACAATGAATAAGTCACTTTTTGAACAAATATATGAAACAACCATTATTATTTATAATGATAGAAAATAGAAAGTAAGGTAAATATAATGAATAAATTTTCTAGTTTAGGTTTAAGTGAGGAATTAATTGAATATTTAACTGAATTAGGGATAACAGAGCCTACACCGATTCAAGAGAAGGCAATTCCAATCGTATTTGAAGGTAAAGATTTAATAGGGCAGGCACAAACAGGAACTGGTAAAACATTTGCATTTCTATTTCCAATCCTTGAAAAAATTAATTTAGAATTACCACATACACAAGCATTAGTCGTTGCTCCAACTAGGGAGTTGGCCCTTCAAATTACTGCTGAGGCTAAAAGGATTGTTAGTGAAGATTTTGGAGTACTTGCTGTATACGGCGGACAAGATGTTGAACAACAAGCTCGTAAACTGAAAAGTGGTGCACATTTAATCATTGCAACACCTGGTAGACTTTTAGACCATCTAAGACGAGGAACAATAAAATTAGATAAAGTTGATTTTCTAGTGCTAGATGAAGCAGATCAAATGTTACATATTGGATTTTTACACGAGGTAGAAGATATTATCAATCAAACTCCTGTATCGAGACAAACCTTATTATTTTCTGCTACAATGCCAGATCAAATCCAATCACTTGCAAAGCGTTACATGAAAAAACCAGAAATTATTAAAGTAAAAGCTAAAAGAATTACATTAGACGAAATTGAACAATTAATTATTGAAACAACAGATCGCGGAAAATTTAATGCCTTATTGAACCAAATCAAAGAGGCAGAGCCGTTTCTAGCAATCATTTTTTGCAGAACAAAAAGAAGAGCTAATAAATTAAATGAACAGCTAAAAGGAAAAGGTCTTTTATCTGAAGAACTACACGGAGATTTAACCCAAGGCAAGCGCGAGAAAGTTATGAAATTGTTCCGCGAAGCTAAAATACAATATCTCGTAGCAACAGATGTAGCAGCTAGAGGAATAGATGTCGAAGGTGTTACTCACGTATTCAACTATGATATACCGTTGGATACAGAAAGCTATGTACATCGAATTGGAAGAACAGGACGTGCGGGAGATACTGGTATTGCGATAACATTTGCTACTCCAAAAGATTTTCAAGATATGAGAGTAATTGAAAAAGAACTTAATCTTTCAATTAAGAGAATAGAAATGGAAAGAGGCGAAAGCTCAGGCAGAGCGGATCGAACAGAAAATGCCAGCAGAACCGAAAGATCGAGAAATGCAGGCAGAACAGAAAAATCGAGAAATGCAGGCAGAACAGAAAGATCGAGAAATGCAAGCAGAGCAGAAAGAACAGGAAATGCAGGCAGAGCAGAAAGAACAGGAAATGCAGGCAGAACGGAAAGAACGGGAAATGCAGGCAGAGCGGAAAGAACGGGAAATGCAGGCAGAGCAGAAAGAACAGGAAATGCAGGTAGAACGGAAAGAACGGGAAATGCGGGCAGAGCAGAAAGAACAGGAAATGCAGGCAGAGCGGAAAGAACGGGAACTGCAGGTAGAGCGGAAAGAACGGGAAATGCAGGCAGAGCGGCAAGAACAGGAAATGCAGGCAGAGCAGAAAGAACAGGAAATGCAGGTAGAACGGAAAGAACGGGAAATGCGGGCAGAGCAGAAAGAACAGGAACTGCAGGTAGAGCGGAAAGAACGGGAAATGCGGGGAATTCTAGGAGAGGCGAAAGAACAGAAAATGTTGGAAGATCAAGAAGTGCAGGGAAATCAAGAAATGACGGCAGATCTAGTAGAAGAAGTAGATAAGAAAAACGTGAAGTGTAGGTAGTTAATAGTTGTAGGAATAATCTTATAAAGTGATTTTGGGAAGGTCTTTTCCCTTAAAAATTAAATAAACAGGTGATATTATGACGCAGAATGGATATCGAGAGGAAAAAGAAGTACACAATTTAGAGGAATTGAAAGCCCTTATTGAAGAGGCAAAAGAGTTTATTCCGTATGGAAAAGTAGCCAATTATATTCCTGCTCTTGCAAAGGCAAATAAAAAGGATTTATCGTTGGCTGTGTTTTTGCCTGATGGAAGACATTTTGAGGCTGGAAATACGAGCATTCGTTTTACTTTGCAAAGTATTTCGAAGGTAATTTCGCTCGCTTTAGTTTTAATGGATCGTGGAGAAGATTTTGTATTTGAGCGAGTAGGGATGGAGCCTACAGGTGATCCGTTTAACTCAATTGCAAAATTAGAGGTTAGATCTGCTGGAAAGCCGTTAAACCCAATGATTAATGCGGGAGCCTTGGCTGTTACAAGTATGATTAAAGGTCATAGTATAAAAGATCGCTTTCAACGACTTTTAAACTTTATGAGGATTTTAACAGATAATAAAGATCTATCTTATTCGAAAGAAGTTGCTGCATCTGAATTTGAAACAGCGCACTTGAATAGATCCCTTTGTTACTTTATGAAAGAGTATGGAATTATTACTGAGGATGTCGAATTGTTACTAGATTTATATACTAAACAATGTTCAATTGAAGTTAACTGTTTAGAAATGGCGAGAATCGGACTTATTTTTGCGCTTGATGGATGGGATCCTATTTCTAAAACGCAGCTTATACCTGAAAAAATTGCAAAGATTTGTAACACTTTTATGGTTACATGTGGAATGTATAATGCATCTGGTGAGTTTGCAATTAAAGTTGGAATTCCTGCTAAAAGTGGTGTTTCTGGCGGTGTTATGGGTGCGGTACCTCGCCGATTTGGAATTGGTGTTTATGGACCGTCACTTGATGAAAAAGGAAATAGTATAGCCGGTATAAAATTATTAGAGTTACTAGCTTCCCGATATAACTTGAGTATTTTTTAACTAGAGGGCTGTCCATAAGTCTGGCTAACCTGACATATGGACAAGCCCTTTTTATGTTGATGTGGTAACTCGTCAGTACTATTCATTTGTAAGGGGTTTTACTGCAACTCTTTATAGTAAACTAGCAAATTTTTTCGTTTTTTCTTCGATTAGAGAATACTTTGAACGATTTAGCTATTATTCCAGTTAAAATTGGCTACTTCAACCTACTAATTACGTTTTAATACCTGTACCACTATAGATATTTTTCTAACTTATTTTCGATTTTCTACATTTAATTTCAGTTCGACGTTAATTTACATCAATACTCCATTCAATAACACAGTTAGTCCTCTTTTATACAGTCCACTCACACTTATTTGCAGTGCTTTCTTAAATTAAATTTAACATTTCATCACATTCCTCACTTTAGTGATAAAGTCCCAACCCTCTTTTAATTTCTCGCCTTTGTCCTGCTATACATAAATCATTCACATATAATGAGGTCTTTAGTTTCCCTTTTTTTGAATATTATGTGTATAGTAAGGATAGACGCAAAAAAGGGAGATAGGAAAATGGACTCATTATTATTACTTTTTATTTTAGGAATTGGCGCTGCAGTAGTTGGAACATTAGCAGGTGGTGGAGGATTAATTACACTCCCGATGATGATTTTTCTTGGTATTCCTATTCAAACTGGTATTGCTACAAATAAGTTTGCCTCAGGTTTGGGGTCGTTTAGTAGTATCCTTTATACAATTAAAAAGAAAGATTTTAAGGCCTCAGTCATTTTTCAATTTATATTCGTTTCGTTTATTGGTGGGGGTATTGGTGCATTTGTAACGAGTATGTTAGATGAACATGTAATGAATATCGTGGCATTAGTTTTATTAACTGGTTCATTATGGTTAACTTTTGCAAGTAAAAAGTGGAACTATGAAACAACGAATAAAAGCGGTGTTGAAAAGCAAACATTTCTAGATAGGGGCATTTTAACTGGCATTGGTGTTTATGATGGGGGCTTCGGTCCGGGTTCTTCTACATTTGCAATCTTGTATTTTATTAAAAAAGGGTTTACATATGTTAATGCAGTTCAGTTGGCTAGAGTATTGAATTTTGGTAGTTGTTTATCCGCATTTATCATATTTTATATGACAGGTCACTTCCAATGGAAAATTGCTGTGACGATGGCTGCTGCTTCAATTGTTGGTAATCAAGTTGGGTTAAGATTTGCAAAATTTGTTCCAATGAAGCTAGCTAGAATTCTATTAATTTCAGTTTCTGTTTTATTAATTGTTCAAGTAAGTTTAAAGTTATTTGTATAAACACAACAAGGTCTGTAGGTATATACAGACCTTTTATTTTTTTAGCTTAAAGGTGATTTTTACCACTTGGTAGAATAGCTTAATTAATCGAAATTGTAAGGGGTGGTTGCAGTGAATTTGAAGGAATATCAATGGGTAAAAGAAAATCGTGAAGCATTGTTAAATTTTTGTGGTGAATTAAAGCCAGAGGATTTTACTCGTAAATTAGACGGGTTTGGTTTTCAAAGTGTTCGAGAAACGCTACTACATATGGCTGAATGTTATATTGCATGGATTGGATCTTTTATATTATTGAAAACGAAAAAGCCAATTACACCAAAGGAAAACGTTGTAAATCTTAATCTCAATGATATTAAATCAAGATTTGAAGAAGCTGATTTATTCGTGAGTGAATTATTGGATATGACAGCTGAACATTTGAATAAACCAATTGTTAGAAAGATTCCATGGAGAGATCATAATGAAGAAATATCGATCACACCGATGAAATTGCTAGTACATACGATCACACATGAATATCATCATAAAGGACAAATTGTCTCGATGGCTCGCCAGATGGGTTATATTCCACCTAATACTGATGTTTTAGGTACCGCGGATTAAGGGGGGATATAATGAATTATAGATTAGCAGAAATAAAAGATATTGATCAGTTAATTAAGATGAGATGGGACTTTACTTTAGAAGATTTCGAGACGGGAAGAATAAAAGAGAGTGAATACAATGACTTTTACAGTGAATGTCATGATTTTTTACTAAATGCAATGAACGGTAGACAATGGTATATATGGGTTGCTGAAATAGAAGGTACAATTGTTTCCCATATGTATATTGAACTTATTCAAAAAGTACCCCGGCCTGGTAGAGTGACTAATCCTTTTGCTTATATGACGAATGTGTATACATTAAAGGAGTATCGTGGGAAGGGGATTGGAGGAAAATTAATCTCCAAAGTTAATAAATGGGTAAGCGAAATGAAGTTTGAATTTGTTATAGTTTGGCCAAGCGAGCAAGGAGTTAATTTTTATCAGCGGAACGGTTATAATCAATGTATTGAAGCAATGGAGTACTTTCCAAAAGATAAATAATCTAATTTAATACATAGGAGAATGATTAATGACCCAATTAGATACAGCTTATATAGACACTCCGTTAGGTACATTAAGGATCGTTGGAAATGAAAAAGGGGTAGCATACATTGATTTTGTCAAAGAAGAGAATGACGAAATTCAAAAAATAGTACCACCTTCTTTGAAGGATGCAGGAAATGAATTGATTGAATATTTCAGTGGATCTAGGAAGGAATTTAGTATTCAATCGATTGCAAAAGGCACTCCTTTTCAAGAAAGTGTGTGGAGGGAATTAGTTAAAATTAAATATGGTGAAACTGCTTCATATGCAGATATTGCTAGTCGTATAGGGAACCCAAAAGCAGTAAGAGCTGTTGCAAATGCAAATGCAAGAAATCCATTAAGTATAATTGTTCCATGCCATCGCATTATTGGGTCAAATGGTAAGTTAACTGGCTATGCTGGTGGACTGTGGAGGAAAGAATGGCTCTTAAATAGAGAACAGGGAAGAGAGACGTTTAAGTTGTAAAAAAAGAGCAGGAATAACTGAAGTATTAAGAGTGCATATCACTCCAACTTCATTATTCTTGCTCCTTTTTATTCTTTTTGGTCGTTATCGTTGTTAATGTTTATTTCGATATTTGTTTCAATGTCGTCATCAATAATCTTATCTGCGAATTTTGATTTTTTCCTTAAATTGATGATCCTAGCTATATTAACAATCACTACTTTACAAATTGCATAGGTTGGTACAGCTAAAACCATACCAAGTACACCAGCAAAGTTACCAGCGAATAATAATAATAGAATAATCGTTAAAGGATGAATATTTAATTTTTTCCCCATGATATAAGGTGAGATTAAGTTTGAATCGATTTGTTGAACGATTACAATGATTAGTACAACAAATAACGCTAATTTTGGAGAAATTAGTGCCGCAACGATCACCGCAGGAGCTCCACCGATAAACGGTCCAAAGTAAGGGATAATATTTGTAATAGCAGCTACTAACGCTAAAATTAAGGCATTCGGTATTCCGATAATACTATATCCAATAAATGTTCCAATTCCAACAAAAATACAAACAATCGTTTGACCTTGAATGTAAGAAGCCAATGTTTCGCTAGTTTCATTTGCAATATGAATCGCTTCATTCCTTAAGCTTTGTGGTAAAAAACGAGACATCGCAGCTGGAAACTT
This sequence comes from Gottfriedia acidiceleris, assembly GCF_036421055.1. Taxonomy (GTDB): domain Bacteria; phylum Bacillota; class Bacilli; order Bacillales; family Bacillaceae_G; genus Gottfriedia; species Gottfriedia acidiceleris_C. The sequence continues at coordinate 34,008 of NZ_JAZGQS010000013.1, read as the reverse complement.
ATGACCATCTTTAAACATATAGAACAGTATAAATGGAACCGTTAATATGATTAACGTTACATTACTTAAAATATTGAAAAACGCACCAATTCCACCAGTTATGCCACCGATAAATACTAGAGCATAGTCTGCAACTTTCTTTTCTAAATCTTTAATTTCAACGTAGTTTTGACTTCCTAACCACTTCTCTAATAGGCCAATCTTATTTGTTGCTTCATTTACAATTGTTGGCATATTATTTACTAAATCTTTAAATTGTTCAGTTAAGGTTGGGAATACATTAATGATAGATACTACAGCAATTAAGATTAATCCGAGATAGAGAAGAAGAATGCCTATTGAGCGAGGCACTTTTTTTCGCTCTAAAAAATCAACTATTGGTGCAAATAGGAAATATAGAAAGATTGAGACAAGTATTGGCGCGAATAAAGTACTAATTAAAATGACAATTGGTTGAAATAAGAATGATATTTTTGTTCCAACGAATAATACTAAGAATAATAATAGTAGTTCGATCGTCCAAAATAATAACTTAGAGTTTTTATACAATTAATATCCTCCTTCTATATTTTAATTAAAAAACTATGTATAAATAACATATTATAACAAAAAGAGATGCTTGTAAAAGCATCTCTCGGTGTAAAAAACTAAAAAATTATATACTTGACTGTAGGTTCTTTTGAAGTACCTTCTACTTATTTGGTTCAGTTATTGTTTGCATTGTACCTGTTTTATGCTTGTTGCCACTGTAGAAACGGAATAAATCACCGTAAACAATATTATCTGAAAGTGTTAGTTCTTTTTTTGCTTTATCAATTAATAGTTTCGCTTCTTGATCAGGAACTTCTTCTTTTTCAGCAGTTAATCGATTATAAAATTCATTTGAGCCAGCTACGTAATAATATTTACTTGTAACGAAGCTTCCATCACGGAAAACAATAAATTCCGAATAATCTGGGCTAAATAAATCTTTACCAAATTCAATATCTGTTTTTGTATCAACGCCTAACAGATGAAGAATCGTAGGTTTTACATCAATTTGACCAGCAACCTTCGAGATTGTTTGACCTTGTTTTTGCTTAGGTAAATGAATAATAAGTGGCGTACGTTGTAAATCCATATGGTCATATGGAGTAATTTCGTCTTTACCTAAGAACTGAGCCATTGCACGATTGTGGTTTTCAGAAATTCCATAATGATCACCATACATAACAAGAATTGTATTATCATATAGACCTGATTTTTTCAAACCTTCAATAAAGTGTTTAATTGATTCATCCATATATCGTACTGTCGTTACATAACGATCAAGTGTCTCGTCACCAGAATTATATTGATCAATGTATTGATCCCCGGGATCAAGTACGAAAGGATAGTGGTTTGATAAAGTTAAGAATCTAGTATAAAACGGTTGTTTCACTTGCGATAAAAGAGGAAGCGATTGTTTAAAGAAATCTTCATCCTTTAATCCCCAGTTTACTGAGTTTTCGTCGGTAATATTATAATCTACTTCATTAAAGTAGCGATCGTAACCTAAAGAAGGGTACATTACATTTCGATTCCAAAAGCTTTTATTATTTGCATGGAAAACAGCTGAATAATATCCGTGATCTTTTAAAATTTCAGGTGTAGCCATATATTCATTATTTGCATGTGTAAAATAAACAGCACCACGGTCTAACGGATATAAAGAGTTATCAATAATGAACTCAGCATCAGATGTTTTACCTTGACCTGTTTGGTGATAGAAGTGGTCAAAGTAATAACTTTCTTTAATGTATTTATTTAAAAATGGAGTTATTTCTTTACCATTAACCTTTGCGCCAATTGTGAAATTTTGCATTGATTCTAAAGAAATAACAATAACATTTTTACCTTTATATTTACCGAAAAGCTTTGCATTTGCTTTTACACCGTTACTATTTACATAGTTTTCAATTTCAGTTAATTTACTGCTATCCGCAAAGGCCTTTTGTGTTGAAGTCTTTGTTTGGAGTGATAAATCATAACCTTGGTAAACATATAATCCAAGATTTTTTACAAGCATTTCACGATCAAACGAACGAGTAAGTAATTCAGGTCTTTCCATTTCAGCTAAACCTAAGTTTAAAACTGCAATTGCAATCGTAATTAAATAGTAAGTTGACTTCATAAATGAAGGTACTCGACCAGTGTTTGAAAATTTAGGAAATTTCTTTGAGATTAAATATAGGATAAGAATATCAATAAACATAAATAGAATTTTAAAGTTTGCTAGTTCTTTTACACTTGATCCTAAATCACCCATATTACTAGTTTGGAATAGTACTGGTAATGTTATAAAGTCGTTAAAGAATCCGTAAAATAAAACGTTTCCACATAATAGCAAGGTTAAAATGAAATTAATCAAAAGCGCGATCGTATTCCGTTTTTTCCCTTTGAAAAAAAGTGCGATCCCTACAAGGAATAATGAGGATGCCAAAGGGCTAATAAATAATATTACATTTTGAAAGACTGTATCAATTTTTAAATCGAATCCAAACAGAGTAACAATATACGTTTTTAGCCAAACTACTAACGCAACCAGTAATACGAATCGTACACGTGAAAATGTTGCTTTAATTGAAGTAGGCATAGTCCTAATCCCCCTTAAATACAAAACAAACTAGCGGTCATTCACTAGCTTTTCTTTTAAATATGCATCTCTCTAAGTCGTCAAAATTTATCGTACTCCGTTTAATTTTAAAAATCAATAGGAAATACGATATCGTTATGTAAATCCGTTCGACAAAATATTCTAACTCCTTATAAAATAAAAAGAAATAGGCTACTAGTAAGCTGATCAGGCAGTTGACAAGCACTAGCTTTCTTCGTTACTTGGTCTGTCATTACCGTCTATGGGAAATCTGCTCCCCATCAGCCTTCGTGACTTGAAAGACAAGCGCCTGGAATCAGTCTGATCATCAAGTTATTAGAGCTTTGTTTGCTCCAGCCTATTTCTTTTCATTTTATGGACAACTATCTTACTCTATGCTTCTTAATAATAATTTTTTTAACATTGGTTTTAATTGTAGTCTTAAATCTTCTGCGTTTGAAGCGATTAAGTAATGGTGCTGATAAATATTTTTCATTAATTGTGAAGTTTCTTCTTGATGTTCTTCTTCCTCAATGAAAGTACCAATTACTTCAATTCCAAGTTTTCTAGCTTGTTTAACTGCTTCATGCGTATCGATAATCCCATCTTGGAAATAATCTAATGCTGAAGGTTCGCCATCTGTAAATACGAGCAAAAATTTATGCTTTTCCGAACGTTTAGCGAGTTCTTCTGAAACAATTCGAATCATTAAGCCGTCACGATTGTCCTCTTCTTCTTGGAGCTGCATGATATTTGGTCCTACAGAAGGTGATAAAGAGCTTGAAAACGGAATGACTTGATGTAAAATATTAGGTTTGTTTTCTTTTGTAGCATTTGAAGCATCCTCCCAAAAGCCACTAATGCTATGAGAGATTTTTAATTGTTTTAATGTTTCATGGAATAAAATGACGCTTTTCTTTACTTCATCCATTTTATTAAACATCGATCCAGAGCAATCAACTAACAAGTAAAAAACAGCATCTAATTCTTTCGATTCAGTTTGTTTTTTATAAAACATTTTAGGATTTTCTTCAGTGAAAAGTCGAATCCATTTTTTGTTTAACCTACCATAGTATTTATCTGTAGGTGCATTTTGTTTATTTTCTAATGATTTTTCAATCGTTTTTCTTAGATCTTTAACATCTTTAGATACCATTGAAGACAATGTAGAATACTGTTTCTTCTCAGTAACTGTTTGCCCAGTTGCTTCTTTATATATAATAGAAACATTACTATTATATTTCCCAAAAGGATTTTGCTGAGAAGAGGATGAATTCGAAGCTTCGTATGAATCAGTTTGTTTTGATTTTTTATTCTCTCCTTGCTTGGAGGAACCAAATGCATTTGCAATTGCCTGATCGCTGGCCTCTTCTTCTCGTGCAAAGTTTGCTTTAATAGAAGTTTTTGTACCACTTTCAACTTCAAATCGTAAAAAATTATCATCTGTTTCGTTATTTTTACTTTCTCTATGCCAGGTTGATAATCTTTCATCTTCGCTATTTCTTTCATCAAGACCCTCTTGCTGGTCATCATTTTGAAGCTCTTTTACCTTACTATTACATGAGGCTAATTCGTTAATTTTATTTAACGGTAAATAGCCAAAATATGTGTGAATCATATCTTCCTTATACAGTGAGAGTAGTCTCTGTTGCACTCTAAATACAATAGAAGAAATATCACTTGTTTTTTTAGCTTCAAACGCTTGGAAGAGGATGGGTAGAATATCCTCGAGTTGTTCATTCGTTTGATAAGTTAATTGAGTAGAAGTAAGTGAAAGATAAATTAAACAAAACAATTGATCTAATTGGAAATTACGCATTTCATTTGCTTTGAATTGTGATTGAAAATAATGTCTATATATTTTTTTTCTTGTTAAAAATAATTGTCTTGTACCTGGTCTTTGATGAATAATTAACTCTTCAAGTCGGATATCCTCAAGAAGGACAAACAATTGTGTGAAAAAACTTTTTAAATGAGTTTCTTGTAATTCCTTTAGTGTTTCTTTGAATTCTCTAAAATCTGAGTAATGTTTATTACCTAAAGCTTTTAAGTACACATCTGATTTCAAACCTTGTAACTGTGTATTATGCTCTTGTGTATCCCAAAAATGACTTACAGTAAATTTTTGTTCTTCATCGTCGTAATACGCCTGAAAATCAAATTCTAAAAATGAATTACGATCTTTTGAAAGAGAAATCGATAAATTTTCCATTTGAAGAAAAGTGGAAGCGTCGATTTTTTTATTGTTAAAAATGATTTGTTTCATATGTTAATCATCACTCATTTCAAGAAAGAAAATAACTTTCAGCTAGTTCTCTAACAGTCTCACGTTCAATGTCATCACTTAACTTAGCGATAATTGTGCGTTCAATTGCTCGTAGTACTGGTATATGAACAGATAAATCACATGCATCAAGAACACCACGAATACTTGCTGCATCTTCACTAATTCTGCCTTCACTTGCTAATGGAATTAAATCACTTGAAAAGCTTGTGAATTTCTTCAGTAGTTCTTCATCTTTTAGCTCAGATTCATCTTTTAATAACTGAAGTAATGATTCCCCGTTAATATATGGAACATCTATAATAATGAAGCGATTTTTTAAAGCTTCATTTAATTCACTTGTTCCTACATATCCTTCGTTTATTGCGGCGATTACTCTAAAGTTTTCGTTACCTTTTACTACTTCTTGAGTAAATGGATTTGTAATCATTTTTCGATAATCAAGTGCACCATGTAGTAATGGTAATGTTTCTGGTTTAGCCATGTTAATTTCATCGATATATAAAATATGACCTTTTTTCATTGCTTTCATTAAAGGTCCATCGATGAATACTACTTCAGATCCGTTCGTATTAGAGGCGATTGTGTTGTATCCAACAATACCTTCTAAATCTAAATCGACTGAACAGTTTATGCTATGCATCGGTTGATAAAGCAATTTTGAAAGAGTTTCAGCTAAAACCGTTTTACCACTTCCGGTTGGACCTTTTAATAATATATTTTTACCAAGAAGAAGGGCAGTGATTGCATCTTCTAAAATCGTTTTGTCTTGAGAAACATATTGTTTTGTTCCGATTAATAGTTGCTCTTCTTTTAGAACTTTTTGAATTTGTTCATTATATATTAAATTTAATTTTTCATTAATCGAACTAGAAAGATTCAGTTTTGTATTCATACAATACTCCTTTAAATAAACATTGTTCAGTTGGATTATTCATTTGTTTATTAACCATAGTATTAACGCATATTTGGATTGTGAATGTCTTGTCCACAAATTTTCATGAATTTGCTAATACAGCTACTATCTTTAGAGTATAACAGTTTGTGGATTAACTGGAAAGTTTTCAGATTGAATTACTATATATATGAAGCAACTGTCATTTAGTGGAAAGAATTAAATGTTTATATGAGTTAATCTTCCGACTACTTTGTTCAATATTTCACAATATGTTCATAATCCAAACGGTTGTTTCGGTTCATCGTATGATAAATTAAATACGTAATCTGTTATATACTTAATTAATTTTCTGTATTATTGCAGAAGAGGAGGAGTAATACGATGGAACAATGGAGACAATTTGAAACTGGACGATGGGAAAAAACGATTGATGTAAGGGACTTTATTCAAAAAAATGTTAAATCATATGTTGGGGATGACTCTTTTCTTGTAGGCCCAACGGATGCAACTAACAAACTATGGGATATTGTACTTAAACTATCTAAAGAAGAACGCGAAAATGGCGGAGTTTTAGATATGGATACAAAAATTGTATCTACGATTACTTCACACGAGCCAGGATACTTAGAAAAAGAATTAGAACAAATTGTTGGATTCCAAACAGATAAACCGTTTAAAAGATCATTACAACCATTTGGTGGGATTCGAATGGCTGAAGCATCATGCGAGTCTTATGGATATAAGGTTGATGATGAAATAAGTAAAATATTTACAGAATTTCGAAAAACACATAATCAAGGCGTATTTGATGCCTATACATCAGAAATGAAAGCAGCAAGACGTTCTGGTGTTATTACAGGTCTACCTGATGCTTACGGTCGTGGAAGAATTATAGGTGACTATAGAAGGGTAGCGTTATATGGGGTAGATCGACTGATTAAAGATAAAATTGATACTTTAAATAAAACAACAAGTGTTATGTCAGAAGAAGTAATACGAGATCGTGAAGAACTTAATGAACAAATACGTGCATTAAATGAATTGAAACAAATGGCTGCAAAACATGGATTTGATATTGCTAGTCCTGCAACCAATGCAAAAGAAGCTTTCCAATGGTTATATTTTGGCTATTTAGCAGCAATAAAAGAGCAAAATGGGGCTGCTATGAGCTTAGGACGAGTTTCAACATTTTTAGATATTTATATTGAACGAGATCTTGAAGAAAATACTTTAACTGAACAAGACGCACAAGAATTAGTCGATCATTTTGTAATGAAACTGAGATTAGTCAAGTTTGCTCGTACGCCTGATTATAATGAATTATTTTCTGGCGATCCTACTTGGGTAACAGAGTCAATCGGTGGAATAGGTTTAGATGGTCGTCCACTTGTAACAAAGAATTCATTCCGCTTTTTAAATACTTTAGATAACCTAGGACCAGCTCCAGAACCTAACTTAACTGTCCTTTGGTCATCAAAATTACCAGATGGATTTAAACAATATTGCGCTAAAATGTCAATTAAAACTAGTTCAATTCAATATGAAAATGATGATATCATGCGTCCGGAATATGGTGATGATTATGGTATTGCATGTTGCGTTTCCGCTATGACAATCGGTAAACAAATGCAATTCTTTGGTGCACGTGCAAATCTTGCTAAAGCACTATTATACGCGATTAATGGGGGGAAGGACGAAAAGTCAAAAGCACAGGTAGCACCTATGTATGCCCCGATTACATCTGAATATCTTGACTATGAGGAAGTAAAGGTTAAGTTCGACGTTTTATTAGATTGGTTAGCGGGCTTATATGTTAATACATTAAATTGTATTCACTATATGCATGATAAATATAGTTATGAACGAATTGAAATGGCGTTACATGATGCAAATGTAAAACGTACGATGGCAACAGGTATTGCAGGTTTGTCAGTATGTGCTGATTCATTATCAGCTATTAAGCATGCAAAAGTTAAAACCATTCGGGATGAGAATGGAATCGTTGTTGATTTTGAAATTGAGGGAGAGTATCCAAAGTACGGGAACAACAATGATCTTGTAGATGATATTGCTGTAGAACTTGTAGAAAGCTTTATGGCAAAAGTAAGAAAGCATAAAACATATCGTAATTCAATTCATACAACATCAGTACTAACGATTACGTCTAATGTTGTTTATGGTAAGAAGACAGGTAATACACCAGACGGAAGAAAAGCAGGTGAACCATTTGCTCCTGGTGCCAATCCATTACATGGACGCGATACAAATGGAGCGCTAGCATCATTAAGTTCAGTAGCGAAATTACCTTACGAAGATGCACAAGATGGAATTTCAAATACTTTTTCAATCGTTCCAAAAGCTTTAGGTAAGGACGAGAGTACACAAATATTAAACTTAGTAGCAATGTTAGATGGTTATACTGAAAAAGGTGGTCATCACCTAAACGTAAATGTGTTCAATCGAGAAACATTAATGGATGCGATGGAACATCCTGAAGAATATCCGCAATTAACGATTAGGGTGTCGGGTTATGCAGTTAACTTCATAAAACTAACTAGGGAACAACAAATTGACGTAATAAATAGAACTTTCCACGGTTCTATGTAGAAATCTCTGTGTTTCAAGCCTAGTGAAGGACATGCTTCACTGGGCTTCTAATGTATTACTAAAAAAAGAAAAAATCAGTGCAGAGGAGAATGACAATGATTACAGGAAATATTCATTCAATTGAAACTTGTGGAACTGTCGATGGACCAGGTCTTAGATATGTGATTTTTACGCAAGGATGTTTATTAAGATGTCAATATTGTCATAACGCAGATACGTGGAAACTTGGAGCAGGTAAAGAAATGTCAGTTGATCATTTAATGAAGGATATCAAGACGTATATTCCATTTATGAGATCATCTGGAGGTGGTGTTACGGTTAGTGGTGGAGAACCATTATTACAATTAGACTTTCTATTAGAACTGTTTAAATCTTGTAGAAAAATTGGGATTCATACAACGATTGATACATCTGGAGGATGTTTCAGTACTGACCCAAGCTTTCTTTTAAAATTAGACGAAGTATTAGAATATACCGATTTAGTATTATTAGATTTAAAGCACTTTGATGAAAAAAGACATATAAAACTTACGGGGAAATCAAATGAGCAGATTAAAAGTTTTGCAAAATACTTGGACAAAAAAAATATCCCGGTTTGGATTAGACATGTCTTAGTTCCTGGAATCACCGACTCAGAAGATAATCTAATAAAACTAGGTGATTTTATAAACAAATTAGATAATGTGGAGAAAGTAGAGGTACTACCTTATCATCAATTAGGAGTCTACAAATGGGAAGCATTAGGATTAAAATATCCTTTAAAAGATATTCAACCACCATCAAATGAAAGTGTGAATCATGCTTACCAATTATTAACTCAAAAGAAAGAATTACAAATTTGTTAATAAAACGAATTACCTTAAACTGTCCTTTAAATGTTAGTAGGCGACTAACATTTAAAGGACAGTTTATTTTATAAGCTTTTTATTATTATTTAGACGATTGACTAAAATAAATTTGAGGTTAGTGAATATAATGAAAAATAGTTATTTATAGTTTCTTATTTTAAAGGGTGAACTTTAATGAAGGAGTTTCGATTTTTTTGGTATGTTTTACTAGATGATCAAAATGGAATCGAAGGGGGATCTTTTGTTCGAGGAGAAAAAATAGAAGATGAAATGCATCGAATAAAAGAAAAACTTAGTAAGGAATATTATGTTAGACCGTCTTCGGTTTATATTATTGAATCAAGTGAAATTTAATTAAGATATTGTAAATTTTGAAAGATGTTAACAAGGAGCATTTCTTGTTATAAAGTTATTCTAGAAAAATAAAAAAGGCTTCCTAAGAAAGCCTTTTTGAATAAAATTATTTGCCTATGCCATTAAAATTAGTATAACCTGCAGCACGATCAGCTCTCTTAAATTCCTTTGCATATAATACTTCTTGAGTAGAACTTAAATTACGTCTCGTTTTATCTTTTCGTTTTTCCACAAAAAACACCTCGCTAAGTTATAAAATCCTTAGTAAGTCTCTCCATTTTTTGTGGCTGGTATACTAAATTATGCTTCTTTTAAATGTGTAACTTCATGTTGTTGGTAATCTTCACGCATTGTATGCAATAAATAATTGTCTTTAGTAATTTCAAATAAATCGTAAATTTCTTCATTTTGATTTATTTCATCGTATAAACATTTACGTGATTCATTTGCTAATGATGCATATGGTAGTTTACTTGCAGCATAAAAAGAGCGTTTATTAACTTTACGAATACGCATAAAAATAGAGTTGATTCCTAAATCGTGAAATAACTCATGGAAGAACGCGTCTTTTGCAGGTTTATTATAACCCATTCCGTGAAAAGGTTTGCCTAACCAAGTTCCTAAAAACCCATATCCATCTTCAATATCATGTAAAGAAATGTTACCAATAGGGTTACCCCACTCATCTAAGATTGTTCTTGATATCATTTTTCCTTGTTCTTCTAGTTCGATTGCTTGTTTTGTGATAAATAAGAATTCTTCGTACGAATTTGCTTTATGGCGCACAAAGGGAAAGACATCAGGATGCACCATAAGTTCAAAAAGTACAGAACAATCTTGTAAATCTCGCTGTTTCAGCATCTCTACTCCTCCTCATAATAAGGGTAGCGAAAGAAGGTTACGCCACCCGCGAAATTTTTGTGAGGACTAAAACAATAAAATTTAAAGTCCTGTGAAGTGCATTAACTATGAATAAATTATGAATAATTTTTTAATGCACCCTAAAATTTCGGGGTGGGAATCGAACCCACTAGGACCAGCGATTTACTGGTGGCTCACCATTTGCCTTTCCCGTTAAAATACTATATAAGAAAAGTGTTTTCACACTTTCTATTTAATTTACCGCAAACGTTCTTACTATACTATAATAAACGATTTTGTACAAATTGCAAACTAAAATTATTCGATATTTTTATACACAATTCTACCATCTATGACAGTTAGTAATGGTTTAGCCATATAATGAAACGGGTGATGGGACCATAATACTACATCACCATCTTTACCAACTTCTAAGCTACCAATTCTATGAGATAAATTAAGATTTTTTGCTGGATTAATCGTAATTGCTTTTAGAGCTTCGAGCTCAGGTAAACCTTCTCGAACTGCTATAGCTGCACATACATTTAAATACTGAATTGGCGTATAAGGATGGTCAGTTGTAATTGAAACACTTACCCCAATATCAGCAAGAGCTTTGTATGTAGTCCAGGATTTATTTTTTAATTCGATTTTTGAACGTCTAGTTAATGTAGGACCAACAGATACTTGAAGGTTTCGATCCTTTAGATGGTCAATAATTAAATGACCTTCTGTACAATGTTCAATTCGTATATCTAAGTTAAATTCTTCGCCAAAACGTATAGCTGATAAAATATCATCTGCACGATGAGCATGAATTCGTACTGGAATTTCTCTATTTAAAGCTTTTATAATTGGTAAGATGCGAAAGTCATCTGGGTTATGCGAGTTTTTAGCTTCATAGAATGCTTCACGAAGCATTCCCATAATACCCATTCTAGTAATTGATTCTTTATTCCCGTTACTGTGAGTTCTTTTTGGATTTTCACCAAAAGCAATTTTCAATCCAGACGGTTCTTGAATAATCATTTTATCGACACTTTTACCATATGTTTTAATTGTACAAGTTGTTCCACCGATTACATTTCCACTACCGGGCATAATGTGAGCTGTTGTAATTCCATGTTGGATGGCATCAGTAAAAGCAACATCAAGTGGCAATATTCCATCCATAGATCGAATATGTGGAGTCAATACTTCAATTGTTTCATTCGCATCATTTCCAGCCCAACCAGTTCCTTCGTCATATAGCCCTAAGTGAGTGTGTACATCTATAAAACCTGGAAAAAGTGGTTTTCCTGCACATTCTATAACAATCGTTTGATCTTCACTCGAAAAAATCTCAGGTGCAATTTCTTTAATTTTCCCATTTTCAATTAACAAATCATGGTTATATAAAACTTGAGATGTAACCGGGAAAATGGTTGCATTTTTAAATAATAGATTCATGATAAATCCTTTCAAGTACTAATTTAAAGTTAACAGTAAAGCTTCTTTTAAAGATGGGAATTGAAAGTTATAATTAGTTTGAATGGCTTTAGCAGGCATAACTTTTTGACCTTCTAAAACTAGCATACTCATTTCACCTAGTAATAATTGAAGGGCAAAGTTTGGAACTTTCAATTTATTTGGTCGATGTAAAGCTTCTGAAAGGGATCTGCTAAACTCGTTCATTGTTACTGGATTAGGTGACACTAAATTAATTGGCCCTCTAATATCGGTATTTTTTATCGAATGAAGTATGAGTCCAACAACATCCTTCTCATGAATCCAAGATATCCACTGAGTACCTTTTCCGATTGGACCACCAATAAACAATTTATAAGGCAAAATCATTTTTGGAAGTGCTCCACCAGTTAACCCTAACACAAGACCAAATCTAGCAAAAATAGTCCGAATTCCCAGTTGTTCAGCTTTACTGGCAACAGCTTCCCATTCTCTTACGGTTGATGCTAAAAAATCATTTGAAATAGGCTTGTCATCTTCATTAAAAGTTATTGATTCCGAGGTTCCATAAAACCCTATTGCGCTTGCATTAATAAAAAGGTTTGGACGATGGGCTTGTCTTTCAAACCATGTAATTAGATTATTTGTTGATTTTATACGACTTTGTAGAATTTTGTCTTTTAATTGTTTAGTCCACCTACCGCTGTTTATTGATTCACCGGCTAAGTTAATGACTACATCGATGGACTCCCCGAAAGAATTCGAGGTTAATTGATCCCAATTAATATAAGTAATAAATGGATTAGATGATGTTCTTATATTTCTTGTGACAATATAACATTGAAATTCATGTCGAATAAATTCATTTATTAATTGAGATCCAATAAACCCTGTACCACCTGTAAGAAGAATCTTCATCCACGCATCTCCTTAATACATAATATGTTATTATTATTTTTATGTGTACATAAAAACAAAATTTCTTTTGAGGTAAATTATGTCTATAATTACGAAAATTCAAGTTCAAAAATTAAATAAAGAACGATTTAATATTTACACAGATAATGGTAATGGTGAAGAGTATTCATTTAGTGTAGACGCTGATACTCTTGTTAAATTTAACATAAAAAAAGGTCAATCATTTGAGCCATTTGAACTAGAAGAGATATTAAATGCTGACCAGCTTAGAAAGGCATATCTTTCTAGTATTGTTTATTTATCTAGAATGATGAGAACAAAAAAAGAAATAGAACAATATTTAACAAAGCAAGAATTCTTAATTGATACAATTCAAACTACAATTATCCGACTTGTAGAAGAAGGGTATATTAATGAAGAAAAATACGCTGAAAGTTATGTCCGAACGTCTATTAATACGACATTGAAAGGACCAACAATCATTAAGAATGAACTATTAGCAAAAGGTATTCAAAATTCAGTAATAGAGAAAAGCTTAATTTTATTTTCAAAAGATCAACAAATTCAACATGCTACTTCACTCTGTCAAAAAAAAGTTTCTGCACTTTCGAAGTACTCAACGAATCAAAAAAAGGCAAAGCTTGAAGAACTGCTGAGAAGAAAAGGATATTCTGCTAACATTACTTCGATTGCAATAGAAGAAACACAATATGAAAGTGAAGAAGATGATGAATTACAAGCTCTATTAATACATGCTAGAAAAGCAAAAAAGAAATATGAAAAATTAAGTGGTTGGGAATATTCTCAAAAAATGAAAACAGTATTATTTCGAAAAGGTTTCCCAATTGATTTAATTGAAAAAGCAATTTTAATTTTAGAAGAAGAAGAACTAAATTAGTACTGACTGCAAGCGCTTGTCCTTCGAGGTATTACGTACGCGAAAAAGGCGAAGCAACGAAGTAAGTAAGCGTTTGACAACGGACCTAAAACTAAATTAATTGGTTGTCTGTTATTAGCTTGATATAATAAAAATATCTAAAAGATTTAGAGGAGACTTAAAATGGAAATTCCAAAACGATATAGTGACTTAACGAAAGATGAATTAGTGCAAGAAATCAGCAATTTGAATCATCAAGCTAGAAAAGCTGAACAAATGGATATGATCAATGAACTTGAAGTTATACTTCGTAAAAAAACAATGGCTCAATCATATTTATTAGACGTAAGTCAATTTATTCCTGGCGAGCAATATGAATTAATTGAAGAACCAGGTGTATTATTTATGATCACATATATGAATGGTATTTTTGCTTGGGGTCATAAAAGCACTAGTGAAGAAGAAATAGGAATTCCAATCGCTTTATTAAAGAAACCAGGGATGTAAAAACCCTGGTAACATTTCTATTCATCACGATTACTTTTTGCCATACGATCTCGTGGATTTGTATTAATGCTCCCGTTTGGACGGATAGAAGCATTTTGTGATTTGTAATCTATATTACCATCAATAGCCATATCATGCTTTTGTTTTGAAAAACGTTCACTTTTTGTTGTCATCTTAAAAATCCCTCCTAGTGATTAAAACGAATTGATGAAATAAACCATCATCAATATGATGACCATTTTGAATTCAGATATGATTATAATAAATGTTTAAAAATTGGAAGGTGTAATTAAATGGAGAAATATTTAGAGCAATTAACTGAGCTCTTATTAAAAGAAAATAGTCATTTAACATACTCACAAGCAAAAATTTGGGTTGAATGGCTATGGGAAGATTTTGAAGCAACTTATGCTAAAGCTGGAGAATATCATGGAGAACAAATGTCTAAAAAGGTTGTACAACAATTTATTTTCCAATATGGAAAATATTTGCATGAAACAGATATAAAAATTGCAAAGCCACCAGGTTTAGAAATTATAGAAACGAAAGAAAAGGATAATCTTCTTCATTAATTAAATAACCCTTAGCAATAAATTGCTAAGGGTTATTTTTTGGTTTTTCAAGATTCCACTTTTAATTTTTTCTGTAATTTTTTCTCACTAAAGATCCAGCCGGTGAATGAACTGATAATATTATGTTCGTAGTCGAATTTGACTACCGCAACAAACGGATAGTATGTTTCGGTCCTGTATCTTAAATCAATTAGTCTTAATTCTTTATGGTCGTCATGTCCAATCAATTCCCAAATATAAACTGGTGAAAATGCAAGGAATGATTTAACGTTTTCATCCTTAAAGGCTACTTTTACGTCTTCAATTACTGGTAAGGGGATTCTTTTAAATACGTCGTGAATTTTAAAGATTCTTTTCTTTATTTTGCCAACGTAATGATGAGAATCTGTACTTGCTACAATATGATAATGAGTGTATTTTATAGAAGGTGAAACATAGACACGCTTCACATCTGGTAATTTTTTTGTGACTGTTTGAATCACGATTTGTTTTTGTCGATATCTAAATGCATAGTAAAAAATCATAATCACATAGAGCATGACACAGATTGGACCGGCCCTAAAATGAAAAATGACAAATGGAACTCCAACTAAATGAATTGCAAAAATGATTGGATCGAAAGTATTTATAATGCCAAAAGCAATCCATCGTTTTGAAAAAGGCCTTAGTGCTTGTGTTCCGTAGGCATTAAATAAGTCAACAAATACGTGTACACTTACTGCTAGTAAAGACCAAAATAAATAGAGTCCAAAATGATCTCTATTGTTAAAAAATGTCATAAGTGCAGAAAGTGATAATGTCCATAAAATGACTGCTGGAATTGAATGCGTAATTCCACGATGATGTTTTAAGTATTTTGCGTTATTTCTTAATTTTAATATCGTATCACTGTCTGGTAATTGTGATCCGATGATGGTAGTTAATAAGAGTGAGTTTGTCAAATGTGGGTCATGTAGGACAATTGGACTCAGGGTTGCTAATCCGCCAAGTGTAAATCCCATTACAAGATGAGTACCAGTATCCATTAAGTTCCTCCCTTTACTTTACCCTTTTATTTTTTTATAGTATTTACGATTATCAAAAACATATCGTTGTTAGAGAAAGGTATAAGTTATGAATAATGATTTAAATAATACATTAGAAGTTTTCCCCAAAAATGACTTTAAAAATAATTTAGTTAATTGGTTTTTAGCAGAACAAAGAGATTTACCTTGGAGAAAGAATAAAGACCCATATCGAGTATGGGTTTCAGAAATAATGCTTCAGCAAACACGTGTAGATACAGTAATCCCTTTTTATAATAAGTTTATGCAAAATTTCCCTACTATTGCTGACTTAGCGAATGCTGAGGAAGAAAAAGTACTAAAAGCATGGGAAGGACTTGGTTATTATTCTAGAGCTAGAAATTTGCAATCGGCTGTACGTGAAGTCCATGAAGAGTATTCAGGGAAGGTACCAGATACGCCGGAATTAATAAGCAAATTAAAAGGCGTAGGACCATATACTGCTGGAGCGATCCTTAGTATTGCATACGGTAAACCAGAGCCAGCGGTTGATGGGAATGTAATGAGGGTATTATCTAGGATATTAACAATTTGGGAGGATATTGGCATACCTAAAAACCGAAAAATTTTTGAACAAGCAGTAAGAGCTTTAATTAGTCATGAAGACCCTTCTGCGTTTAATCAAGGTTTAATGGAGTTAGGTGCATTAATTTGTACACCAACAAATCCTGCATGTTTGCTATGTCCTGTGAGAGAACAATGTTTAGCTTTTGAAACTGGAGTTGTGACAGAGTTACCTATAAAAAGTAAAAAGAAGGCACCAAAACCAATTAATTTAGCAGTTGGTGTGATTAGGAATAGTAATAATAAATATTTAATTCAACAAAGACCTTCTAGTGGATTACTTGCTAATATGTGGGAGTTTCCAACTGCAGAGCTACAATCAACGATGTTATCTAAAAGTGATACGCTTAGTTTTTTCTTAAATCAAGAATCACAATTAGTAGTTGAAGGGTTATCTTATCAATTTAATATTGAGCATATTTTTTCACATCTTGTATGGAAAATGGAAGTATATGTTGGAAAAGCTATAAATGAAGGTAGTTTATCAAGTAATCAGAAATGGGTAACATTAGATGAGTGTAAAGAGCTCCCGTTCCCGGTAGTTCATCAAAAAATTTATCAGCAAATCGAAAAGCTTCAGTAATTTAAAAAACCCCGACTAAGAGTTGGGGTTTTTGTGCTTTATGAGTCACTTTAGTCTATAGTAGGGCGAGTACCACTAGTCCAGTCTGCTTCATTTCGATGAAGACCACCACGTGATTCAATTTCTTTTATTATTTCTTTTTGCATTGTGCTACCTTCAATATTTAAATAACCAGTTATTTGCTGAAATGAATGATGATAATATTCCAATTCACTATCTTTCCATTGCGTTTTTGGAGTCATTGATAATTCTGAAAGATCTCTGCCAACGTACATAATAAGCCCTCCTTTTCATTTCTTCTCATAGTTTTCCACTCCAACAGTTCATTAAACAAAAAAATAAAGTAAAGTTTTTTACATATTACTCCGACTTATGGACATCATATTATTCGTGGAGGTGATAAATCATGAACAACAACAATCAATTCAATGCTGGAAAAACAGCATCTGGAACTAACATTGGCAAAGTAAGACAACAAAACCAAGGTTTTGGACAAGAGTTTTCAAGTGAAACTGATGTTCAAGCAGTTAGAGAAGCAAATGCACAATCTACTCAAAAAGCTGCTTCTAAAAACTTTGGACAACAAAACCAAAGTTTTGGACAAGAGTTTGCAAGTGAAACTGATGTTCAAGCTGTAAGAGAAGCTAATGCAAAATCTGCACAAAGATCTTCTTCTAGCAACTTTGGTCAACAAAACCAACAATAATTATCTAAAAGAAACTACTAGAAGTGCGCTGTTGATGAGAGTTAGTGAGTAAGGTAATTTACTTTCTATATTCATCTTCCTGTCTGATGAGAGATCATACAGTCTAGTTGTTATAAAGAACGTTCAAAAAGAGCACCCTTATATTAAGGGTGCTCTTTTACCTACGTGAAAATTATATCCAACATTTTAAATCCACATAGAATTATTAATTTCTTCTCAATAGTCAAATATCGTCAAATGTAGTCAAAGGGATTATGTTAGTTTTCAAGAAATAGTGTAATAATGAAATAAGGATGGTGAATGGTATGCAAGTATTCGATGAATTGGTAAGTCGTCAGCTTGAAACAATGGATCAGTTAATAAAGATTCAAGAAGAAATTGAACGATGTCAAGAAATTGAAAACCAACTATATGAATTAGAGGATTTGTCAAAATTGTCTTCTATCCAAGATGAAATACATATAATGAGATCTGAATTAAAAGCTATCCAAGACACCTTTTTAATACAAACACAGCAAATTATTAAATCTTTCTCAGATGAGAGGAAAATTGCATTAAAATAAAAAACAATGGGGCATTTTACCAAATTAACCTCCCTTTTGTTTAAAAATGGATAAGAACTAGTTATAATAGAAGTGTAAAGTATAAATAAAGTGTTGAAATGCGTCCACACTAGAAAGAAGGGAGAAACAATGAACGTTCCCAAACCAGGAGAAAAGATACAGATACATAGTTATAAACATAATGGACATATTCATCGTATATGGGAAGAGACAACCATTTTAAAAGGGACGCAGCAGTTAGTAATTGGCGCAAATGATCGCACGCTTGTAACTGAATCGGACGGTAGAACATGGGTTACACGAGAGCCAGCAATTTGTTACTTTGATATGGATTATTGGTTTAATGTCATTGGAATGATTAGAGAAGATGGAGTTTATTATTACTGTAATATTAGCTCACCATTCGTCTATGAAGATGGTGCCATTAAGTATATTGACTATGATCTAGATATTAAAGTTTTTCCAGACATGACTTACGTGCTGTTAGATGAAGATGAATATGAGAATCATCGACAAATTATGAATTATCCTCCTATTATTGACCCAATTTTAAAAAAGAACTTAGGTTATTTAAAGGAATTAATTCATCAACGAAAAGGGCCGTTTGCTACCGATTTTATTGATAATTGGTATGAACGATTCTTAATGTATCGTGATTAATTGAAACTGTTGAGCGGACTTAGTCTTTTGAGAATGAATCATCTCAAAAAGGATAGCTCAACAGTTTCTTTTTGAATGATATGAAAGGATGAAAATATGGGTAGTATAAAACGTTATTTAAAATTTGTTAAACCATATCGATTTCATATTTTTTTAACGATTGCGGTCGGTATCGTTAAATTTGGAATCCCATTAATTTTACCGTTTTTATTAAAATATGTAGTTGATAATATCATTAATTCATCATTACCAATTGCAACGAAAAGCTCACATCTAATTTACATCATGCTAATTGCGTTTGGAATTTTTGTTATTGTAAGACCACCTATTGAGTATTTCAGACAGTATTATGCTCAATATATCGGTAGTCGAATTTTATTTGACATTAGGGATCATTTATTTAAACACTTACAAAAACTCAGCTTAAGATATTATGCTAATGCAAAGACTGGTGAAGTCATTTCACGAGTAATAAATGATGTTGAATCTACTAAAGACTTTGTCATTACTGGGTTAATGAATGTTTGGTTAGATTTAATAACAATTTTAATCACAGTTACAATCATGTTAACAATGGATGTAAAGTTAACGCTTGTATCATTAATCGTTTTGCCATTTTATACATTAGCAGTAAAGTACTTTTTCGGTAGACTTCGATTTTTGACTCGTCAAAGATCTCAAGCATTAGCTGTTTTACAAGGGTTCTTAACAGAAAGAATTCAGGGTATGCAAGTAACACGTAGTTTTGCATTGGAAGATTATGAAAGCGGACTATTTAAAGAAAAAAATGGTGAGTTTTTAGATCGTGCACTTAAACATACAGGTTGGAATGCGAGTACATTTACAATTATTAATACATTAACTGATATTGGACCATTATTAATTATCGGTTTTTCTGCATATCAAGTCATTCATGGTCACTTAACACTTGGTGAGATGGTAGCATTCGTTGGATATATTGATCGTTTATATGATCCACTTAGAAGATTAGCGAATTCTTCAACAGCATTAACACAATCGTTTGCATCAATGGATCGTGTCTTTGAACTAATGGATGAAAAGTATGACATCGTTAATCGAGATAATCCAATTTATGCAAAGAAGTTAGATGGTCAAATACACTTTAATAACGTTTCTTTTCAATATAATGCCGTTGATGATGAGGTCATTCAAGATGTAACTTTTCAAATTGAACCTGGTCAAAAAATCGCATTGGTTGGATCGAGCGGTGGTGGAAAATCTTCGTTAGTTAGTTTAATACCACGTTTTTATGACGTAACGAAAGGGTCAATTAAAATTGATGGTGTCGACATAAGAGATTTTGATTTAAAAAGTATGCGTGAAAAAATCGGTATCGTTTTACAAGATAATTTTCTATTTAGTGATACTGTAAAATCGAATATTCGTTATGGGAATCCGAGTGCTAGTGAAGAAGAAATTATTGCAGCAGCTAAAGCAGCCAATGCACATGATTTTATTATGAGTTTACCAGATGGATATGACACGCTTGTTGGGGAAAGAGGAGTAAAGCTTTCTGGTGGTCAAAAACAACGTGTAGCAATAGCCCGTGTTTTTTTAAGAAATCCTTCTATTTTAATATTTGATGAAGCTACTTCAGCTCTTGATTTAGAAAATGAAAGGTATATCCAAGACGCGATTCATGAACTAGCAAAGAACCGTACAACAATATTTATTGCACATAGATTATCTACGATTACACATGTAGATAAAATCGTTTATATTGATCAAGGTCATATTGTCGAAATTGGTTCGCATGAGGAATTAATGGCTAAAAAAGAAGCTTACTATCACTTATTTGAAATTCAAAATTTAGAAACTAGCTCGAGTTCGGTATAGTCGATTGGCACAAAGATATCCTTTGTGCTTTTTTTATGACGATGTGAAATTCGGTTTGTAAGAAGAAGAGTAGTGATGAATTAAATCTGTGCTACAAATAAGTGTGAGGAGATGCAAATTGTGAATTATCATGCCAAGGGTTGAAAAAAATCAAAATCAAATACACAACCCCGTCGAGATCATCCTTTACTTTGGTTTATACTCAAAACAAAAAGCCTCCAAAATTGGAGGCTTTTTACATTGTTTCAACCTGTTCAACTTGAACTTGGTATTCTTTGTGATAAGTTTGATGGCTATCAACTAGCGTATTTAAATGCTCAACATTTTCGCTATATTCTAAAATGGCAGATACTACCTGGAATAAATGTAACCATGTTTTTTGTTTTTCTTCGTCATTAAGATCATGGTGGTCCAAGAATGCCTTTGTTAATTTATCTTTTAATATATTTTCTTCTCTATGAAGTGGTGACGTTTGATCACAGTTTACTTTCCCGATTAATTTCATCAGTGCATGCTCATGATATTGCATTAAGCATGTTAGTTCATTTTTAATCAAATCTTGGAACTCTTTTGGTGATGCATTGATCTCATATTCTAATCGGTTTAAAGCTTTTAACGTATCAAATGCATTATCGGCTGTGACAAGCATTTGTCTAAACAATACGATTTTACGCGATTTTTCATGCTCTTTTTTCTTACGACCAACAAGAATGATTCGGTCTTCTTTATATAAGCGATATATTTTCGTAACATTTCTCATGATTTCTTTTAATTGATAAATTTCATCTTTTAATCCATTATGGCTAACAGTTTTGTGTAGAGCCATCATCATTAATTTATTTGTTTGTTCAGTAATCGAAATCATGCCACGAGATAATTTTTTTTCATAATTTGGAGGCATTAAGAAAATATTTACAAATGATGCTGCTAAAACACCAATTGTTACTGCCAAAATACGATCGAATGTAAAAATGGCAAAGTGTTCGGTACTTGTACTTACCTCCATAATAACAACTACAGTAACTAATGTTGTAGCAATTGTATTTTCGAGTTTTAGTTTTAATGTAATGATAATCACGAGAATACATGTAAATCCTATAATTACTGGATTATTTCCTAGAGTTATCACTGCAATAATTGACAGTATCGCACCAATCAAGTTAGCTTGAAGTTGTTCAATTAACGATTTATATGATTGGTTTACTGATGATTTTAATGCCGAAATAGCAGAGATACCAGCAATCGAAGCTGTTGATAAATCAAAAAACATCGCGCTATAAATGGCGAGCGTAATAGCTATACCAGTTTTTAGAACACGCGCTCCTAATCTCATTGTATTACTCCTTTTTGTTTGTCTAGCTTAATGCTTGTAATGAAATATGAACGTTTAACTATATTACTACTAAACTACTATTTATTACATCGAGTGTTTTTCAAAATTGCTTCAATTAAAAGTAACTTTTATTTTTTTCTCATGTAACATCCTGTAACTATACAATGAACTACACGCATTATCAATACAATTTTTTAAGAATTTATGTTAAATATATGAATGAGGAAAAAGATTAAATTATTAATTAAATTAAAAGATTTTGAACTTAAAAATGAAAGGGCTTTACTATTAAAAAGGTAGTAGAGCTATGAAAAAAGAAGCGAAATTTTTCGCTTCTTTTTTATAAAATCATTCAGTTGATACAGATGGATCTGCTTGTTCTTTTTTAGGTTTAATTTGTAAGAAGTTTTGTTCAATGTCTTCTAATAAACTTTGAACAAATTCAGCTTCGGCATGCTGATTATGCTGAGTTAAAAGTGATATATATTTTTCTAACAATTCATTTAGATCATTTTTACCAGTTTCATCGACGGGTACAATGCTCACACTTGCACCTTTTGCGATTCGATTTTGGTAAGCTTCCTTAGTAAGGCCTAATTCAGATGCGTTTCGAACGTAAATTACTCCGCCAGTCATACCAGCACACATCCATGGACCTGGATCTCCAAGAACAACTGCACGACCACCAGTCATATATTCAAAAGCAAAGCCGTTTATATTTGCTTTAGCACCAAGGCGAGTTTTCTGTGAAATAGGTTGACCCGAATGATTACGACCACCAATTACAACATCGGCTCCTGATAAACGGATGCCTGCTCGAGAGTCAGCGTTACCTTGGATAAAGAATTGTCCTTTTTGAGCTCCATATGCAAAGCATTTTCCGACCGAACCACCATAGTATTGTCCGTTAGCACCTACAGCTTTACTAATAAAAATCGTTCCACCAAAAGCAGTTTTGGCTACACCATCTTGAGCTCCGCCTTGAACGAACACAGAATAATCTTCTACAGTATAGGTTCCTAATCCGTTTCCTGGAATAGATTGATCTTCGAAGCTAATCTCGACAGGGGAAGCTACACCTTGCGATTGTTTTTTTACTACTAGGTCATGAATTAATAAGCTACCGGCATGACGATATTCATTGTCAACCTTTGCATAAACTCCAACGTCATTACTTTGAAGTACTTTAGCAGATTCTCCATCCGAAAGTACATATTCTTTATCCTCAATTTCGTTAGTAGATAATAAGTTAGTTAAACTTAACGTATCTAAAAATCTTGTTTGTTTTAGGAATTCAGTTTTACCAACAAGCTCTTGAGCATTTTTTACTCCTAATGAACCAACAATCACTTGCAATTCATCTTTAAATGCAGTGAAGAATTGTACTAAATTTGTTACTGCTGTTTCTAATTGTCTAGGAGTGAATTTTCGTAAACCGTGACGCATTGCTTCAATTTCTGACTCGATTTGTGTTGCAATACCAACGTGGCATGTATCTAAATGACACCCACGACATGTTGTACAACCGATTGCAATCATTGATAAAGTTCCAAATCCTATTCGATTTGCACCTAAAATCATCATTTTTACTACATCATTTACGCTTTTCATTCCACCGTCTGCCCAAATCTCGACAGAATTACGTAAACCAGATTCTAGTAGTGCATTGTGGGCTGCACGAACACCAATTTCAACAGGTAAACCTACATTTTGAATTGCATGAACACGGGCAGCACCAGTTCCTCCATCAAAACCGCTAATATTGATAAAGTTTGCACCCGCTTTTGCAATACCAACAGCGATAGTGCCGATATTAGGAACAACAGGGACTTTTACAGCAACTTTTGCTTTTGGATTAACAGCTTTAATTTCACTAATCATTTGAGCTAAATCTTCAATTGAATAGATATCATGATTATTTGAAGGTGAAATTAAATCAGAACCAAGTGTTGCATTTCTTGTTTCTGCAATTTTTTGTGTAACCTTTGACGCAGGTAAATGACCACCTTCACCAGGTTTTGCACCTTGACCAATTTTAATTTCAATTAAGTTAGAAGAGTGAAGTAAATTAGCGTTAACTCCGAATCGACCTGAAGCAATTTGCTGTCCGCGAGTGTTTGGATATTTTCCAATCATATCTTGGATTTCTCCACCTTCACCATTTAAGCTAATCATGTTCAGTCGATTTGCACCTTCAGCATATGCTCTAAAAGCGACCTCATTTTGAGAGCCAAATGACATAGAGCTAATAATAAATGGTAGTGAGTGAGTACCTATTTCTAATGAAACCTGACTTGGATCAACTGGTTTATTACTCTCAACTAAAGAAAGTGCATGACGTACTGTAGTTGGTCTCTCTTCTTCAATTTGATTTAATTTTTGACGGTATGTTTCATAACTACCTGTTTGAGCTGTTTCACCAATAGCTTTCCAAATTCGAGGGAATACGTGGAAAGATTTTGGCATAGCTACGTTATTTGCGTTGTAATCTTCAGAACGTTTTCTTGAATCAGCCTCTAATAATTTGAATCCAGAAACGGTTTGATCACCGAAGAAATTTATAACGCCTAAAGACGAAGCGATATCTTCTTGTAATCCAATGCTACTGAACATTTTTGCATATCCTCGTAGCTCATGCATACCTATTGTTGAAATTACTTTTTCGATTCCTTTATTTAAAACATCATAAAGTTTTACTATTTTTTCAGGAGCCTCTAATTCTGAAATAGTTCCAAAAAGGAAGTGAGGATTAATTGCATCTGCTCCTAATCCTTTCATTACCATTAAATCATGAAGATTACGGACAGCAGCTGTCTTTAAAACAATCGAACAGTTTCTTCTTAACCTAGCATTCACTAGTCCATTATGAATTATTGCTGTAATAAGAGCCGGATCAATCCAGTATTGATTATTTTTATGAGCTTCATCATCGGTAATTACAATACATTCTGCACCATTTTTTACAGCTTCTACTGCTTCGTATTTATATTGGGACAATGTTTCTTCTAAAGGTAAGTTAGAAAATGTGCTTTGAATTGTATAAAGTTTATTTTCTAATTGATATAGATTTAGAATTTCTTCATACGAAATTTGTTGACGACTTGCTTTTAACGTATTTCCTACAAAACCATCACCTAAAATCGGAGAAGGGAGTTGTAGAACCGTTCCAGAATCATTCTTTGTAATGGATGGCCTTTTTCCTAATATGACAGAAATAGAGAAATGCTCTGTTTCACGATCACGATCGATTGCAGGGTTCGTTACTACCGCAACTGTTTCTTTCATAAAGTCAGAAAGATTTTTTCTAGCTTCATCTAAACATGCTAATGGTGCGTCATGTCCTAATGAACGAATAGGTTCTGCACCTTTTTCAGCCATTTGTTCAACTAATTGGATTTGTTCCTTTTGCCATCCAAAAGCTCCATATTCAAACGGATGAATTGAAGGAGGTGAGTGTTCAACATATTCAGTTAAATTTGCTTCTTTATTTGCTAGATTCATTGTTAATTTTTCGTTTAATTTTGTTGTAACGAAATGCGTTAATTCACGGTGTGTTAATAGTTGAGCACGGTCTTTTAATAAATTAATACCGACTTTTTCCCCCGGCGAAAGAGCATGTGGCTCAGATATAAATAATTCTGGTGAAAGGATACCTTGCTCGGATGAAAATACATAATAATCATTTGTTTCAAGTAACCAAACTGGACGCAAACCTAAAGCATCGACACTAGCAACAAATTCATTTCCTTCTCTTGTAAGTACACCAGCGGGACCTTGACAATATGGGCCGAATGTACTTCGAATCGTATTGTAAATGGAGTTTACTCCTGGATCAGATTCATATTCTGCAGGTACAGGTGGGAATAACAGTTCCATTGCTTCTTTCAAAGAGTAGTTATATTTATGAATAAGCGTCTCAAGTGTTATATTTACATCTTGTGAATCACTATTTCCATGCTTTATATTAGCGCCAATTTGTTTTGCTTCAATTCTTAACTGTTCGATTGTATTAATTTCTCCATTATGTGCTAGGATGCTAAATGGTTGAACTCTTGAAAACGATGAAGTTGTGTTTGTTGAGTAGCGATTATGACCTACCACAACAGATGATTGAAAATTAGGATGCTGTAAATCTGAATAGTATGACAATAAAGTGTCGATTGTTCCCATTACTTTATAAACGCAAGTTGTTTGACTGAGAGAGACAACAGTTATGTTTGTTTTTTTGTTAATTATATTTGATAAATCAAATAGAGTTGTGTTTTGGTGATTTTTAATTGGGAGTAATGCTACTTGTAAGAACTCAGGTTCTACTGCTTGAGCGATCGGACCAAGTGCTGAAGTAAAGGTTTGATTAAAGCTATGATATAAAGTTTCATAACCATTTTCTTCAAAAATTTGGAGCAAAGTTTGTATTTCTGATTTTTCATCTAAGAAGAAATGTCCAACTGTAAATGACGGATGCGAAACGACTTCTGGACTAATTCCTACTGATGTAAGTTTTTCTTGCCAGAGTAGAGTAGGGATGTCAGTTTGAATTCCTACACCATCACCTTCACCGTTCGTAAATCCCGCTCGATGATTCATCTTTCGTAAACTTTCGGCAGCGATATCGATCGTATCTCTTGTTTGAGTTATAGAACGATTGATAAAGGCAACGATTCCACATGCATCATGTTCGTTATTGTAATAATCTCTAAATAAACTTGGTGACCATTCTGTTTTTGTTTGAAATTTCATTTAACTACCTCCTAATTTATGGTAAAAAAATTGATTATTCAGAATTAACTATTTATGAATAGAGGCCACTTCAAGTTGTAGTGACCTCACATATATCATAGTTTAATCGTAGATAATTTTTTGAACGCGTTCCCAACAGCGTTAATTGTTGTAAGAACATCTTGTTCAGTATGAGCTGTAGTTAAGAACCAAGCTTCATATTTTGATGGTGCTAGATTAATACCTTCTTCTAAAAGAAGTTTAAAAAATCTACCAAAAACTTCACCATCTGATTCTTTTGCTTCTTCATAATTCGTTACTTCGTCAACATTGAAGTAAACTGTTAAGGCACCTTTTAAGCGGTTGATTTTTATATGGATGTTGTGTTCATCTGCTTTTTCCTGAATACCTTTTTCAAGAATAGTACCTAGACGATCTAATTCTTCATAGACACCTTCTTGCTTTAATACTTCAAGACACGCAATTCCAGCTGCAATTGATGCTGGATTACCTGCCATCGTACCAGCTTGATATGCAGGACCAAGTGGGGCTACTGTTTCCATAATTTCTTTTTTACCACCATAGGCTCCTATCGGTAATCCACCGCCTATAATCTTTCCAAGAGCTGTTAAGTCTGGTTCAATTCCTAATAAATTTTGTGCTCCCCCATACATAAATCTGAAGGCCGTAATTACTTCATCATAAATGACTAATGCACCATGATTGTGTGTAATTTCATTTACAGCTTCTAGGAATCCTTCCTTTGGTTCAACAATTCCGAAGTTACCGACGATTGGCTCAACAAGTACACCAGCTACTTCATGACCCCATTTTTCCATTGTTTCTGCATATGCTGTGGTGTCATTAAATGGAACTGTAATCACTTCATTCGCTATACTTTGCGGTACACCAGCGGAATCAGGAGTACCAAGAGTAGATGGTCCAGAACCTGCAGCAACAAGTACTAAATCTGAATGACCGTGATAGCACCCAGCGAATTTAACGATTTTAGTTCGACCAGTGTATGCTCTTGCTACACGAATAGTTGTCATTACGGACTCAGTACCTGAATTTGTAAATCTGACTTTATCCATACTAGGGATTGCTTCTTTCAGCATTTTGGCAAATTGTACTTCAAGTTCATGAGGAGTACCGTAAAGGACACCATTTTCTGCCGCTTTTGTAATTGCAGCTGTAATATGTGGGTGAGCATGGCCAGTAATAATAGGACCGTATGCTGCTAAATAATCTATATATTGATTGCCATCAACATCCCAAAAATATGCGCCTTTTGCACGCTTCATTGTGACAGGAGCTCCGCCACCAACTGCTTTAAACGATCTTGAAGGACTGTTTACTCCTCCAACGATGTGTTCTAAAGCTTCATTATGTATTTCAATTGACTTTTGATTATTCATGGAGTACCTCCCATATTGATTAAAAAATGAAAGAATTTAACCGGCATCTTTACATTATTATGTGGTTAAATTACATTCTAGCACGAAATTTTAGCGCGTGGTAAATGTAAGCCTTTACAAATTGAAAAGAAATTTGAACATTTTGTAGAATCTATATTTTTTACAAAAAATAGTCCGAAAAAATTGGAAACTGTTTTTTAGTACTTTTTAATTGTACTTAGTTCATATTTCAAATACACTAAGCGACGGAATAAAAAATGGAGGCAGTCTTATGGAAAACATAATCGAAGTTCAAAGCTTACACAAAGAATTTAAAACTTTCTTGAGTCGCTCTGGTGTAAAAGGTGCATTTAGAGATTTGTTTACAAGAAACTATAAAACAAAAACAGCCGTTAATAATATAAGCTTTTCTGTAAAAAAAGGTGAAATGATGGCATATATCGGGGAGAATGGTGCAGGGAAGTCGACGACAATTAAAATGTTGACGGGAATACTTACACCTACTTCTGGAGAAGTAACAGTAAATGGTTACCATCCTCAAAAAGATCGTGAGCGTTTTGTTAAATCAATAGGTGTCGTATTTGGGCAAAGGTCTCAATTATGGTGGGATATTGCTGTACAAGAATCATTTCGATTACTAAAAAAAGTTTATCAAATACCAGATAAGCAATATGAAGAACATATGGGTTACATCATAAAGACTTTGGATATTGAGCCTTTATTAGATCAACCTGTTAGAAAGTTATCTTTAGGTCAAAGAATGAGATGTGAATTAGCAGCTGCGTTAATTCATAATCCACCTTTATTATTTTTAGATGAGCCAACAATTGGATTAGATGTATTAGTAAAATTAAAAATTCGCGAGTTTTTAAAAGAGTTAAACCAAAAATATGGCACTACAATTCTTTTAACAACCCATGATATTTCTGATATTGAGGCATTATGTGATCGTGTAGTTATGCTAGATGAAGGGAAAATAATATATGATGGAAAACTTGATCAGTTAAAAGGGCAATGGGGAGAAGAAAAAGAAATTCAATTCCAGTTTATTAAGCCTGTAAATCATACTACTTTAAATGAACTAATCGGACGAACCGATGTAAAATGGAAAGAAGAAGAAGGCGAAAATATTTGGAGTGTTACATTACCGAATGATGAAACACTTATCTCGTTGATTATTGCAAAAGTAGTTCAATCAAATCCCGTTAAAGATATGAAGATGTTAGAGATTTCTACGGAAGAAATTATACGAAACATCTACCAAGAAGGTATTAGTAATGAGTAAGTATATTGAAATCATTCGAATCCGTTTTTTAATGATGTTAGCGTATCGTACTAATTATTACACCGGTATTATTATTTATACGATTAATATAGGTGCTTATTTCTTTTTATGGAAAGCGATCTATGGTCACCAAGGATCAATTCAAGGTGTTTCAGTAAACCAGATGACTACTTATGTAGCAATTGCTTGGATGGCAAGGGCGTTTTATTTTAATAATCTTGACCGTGAAATTGCTGAAGAAATTGTAGAAGGTAAAGTAGCAATAGAACTTATTAGACCTTATAACTATTTACTTACTAAAGTGATGCAAGGGCTAGGTGAGGGGATTTTCAGATTCTTTTTCTTTTCAATCCCAGGCTTTATTATAGTAGCTTTAATTTTTCGTTTAAATGTTTCATTTAATTTAAAAACTTTAGGTTTATTTTTAATTGCTTCGATTTTCAGTTTTGCAATTAATACACAATTGAATTTATTAACAGGTTTAATGGCATTCTTCCTTCAAAATAATATGGGATTTATTCAAGCTAAACGTGTCATAATTGATTTGTTTTCAGGTTTAACGATTCCGATTACGTTCTTTCCGGTTTGGGCACAAGATGTAATGAAGTACCTACCATTTCAAGGAATAAGTTATATTCCTAGTATGATTTTTGCTCATGGCATAAAAGGCGAATTGATTTTAAGAGGCCTTTTATTTCAAGTGATTTGGATTATTATTTTATGTATCCCTATTACTCTTATATGGTATAAAGCTAAAAAGCATCTTGTTATACAAGGAGGTTAAAGAATGTTTTATTTAAATATATTTCTTCAATATTCAGGGCAATATTTAAAAACAAAATTACAATATAGAGCAAATTTCTTTTTATCATTTTTATCAGACTTAATGGCTCAGGCTGTGAATTTAATTTTTATATTATTAGTTTTCAATCATACTTCACTTATTGAAGGATGGAACCGAGACGAAATTGTATTCATTTATGGTTTCTTTTTAGTTCCGTTTGCTCTCTTTGGTTCATTTTTTAATATATGGGATTTTAATGATCGTTATATTGTAAAGGGAGAATTTGATCGTATTTTAACGCGGCCAATTCATAGTCTTTTTCAAGTTATATTAGAGAAAATGGAGTTAGAATCTTTACTTGGTGCTATTACTGGATTAATTATTATGATGTATGCAGGCTTTAAATTAGGTCTATCAATCACTTGGTATGATCCATTTTTATTTCTACTTATGGCTTTTGGTGGAATGTTTGTTTATGCCGGCATTTTTATTGCATTAGCAAGTATCGGTTTTTGGTCAGATGCAAGAACGTCTATTATGCCGTTAATGTATAATATAGGAAACTATGGTCGTTATCCGATTAATATTTATCATCCAATCATTCGCTTTGTATTAACATGGATTTTACCATTTGCATTTGTTGGTGTTTATCCGGCTGCGTATTTTCTACGTAGAAGTGAATGGTATGTCTATTCATTTTTAACGCCTGTAATGGGATTAGTTGTTTTTGTTCTATCTGTGTTAATCTGGAATCAAGGTGTAAAAAAATATAAAGGTGCGGGTAACTAAGCAGTATTCTATTTCAATAGCTTGTTTCATAAATTGAAATGAGGTGATTGGAATGGGAACTGCTTTTTTCTTTTTTATTTCTATTTTTGCAATTTTGTATAGTCTAGTGTATTTATGGAATACTTCAACTACAAAAGTCAATAAAAGTCTTATTTCAATTAATAATTACATTCTTTTATTTTTAATATATGGAACAGTACTTATCGGCTTTAGCGCAGTGTATTTTATACTAGAGCGAGGGCCACATCCAATTTTAATTGAGCATTCTATTCCTATTCAAGGGACTAATTACCATATAATGGGGTTATGCTTATATTTTAGCGCAATCACCCTTTTGTCTGTGGGCTATGGGGATATTGTACCAGTGGGGATCGGAAGATGGGTTGCTATGATTGAAGCGCTCATCGGTTATACGATGCCAGCGGCTTTTGTTTTACAAGTATTTAAAGAAGAACGTTAATATTTATGATTAAGGAGATTAATATGACTGTTGAAATTGGAATTAAAGCACCAGAATTTACTTTACCAGCAAGTAATGGAGAAGATGTAACTTTATCAGACTTTAGAGGTAAGAAAGTAGTTCTTTATTTTTATCCAAAGGATATGACACCAGGTTGTACTACGGAAGCTTGTGACTTTAGAGATTCATATGAAAGGTTTATGAATAGTGGAACTGTCATTTTAGGAATTAGTCCTGATCCTATAAAAAGACATGAAAAATTTATAGAAAAACATCAGCTTCCATTTTTATTACTTTCAGACGAAACAACTGAAGTTGCAAAGTTATATGATGTATGGAAGTTAAAGAATAACTTTGGTAAGGAATATATGGGAATCGAACGTACAACATTTTTAATTGATGAAGAAGGTTGTATCGAAAATGTATGGCAAAAGGTTAGAGTCAAGAATCATGTTGAAGATGTTTATAATGTAATTAGTCGATCATAAAATTGTACAAACTATTAGGGTCAATTAACTTGATTTATGTTAAGTTTTTTTGAGAAAGAATCGTTTTATCTAAAATAATCGAGCTTTTCGTCTATACCTATATTACTTTAGAGAATATAGTGGAGTATAGGGCATACCTCCTCAGATGATAGCATATTGAAGTGCGAGAGAATTCTCGCACCTTTTTTTGTTTTGGTTTAAGGAATACAAGTATTTGCTAATTTTTTTAAGAAATTCTCAAAAAGTTGACAAATATTCTTGCAGTTGAATAAACTAATAATAAGTAATTAATTTTGGAACTATTTTATAGAAACGGGGAGAGCGGCGTTGCATAAGGAAAATATTCAAGATGCAATTTTACATTTAAAGAATAGCGGCGTACGTATTACACCTCAGAGGCATGCAATTATAGAATATTTAATAGGAAGTGGAACACATCCAACTGCTGATGAAATCTATAAAGCACTTGAGGGAAAATTTCCAAATATGAGTGTGGCAACAGTTTACAATAATCTCAGAGTATTACGTGAAGTAGGAATGGTTAAAGAATTAAACTTCGGTGATTCTTCTAGTCGTTTTGATTATATAACAACTGATCATTATCATATTATTTGTGAAAAATGTGGTGAAATGAATGACTTTCATTACGACGGATTAGAAGGAATTAATCTTTATGTTGAAAAGGAAACGGGATTTGAAGTAACCAATCATAGAATGGAAGTATACGGTATTTGTCCTAAATGTAAAGAAAAAACATTATCATAATAAAGCACATTACAAAATTTGTAATGTGCTTTATTTATTATGCTATTGTTTAGCATCCCGTTTGCTATTATATTTTTCATTAAATTCTTTTCCTTCTAATGAAGGATCTAATGTAAGTGGCTCATTACAATACATACAGATGTCAACTTTACCGAGCATTTTAGTCGTTTTGTTACAATTCGGACAGATGACTTGAATTGTTTTAGTAGACAGCATTCCGATCCAAAAATAAACAACTGTACTACCAATAATCGCTAAAAATCCCACAAGCATAAAAATCGTCATGACAATCTTATGCTCTCTGAAAAATACACCACCATACATAATGATGAAGCCAATAAATAACAATGAAAGTGCAAACGTTCTTATATTATTAATTTTACTACTTTTCTTCTTTGCCACTTTGTCCACCCCATTCATTGTAAATATAGCATAAATGAGATAGGAAATGTTAGTGCTAACATGGAAAACAATTGGAACTTATTTAATGGAATAGATGAATTCTGAATTTAATGTACATAAAGGACATCCACACATTAATTGATTGATAGTATGTTCAAATGGTAGGGGGTTTATCTTCAGCTTTTTGTTAAAAAATGAATTGGGAGATAAAAAATCAAAAAAATAGGGGATAAGAATTAAGCCTAATACAACTAAGAAATATGGCCATGGCCCAAAAAGGCTTAGCAAGTTTGCTCCCCCAAAAAATAAGTAGTTTCCATTTTAGACATAATCCAGTAATAAATAGGTATAGCAAATGTTCTGAGTGTTTATTAAACTTCTGAAGTAAATCAAACAGATAAGAATAATGTAATAATATGTTGCTTTGAAAACAAGACGATATCATTCATTCATTACACCTCTCTTAAATCGGATAGATGTAATTGAATAATTCCCTACTGTTAGGTTACTTTCATTGTACTTTTTTAAATGTATTCAGCTTGTTTGTACTAAAGTATTATGACTAAATAGTGTATGTCCAAATACATGTTAATTTTTTAAGAAAAGAGTTTTTATCTTTTTTTGAAAAAAAATGTTCAAAAAGTGTTGACGCTGCGTTTTATCGATGTTATATTATTTTATGTCGCCAAGAGATGACGGCGTCGAAAGAAAAAAGATTTTAAAAAAATGTTGACAGGCTCTTGTGAGAATGTTAATATGAAAAAGTCGCTAATGACGCGACT
>NZ_JAZGQS010000012.1:0-127722 GCF_036421055.1 Gottfriedia acidiceleris | reverse complement strand
TTCATTTTGTCGTCCATATCTCTTGGCGACCTCTATATAATAACAAATCTAAATACCCTGGTCAATAGTTTTTATAATATAATTTCAAAAAAAAAAATCTAAAACATTACGTTCCATTAAATTCTCCTTCATTTCAAGTATTTTATCCCTTTCATAAAGTAGAAAAAACAATATACTAATAAAATTAGTAAAATCATAATCAATTGTAAAAAGTATTTCCGGTGCTTACTCTTTCTAACTGGATTGGTTCACCAGTATACAGTCAAAAAAAGAGAGAACCTAATCGTTCTCTCTACTAGTCACCGCTCAATTATTCTTCTGTTGTTTCAATCTCATCTTCGTTTTCAAGAGTCGTTGCTTCATCAGCTTCATTTTCAGCCTCTTCATCAATTACCTCTTCTTCTTTTGCCGCAATTGCTACAGTTGCAACATGACCTTCTTGATCAAGTTTTATTAATTTAACACCTTGAGTAACTCGACCTAAACGTGATATTTGGTCAATTGGCATACGGATCATTACGCCAGACTCAGTAATTAACATTAAATCCTGTTCGTCACTTACACATTTTAATGAAATCATTTTACCGTTTTTATCTGTCACATTAAGCGTTTTTAGACCTTTACCACCACGACTTTGAATTCGGTATTCTTCCTGTGCAGTTCGCTTACCATAACCTAGTTCCGTAACAACAAGAATATCTAAGTGTTCTTCAACGACTTCCATTCCTACAACATAATCATCGTCAGAAAGTGTAATTGCTTTAACACCCGTAGCCGTTCTTCCCATTGATCTAACATCTTCTTCATTAAAACGAATCATCATACCTTTTGAAGTACCAACAACAATATCTTTTGTACCATCAGTTAGACGTACCGATATTACGTCATCATCTTCTTTTAAATTAATTGCAATTAATCCGTTAGTACGAATGTTTGCAAAGGCAGATAAAGGTACACGCTTTGCTATTCCTTGTTTTGTAGTAAAGAATAAGTACCAATCCTCTAAAAATTCACTTACTGGGATAATAGCGTTAATATTTTCATCTCGGTCAATTTCTAGTAAGTTTACGATAGGTAATCCTTTAGCTGTACGACTATACTCTGGAATCTCATAACCTTTTGAACGGTATACTTTCCCCTTATTCGTAAAGAATAAAATTGTATCATGTGTTGAAGGTGTTAGTAAGTGTTCTAAGAAGTCATCATCATTAGTACCCATTCCTTGAATACCGCGCCCACCTCTACGTTGAGATCGGTAAGTAGAAACTGGAAGACGTTTAATATATCCATTATGAGTTAAACTTACAATGATATTCTCTACTGGTATTAAATCTTCATCTTCAATGATTTCAACTCCACCAGGAACAATTGCTGTTCTTCGTTTATCATTATACTGTTCTTTTAACTGAGTTAATTCTTCTCGAATAATTTCAAGAACTCTTTCCTCATCCGCAAGAATTGCTTTTAATTCTGCAATTAACTTGATTAGCTCTTGGTATTCTTCCTCGATTTTTTCACGCTCTAATCCAGTTAAACGTTGTAACCTCATATCTAAGATTGCTTGAGCTTGCTTTTCAGATAAATTAAATGTTTCCATTAAACCATTTTTAGCGATTTCTCCTGTTTGAGAAGCTCTAATTAAGCTAATAACAGCATCCAAATGGTCTAAAGCAACCTTCAAACCTTCTAAAATATGTGCACGTGCTTCTGCTTTTTCTAACTCAAACTGTGTTCTACGTTTAATAACAACAATTTGATGATCTAAATAGTGTTTTAAACAACTCTTTAAAGATAGAACTTTTGGTTCACCATTTACAAGTGCTAATAAATTAATACCAAAACTTGTTTGAAGAGCTGTTTGTTTATATAAATTATTTAAAAGTACATTTGCGTTCGCGTCTCTTCTAACTTCAATGACAATACGCATACCATTTCGATCAGATTCATCGCGTAAATCTGTAATACCTTCTATTTTCTTATCTCGAACTAGTTCAGCAATACGTTCAACAAGCTTAGCTTTATTTACTTGATACGGTAACTCTGTAACGATAATTGTTTGTCTACCATTTGCTTTTTCTTCAATTTCAACTTTTGCTCTGATAATGATAGACCCTTTACCAGTTTCATAGGCCTTGCGAATACCACTTTTTCCTAGAATCATACCTGACGTAGGAAAATCTGGACCTTGTATATATTCCATTAATTCTTGTGTCGTGATTTCTGGCTCTTTACTTAATGCAAGTACCCCATCAATTACTTCACCTAATTGGTGCGGAGGAATATTCGTAGCCATACCAACCGCTATACCCGTTGCTCCGTTTACTAACAAGTTAGGGAAACGTGCAGGAAGAACGATTGGCTCTCTTTCTGAACCATCATAGTTATCTTGATAATCAATCGTATTTTTATTAATATCACGAATCAATTCCATCGAAATTTTAGACATTCTAGCCTCTGTATAACGCATCGCCGCTGCTGCGTCTCCATCAACTGATCCGAAATTCCCATGGCCATCTACTAACATATATCTGAAGTTAAAATCTTGAGCCATACGTACCATAGTTTCATATACAGCAGAGTCACCATGTGGGTGATATTTACCGATTACTTCACCAACGATACGCGCTGACTTTTTATAAGCTTTATCAGCTGTCATACCCAAATCATTCATTGCATATAAAATTCTTCTATGAACAGGCTTTAGGCCGTCTCGTACATCTGGTAACGCTCGAGAAACAATTACACTCATTGCATAATCTAGGAAGGAATTACGCATTTCATGACTAATATTTATTTCTTTAATTTGTTGATTTTCACTCAACATAGGCACCTCCCTTTAGTTTCCGTAACCTGAGAAAAGGAGCATAATGCTCCTTACAAATACTTGTTAAATATCTAAGTTCTTAACATACTTAGCGTTATCTTGAATAAAGTTACGTCTTGGTTCTACTTTTTCACCCATTAATGTTTCAAACGTTTCATCCGCTTCGATTGCATCTTGAAGATTAACTTGTAGTAACGTTCTAGTCTCTGGATTCATTGTAGTTTCCCACAACTGTTCAGGGTTCATTTCACCTAGACCTTTATATCGTTGGATAACAGGTTTTGGTACTGCATTTAAAGTCGACATAATTTCTTCCATTTGTCGATCATTATAAGCATATTGTACTTTCTTCCCTTGTTGTATCTTATATAAAGGTGGCTGGGCAATATAAATATAACCACTTTCAATGATTTGACGCATATAACGATATAAGAACGTTAACAATAAAGTACGGATGTGGGCACCATCAACATCAGCATCCGTCATCAATATAATTTTATGATATCGTGCTTTCTCAATATCGAAGTCTTCACCGATTCCGGTACCAAAAGCAGTTATCATTGAACGAACCTCGTTATTGGATAAAATTTTATCTAGTCGAGCCTTTTCTACATTAATAATTTTTCCACGTAAAGGAAGAATAGCTTGGAAGTGACGGTCTCGTCCTTGTTTAGCACTTCCGCCCGCTGAGTCTCCCTCAACGATATAAATTTCGCTAATAGAAGAATCTTTTGAAGAACAATCAGCTAATTTCCCAGGTAAACTTGAGACTTCTAAAGCACTTTTTCTTCTTGTTAATTCACGAGCCTTTTTAGCAGCAACACGAGCCCTAGCCGCCATTAAACCTTTTTCTACTACTTTTTTAGCTTCTGTCGGATTTTCTAATAAAAACTTTTCAAGGTTCTCACCAAAAATTTGCTCTGTAATCGTACGAACTTCACTATTACCTAACTTAGTTTTTGTTTGTCCCTCAAACTGTGGATCTGGGTGTTTAACAGAAACGATCGCCGTTAATCCTTCACGTACATCCTCGCCCGATAAATTGCTATCTTGATCCTTAATAAGACCATTTTTACGACCATAATCATTAATAACACGAGTTAAAGCAGTTTTAAATCCAACCTCGTGTGTACCACCTTCGTGTGTATTAATATTATTCGTGAATGAGTAAATATTACTTGTATAGCTTTCGTTATATTGAAGTGCAATTTCTACACTAATTCCATCTTTTTCACCAATAACAAAAATTGGTTCGTCATGTATTACTTCTTTAGAACGATTTAAGTGTTCAACGTAAGATTTGATTCCACCTTCGTAATGGAATTCTTTCTTTTGTTTATTTTCTCTACGGTCTTCAATTGTTAAGCGAATCCCTCTGTTAAGGAATGCTAATTCTCTTAAACGGTTTGCTAATGTATCAAAGTCATAAACTGTCGTTTCAGTGAAAATTTCTGCATCAGGTTTAAAATGAGTAATTGTACCCGTAACATCAGTCTCACCGACGATACTCATATCTGCAACAGGTATACCTTTAGAAAATTGTTGATAATAAATATTACCTTCACGATGTACATGAACTTCTAGTAAAGTAGACAATGCATTTACTACTGATGCACCTACTCCGTGTAATCCACCAGATACTTTGTATCCGCCACCGCCAAATTTTCCACCCGCATGTAGTACTGTCATAATTACTTCTAGTGCAGGTCTACCCATTTTTTCATGGATACCTACTGGAATCCCACGACCATTATCCTTAACTGTTATACTATTATCTTCTTCAATTGTTACATTGATCTCATCACAGTATCCAGCCAATGCCTCATCTATACTGTTATCAACGATTTCCCATACTAAGTGATGTAATCCCTTTCCGCTCGTAGAACCGATATACATACCCGGTCTTTTACGTACGGCTTCTAAACCTTCAAGAACCTGTATCTGATTTTCATCATAATTATGTTCTTGCATTTTTTGATCCATTGTCATGAACACTCACCTACTTTTTTTATTTTACATAAAAGAATTAGTAAATTTCAGCTTTGCTTATTAGGCGGCGTAGTAGAAATTTCATAAATTATTTATCGAGAAGTACTTATAATTGTTCCATGTGAAACATTTATAATATTAGCTTGTTTTATCGTTTCGTGCTGAATTCCGTCGACACTTGTTGTTGTGACAAAAGTCTGTACTTTATTTTGAATTGCATTTAATAAGTGTGTTTGACGATAGTCATCTAGCTCTGAAAGAACATCATCTAATAAAAGTATTGGATATTCTCCAACTTCCTCTTTAATCAGTTCAATTTCAGCTAGTTTTAATGAAAGAGCTGTTGTCCGCTGCTGTCCTTGTGATCCAAAAGTTTGAACGTTTTTACCATTTACCATAAAGACCAAGTCATCTCTATGCGGACCAAGCAATGTAGTACCTCTTGATACTTCACGCTCTTTTTCAGCTTCGAATTGTTTTATGTACTCATCTTCCATTTTCGTCAAATCTGTTAAATCTGATACATTAATGCTTGGTTTATATATAATTTCTAGCTTTTCGGTCTCTCTAGAAATCTGACTATGAATAGGCGATGCCCAATCCTGTAGTAATTTGACGAACGAAATTCGTTTTTCAATTATTTTTACGGCATGTTTTACAAGCTGAGATGTTAGGACTTCAAGCATTAAATAGTTCCGATCTCGGCTAGTTTGTAATGTTTTTAATAGTGAATTTCGCTGTTGGAGGATTCTTTGGTACTGACTCAGTTCATGTAGGTAAACTGGCGAAACTTGTCCTAGTTCCATATCTAGGAATTTACGACGCACTTGCGGACTACCTTTTACTAAATGTAAATCTTCCGGTGCAAACATAACGACATTCATCACGCCTATATATTGACTTAACTTCATCTGTTCAAGATGGTTCAGCTTTGCTTTTTTACCTTTCTTTGAGAGGATTAGCTGTAGTGTTACTTGCTGATTTTTTTTCTGTAACGTACCCTTTATTGTACCATATTCTTCATCCCAACGTATCATTTCTTTGTCATTACTTGTTCGATGAGACTTTGTTAAAGCTAGCACATAAATGGATTCCATTAAATTTGTTTTTCCTTGAGCATTTTCACCAATAATGACATTAACATTATTTTGAAAATTTAATTCAAGTTTTTCATAATTACGATATTGTGTTAGTTGTAAATCCTTAATATACAATGGGATTCCCCCAAAACTTATGAAGTTATAATATACGAACCTTTTCCAGTAATAGAAATTGTATCATTTAATACTAATTTTTTTCCTCTTCTGTTTTCAGGTTCATTGTTCACAAAAATTTCATGCTCCGATAGAAACCATTTAGCCATTCCGCCTGTATCAATTACACCCGCAAGCTTTAAAAATTGACCTAATGTAATATATTCTGTATTTATTTTAATTTTTTCTGTTTTCATTTTTTATCACCCTCATTTATCCATTCCTTAATTGTACTAAACTTCTGAAAGAAAAAAAACACTTAACCCTTATTTTGTCTATTAAGTACAAAAAGACTGACCTAAATGTACTATGCACTCCCCAAACAAATTTGTAGAATAAATTTTTTATTCATTCTGCTCGTTGGAGATTGCTAGTACATTCTATTAGGTCAGCCCCTTTCGATAGAATTTACTAACTAGTATGTGCGAACTGGTAAAATTAATTGCAATGTTCTTGAATCATTTACAGTACGAATTAAAAATGGTCTCATAGCCCCTGTAAATTGAATATAAATTTCTGGGCTTTCAATTGCTTTTAATGCATCCATAACATACTTCGCACTGAAAGAGATTTTTAACTCTTCACCTTTGATATCCTCACAAACAATTTCGTCTACTACTTTACCGATTTCAGGAGAATAAGAAGAAACATTCACCACTGAGTTACCAACTGTTTCTAAGTGGACAACATTATTTCTACCTTCCCTTGCTAATAAAGAAGCACGATCAATAGCTTGTAAGAATTCTTTCGTCATTACAGTTAGTTCTGTTTTACTTTCACTTGGAATCAACTTTGATGTATCAGGATAATTACCTTCTAATAATCGAGTAAAGAACAATAGATGTTTTGTTTTAAATAAAGCTTGATGTTCGGTTAAGACAATTTCTACTTTTTCATCATTGTCATCTAGAATTTTACTTAATTCATTTAAACTTTTCCCAGGAATTACTACGCTAGCTTTAAATTCACTTGTTGTAGAACTTCCATCAATTTTCGCTTGTCTTAAAGCTAGTCGGTGGCTATCTGTCGCTATACATGTTAGATCACCATTTTCGATCTTCCAGTTTACACCGGTTAAAATTGGTCTAGTCTCTGAAGTCGATACTGCAAATACTGTTTGACGAATCATAAATTTTAATAAATCTGCAGAAATTGAAATTGTTTCATGTTCTTCAATTTGAGGAAGTAGTGGATATTCCTCAGAGTCAAAACCATTTAAGCTAAACTCAGTTTTTCCTGCTCTTATTGTTGTTACATAATTATTATCAGATTCTAATTCGACAAAATCTGAAGGTAATTTTTTTACAATATCACTAAAATATCGAGCATTTAATACTATACTTCCAGTTCTTTTTACATCAACTAGTTGTTGATCATCCAACACTGTTGGTAAATAAGATTCTATCGATATATCTGA
Source organism: Gottfriedia acidiceleris (assembly GCF_036421055.1). Classification (GTDB taxonomy): domain Bacteria; phylum Bacillota; class Bacilli; order Bacillales; family Bacillaceae_G; genus Gottfriedia; species Gottfriedia acidiceleris_C. Next base: position 120,239 of record NZ_JAZGQS010000012.1, on the reverse strand, counting down.
ATCACTACCTGTGAAAGTTAATCCTTCATTTGTAACGACTAATTTAATTCCAGTTAAGATTGGAATAGTTGTTCTTGATGAAACAGCTCTCATAACCTCTTGTACAGCTTTAACAAGATGATCTTTTTGTACAGTAAATTTCATTGTTTGTACTCCTTATATAATTTATAAAATAATATAGTAATAGTAGTAGGGCCTGTGAATTTGTGGATAACTATATTTTATTAAAGAAAAATAAGTCTATCAACATGTGGATAGACTGTGTAAAAAAGATAGAAAGTTATGCACAGGTATATAACTCTACTGATTTAATTTTTCATTGATTTCTTTAATTTGAGATTGTAACTGTGAGTCAGTTTCAATAAGTTTTGAAATTTTTTCATGCGCATGAATAACAGTTGTATGATCTCGGCCTCCAAACTCTTCTCCTATTTTAGGTAAAGAATGGTCTGTAAGCTCTCTTGAAAGATACATCGCAATCTGTCTTGGGAAAGCTACTGATTTTGTACGTTTCTTTGCTTTGAAATCTTCTAATTTAATACTAAAAAATTCTCCAACTGTTCGTTGAATGTCATGAATTGATACTGTTTTAGGCTTTGTTGCTGTGATTAAATTCTTTAAGGCTTCAGCGGCCACACTAGCGTTTATATCCTTATTAATTAATGATGAATAAGCGACTACACGAATAAGTGCTCCTTCTAATTCACGGATGTTTGTATCAATTTGATTGGCAATATATAACATTACCTCATTTGGAATATCTAACCCTTCAGCCTTAGCTTTTTTACGTAAAATCGCGATCCTAGTTTCTAAATCCGGTGGTGTGATATCCGTAATAAGGCCCCATTCAAAGCGTGAGCGAAGTCGATCTTCTAATGTAGGAATTTCTTTAGGTGGTCGGTCACTTGAGATAACGATTTGCTTACTTTCTTCATGAAGAGTATTAAAAGTATGGAAAAATTCTTCTTGAGTTTGTTCTTTTCCAGCCAAGAACTGAATATCATCTATAAGTAGTACGTCTACATTACGGTACTTATTTCTAAATTCAATTGCTTTATTATCACGAATTGAGTTAATAAACTCATTTGTAAACTTCTCTGATGATAAATAAACGACTTTTGCATTCGGATTATGTTCGAGAACATAGTGTCCAATTGCGTGCATTAAGTGGGTTTTCCCTAACCCAACTCCCCCATATATAAATAGCGGGTTATAGGCTTTTGCTGGCGCCTCAGCAACGGCTAAAGATGCTGCGTGTGCAAAACGGTTACCTGAACCAATTACGAATGTATCAAAAGTATATTTAGGGTTTAACATACTTTGTCCGAACTCTACTGGTTCCTCAAATTTAACTTTTGCCTTAACTGCCGGTATATTCATCTCTATTTCTTCTACATGATTTTGAGGAAGGATAAATTTGATTTCTAATTCCGCTCCAGTTATTTCTAATACTGTATCCATAATCAATGATGAATACTTTGACTCAAGCCAATCACGGGCGAATTCATTTGGGGCAATAATTGTTAAAGTATCATTCTTCAAAGAAAATGCCTTTGTTGATTTTAGCCATGTTTCAAAGCTTGGTTTACTAATTTTTTTTTCTATTTCTGCTAGAACCCTGGACCACAGATCCCCTATATTCTCCAAACAGTAATCCCTCCTTACAAAGCTTGTCCAAGTTTTGTACAAGCGCATAAATTAAGTATTTATTTTTATTCATGCCTTTGAATATGCGTTATTTTATAAAACTGCAAAAATCCACTTTATTTGACAGTATTCACCTATGTGGATAACTAAAAAATGGTACAAGTGTAAAACCTGTCCACAAGTTATTAACATCTGTGGACAAATAAAAATAATAAACAACTTGTCCAAAGTGGAAAACAAATTAATAATATCAAAAATCTTTAGCTATTTCAATGAGTAGTTAATGTTATCCACATGCTAATCCACTTGTTCAAAAAAATTGTCCACAGAAAAAGAACTTGTGTAAAAGTTGTCAGTAACTGTTGTGGGGAAAAAATGTGTAGAAAAATATTATCCACAGAGCACTTAACAATTTTAGTAAAAGGGGTAGTAGTAGTTTTTTGTAGATTTTTTTATTCACTTAAATGTGTGTTTTAAAAAATCTTTCGACACCATCTTTTTTGCTAGGATTAATCGTTTATAAATTTATTGAAGGGAAATGATAGGAGTAACCACATTTCTTTTATTAAATAGGTGACTTTCTTTTATTTTTTTCTGATTAAAACTCACTGGATCAACCATTCTTCACAATTTGGAAATAATTATTCATCATGATTTAACATCTTACATTGACATTAATAGTAGTTATTCTTTATAATTTATAGGACTGTCTATTACAGTAATTCCTCAGGGAGGTGTCATATAATGAAAAGAACATTTCAACCAAACAAACGTAAACGCAGCAAAGTACATGGTTTCCGTAGCCGTATGAGCACTGCAAATGGACGTAAAGTTCTAGCTGCTCGTCGTCGTAAAGGAAGAAAAGTATTATCTGCGTAGGCCACTGTCAACAGTGGTCTTTTTCACTAATAAGAAGGTCTTTTTTGCTTTTATGTCACAATTTGTAAGTAAAAAAGGCCTCATTTTTTATAAAAAAATTGTTATGATAATTGAAGGAATCATTTGAGGTGTCAGTAGAACATGAACAAGAAAAACAGAATAAAAAAGAATGCAGATTTTAGTCGCGTTTTTCAAGAGGGATCGTCAACTGCAAATCGACAATTTGTAATCTATACATTAAAAAAGGAAGATCAAAAGCAATTTCGTATAGGATTATCTGTTAGTAAGAAGTTAGGTAATGCTGTAGAAAGAAATCATATTAAGCGGTATATAAGACAAGCTCTTACTGAATTAAGTGATGATCTTCGTGTGAATATGGATTATGTTGTAATCGCAAGAAAGCCCTGTACTGATCTACCTTTTAATGAATTTAAAAAAAGTTTAATTCATGTGTTGAAAAGGGCGGAAGCGCTTAAAATACGTGATTCAAAACATAAATTAGATAAAAAACAAATTAAGTAATTACATATTTAAATGTAACTTCTTAAAGGAGGAACTAGTTTGAAGACTAAGAAGTACCAATTGCTAGTTACAGTTCTTTTATTAGTAGTCGTTTTAGCTGGATGTTCGCAAACAAACCAACCGATTACATCTGAAAGTACGGGGATTTGGAATGAGTATTTCGTTTATCCACTATCATGGTTAATCACAGCTGTATCTAAAATTTTTGGTGGAAGTTATGGAATGTCGATTATCGTCGTAACACTTTTAATCCGTTTAGCATTACTACCGTTAATGATTAAACAAATTAAAAGCACGAAAGCGATGCAATCAATCCAGCCTGAAATGGCCAAACTTAAAGAAAAATATTCTTCTAAGGATCAAAAAACTGTCCAAAAATTAAATGAAGAAACAATGAAGTTGTACCAACAACATGGTGTAAACCCACTATCTGGTTGCTTACCAATTTTTATTCAAATGCCAATTTTAATTGCTTTCTACCATGCGATTATGAGAACAATGGAAATTAAAGCACATGACTTCTTATGGTTCCAATTAGGACACCCAGATCCAATTTATGCTTTACCAATCATCGCTGGTATTACAACTTTCATTCAACAAAAGGTATCAATGAGTACTGGTTCAATGACAGGACCTGCTGCTCAACAAATGAAAATCATGCTTTATGTTATGCCAATCATGATTTTAATATTTGCTGTTAGACTACCATCTGCTTTAGCTTTATATTGGGTAGTTGGTAATACATTTATGATTCTTCAAACATTATTTGTTAATAGAGGTAATACTACCGTTAAAAATAACAATGTAGGAGGGGCTAGTAAGTGAGAGAAGTAACTGCTACTGGTCAAACAATCGAACAAGCAGTTCAAATAGCACTTCAGCAACTTAGTTCAACAGAAGAAGACGTAGAAATTACAGTAATCGAAGACGGCAAAAAAGGATTTTTAGGATTTGGTGCTAAACCTGCTAAAGTATTAGTTGTTAAAAAGAAGACTTTAATCGAAAAAGCATACGACTACCTTTTAAATATTGTTAAAAGTCTTGATGAATCTGCAGATGTAAATTTCGAATTACAAGGTACTAAGGAACAAACCTTCTTATTTACAATAAAGGGTGATAAAGTTGCTCTTATTATTGGAAAAAGAGGTAATACTTTAAATGCTCTTCAATTCTTAGTTCAAACATTTGTAAATCGTCATTCAAAACAATTGATTCATGTTGTCGTTGACGCAGAGAATTATCGATTAAAACGTAAGGAATCGCTAGAAATTCTTGCAAAAAAGACTGCTCAAACAGTTTTAAAAACAAGAAAAGCGATCTCTCTAGAGCCAATGCCTTCTTTTGAAAGAAAAATTATACATCATATACTGACAGATATGCCGAATATCTCTACGAAGTCTGTAGGTCAAGATCCGCATCGTCAATTAGTTATAGATTTAAAGAAACCAATTAAGGGCTAAGCCTTAATTGGTTTTTTAATGTTCTTCATTCAAGTCATTTAAGTTTACTTGTAGTTTCGTACGGTTATAATATAAAAACATTCAATTATAAAATTCTTTATGCTATGCTATAGATTTAGAAGTAACATGTTAACTTTTATTTAACATGCTCCGAGGTGATTTTTTGATGGAATTCGATACAATTACAGCCATATCGACACCAAAAGGCGAAGGTGCAATTGCCATCGTTCGATTAAGTGGCGATGAAGCTGTTCAAATAGCGAATAAATTATTTAAAGAAAAAGATTTAAATAGAGTAGATTCACACACAATTCATTACGGACATTTAGTCGATCCAAGTTCCGGAAATACTGTTGAGGAAGTTATGGTCTCGATCTTAAGGGCACCAAAAACGTTTACACGTGAAGATGTTGTCGAAATAAATTGTCATGGTGGAATTTTTTCAGTTAATAAAGTACTTGAATTAGTACTATCACAAGGGGCTAGATTAGCGGAGCCTGGTGAATTTACAAAAAGAGCATTTCTTAATGGACGCATCGACCTATCTCAGGCCGAAGCAGTAATGGATTTAATCCGTTCGAAGACTGACAGAGCAATGGCGATTGCGATGAACCAAGTAGAAGGTCGATTGTCTAAGTTAGTTAATAGCTTAAGACAAACATTACTTGAAATTTTAGCCCATATTGAAGTAAATATTGATTACCCTGAATATGATGATGTTGAAGAAATGACCAATACTGTTTTAATTGAAAAAGCAAAAACAGTTCGGGTTGAGATACAAAAACTGCTAGAAACATCAAAACAAGGTAAAATTTTACGTGAAGGACTATCTACTGTCATTATAGGGAGACCTAATGTCGGGAAATCGTCTCTTTTAAACACACTTGTCCAAGAAAGCAAAGCAATTGTTACTGATATTCCAGGGACAACGCGTGATGTTATTGAAGAATACGTAAATGTAAAAGGTGTGCCATTACGCCTAATTGATACAGCTGGTATTCGTGAAACTAAGGATGTTGTAGAAGCAATCGGTGTTGAAAGATCTAAAAAAGTATTGAATTTAGCTGACTTAGTTTTATTTGTTTTAAATAATAATGAGCAATTAAGTGAAGAAGACCGTAAATTATTTGAAGAAATGAGCGGTAAAGACGTAATTGTGATCATTAACAAAACTGATTTGTCACAAAAACTTGATATGAATGCAGTAAAGGCGTTAGTTGGTAATGCTACAATTGTGACAACTTCCTTAAAAGAAGAAAAAGGAATTGATGATTTAGAAAAAGCAATAGCCAACTTATATTTTGAAGGGCAAATTGAGGCACAAGATTTAACTTATTTATCTAATGCTAGACATATAGCGCTATTAAAACAATCAGAACAGACAATTAATGACGCAATTGAGGCCATGAAAAATGGTATGCCGATTGACTTAGTACAGATTGACTTAACAAGAGCATGGGAATTATTAGGTGAAATCGTTGGAGATACAGTTCAGGAAAGTTTAATCAACCAGCTATTTTCTCAATTCTGTTTAGGAAAATAAAATGGTTAGGAGGAGAAAAGATGAGTTTTGAAGCAGGCAATTATGATGTAATCGTTATTGGAGCTGGTCACGCCGGGTGTGAAGCCGGTTTGTCAGCAGCTCGAATGGGTGCAAAAACACTAATGCTAACAATAAATCTTGATATGGTTGCATTTATGCCTTGTAACCCATCAGTAGGTGGTCCTGCCAAGGGGATTGTTGTACGTGAAATTGATGCACTTGGCGGTGAAATGGGTCGAAATATCGATAAAACACATATTCAAATGAGAATGTTAAATACAGGTAAAGGTCCGGCAGTACGCGCATTGCGTGCTCAAGCGGATAAATTTGCTTATCAACATGAATTAAAGAAAACGATTGAAAACACTGAGAATCTAACACTAAAGCAAGGATTAGTAGAAAGATTAATTGTAGAAGATGGACAATGCACAGGTGTAATTACACAAACTGGTGCAATTTATCGTTCAAAAACAGTTGTCATTACAACTGGTACTTTTTTACGCGGAGAAATTATTGTAGGAGAATTAAAATACTCAAGTGGTCCTAATAACCAACAACCAGCAATTAAGCTTTCTGAGCACTTAGAGGAATTAGGAATAGAACTTGTTCGTTTTAAAACAGGTACCCCTCCTCGAGTAAATAGTCATAGCATCGATTATTCAAAAACAGAAATACAACCTGGCGATGATGTACCTCGTGCATTTTCATTCGAAACAGAACCAGTTGAAACAGAACAAATTCCTTGTTGGTTAACTTATACAAGTGAAACTACACATCAAATCATCGACGATAACTTACACCGTTCGCCGATGTACTCTGGTATGATTAAAGGTACTGGGCCACGTTATTGTCCTTCTATTGAGGATAAAGTTGTCCGATTTAATGATAAACCAAGACATCAAATTTTCTTAGAGCCAGAAGGAAGAAATACTCAAGAAGTTTATGTACAAGGATTATCAACTAGTTTACCAGAAGATGTACAAGAAAAGATGCTTCGTTCAATTGCAGGTCTTGAGAATGTTCAAATGATGAGAACTGGATATGCAATTGAATATGATGCGATTGTACCAACTCAATTATGGCCAACATTGGAACTTAAACAAATTAAGAATCTGTATACTGCAGGTCAAATTAACGGAACTTCAGGTTATGAAGAAGCAGCGGGTCAAGGTTTAATCGCAGGAATTAACGCTGCATGTCGTTCACTAGATAAAGAAGAGTTAATTTTAGATCGTTCTGAAGCTTACATTGGCGTTTTAATAGATGACCTGGTAACTAAAGGAACAAATGAACCATACCGTCTTCTTACTTCTAGAGCAGAATATCGTTTATTATTACGTCACGATAATGCTGATTTACGTTTAACTAAAATCGGCAAAAAACTTGGTTTAATAAATGATGAAAGATATGCAGAGTTTGAACAAAAGAAAATGTTAATTGAAGAAGAAATAGAGCGTTTAAAAGCAACACAATTAAGACCTACAAAAGAAGTACAGGAATTAATTGCAAAAGTAGGTGGTAGCGAACTGAAAGATGGCATTCGTGCAGCAGATCTTTTGCGACGTCCTGAAATGCTTTATGAGCATATCCATCTTCTTGCTCCATCTGAAAAAGAATTACATCCAGATGTTAAAGAACAAGTTGAAATACAAATTAAGTATGAAGGTTATATTGAAAAATCATTAAATCAAGTAGAACGTATGAAAAGAATGGATTTAAAGAAAATCCCTGAAAATATCGATTATCAAGCTATTCACGGCCTTGCTACTGAAGCAAGACAAAAGCTTGAGCAAGTGCGCCCTCTATCAGTAGGTCAAGCTTCTCGTATATCTGGTGTTAATCCAGCAGATATTTCAATTCTACTTGTTTATTTAGAACAAGGAAAAATTGCAAGAATATCGAACTAATAATAGATAGGGGTATTACAAGTGAATAAAGAACAATTTATCGCTGCTCTTAAAGATAAAGGAATCCATTTGTCTGATTTTCAATTAAAACAATTTGATATATATTTTCACACATTAGTTGAGTGGAACAATAAAATGAACTTAACTGCTATTACAGAAGAAGACGAAGTATATTTAAAGCATTTTTATGATTCCATTAGCGCTGCCTTTTATTTCGACTTCGCTGATGAAATTACCTTGTGTGATATCGGTGCAGGAGCGGGCTTCCCCTCTATCCCAATCAAAATATGTTTCCCATCTATCAAATTAACGATCGTAGACTCCCTTCAAAAAAGAATTACATTTCTAAACCATTTAGCGAAGGAATTACAATTAGAGAATGTATCATTTATTCATGATCGAGCAGAAACTTTTGCTAAAAGAACTGGTATGAGAGAATCTTTCGATGTTGTAACTGCTAGAGCGGTTGCTAGAATGTCTGTTTTAACTGAATTATGCTTACCACTTGTTAGACAAAATGGCCATTTTGTTGCACTTAAGGGTGCGGCAGGTCAAGAAGAGTTGGATAAAGCAAATTATGCTATAAAAACACTTGGTGGAGAAGTTAAATCAATTAATCACTTCACTCTCCCAAGCGAAGACAGTGATCGAAATATTGTTATAGTAGAAAAGAAACGTAAAACGCCAACGAAGTACCCTCGCAAACCGGGTACCCCTGGTAAAGAACCATTAGAGGTTTAATATGATAAACTAACAAATGTTTCACGTGAAACATTTGTTATGTTTACCTATTGTGAACGAAATTCTAAAAGGGTGGGAATCACATTGAAAAGCACATTATCTAGGTTATTTGGCTTATCAGAAAAAGAAATTAATGAAGATTCGGTTTCGAGTAATGAAGTTATTCGCCAAATTCCAGTATCAGACATTGTACCGAATCAGTATCAGCCTAGAACATTCTTTGATGATGAAAAAATTAAAGAACTAGCGCTAACGATTCGAACTCATGGTATTATTCAGCCAATTGTTGTTAGGGAAATTAGACCAAACTTTTATGAAATAATTGCCGGGGAAAGAAGATTCAGAGCTGTTTCATCGTTAGGTTGGGATACAATTCCTGCAATTGTGAAAACATTTAACGATACAGAGACTGCCTCCGTTGCTCTGATTGAAAACTTACAACGTGAAGAACTATCTCCTTTTGAAGAAGCCGTAGCTTACCAAAAACTAATTGATTTACATAACTTAACTCAAGAGGCTCTAGCTCAGCGACTAGGTAAAGGCCAGTCAACTGTTGCAAATAAACTGAGATTGTTAAAACTTCCTGGGGAAATACAACAAGCATTATTGGATAAGTCGATTACGGAACGTCATGCACGAGCACTTATTCCATTAAAGTTACCTCAACTACAAATTACTCTTCTTCATGAAATAATTGAAAAACAGTTAAATGTAAAACAAACTGAAGAACGGGTAATTACATTACTTACCGAGAAAAAACCGAAGGCTAAACGTAAATTTAAGGCCATTAGTAAAGACATTAGAATTGCGATGAACACGATCCGTGAATCTTTACAGATGGTTACTAAAACAGGCATGAATATTGATAGTCAAGAAGAAGAACATGATGACTATTACCAAATAACAATTAAAATACCAAAAAAATAAACATTAAATTCACCTCTTTTCAGTGGTGAATTTTTTTATTCATTTTTAAATCAAGACACAACGATGAATCTATTCATGGTAAAATAGAGAATAAGAATTGTTTGTTGTGGAAGGAGTAGATTACATAGTGGTTAAAGTAATCTCTATAGCTAATCAAAAAGGTGGTGTTGGTAAGACTACAACATCAGTAAATTTAAGTGCTTGTTTAGCTCACTTAGGAAAAAAAGTATTACTAGTCGATATAGATCCTCAAGGTAATGCAACTAGTGGTATTGGAATTGAAAAAGCTGATGTAAATCAGTGTGTTTACAATGTATTAGTTGATGATGTTGAGGCGAAAAATGTCATTTTAAACACTGCTATTCCAAATTTTGATATTATTCCAGCAACAATTCAACTTGCTGGAGCAGAAATTGAATTAGTTCCTACTATTTCTAGAGAAGTACGATTAAAACGTGCTTTAGATACAGTAAAAGGTAACTATGATTATATTTTAATAGATTGTCCTCCATCACTAGGTTTATTAACTTTAAACTCACTAACTGCATCTGATTCGATTATTATTCCAGTTCAGTGTGAGTATTACGCACTTGAAGGTTTAAGTCAGCTATTAAGTACTGTACGTTTAGTACAAAAACATTTAAATAAAAATTTAGCAATTGAAGGCGTATTGTTAACAATGCTAGATGCTCGTACAAATTTAGGGCTCCAAGTTATAGAAGAAGTAAAAAAATATTTTCAAGATCGCGTCTATAAATCAATTATTCCAAGAAATGTACGCTTAAGTGAAGCACCAAGTCATGGTAAACCGATCATTACATATGATCCAAAGTCAAGAGGTGCAGAAGTATATCTCGATTTAGCAAAGGAAGTGATTGATAATGGCTAAAGGTTTAGGAAAAGGTATTGGAGCTTTTTTTCAAGATATAAATCAACAAGAAGAGTTAGTTCAGGAAATTGATCTTAAAGAACTTAGACCTAATCCATACCAACCTCGCAAAGTATTTGATGAGACTGCAATGTTGGAATTAACTCAGTCAGTAATTGAACATGGGATTCTTCAACCAATCATTGCTAGAAAAAGCATAAAAGGTTTCCAAATTGTTGCTGGAGAAAGAAGATATCGCGCTGCAAAAAATGCAGGTTTGAATACAGTTCCAGTTATTGTAAGAGACCTTACTGAAGAGCAAATGATGGAGTTAGCTGTATTAGAAAATCTACAGCGAGATGATTTAAATCCTCTTGAAGAAGCTGAAGCATATCAAACTTTAATTGAACAATTACACTTAACACAAGAACAACTGGCAAAGAAACTTGGAAAAAGTCGTCCGCATATTGCTAACTATTTAAGGATTTTAACATTACCTAATTCTGTTCAAAAAATGGTTGAAGAAGGTACTCTCTCGATGGGACACGGAAGAGCACTTTTAGGACTAAAACGAAAAGGGTTAATTGAAAGTACCGCACTAAAAGTAATTGAAAAAAACTTAAGTGTTCGTGAGGTTGAAACGTTAGTTAATGATTTAAATGAAAATGTTTCACGTGAAACATCAAAGAAAAATCCAACTAAGAATATATTTTTTAGTGAGTATGAGGATCTTTTACAAGAAAAATTCGGAACGTCAGTTAAAATTAAATCGGCAAAAGATAAAGGGAAAATAGAAATCCAATTCTTTAACAAAGAAGATTTAGAGAGAATTCTTTCGATTATTAAATGAGTTACTCATAGGGAATATTAAATGTGTTGGCGTCCAATGCAGTTAATACTCCCTTTTTGTTTTTTTTTGACATTTTCATCCTTGAAAGTTAGGAAACTATTATGTTAAAAATCTAATTGGCACGTAAATTTTCTTTCGGTTTCTTTTATTGAATTCGCAATAAACTTAGCCATTTTCATTACAAGGCTTAATCTAGTATTTTGGAGAACGTAGAATTCCATAAATCCACTAACATTCACAACTCCGGTTAAATTAATTTCACCAACTAAAGGTAATTCTTTTTTCATTGCTGCACCTGGTTTTAACGGACCATTAGATAGGCGTACGCTACCAATACTTTTTACTCTGCCTAGACATGCATCAACAGCAATGATAAATGGATTATTATACTTGCCTTTAATTCTTTCAAGTTGTTCTGAAAGATTTAACGCATGAATTGGCTCATCAAGAGTACCATAATAATGAAACCTACTTAAGTTTAGTTCTCCTAACATGGTTCCAACTAAAGGACCTAAAGAGTCTCCCGTAGAACGGTCAGTTCCAATACATACAAAAACAATTTCTTTAGTGTGTACACTAGGAAGCGACTTACATAAACGATCTGCAAATCTGTTAATAGCGTTTTCGTCATCTAGAAATACAGAATAATCATCTTTGAATAGGTTACGCAAAGGATTTGCTGAAAATTGCATAATATCGCCTACTTTTCATTTAAGAGAGTAGTAATAGTTTATGCAAAATTTAAACAATTTATACTTTCGTCAAGCGATCTTCATTATTAAATTAAACTATTATTACATTTGTACATTTTTGTAGTTTTAAAATGATAATTCGTTTAGTATTACGTTTGAAGTTACTTGAAAATAGATAGGGGGAAAAGACAGTATGAATAATACAGCAGATAAAATAGAAAATGCTGAAAAAGTAATAAAAAAAAGCATGCTAACTCCAGAACAATGGGACACAATTTTAAATTCATCAATAAAAATAGCTCTTATTATTATCGTTTCAGTAGTAGCTGTAAAACTCGGGAGAAAATTAATTCGTAATCTCTTAAAGGTTAATGCTAGAGGACCATTACAAGTATCAGAGCGAAGATCAGTAACACTTATTAAATTGATGGAAAATGTACTTGCATATGTCATATTCTTTATTGCTGCTTTGACGATTCTCCCGATATTTGGTGTGGAAATAAAAGGGCTTTTAGTTGGAGCTGGAATAGGTGGCGTAGCAATTGGTTTTGGTGCACAAAGCTTAGTAAAAGATATCATTTCTGGATTTTTTATTTTGTTTGAAGATCAATTCTCTGTTGGTGATTACATTAGAGTTCAAACTTTCGAAGGAACAGTATTATCAATCGGTTTAAAAACAACTAAAATTAGAAGCGGGACAGGTGAGCTTCATATCATCCAAAATGGAATGATTACTGAAGTAACCAATTTTTCATTACATAATGCTGTAGCAATGGTCGATGTTAGTATTTCGTATGAAGGGGATATTGAACATGCGCAAAATGTAATTGAAGAGCATTTAGAAACGATGCCAGCTAGATATGAAGAAATGGTAAAACCTCCAGAGTTTCTTGGGATACAAAACTTAGGACCAACTGAAGTAACATTACGAATCTCTTCAGAAGTTAGAGCAATGACACAGTTTAAAATTGCTAGAGCAATTCGAAAAGAAATTAAGGAAGTACTTGAAAGAAATAACATAGAAATTTCATATCCAAAGATGGTATTATATAAACAACCAGAAACTAAAAATGAAAATGCGAATGTCTAGTTTGTATGCTACTATTTTAAGGAAGTGAAGTTTTCACATGGAAGAAAAAGAATTTAATCTAAATGATATAGTAGAAATGAAAAAACCTCATCCTTGTGGAGTGAACAGATGGAAAATTATTCGAATGGGTATGGACATTCGATTAAAATGTGAGGGATGTGAGCATAGCGTTTTAATACCTCGCAGAGAGTTCACACGAAAATTAAAAAAGGTTTTAGTTCGATCGGAAGAGTAGGACGATTTTTAAATCAAAGGGTATCTAGTAGAGCAATTTGAAGGATCGCTCGTATTAGATACCTTTCGTATGTTTAGAATTAATATTCAGATTTTCTTGTTATTTTTTTTTGAAATCAATATAATTGTGAAAGATTAACTAAGTTCGTATAGGAGTGGAAAATATGCCATTAACAGCAGGGATCGTAGGATTACCAAACGTAGGAAAGTCGACATTATTTAATGCAATTACACAAGCCGGTGCTGAATCAGCAAACTATCCGTTTTGTACAATTGATCCAAACGTAGGTGTGGTAGAAGTACCAGATTACCGTTTAGTAAAATTAACTGAATTAGTTCAACCTAAAAAAACTGTTCCAACAACATTTGAATTCACTGATATCGCAGGAATCGTTAAAGGTGCAAGTAAAGGTGAAGGATTAGGAAATAAGTTTTTATCTCATATTCGTGAAGTAGACGCAATTTGCCAAGTAGTACGTTGCTTTGCAGATGATAATATTACTCACGTATCTGGAAAAGTAGATCCAATTGCAGATATTGAAACAATTAACTTAGAACTAATTCTTGCAGACTTAGAATCAGTTGAAAAACGTATTGATCGTGTAGCTAAATTAGCGAAACAAAAAGATAAAGATGCATCTTTTGAACATGAAATTTTAGTAAAATTAAGAGAAGCTTTTGAAAATGACAAGCCAGCTCGTTCAGTAGAGTTTACGGAAGAGCAAATGAAAGTAGTAAAAGGGTTACACTTATTAACGACTAAGCCAATGCTTTATATCACTAATGTTGGTGAGGATGACATTGCAGATGCTTCATCTAACGAATACGTAGAAAAAGTAAGAGAGTTTGCAGCTGAAGAAGGTTCTCAAGTAATCGTAATCAGCGCAAAAATTGAAGAAGAAATTGCTGAGTTAGATGATGAAGAAAAACGTACATTCCTTCAAGAACTTGGAATTGAAGAATCAGGTTTGGATCAATTAATTCGTGCAGCTTATTCTTTATTAGGATTGGCAACTTATTTCACTGCGGGGGTACAAGAAGTAAGAGCATGGACATTTAAAAGAGGTATGAAAGCTCCACAATGTGCTGGCGTAATTCATAGTGACTTCGAACGTGGATTTATCCGCGCAGAAACAGTTTCTTTTGAGGATCTAGCGAATTATGGTAACATGACGGCTGCAAAAGAAGCAGGTAAAGTTCGTCTTGAAGGTAAAGAGTACATTGTACAAGATGGAGACGTAATGCATTTCCGATTTAATGTTTAATGAAATAGCAACTGAATTATTGATTTGCTATCTAAAAAAAACTATGCTATAATTTTAACTCGTGAGTGATTAATTAAATTGCTCCTTGCCCTTAATTGGGCCGTTAGACCAAAAGGAGGTGACATTGTGATGAATAAATACGAAATCATGTACATCGTTCGTCCAAACATGGAAGACGAGGCACAAAAAGCATTAGTTGAGCGTTTCAACAGCGTTTTAACTGAACAAGGTGCTGAAATCACAAACGTTAAAGAGTGGGGTAAACGTCGTTTAGCTTATGAAATTAACGATTTCCGTGATGGACACTACATGCTTGTAAACGTTTCTGCTAAGCCAGAAGCAGTACAAGAATTCGATCGTTTAGCGAAAATCAGCGAAGATATCATCCGCCACATCGTTATCCGTGAAGAAGAAAAATAATATTTTTTAAATGCTTTAGGGAGGTAGGAATCAGATGATCAATCGTGTTGTACTTGTAGGTCGCTTAACAAAGGATCCGGACTTACGTTATACGCCAAGTGGGGTTGCCGTAGCAACATTTACTCTAGCGGTGAATCGTACCTACTCAAATCAGCAAGGTGAAAGAGAAGCAGATTTTATTAACTGCGTAATCTGGAGAAAGCCTGCTGAAAACGTAGCAAACTTCTTGAAAAAAGGAAGCTTAGCTGGGGTTGAGGGACGTATTCAAACTAGAAGTTTTGATGGTCAAGATGGTAAGAGAGTATATGTAACTGAAGTTGTAGCTGACTCTGTTCAATTCTTAGAACCAAGAAATGCATCAGGTAACCAAGGTGGTTCATTCGGTATGAATCAACAAAATCAAGGTTTTAACGCTGGAAATCCTTTCGAAGCACCATCTCAGAAGCCTAGCTTTAATGATGATCCATTTGGTGGGACAAGCAAAACGATTGATATTACTGATGACGATCTTCCTTTCTAATAATAAAAACACTGTAATGTTGAACGGTTAGCATTACTAAAAAACTAATTTTTAAGTAGAGGAGGGAAATAACAATGGCAATGGGTGGACGCAAAGGTGGACGCGCTAAACGTCGTAAAGTTTGTTACTTTACTTCAAATGGCATCACTACAATCGACTTCAAAGATACTGAGTTATTAAAACGTTTCGTTTCTGAGCGTGGTAAAATTTTACCTCGTCGTGTAACTGGTACTTCTGCGAAATACCAACGTAAATTAACGATCGCAATCAAACGCGCTCGTCAAATGGCTTTATTACCATACGTAGCTGAATAAGCTAAGTAATAAAAAGTACAGCATTCTCGTGCTGTACTTTTTTTGTATTTATGAAAAAATAAGTTTTATGGTAAAATAAGAAATAGTATGCTTATCGAGAAATAAGTAGAGGTAGTTGAAAGGAGCTTTATTTTGAAATCGACTCGATTTATTACCGAGGGTGCAGTACTATTAGCTATTTACTCAGTACTACTGTTAATATTTAGATTTGTACCGTTTCTCTCAATTTTTATGGCATTCCTTATGCCACTGCCGTTTATTATTCTAAGTATTAAATACTCAATTAAGGAATCACTTTTACTTTGCTGTGTGGCTCTGGGATTAACTATTGTGATTACCTCATTTAATTTACTTCCAATTACTTTAATGTACTCAACAGTTGGTATAGCAATTGGATATTTATTAAAGAATGAGCGAAGTAAAGGCGAGATCTTACTTACTAGTACCTTTTTATATTTAATACATACAGTACTATCTTACATACTATTCAAAGCTGTTTTTCATATTGATTTCATTAAAGAGAATATAGACTTGGCAACGGAAGCTATAGAAAAAAGTAAGGAACTTAGTGCAAGTCTTGGTACAAACGCCAATGAAAAGGCATTAGATAGTCTTACAAATGCTATTAAATTAATCCCTACATTAATTCCTTCATTATTGTTAATGGTCAGTTTTATACTTGCTTTTTTAACACAACTAGTAACTTTTCCATTAATTAGAAGATTAGGTTATAAAACTCCGAAATTTAAGCCATTTAGAGAGTTTAGACTACCAGTAGGATTCATGTGGTTCTTTTTAATTGTCATGATTTTTTCATTTTTCAATTTGAAACAAAGTAGTTTCCTCAGTACGGCAGTGATTAACTTAACATATGTGCTTCAAATTTTACTGCTCGTTCAAGGTTACGCATCGATATTTTATTTTAGTTATATAAAACATTTTTCTAAAGCGGTACCAATTATTATACTGATCGCAAGTTTTATCATTCAACCATTAATTTATATTGTTTTACTGATTGGAATTGTCTCAATTGGAATATTTAATAGAAGAAAAATTTAAATTTAAAAACATATTTGTTACTAATTTGTTGTGAAAAAGTGAATAAACTTTAATATGTAAGTTAGATTTTATTTGGCTTAGGGGTTGAACATATGCAAGATTTTCATAAGAAACAGATGTTTCTTATACCCGTCTATCTTTTAACTGCTCTTTCAGTGTTTCTGATCGGAACTGTAGTCTATATTCAACCTAAAATAGGGATAATTTTTATCATTATCTTTCTATGCGTTATTTTTCTAGTTGTAAAGCTAGAAATTAAGTATCGCTACGTTTTAGATATGTATATAGAATCAGTTATGTCGAGAGTGAAAAATTTAAGTAACGAAGCAATTACAGAAATGCCAATTGGAGTTTTACTTTATGATAGAGAGTACCATATTGAATGGGGCAATCAATATATTTTAAATATTTTAGACGATCGTTCATTAATTGGTAAACACATATATGATCTATCTGAAGGATTAATGGCTTTAATTTCTAAAAAAGAGAAAAAAGAAGATGTATTAAATATAAGTAAAAGAACTTATCGGGTAGTTATTAAAAGAGAAGAGCGTTACATTTACTTATTTGATGTGACAGAACAGGCGCAACTAGAGAAGTTATACGAAGATCAAAGAACAGTAATCGGAATTATTTTACTAGATAATTACGATGAAATGACACAGGGCTTAGATGATCAGGAGAGATCTAGTGTAAATGGGGCAGTTACAACAATATTAAATAGTTGGGCTAATAGCCATGGAATGTTCTTGAAACGTGTTTCATCTGATCGATATAGTGTAGTTTTAAATGAAGGAATTTTGGCGGCATTAGAGAATAATAAATTTTCGATATTAGACCAAGTAAGGGAAGAAACTACAAAGCGTAATTTACCTCTTACTCTAAGCGTCGGTGTCGGAGTAGGCAGTTTAAATTTAACCGAACTTGGCCAACTAGCTCAATCTGGTTTAGATTTAGCACTAGGGCGCGGGGGAGATCAAGTTACTGTTAAAAACATTAACGGTAAAGTAAAGTTTTTTGGTGGAAAAACAAACCCTGTAGAAAAGAGGACGAGGGTTAGAGCAAGGGTAATTTCGCATGCATTAAGAGATTTAATGAAGAGTAGCACTAACGTTATGATAATGGGTCATAAGTTACCTGACATGGATGCTCTTGGTTCAGCAGTTGGTATCTTAAAAATGGTAATGCACAATGAAGTGGATGGTTATGTAGTAATTAATAAAAATGAAGTAGATAAAAGTGTTAATCGCTTGATGAGGGAAATGTCTAAAAATGAACAATTTATGTCTTGTTTTATTTCATCCGAAAAAGCAAAAGAACTTATTTCTGAAGATACATTAATAATCGTAGTAGATACTCATAGACCAACAATGGTAGAAGAAGAATCACTTCTAAATGAGACAGATAAAATTGTTGTTATAGACCATCATCGAAGAGGAGAGGACTTCATAAAAGATGCCATTCTTGTTTATATGGAGCCTTACGCTTCCTCTACTGCAGAATTAGTAACTGAGTTATTGGAATACCAACCTAAAAAAATAAAATTAAGCATGCTTGAGGCAACAGCTTTACTTGCAGGTATTATTGTTGATACAAAGAGTTTTACTTTCCGAACAGGAGCAAGAACTTTTGATGCAGCGTCATACTTGCGTTCGAATGGCGCAGATACGATCCTCGTTCAAAATTTACTAAAACAAGATATGAATGAATATATTCGCAAAGCAGAATTGATAGAGGAAGCCTATATGTATAAAGAGGGCTTTGCGATTAGCTTTGGAAAAGACAATGTAAACTACGATCAAGTTTTAATCGCAAAGGCAGCAGATACATTATTAACGATGACGGATGTCATTGCATCTTTTGTTATTGCGAAAAGATCAGATAATGTTGTTAGCATTAGCAGTCGTTCATTAGGGAATATAAATGTTCAGTTAATAATGGAAGAGCTTGGCGGTGGCGGTCACTTAACAAATGCTGCTGCACAAATTGAATCTTCTTCAATCAGAGAAGTTGAACAACAATTATTGAGAATAATCGATGAATATATTGAAGGGAGAACGAACAAATGAAAGTAATTTTCTTAAAGGATGTAAAAGGAAAAGGTAAAAAAGGAGAAACTAAAAATATTGCAGATGGTTATGCAAGCTTCTTAATCAAAAACGGAGATGCTATTGAAGCTACTGCAGGTAATATGAAAACTCTTGAAGCGAAAAAAAATAAAGAATTAAAAGATGCACAAATCGAATTAGAAAATTGTAAAAAGCTAAAAGAAACAATTGAAACTTTAACAGTAGAACTAAAAGCTAAATCAGGTGAGGGTGGTCGTCTTTTCGGATCAATCACAAGCAAACAAATTGCAGATGAGCTTAATAAAGTACATGGTATTAAATTAGATAAGCGTAAATTCGAAATGAATGACGCGATTAGAGCGCTAGGTGTAACTAATATTAAAGTAAAATTACATCCTGAAGTAAGTGCAACTTTGAAAGTACACGTTAAAGAACAATAAGAAAAACAAGCATCTGGAGGACTAGAAATGAGTGATATGCTAAATGATCGTACTCCACCACAGAATATAGAAGCTGAACAGGCTGTATTAGGAGCCATATTGTTAGACTCAGAGGCGCTAATATCAACTTCAGAACGGCTTTTACCAGATGACTTTTATCGAGCTGCCCATCAAAAAATATTTGAAGCGATGCTTAAGATTGCTTCAAGGAATGAGCCTCTTGATGTTATCACGTTAACTTCTGAACTAGCTAATCAGGGAGTTTTAGAAGAAGTAGGAGGAGTATCATACTTAAATGATTTGCTGGCTTCAGTACCAACGGCATCTAACGTTGAATACTATGCAAAGAGCGTTGAAGAAAAATCTACTTTAAGAAGATTAATAAGAACTGCTACAAATATTGTAACGGAAAGCTATGCGCCAGATATTCCAGTAGATGTTGTACTAAACGAGGCTGAAAAAAGTATTTTAAAAGTAGCTCAGCGCACAAACGTTTCTGGCTTTCAAAGTATTAAAGATGTAGTATTTACTACATTTAGTAAAATTGAGACCTTATTTAATCAACGTGGCGAAATCACTGGCGTACCGACAGGTTTTACTGATTTAGATCGTATGACAGCTGGATTCCAGCCGAATGACTTAATTATAGTAGCTGCCCGTCCTTCTGTAGGTAAAACAGCTTTTGCGTTGAATATCGCACAAAACGTAGCGACTAAAACAGATGAAAACGTAGCAATTTTCAGTCTCGAGATGGGAGCGGATCAGCTTGTAATGCGTATGCTTTGTGCGGAAGGAAATATTAATGCACAGGCATTGCGTACAGGTAATCTCGAACAAGAGGACTGGAATAAGCTTACGATGGCTGCTAGTAGCCTAGCTGGTACAGGCATATATATTGATGACACACCTGGTATTAGAGTAAATGACATCCGTGCTAAGTGTAGAAGGTTGAAGCAAGAGCATGGCTTAGGAATGATCCTAATTGATTATCTACAGCTTATTCAAGGTAACGGCAAAAGTGGAGAAAATCGTCAACAAGAAGTATCTGAAATTTCACGATCTCTTAAAGGGCTGGCCAGAGAATTAAAAGTACCTCTAATAGCCTTATCTCAGTTATCACGAAGCGTTGAGTCAAGACAGGATAAACGTCCAATGATGTCTGATATCCGTGAATCAGGAAGTATTGAACAAGATGCGGATATTGTTGCGTTCTTATACCGAGACGATTACTACGATAAAGAATCAGAGAATAAAAATATTATTGAAATCATAATTGCTAAACAAAGGAATGGTCCAGTAGGTACTGTTTCATTAGCATTCGTAAAAGAATATAACAAGTTCGTAAACTTAGAACGAAGGTTTGATGAGCAAGCACCAGGTGCCTAAAAATTATTTGGAATCAGATAGTCGCAAATCTGTTTAATCAGTCTGATTTCTACTAATTGACTTGGGATGCCATCTGAAAAATAATCACATAGTGAATCTATGTGATTATTTTTTTTTGTTAGGGCAAACTATTTTCATCAAATTCTTTAGTTTGTATTTACGAACAAATAAAACTTAGAACAGAATTATTCAAAGAGATTCATTGACAAATTCCGTAAGTTTGATATACTAGTTTTGGTTTTAGTTCGGAAATAGCGTATTTTAATCGGAGGTGCAGTACATTGTCATCAGTAGTAGTAGTTGGTTCTCAATGGGGAGACGAAGGAAAAGGAAAAATAACTGACTTTTTATCACAACAGGCAGAAGTAGTTGCTAGATATCAAGGTGGTAACAACGCAGGTCATACAATCGTATTTAATGGTGAAAAGTACAAACTTCATTTAATTCCATCAGGTATTTTCTTCTCAGATAAAATTTGTGTTATTGGGAATGGTATGGTTGTAGATCCTAAAGCTTTAGTTCAAGAGCTAGCATACCTACATGATAAAGGTGTTACAACTGACAACTTACGTATTAGTAACCGTGCTCATGTTATCTTGCCTTATCATTTAAAACAAGATGAGTTAGAAGAAGAGCGTAAAGGTGATAATAAAATTGGTACTACTAAAAAAGGTATTGGACCAGCGTATATGGACAAAGCTGCTCGTGTGGGAATCCGTATGGCAGACCTTTTAGATAAAGAAGAGTTTTACGAAAAATTAAAACGTAACCTTGAAGAGAAAAATAATTTATTCGAAAAAATGTATGATTCAAATGCATTAAATATCGAAGAGATTTTTGAAGAATATTATGAGTTCGGACAACAAATTAAAAAATATGTGTGTGATACTTCTGTTGTATTAAATGATGCAATTGATGGTGGAAAACGCGTATTATTTGAAGGCGCACAAGGTGTAATGCTGGATATCGACCAAGGTACATACCCATTCGTTACTTCTTCTAACCCAGTTGCAGGTGGAGTAACAATTGGATCTGGTGTTGGTCCAACAAAAATTAATCATGTTGTTGGTGTTTGTAAAGCTTACACTACTCGCGTTGGTGAAGGTGCATTCCCAACTGAGCTTTTCGACGAAGTTGGAAATACAATTCGTGAAGTAGGTCGCGAGTACGGAACAACTACTGGAAGACCAAGACGTGTAGGTTGGTTTGATAGTGTAGTAGTTCGCCACGCTCGTCGCGTTAGTGGTATTACTGATTTATCACTTAACTCAATTGACGTATTAACAGGTCTAGAGACTGTAAAAATTTGCGTTGCATATAAATTCCGTGGAGAAACAATTACTGAGTTCCCTGCTAGCTTAAAACAACTTGCAGAATGTGAGCCAGTTTATGAAGAACTTCCAGGTTGGACAGAAGATATTACAGGAGTTAAAACTCTTGATGAACTACCAGTTAATGCAAGACATTATGTAGAACGTGTGTCTCAATTAGTAGGTATTCCATTATCTGTATTCTCAGTAGGTCCAGATCGTAATCAAACGAATATCGTACGTAACGTTTACGGAGCTTAATTTAATAAAAAGCCCTTAAATAAAAATTTAGGGGCTTTTATTATTTTTTTAAAAAAACTATTGCAAAACTGTTAGAATGTATGATAAGATAATTCTTGTCGTCATAACTAGTACATAGTTTATGAAGTTAATTATTTTATGAGCCATTAGCTCAGTAGGTAGAGCATCTGACTTTTAATCAGAGGGTCGAAGGTTCGAATCCTTCATGGCTCATCTTTTCTTAAATTAATGTGGCCCGTTGGTCAAGCGGTTAAGACACCGCCCTTTCACGGCGGTAACACGGGTTCGAGTCCCGTACGGGTCATCCTTTTTTAATAAAATTATCTTGGTCCCGTGGTGTAGCGGTTAACATGCCTGCCTGTCACGCAGGAGATCGCCGGTTCGATCCCGGTCGGGACCGCCATATATTGGCTCGGTAGCTCAGTCGGTAGAGCAGAGGACTGAAAATCCTCGTGTCGGCGGTTCGATTCCGTCCCGAGCCATCATAAAAACTACTGTATATACAGTAGTTTTTTATTTTATATGAACCTTATAAAATAGAATAAAAACAGTTCGATTTTACAAAAAAACCTACTTAATTTAAAATAGAAGTAAGTGGAGTAGACCTCTAGCAACAACTAGCTAGAGGTTTTTTTCAAAAATCTAGTGTTTATATACAAAAAGAATAACACGTAAGATCGTAGTCGTATTATATTTAGAGAGATAGTCCACAAAACGAAATTACTATGATAAGTTTATTTGTTGCCTAATTTAATATTAAATAGCAAAAGATATGTATAGAATTGACGGTAGCAAAAACTGACTAGAAAAGGAGTGCGGGGAATGAATAAAAAAATATTAATAGTCGATGATGAAAAACCAATTGCTGATATATTGAAGTTTAATTTAGAAAAAGAAGGTTTTGAAATTGTTTGCGCGTATGATGGAGAGGAAGCATTACAAAAAGTAGATGAGTTTCTTCCAGATCTAGTTTTATTAGATATTATGTTACCTATTAGAGATGGTTTAGAAGTTTGTAGAGAAATAAGAAAGAACCATGAAATGCCGATCATTATGATTACAGCAAAAGACTCAGAATTAGATAAAGTACTTGGTTTAGAAATGGGAGCAGATGACTACGTTACAAAACCATTTAGTACACGTGAGTTACTTGCTAGAGTAAAAGCAAATTTACGTAGACACCAAACAGGAACTACAGCTGAAAAAGAAGAGTCCGTTGAAGTTATTATTGGCTCGCTTGTTATCAATCCAAACGCTTATATCGTAACAAAGCGTGGCGAGAAGATTGAATTAACTCACCGCGAATTTGAATTACTATATTACTTAGCGAAGCATATCGGACAGGTTATGACGAGAGAACATTTACTTCAAACTGTTTGGGGTTATGATTACTTTGGAGATGTACGAACTGTCGATGTAACAATTCGAAGACTTCGTGAAAAAATTGAGGACAATCCAAGTTATCCACTTTTCATTGTAACAAGAAGAGGAGTAGGATATTACCTGCGTGATCCGGAGCAAGATTAATGGCAGCTTATAATAAAGTTGGTTTATTTAAATCAATTGTATTTAAATTTGTACTTGTTTATATATTACTGATCTTGGTGGCTATGCAAATTATTAGCGTTTATTTTTCAAGAGAGCTCGAAAAGCAACTTGTAAACAGTTTTACAGTTGCGATAAACGAACGTGCTAAGTTATTGGCTTACAATATAAAAATTGAGTATGAAAAAAAGAAAACACTAGATGATCCAGAAGTAAAAGCTAATATCCAAAAAATAGTTTCTGACTTCGGAAAGAATATTGGAATATCAGACGTAAGAGTTATTAACCAAAATAGTGAAGTCATTGCTACTTCGGATTCTAGTAATCGGTCTATTGTTGGTAAAAGGACGACTGATATTTTAGTTAAAAGAGCTCTTTTAGTAGGTACTAGAACTGAGAAAGTGTTAATTGATCCTAAAAATGGTCATCGAATGAAAACGATTGTTACCCCAGTAATGGAAGGTGACGAGATTGTTTCAGCCATTTACACAAGTGCTTCCATGGAAAGCACTTATGAAAGAATGGAGTTAATTAATCGAATTTTTTCAACTGGTACACTTATTGCCGTCGCGATTACTTCAATTTTAGGGATATTATTGGCTAAAGCAATTACGAAGCCAATCTCTGAAATAAGAAGACAGGCCCAAGAAATGGCGAAAGGAAATTTCTCTCGCAAATTAAAGGCCTATAGTGAAGATGAGATTGGTGAATTAACGATATCATTTAATAATCTATCGCGTAATTTACAGCAAGCCAGAGCTTCAACGGATGGAGAAAGAAGAAAGCTTCAATCAGTACTTGAGCATATGTCAGATGGGGTTATTGCAACTGACCGTAGAGGGAAGATTATTCTCTTAAACGATCCAGCTGAAACGATGCTTAATGTTTCACGTGAAACAGTTTTAAATAAATCAATCTTAGAAGTATTGGGAATCGAAAAGGTTAATACTTTAGATGATTTATACGATGAGCCTGATTCAATTATGTTAGATTATAGCGATAATAAGAGACCAATGATTCTACGAGCTAGCTTTTCAACTATACAAAAAGAGTCTGGTAAAGTTAATGGTCTAATCGCGGTACTCTATGATGTAACTGAACAGGAAAAAATAGAGCAAGAGCGTAGAGAGTTTGTCGCAAATGTTTCGCATGAATTAAGAACACCGTTAACAACGATGAGAAGTTATTTAGAAGCATTGTCAGATGGAGCTTGGGAGAATAAAGACATTGCACCTAAGTTTTTACAAGTAACCCAAGATGAAACAGAGCGAATGATTCGATTAGTTAATGACTTATTACAATTATCTAAGTTAGATAGTACAGAATATCGTTTAATGAAAGATTGGGTTAACTTTACAGAATTATTTAATCGTATAATTGATCGACATGAAATGAGTAAGTCTCAAGAAGTATCGTTCAAACGTGAGTTTATAAGTAAGACAAGATTTGTATTTATAGATGAAGATAAAATTACACAAGTGTTAGATAATATTATTTCAAATGCACTAAAGTATTCACCAGAGGGTGGGACTGTGACTTATCGTATTAAAGAGTCTAGAGATCAAATATTAGTTAGTATTACTGACGAAGGTATGGGAATTCCAAAAGAAAATCTTTCAAAGATATTTGATCGTTTTTATCGAGTAGATAAAGCTAGATCGAGACAAGTTGGGGGCACTGGCCTAGGGCTTGCTTTGGCAAAAGAAATGATTTACGCGCACGATGGTCATATATGGGCTAAAAGTGAAGAAGGAAAGGGTACAACAGTCTATTTCACACTTCCAGTGGCTGATGACCAAGAGGATGAGTGGGAATGAGAAAAGAACATATAAAATCAGTTATATTAACTATTCTTGTTATCGTAAGCTTAGTTCTTTCATATAGCTTATGGTCATATCAACCAACATATGATGTACTTCAAAATCAAGATTATGTCCAAAAAGTTTCGATTGGTGCAAAAAGAGACTTTAAGGACATAGTCATTCCGAATTTATTAGTTGTTCATGAATCAAATAAAAATTATGAAACAACTAAACAGGGGAATATAACACCAATTTATAGATCATTGCAGAAATCGGAAATCACAAATTTTGAAAACCTTACAAATAAAACGTCTGAAGTTGCCTACCAATCAATTACAAAAGGAAAGAATAAATTAGAAATTATTTTTCCAACTGTAGTGCCAGTAGAAACATTAGGTAAAGTTCTTAATCTAGATGCAAAACGATTACAAAATGTTTTATTTGACCGAATAATCATCAATTTATCTACTAAACAGGATTCTTCAGCAAGGATCTATTTTTCAAATGAAGCACAAAATATTCTTTATGGAGCAACCTTTGATAACTCTTCAATTATTGCTTCAGTTGAAAAGATTAGAGATAATTACGAAAGCTTTACTGAGAGCTTAAGATATAAGTTAGATTCAGGTAAAATAATTTATTTACCTAAAAAACCAATCAAATTAACAACGATGGAGTTCCTTACAACGGATATAGATGTTGATAAATTAAAAGATGCAATATTTAGTGATCCTTCAAATGTCCGAAAAGAAAGTACTGATTCAGGAGATACATTCACAGACGGTACTAGATTAATGTCAGTTTCACCATTAAATCGTTCAATTTCATTTGTTAACCCGACAACACCTGAAAATAATAATAATCAAAGTCCTAATTTATTAGTTCAAAGAAGTGTTGATTTTATTAATGCTCATGGTGGTTGGACTGATGGATATATTTTGTCTGGTGTTAAACCTGAGAATAACGAAGTTTCATTTAGACTTTTTGTAAATAATTTACCTGTGTATAATAATTCAACAATTACGACGAGTTGGGGAGTAGACGATATAGAAACCTTTAAACGTCCATTGTATAAATTTAGAATCCAGGTCGACAAGAAGGAAAGTGAAATGGAATTAATGGCTGGTCCTCAAATTATGGAGATCATATCTAATAATAAGTCTATTAATAAATCCCTTATTAAGGATATTAGCTTAGGATACGAGACGATATTTGATGAAGACAAATCAACTATCAATCAGCCGTACTATAATAGAGCAATCCAGTTAAAACCTGTTTGGATTATAAATTACGATGACACATATAAGAAGATTGATCAAGATTTGCTAAGTAGAACTGGGGTGAATATTGTTGGATTGGAGTAGGATCAAAACAATATTTATTTTAACTTTCTTAGTATTAGATTTATTTTTAGCGATTCAATATTATCAAAAGCGAAGTAGCGATCAGTTTGATACGATGGCAGAATCGAGTATTGAGGAGCAATTAAAGGAAAATGATATCACATATGTGACATTACCTAAAAATTCTTTAAAGGAATCTTATATATCGGGTAATAGTAAGGATTTCTCGAAGAAAACAACTATTGCTGATAGAAAAGGACAGAATATACAAATTTACAAAGACGTATTACAAAGTCAATTGAAAAAACCAATACCAATTGCAGAGACAAATAAAATACTCTTCTTAGAAAACTTCGTGAAGGAGTATGTTTGGAATGGTGGTAACTATCGTTATTGTCAAATAGATCCAACTTCAAAAACGATATACTTCTGTCAAACCTATAAAGATCGCTTAATTTATAATATCGAAAGCTCAGTAGTTGAAATAAAGTATAACGATAATAACGAGATTTACGGGTATCGCCAAAGATATTTAGAAAACTTAAAAGAAATGATCGATAAAAAGAATGTGCAAGAAGCTTTACCAGCAATTAAGGCCATTGAAAATTTATTTGTAAAAGATGAATTAAAACCAAGCGATCGAATTACAAAAGTTGATTTTGGCTATTATACAGTAATCCCGTTATCGAATGGTGTTAAATTCATAGCACCAGCGTGGCATATAGTTGTAAATGAACAGCAGGATTACTTTGTTAATGCTATTGAGGGACAAATAATTAAGATAGATAAAGAACAATGGAGTGAATAGCGATGAGTCTGCATTTTAGTGTACTTGCAAGTGGAAGTACCGGAAATGCGTTATACGTTGGGACGGAGAAAACTAAGCTTTTAGTTGATACAGGACTAAGCGGTAAAGCGATGGAGTCTTTATTTAAAGAAATCAACAGGGATATAAAAGAAGTTTCCGGCATACTAGTCACGCATGAGCATAGTGATCATATTAAAGGACTTGGAGTTCTTGCCAGAAGACATCAAATCCCAATTTACGCGAATGAAAAAACATGGAAAGCAATGAACCATTTAATAGGAGAAATTCCAACAGAGCAAAAGTTCATTTTTAACATGGAAACAACGATTCAGTTTGGGGATATTGAAGTTGAATCTTTTGGAGTATCACATGATGCTGCTGAACCAATGTTTTACGTATTTCATCATAACGAGAAAAAATTTGTTACAATTACGGATACGGGCTATGTAAGTGACCGAATGAAGGGTATCATTTCTAATGCAGATATGTACATTTTTGAAAGTAACCATGATGTTGAAATGCTACGCATGGGTAGATATCCATGGAGCATTAAACGCCGTATATTAAGCGATGTTGGTCACGTATCAAATGAGGATGCTGCACTTGCAATGTCGGATGTAATTGGAGATAAAACAAAACGTATTTATCTGGCTCATTTAAGCCAAGATAATAATATGAAAGAGCTTGCCAGAATGTCTGTTACACAAACATTAGAGGGAAAAGGATTTGAAGTTGGAATGCAATTTGAAATTCATGACACGGACCCTCAAAAACCAACAGATATAGTGTATGTATAAAACAAAGCGCATACTTAAGGGGAGAGTTTACTTTCTCCTCTTTTTTTTGCATTAAAAAAGGAGCTGTGTATAAGTGGAAAAAGTAATTTTAAGCTGTGATGAGCATATAGAATGGGCTCTTGACGATTTTGTGGATAAGTATAGTGAAACACCTCTGTTGAATAAAGTCGAAAAAACGCATAATATATCCACAACCTGTGAATATTGTCAAAATGATGCCATATATATTGTATCGAACATAGATTCCCCCACTAAATGTGGATAGAAATTGTGGGTATGTGGATAACTTTTGTGTATAACTTGTTTGTAAAGTGAGGATATATTGTGAATATCTCAATTATCAGTGTTGGAAAGTTAAAAGAAAAGTATTTAAAGATGGGGATCGATGAATACATAAAACGATTATCTAGTTACGCAAAAATGGATATTGTCGAAGTCCCAGATGAGAAAGCACCAGAGAATTTAAGCGATGCAGACATGCTAATCGTAAAGGAAAAAGAAGGCGAAAGAATTTTAAGTAAAATAGCAGAAGATGCTTATGTAATTGCATTAGCAATTAAGGGGAAGGAACATACGTCTGAATCATTAGCAAAAAAAATAGATCAACTCGCCACATATGGAAACAGCAAAGTAGCATTTGTAATTGGTGGATCATTAGGTCTAAGTGATGCTGTGATGAAAAGAGCGGATGATACATTATCATTTTCAAAAATGACTTTTCCACATCAATTAATGAAGTTGGTTTTAGTTGAGCAAATCTATCGTTCTTTTAGAATTAATAGGAATGAGCCGTATCATAAATAAAATGAGGTTATTGAATTATTAATGTTTGGATGTTTCTCAATCTAGCAGTAGTCTGTTACATAACTTAACCTGGAGGTGTGAAATGAGGTATTCTCATGTAGGAATTGTTGTCGAAAACATGAAAGAATCGGTTGACTTCTATACCAAAGTTTTAGGGTGCATAGTCCAAAAGCAAGGAAAAGATGAAATAACTCAGTACACATTGTTAAAAGCAGGTAATCAAAAAATAGAACTGTTACAGTTTCTAGATGATAAAAAGAAAAGGGCAGAAGGGGTAATCAGCCATATTGCTTTTAGAGTAGAAAACATGGAAAGAGAGATCGAAAAGTTAAAAGAAAAGGGTGTCAGTTTATCAACAGAGATACCGAGAGAAAGTGTAGATGGTATCAAAATTTACTTTTTTAAAGGACCTAGCGGTGAAAGTATAGAGTTATTACAATTACCAAAATAAATATGGTTGTGAAAAAAACCGCATTTAGAATAGGTACGATGAGCTCTTTTATAAATAGGGGAGATATAAGATAGGGAAGGGAATGTGTTACAAAAAGATTTTTGTACACGTTCCCTTATTCAATTTATTTAAATATCTTACTTATATTAATTTGTAGGACCATTGTCAACACTAGCTTCAATGGTACTTTGAACGTTAGCAGGCACTGAAGATAGGAAATCATAACCAGTCAAAGATTCAATTGAATCTACACTTACCCTATAGTAACTCCAAGGATGGCTAGAAGTTGTTTGATCATTTGGTAACACTACAGCTATTACTCTCGTAGAAGCGGTAACTCGACTTAAATCATTATTCCCATTAGGTAATACAACGATTACTTTCCATGTTTTTGCTGGTACGACAACACCATTTCCAACAGTTGTCTTATACCCATTAGAACCAGTGCCACCAGATCCATAGCCTCCGGATATTACATATAATTCATTTCCAGCTGATACAAGTGAACGGCTATATTCCTCTAAATTTGCCCAAGTAACCTCATTGTTATTTGGAGCTTGAGGAATCATATTGCTCATTAGAAAAGTTGCCGAATTGTTGGCAACAGTAGATGTACGGTCAGCAGACGGACACATGTGACCTCGATCAAAGCCACTTCCTGAAAATTCACTAGCAGTCACTTGATACCAACCCGACGGTAAAGTCGTATCAGCGCGGAAATCATCCTGACGAGCTGTACTTCCAAGATCGGATGAACCGACATGCCAGCTAACCCAGTTAGGCTCGTGTTTGCTATTATTGTAGGATAAATCATATTGTGGTTTAACCATTAGATAATTATTGGAATTAGATGTATTACTTGTTGCACCACTTGGGTTTCCTAACCCTATATTGTCATTATCAGTACCAGTGCCAGTATCAGTACCAGTATCAGTTTGTGATGAAGGCTCAGCTGTAGAAGACGAGTTTTGTGGAAATAGGTTGCTTGTAATGACAAAGTCAATCGCATTATTATTTGTGTCCCAACCGTTCCCTTGAC
Organism: Gottfriedia acidiceleris; assembly: GCF_036421055.1. Classification (GTDB taxonomy): domain Bacteria; phylum Bacillota; class Bacilli; order Bacillales; family Bacillaceae_G; genus Gottfriedia; species Gottfriedia acidiceleris_C. Next base: position 89,246 of record NZ_JAZGQS010000012.1, on the reverse strand, counting down.
CTTGGACAGTTCCACCGTTGTTGTCTTTACGTTCTAAACTTGTTGTAGCGGAAAGAGTACCTATAGGAGTAGTTTCCGAATCATTTGCAGAGCCGAAACCAACAAAATCTACCACATTTGAATTCGTCGAACCTGGTACCGCTGTAGTAACTTTTGCTAGTGCAACTTTTCCGCTACTCGCACTTAAGTTTATTGTACCTGTAACATCAGCATTTGGTAGATCAACAGTTCCTCCACCACCACTTGCTTGTTTAATTAAATAGTACTGATGTGGCCCAATGCTGCCCGTTAAATTTGTAATGTTGCTGAATGTACCTGTTGAAGAAGCATATTGGACGGACCATCCAGACAAGCTAACACTAGAATCAGTAGGGTTGTAAAGTTCAATATAATCATTTTTGTAGGAAGAACCGCTATTACCTCCGCCACCATAAACCTCGCTAATAACAACATGAGATCCCGTAGCGGCCTGTACAGGTTTCGCAAATAAATTACCTAAAGCACTACTAAAAAGAACTAAGCTCGAACAAACGAGGAAGTATGTCTTTCTCTTTAAATTTTTCTTGATTTTTTTAGATAAGTTTGTACTTTGTACCGATCGACTTTCCAACATAGAATAAAAACCTCCTACTGAGTTTTGATAGTGTAGTTGAAACAACCCGAGAATAAGAAGTAGATACATTGATCTTGAAGGGTTGAGGTTAAAAAATAAGATAGTAGGGTGTCCTAAAGATGGAGTTCTTGTTGAGGATTCTTGTGGTTACCCTGGATTCTGTTTATAGAGAAAATGGGCCAATATGATAATTTGTACGAGAAGTGTAAGAAAGTATTCTTTTAATAGGGAAAAAACTTAATACCTATTCTAGAGTAAGAATGTTTACATGCATGTACCTCTAGATAACGTTTAAACACCTCCTTATATATTTTTCGTGAACTCAATTTTGGCAATCAACTAATGCGTATTCTCACAAAACACACCATGAATGATTTGAATATGTATTATATTTCCCTTGCCTATTTCCACAATACCACAAATGTTTTCTGAAAAATTTAATTTATTTGTAAATATTATCGACCTTGCCGATCAACAGCTGTTTTCAAACCTTCTGTGATGCTATTTATATTAGATTTAGCCATTAAAATAAATCATCCTCAAGATAAACTCTATGTTTTTGCGCTCTATATGGTGTTGGAAATCGCCTGCTTTTATTTTCCCATACCCTTCTTTAATCGCATTAAGTTTTTGTGAAAGAGGTTAAAAAATAGAGTATCACTTAAAATTGAATTCCAAAAAATAATAGTTTAAGGCTTCTCAAAAAATGAGAGGTCTTTTTTATATTCTCTACTTGAGAATGTAGATTAAGAATTACTAATTTATACAAAAAAATTGAAACCATCAAAATTTGTAGAATGACAAGTTGTAAATTCCCCCAAATCCATTCCAATAAAATACTCATGTAAAACAATGAAAAAGGAAAGATTACGCCAATATTTTAACAAAATATGACAAATTTTTTTCTGCATCTTACGCTAAAATTCCCCAATTTACTGCTCCTTTAACTCAACTTATAATGAAGAATGGCGACTTAATTGTTGTAAAATTTTTAAAAATATTAAAATTCTGTCATCGAAGGAGGAAATGGTTAGGGGGTAATAGGGCTGTTGCTCTATATAACATTAAAGAAGGGAAATGAGAAAGGTATGAGCGATCGCAAAATGAAAAAGATGGTCATGTCAACGTTTCTAGCATGTTCAACACTGCTAGGCTACACAGCTCAGGCTTTTGCCATGACAGGAGGAACATCCGCAAGTAATAGTCAAACTGTTCAGTTAGACAGTAATAGCAAACTTGACTTGACTCATGCACAACAATTGCAAAATTTATATTTAGAGAAGCTTCAATTTGACCCGAAGCTATTAAATTCTTCGGATCAACTAGATTTAATTATACAATTTAATGTTGATCCAGCCCCAATTCAAATGCAAAATCAACAGAAGAATGCATTATCTGGAAAGCTCTCTGTTAATCAAAAAAGCGCACCAGCTGTTACGCTTCAAAGTGCTCAAACAGAAGTGAATCAAACTCACAGTGACTTTAAGAGCTTCATTAGCAATGAGTCTAAAAAATTGAAAGCTACAGGCCAATCTAACACTATCCATATAGGAAGAGAGTATACCCAAGTATTTAACGGGTTAGCTGTCAAAATTCCTAAAAGCTCACTTAATGAAATATTAGCATTACCTTATGTAAAGAGTGTCTATCAAAACGTTAAATATGCTCCAATTCCAGCTTCTCAGTCAATCGATATTCCAACGAGCGTAACAGGTGACGGAAAGGTTTCTAATCAAAAAACAAATCCAAATGTATTACCTTCTATTCGTTCAAACCGTTCTAACACACAATCATCAAGTAGTACTTCAGAGAGCTCTCCTGTACCAGGAAAAACAGTTAATACACAGTCTGGGACAATTCCACCTCCAGGTCCAGAAGGCCCACAATCTGGTGAAACAGCAGTTCTTGATTGGTTAAAAATACATGATCTACAAAACGAAAACATCACAGGAAAAGGCGTAAAAGTCGGCGTTATTGACACTGGTCTTGACTATAATCATCCAGATCTTGCTGGAGAATATCAAGGCGGTAAAGATTTTGTAGACAATGACAACGATCCGATGGAAACAGTATATTCTGACTGGTTGGCTGCAAAGAATGCAAATGATTCACTTCCATCTGATCAACAAGATCCAAACTTTCCAACGGATTACCATAATTATATTACATCACATGGAACACACGTAGCTGGAACAATTGCAGGCCAATCAAGAAGTAGTTCTCCTTATGCGGTTAGAGGAGTGGCTCCTGAAGTTCAGTTATATGCTTACCGTGTATTAGGTCCTCATGGTGGTACAGATGAGGCAGTTATGGCAGGGATTGAGCAATCTTATAAAGATGGGTGTAAAGTAATTAACTTATCACTTGGTGCGAATTATAATGATTCATTGTCTTCAAATGCTGTTGCAATTAACAATATTTCTGACCTTGGCGTAACTGCGGTTATTGCTGCTGGTAATTCTGGTCCTGGTGCTGGAACAGTGGGAACTCCGGGGGCTGCAGCAAAAGCAATAACTGTCGGCGCAATTGCTGCACCTAGCCAAGTTCCAACGTTTGACATCCATTCATATGGAACATCAGGGGAAGAATCATTTGCGATTACAAATACACGTTTAATCGGAAAGGATTTCACGGAATCGAATTCAAAGCTTAGTGGATCGACTCAGTATGATATTGTAGATGCTGGATACGGCACACCTGCTTGGTACGATTCTCTACGTAATAAAAATATTGATGTGAAAGATAAAGTAGTTCTTGTTAAGCGTGGTGCTGCATCTATGGATCAACTAATGATGTACGCGACTAATGAACATGCTAAGGCCATGATTGTGTGGAATCCATCAGACAATCCTGATCTTCTATTTGATGATCAGGGTTATTATCCATTCTATTTTGGTTCTAAGGGTAGTACGGTTTACACTTTGCAAATAGGTAAGAATGATGGAACAAAATTTTATAATGCTTTTAAGGCCGGTACGATTAAGAAAATATCTGTATCGAATGCTGGAAATTACACAATGCCAGGGAATTCACTTGCTAGTTTTAGTTCTACTGGTCCTGTTACAGGTTCATTAGCAATTAAACCTGATGTTGTTGCCCCAGGTGTAGATATTTTCTCAACAGCTCCTTATGATATATGGGAACCAGATAACAAAGATTATTCTTATACTTACCAATCAATGTCAGGTACATCAATGGCTACTCCACATGTTGCTGGTATGGCAGCATTGATTCTATCAGCTCATCCGAACTATAAACCTGAAGATGTCAAAGTAGCATTGATGCAAACGGCTGATGCTATAGACTCACAAAAAAGTTTGTTCCAAATTGGCTCTGGTAAAGCCGATCCATATCAAGCAGTACATTCTGATATGCAATTTAAAGTAAAGGATTTTATACAGTCACGCTCGTCAACTGATGATTCATCAAGTTCAAATATTATTAACATAGCAAATACAACAGGTTCATTTTCGTTTGGTTATACAGCTCGATCAGTAGATGGTTCTGTTACGAAATCAGGAGATTTGTATATTACTAATAACGGGAATGCTGCTAAGACCTTTGACACATCGAGTGCTTTCTTTAAGGATGCGTTCGTGACAAATGGAAAAGATGGGGTAGAACAAGGCGCTAAAATTAGCATAAGTAATGCAACATCCCCTGAGACTGAATTGAAGTCAATTACAGTTCCAGCAGGAGGAACAATTCATCTAACAGTAAAATTTACTGCTCCTGCTTCAGCCGCAAGTGGATATTACGAGGCATATATTAACTTTGTTAATTCAGCTAATCCTGATGAAACTTACCGTATGCCACTTGCTATTAACGTTCAAAGTAGAGGACTAGATTTTAGAATCCAAAGAAAAGCTTTTACGCTAAGTGGCGATAAAAACTTTAATCCTAATACGTTTGCTGTTGTACCTCAATCTTGGGCAGAAGTTCGAGTTAAAAGTCCACTTGATCCCTCATTTGGATTTAAGCTTTATATTATGGATGTAACAGGAAGTAAATATTTAGGATATATCGCTACATTTAATCTTTCTGCTTTTACTCTTGGTAATTTAGTTTATGCACCGTTATTACTTAATGGTAGTTATTACCCTTATAAAGACCCTATTTCAAAGGATGATCCTAATTTATCAGTTAAACTTACACAACAACAATCAACTCAAAAGCAAGTTGGGGAAGGTGGCTACACAATACAGGCCCGTGCTTTAGACGCTACTAGTGGTCAGTTATATGAAAAAAACAGCACAGTTTACGTTGATAACACTGCACCAACAGTACAAATGAATAAAGGTAGTGAACCTGGGATTTATGAGATTGATCCAAATGGTCCTACAACTGATGGGGCTTTAAAGTGGTTCTCAGGAAAAGCTTACGATTCAAATGTTGATTATATGAAAAACGTTGGGCATGAAACGCAAGTTCCTGCACCACCGAACTATGATACTGATACGGATGTAAGTCAATCTTTAGGTAGAATTGACGGAATGCTAGGTGATTCAAACTCAGCACCGTACGTCAATTACTTCCTTACCCCTAGTGGTGATGGACAATTTAAATTTGGTATTAGTAAAGAAGACCTTGTGAATACTGCTGCTGACCAACAAAAAGAAAATTATGGGGTACAGTTCAGAATTTATCCTGAAGATTATTCATTTGCGGGTAATCTTGAAACACAAGGACAATTTTATTATTTTGTTAAAAAAGGTAATGAGTATGTAGTAAATCGATTTGCCCGCCTAGATTCACCTGGTTCAACTACATTAAATGGAGTCGACCCTGACTTCCTTGTTGATAAAACATTAGTCTCTAAAGGAGATAACTTTCAATCAACACTATCTATTAAATATCCGAAAAACCTTGTTGGAGCGAAGTTCTATATTGATAGCCTTCCTTTTGCTGACATTGCGGATATTGATTTTAGTCCAGAATACAAATCCTTTTTAGCAACAAAGGGTATTAAAGCTGAAAAGACTTGGATTCATCAAGATACGGATGTCAATGGAGATTTTATTTTCAATTTCAATCTTCCGAAAGATGTACAAGCCCAAGGTGTATTAAATACAACGGACACTTTAAGTGGTGGTGTTGCTAGTGAAATGCCTCTTCTTGACATTAAATACAAAGTGACAAACGATGCAGGATACGATACATTATGGCTTGTTGGTTCTGCGAACATCCCGGAAATCACAACGTATGACGGTGGGGAAAATGGGATGGATCGAGTCCCTACATTCCTTGATAAGAAACTTTACATTAAAGGATCAGCATATATTAGTGGAAGTATTAGACCTGAAGGATTCCAAAACTATCCGACATCTAATACATTCGGTAGATCAATGCCAATAACAGCAGATGGTTCGGGTGTTGAAGTTAAGTTTGAAGATCCTAATACAGGTGGCATTACGTCTAAATTGCCAATAGCACAAGATACTACAGCCAGCGCTTCAAGTGCAAATCCAGGGATTATTCAGACTGGTTTGTTTACGACGGACCTTCCTATGCAGGCAGGAGATAAACCATATAACTTTACAATGAAAATGCCAGGTCATTTAACGTACTATGGTACATTAGCTGTTAATACTGCAGGACAATATAATTATGCAGCAGGAGGAAATTATTCTGTTCCGAATGCAATCATGCTTGCAGGTGACGTGAATGGTGATGATGTAATCGATATGAAAGACATTGAGGCTGAAAGTACTGCTTACAATAGCTTTGTTGACACATCATCAACTTACACAAGAAATGCCGATTTTAACTTCGACGGTACAATTGATTATAGCGACTTTGAATACATCATCAAAAATTTTGGAAAATATAATACGACTGCACCAAATGCCTCAACTTTAGAAGGAAAAATCGTTTTAACTACAAGTAAAGCATTAACAATTACTGGATTTGGCACTTTACAAAGCGGTTCAGATCTTACTGCTTTTAACATTGTTGTAAAACCAGTGCCATATATTAAAACAAGTGATAGCAACGCCTTTATATATTATGGAAAAGTAAATCCGTTTCAATTATTTTCTGTAAGCTACAAAACACCAGACCTTGTAAATGGAGCTTCCACACTTACACAAATTGAAGATACAGCTTGGAGAGCTGCAATAGATGGAGCTGGTGGACAAATTCTGATTGATGGAGTTGACAGAAAAGCATCTACGAATGTCTATAATGGCGTTTCAACAAATTCAATTATCGGAAAAGTTCTAAATGGGAAAGGGCAATATGAATTTGATCCATCATTGTTCAAAAAAGCAGGAGTCCACACAATCGTATTCAAGGCTCCAGGTTATATGGATCGTTCTTTAAAATTTAAAATGCAAAACGGTGGAGGAAATAGCTTTTCGCTTTTATCACCAAATAACGTTGCAACAATTGGGAAAGCGTTAACATACACTCGAACAGATACGACTGGCTCAACAGCTGCGCACTATCGTGATATTTGGCAGCCAAATATTAATTCAATAACAGTAACAGACCCAAATAATAATGTTGTTAAAAACTATACAGGAGCTGAATTAGCAGGACTCTTTAACCAATTGACGCCGGCAAACGCAACAACATTTAACTTTACGATTCCTGCAGGTGTTTTCTCGAAGCCATCGTCGAATAATACAGATTGGAAGATTACAATCTCAGCTGACAATTACGATTCGTATTCATTCACACAAAAAATTAATGCGTTCTCGTCTCCAACATTGTCTGCTGAAGCAAATCGCTATTTTAATGATAGCAATTCAAACCCAATTTCAATTGGAGTTGGAGCTACAAACGATACACAAGCGTGGAGAGATGCGATTACAGCCATTCAAATTAGCGGTACTACAATTAATAGAGCGGATTTTGAAGCGAATAAAATCACAGTAGGTGCTCCTGGAACACCAATTAAGATTGATGAAGCGCTAATCACTGCTCCAGGAAGCATAAAAATCAGTATATTCGCATCAAATTACCAAACTGCGTCTATTGATCAGCCTTTCTACAAACAAGGGGTAACACTTACAAGTCCAGCAGGTACGATTTATGCAGGAAAAGACCTTGTAATGACATTTAACTCAGGTGAAGCAGCATCTGATTGGATATCTGTTATGAAGGCTAGCGGTGATATTAAATTTGGTGGGAATTCGATCAAAACTAGAGCTGTGCTTGATGAAACAGCAGGAACATTAACGATTCCTTATGATTTAGTAAGAACAAATGGTGGCGCTGCAGTTTCAAGGAGCTTGGTTGTTTCAGCTCCGGGCTATGCTGACGTGAATGTAAATGCAACTGTTACACCACAAACTGCACCTGTACTTACAATTTCGTCAACTACAGGAACACCTCAGTTCGGTGATACCGTTACTTACTCTATTAATGGGAATGATAATCCATTATGGAGAAGTTCAATTTTACTTGCACCAACGTCAGATCAAACAGTAGATAACGGTGATGTCACAATTCAGTTCTCATCGGTTACATCAGTAAAACCTTATGTCACAACGTCTGTAAAAGATGGTACAGGATCAGTAACGATTGATGGAAATGCGACTCAGTCTAATACTACTGCAGGTAATAAGAACGTTAAGTTCATATCACCTTACTTTACGCCAATTACAATCGCTCAACCATTTGCTCAAAGAACAGCACCAACACCGAGCTTGACGCCAAATGGTGTTAATAAACCAGTGATTATTACAGTACCTAATAATACTGAAAATATAAGATGGGCAAATGCAGCTAAGTCAGTTTCTGGTGATATTACAGTAGAAGGAGTATCAGTTAAATCTGATGCGACAATCTCATCAGATAAAAGCAATATCACAATAACACTTCCTGGAACAGCATTTACTACGACAGGTAATAAAGAAATTAAATTTACGGCGTATTGCTACCCAGACACGAAGGTTACTCAAGTAATTAAGAGTAATGCACCAGTGTTTGCATCGAAAATCGCTTATATTCAAGAAGATACACCAATCACTACTAGCTACAATCAAGATTCAGATTGGCTTGCAGCTTCACCTATTGTTTCACTAAACGGCAAAGTAATTGATTCTAGCAAGTACACTCTTACAGCTAACGAACTGAAATTTGTTGATCGATCTTTATTTAATAACTTAGGTGATTATGAGTTTACAATTTCTGCACCAGGCTATATGGACACTTCATTCACGATTATCATAAGTGATGATTTGTCACACTCGATTTCGGCAACAGCGGACAGTAATGGGAGAATTGATCCGGAAGGCTTCGTTTCGGTAAAACATGGTTCTAATCAAACATATAAAATCACGCCTAATACCGGTTTTGAGATTGGAAGCGTTAAGGTTGATGGACAAGAGGTAACAGTAACAAACGGAGAGTACACATTTACAAACGTTACGAAAAATCATTCAATCGATGTAACGTTCAAACAGATCGTTCACATCATCACGGCAACTGCTGGAAGTAACGGAATAATTAGTCCGAACGGTAGAATTGCTACGAATTATGGAACAAACCAAACGTTTACGATTACGCCTTACGATGGTTATGAAGTTGCAACGTTTAAAGTAGATGGTGTAGAAGCACAGTTAACAAATAATGCGTACACGTTTACGAATGTGACGAAAGATCATACGATTAATGTGACGTTTAAACAAATCGTACACACAATTAAAGCAGCAGCTGGTAGCAACGGTACAATTAGTCCGAGCGGTAGTGTTTCTGTAAATCATGGAAAAGACCAAATATTTACGATTACACCGAATAAAGGCTATGAAGTTGCTACATTTACTGTTGATGGTGTAAATGCAAATCTTACTGGTAATTCATATACGTTTACAAATGTAACGAAGGATCACATGATTAACGTTACATTCAAGAAAATCATTTATACAATCATAGCATCAGCAGAAGGTAATGGAACAATTAGCCCGAGTGGTATACTTTCTGTAGATGAAGGAGCAGATCAAACGTACAAAATTACACCTGATAAGGGAAGTTATGAAGTTGCAACGTTTAAAGTAGACGGAGTAGATGTAAAGTTAACAAATAATACGTACACGTTCACCAATATAACAAAGAATCATACAATCAGTGTAACGTTCAAACATAAAGGAAACAGTGGAAAGTAATGCTCAGCTAGCTCAATCGGAAGAACAATTGTCAAGAAAAAATAAATGTCTTAAATCATTAGAAAATTTTTTTCAAATGAGAAATTAAAGGGTGCATTTTGAGTTGCACGAGGCTGTCGGGACACTCCCGGCAGTCTCTTTTTTATGTATAAGTCAATTAAATCTTGAGCAAATTTGGACTAATATTGGTTCAATTAAATAATTTTAAAATAATAAGGAAAACTTTTCTTGAGTTATTTTATATTGTTTACGAGACAAAGTTAAAATAAGCGCTTACTATATAAGAGTAGGGTTTATTACTTAATAGTGAGTCAGAATTTTATTTTTCTAAAATAAGGACATTAATGATAGATTTTTAACTTTTTTACATTGTTTAAATAGTTTATAATTATCAGATAAAGAAAAAAATTTTTTTAGGACAATTAATAATAGAAATATACTATTAATTCGATATAATTAAATAGTGATATACTATTATTAAAATGTAGTTTAAATGTGTTATACTATTAATTAGATATAATTGAGACAGAAAAGGTGTGTTCCTAGGTGGTGCCTTGCTTTTTGTGACACCTAAGCAGGAAAACCTACTTTTTTGCAAATAAAGGGGAAAAGGAAGGTTATTATGAGCAACAGACAAACTAGAACAGACATTATCTTAATTGGTGCCGGAGTCATGAGTGCGACTTTGGGATCATTACTAAAAGAGTTAGCACCGGAATTGGAAATTAAAGTATTTGAGAAATTAGAAAAAGCAGGTGAAGAAAGCTCTAATGAGTGGAATAATGCAGGTACGGGACATGCTGCGTTATGTGAGCTTAACTATACATCAGAAAAAGCTGATGGATCGATTGATATTAGTAAGGCGATAAAAATTAACGAACAGTTTCAGCTTTCAAGACAATTTTGGTCATATCTTGTAAACAACAACTTAATTGGTAATCCACAAGAATTTATCATGCCAATTCCTCATATGAGTTTAGTGCAAGGTGAAGAAAATGTGGAATTTTTGAATAAACGATTTGAAGCGCTTTCTAAAAACCCTCTGTTCAAAGGGATGGAATACTCAGAAGACGCTGAAGTGCTGAAGCAATGGATCCCGCTAATCATGGAAGGACGCACATCTAATGAACCAATAGCGGCAACAAAAATAGATTCAGGAACTGACGTAAACTTTGGCGCATTAACGCGTATGATGTTTGAGCACTTAGAGAGTAAGAGCGTAGAGATAAATTATAGACATGCTGTGGAAGATATTAAGCGCACTAGTGACGGCTCATGGGAAGTAAAAGTATATAATATGAGAACTGGTAACATTGATTCCCACATTGCAAAATTCGTATTTATCGGTAGCGGAGGAGCTAGTCTACCTTTACTACAAAAAACTGGTATCCCTGAGTCAAAACATATTGGAGGGTTCCCTGTAAGTGGACTATTCTTAGTTTGCAAAAATCCAGAGGTTACCAAGCAGCACCATGCAAAAGTATACGGAAAAGCTAAAGTTGGTGCACCACCAATGTCTGTTCCGCATCTTGATACAAGATATATCGATAACCAAAAGTCATTATTATTTGGACCGTTTGCAGGCTTTTCACCAAAGTTCTTAAAAACAGGTTCAAATATGGATCTGATTAGTTCTGTAAAACCAAATAACGTCATGACGATGTTAGCAGCAGGCGTAAAAGAGATGTCTTTAACGAAATATTTAATTCAACAAGTCTTATTATCGAATGAAAAGCGTATGGAAGAATTACGAGAATTTATTCCAAATGCTAAGAGTGAAGATTGGGATATCGTAGTTGCTGGTCAACGTGTACAAGTTATTAAAGACACTCCAGCTGGAAAAGGAACGCTTCAATTCGGTACGGAAGTAGTTAGTGCGGCTGATGGCTCGATTGCAGCATTACTTGGAGCATCTCCAGGTGCTTCCACAGCTGTTCACGTAATGCTTGAAGTATTAGAGAAATGCTTCCCACAACGTATGATGGAATGGGCTCCCAAGATTAGAGAGATGATTCCTTCATTTGGTTTATCCCTTGAAGAACATCCTGAACTTTTACAAGAAATTCAAGCTTCAACTTCAAAAACGCTTGGATTAAATGAAAAAGAGCTAGCGTATAGTTAATTTTTTTCAATGCACTTTAAAGTAAAGAACCTTCAATTGAAATTGGATTGGAGGTTCTTTTTGCTAGGATAGCATAGGGGATTATAGGTAAAAAACGAAGATAATGATGAATCATGTCGATTTTAATTTTTTGAAAAATTGAAAAAAAGTGTTCATGATTTAAAAAAGAGGTGATATACTACATACAACTGGTAATGACATCATTACTAAAGTGGTTTCATGAAAGTTATAAATGGGGGTGAAGCTTTTATAGAAATCAAATTATTTTGTAAGCCTTTTCAAACCAACTGGTAATAACATCATTACAACATGTACTTAGATCATAATATTCCAAATCATGTCTTTTTAGAGCAACTACTGGATTAAATGGCTATTTAACTTTTAAGAGAAAGAAGGGGAATGGGATGAAAAAGTGGTTTGTTTTACTACTAACCTTAGCTTTAGGCTTACTAGGGTTAGCTGGATGTGGCAGCAGTGACACATCAGGGGATGCAAAAGATGGAAAGGTTGAAATTACTTACGGTTTTTGGGATAAGAAGCAAGTTCCCGCGGTTGATGAAATTATAAAATTATTTAATGAAAAGTACCCGAATATTAAAGTGAAAACTGAGCTTACTCCATATGCACAGTATTTCCAAAAGCTTGAAACAGCTGCAACAGGAGGAGCGTTACCGGACGTTTTATGGATGAATGGTCCACATATAGTCCAATACGCAGAAGGTAAAGTAATTGTCCCACTTAGTGATTTAGCATCAAAGGACAATTATAGTCTAGACAATTATCCTAAGTCATTGGTCGATCTTTATACGGTAGACGGAAAGCTTTATGGTATTCCAAAAGACTTTGACACAACTGGACTTTGGTATAACAAGAAGATTTTTGATGAAGCAGATATACCATACCCAGATAATACTTGGGATTGGAATAAGTTAAAAGAAGTTGCTAAGAAACTAACAAATAAAGACAAGGGAATTTATGGATTTGCAGCTTTAATGGGTAATCAAGGAGGATATTATGATTTCATTTGGCAAAATGGTGGTCATATCATTTCCGAAGATGGAAAATCAGTCGGATTTGATCAACCTGAGGCAATTGAAGCACTTAAATATAACATTAGTTTTATAAAAGAAGGACTGTCTCCAACACAAGCTCAAATGACGGAAACAGCACCATCAGAGTTATTCTCTTCTGGAAAGATTGCAATGATGTTTGATGGGCCTTGGATGGTTCCAGAATATAAGAAAAATCCAGATTTAAATGTAGCAGTCGTACCTAAAGGAAAACAGCGTGCAGTTTCCATTCATGGATTAGCAAACGTTATTGCGGCAAACACAAAACATAAAGATGCTGCTTGGAAGTTTGTTCAATTCCTAGGTTCTAAAGAAGCGGCAGAAGTATATGCGAAAACTGGTACTGTAATCCCTGCTTATAATGGGACACAAGATGCTTGGCTAAAAGCTGTTCCAAGTTTAAATCTTCAAGCCTTTATTGATGGAGTTGATTATTCAGTTCCGTTACCAAGTGTGAAAAATACAGGTGAAATCTGGCAGTATGAAACAGACATCTTGAAAAAGGCATGGAGTAATGAAGAAAGTGTTGAAGATGCTGCAAAAGAATTAACGAAAAAGGCAGACGAGGCACTAGCTAAGAACTAAAAAAATAAAGAGAAGGAGCTTACTAAGCCTAAAATTACTTCTTCTCTTTATTTCCCTTAGAAGGAGTGAATACAGTGAAAGAAATGCCTCTGCAAGTTGAAGTGAAATCAAAAAGTAAACTAAAAATACCAAGTTTATCAAAAACAAGAAAACGATCAGATTATTTCTGGGCGTATTGTATGATTGCACCAACAATGATTGGTTTAACTATTTTCTATCTGTGGCCAATCATTCAAACAATTTACTTCAGTTTTACAGAATGGGGAGCATTTGGACAATATGAATGGACAGGATTAGACAATTATAGACGAATGCTAGAAGACTCTAACTTATTACAGTCATTTAAAAATACAGGCATTTATATTGTTTTTACGGTTCCGATTGGTATTTTTTTATCGATTCTAATAGCAGTTCTCTTAAACCAAAAAATTAAGGGCAAATCTGTTTATCGAACCTTGTATTTTTTACCTGTTATTACTATGCCAGCAGCAATCGCCATGGTTTGGAGATGGTTATATAATTCTGATTATGGACTCCTAAATTATCTTTTATCTATCTTTGGAATAAAAGGTCCACAATGGGTAAGTGATCCGAAAATTGCACTGTATTCGATTATTGTAGTAGCTATATGGAGTGGACTTGGTTACAACATGGTTATTTTTCTTTCAGGGCTACAAGGGATTCCAAGATCATATTACGAAGCAGCGGAAATAGATGGTGCAGGGCCAGTCAAGGTCTTCTTTAAAATAACACTACCGTTACTTTCTCCGGTTATATTCTTCGTAACAATCATGTCCTTTATTGGGGCGTTCCAAGTGTTTGATTTAATCTTTATGATGATTGGAAAAAGCAGTACGGCACTCGAAAATACTCAATCAATTGTGTACTTATTTTATCAACATGCATTCGTGTTAAATGACAAAGGTTATGCTGCTGCAATTGCAGTTTTACTATTAATCATTATATTAATCATTACTGCGATTCAAATGGTTTTACAAAAGAAATGGGTTCATTATGATTGAAGGAGGAGTAACCATTGGAGAAAGCAATTACAAGTAAAACAATCTTTATTCATTTAATCCTAATTGTCGGCGCCTTGGCGATGGTCTTCCCTTTTATATGGATGTTACTAACTTCATTAAAAACTTATGCTGAGTCAATTCATGTTCCACCTGTTATTGTTCCAAAACATTTCCAGTGGGTGAATTATAAAGATGTTTTTGATTTACTACCATTCTTTAAATTTATGTTTAATACGCTAATCATTACAGTGATTCGTACGATTGGACAACTATTACTATGTTCATTAGCCGCATACGCTTTTGCGAGAATAGAATTTCCAGGAAGAAACATTCTTTTTTTAATCGCATTATCGGTTTTAATGGTACCTGGGCAAGTCTTTTTATTACCACAATATATGATCATGGTGAAATTAGGCTGGTTAAACACTTTACAGGCGGTTGTCGTTCCAGGATTATTTAGCGCATTTGGTACATTTCTTTTAAGACAATTTTTTATGGGGTTACCAAAGGAATTAGAAGAAGCAGCTAGATTAGATGGCTGTAATCATTTCCAAATTTATTGGAAAATCATGCTCCCTTTAGCTAAGCCAGGTTTAGTTGCTTTAGGTATATTTACAACGCTTTGGAGTTGGAATGAATTAATGTGGCCAATGATTGTTAATAGCTCACCAGAATCAATGACGTTGTCGGTTGGCTTGTCATCGTTACAAGGACAATATTTAACAAACTATCCAGTTTTAATGGCAGGATCATTTTTAGCCATTTTACCAATGCTTATTTTATTTATGATTTTACAAAAACAATTTATTGAAGGAATTGCAGTAACAGGAAGTAAATAAAAATCTTACAAAGCTTGGAGGAAACTAATTATGAAAGCAGCTTTAATAGGAGCGGGAAGTAGAGGATTTTACGCATACGGTTCATATGCCTTACAGTACCCACATGAAATTCAATTTATTGCTGTAGCAGAACCAAATAAAGAAAAAAGAGAAAAGTTTGCAAAAGCTCACAATATTCCTGAGAATATGAGATTTGAAGATTGGACTGAGCTATTAGAAAAAGAACAGCTGTGTGAGTCCTTATTAATTTGTAGTCCAGACCGTAATCACTATAAGCCCGTTATGAAGGCAATTGAAAAAGGATATAGTATTTTATTAGAAAAACCGATGTCTCCAGAACCAATTGAGACATTACAAATAGCGGAAGCAGCAGAAAGGCATAATACATTATTAACAGTTTGTCATGTTATGAGATATGCGCCTTTTTATCAAGCATTAAAAGAAGTTGTTGACCGAAAAGTAATCGGTGATATCGTATCAATTCAGTGGAATGAAAATGTAGGTTACTTTCACCAAGCCCATAGTTTTGTACGTGGTAACTGGCGTAATTCATCTGAATCGAGCTCAATGCTCTTACAAAAAAGCTGCCACGATATGGATATGCTTGCTTGGCTGATCGGTACAGAGTGCAAGAGTGTATCTTCATATGGAAGTTTAACTTACTTTAAAAAAGAAAACGCACCCGAAGGTTCAACGCATCGCTGTTTGGATGGTTGTAAGGTAGAAAAGGAATGTCCTTATTCAGCAGCTAAATGGTATTTACATGACCGTGATGTTTGGCCGGCAAATGTTATTTCAGCAAGCTCCAGTCTTGATAGTAGACTTAAAGCAATACAAGAGGGACCATATGGTCGTTGCGTATACCACTGTGACAATGATGTTGTTGACCATCAAGTAGTTAATTTATTATTTGAAAATGACGTAACAGTTGCATTTACTATGACGGCATTTACAAATGAAACATTCCGTAACTTTAAAATAATGGGAACAAAAGGTGAAATAACTGGAAATGATGCTAAAAATGAAATTGAAATTAATTATTTTTCAGGTAAGAAGGAGTTAATTAAGCCATCAACTGTAGATGGTGGTCATATGGGAGCCGATACAAGTATTATGGCTGACTTCATTCAACGCGTTACGATGAAGGACAAAGGCAGTTTAACATCAGCTATTGTATCAGCTAAAAGTCATATGATTGCTTATGCTGCGGAAGAATCAAGGGTTTCAGGAACAATGGTTTCTTTAGCTGACTATGAGAAAAAATTAAGAATGACAGAAGAGAAAGTATTGTAGAAAATTCTGCTGCGACATAATGTGGTATCTGTTTCAATATTATGTATAATAGATGTATATTTAACTGGTTATGACAAAGATACCACTAAAGGAGCTAATCATGGTAGAAAAGGATTCCCGACTTCCTCTTTATTATCAATTAATGGATATACTGTTAGAAAAAATTGAATCAGGTGAACTTGCTGAAAACGATCAGCTACCATCTGAAAGAGAATTATGTGACACGTATCAAGTTAGCCGTACAACGGTAAGGCAGACGATGCAAGAACTTGAAAAACAAGGTTATATATATAAAGTACATGGCAAGGGGACATATGTTTCAGAAAGAACGTATAACCAAAGTCTTGTAAAATTTTATAGTTTTACAGAAGAAATGAAAAAAGCAGGGAAAATCCCAACAACAATAGTCGTTTCTTTTGAAAAAATCAATTGTGACAGTAAAGTAGCAAAGGTCATGGATATACCGGTAGAAGACGAAGTATTTAAGATCGTTCGGTTAAGACTTGCAGATCAGGAACCGATGTTATACGAAACCTCCTATGTACCCGTAAAGGATTTTAAAAATCTTTCGAGTGAAGAATTGCAACATACGCCGATGTATGAGGTCTTCAGAACTCAATATAATGTAAATATTTCTAGCGCTTTAGAAAGCTTTATGGCCGTTAGTGCAAATAAAGTGGAGTCTGAAATGTTAAACATAATCGAGGGTGCACCATGTCTAATGCTTAAACGGGTAACTTATGATCAAAGCAAAGTAATTGAGTATACAATTTCTATTGCAAGAGGGGATAAATTTACGTATACAGTAGAGTTAAAATAGACACTTCAGACCGCGTCATTAGCTAGCTTGCAATTAGTATGAAAACCAGTGTTCAAGGTTATGTCGCACTAATAATAGATACAGAAGTATCTATTCAACCTTACTGGTAATGATGACACTAACAGTTCAAATAGGAGGAAATAAATATGGAGCTATTAAAATCGAGTGAAAATGAAAGAATGAATGTTGGCGCGAGCCATACAGCAAAAGAAATAGCCCAGCAACCTAGATTATGGAACGAAACAAAAGATATTCTTTTATCTAATAGAGACCGAATTCTTACATTTTTGAAGAGCGTTGAAAATAAATACGATCAGTTACGAATTATTTTAACTGGAGCGGGGACATCTGCATTTGTTGGTGATACAATTCTTCCTTATTTAAAACAAATCGTTAACAACAAAAAAATAGTAGTAGAGAGTATTGCTACGACAAATATTGTGTCAAATCCATATTCTTATTTAAATAAGGACCTTCCAACAATCATGATTTCATTTGCTCGTTCAGGAAACAGTCCAGAGAGTTTAGCTGCTATTCATTTAGGAGAAGAAGTTATAGATGATTTTTATGGAATCGTATTTACATGTAACCAAGATGGACTACTGGCTCAAAAGAAGAAAAATGATCATAATCATTTAGTTATCTATATGCCAGAAGAAGCAAATGACCAAGGATTTGCAATGACGAGTAGTTTTACGACTATGCTTTTTTCATCTTTACTGCTTTTCAATATTGATCAGATTCATAAGTGGGAGAAGAAAGTTGATGAACTTATACAAGCTGGTCGTTCAATTATTAGCGGGAGCGAACAAAGTATTAAGCAGCTGGCGAATATGTCTTTTCAAAAAGTTGTTTATTTAGGCTCAGGGGTTTTTGAAGGATTGGCAAGAGAAGCATCATTAAAATTGTTGGAGTTAACAGGAGGGACAATTCCTTCTACTTTTGATACCTCATTAGGTTTCAGACACGGTCCTAAGTCCATTTTAGATAAGGATACCGTTGTATTTGTATTTTTATCTTGTAACTCTTATACAAGACAGTACGATCTTGACATTTTAGAAGAGATTTACAAAGAAACCAATCGTGGGAAAGTGGTGGCAATTTCATCTTTAAAGGATCAGGTAGCTGAAGAATATAGTGATCTTTTCTATTTTGTGGATCTTCCTAAAATTAGGGAAGATATTTTTCTAACTTTCCCTTTTATCTTATTCGCACAAACTTTTGCTATGTATAAATCTATTAATCTAGGCTTTTCTCCAGATAACCCTTCTCCATTAGGAGTAGTGAACAGAGTTGTTAAAGGAGTTACGATTCACCCTTTTACAAATGATACGAAGAATGGAGGAGAATTATCTTGATTACATCACGAAGTACGATTCTTTTAGAGGCACAATCCAAAGGCTATGCAGTTCCGGCATTTAATATTCATAACTTAGAAACAATGAGAGTAGTGTTAGAAACAGCGCAAGAACTACGTTCACCGGTTTTGATTGCAGCTACACCAAGTACAGTTAGTTATATGGGGGAAGAATTTCTAATTGGTATGATGGAGGCCGCAAAAAAAAGATATAATATTCCAATTTGTTTTCATTTAGATCACCATGAAAATGTTACGGATATTAAGGCTTTAATCGATAGTGGCATTCACTCAGTCATGATTGATGCCTCTCACCATGACTTTGAAGAAAATATTCGAATCGTTCGTGAAGTAGTCGATTATGCTTCTTTATTTGGAGTTTCAGTAGAGGCAGAGCTCGGCCGATTAAGTGGAGTAGAGGATGACTTAGAAGTTGATGAAAAGGATCAAATTTATACAAATCCGGCACAAGCAAGAGAGTTCGTCTCTAGAACAGGAATTGATTCATTAGCCGTTGCTATTGGTACTGCCCACGGTCTATATAAAGGAGAGCCTAGATTAGATATTGAACGTTTAAGTGCAATCCAAAAAGAAGTTAATATTCCGCTAGTTCTACATGGAGCTTCGGGCTTACCTGATGAATTAGTTCAAAAAACGATTAAAAACGGAATATGTAAAGTAAATATTGCTACTGAATTAAAAATAGCTTTTGCTAATGGATTACGTGGTTACTTAAATGAACATCCAGATGCCAATGACCCTAGATATTATTTTAAAGATGCAGTAAGAGAAATGAAATTAGTCGTTGCTGATAAAATTAAAATGTGCGGTAGTATGAATCGGGGTTAGAAAAATGATTGCAACAATTACATTAAACCCGGCTATTGATATTCGTTATAATCTTCCCATCTTTCATTTAGATGGAGTTAATCGTGTTACAGCTATAGATAAAACAGCTGGTGGAAAAGGACTTAATGTTTCTCGTGTATTATCTCAGTTAGGAGCTAATGTTACTTGTACCGGATTTTTAGGTGGAAAAAGTGGTGAATGGATAGCTAGTCAGCTCCAAGATGACAATATTATTAATCGATTTATAGAAATAAAAGGAGAGACAAGATTTTGTTTAGCAATTGAATCTAAACAAGGTCATACAGAAATTCTTGAACAAGGCCCAGAGATATTGGAGAATGAAAGAGAAGAATTTTTGAAAAATTTTGATATCATTCTAGAATCGAACAACTATATTGTCGGTTCTGGCAGCTTGCCACATGGAATCAACTCTGATTTTTATAGAGACCTAATAGAAAAAACAAAACAAAAAGGGAAGTATTTTCTTTTAGATTCAAGTGGAGAATCACTAGCCCATGGAGTAAAGGGAAAGCCTTTTTTAATTAAGCCGAACAGAGAAGAATTTTGCAAGTTAATTGGGTTAAACCAGTTATCTATAGATGATATGATCTGGCACGCCCGGGAAATATGCCATAAGGGTACACAATACGTTTTACTTTCTTTAGGAAAAGAAGGTGCTCTTTTAATTAGCGAAAATGTTACATTGCAGGCAGTTATTCCAACATTGACAGATGTGCACCAAGTTGGATCTGGAGATAGCATGCTTGCAGGCTTTGCCTTTGCTCATTCGAAAGGCTTTTCTATCGTAGATAGTTTAAAGTGGTCATGTGCTTGCGGGATATCCAATGCTGCCTCAGAGCGGACTGGGTCAGTTGAATTAACAAAAGTTCAACAATACTTTAATCTCATAAAGGTGAAGGAGTTAATAGGGGGCGATTAAGGTGGAAAATATAGTTTGTTTTGATATCGGGGGTACATTTATTAAATTTGGACTAATAAATTGTGATGGGCAAATCGTTTACAAAGATAAGGTACCAACACCTAAAAGTAATATACAAAAGCTGCTTCCTGAACTTTTAGCTGAGAAAATAAAAAACCTCCAAAATAATTTTTTAATTGCAGGAATCGGAATCTCCTCATGTGGTCTTGTAAATCATGAAATAGGTGAAATTTTATTTTCCAACAATATACCCAACTATTCAGGAATGAAACTAGGCGAAATACTTTTCAATTTGTTTAAATTACCCGTTAGTGTAGAAAATGATGTGAAAAGTGCTTGCCTCGGTGAAATGTGGAAGGGGGTAATTCAAGGTAAGAAAGATGTAGTTTTTCTAACATTAGGAACAGGTATAGGAAGCACCATTATCATAGACGGGAAGATTGTAAGTGGATCTCGTCATTTAGCTGGAGAACTAGGTCATACCGTCATTGTTAATAACGGACGTTCTTGTGGATGTGGACGGAGAGGGTGCTTTGAAAGATATGCTGCTACTTCAGCCCTAGTAAGTGACTTTATTGATGAAAAGAACAAAAATGGTGAAGTTACGGAGAAAATCTCTGGAGAAGAAATCTTGGCTCTAGTAGAAGAAGGAAATCCAATTGCTACTAGAGTATATAAAAAGTTTATCCATCATATAGGCACAGGACTATCAAATATAGTCCATCTTCTGAACCCGGAGGCAATTATTATTGGGGGAGGGATTGCTGAGCAGGGAGAACGATTTATACAAGACATCAACTCTGAGATTAAAAAGGAAACCATGTCGATTTATCATCAAGAAACAATCGTACTGCCTTCGATTCTTGGGAATGATGCCGGGTTGTATGGAGCATGTTATTTAACTTTAAAAAAATTAAACTACTTACATGTATAAGTTTTAAACAGGCAGCATCCTATTTTGGTGTTGCCTGTTATTCTTTGAGAAAAAGTATTCCTGCAAATAATAGAGGGGGAAATGTAATGAAAGCAATTAAGGTAGAAAAAGTTTATACACCTCATAAAGTAATTGAAGCTGGCTATATATTAATTAACAACGGAAGAATTAATGGCGTAACAACGAGTAAACCCTCCTGTGAAATCTTGGATTTTTCTAGTTTTGAAGCCATTCCAGGCATGATTGATTTACATGTTCATGGAATTGCTGGAAATGATACGATGGATGGTAGTATTCAATCATTACAAGAAATGTCTATGTCGCTTGCACGTCATGGAGTTACAGGATTTTTGCCAACTACTCTGACTCATGATTTTGAAAAAATTAAAAAAGCTATAATGATCGTAAGTGAAGCGATAGGACAGACAGAAGGAGCGGAAATCATTGGATCATATGTAGAAGGTCCATATATCACAACTGAGCATCGTGGCGCTCATCCGGTCAAGTATATTCGTGAACTAAATACAGATGAGATAATTGAACTCATAAAGGCGTCCAATAATACGGTAAAAGTGATCACATTAGCTCCAGAAAAAGAACATGCAGAGGAAGTTATTAACTTGATAACAAATAAAGGGATTCACGTGTCTATGGGCCATACAAATGCAGACTATGACACAACGAATAACGCAATTGAACATGGAGCAAAAATTTCTGTTCACACTTTTAACGGCATGAGGGGATTTAATCATCGTGATCCTGGGTGTCTTGGTGCCGTTCTAATAAATGATCAATGTTATTGTGAATGTATAGCAGATTTACAGCATGTCCACCCTGGAGCAATTAAGCTATTATACAAAGCAAAAGGGACAGAACGAATTCTTTTAATAAGTGATTCAATGGCGGCTGCTGATTTACCAGATGGATCCTATACGCTTGGTACATTAGACGTTAAAGTGGAAAATAAAATTGCTCGAACAGTAGAAACAGGCTCGTTAGCAGGAAGTACGACTAATTTAATGGAGTGTTTAAAAAATGTAAAAGACGTCTTAGGGGTGCCTTTAGAATCTATTTTACCGATGGTCAGTCTTAACCAGGCAAAATTACTTACTATTGATCATGAAGTTGGAAGCATAGAAGGTGGAAAAAAAGCAAATATCGTCTTAATTGATCGTAAATTTAATGTTCATGCTACTATTGTGAATGGCAAATTTGTCTATAGGAAAGATCATCAATAAAGTGGCGGATTGTAAGAAAGATGTAAAATTTAATAAAAGGTAATTAATTGAAGTATGTGCAGAAGAAATTTATTCATAATAAGGATGACCTTACTATAAGTGATGAAATGATCAGTTTAGGTTAGGTCATTTTGCTTTTTTTAGTTACGAAAATTAGTAATTAAGAAGAAATAATGATGATTTTAAACGAGGACTATTGCCTAAAAGATAAAAACGTGGTAGATTAATACAGTATATATAATAAAGAAATAATAAGAGGTCATATTTTCCCTACTTTAATTTTACTATACAAATCCTCTTGAGTCAACCCCCATTTTTATCTTTTAAAGGAGTGCATGAAATGACCAACGAACTTCAAAAAGAACAAGTAAGAGTAAATGCTGTACTTGATTTAATTACGGACAAAATTAGTAAATTAACAGACGAAACAGCCCAACGTAGAAACGAAGTAATCAATGTTCGTAAAAACTTTTGGGATGAAGTTAAAGTTAATACAGATAGCTTTGATGACTATTTAGAGACGGTTATTAGTTTAAGACAACAATCTCAACTTTTGGCGATCGGACAAATTAATCATAAGCAATCTTCCAACCGGCTATCAGCACTTCGTAGGATGAAAGAAGTTCCTTATTTTGGGCGCATTAACTTTACAGAAGAAGGTATGTCTGAAACGGAGCGTATTTATATTGGCGTTTCAACGCTAATGGATGAAACGGGAGAAAATATTTTGGTTTATGATTGGAGAGCCCCAGTTTCGAGTGTTTACTATGATTATCCGCCAGGTCCTGCAGAGTATGATACTCCTGGGGGAAAAGTGAATGGCGTATTAGACCAAAAATGGCAATATATTATACGGAATGGTGTAATTGAATCAATGTTCGATACAAGTCTCACTATAGGTGATGAGATTTTGCAGCATGTGCTAGGCAAAGGTACAAACAAGCATATGAGAAGCATAGTAGCCAGTATTCAAAAAGAACAAAATCAGATTATTCGCTATGACAAAGGTAGATTACTGATTGTTCAAGGGGCTGCTGGTAGCGGAAAGACATCTGCGGCTTTACAAAGGATTGCATATTTGCTCTACAAATATAGAAATTGGATAAAAGCAGATCAAATTATTTTATTTTCTCCTAATGCAATGTTTAATAATTACGTATCGAGGGTTTTACCTGAACTAGGCGAAGAAAATATGCAACAAGTTACATTCCAAGAATATTTAGTTCATAGGCTAAGTGATGCGTTCCAAGTTGAGGATAATTATGAGCAATTAGAATATGTGCTAACTGCTATAGAGGATCCTTCCTATAAGACTAGGACTTCAAGCATTCAATTTAAAGCGTCAACTGATTTCTTTGAGACGATTAAGGCATACAGAAAATCATTGGAATTATCAGGAATGGTCTTTAGGGGATTTAAATTTAGAGGCAAACCAGTCGTTACAGCTAAACAAATATATGAAAGATTTTATAGCACCGACACTTCTTTAAAATTTAACAACCGATTAGAGAAGTTGACGGAATGGTTAAACAAACAAATTAATGAAATGGAAAAGCAAGAATTGAAAAAAACATGGGTAAAGGATGAAATCGAGTTACTCAGTAAAGATGATTATCAAAAAGCATATAAGTACTTACAGAAAAAACAATCTAAAGAGGATTCATTCGATGATTACGAACAAGAATCTAAGGTGTTAGGTCGAATGGTCGTACGTAAAAAACTAAAGCCACTACGTGAGTGGGTTAGAGGATTGCGTTTCATTGACATAAAGGGTATCTATAAACAATTATTTTCCAATCCAACTCAAATTGAACAATGGATTGGAGGGGATACACCTGAGAATTGGGTTGATATATGTCAGTTAACATTAAATATGTTAGATGAAGGCAAGTTGTTTTATGAAGATGCTACACCATATTTACTTTTAAAAGAATTGATTCAAGGCTTCCAATCGAATGTTACAATTAAATTTGTTCTTGTAGATGAAGCGCAGGATTATTCTCCTTTCCAATTTGAATTTTTGAAACGACTGTTTCCTTCTGCAAAGATGACCGTGCTAGGTGATTTTAATCAAGCTATTTTTGCGCATGCTAGTGAGATGGTTGATTTTAATGTCCTTAAAGGCTTATATGGATCAGAAGAAACAAAAGTGATCAATCTGACTCGCAGTTACAGATCAACAAAACCAATTGTAGAGTTCACACGTAGACTAATACCTGGAGGCAATCTTATTACTCCCTTTGAACGAGTTGGGGATAAGCCTGCATTAACACAGTTATCTAGTCGAGAAGATTTGCACAGTCATATTACATCTAAAATAGAGGACTTAAAGAAAAGTGAATTTAATACAATTGCTGTTATATGCAAATCTGCTGAAGAAAGCTCAGATGCATATGAAGCATTAAAAGATATTGAAGGAATTAAGCTTGTGAAAAGGAGTTCAGTTGAATATGAACAGGGGATTGTCATAATTCCCGCCTATTTAGCAAAAGGAATTGAATTCGATGCAGTTATTATTTACGATGCATCAGCTCAAGTTTATGAAGACGAGAGCCTCCGTAGACTATTCTACACTGCATGTACACGAGCAATGCACGAATTACATTTATATAGCTTAGGAGAAACGACTCCTTTCATACATGATATTAGTTCAGAGTTTCTACTATTAAATCAGACTATAACTCACGATTAACTTTAAAAACTTCCCTTAATCTAAATAAGGGAAGTTTTTTAATTTTTAGATAGAGCACTGGACCCTCTCCTGTAACTATTCGAAAAGAAAGTTTTTATTTAAAGTTCATACTTAATTCATAATTAGTCGATATATTCATCTTGTAATAAGTCGTAAAGGAGGAAAAGAATTGGAATATTTAAATAAAAAAATAATTACCCCAAATAATGGAGATTTGGCAGTGGAAGCGAGCGGTTTAGTTAAAATATTTGGTGAAAATCGTGCGGTTGATGGAGTGGATTTAAACGTTCGTGCGGGAAGTATTTACGGTGTACTTGGTCCAAATGGTGCAGGGAAAACAACTACAATTCGAATGCTGGCTACACTACTAAGACAAGACGCAGGGACTGCAAGTATATTCGGACATGATGTTTTAAAAGAGGCTCAAATTGTGCGTCAATTAATTGGCGTTACTGGTCAGTATGCCTCAGTAGATGAGTCACTAAGTGCTACAGAGAATCTTATTATTTTCTCAAGATTACTAGGTCTAGGTAGAGCGGAATCACGAAAGAAAGCAGCTGATTTATTAGAGGAATTTGGCTTAACGGAAGCAGCAAAACGTCCATTGAAAAACTTCTCAGGTGGAATGCGTCGTAGATTAGATTTGGCAGCAAGTTTAATTGCGCAGCCTCCACTTATCTTCTTAGATGAGCCGACAACTGGTCTGGACCCTCGTACTAGAAATCAAATGTGGGATACGATTCGTCGTTTAGTAAAAGAAGGTTCAACAGTTCTATTAACAACACAATATCTTCAAGAGGCGGATGAACTAGCTGATCGGATTGCAGTAATAGATCGTGGTCATGTAGTTGCGGAAGGTACTGTTGATGAATTAAAAGCTTCGGTTGGTAGTTCATCGTTACAATTAAAAATTCAAGATATAAAAGATGTTCAAAAGGCGCGTCAAACAGTAGAACACGTACTAAAAGTAAAATCTAACATCTCATTAGTAGAAGGAAAGATTACTGCACCTATGGCGGATGCTGACCGAGTAACCGATCTACTAATTGCTTTACGTGATGAAGGCATTCATTTAGCTGAAATGAGTGTACAAAAGCCGACTCTTGATGAAGTATTCCTTACGATTACTGGTAATAGCGTAGATGATGATGGATCAAAGGAGTTAGATAAAACAAAAGAGATGGAGGGAGTAAGGGGATGAGCACATCAATAAAACAACCTGCTTATCGTGAATTAAAAAATAAAACTAGCTTTAATCAATCAGTAAAAAATTCATTTACGATGGCTTATCGTGGTCTACTAAAAATAAAGCGCACACCAGAACAATTATTTGATGTTACACTCCAACCTATTATTTTTACACTTATGTTTACTTATATCTTTGGTGGAGCAATCTCTGGGAATGTTAAGAGTTATTTACCAGTAATTATACCTGGAATCTTAGTACAGACTGTCATTACTACTTCGATTGTTACGGGTGTACAATTGCGTGAAGATATGGATAAAGGTGTATTCGATCGATTTAAGTCATTGCCGATCGCACGTATTGCACCACTGGCCGGAGCGTTATTGGCGGATACGATTCGTTATACAATCGCTACTGTTCTTACTTTCACAATGGGGTATATAATGGGATATCGTCCTGAAGGTGGCTTGGGCTATGTTGTATTAGCAGGGCTACTTGTAATTTTATGTTCATGGGCGATTAGCTGGATTTTCGCTTTTTTTGGAGTAATCGCACGTACAGCATCTAGTGTACAAGGAATTTCTATGTTAGCACTATTTCCATTAACATTCCTTTCAAATGCCTTTGTACCAGTCGATACAATGCCAAATTGGCTTCAATGGTTTGTAAAAATAAATCCAATTTCTCATTTGATTACTGCTGTAAGAAATCTTACGAACACAGGAACTGCAGGTTCAGATCTAATCATTTCGCTGATTGGAGCTGCTTTAATTGTAGCAATCTTTGCACCCCTAACTGTAAAAGCTTATATGCGTAGAACATAACTGACGTGTTCCATTAGTTATTTTCTAATGGAGCGCCTTTTCTTTGCATTTTCTACTTGAAAATATTGAATAGCATGTGTAACATAATCAAGGTACAAATAGATAAAAAACTCATATAATCATGGGGATATGGCCCATAAGTTTCTACCGGACGACCAATATAATCGACCGACTATGAGTGAAAGCACATCTAGGGTTCCGCATTAAAAATAAAATGGCTGGTCCGAGCGATGTGGGCACTGCACGTGCTACACCATTAGGGATAAAAACCCAGAAGGACAGGTTTCACTTGAGAGAAACATACTCAAGTGGAACCTGTCCTTTTGTGTTTTATAAAGAGTAATAACTGTACGCTAATCAATATAGATAAACTAAAGCAATGACAAGGGAGAGAATCAGATTGTTAAGTAAACAAAAAGCATTTACATTAGGTTTTCAACACGTCATGGCTATGTATGCAGGTGCAGTTGTTGTACCTCTTATAATAGGTGGCGCGCTTAATCTAACGCCAACACAGATCGCTTATTTGATTGCAGCAGATTTATTTACTTGCGGTATCGCAACTATCCTGCAAAGCATGGGGACTAAATATATGGGGAGTAGATTGCCAGTCGTTTTAGGATGTACATTTACGGCGGTAGGACCGATTATTGCAATTGCATCCTCTTCAAACTTACCGACAGCATACGGTGCAATCATTATTTCTGGTATCTTTGTTATATTAGCTGCTCCTTTCTATGGAAAGCTTTTAAAGTTTTTCCCTACAATTGTAACAGGATCGGTCGTAACGATAATTGGACTTTCTTTAATTCCTGTTGCTATGAATAATGCAGCAGGTGGACAAGGGAGTCCAGATTTTGGTCAAGTACACAATTTATTACTGGCACTTCTAACACTTATCGTAATATTAGTCGTTAACAGGTGGGCTAAAGGATTTTTACGTACAATTTCCGTACTTGTAGGTTTGGTCGTAGGAACGATAGCAGGCTATGCAATGGGAATCGTTCACTTTTCAAGCGTATCGGAAGCATCATGGTTTAGTATTGCTCAACCATTCTATTTTGGAGCACCAAAAATCAGTATTACAGCCATTATTACAATGATTATTGTATGTATCGTTAGTATGGTGGAGTCAACTGGAGTCTATTTCGCTGTAGGAAAAGCGACTAACCAAATGGTTAAACAAGACCAGATTGTAAATGGGTTGCGTTCAGAAGGTCTTGCAATTATGCTTGGTGGCATTTTTAATGCATTTCCGTACACAGCATTTTCGCAAAATGTTGGTTTAATCTCACTTACTAAAGTTAAATCTAGGGAAGTTATTTATGCTGCGGGAAGTATCATGGTTGTTCTTGGATTATTACCTAAACTAGCAGCTTTAACGACTGTTATTCCAAATGCCGTTCTTGGAGGTGCAATGATTGTTATGTTCGGATCTGTTGCAGCTGCCGGTATTTCAATTCTTTCAGAAGTTGATTTAGGTAAAGGAGAAAATCTTTTAATTGCAGCTTGTAGTATAGCAGTAGGATTAGGTTCAGCAACACTTCCACAAATGTTCGACCAACTACCTGACTTTTTAAAAATGTTAATGCAAAATGGAATTGTAACAGGTTCTTTAACTGCAATTATTTTAAATTTATTCTTAACAAAACAAAATGTGGCAGTAGAAGTGAAAGTTACGAAAAAAATATCATAAAACGTTCAAAAGAGACCCCTTATAATCAAAGGGGTCTTTTTTAGTACTTGTTACTTATAAACTTCGATTTTAAATAATGCAAAATCATGTACGAACTTACAACTAACCTAGCCGTACTTCCATAAACGCTAATAAATTTGCCTTGAATGGCGGAAATCTCGATATTGAATTGCATACGTCTCGAATATCGATCCCAACACCCAAGCAGTATAACAGTCAGGAAACCGATTTGTGGAGAGAATACGGGCTCATCAAATACCCCTGTAAACAAAATAATGGGTAGACCGAGTAAAAAACTGTTAAAAAAACATTTTTTACTACGTTCAAATAAGAATAAGTGAATGCATTTTACAATATTTACGCTAATTAATGTTATAAAAGCTAATCCTCCTAATGTTCCGTATTCCGCAAACATACCCAGCAGTAAATTATGTGCATGAGGGATGAAATGATCATATTGTATTACATATTCTTGACCAAATCCAATCGGTGTCACACCAAAGAATGGGTGGTTTTTCCAAATAGTATATGCGTTTTTCCAAATGTCCAACCTTTTATGCCCTGCTTGAATAACTGAATCGGCTCTTGGCATTAAATAGAGCAACCATTTCGAAAAGAATAGTCCGATGATTGTACAAACAAAGAAAAACATTCGATTAAGTCGGAAGATAAAAAGTAAATAAATCAGAATCATCGTCGCAAAACCAGCTCTTGAACCCGTTAGATAAATCCCATAACTAAGTAGTGTTTGAATCGGAAGTTGCCACGACAAGCTAATATAATGTTTCCTTTCTAGACTAGAAAGTAGACTGGCAAAAAGAAAAGAAATAGCGATTAATAAAATAAAAACAGTAAAATTGGGATTATATGCACAACCAATTAGACGGTTAAAATTCTTAGGTTCAACTTCTCCAAAAAGCACTGTCCCTAATAAATAACCAACAATTTTAGGAAATGGCAACCATTTGGATATCCATCCAATTACACAACTATATACGCCCCCAAAGATTATAATCATGCGAAATCTCTGAAATAATTGACCTTTCTCAGTTACTAAAATCCTACAATATATTCCCCAGTAACCAAGAATCATGATACTGACCAATAAAAATAATATATTTCTATCTAAAAGGGCAGCACCAATAGTAGATATAAGTAGGCATAAGAAAAAGTACGAACTAAACGAATAAATAAACCGTTTATTAATAAACCATTGAGTATAGAGGGTATGAATCCCGATGATCAATAGCAATGCAATACCTACTGGAGGTAAGAGAAAGCAGAGAAGTGCGCTTTTCTCCACTAACGAGAACTTTTTATAAAACTGTATAAACTTTTTCATTGTATACCCCTAGTTAAGTGACATAAATATCCTTAATCATATGGAGGATGTTGTCTTTTCATCTGTAAAATGAATTGTATTTTAGTTAAGTTGTCATCAAATTTAACAAACATATTTTAAATACATAGGTTTAAAATACCACAATCGTTTATTAATTATGTTTTGAATTTGTAAATTGAGTTTAAACTTTTTTGCCAGACAAAATAATGTACATATTATAGATTAATGCATCTTTTAAAAAAGAAATTGTTAGTAGTCGTTTTATGAATATGACATTTATTTGAACAAAAATAAGAATTAATAATTTGAAATTTCTTCCTTATGAATATAACTATTGAAATTTTATTTCAAAAATAGTTATAATATGTATGAAATTAAATTTAGTTTAAAAAATTACTTGAGGTGAAGCAAACATGCTTGAGAATTTAACAACCGAAACAAGAAACGAAAAAACAATGAATTTAGATGAAATGTCTATAGAAGAATTCTTAACCGTAATGAACGAAGAGGATGCTAAAGTTGCCGCTGCCGTTCGGAATGAAATTCCTAATATTTCTAAAGCTGTTGGGAGAATTGTAACTGCTTTCAAAAGCGGGGGTCGCTTGATTTATATAGGTGCTGGCACAAGTGGCCGCATAGGACTTTTAGACGCAGTTGAATGTCCTCCTACATTTGGAACAAGCCCAGAAGAGGTAGTTGGTTTAATTGCAGGCGGAGAAAAAGCATTTATAAAAGCGGTTGAGGGTGCAGAGGATAGCGAAGAACTTGCAATTGAAGATTTAAAGGGAATTAACTTAAGTAAAAATGATATTGTAGTTGGTATTGCAGCAAGTGGTCGTACGCCTTATGTTATTGGTGGTTTAAAATACGCCAAAGAAATTGGTGCTTCTACTGTAGCGGTTAGTTGTAACAAGGGCTCTAAGATAGGTCAAGAGGCGGAAATAGCAATCGAAGTAGTTAATGGGCCTGAAGTATTAACTGGTTCTACACGATTAAAGGCTGGTACTTCTCAAAAATTAGTTTGCAACATGTTATCTACGGCATCAATGGTTGGTATTGGAAAAGTATACGGTAACCTAATGGTTGATGTTCAATCAACAAATGAAAAATTAGTTGAGCGTTCAAAACGCATTGTAATGGAAGCAACTTCTTGTACGTATGAAATTGCAGAAGAGTATTTAACAAAGTCGAATCAAAGTCCGAAAGTTGCCATCGTTATGATTCTTACGGGATTTAGTTACGAGCAAGCAATTGAGCAATTGAAAAAGTCAGAAGGATTTGTTCGAAAAGCGGTACAAAAATAGATATTAGGGGGAGTAGAAGATGGATAAATATCAAAGATTAGCTTCTGAAATCGCTGATGCAATCGGCGGTACTGATAATGTAGTTTCATTTACAAACTGTATGACAAGACTTCGTGTTAATGTTGCTGATCGTAATTTAATCAATGAAGATCAAGTTAAAAAAATTAACGGAGTTCTTGGTACTGTTGATGATGAAACTTACCAAATCATCTTAGGTCCTGGTACAGTAACAAAAGTTGCTGAACAATTTGGTCTTCTAGGAAATGGTTCAACTGGAAAACAAGGAACTTCATCAGCAGCTTTAAAAGAAAAGGGCTCAGACCTTAAAGCTGAATTAAAAAAGAAAAATAATACACCTTTTAAAAATTTCTTACGAAAAGTCGGTAATATCTTTATTCCATTAATTCCAGCATTCGTTGGTGCAGGTTTAATTGCTGGTATTGCTTCGATATTATCAAACAATATTACGGCTCAAAACCTAGATGCAGCTACTTGGTCACAATATGTTACAGTTTTAAATGTAATTAAAAATGCAATCTTCGCATATTTAGTGATTTATGTTGGTATCAACGCAGCGAAGGAATTCGGTGCAACACCATCCCTCGGGGGAGTTATTGGTGGTGTAACACTTTTAACAGGTATGCTTCCTGAGCAACCAATTAAAAATATCTTTAATGGTGACCCGTTATCTCCTGGCCAAGGTGGCGTTATTGGTGTTCTACTTGCAGTATACTTACTATCAATTTTAGAAAAACAATTACGTAAGATTGTTCCTGATTCTTTAGATATCATTATTACACCTATGATTGCTTTACTAGTAGTTGGTTTACTGACAATTTTCTTCATTATGCCATTAGCAGGATTTATTTCTGATAACTTAATTGGCTCTATTAACTGGATTATTGCAAAAGGCGGTATTTTTGCAGGATTTGTGTTAGGTATGGGATTCTTACCATTAGTTATGTTAGGCTTACATCAAGTATTAACACCGATTCATATCGAGTTAATTAATACAACTGGTGCAACACAATTATTACCAATTCTAGCAATGGCAGGTGCTGGACAAGTTGGAGCAGCTTTAGCACTATGGTTACGTTGCAAAAAGAATAAATCATTATCAAACATGATTAAAGGTGCTCTTCCAGTAGGTATTTTAGGAATTGGTGAACCATTAATTTATGGTGTTACTTTACCTCTTGGTCGTCCATTTATCACTGCGTGTATCGGTGGTGGTATTGGAGGAGCAGTAATTGGAATGTTTGGACATGTTGGGGCAATTGCAATTGGTCCTTCAGGAATGGCTTTAGTTCCACTTATTGCAAACGGAATGTGGTTAAAATATGTGATTGGATTACTTGCTGGTTATGCTGGTGGTTTCGTCTTAACATATTTCTTCGGTACACCAAAAGATGCAATGGCTGAACAAGAATAAATAACAAATAAAACCCGAATAATTAGACCTCTCAATTCTACTATTCGGGTTTTTTATTTAATCTTCATTAGAATCAATAAACTGAACGATTCTTTCACAAATTTCATGAGTAATGAAGGAATCATTTATTGAAGGGTCTGGGGTTTTATTCTGTTCTATACAGTCAAGAAAGTGATCAATGATTTGGTAAAACCCACGTTTAAATAGGGTTGGTTCCCAATCACCAAATTTTGTAATATTGATATCTTTATGATGATAATGGGTTGTTTCGACTAAACTACTCACTACATATTTATTTTGTGGTGTCATATATTCAATAATCTCTTCGGTAACACCGTTGTTTCTGTTCATTATTCCAATAGCCGTGCATCCCTCACCAGTAAGTTGAATGACTAGTTGTTCGAGCATATTATTATTTTTTAAGAAATTGACTTTTAAATCAACGACATTAGTTGACATTAAATACCTAAGTGTATCCACCACATGAATAAAATCCTCTACAACAAATCGTCTAGTATATTCAGGAAAATTAAATCTATTTTTTTGCATGATTATTAAGCTAGCCTTGCCATGCATAGTAAGCTCTTTTACTCTAGGGGTAAAACGTCTATTGAATCCAACCATCGCTATTTTTCCTTGTTCTTTAGCTAGATTTACAATTTGTTCAGTCTCTTTGATATTCATTGAAATAGGTTTATCAATATAAACGTTTATACCATTTAATAATAACTTTTTTGTTATCATATAATGAGCTTCTGTAGCTGTACTTACAAATGCTGCATCAATATTCTTTTCTAACAGTTCATCTACTGTATTAACGGTTTCATTGATCCGATATTTGTTGGATAAATGATCTAGTTTTTCATTACTTCTTGTACATAGTACCAATTCAATCTTTTCTTTTTCAGAAAGAACTGGTAGATAGGCCTTCGTAGCTATATCTCCTAAACCAATTATTCCAATTCTCATTTGATTGCACCTCACTTATTATTAATTGAAACATAGAAAAGTGGTTAAGTAATAATTGTATAACATTATATTTTTTAAAAATTCAAAAAACTATTTATTCATTTAAGCCTTTCCATTATAATAATTTCTAAAGGATCTTTTCAAAGATTTACTATTTTTTATCCATTCCAATTTCCTTTCCACACTAAACTTAGCAAATGCCCCATTTGGCAATTTAATTCAAACATACTATTTAAAACGAATAATTTGTAAGGGTTTTCCAGCAGAGAGTTATTCAAGTATCGTATATGAATAATTGCCCTGAATTTTTTTGTTATTGACTAAAATTTTCCAAACATACAATAAAGTAATGTCAGTATTAAAAACTAAATAAAAAAGGTACATAAGCGGAGGGAAAAATTATGAGTACTTCACATTTTGCGTATTGGCCAAAAAGGGTTTCTAAATCTTTAACTTTACCTGAGACAACACTCTATGATAATTTAGTCGTTTCGGCAAAAAGGTATCCAAATAAAACTGCTATAGAGTATTATGGCGCTTCAAAAACGTACAAGCAGCTTCTTGAAGAGGTTGATTATTTAGCAGGTTATCTTGAGCATAGGTTAGAAATTTCCCCTGGTGAACGTGTAATGCTATATATGCAAAACTCACCCCAATATGTGATCGCCTTCTATGCAATATTAAGAGTAAGAGGAATTGTCGTACCAATTAACCCAATGAATACTAAAGATGAACTTGAATTTTACATAAATGATTGTGAAATTAAAACCGCAGTCATTGGCCAAGAACTATCCCCTCAAATTAAACCTTTACAAGCTACAACTGGATTAGAGAATTTAGTAGTTGCAGTTTACTCTGAATACTTACCAACCATTCCTTTCGTTTCCGATTTAGCGATTGAAATAACTGAGTCAAAGAAAATCTATCAAAACGAAAATATATTTTATTGGAAGGATGTCATACAAACACAGCTTACCCCGTCACTTTATGAAGGTAATTCAGAAGATATTGCAGTCCTTCCATATACTTCAGGAACAACAGGTTTACCAAAAGGATGCATACACACACATAAAACAGTACAAGCAAATGTAGTAGGATCTGCTGTTTGGATGAATATTTCTGCAAATGCCGTTAATTTTTCAACGTTACCTCTATTCCATGTGACAGGAATGGTTCATGGTATGCATACCCCGATTCTTACTGGTGCAAGTATGGTATTACTAACAAGATGGAATCGAAACCATGCATGCAAATTGATTAAAAACTATGAATGTACCCATTGGGTAAATATTAGTACTATGTTAATCGACTTTTTAGCAAATCCAAATTTAAATACAGAAGACATCAAGTCTCTTGTAAATATTGCAGGTGGCGGGGCTCCTCTTCCAGAAGCAGTAGGAGAGCAGTTATTTCAATTAACAGGATTAAAGTTCGTAGAGGGCTATGGATTATCAGAAACAATTGCTCAGACACATTTTAATCCGCCAGATCGACCAAAGCTTCAATGCCTTGGAATTCCATCATTTGACGTAGACGCTAGAATTATCGATCCCGTAACAATGAAACAGCTAGGTGCAGGTGAGGTTGGTGAGATTGTTGTTAATGGACCACAAGTTTTTAAAGGCTACTTTAACCGATCAGAAGAAACAAATGATGCCTTTATTGAAATAGACGGAAAATTATTTTTCCGTACAGGAGATATCGGTCGGTTTGATGATGAAGGGTACTATTTTATCGTTGACCGTGTTAAAAGGATGATTAACGCATCAGGCTTTAAAGTGTGGCCAACCGAAGTGGAAAACCTACTTTATAAACATCCGGCCATTCAACAAGCTTGTGTTGTTAGTAAGCCTGATGAAAAAAGGGGAGAAACAGTAAAGGCATATGTAATCTTAAATCCTATTTATTCAGGCAAAGTAAGTGAGGATGACATTATCGATTGGTCTAAAGAGCATATGGCTAATTATAAATACCCGAGATATGTCGAGTTTATTGATCAATTACCAACTACAGCTAGTGGGAAAATTTTATGGAGGACTCTTCAGGAAGCGGAATGGATGAAAGTTGAACAAGTTAATGAATGAATGAGAAAAGTCAAAAGTACATGGAAGAGGTCATTGAATAGTAAAGAAATGAAAAAGGGAACCTCAAGCATCCAATGTTTAGGTTCCCTTTTTTTGTTTTGATTTTTAATTATTGACCTTAAGTTATCTGGTATTTATTACTAGATAGATGTTTTTAATATTCAGAATAATACTAAATATAGTATGATATTTTTTAAAGAAAACCCTTACATTAACTTACTACTGAAAAGGTGATTACAATCGTCAAAATAAGATTACGGTTAAGAAAATTAAACACTTTACGAAATCAAATATTGGCTGTCTTCTTGATTGTTATGGTGATTGTTTTATCGATTGTATCTATTATGGTATATAACCAAGTTGGAACTTTAATGAAAGATACAACAGAGAAGCAAATCAAACAAACGGCTGTTGAAGCAAATGGAAGAATGGAAACCTTGTATAAGCAAATTGATACGTTATCAAATCAATTAATCACCAATGAAACAGTTCAACAAATATTACTTGGATTGAAATACGGAGAAAGTGTTGATTTTGCAAAAAGACAATCACTAATTAGAGTCATAAATAACTTTTTAGCTTATTCAAATGGAATTTCTTCTTTTGAACTATATTCTTCGGAAGGTGATCGCATTTTTCCATTCGGTGAAAAAATTTTATCTAGTGTAATCGATGAGAAATGGGTAAAGGAAGCAGAAGCTGAGAAAGGAAGGTTAGTGTGGGTAGGGAAAGATCCTAAAAATAGTAACTATTCTTATGCAATAAGAAGGGTAAGTTTAATGGATAGATGGTTTTCAAATGGAGGATATTTAGTCGTAAGAATTCTTAATAATTATTTTCAGGTTGAAGAAAGTAATTTATCTCCTAGGGAGAAGGATTATATGATGCTCCTCGATAGGGATTTAACTCCGATAACGGATAATTACGGCATTGATATTCAAAAATTTTTATTAGAAGGATATGAATCGATAAAAGTAAATAAAAAACAATATATGATTGTTACGCAACCATCTACCAAAACAGGCTGGACTCTAGTTATTTTAAAACCTACAAGCTTTTTAAACGAGCGGGTAACACCGGTAAGAAAAGCGACCCTTTTATCTGGTGTGATTGGGTTTATCATTTTTGTCATATCATCAATTATCCTAGCAACAATGATTACAAGACCAATAAAGAAACTTACAAATACAATGAAGAATGCAAAAATGGACGAGTTGAAAATTAACAAGGAAAGCGCAGCTTCATTAGAAATTATTGAACTAAATAGAACATATAACCAAATGGTAGAAAATACGAATCATTTAATACAGGTCGTTTATGAAAAAGAGTTACTTCGTAGTCAAACAGAGTTGAAGGCGCTACAAGCCCAAATCGATCCGCACTTCCTATATAATACGCTAAATGCACTTTACTGGTCTTTAGATGATAGAGGTGAAGAGGATTTGGCAGAAATAGTGATAGCAATGTCAGGATTATTTCGCTATACAATTGGTAATGCAAACAGTAGTGAATGGGTAACTATACAAGCTGCACTCGATCAGATTGAACGTTATTTACAGATTATGAAAATGAGATTAGGAGAACGGTTGTTATGGGAGATATCTGTTGAGCCAAATTTATTAGCGATTAAAATTCCTAAACTACTAATCCAACCTTTAGTTGAGAACGCCATTATGCATGGTATTGAAAATAGTCGGGAACAAGGGATTATTTTAGTGAAGATTAAACGGATTAAAGGCTCATCTAATTTATTAGTGACTGTTAAGGACAATGGACCGGGAATTAATAGAGAAGCTCTTAATGCTCTTAATCTAGCAATTAAAAATGACAATGTATCATCCTTTCAAGGGATGGGTATGGCGCTTACTAATGTAAATAAAAGAATCAAATTATATTACGAAGGATATGACTTAAGTGGCCTTCGTTTAGAAAGTGAGATCGGTAAAGGTACAACTGTATTATTCGAAGTTCCAGACAAAGGTGGAGAATAATTTGGATACAAAAACGATTCTAATTGTTGATGATGAACAAGCGACTAGACAAGGATTAAAAAAAACATTAGAGAAATGGTCAAACGGTAAATTTGAAATTCTTAGTGCCGCAAATGGTCAAGAAACATTTGAACAGATGAACAGAACAAAAATTCATTTATTAGTAACGGATATTTGTATGCCTGAAATGAATGGTTTAGAGCTTTTAAAAAACCTAAAGGATAAAGGGCATAAGTTTGTTTCAATTATTATTTCTGGACACCCTGACTTTGATTATGCCCAGGAAGCCATTCGTTTAGGAGTTGTAAATTACTTACTAAAACCGGTAAGTAAACAAAAACTAATTGAGGCTATTGAGCAAGCGCTTGAAAAGGAAGCGAATATTAAAAGGATTGAATATATGGAAAAAGTGACTGATCAGAAATTATTAAAACTAGATCAAGTTAATAACCGCTCTAACTCAATTAATGGAGCAAAGACCTTTATTAATGAAAATATAAGCAATCAAATTACACTAAAAGATGTAGCAGAAGCTGTACATCTAAATGCGAGCTATTTTAGTGTGTTATTTAAAGAGCAAGTAGGGCTAACATTTAGTGAGTATTTGACTAGAAAGAGATTACAAATTGCAAAAAATCGTCTACTGACAACAGATTTGCAAATTGAAGAAATTGCACTAGAAGTAGGCTATCAGACAGCTAAGTATTTTATTAAGATCTTTAAGGATTACGAGGGTATTACCCCTAGTAAATTTAGAAAAGTGTCGGAACTTGATGATTCACTAATCCAAAAATAGTGGAATTTTATCCAATCGTGGTTACCTTACCGCGGTTTTTTTTTAGTGCTAGAATTTACTTGTAACGAAAAATTTAAAAAAATGGGGGTTAGACATGTTTAAGAAAGCGTCTTCATTAGTGTTAGCACTAGTTCTTATTCTGATGGTTGCTTTAACTGGCTGTGGTAAATCTAATAACGCGTCAACTGAAAGCGGTTCCAAAAAAGTGATCAAGTTTATGCATCTTTGGCCTGCTGGAAGTTCTAAGCAACAAAACTTAATTGTATCTGACATTATTAAGCAATATGAGGCTGAACATAAGGATGTAAAAATCGAAGTAGAAGTTCTTGAAAATGAGCAATACAAGAATAAGATTAAAGTTCTTTCTTCTTCCAATGAACTTCCTGATGTTGGGTTTACATGGGCAGCAGGATATATGAAACCATTTGTAAAAGGTGGCCTTTTTGCCGATTTAGATGATGTATTAAATAACGGATTAAAAGATTCTTTTGTAAGCGGAACAACAGAAGCATATGCAATCGATGGAAAAACATATGGATTACCTCTAGAACTAAACATCGCTCCAATTTATTACAATAAAGCAATTTTTGAAAAATATAACCTACAAGTACCACAAACTTATAGCGAATTCCAAAATGTTGTTAAAACACTTGCTAAAAATGGGGTTGCGCCAATCGCTTTAGGAAATAAAGATCGTTGGACAGGTTCACTATGGTATATGTATTTGGCAGACAGAATTGGCGGCGCTGATGTATTAAATAAAGCAATTAACCGTACAGGAACATTCGAAGATCCTGCACTTGTCTCAGCGGCATCAGAGGTTCAAAACCTAGTTAAAGAAAATGCATTTATTAAAGGTTTTAATGGATTATCCAATGATGAGGGTAAATCTGAATTCTTAAATGGAAATGCAGCTATGTACTTAATGGGAACATGGGAGCTTCCAAACTTTACGACAAATGAAGAAATTCCAAAAGATTTCCGTGACAACGTAGGTTTCTTTAAATTCCCTACTTATGAAGGCGGAAAAGGAAATATTAACAGCTGGGTAGGCGGTCCTGGAGTAGGTTTATTCGTAGCAGAGCATTCAAAAGTGAAAGCTGAAGCTAAAGACTTTGTTAAATTTTTTGTAGAGAAGTGGGGAGAGCAATCTGTTGAAAAAGCGGGTGTCATTCCAGCGACTAAGGTTGATACGTCAAAAGTAAATTTACCACCGTTATATATTGACGTGTTAAATGAGTTAAATAAAGCAAGCAACTTAACACTATTTGCTGATGTTCAAATGAGTGCTTCTGTAGCTGAAACTCACTTAAACTTAATTCAATCTCTATTTGGAAATGAAGTAAAACCAAAAGATTTTGCAAAACAACATGAAGAAGCTTTGAAGGCAGAAGATAAATAAATTTTGATGTATGAAAGAAAAGGGCATATGGATGCATTTTAATATGCCCTTGATTTTTAAATATAGGGGAAGGAGTTGAACTAAAGTGAATAAAGCTATGTCAAATAAAAAAATAATTGCCTTATATATTACACCAGCTCTTTTTCTGATCCTTGCTTTGATTTACGTTCCAATTGTGCAAACTGGATATTTTGGCTTAATGAGATGGAATGGAATTGGCGAAAAGGAGTTCATAGGTTTAAAGAATTACGCCCACTTATTACATGATCCCCTATTTTGGAAAAGTGCTTTCCACTCCTTTTTATTAGCAATATTTTCGGCCGTTAGTTTAATTGGTTATTTGTTCATCTCATTTATACTTGCCGGAAAAATTAAAGGTGCAGACCTTCTTAGAAAAATATATCTTATTCCAATGCTGCTTGCTTCTGTTGCAATTGCTCAGCTTTGGCTTAAAATTTATCATCCTACTAACGGTATTCTAAATAGCTTACTTGTTTCTCTAGGAGTTCATAATCCACCGGCCTGGTTAGCAGAAACAAACTTAGCATTATATGCGATTATTATCCCAATTATTTGGCAGTACGCCGGTTTTTATATTCTGATTTACTATGCAGCTCTTAAAAATATTCCAGACTCTCTAATCGAGGCTGCAAGAATTGACGGGGCAACACCAATTCAAATCGCTTTAAAAATAAAATTACCGTTAATCATGAATGTTGTTAAAGTAACGATTGTTCTTGCTGTCGTTGGATCGCTTAAATATTTTGACTTAATTTATGTTATGACAGGTGGGGGTCCTAATGGTTCAAGTGAAGTAATGGCTTCTTATATGTATCAAAAAGCATTCAAAGGTTTTGACTTTGGATATGCAAGTGCAATTGGATTTTTCTTATTAGTTATTTGTTTAGTAGTTACTTGGGTTATTCGTAAGTTTACAGAAGCAAATAATGACATTTACTAATAGAAAGGGGGATTTTAAGTGGATACGGTAAGAGCTACAGGATCTCATGCCATTGTAACTGAAAAGAAAACTGACCGTAGCAAGAATAGTGTTTTTAGTAAAATTGCTTACGGATTTATGTATCTATTCCTTATAATCGTTGCGATTTTTCAAATATTTCCGATCATATGGCTATTTCTTTTTTCATTAAAAAATAACCAAGAAGTTTTCAATATGTCACCTTTTTCTTTACCTGAAAGCCCAAAGTGGGAGAATTATACGAAAGTTTGGACTGAAGGGAACATTAGTCAGTATTTCTTTAACAGTGTAACGTATACAATCGCTGCAGTTATTTTAACGGTTGTATTAGCTAGTATGGTAACCTTTGCCATTACGAGAATGAATTGGAAAGCAAGTAAATGGGTATTGGGATTATTTATGGTAGGTTTAATGATTCCAGTCCATTCTACATTAATTCCTTTATTTAATACTTTTACAAAAATAAATTTAATTGATAATCCACTCTCAGTAATTCTTACGTACACAGCTTTTAACTTGCCAATTACGATTATGATTTTAATTGGTTTTTACGAAGCTCTCCCTAGAGAGGTGGAAGAAGCAGCGATAATGGACGGTGCATCAATTAACCATATTTTTTTTAAGATTACATTACCAATGACATCACCAGT
The DNA here is from genome assembly GCF_036421055.1 of Gottfriedia acidiceleris. GTDB lineage: Bacteria > Bacillota > Bacilli > Bacillales > Bacillaceae_G > Gottfriedia > Gottfriedia acidiceleris_C. Next base: position 47,107 of record NZ_JAZGQS010000012.1, on the reverse strand, counting down.
AATTGCTACAGCAGCAATTATTAATATGATTTACAACTGGAATGAGTTTGTCTTCGTTAATACATTTATTAGCTCAGATCAATTTAAAACACTAACAGTTGGTATTCAAAATTTTATTGGGCAGTATACGACTGATTGGGGAGCAATTGGAGCTACGTTGGTTATTAGTATTCTACCTATCCTAATTGCCTTCCTTATATTAAGTAATCGAATTGTAGAAGGAATTGCTTCTGGGTCAGTAAAAGGTTAACTAAATTAGATAAAGCTAAGATGAATTTGTAAAGGAGGGTGATTAAATGATACTTGGAAAAACAATGGGTAAATTGTTTATTTTGTGTGAATGGGTCATGAAATTAGCATATGTCAATCTACTGTGGTTCCTCTATACAATAGCAGGATTAGTCATATTTGGTTTTTTCCCTGCTACAGTAGCCCTATTTACAATTGTTCGTAAATGGATCGTAAAAGAAACTGATCTTCCGATTTGGAGAACATTTCTAACTATCTTCCAAAAGGAATTTAAAAGTTCCAATAAACTTGGTTTGGTATTCATTTTTAGTGGAATTTTCCTAATGTTTGATGTGTTTTACATCCGAACGATTGAAGGGGTGCTCCAATTTGTATTAATCATTCCTTTATTAATCATTGCGGCAGTTTATTTAATGGTTTTCCTTTATATTTTCCCACTATATGTACATTACGAATTTAAACTAAAAGATTATTTAAAAAATGCATTCTTTTTAAGTGTTTTTCATTTTCACATTACATTACTAATGTTAGTTAGTCTAATCGCTATCTTAATTTTGTTGCTGTATCAGCCAGGGCTAATTCCATTTTTTAGTGTCGTGTCAGTTGCTTGGGTTTTCATGTTCTGCGGCATGTATAGCTTTAATCGAATAGACGAAAGACAAGGTAAGACTAGTAAAGTCTAAGTGTAGAAATTATGACAGAACGGGGAATCTAGATGAATACTTATGCTGAGGAGATTTCTTTTTTAAATGAACCAGCGATTAAAGCAGGTAATAGTGAATTGGAGATTATCATTATTCCCGGATGGGGATCAAACTTGATTTCCATGGTTCATAAAAAATCAAATACTGAGCTTTTAAGGGTCCCTAACTCAACCGAGGAGTATTTAAATAACCCAGTTCTTTACGGTACTCCAATCCTGTTCCCTCCAAATCGAATCGATCAAGGTAAGTTTCAATTTGGCAAAAGAAGGTACCAATTTGATATTAATGAAATGGACAAGCAGAATCATATTCATGGTTTTGTTCACACAAGGGCGTGGCATTTCTCAAGTGTAGAAGTTAATGAGCAAACAGTGAAAATTATTACTGAGTTTGATTCAAGTATGCATGAAGATGTAATGACTCAATTCCCGCATCATTTTGTAATAAGGATGAGCTTTATTCTGAATGATAATTTATTCGCCAAAAAAGCAGAAATTATTAATAAAAGTAATGAAGTTTTACCGTTTGGCTTTGGTTATCATACTAGTTTCGTATTCCCAGAAGAAACTTCAATCTTCAAGCTTCCAATCGATAAACGTTGGAAACTAAATGATCGATTTTTACCAACAGGGGAATTAGAAGATATTGAGTACAAAAATGAGTTGAGTGAAGGAATGAGCTTGTACGGGTTAGCGTTAGATGATGTTTTTCTATCTAATCCTAATAACAGTGGCCTCCAAACAGCACAAATAACTAACAAAGCAACAGGAATCGAGATTAAGTATACCGTTGACCAAAGTTTTAAGCATTGGGTTGTTTATAACAAAGATGGGAGAAGCGGATTTTTATGCCCTGAGCCTTACACGTGGGTAACTAACGCTCCTAATCTTGAAGTAAATGGAGAATTGACTGGCTTACAAGGAATTGAGCCAGATGATATGAAAGTATTGCGTACTTGGATTGTCATTTCACATAAGTCATAAAATACAAAACTACTATTTTAGGAGGAATTAAGCATGAGTTACTTTACTAATATAAACAAAGTTAAATTTGAAGGTCCTAAATCAAAAAATCCATTTTCATTTAAATATTATGATCCTCAAAGGGTAATTAATGGCCAAAAAATGGAGGATTTACTACGTTTTTCAGTTGCTTACTGGCATACATTTACTGCGGATGGTTCAGATCCTTTTGGGGCAGGTACAATGCAACGTCCTTGGAATCATTTAACGGGAATGGATCTTGCTAAAGCACGTGTAGAAGCATCATTTGAATTCTATGAAAAGTTAGATGTTCCATTCTTCTGCTTTCATGATTCAGATGTTGCCCCTGAAGGAAATACATTAGGTGAAACTTATAAAAACTTAGATGTCATTGTAGAAATGATAAAAGAATATATGAAAACAAGTAAAACAAAATTGCTTTGGAATACGGCAAATATGTTTACTCATCCTCGCTATGTAAATGGAGCTGCTACTTCTAATAACGCGGACGTATTTGCATATTCAGCTGCAAAAGTGAAAAAAGGATTAGAAATTGCAAAAGAGCTTGGTGCAATTAACTATGTATTCTGGGGTGGACGTGAAGGTTATGACACGCTTATGAATACTGATATGAAGCTTGAACAAGACAACCTTGCGCGCTTCTTCCATATGGCTGTAGATTATGCAAAAGAAATCGGATTCGATGGTCAGTTCTTAATTGAACCAAAACCAAAAGAACCAACGAAGCATCAATATGACTTTGATGTAGCAACTGGACTAGCTTTCTTACAAGCAAATGGTTTAGAGAAACAGTTTAAATTCAATATTGAAGCAAATCATGCAACACTTGCTGGTCATACATTTGAGCATGAATTACGCGTTGCTCGAATAAATGGAATGCTTGGTTCAGTTGATGCAAACCAAGGTGATAAGTTAATTGGTTGGGATACAGATGAGTTCCCTACAGATCTTTACTCTACTACATTAGCAATGTATGAAATCTTAAAAAATGGTGGCTTAGGAAAAGGCGGCCTGAACTTTGATGCAAAAGTAAGAAGAGGATCATTTGATGTAGAAGATTTATTCCATGCACATATAGCTGGAATGGATAGCTTTGCAATTGGCACATTAGTAGCTAATAAACTAATTGAAGATAAAGTCTTTGAAAGCTTTATAGAAGATCGTTATAGCAGCTTCACTTATGGTATTGGTAAAGAAATCGTAGAGAATAAAGCAAGTTTTCATACACTTGAAGCATATGCATTAAATTTAGGTGATATCCAAAATAAATCTGGTCGCGAAGAACGTCTTAAATCAGTGCTAAACCAATATCTATTAGATGCCATTTCTGAATTCGCAACGGTTTAAAAATCTTTTGACTATAAAATGTGCTGGGAAACTCATTATTTCCAGCACATTTTTCTCATAAGACACGCTAAAAAACCAATAAAAGGATGATTGTTATGAATTATGTAGTAGGTATTGATTTAGGTACAAGTGCCGTAAAAATATTGTTAGTTAATCAGTCTGGAGAGGTATGCCAAGAAGTATCTCGTGCCTATCCATTAATACAAGAAAAATCCGGATATAGTGAACAAAATCCAGAAGAATGGGTTGAAAAAACAATCGATGGACTTGCCGAACTAGTTAGAGACTTTAAAGGTCATCCGAATGATATACAAGGGATTAGCTTCTCAGGTCAAATGCATGGTCTAGTGTTATTGAATAAAGACAATGAAAGCCTTCGTAATGCAATTTTATGGAATGACACAAGAACGACTAAGCAATGTGAAAAAATCAATGAAAAAGTTGGCAAAGAACGTTTACTTGAAATAACGAAAAATCCAGCACTTGAAGGTTTTACTTTGCCAAAACTTTTATGGATAAAGGAGTTTGAACCGGAGATCTTTCATCAGGCAGCAGTATTTTTATTGCCAAAAGACTATCTTCGTTATCGTTTGACTGGTGAAATTCATACTGAATACTCGGATGCTGCTGGAACACTACTTTTAAACGTAAAAGAAAAGCAGTGGAGTGATGAATTATGTACTAAATTTGATATTCCTTTGCATCTTTGCCCACCAATTGTCGAGTCTCATGATTGTGTTGGAACAATTACAAAAGAGGTTTCTAATTTGACAGGACTTTGTCGTGAAGTGAAAGTATTTGCAGGTGGAGCCGATAATGCTTGTGGCGCAATTGGATCAGGTATTTTAAAAGAAGGCAATACGCTATGTAGTATTGGTACCTCAGGAGTTGTTCTTTCTTATGAAGAGCATGGAGAACACGACTTCAAAGGTAAAGTTCATTATTTTAACCACAGTAAAGAAGATGCTTTCTACTCAATGGGTGTAACGCTTGCCGCAGGATTTTCATTAAGCTGGTTTAAAGATACTTTTGCTGAGGGCGTGAATTTTGAACAACTATTAGATGATGTTCATAATGTTTCGATTGGATCAAATGGTTTAATGTTTACTCCGTATTTGGTTGGTGAAAGAACGCCACATGCGGACTCAGTTATTAGAGGATGTTTTATTGGTATGGATGCAGCACATAAGAGAAGTGATTTTGCGAGGGCTGTCATGGAAGGTATTACTTTTTCATTGAACGAGTCAATTGAAATTTTCCGAAATAACGGTAAGAAGATTGATTCGATTATTTCAATTGGTGGCGGTGCTAAAAATCCTGTTTGGCTTCAAATGCAGGCAGATATTTTTAATGCGACAATTATTAAACTATCAAGCGAGCAAGGTCCTGGAATGGGTGCGGCGATGCTTGCTGCTTATGGCTGTAATTGGTTTGAATCATTAGAGGCTTGTGCAGAAGAGTTTATAAAGCCAATCACTTCATATGAACCCGTTGGTGAAAATGTTAAGCAATATGAGAAGCTTTATTCAATTTATAAGCAAGTTTATTCCAGCACGAAGGAACTAAATAGAATGTTATCTGAATTTAGAAAGTAGTAAAAGTCGTTATAAATAGCAATAGAGGAGGAGTTTTACTTGAATTATCGAGAGCTTGGTAATACAGGTTTAATGATTAGTGAGGTTAGTTTTGGAACTTGGGCAATTGGTGGAGCATGGGGAAAAACAGATGATACTGAAGCTTTAAAATCATTACAACATGCAATCGATCAAGGAGTAAATTTTTTTGATACTGCAGATGTTTACGGTGATGGACATAGTGAAGAACTATTGGCTAAAGCCACAAAAGGACTTGAAGACAAAATTTATATCGGCACAAAGTTTTGCCGAAAAGGCGATATCTTTTCACCGGAAAATTACTCATATGAAGCGGTTAAGTCTTACTGTGAGGACAGTCTAAAACGCTTAAATCGCGATGTGATTGATTTATATCAAGTACATTGCCCAGCAACAGAAATTTTGAAGGATGGACAAGTATTTGATGTACTTGACCGTTTAAAAAGTGAAGGGAAAATCCGCCATTACGGGGTTAGCGTTGAAACGGTTGAAGAAGGAATGATTTGTTTAGAAAACCCAAATGTGAAAAGCTTACAGGTTATCTTTAATGTTTTTAGACAAAAGCCATTAGAAGTATTACTTCCCGAGGCTTATAAGCGTGGGGTTGGCGTACTTGTAAGATTACCGCTAGCCAGTGGACTCTTGGCTGGAAAGTATAAGGCTGATCATATTTTTGAAGAAGATGACCACCGAAACTTTAATGAAAATGGAGCCGCCTTTAATATCGGAGAAACATTTGCAGGCTTAGGCTTTAAAAAAGGAGTAGAACTGGCAAATCGAATTAACTGGATTGCTGAAGGAAGGTCATCAATGGCAAGTGCAGCACTAAGATGGATTTTAGACCAAAAGGAAATTACATGTGTAATTCCTGGATTTAGAAACCAAAGCCAAGTAAATGCCAACTTAGAAGCAATGAATATACAATCTTTTTCAAAAGCTGAATTAGATCAATTAGAGCTTTTCTATCAAAAAAATGTTTCTGAATTTATCAAAGGTGCTTATTAAAAAAATAATGTATTGAACTAGATAGATGCATATGGAGGAGTATAAAATGGCTAAAATCAGTAATCCAATTTTACCGGGATTTAATCCGGATCCAAGTATTTGCCGAGTTGGGGAAGATTATTATATTGCAGTTTCAACTTTTGAATGGTTTCCAGGAGTAGGAATCTATCATTCAAAGGATTTAAAGAACTGGCGCTTAGCATCAAGACCTTTAAAACGTTTAAGTCAATTAAACATGACAGGTAATCCCGATTCGGGCGGAATTTGGGCTCCCGCACTATCTTATCGTGACGGACAGTTTTGGTTAATTTACACTGATGTAAAGGTAGTTGAAGGTCAATGGAAAGATTGTCACAACTATCTCGCAACATGTGAAACGATTGACGGAGAATGGTCAGACCCAATTTACTTAAATAGTACGGGATTTGACCCATCATTATTTCACGATGAAGATGGAAAAAAATATTTAGTGAATATGGTTTGGGATCATCGTGTAGGAAATCATCATTTTTATGGCATTTCATTACAAGAATACAGTGTAGAAGAACAGAAACTGATTGGAAAAGCAGAAGTTATCTTTAAAGGAACGGATATTAAACTGACGGAAGCACCGCATTTATATAAAATAAATGACTACTATTACTTATTAACGGCAGAGGGTGGTACGAAATATGATCACCAAGCTACAATTGCTAGGTCAAAACAGTTAATGGGCCCATATGAAGTACACCCAGAAAACCCGTTAATTTCGTCATTCCATACGCCAAGAATTCCCCTTCAAAAAGCAGGACATGCATCAATTGTTCAAACGCATACAGATGAATGGTTCCTAGTGCATTTAACAGGAAGACCATTACCAAGAGAAGGTCAACCATTGTTAGATCCAAGAGGTTTCTGTCCATTAGGAAGAGAAACTGCTATTCAAAGACTTGAATGGAAAAATGATTGGCCGTATGTAGTAGGAGGAAATAGTCCTACACTTGATATAGAGGGTCCAAAAATAGATGAAGTAAAATGGGAAAGTGATTACCCTGAGATGGATGACTTCAACTCAGAAATCTTAAACCCTCACTTTCAAAACTTGAGGATTCCATTAGGAGAGAATATCGTTTCACTAAAAGACAATCCAGGGCATCTACGTCTTTACGGAAGAGAATCTCTAACATCTAAATTTACTCAGTCATTTATAGCAAGACGTTGGCAACATTTTAACTTTACTGCAGAAACAAAAGTAGCATTTAATCCAAGTACATTCCATCAATCAGCTGGTTTAGTAAATTATTATAACACTCAAAACTGGACTTCATGTCAAATCACCTGGAATGAAGAAAAGGGCAGAATTCTTGAATTAGTAACATGCGATAATTTTAAGTTCAATCAACCTCTTCAAGGCAATGAAATTATCATTCCGGAACACGTTGAATATGTGTATCTTCGAGTAGATGTGAAAACGAATGTTTACCAGTACTCTTACTCATTTGATGGAGAACAATGGACAACAATACCTGTAACACTTTATTCATATAAACTGTCTGATGATTATATTCAGGGCGGGGGATTCTTTACAGGTGCATTCGTTGGAATGCAATGTCAGGATACGACTGGTCAAGGGCTACATGCGGATTTTGATTATTTTATTTATAAAAATTAGGTTAGCTATCTAAAAAATAATTTACTCGTCAGGGAATATTATTTAAGCGATACTCGAGATCCTCAAGTATCGCTTTTTGTTTTCTTAATAAGTGATTCTTTCAGCCTCGTCATCTAAATTCATTTTTAGAAGCTGTTTACGAAGAAAAAGCTGCATTTCTTCATAGTCAAAAAGCAATCCTTTTGACTGTATATCTCTTAAAAATACTAACTTTGCTTCAAATGGTGCATTTTCAAAATATTGTTTTACATCCTCAGGAGCAAAAGTTTCACCTTCAAAATCAAACTGTTCATATCCTTTTACTTCATTTTTGTTCAAAATATTCTTATTTACGACACCAATGCCATCTACGACACCAATGCCATCATTAGTAGGTAAAACGATTTCATTTTCTCTCTCATGTTTTACTTCTTGAAAGTAGCCAAATAAAGATTTAATAGGTTCAAGGGAGAATTTTTTTTGAATTGCTTTCCTAGTTTCAGCCTCAAATCCTTCTATTGAGAGATCTACTGCAATATCAGGATTTTTTTGAAAAAAAGATTCACTCGTTGTAATATCAACCACTTCGGTAGCATTTGGTGCAAAGCAAAGTAATCTTAAGAAATCATTTAGATTTCTTGCAACAATTTGTACAGGTTCATCAAAGTCCATTGGAGAAACCCGCACAATATAAGCATCTTCTAAATCATTAACTTGACCAAAATCGGTTAAAAACCCAAAATGAACTCCATCTGATCCAGTTCTTGCAAAAGAGATTACATCAAGGGGAGTATTTAAATAACGAGTATCGATTTTCTCATAAGAGAAATATAAACCACCTAATTCTTCATACTCTGATATTCCTTCATTTTTTAATTGCTTTTGTAAGTTAATAGCATCAACTAGTGTTTTAGGAAATTCATACTTCCCATAATTCAATTTAACCAAATCCATTGCATTGTTCTCCTTTGAAATTTGGCTACTTGTTATAAATAACAGAATAGCGATTAAAATTGATGAAATAATTTTTCTAAGCATTTTTACCATCCGATAGTATACAAATTAATTAATAATGATTTTTTTAATAATTTTGTTAATTAAATTATAACATTAATAAACAAAGGTTAAATAGGTTATTAATTGCTTTTCCTTCTTCAAGAGTATGTTGCTAAAAAAGCTTTATTAGGGTATCCAGAAAATGAGCATAAGGTGTGAGACTCCTATGGTAATTGCGGGAAAGAGCTAAGACCCCACAGGAAGCGAACGAGACGATTAGGCTTAGCTCACGCCCCACGGAATGTCTTTATAACAGCAATAAGGTTGCTAATTAGCTGATAAAATTCACATCGTATGATTCATAAATATTAAATAAAAAAAGTTCAACCAAAATTGGTTGAACTTTTTTAACTTGAGAGTTATTTTTATTAATTCTCTGCTAACTTTTTCTTAAAGTTAGTACTAGTATTCGTTTTTTCTTTCACTACAGGCTCTTCTGCAGGTGTTGAACGTTTAATAAAGAATGCAAGAACTAGTGCTACTGCGGCAACGAATACTGTTACATAAAATGAGAAGTTGATTCCTTCTAACATTGCTTTCATTGTGATCTCTTGCTTAATTTGAGCAAGCATTTCAGGTGTAGGTTTACTAGTCACATGTTTCATCGCTTCTGAAGCAAGTTCTTTAGCTTTAGATTCTGTACGATTTGACATTACTGTAACAAGTAAAGCAGTACCAATTGCCCCTGAGACCTGCTGTAAAGTATTATTCATCGCAGTACCATGTGGATAGAATCGTTTTGGTAATTGATTTAAACCATTTGTTGATACTGGCATCATTACCATCGACATACCGAACATACGTAATGAGTATAAAATAATAATATGTGTATATGTTGTATCCATTGTTAATTTACTTAAGAAATAAGTAGTAACAGTCATAATTGCTAAACCAGTTACTGCAAGTATTCTTCCGCCAATTTTATCAAATAATTTACCCGTAATTGGCGACATAATTGCCATTAATAAAGCACCTGGTAACAGCATTAAGCCCGCATCAAAAGGTTTAATGCCTCGAAGCGTTTGAGTGTAAATCGGTAATAGCATCATTGCTGAGAACATAGCCATTGTAACTACAATTGAAATCGCTGATGATAAGGCAAACATAGGGTAGCGGTAAATTCTAAAGTTTAACATTGGCGTATCAAGTTTTAATTGACGTAAGATAAATAGTACTAATGAAATAACCCCTACTATTAAAGTAACATAAGCTTCTGGACTATCCCATCCTTTTGTTCCTGCTGTACTAAAACCATACAATAATCCACCAAAACCTAGACTTGATAAAAGAACAGAGAAAAGGTCGATCGTACTATTTGATTTCTCTTTTTTATCTTTAAGTAAGAAAAAGCCGATAATTAAAATCGTCAATGCAATCGGTGAAACAACATGGAAAAGCATTCTCCAGTCATAATGTTCAATAATCCAACCAGATAATGTTGGTCCGATTGCTGGTGCGCCCATCATAACTAAACCAAAGAAGCCCATTGCAGTTCCTCGTTTTTCAACAGGGAAGCTAGTTAGCATTACATTCATTAATAATGGCATTAAAATAGCCGAACCGGAAGCTTGAATCATTCGGCCTGCTAATAATAAAGGAAATACATGTGCAAATCCTGCAGTTAAAGTACCGATATTAAATAAAAGTAGAGCAGTTAAAAATAAATGTCTAACAGAATATTTTTGGATTAAAAAAGCAGTAGTTGGAATTAAAATTCCATTTACTAGCATATATCCAGTAGAAAGCCATTGAACAGTCGAAGGCTCAACGTTCAAATCCTTCATAATAGAAGGTAAAGCAATATTAAGTAAAGTATTGTTTAAGAAAGCAATAAAAGCACCAATCATTAGGATTGTAATAATCCCATATGGTGGATTAGCTGATTTATTCATGGAATGATCCATGATTTCCCCTCCTTTGTACATCTAGTTCAATTTTTTGAACTGCGTTTCCATCTTCTATATAAGATAATATGATATACCATTCATTCATTAGATGCAATTATAATAACCATTAGAAATCTTTAATAATCTAATCAGTTATTTACTAGTTAAAAATGCTAAAATAATGTACTATGTTTTTTAAGCAGTAATTAACTAGAACCAAGGTGATTATATGAATGATCGTAAACAGCATGTTGTAAAAATAGCTCATGAATTGTTTATTGAAAAAGGATTTCAAGCAACATCTATTCAAGACATATTAGACTATAGCGGTATTTCTAAAGGTACATTTTATAATTATTTTTCGTCTAAAAGTGATTTAGTAGTCGCATTATTTAATATGATTTATAAAAAACTTGAGCATGAAAGAAATGAGTTGTTGATCGGACAGAGCCCATCAAATATTGAAATTTTCATAAAACAAATAACTTTATTAATGGAGGCAAATAGAGATAATAAATTGATTTCTCTATTTGAAGAAGTAATTTATATAAATGACTTAGATATTAAACAGTTCATAAGAGAAGGTAATTTTAAGACATTAAATTGGGTGTATACACGATTCTTAGACATTTTTGGTAGTGAGAAGAAAGATTTCTTATTAGATAGTGCCATTATGTTTTTAGGAATTATTCATCATAATGTGAGATACTATGACCTCGCCAAAGATATGAATATTAGTATGGATCAAGTTGTCCGATATAGTGTAAAACGTATGATTAAAATTGTTGAGGATGTTGAGGAATCTGGTGAGCAATTATTCAATTTGGAACTATTAGATAAATGGTTACCAGTAAGAAAGACCGAAGAAAATCTTCAACAAAAGCTTTGTAGTATTATTTGTACAATGAAAAAATCAGCATTAAATAGTAATGAACAACAGAAGTACAATGAGTTACTAGATTTTTTACAAAACGAATTGTTGCAGTCAAAAACGCCTAGAAAATATTTAATTGAGAGTGCTCTAGTATCCTTAAATGAAGGGAAGAAGTTACTAGGAGATAAAGAACTACAAAGACTTAATGAGTTGATCGACATTAATTTTTTTCAAAACGCAAAATAACTTAATTAAAATGAAAGAAAACCACTTATAGCTTTTATGCTTAGGATGGTTTTCTTTTGTTTAAAAAATGAATAGTTCAAATGGTGCGATAGTTAAAGTTTTTAAATAAGTTCAATCCAACTTTCGTCTACTTTTATGAAGAGAAACTAGCTTAAAATCAGTATAAATGTCGTTATTAAACTTTTTTTACCATTAATTGACAAAAAATTCTGAATTGATGATATACTTTCTTTTATAAATGGAAAAGGAGGTATCTTTGTTGTGAAATCTTTAAAATCAATAGTAGTTTGGGGATTAATTTCAATACTTGGAGCTTTCTGTTTTTCTGTATTAGCTTTAAAAAGAGGAGAGACAATAAATGCAATTTGGCTCCTCACAGCGGCAGTTTGTACATATGCAGTGGCTTATCGTTTTTATAGTAAGTTTATTGCAGAAAAAGTATTTAAACTTGACGAAGACCGTAAAACGCCTGCTGAAATTAATAATGATGGTAAAGACTTTGTACCTACGAATAAGTGGGTATTATTTGGTCATCATTTTGCAGCGATAGCAGGGGCTGGACCACTGGTTGGACCAATTTTAGCTGCGCAAATGGGTTATTTACCCGGAACGATTTGGATTATTGTAGGAGTTGTATTTGCTGGAGCAGTACAGGATTTTGTCATTTTAGCTGCTTCGACACGTAGAAATGGTAAATCGCTTGGAGAAATGATTAAAGAAGAGATTGGTCCAGTAACTGGGGTCATCGCTTTAATAGGTATTTTAGGAATTATGGTAATTTTATTAGCTGTATTAGCACTTGTCGTAGTTAAAGCACTTGCAGGAAGTCCTTGGGGAATGTTTACCATTGCAGCAACTATTCCAATCGCGATTTTCATGGGTATTTATATGCGATACATACGTCCAGGCCGAGTAGGAGAAGGGTCATTTATTGGTGTGATTTTATTACTACTTTCATTATTTGCAGGACAATATGTAGCTGAAAGTCCAACATTAGCAGCAATGTTCACGTTTAAAGGAGAAACAATTGCTCTTATGTTAATTGGTTATGGGTTTATCGCATCAGTACTTCCAGTATGGCTATTATTAGCACCACGTGATTATTTAAGCACATTTTTAAAAGTTGGTACGATTTTAGCTTTAGCAATTGGCATTCTTATTGTAGCACCAGACTTACAAATGCCGGCCGTTACAAAATTTATTGATGGAACAGGCCCAGTATTTGCTGGAAATTTATTTCCGTTTTTATTTATAACAATTGCTTGTGGATCTGTTTCTGGATTCCACTCATTGGTTGCTTCAGGAACTACACCCAAAATGATTGAACGTGAAACGCATGCACGTGCCATTGGTTATGGTGCTATGTTAACGGAGTCTTTTGTAGCAGTAATGGCTATGATTGCCGCTTGTTTATTAACTCCAGGAGCATATTTTGCAATAAATAGCCCACCTGCCTTAATTGGAACTGACGCAAATCAAGTGGCTCAAGTAGTTTCAAGCTGGGGCTTTACAATAGCTCCAAATGATTTGACTACCCTAGCCAAGGATGTAGGAGAACAAACAATTCTTTCTCGTACTGGTGGGGCACCAACTTTAGCAATTGGCATGGCGGCACTTTTTTCTAAAGTAATTGGTGGTAAGGCACTAATGGCTTTTTGGTATCATTTTGCTATTTTATTTGAAGCACTATTTATTTTAACAACAATTGATGCTGGAACGAGGATTGGGCGTTATATGACGCAGGATATTTTAGGTAATGTGTATAAGCCATTTGGAAAGACCGATTCCCTTCCTGCAAATTTAATTGCGACAGCTATTTGCGTTTTCGGCTGGGGATATTTCCTTTATCAAGGAGTGATTGATCCACTTGGGGGCATTAATACATTGTGGCCATTATTCGGTATCGCAAATCAAATGCTTGCAGCCATTGCATTACTGCTAGGCACAACTATCTTGCTCAAAATGGGGAAAAAGGCATATGCATGGATTACTTTAGTGCCAACAATCTGGATACTAATCGTCACAATGACTGCCGGTTGGCAAAAATTGTTCCATGAACTACCAAAAATAGGGTTTTTAGCGCATGCTAAAGTTTTTAAAGATGGTTTAGATGCTGGCAAAATCCTTGCACCAGCAGCAAGTAAAGCACAAATGAATCAAATTATTTTAAATGACTATATTGATGCAACAATTTGTGGATTGTTTATGGTGATTGTATTATTAGTTCTAATTGCTTCGATTCGAAATTGGATCAACATATTGTCTAATAAACCGATAAAATTACATGAAACTCCTTACATTAAACGCGAAGAAAGTGAACCGAAAAATTATGCTCTATAAAGTGAGGGAGTTCAAAAAATATTATAAGCAGTTTATTAGTTTACTAGTAGGAGTACCATGCTATGAGAAATATGTTGAACATATGAAAACACAACACCCTAATGAACCAATTCAATCTAGAAAGGAGTTCTTTATCGAAGCCCAAGAGTCACGTTTTAATTCTAAAGGTGGTAAAGTAACTCGTTGTTGTTAAAAATTATAAACAGTCAGGCTGCAATTCTAAAAAAGTGAACAAAATCCACAAGAAAATAATCTTGTGGATTTTTTTGGCTTCTATTTCTTATCCCTACGATACAAATCCAGCGTTTTATATCCAGCACCTAAAACCAATTTCATTTCTTCACGTCTTTTTGCTTTCGTTGCTTCTTGCTTAGCACTATAGACATGTCTCGCCCAATCTTTACGATACCCAGGAGTTAAAGACTTATAGAACGTAAGTAATTCAGGCGAATCTTCTAAATCCTTTTCTACGTTTGGAATCATATCGATATAATCATCTACACATTGACTTGCTTTCGATGAATTCGCAGCTTTTGTTTTTGATTCGTCCTTTAATCCAACAACTGTAAAGACGTCATCCAATCCAACCATACGAGCAAATTTAATTGTACTTGAACCAATATAGCCACTCTCATCCGCACCTAATCCTTCAAATAAATCATCACGATGAATATAAGTCTGATATACTTTGTTTCCTTTTTTAGGATAGGCAATAAAAATATAACCATTTTTATCTAAATAATGATTCTGGATAATCTTTTGGACTAGTTCTTTTAGCGAGTTCATATCAAGTACAAAAGCAAATATCAGATCGTAAGGGTGGTTTTGTAGATCCTTGTCAAAATGAGGTAAATCTGCGAAATAACTCGCATCACTTGGTTGATTTAAAACGGTAGCTTTTTTATATTTTTTTAAGTTTAGCTTTTCAACAATGGTTTTAGTCATCCTGATCCACCTTTAAAGTAGTATGTATAATACTATTATAATTCAAAATAAGTAAAAAAATAATAGAAGCTCAGGCTGGGAGCTTCTATTATTTATTAGGTAGTAGTGTCAGTTTAAAGAGCTTCTTTAATTACTTTTTTATAATATAGTACAGATAAAAGACCAAATACCGAGTATAAAACAGCATATAAAACCATGACGATAATCATTGGTGTCCATACTTCAGTACCGAATAGGAACCACCCGGATTGGACAGCAAAATAGCTATGAACTAGTCCGACTACTAATGGGATACCGAAATTAAACAATTGCTTAGAACGTATACCTCTTAATAAATCTCTGCGGGAGAAACCTAGTTTACGTAAAATCGTATAATTTGGTTTTTCGTCAACACTTTCATCCATTTGTTTAAAGTATAAAATACATCCCGATGTCATTAAGAACGTTAATCCTAAAAATCCGACGATAAACATAATAAGGCCCATATTTGCTTTTTGAATTTTAACGATTTCAAGTCGAGAAGCATTAGGATAATTCTTATCAAATTGATGGTCCACATAAATAGTATTTGCTTTCTCAATTTGTTTTTCATCACTTATATTAATTCCATTATAGACAGTGGAATCTTTTTGAATCGATGAATCAAGATTCTGTTTTAATGTTTTAAAAACTTGATCGTCTACAATAACAGTAGGAAATCCTCCGTTTGTAAAGTAGGAAGGTATAATCTTTTCACGTTTTAATCCTAAATAGTTTAGGTTGAATTTTTTCTTGCTGCTAGATAATTCAATATGACCCGAATCCTTTAAAGTCATAAATTTTTGAAGTATATCATCATATCCAGTAAATAAGGCTTCATTTGAAGCAAGGTTTACTTTAACAGACTTTTCGCTTACTACCGCTAGTGGGAATTTGTTAGCATCCTTCATCATGCCTTTTAACTCTGTATCTAGTATATTCTTTAAATTTGCATTAATTTGAATAACCTCAATCTGTTTTTTGTTATATTTAATAGCCTTTTCATTTAGAGCAGAGGTGAAAGTTTGTAAATCCTTATTATTATTTAAGAAGAAATTATCAGGCACGCGGCTCTCTGCGGTTTTTTCTGCAGAATAATAAGATATATAGCTTAAAGATAATAATCCAATGGCTAGTGCTGAAACAGTTGTAATAATGGTTAGTAATAAAGCATTAGACTTCATTCTAAACATAATTGAAGATAAAGAGAGAACATCATTAATATTTAAGTAGCCATTTTTCTTTCTTCGAACGATATTTAAAATAAAACGAACAGAGCTTTTATATACTAAATAAGTTCCAATAATGACTGACCCTAAAATATAGATCATTACTGAAAATAGTTCAGTCATAGTAGTAAAATCGCCATCAAACAATTTTGATGATAGAAAATAACCTGAGATTATTAATAAAATACCTAAAACTCCAATAGAAATCTCGAAAATAGACATTTTTTTAAGCTTTCCTTCAGTCGATGAGACTACTCGGAATAAAGATAAAATAGTTTGTCTTTTAATAAAAGTAAAATTCATTAACATAATGAATGCATAAATTACAACAAATACAAGTAATGTTTGTATGAATGCTTGTGAAGAAAAATGTAAAGTAGCAATCGCTTTTACTCCTACGATTTTATATAAAATCATAATGATTAGCCTTGAAATCGAAAATCCTACTAAAATCCCAAGAACCAATGAACTAAAATATAGAATACAATTTTCAACTGTCAAAATACCGAAAATCCTGTTTTTAGTCATTCCAATTAATTGAAACAAACCAATTTCTTTACTTCTTCTTTTTATAAAAATCATATTTGCATATAAAAGGAAGATCGAAACGATTGCGACAAGTAAAATCGATGCTGAGCGAATAGCTGCTGCTCCTTTGATTGAACCCTTTGTCGCTTCCATTGATGGATCGTATTGTAATGTAACAAATGAGAAGTATAAGGCTGCACTGAAAACTAGTGCAAAAACATATAGATAATAGTTTTTTAAATTCTTTTTTAAATTACGGAATATCAAATGATTAATGCTCATGATGAACACCACCTAATACACCTTGGGTTTTCATGATATCTTTAAAGAAATTCTGTCTCGTTTCATCGCCTTTGTGTAGTTGTGAATAGATTTGTCCATCTTTAATAAACACCACGCGATTACAAAAGCTTGCTGCTACTGGATCATGTGTAACCATTACAATTGTCGCGTTTCTTTTCTCATTTAGTTCACTTAGTTTATTTAATAAATCTGAAGCAGATTTTGAATCCAATGCTCCTGTAGGTTCATCTGCGAAAATTATACTAGGTTCATGAATAAATGCTCTAGCTGCTGAAGTACGCTGTTTTTGTCCCCCAGAGATTTCGTTAGGATACTTATCTTTTAATTCATAAATACCAAGCTCTTTAGCAATAACATCAAACTTTTGATTGGCTTCATTTGGTGACGTTTTTGTGATTGATAAAGGTAGTAGTATATTTTCTTTTACAGTTAATGTGTCTAGTAAGTTGTATTCCTGGAAAATAAAACCTAAATAGTATTTTCGAAATTCTGCTAATTGTTTTTCTTTCATATCCGTTATATCTTTACCTTCAATTGCAATCGTTCCACTATTAATTTTATCTATTGAGGAAAGAACGTTTAGTAAAGTTGTTTTACCAGATCCAGACGGACCCATGATACTAACAAATTCACCTTTTTCAATGCTTATATTAATGCCACTTAACACTTCTTGTTTATTAAATTTATTTCCGTAACTTTTATGAATTTTATTTGCTTCTAAAATATTCAATTCGTACACTCCTTTATTTTCATTCGATAAAGTTAGTATAAATGGTTACCAAGACCGTTTCCTTTGATTAACCGAACAATAAACAAAAGCATGTGACAATTTTGTCACATGCCTGTTATTTTTACAAATTCATTTCGTTTAGGAAAGGTTAGCGTGAAAATTGAACCTTTATCTAATTCAGACTTTACTTGGAAAGTAATATGTAATGACTGGGCAGCTTTCTTTGCTAAATATAATCCCATCCCTGTAGAGGCATTGTCTTGATGCTGAATCGTAGAAGTAAATCCTTTTTCGAAAATTCGCGGCAAATCTTTTGAATGAATACCACGACCGAAATCTTCAATTTCAAGAATTACTTGTTCATTTATTTGCTTACTTATAATCCGAATGTCTGAAGATGGACTATATTTTACGGCATTTGTTAATAGCTGTCGTATTATATACGATAGCCATTTAGCATCACTGAATACTTCTAGCTCCTCTAATTCTATATCAAACCCAATCCCTTTATGTATACACCATGATTGCAATGTTTTAATCTCTGGATAAATAACATCTTCAAGTTGAATTTTTTCGATATAAAGATCATTTTCAATAAACGGAATTCTTTTTTGGTGAAGCTGTTGGTCTAGTAATAGGTGAATACGTAGCCATTCATATGTTAAATTTGATTTTAACTTTTCATCTTTCATACGATCAATCATTAAGTGCATGGCTGTTAAAGGTGTTTTTACTTCATGGATCCATGATAGGAGCTCATCTTTTTCTTGCTCCAAATAAGTTTGATTTTGAATAGCTATTTTTTTTAATAAGCTTGTTTGATTTGTTAAACTATTTTCAACAATTTCTTCAAATGGACTATTTGATTCTTCAATTCCCGTTAAATCAAGGTTATCCTCACGTTCAATAAGACTTTTATAAAATTTTATTTCTTTAGGATATCGAATGACTAAAAAAATGATAAATAATAATAATGATAGAAAGACAATGTAAAGTAATGACTTTAAAGGAATTGACGAATCAATAAATGAAACAAATACAATGAGTACTTGTGTTAGTAGAAAAAAAAGAATCCAACTAAATCGTTCAATTAGAAATATTTTTATCATTAGATGACCTCTTCTAAAGCAATATATCCTTGACCAACCTTTGTTTCAATAAATTGTCCTAATCCTATTTCATCTAGTTTTTTACGCAACCGATTTACGTTTACTGTTAAGGTGTTATCACTAATAAATCGCTTGTCATCCCAAAGGGCATTTATTAATTCCTCACGACTTACGATTTTATTTTTTTGTTCAATTAGCAGTTTTAAAATATAGATTTCATTCTTTGTAAGTTCAATTGCACCAGTTTCATTTGATACAGTATTTTTTTCATAGTCCACAGTTGAACCACACCAAGTTTTAAGAGCAATTTTTTCGGTATTGTAATTATATACGCGTCTAAGAGTAGCCTGGATTTTAGCAATTAGTACATCAAAATGGAATGGCTTTTGTATAAAATCATCTGCTCCAAGCTGCATCGACATGACCATATCCAAGGGGTGATCTCTTGAAGATAGAAAAATAATTGGTACATTTGAATGGGAACGAATCATACGACACCAATGGAAACCATCGTATTTTGGTAGTTGAATATCAATGATGACTAAATCTGGTTTTATCTCTGTAAACTCTTGAATTACCTTACTAAAATCTGTTATTCCAAATACCTCGTAAGACCATCCAGAAAGGCGATCTTTAATCTCAGTGAATAGAGAAGAATCATCTTCAATGAGTAATAATTTAAACAAATAGTTTCACCACACTTTTTATTTACTTTCCATTAATTGTAAAATAAAAACAAATTAAGTGCTATAAATGAATATAGTATTTGCCTGAATAAAAAAAGTACACTGTATTTACAGTGCACTTTTAGTCTTATCGATTATCAATCTTCTCAGGGTATAAATCATGATTCATCATACGATGTTCAGCCATTTTTTCGTATTTTGTACCTGGTCGGCCATAGTTACAATATGGATCAATTGAAATTCCGCCACGTGGAGTGAATTTCCCCCAAACCTCAATATAACGAGGATCCATTAATTTGATTAGATCATCCATAATAATATTCATGCAATCCTCATGGAAGTCACCATGATTACGGAAGCTGAAGAAGTATAATTTTAATGATTTACTTTCAACCATTTTTTTCTCAGGGATATAGCTTATATAAATTGTCGCAAAATCAGGTTGACCAGTTTTTGGACAAAGTGAAGTAAATTCAGGGAAATTAAATTTTACGAAATAATCACGATCTGGGTGAGTATTATCAAATGTTTCTAATATTCCTGGATCATATTCAAATAAATATTTAGTGTTGTTGCTGCCAAGTAATGATACATCTTCTAGTGAACCTTTTGATCTTCCTACCATTTTGGTTAAACTCCTCTCTTATTTCCCCAAACAAATGCATGTAATTGAGGTAAAACTTTTACATTTTTAAATACTTTTGATTTCATTGCTTCATCTATAAGCCATTCGTAACGATTTAACATGTGTTGTAATAAAGTGCGATCATCCGCATTGAGCCAGCTATTTCCGACTTGTAAAAAGAAAGGAACTTGTGGGAATTTTTGATGAACAGTTTCGGCATAAGCAAGATCTTTTTCATCAAAAATAACAACTTTTAAGCAAAACTTTGGATGCTTTTCTAAATTATGAATAATGCTACCTAGTGTATCAAAATCAGTATTCATGCCACTGCTAGGCGGTTTAGGAGATAAAGTAACTTCATCAATAGAAGGTAACCATGGTTGCCACTTACTACCTTGAGTTTCAAGAGCTAAAGTCATATTCTTTTCTTTTAAAAACTCGACTACAGGGCCTAAAGATGGAAGTAAGGCAGGGTTTCCCCCAGAAATCGTAATATGAGAGAATGTATCGCCGCCTAAATTTATTAAATTCTCCCAAACTTCTTCTGCGGTCATCCATTTTATATTTTCTTTTTCACTACCATCCCAGGTGAAAGAAGAATCGCACCAACTACAAGAGTAATCACAACCCGCAGTACGAATAAACATCGTTTTTTGACCGATTGCCATTCCTTCACCTTGTACAGTAGGTCCAAATATTTCAAGTACTGGAATTTTACTCATTGATCATCCACTCCCTACGAGCTTCTGCATAGCAAGTAGGCGTTTCAAATAAACGAACAAACTCTACTCGAATATCTTGTGCAGGATTTGTGTGATCTTTAAGTGCATTTTCCATTTGCTCATATATCCAAACAACCATATTTTCTGCTGTTGTATTCATTGGAGGTAACATCTCATTTAAATAACGATGATCTAAATAGATTTCAATTTTTTCCTTCCAAATCTGTTTAATATCACCAAAATCGATTACTAAGCCGATCTCATCAACAAAACCACTAATTCCAAAAATAACTTTATATGTGTGTCCATGTAAATTCTTACATTTACCTTCATAGCAATGTAAATGGTGTGCAGCATCAAAGGTAAATTCTTTATTAACGAGAACTCGTTTATGGTGATATTTTAAGTCTTCTTTTTTTATATGCTCATCAATTTTATGCAGTCTTTCTACGATGCGAAAATCAAACATGCTTTGCGGCTCCCTTCGATTGTAGGTAACGATCTAAACCAGCCTGACGAAGCTCACATGCCGGACATTCTCCACAACCATCAGAAATAATGCCATTGTAGCAAGTTAATGTTTTATTTTTTACGTATTCAAATGCACCTAAATCATCAGCTAATTTCCATGTGTCAGCTTTATCAATCCACATAAGTGGAGTATGAATTACAAACGGATAATCCATTGATAGATTAAGAGTTACATTTAATGATTTAACAAAGATATCTCGGCAGTCAGGGTATCCGCTAAAGTCGGTCTCACAAACACCAGTAATAATATGTTTAGCTCCTTTTTGTTTAGCAAGTACTGCTGCAAAAGATAGGAATAATAAGTTACGTCCATCGACGAATGTAGAAGGAAGCTCGCCTTCTTCGTGAGTTATATCAATATCGGATCTTGTTAAAGCATTAGGTGCAAGCTGATTTAACAAGGACATATCAAGGATATGGTGAGGAATATTTAATTCCTTACAAATATCTGCAGCCACATCTAATTCTAGTTTATGGCGCTGATTGTAATTAAACGTAACAGCTTCAACTTCACCAAATTGTTGCATAGCCCAGAATAAACAAGTAGTACTGTCTTG
Organism: Gottfriedia acidiceleris; assembly: GCF_036421055.1. Classification (GTDB taxonomy): domain Bacteria; phylum Bacillota; class Bacilli; order Bacillales; family Bacillaceae_G; genus Gottfriedia; species Gottfriedia acidiceleris_C. The sequence continues at coordinate 25,170 of NZ_JAZGQS010000012.1, read as the reverse complement.
GCCACCGCTAAATACAACGATTGCTTTTTCATTTTTCATATTTCTTCTCTCCTTTAGATGATTAAAAAGAAGAGGGCATCCCGAATAACAAAAATAAAAACAATACGACAAATATTGTTTTTCGCCTTATTTTTTTGTAGAGGGGAGTTTGCGACCTCTACCATAAGTAATAAAACTTATGGATTTTTTATTAAATTTACTATCTATTAAATTGTACTAGAGAAGTACAATCATAATTCCCATTATAATCGTTTCATGTTAAAAGAACAAAAACTTTTGTAAAAAAGTAAAAAATTACATTTTTAAACACTGTTAATTTATTCATATTTGCTGATACTAATTTTTATATGGAAATGGCATTGCTGTATTTATTCGTAAATTAGGTGATTAAAATTGAACATATTCATAAGTCTTTTATCAGAGTTTGTATTTTGGTATCCATTGGTTATGTCATTATTTTGGGTTGCCGGATCCAGTCTGTTTTTTCGATACCGAGAAAAAAGAAAAGAGTTAAATTTTGAAGAGATTGATTGGCCATTTATTAGCATCTTAATACCTTGCTATAACGAGGAAGAAACAATCGAAGAGACAATTCGATATTTGGTAGAACTAGATTATCCATTAAAAGAAATCATTGCTGTAAACGATGGAAGTAATGATTCAACCTTTAAAATTTTAGAACAAATGGCAAATAAACATAGCATGGTTAAAGCAATTGATTGTAGAGAAAATAGGGGGAAAGCAAATGCTCTACATATAGCTTGCCATGCATCAAAAGGGGAATTTTTAGTTTGTATTGATTCGGATGCCATTTTAGCGCCAAAAGCTGCACAGTATCTTATTTATCATTTTCTACATAGTGGGGAAAGATTAGGTGCTGTAACGGGAAATCCAAGAATTCGAAATCGTGACACGCTACTGAGTAGATTACAAATAGTAGAATATTCTTCTATTATTGGGGCCATAAAAAGAACCCAAAGAATAATCGGTAAAATTATGACTGTATCAGGCGTAGTCGTTGCATTTCGGAAAAAAGCACTTGTAGATGTTGGATTATGGGACCGCGACATGATTACAGAAGATATCGCAGTATCTTGGAAGCTGCAAGAAAGATTTTGGGATATTCGCTACGAACCTCGTGCACTTTGCTGGATGTTAGTTCCAGAAACATTAAAAGGGGTTTGGAATCAAAGAATTCGTTGGGCACAGGGTGGACAAGAGGTAATTATGCGGTATTGGCGTTTATTATTGGACTTTCGGCATAGAAGGATCTGGCCAATTTATCTTGAACAATGGGTTAGTTTAATTTGGTCATTTTCTTGGGTGTTCGTGACAATTTACTATTTAATAACTGCTAATAGTGTACAAGAATTAATAATATGGATGACTTTTTCTTCTTTTTCACTTGTTTTCATGAGTCTTATTCAGCTTTGGATGTCGATAAGATTAGATTCTACATACGATAACATAAAAAAATATTACTTGTGGGCCGCGTGGTATCCAGTTATTTATTGGGTTTTAAATGCAATGATTGTAATGTTTGCATTACCTAAAGCAATAAAATCAAGAATAAAAGGTGGTTATGCAACATGGACAAGCCCAGACAGGGGAAACAGGAAAATGGAGTAATCGTTCATTCAAAGAAAAATTGGCTAAGTGAAGTAATGATTACTATTACAACTTTGATAGTTTGGGTCTATTGCATAATTGTAATTGTTTTTTTTATTAGTTCGCTAATAAATTACAATAATCGATATATAAATATAATAAAGTCCTATTTTAAAATGACAAATCATGACATACGTTTTTTTATTTTTTTTACTGTCCTTTTGTGGATCATTTTTTATTTTGGTCTTCTAAGTTGGAAATTTTATAATCTAAAAAGATTCGGATCATTACGGAGAAGGTCATATCCAAAAGTTACAACAAAGGAGGACATACTAAATTTAAACCTTATGTCTGAAGAGGATTACAATAAATTACAGAATTCAAAAATTATCATCTTTGAGAAAAATCCTATTCAAGAGTTAGTTAATCAGAATAAAAATAAGTAATCCACATGTGGATAATTTAATTAAAGGGATTTATCCACAAACTGACAGGTAGAAACCATCTGCCTGTTTTTTAATTTTTAGAGAAAAATCGATTTAAAATCGAGTTGTACACATGTTTGTACACAAGAATACATTTCGTAAACGAATGTACACGATTAAGTGTACTTGTACACATATCTGTAAACTTTTTATTAATTAATTTTATTTAAAAATCACAGAGGTAGGAAACAAACATCTTAAAAATAATTCTAGAATAAATGAAATGTAGACATAATTGTATACACGTACACGTTTTTGTAAACAATTGTACACAAAGATGTAAACATTACATTCTGTCGAAAAAAGGTTTGTCTAATCCAATGATTTTTCATTATTTTTCATATGAATAAATTCTCAGGCAATTTGTTCCTATCTAAAGCTAAGTTAGTTGCTTTTATTAAAGAATGTGGGGTTTACGTGGAGTGGGAACTGATGTTTCCAATCACATTGACTAGAGAGAGGAATCTCACCTTTCCCGCATTCCCTACAGGAGTGAACTTCTTAATTACAAAAAAAACATCTAAAATATTTATAACTATAAAGAATTACTTTTAATAAACGAAGGGGATTGATAGGCGTGAACTCAAGTTATACATTAATAAAGATATTAAATAGGGTAATATTTTGAGGCTCTAGAAAATGTACTGGCGCATGTGTTTGCATTTCGTTTGAGAAGTTAATTTAAGTAAGTTATTCAAAAGAGTTTTTATCAAAATAAACGCTATTACTAAAAAAAATCACTTAGTATTCGTACATATTGCTGCTATAAAATATCTAATTTTCATAAAGTTCCTATGGGTAGAAAACATTCATCTCAAAAATAATTTTAGATTAAAAAAATAGTATACATTTGTGTATACAAGTACACATTTTTGTATACAAATGTATACTATTTTGTAAACATGTATACATTTGTGTATACGAATAAGTGTTTACGATTTTGTATACAAGATGACAATTAGTTTACATTTATATAATACTTAAAAATGATGATTGACCGGTTATCTAAAGTTAGATACGATTTTAGTAGAACTACAAGTAAGACTATAAATCTATTAATAATGAAAGGGATGATTTATATGGTAAATGCTCGTATAGCTGCTATTGATGTTGGAAACGATTCACTCAAAGGAATTTTTGGGAAGATGGAAGCTGAGATTAATATTCCTAATATTATTGCTAGGGATACAGAAGATCGTCCAATCATTGGAATAGAGGAACTAGACAACCAAGATCCAGTTGATGGAATACATATTCGCGTTCACTCTCCTACGTTAAAAGAGAATAATACTGTTTATCGAGTAGGTAATTTAGCAACAAAAAGTAGTAATGCAACTGAATTAGATCCTGGAAGTAATAAGTCTGAAGAAGATCAAACACTTATTATGTTATTTGCAGCACTAGCGTTAGATGCAGCAAGAGAAGAAAATAAACAAGTAGTAAAGAACTCCAACAATGTAATTGAGGTAACATACGTACTAGGAACTGGCCTTCCACTTAGAGAAGTAAAGGAAGGGAAGGATGTCGGTTATCGATCACGTTTACTAGGTTCAGTTCACCAAGTAGAGTTTTTAGTAACGCCTAGATATCAAGGATTAAAAGTTAATATTAAATTTGAAGATGTTAAAGTTTACCCTGAAGGATTTGCCGCTTTTATCAATCTAGTTATGGATAATCATTTAAACATAATTAACAAAGATCTTATTGATAAAAAGATCCTTATTCAAGACATCGGTGGGTTATCAACTGATATCGCCGTCATTAGAAATAGGAAGGTAGATGACGATAAAGCTCAAGGCTTTAATCTAGGAGTAGCAGAATCACTTGAAGCAATTCGTGAAGAGATTCGTTCTAGACATGGCGTTGAACTTGATAGCCGTAGAGATGTAGTAGAAATTATTACTAAGAAAAGCGACCGAAATCATATTTATGTTAAAGGTAGTCGGACAAGCGTTCATGATATTGTAGACCGAATTTTATTAGAATTAGCAAAAAAACAGTATCGCCATTTAAGGAATATTTGGCAGAAAAACTCTCAGACTGAAATATGCTATTTCATAGGTGGGGGTTCACTAATCTTAAAGGATTATCTTAAGACACTAAATAACAACCTAGATGGATATAATATTGATTTCTTTGAAGATGAGAAGGAAAGTATCTGGATGATGGCGAATGCTTATTATAAACTAATTGCCGATTTTGAAATAAAAAGAATAAGAGAATCCCGTAGAGAAACAAATCAAAATCAAAATCAAAGAGAAGCACAACAAACTCAAAAAGAAGAACAAAAAATGTCTAAAGCAAAATAAGGTGATTCCATGAAGGAAAAAGAATTGACGAGGGGACAACCTATTACATTTCGTATCCCTTCCGATACGCCTGATCAAATCATAAAACATTTGCAACAGCTTAAGCAAAGCGAAAGGCGAAATTTTTCAAGTAAGATTGCTGAGTACGTAATAAGCGGAATTAATGATTCATTATCAAAGCAAAGGCAAACAATTACGATTCCACTTCCGAAAAGCCTAGATAAAGCTCAAAGAGACTGGTTAAAACATGAACATTCTGAGGCTTTATTAGGAAGTATTGTATACCAACTATTATCCAATCCAATTCGAACTGCTTCTCTTATTACATCGCTAAATAGTAATAGTCTAGCGATTGAAGAAGCTCTATATCTTCAAGAAGAAATAAATGAGCTAGAGCCAGAATTGGAACCCGTTCAGACAGAATTCCGTACAAGCGAACAGAATGTACCAAAATTAGATAATTTTAGAAGAAAAGCCAATCGTGATGATGATTTAGATAACTTTAATTGGGAAGTTGCAAGCAAAAATGAAATCTCTGCAGCAAAAGAAGAAATAGAAGAGGAAGATATGGATAGTCTCCTCGGTGATTTTCTTTCACAAATGAATAAATAAGGAATCATATAAAAGGGACCGAATAAATTTACGGTCCCTTTGTTCATTTTTATTTATTGAATATCGTTCTGAGAGATTTGTGACAATGCTTCGCCAGCACTTTCGTCTGATTGTTCTTGTACAGCTAAATCTCCTAGTGAAAGCATTCCAACAAGGTTCCCATTTTCAACGACTGGTAATCTTCTTATTTGATGCTGTGCCATTAAATTTGACGCTTCTTGAAGACTAGCATTACAATCAATCGTCACAATATCATTAGACATTACTTGAGAAGCATTTGCGTTGCCATTTTGACCAATACCACGTAAGGCTAAGTCACGATCTGTAATCATTCCTACGACTTGACCATTTTCAACAACTGGAATTGCACCTACATTTAATGATTCCATTTTACTTGCTACTGATTGTAAAGAATCTTGATTTGAACAACATTCAACATTACTCGACATGACGTCTCTTACTTTCATAAAAACACCTCCATAAATATAACAAAGAATATAACTGTGAATATCTTTGTTTGTAGATAAATCCAAAAAATCGTTTTTCAGACTAATTGCATTCGATTTGCGAGCAATCTGAAATATTATTTGAAATATCCGTTTAATTATTCGGAGAATTAGCAGATTTATTTTGCATAATTTATTTTTATGAGTTTAATGTAAGAAAAAATTTTTTATACTTTTTGAAGTGACTTTCTTTTAAGAAATTCCGGTATAGTAATACCGATTAAAATTAAAATAATACCAAAGTATTGTGGTGCTCCAATCGTTTCCTTTAATACAAGAGCTGACATTACTGTAGCAGTCGGTAATTCTGCTGCCCCTAAAATAGAAGCAAGACCAGAACCGGTTAAAGGAACACCTTTTGAAAACATTAAAGTAGAGAAAAACGGACCTAGAAATCCAAGAATCAACCCATACTTTATTGAAAGTTCTACAAATAAGTGCCAATTTGTGAAAAATGTAGGTGGAAGGAAGATAGAACAAATTATAAAACCACCTGTAATCATAAATGCCGTTTTTGTTATCGGATTCGTCTTTAAAGCGACTCTACCGCTAAGTAACACAAAAGTACTATACGAAACTGCGGATAACACCCCAAATAAAACTCCTAACCAATTCAATGAACCAAGTCCATTAGACAATACATTTGTCGCAAAGATCGTGCCGATAACGAGTGGTATCAATGAGAGTAATTTACTTTTTTCTGGAAGTTTTCGATTGACTACTGATTCTAATAAAACACCAATCCAGGTGAACTGGAACAACAACACAATCGCTAATGATGCGGTAATGTATTGTAAAGCCAAATAATAAAACATCCCTGTTAAGCCAGTCGTAGACCCTAATACAACAAGTAATAAAACATCCTTCTTTGTAGGCTTTATATATTGTTCATTATTTGATATAGCGAATCTACTTTTATTAAAAAGTACGATGGACCATAATAATATAGCCCCAATAAACATTTGAATACCTACTACATCATTTACAATAAAACCATCACCATAAGCCAACTTTACAAAGGTAGACAAAACACCATAACAAACAGAACCGATAATAATATAGAGTATGCCTTTCAAATTAAAACCTCTTCCCAATAAAAAGAAGTAAAGAGGAAACACCTCTTTACTCATATCTAATTTCATATTTTGCGGACTAGATCAGCGAGATATTTCTCCGGTAATATTCCCCCAGAGCTGCTCACACGTACTCCGAATTTCATATTACATTTCTTCTAGTATACCCTTAACTAAGTTAACAAATTTTGTTCTAACCATGCTCGCTACTTCAATTACTTCTTCGTGGTTTAATGGTTGATCTAGGATGCCACAAGCCATGTTTGTTAGGCAAGAGATACCTAAAACTTTCATGCTTCCGTGAACAGCTACGATTGCTTCAGGAACTGTTGACATCCCTACAGAATCAGCACCAAGTGTACGGATCATACGGATTTCAGCAGGTGTTTCGTATGAAGGGCCACTCCACCAAGCATATACACCCTGTTGTAATTTAAGATCTTGTTTCGCAGCAACATTTAATGCAAGGCTACGTAATTCTTTGTTATATACTTCAGAAACGTCAGGGAAGCGAGTTCCTAGTTCTGAGTTATTTGGTCCAATTAAAGGATTTGTTCCAACTAAATTAATATGATCAGTAATTAACATTAAATCGCCCGGATTAAAGCTAGTGTTAATAGCACCACAAGCATTTGTTACGATTAATTTTTCTACTCCAAGTGCTTTCATTACACGTACAGGGAACGTTACTTCATCTAAAGTAAAGCCTTCATAATAATGGAAACGGCCTTTCATTGCTACCACAACTTGGCCTTTTAATTCACCAATTACTAATTCATTCGCATGTCCAACTGCTTCAGACTTTGCAAAGTGAGGAATTTCACTGTAAGGAATGACAACAGCGTTTTCGATTTCATCTGCAAGAGTACCTAAGCCAGAACCTAATATTAATCCAACCGTTGGACGGTAGTTTGTTTTACTTAATATAAAATCTCTTGTTTCTAAAATATGTTCAGTTTTATGCATATATTTTTCCTCCAAAAATGAGCGATAGGGATTGTAATATTGTAATGAGTAATCTAATGCTTTCACCATAAGTCTAATGGATAATTCCTTACTTGTAAATAAACTAAAAATCATTTTGGTAAAAAGTTTAATCTTTTTTACTTAAAATGCTGTAAAATAGTGTATAAATAGCTATACTTAATTCATAAAATATAAAAAGTTGAATGAGAAGTAGGTAGGAAAAAAAGATTAGAGTTTTGGAGGAGCTAATGATCAGGCAATTTATAGGCAATCAGTCGCCTAAAATCAAAAGTTTAAAACTTTTATATAGCTTAATAAGAAAATTAGGACCAATTAAAGTTAGTTCATTAACTGAAATGACAGGTTATAAGCATACTACTTGTGTTCGGTTATTGGATGAGTTAGTACAGGATGGGCTTATATATGACAGTGGTTTAGGGGTTTCTAGCGGTGGAAGGAGACCAGCGATGTATGTAATTAACCCAACTGCATTCTATTTAATTGGTGTTGAAATTACGAATTTATTTACAACGGTACTACTGCTTGACTTAAATCTAACCATTGTCGAATCAAAAAAATTAAAAATGAGCAATGAGAGTACTGGAGAATATACATTAAATTTTGTAACAAAAAGTGTAAGTGAATTATTAGATCAAAATAAGATTAGTAGAGAAAAATTACTAGGTATTGGTATAGGAGTTTTAGACCCAATTGATCAAGAAAAGGGTGTATTGATAAAATCAGAATCATTTTTAGCTGATGGGTGGGAAAGTTTAAATATTGTTCAGTACTTAGAAGAAACTAATCAGTGCCCAGTATTATTAAATAACGGTACAAATTTAGCAGCCTTAGCAGAGTACAGACTAAATTATAGTAAAGAAAATGAAAATATTGTTTTTGTTTCGAGTGATATGGGAATTCGATGTGGGATTATTCAGCAAGGCAAACTAATAAGCAATAAAAACGAAATGGACGATGCTTTTGGACATATGATCATCGATATTCATGGAAAACTTTGTTCATGCGGTACTTATGGTTGTCTACAAGCGTATAGTAGTTTACCAGCAATTCACAAAGAGGTTATCAAACGTATTAAGCGAGGAGAGGTTTCTTCTTTGAATGGTGAATTAAATGATGTTGAAAAAATTAGTTATCACCAAATTCTTGAAGCTTTAGAGAAAGAAGACCCACTTTGTTTAGAAGTCATTAAAGAGGCAGCTAATTACTTTGGAATAGGACTGACTAACCTTATTTATATTGTACGTCCTGATATTGTAGTTTGTGGAGGTACACTAGTTCCAAAGCCATTATTCTTTGATGTAGCATGCGAAATAGCACAAGGAAGATTGAAAAAATATCCAAACAGTCCTGTTCAAATCATTAAATCATCAACAGCGTATAATATCGTTGCACAGGGAGCGGGCTGTATCGTATTTGATTACTTTACAGAGGAAACAATGTAATAATAGCTAAAAAACCGTTAATACTCTACCTAGGGACAGATAGGGCATTAACGGTTTTTATTTATAATTAATGTTTAAATGAATGAAAATTTAATAAATATGGGTTAGCAATCATACCATTTTCATTAAAGTAAAACTTACAGATTAATTCCTCAAAATGATTTATGGCACTTTCGAAAATAAATCCCATAAGTCCCAGTCCCTCCTGATTTCTTATTACAACTTTCCAGTATGTCTTAAATCCTCAATTAATGTATAGTCTGCAAGTACTTGGTTATAGTAATTTTCACTTAGTTGAAGGACCGTTGTTTTAAACTGAGGCCAAGCAGTAATTGCATCTAGAACGCCTTGCTCAAAATTATAGTTTACATACGTTGTATTATAGTCCTTGTCAGCTCTTGCGTGAGCGTAGGCAAACGCCATAGCAGAATACTTTAAGAAGTTCTGGACATCTGATTTACTTTTGAAATCAACTGCATCAAATGTTTCATCCCATGGTGAAATTCGTTGAACTCGGTAAGAACTGTTATTAAAATTCATTTCTCCTAAATCATTATCAACTTTGATTCCATCAGCTAACTCACCTGTTTTAGAGCGATTACCATGAGAAGGGAATGTATTGCATTGAGTTTGAGATAGACTACCTTCTAAAAACATAGATGGATTGCGTTGCTCTTTAACTTCTAATAACACATCATCGTTTTGTGATCTAGTTTCTCCTTCAATTAGTACATAAAATTTATCTACACCTAAACTTTCTAGACCTGAATGCAGGCGACGAGCAATGTCTTTAATTGTAAAGTATGTACTTGGCTTTGAGGGAAACAAAACTAGAGATATTAGCTTTATAATTTGTCCAATTGTTAACAATGTTTGAACGCTCCGTTGATGTCACTGCTGATAAATTACTATTTGAAAAGTTAAATAGTCTTGTTCCAGAAGTGGTAGTAGTCCACTTATTTAATAGCTTTGTTACACTATCTGAACTTTTAATATCTCGCATTTGATTTTGGACAAAGCCACTTGTTAATGTTCCTTCATCCAGTTGCGTTGAAGTCTCACCGCTATTTCCATTAACGGCAGTCAGTGTGTCTTGGTAAGTAGTTAAAAAGCTTGTAACTAGTTCACGTCAATTTTGCATAGATAAAGAGACGTTTGAGGCCTCATCTGCCATGAGGAAAACACTAGTAGAGAAGCGAATTAAATCCCAATAAAATGGTGCGACATATGATTCATCTGAGTCATTTAAATCAAAAACGACCTCACCTTTACTGTTATCAAAAAAACCTATGTTTTGTGTATGTGCATCACCCTCAACCCCAACCCATGTTCTAATATTCGCGGTTGTTTTCCAAGCGCTAGGAATAGGAATTACACCAGTTCCTAAGTCTTGATAGAAAAGTGGATTAGTCGCGCGGTAAAAAGAAAATGGTGATTCCTCCATGCTAGTATATTTTTCTTGTCGTACGTTTGGATCTGTGATGAATGCATTTGCATTAGTTAGTTGTGATTAGATGTAAGATTCTCTTGTTGATGATTGATCTGCAGCATAAGAAGTTGAAACAGGCAGGATTGTAGGCAAGCAGTTAATGTCAAAATAGTACGTTTCATAATATTCCTCCAAATTAAAATGACTTACTTTTTTGATTTTAGATTGTGAATAGATAGATGGCGATAAATGTGTGTAAATTTTTAGTTAATTGAAGTGTTATTTATTAGTGGTTTGGAGTAGCAATTTCCATGGAAATTAATAAGAAGTGAGAACGTTTACAAAAAACGCTTGCAATCCTGTACGTACAAGAATATACTAATCTTGTACGTACAGGATGAATTTAAAAATTATAAATAAATAATAGATTGCTCGAGGAGGGGATATCATGAGCCGATTTAGTGACGATGCAAAACAATTACTTCAGTACATTGGTGGTAAAGAAAACATCGCTACAGTAACTCATTGTGCAACACGAATGCGTTTTGTACTGAAAGACGTTAAAAAAGCTGATGAAAAAATGATTCAAGAAATTAAAATAGTTAAAGGTACTTTTACGCAAGCTGGGCAATTTCAAGTAATTATCGGTAATGAAGTATCTATTTTTTATAATGAATTCGTAAAATTAGCTGGGGTAGAGGAAACTTCAAAAGATGAAGCTAAAATAGCTGCAAGGCAAAATATGACATGGATCCAAAGACTGCTTGCTCACTTAGCGGAAATCTTTTCACCATTAATTCCAGCCATTGTTGTAGGGGGTCTAATCTTAGGATTCCGTAATATAATTGGGGATATTAAACTACTAGATCATGGTACTAAAACACTTGTCGAAACCTCTCAATTTTGGGCAGGTACACATTCTTTTTTATGGTTGATCGGTGAAGCCATTTTTCATTTCTTACCAGTTGGTATAACATGGTCAATTACAAAGAAAATGGGTACGACTCAAATTCTGGGGATTGTTTTAGGTATTACACTTGTTTCACCACAACTACTAAATGCATATGCAGTAGCAGGTGGGGCTGTACCACCAGTTTGGGACTTTGGTTTTGCTAAAATCGATATGATTGGTTATCAAGCGCAAGTTATTCCAGCTATATTGGCCGGTTTCACTTTAGCGATTTTAGAGACAAATATTCGAAAAATTGTTCCAAGTGCAATTTCAATGATAGTGGTACCGTTTTTTGCACTAGTACCAACAGTTATAATTGCACATGTAGTATTAGGTCCAATCGGTTGGAAAATCGGTTCAGCTATCTCACATCTAGTTTATTCAGGATTAACGTCTTCATTCGGTTGGCTCTTTGCCTTAGTATTTGGATTCTTCTATGCACCACTCGTTATAACTGGATTGCATCATATGACTAACGCAATCGATCTTCAACTAATGAGTCAGCTTCATGGAACGAATCTGTGGCCGATGATCGCTTTATCAAATATCGCACAAGGCTCTGCTGTTTTAGCAATCATTTATTTGAATAGAAAGAATGAAGAAGAAAAGCAAGTATCAATTCCTGCTGCTATCTCTTGTTTTTTAGGGGTAACAGAGCCAGCAATGTTTGGTATTAACTTAAAGTATGCTTATCCATTCTTAGCTGCCATGATTGGCTCTGGTATAGCTGCTATTGTTTCAGTTGGTACAGGTGTAATGGCGAATTCAATTGGTGTTGGAGGCCTTCCAGCAATTTTATCTATTCAGCCTAAACATATTGGAATGTTTTCAATTGCTATGCTAGTTGCAGTCGTTGTCCCATTCATTTTAACAATTATTTTTAACAAGAAAAAACTACTAGTGAAAAACTCATAATTATTTAAGGGGAAGGAAATTTATTTTCCTTCCTTTCGAATTTATTTATAAATCAAGGAGATTATCAAAATGAAGGATTTTAAGAACAGTGTCGTATACCAAATTTATCCTAAGTCTTTTTATGATTCGAATGGAGATGGTTTTGGAGACTTAAGAGGAGTTACAAAAAAGCTTGATTATTTAAAAGAATTAGGTGTTGACTACATTTGGCTTACTCCATTTTATGTATCTCCTCAAAATGATAATGGTTATGATGTAGCGGACTATCGAAAAATTGATCCAGCATACGGAACAATGGAAGATTTTGATGAATTGGTGAAGTCTGCGAAACGTTGTGATATAGAAATAATGCTGGATATGGTATTTAATCATACTTCTTCAGAACATGAGTGGTTTAAGAAAGCCCTTGATGGAGATGAAAAATATAAAAACTATTATATTTTTAGAGAAGAAAAGGACGGAAAAGAGCCAACGAATTGGATCTCCAAATTTGGTGGTTCAACTTGGGAGAAAGTTGAGAATTCAAATGAATATTATCTGCATCTCTTTGATAAAACCCAACCAGATTTAAACTGGGAAAATGATGAGGTACAAAACGAACTATTTGATATCGTTAATTTCTGGATAGATAAAGGAGTAAAAGGATTTCGTTTGGATGTAATTAATCTGATATCAAAGCCAGAAGTTATGGTTGATGACGAAATAGGTGACGGCAGAAAATACTATACAGACGGACCTCGAATTCATGAATATTTAAAGAAATTAAATAAAGAGACGTTTGGTAAAAACGAAGAAATCATTACTGTCGGTGAAATGTCTTCAACTTCAATCGACCATTGTATTCAATACTCAAATCCGTCTGAGAATGAGTTATCGATGGTTTTTAGCTTCCATCATTTAAAAATTGACTATAAAGATGGGCAAAAATGGTCATTAATGGATTTTGATTTTATATCACTTAAGTCAATTCTCGATCAGTGGCAAAAAGGTATGCAATCCGGTAATGGATGGAACGCCTTATTTTGGTGTAACCATGACCAACCTCGTATTGTTTCACGAATTGGAAACGATCAAAAATATCATAAAGAATCAGCCAAAATGCTTGCTACTTCAATGCATTTATTAAGAGGAACTCCATATATTTACCAAGGTGAAGAAATTGGAATGCCAAATCCTAAATTTGACACAATTGAAGACTATCGAGATGTAGAAAGCTTAAATTATTATAAAATATTAAAAGAAAATGGGGTTCCAGAAAGAGAAATATTAGCCATTTTAAAGAGCAAGTCAAGGGATAATTCCCGTACACCTATGCAATGGAATAATTCAATTCATGCAGGATTCACAACTGGAACACCATGGATTTCAACTGGAAAAGATTATGAACAAATAAATGTCGAAAATTCGATAGCTGACGAAGATTCAGTGTATTATCATTATAAAAAACTAATTGACTTAAGAAAAAAATTCGACATTATTTCGACAGGTACGTATGATTCATTCTTACTAAATCATGAACAAATATTTGCATACACTCGGAAACTGGGTAATCAAATGTTGTTAGTCGTTAATAATTTTTATGGCAAGGATACTCTTTTTAAATTACCAGAAGATATCGAGATTGGGGATTATAAGAAGCAGATTTTAATTTCAAATTACGAGGATTCTAGTCAGAATATAAGCGAATTTACGTTGCGTCCATATGAGTCTATTTGTTACCTTCTTGAGAAAAATGTAAGAATATAATAAAATTTTTCTAGGTGATGAAAATGAACGCAAAGTATATTTCAATCTATCATAAGTTAATTGAACAGATTGAAAAAGGGGCTTTTGCTGTTGGTAGTAAAATACCTTCTGAAAAGTCATTAATGGAGCAATTTGCTGTTTCTAGAGATACAATTAGGAAATCCTTACAAATGCTTGAGCAAAACGGTTATATAAATAAAGTCAAAGGTAAAGGTTCGTTTATTTTAGACACTGCAAAATTAAATTTCCCGGTAACAGGTTTAATTAGTTTTAAAGAATTATCAAACCAAATCGGTAGAGAAGCAGAAACAATTGTAGAAATTCTTGAAAAGAAGTGGCCAAGTAAATTTGTAAGAGAACAACTAGAAATAGATGACCAAACAGCGATTTGGAAAGTAGTTAGAGCCAGAAAAATCGACGGAAAAAAAATAATTTTAGACAAAGAGTATTACAATAGTTCATATGTAGAAAAACTTTCAAAGTCAATCTGCGAAGGGTCAATTTTTGACTATATAGAAAATACTCTACACTTAAATATTGGCTTTGCGAAAAAAGAAATTGTAGTACAAGCTTGCACAGAAGATGACCAAAAATATTTAGATTTAGATGGTTATGATATGGTAGTAGTTGTAAATACTTTCGTCTATTTAGACGATGGTTCTCTATTACAATACGGTCAATCTAGACATCGCCCTGATAAGTTCAAATTTGTTGATTTTGCTAGAAGAATTCAACCGGTTAATGAATGAATTTAAAGCCTTATTCAATTTAGACTACACCCCTTAAAGTTGATGAAGAAAAAACCATGTGTTTTAAAAACAGCGAATTTAAGGGGTGTTTTTTTAGCATGCGGTTTTACTTTTTTGACAATAAATAGTTATATATTTTCTCTTTAATCCTTTCTATAAAACTCTGCTTAACATTAGGATTTCCAATGAAAAAGCGGTTTTTGTTTCGATTCACCTGCAAATTATCTTTAATAAAATCAAGTTTTTCTGAAACCGACTTTAATTCTGTTAGTGATTTTTCTATAGAAGTGAATGGGAATATCTCAGTTTGATTATATGAATAAATATATTCATCACTCTCAAAAACATCATGACTTTGTGTTTCTGATTCTGTAAACGCATGTACGCTGTCACTAGTATAAAAAATTGATTCGCCAATTTTTCTTACTGGATTGCCAGCATACGAAGAATTCGATTCAATTTTTTTCCCACTAACTAATGACATGCCTCCGATAATACTGCCTGAACCAATTTGAGTTCCTTTTAAAATAAAAGCATGTTGACCAATCCAAACATGATCGCCAATATAAATGCTTTTACTTGGGTTAACTCTTTTCTTCGAGAGAGAATCATAAATTAGATGAGGGTCTGCTGTTCTAAACCAACAGTCAAATGAAATTAAACAACCTTCTCCAACGATAACATTTTTTTGTTCTGAAATAATTACATTTAATTTGTTGTTAAAATAATTATCTCTTCCAAAAAATAGTACAGAATTATTGTAAACAATTGCATTGAGTATATAATTAAACCTGTTTTTACAAAGAAAAATAATCGTGTCATTTCCATTAAACTCAATATTACTATTTACTAAATGAACATTTTCATTATCACAATATAGAACATTTCCTTTTCCTCTAAATATTATTTTTGAATTTGTTAGTTTAGGGTCCCCTATTATTTTATTCTCTTTTAAGTTCTCTATTTGTATTGTTTCAGTAATCATTTCCATAATGTATTCCCTTTCACTTTGAACAAGAATTTGTTCTGACCTAGATAATTTGGCGCTTACTTTAGTATTTCCACTTTTACAACTACATCAAAAGGTATTCATGATATTAATATTAAAATAACTAGCAGAGTAAATCACTAATTCTTTAAGATAAAGAGAGTATTTTATATATCAAATTTAAAGATTATTATCATGCTTACTTAGAAAAAGAGAGATTAAGTAATTTGTTTGTCATGTTATAATAAAGGACTTGATAGCACGTTGTGCGAAAAATGGCTTAAGCGGTTATTTCATAGAAAAAGATAATATTTTACTTAAATCAGCAGTTTTGTCTAACAGGTCACACTATAATAATTGTTTATGGAAATAATATGTAAAAAAAGAGAATGAATGGATGGGCTTATGGATAAAGAATTAAAAATTAAACAAAAGTTTGTAAAAGATTATAAAAATGGGTATCCACTAATTTCAAAAGAATCGATCGTGAATAGTAAAGATTTTATTTATGAAGGAACAATAATTAATCTTGTAGATGAACGTAATGGTTTTATTGGAAAGGGATACTATGGAAAGCAAAATAAGGGTTTAGGTTGGGTTCTTAGCCTGAAGGAGCATGAAAAGATTGGACCTAAGTTCTTTGAGGATAAAATTAAACAAGCAATCGAAGACCGCCAACAATTTTATAATAGCTCTGATACGACAGCATTTAGAGTATTTAATGGGGAAGGCGATGGGATTGGTGGATTAACAATTGATTATTTTGACGGATTTTATTTAATTAGTTGGTATAGCGAAGGAATCTATCAATTTAAAGATTGGGTTATTCAAGCATTAGAGAATCTTGTCGAATTCAAAGGGATTTATCAGAAAAAGCGCTTTGATACAAAAGGGCAGTATATTGAAGAAGATGATTTTGTGATGGGGGATAGAGGTCAATTTCCTATTATCGTAAAGGAAAATGGAGTTAATTTCGCTATATATTTAAATGATGGCGCAATGGTAGGCGTATTTTTAGATCAACGTGAAGTTAGAAAACTAATTCGAGATAAATATGCTTACGGGAAAACAGTTTTAAATACTTTCTCTTATACAGGAGCATTCTCAGTTTTTGCAGCAGTTGGAGGAGCAAGTAAGACTACTAGTGTAGACTTAGCAAATCGTAGCTTAGAAAAAACAAAAGAACAATTTAAAATTAATGGAATTGACCCTGCAACCGAGAACATAGTTGTTGAGGATGTATTTCATTACTTTAAATATGCAGTTAAAAAGAATCTTACATTTGAGATGGTTATTTTAGATCCACCAAGTTTTGCAAGATCTAAAAAACATACTTTCAGCGCGGAAAAAGACTATAAGAACCTGTTGAAAGAAGCTATTACGATTACAAAAAATGATGGTGTAATCGTTGCTTCAACGAACTGTAGTACTTTTGGAATGAATAAATTTAAAGGGTTTATTGATACAGCGTTTAAGGAATTAGGCGGGCAATATAAATTAATGGAAGAATTTAGCCTACCTAATGACTTTAAAACAACTAAGCAGTTTAAAGAAGGTAACTATTTAAAAGTCGTATTTATTCGTAAAATTAAGTAAAAAAAGGACTGACAGATATATGTCAGTCCTAATTTTTTACTTTGAAGTTGCCTTTTGTTCATATAATTTGATCACTTCAATCATGACATTTGTTGCTTTAACCATATTGTCGATTGAAATGTATTCAAATTTGCCGTGGTAGTTTTCTCCACCTGTAAAAATGTTTGGAGTAGGTAGTCCCATATATGATAGCTGTGAACCATCTGTTCCACCACGTATTGGTTCTACAATTGGTGTAATTTCTAGGTTTGTCATTGCCTCGTGAGCAATATCAACAACCTCTTTAACAGGTAAGATTTTCTCACCCATATTATAGTACTGGTCTTTTAACTCTAAAATAATGCTGTTTTCACCATGTTTTTCTTTTAATTGATTTACAATTTTCGACAATGTCTCTTTTCGGCTAGCAAATTTTGTTTTATCATGATCTCTAATAATGTAGTGCATTTTTGTTAACTCTACATCACCTTCAATTGATACTAGATGATAAAAGCCTTCGTAACCTTCAGTTGATTCTGGTGCTTCTTCTAAAGGTAATAAATTATTTATTTCCATGGCAATTTTCATTGAATTTATCATTTTACCCTTAGCAGTACCTGGGTGAACGTTTTTACCTTTTACCGTAATCATTGCACCTGCAGCATTAAAGCTCTCGTATTGAAGCTCTCCTAATGGACCACCGTCCATTGTGTAAGCATATTTAGCATCAAACGCTTTTACATCAAATTTATGTGGGCCTCTACCGATTTCTTCATCTGGTGTAAATGCGACTCTTATTTTGCCGTGTTTGATTTCAGGATGTTGAACTAAATACGCCATCGCAGTCATAATTTCAGCGATACCAGCCTTATTATCCGCACCAAGTAATGTAGTCCCATCAGTTGTCATTAATGTGTGACCTATATACTTACTTAACTCTGGTGAATGACTCGGCGATAGGACAACATTTAAACGCTCATTTAAAACGATATCCTTTCCATCATAGTCTTCAACTAGCTGAGGGTTAACATTTTTTCCTGTAAAGTCTGTCGCTGTGTCTAAATGTGCTAAAAATCCAATTGTCGGAATTTCTTTGTCGGAATTTGCCGGAAGTGTAGCCATAACATAACCATTGTTATCCATCGTTACGTCAACTAATCCAATTTTGTTTAACTCTTCCACTAGCATGCGGCCCAAAGTTAATTGGCCAGGTGTAGAAGGGCATGTTTCACTACTCGCATTTGATTGTGTATCAACTTTTGCATAACTAATTAAACGATTAATTAACTCATTTTTCATATGAAAATCTCCTTTTACATTTCATAATTCTTATGTAATACGCTTTCAATTTTTAATTTCAGTGAAAAGAGGCTACATTTATATTGTAGTTCTTACTTTATTTGAAAGTAAAATATTAAGAAACGCTCTTTCTATTTAAAATGCTTTTAGCGATTAAAAACTGTGCTAAGTAGTAAGTGATCATGATTAATTCATGACCGTATTTAACGCTTTCTACAAATAGGTCCCATGATAATATAGAATCTGAAATGATAAATAATAGGCTCCCCAAAATAGCCCATTTGTTTCCAGTCATTATAGCAGTAAATACCATCAATGAAATAGCTACTGAATAGGCTATTACCGGAATAACTAAGTTCTCTTGTCCACCTTCATTTAAAGAGCGTACTAAATTAGAGCATAGAAAAAACGCATATATTGTAATTGGAATAATCGCAAGTAGGCGATATATGGAAAATTTCCATCCTGATATAAAACCAGCAGCATAAAACAAATGCCCAATTAGAAAAGCACTTAAACCGACAACAAACCAGATTAACGTTCCGTCACCAATCATACAAAAAATAAGGCCTAAAAGTATGAGAGTGCGATATTTAGTTGATTGATAAGGAATTTGTGAAAAGGCATAACTGATAATCAACACCATTGGAATTACCTTAAACAGTATTTTTATGCTTACAGGCTCTGAAGGAATAAAAAAGATATAGAGAATACCAAAAAACAAAATAAGTATAGGTAGATACCTCTTCAAAATAAAATTACCCCTTTCTAACTCTTTCCTTTTTACTAAATATTATCAGTGAAAAGTGAAAAGAATGCTATTAGAAAAACGAAAGAGTAATCTATTAAACTATAAAAAAAGCAAACCGGAATGGTTTGCTTTTTATGCGATAGCTATTCCATATGAGTGAGCAATTTGCCCATTCGTACTAGATGATTTTGCAATAATAACTGTCGTCCCAACATTTATTTGATCGAATAACCATTCAATCTCATTGTTATGCATTCGAATACAGCCGTGACTAACTGATTTACCAATAGAACTCTCATTAGCATTTCCGTGAATCCCATATGAGTTTCCAGGAGAACTACCCGTACTTAAGCCCATCCATCTTTTACCTAGTGGATTATTTGGAGCTCCACCAGGAATATTTTCTTTATACCAAGGTCTATTCTTAATTTTGTTTAAGATTTTGAACTTTCCAGTAGGTGTAGGAGAAGAGGCTTTTCCTGTTGCTACACTAAATGTTTTTACTAATTTTCCTTTGTTGTAATATGAAAGTTTATTTGTTTTTGTATTAACAATAATTAGCTGCCCATTCGAAAGAGGTTGGGAGCTCTTTGCCTCAGTAAATGAAGGCTTACTTTGGTTTCCAGCAGCGTCAATTGACTGTACTTTTATAGGCGTAAATACTTTTAATTTACTGACCTTAAAACTATAACTACCATTCTTTGTTGCAGCTGTTTTAGCTGTATATTTACCGTTTAGATACAGTTTAACAGAAGCATTTGGTTCTGTTTTCCCACTAATGACAGTGGCATTTTCTTTAACTGTTTGGATTGTAGGTGCTGAAGGTGCAGTACGATCTAATATACGGATTGAAACAGGTTTACTTTGATTTTTACTCTTATCAACTGCAACGACTTGAAGAACTGTGTTTGCCTTTTGCTTCGCCATTTTAATAGTAAACTTACCTGCCGAGTTAACTTTACCTTTTACTAATACTTTCTTGTTTAAGTAAATGAAAACATCAGCATTTGGTTCTGATTTACCTGATATGCTTTGAGATTGATCTGATATTGAAGGTATGGAAGTGATAGAAGGTGCGATTACATCTGAAACATATGATGTAGCAGTTTTACTTTTTAATCCAATTGAAACACCAACTGCATTTATTTTAGTAAATTCTTTTAGAGGTTTAGTATTGAATTGAAAATTGCCTTTTGAATCTGTTTGTACGGTGCTTATAAGTTTATTATTGTTGAATAATTGGACGCTACTGTTTGCTAAAAATACTCCTGTTATAGATGTGGATTTATTTGTAATTGGGTTAATTTTTGGAGTTGGTAAATCATTAATCATAAATTTAATAGTCTGGTCTGAAACAGCTAGAGTCTGATTATCTAATGTAATTGAACTTAGTTGATAAGTACCTTTTATAAAAGAAGCTGTAACCCCAATTTTTCCAGCATAGTAAAGATCTGAAGACGATGGGTTTTTTAGTAAAACTTCTGTCAAATTAGTCCCGTTTTTAAATGTGAGAGTTACATTGTTGAAATGTTCTTTAGTCGTTAATCCAACTTCAATAGATTGTCCAAAAGTGGCTTCAGTAGTGTTTAAATTTAGATTATCTATATAATTTGATAACGCATCATCACTAAAACTTTTTGAAAAAGAAGTCGCGTTGGCTGTGGGTAATAAGAATAAAAATACCCCTAAAATTACAGATACAATCTTATTAATCATTGTCTCTCTCCTTATATATGGAATTAATTACTAAATTTGCCATATAAGGAGTAAATACCTTTGTTTTTTTTATAAAATAAAACGTCAATTTTCTGCAAAAAAAATTAATTGCAACACAAAAAAAGAACGTTTTAAAAAAACTTTTCTAAAAATATGTTGTGCTTAAATTCAAAAAATCCTGGGGCCGAAATTTCTCTTATAACATCGAAGTAAATCTTTAGATTCCTCTAATTTGGAAGAAAGGAAATTGTATGAAGAACTGTGTATTTTATACTCTGAAAGATTAAAAGCTCAGAATAGAAAGTTGAAAAGTGATTATGGAATAGTTTTATATCCATCTCAAAAAGGAATTGATGATGATTATTACTGAAATATAATAAATTATAAAGAAACGAACTCTCTGTGTTTTTTTGGAATTAGATGAGTAGAAGTGTTAAAGTTAGTTAATAAGAAAATTGTAAATAAACTAAGGAGTACGATATGAGCAAAACAGTAGTATTAGCGGAAAAGCCTTCAGTTGCTAGAGATATAGCTAAAGTGCTAGGGTGCAATCAAAAAGGTAACGGTTTTTTAGAAGGTAAAAAGTATATTGTGACCTGGGCATTAGGGCATCTTGTGACTTTGGCTGACCCTGAAGGATATGATAATAAATATAAGTCATGGAATTTAGAAGATTTACCAATGATTCCAGATAAATTAAAGCTTGTTGTTATTAAAAAGACGGGCAAGCAATTTCAAGCTGTGAAAACTCAATTATTAAGAAAAGATGTTTCAGATATCGTAATCGCGACGGATGCAGGGCGAGAAGGTGAACTTGTTGCAAGATGGATTCTTCAATTGGCAAAGGTTAATAAACCAATTAAAAGACTATGGATTTCTTCTGCAACAGATCAGGCAGTGAAAAAGGGCTTTGAAAATTTACGTAATGGCAAGGAATATGAAAATTTATATCTGTCTGCTGTAGCAAGAGCTGAGGCAGATTGGATCGTGGGGATTAATGCAACAAGAGCACTTACCTGTAAGCATAATGCTCAACTTTCATGTGGTAGGGTTCAAACTCCAACACTTTCGATGATTTTAGAGCGTGAAAAGGAAATAAAAGAATTTAAGCAACAAACTTATTACGGGTTACAAGTAATAGCAAATAATGTAACGTTTACGTGGCAAAATCGTAAGTCGAATGACCAGAAAATTAAAACGTCCGATGATTTACAAAAAATTATTGGAGCGATAAAAGGAAAACAGCTAAAGATTAAGGAAGTTACAACTGCTGAAAAAAAATCTTTTGCTCCGCAACTTTACGATTTAACTGAGCTCCAAAGAGAGGCCAATAAAAGATTTAATTTTTCACCTAAAGAAACTTTATCCATCATGCAAAAGCTATATGAGCACCATAAAGTCGTTACGTATCCACGAACTGATTCTAGATACTTATCGTCCGATTTAGTTGATACATTAAAGGAACGTTTATCTGCATGTAACATAAAACCTTATGGAAAAATCATTATGAAATTAACAAATCAACCGATTAAAGTAAATAAGTCATTTGTAGATGATAATAAGGTTTCAGATCACCATGCGATTATACCAACGGAGCAGGCACCTATATTAAGTGAACTTTCTTCAAAAGAATTTAAAATATATGAACTAATCGTAAGAAGATTTTTAGCAGTCTTACTACCTCCGTACGTATATGAACAAGAAAAAGTTATTGCAGAAATTGATAATGAGATATTTGTTGCGAAAGGTAAAAGGGTTATATCACTGGGCTGGAAAGAAGTTTTTAAAGACGAAGACGATCTTGAAAGTACAGAGGATCAACGATTACCGGTTATTAATGAAAATGAGCGTATTGAAGTAGCTAAAGTGATTGAAACTAAAGGGCATACGAAACCGCCAGCTTACTTTAATGAAGCCACACTTTTAAGTGCAATGGAAAATCCAGTCCATTTTATGTCTGGTAATAGTAGTGATTTAAAAAAGACAATAGGCGAAACAGGTGGATTGGGAACAGTTGCAACAAGAGCGGATATTATTGAAAAACTTTTCAGTAGCTTTTTAATTGAAAAAAAGGGAAAAGATATTTTTATCACAAATAAAGGTAAACAATTATTAAACCTTGTTCCAGAAGCCTTGAAGTCACCAGCCCTAACAGCTGAGTGGGAGCAGAAGCTTCAAGCCATCTCCAAAGGTAAATTAGCTAAATCTAAATTTATGAGTGAAATGATTCGTTTTTCTTCAGATGCTGTGAAAGAAATAAAACAAACTGAACAAAAATTTAAGCATGATAACATGACGAGCACTAAATGTCCCGCCTGCGGAAAGCTTATGTTAGAAGTAAATGGTAAACGCGGAAAAATGTTAGTTTGCCAGGACAGAGAATGTGGTCATCGTAAAACAATTTCACAATCAACTAACGCGAGATGTCCTAATTGCTTCAAACGTTTAGAGCTAAGAGGCGAAGGAGAAGGCCAAATTTTTGTATGTGCATGTGGACATAGAGAAAAACTTTCTACTTTTAAAGATCGACGTTCAAAAGAAAAAAACAGTAAAGTTTCGAAACGAGATGTTCAAAAATATTTAAAGCAACAGAATAAACAAGATGATGAACCATTTAATAACCCATTTGCAGAAGCCTTAGCAAAGTTGAAAAAACAATAAAGGCAAAAGACTTTCACATCTAACCAGTCATATGAGTTTACTCTATGACTGGTTTTTTTCGTTCGATTGCGTATTCATCCACGATTTCACTATAATGATCGTCAAAATAAGTGTCTAGTTCCTTTTTTATTTTTTTTGATAGGACGGGACTTTTACCTGAAGTTGAGACCGATACAATAAGGTCTCCTCTGCGAACCACTGCAGGTGTATGGAAATCACTATTATTTTGATCACTTACATCATTAAACCATTGGAGATCTGATGTACATTCTTTGACGAATTTATTTATTTTTTTATCATCTGTAGCTGCAATAACGATGTGAGCTCCAGTTAAATCAGCTTTTTCAAAATACTTATTTATCCATTTTATTGTAGGTAACTGTTTAAAATCTTCACATAGTTGGGGGCTAATAATCGTAATTGAAGCACCACTTTTTATAAATGCTTTTGCTTTTCGAAATGCGATTTTTCCTCCACCGATGATTGTAATTTTTTTGTTTTGAAGTGAGAAAACTAATGGAACCATTTCAGTCATTTAATCGCTCCTATCTATATAATTGTACTGGTAAATTATTTATGTACATTATTTTATCATATGTAATACCAATTTTTAGAACTAGCTAATTTATGATTCAAGAGAGGGTTTTCATGTCTTTTATTGTAAAAATGATACAGTTTTGTTAATAATTCAATAAATGTTCATCTTTTCTTTAGCATAAATGTATTTTTTCTGTTAGGATAATTAGTATTATTTTTTCTGAAAAGATAATGATAAGACTGGAATCAAAATTAAAGAAAAGGTGAGTATTATGTTTAACAAATTAAAAAAAATGTTCGGTTTAGAGGAAGAACAACAACAAGGTTCTGCTCCTGTAGCAGCAAAGGAAGTTGTTATTAAAGCGCCATTAACTGGAGAAATACATCCACTATCTGAAGTACCAGATCCTGTATTTGCAGAAAAAATGATGGGTGATGGATTTGCTATTACACCGTCAGAAGGTGTTGTAGTAGCTCCTTTCGATGGAGAAATCGTACAAGTATTCCATACGAAACACGCGATTGGAATTCGTTCAAATGAGGGTGTTGAAATCTTAATTCATGTTGGATTAGAAACAGTTAAACTAAATGGTGAAGGTTTTGATGCTCATATAACAGAAGGCCAAAAAGTTAATGCTGGGGATCATTTATTAACATTCAATATGGACTATATAAAAGAAAATGCAAAAAGCACAATTACTCCAGTTATTTTTACAAATGGAGATGTGCTAGAAAATATTAAAGTTACAGCAACTGGCTCAATTCAAAAAGGTTCAGATGCAGCTGTTGCTACATTAAAATAAAAAAATAGCCATAAGGCTATTTTTTTT
>NZ_JAZGQS010000011.1:0-143840 GCF_036421055.1 Gottfriedia acidiceleris | reverse complement strand
ATTACTTCAATTGAAGTAATGCTAAATTATTTATTTAATTATAGATTATGATTTTAAAACATCGAGATCAACATATCGTTTATCATCTAATTGACTAAAAACAAGATTGATTTAAGTACTGTCACTATTATTCTGTCGTACTCTTATCCCCTGCATAAATTGATTAAAAATTAATTAAATCCTGGGAAACTTGAGAGATCAGAATAATTAATCCATAAAAGTACAAATGCAATAATACCTAATAATAAGATTGTAAAAGTTTGCTTAAACGAATCTTTAACACGGATATGTGATATTATTCCGCCAATTGCCACAACTCCTAATAACAAACCACCCGCTGGAACCCAACTTTCTTCCCAAAAACCAATAATTAATCCAACTGCTCCAACCAATTCTACTAATCCAGTGATTACTCTGAACCATTGCGGTAATTTCATGTGATTAAAACTTTCAACACTCGTTTTTGAACCAAAAAGTTTAGCCACCCCAGCAATTAAAAACATAAGAGCTAATAAAATTTGCAAGATAATTGATAAAATATCCATTTTTTATCACCCCTTTACTTAATATATATGCAATGGAAAAAAGCACATATTACTACAAAGTAAACTATTCAATCTAAAATTTGGATTAGATTGTTTATTAAAATCAGTAATAATGGTTAAAGGTTTCTTAATTATTTCTCTTATCATTCTTTTTGTTAAAGTAAAAAGTATATTGTTTTTTTTGGATAGGGAGTCGTATTAACGCATTTTTCAGCAAATATTTTTTTGAAAATACTGAAATGTCTTGACAGTTTTTAAGTGAATTGATATTGTTATTAAAAAAATATATTTCTTATCCAGAGAGGTGGAGGGACTGGCCCTATGATACCTCAGCAACAGGTCTATTAAGATACTGTGCTAATTCCAGCGGGTGAAACTCCTGATAGATAAGACCACTCATTTTATTTGTCAGTAGCGCACTCTTTTTTAGAGTGCGTTTTTGTTTTCTCTGGATAGTAATAAAAGGAGAGTAAAAATGGAAAACAACACTAGGCAAGAATTTCAAAGGAAAATGCAAGCGCGTCATTTAGTCATGCTATCACTAGGAGGAGTTATTGGAACTGGCTTATTCTTAAGTTCTGGTTACACGATTCAACAAGCTGGTCCAATTGGTACAATTTTATCCTATCTGATTGGTGCGCTAGTGGTTTATCTAGTCATGTTATGTTTAGGGGAGCTTTCCGTACATATGCCTGAAACGGGCGCATTTCATAGTTATGCAGCTAAATACATTGGACCGGGTACAGGATATACAATAGCCTGGTTATACTGGTTAACTTGGACTGTTGCTTTAGGTTCTGAATTTACAGCCGCAGGATTACTTATGGAGCGTTGGTTTCCATCGATTAATGTCTGGGTATGGAGTGCTTTTTTTGCCATTTTGATCTTTGTATTAAATGTCCTGACGGTTAAGTTTTTCGCTGAAACTGAATTTTGGTTTTCATCGATAAAGGTTATAGCAATTGTGATCTTTATTATTATAGGAGTAGCAGCAATGCTCGGGTTTCTTCCGATGACTCATTCAAAAACAGCGCCATTTTTTTCTAACTTAACAAGTGCAGGTTTATTTCCTAATGGTGCTACTGCCATTATAATGACCATGCTTGCGGTTAATTTTGCTTTTTCAGGAACAGAATTAATAGGCATTGCAGCCGGTGAAACAGCCAACCCGGAAAAAGCGATCCCGAAGGCCATTCGTACTACCCTGTGGAGACTAATTATCTTTTTTATAGGAACAATTATTGTTTTATCTGCTTTATTACCTATGTCGGATGCAGGGATATTAAAAAGCCCCTTTGTTGCAGTACTAGAACGAATTGGGGTGCCATATTCAGCCGACATAATGAATTTTGTTATCCTAACAGCCATTCTTTCTGCGGCAAACTCAGGTCTGTATGCCTCTTCTAGAATGCTTTGGTCACTTGCAAATAAGAATACAATTTCACCGATTTTTGGAAAAATGACAAAGAAGGGTGTTCCAATGAACGCTGTTATTTTCTCAATGGTGGGTGGAGGTTTGGCGTTGCTCTCAAGTATTATAGCTCCAGATACTGTCTATATCGTACTAGTTTCAATTTCTGGTTTAGCTGTGGTTGTTGTTTGGATGAGTATTAGTGTTTCCCAGTTCTTATTTCGCAGACAATTTTTAAAAGAAGGAAATTCTGAAAAGGATTTGATCTATCGTACACCATTATATCCATTGGTACCAATTTCTTCTTTTATCCTTTGCCTGGCTTCGTGTATTGGAATTGCATTTGATCCAACACAGAGAATTGCCTTATATTGCGGCATACCGTTTATTTTGCTTTGCTATGGAAGTTATTATCTATCAAAAAATCTTAAGAATAGGGGCGTAAATTATGTCGAACAAACTCAATCCAATTGAAGCTATTTTATCAGAATATTCAATTATGATTCTTGACGGAGCATTAGCTACAGAATTGGAGGCACATGGATGTAATTTGGACGATCCCCTTTGGTCGGCACGCGTGTTATTTGAAGATCCAGAACTTATTTACCGAGTTCATTCGGACTATTTTCGTGCAGGAGCAGACTGTGCCATAACAGCAAGCTATCAAGCTACTATTAATGGTTTTTCTGCACGTGGAATACAAGAACAGGAAGCTTTAGAGTTAATTAGGAAAACTGTGATACTTGCAAGAAGAGCAAGAGATGATTTTTGGAAGGAGAACAAGCAAACGAATAGGCCTAAGCCATTGGTTGCTGCGTCAGTTGGTCCGTATGGGGCTTACCTTGCAGATGGTTCAGAGTATATAGGCAACTATGGTGTATCAGATAAAACATTAGAAGACTTTCATCGTTCAAGAATATCAGCATTGATTGAAGCTGGTGCAGATCTATTAGCATTCGAAACAATCCCTTCATTGCATGAAGCAATAGTTTTAGAAAGATTATTGCGTGAGTTCCCAGAAACATATGCGTGGCTATCCTTTTCTTTAAAAAATGAAAAAGAGATAAGTGAAGGTACGAAGCTTGCGGAGTGTGCAAGAGTTTTTGAAAAAAGTGAGCAAATTGTGGCAATAGGCATCAATTGTGCACCAGTAACTGTTGTAACTGGTGCCATCCAGGAATTGAGAGAAAATACAAAAAAGCCAATTCTTGTTTATCCCAACTCTGGTGAAACTTATAACCCAGTAACAAAAACATGGCATGGGCATGAACAATGTGGCACCTTAGGGTTACAATCTGAAGAATGGTACCAAGTAGGTGCACGTTTAATAGGTGGATGCTGCAGAACAACACCTCATCAAATTAAGGAGATATCAAAAAAATGGCGCCTTTCAGAGGTTTTCTAATTGAATAAAGCAAAGTAGTTATAATGGAGGTTTATTACTTATTATGTAAATGATAGAACAGTAAATTTTATTTTCATAGGCAATAGAATGGTTAGAAGAAACTTATTAACGATTATTACCAATAATTGTTAATAAGTTTTCTTATATATAGTATTCTGGTTTTTTATTAGAGCCCAAAATGTTGCTTTGCTAAAACCTTATATTTCATTTCATCAATATCCTCTTTTGTGACTTCACCGTTAATCCATTGTGTAAAAGAAGTATTCGTTAAAGTTTTATTCCCGTCATTTGTCAGTTGAGTCATTAAAGGGGTTTTATTAAATGGAGATTCCTCGTGCTCAGCAATAATTGTTTGAATCTCATTAAATTCGGATACATCTGAAATCACATCACGTGAATCAAATGCATAGCCAATTCTCCAATTTTGATCTTTATGTTTTAGTTTTAACATCAATACATAATCCCCGAATTTTGTGTCTTCTTTTTTTATTCGAAACTCTCCATTACTAGAAGTAATCATCTCACCCGAAAAGGGAACTGCTTTTAAAGGAAGATTCGCTCCAAATCCTGTATCAATTAAGTATGTTTCTTCATTTTGTGTTAATAGGATTGTGACATGTGTTCTTCCAAAAGTAGGATATTTTTGAGCTATATTGTCATAAACAACCCCTCTTGCTAACCTCACGTTAAACCCATTTTCAAGTAAAAATAAATAAAGCATTGAATTCAATTCATAACAGAGACCACCTTCATTTTTTACTAATAATTTACTAATTAAATTCTCTCGGTTGATCTCATTTGTTTTATCTCCTATAATACAAAGATTTTCAAAAGGTATATTTATGGCAGTTTTTTCAAGAACCTCATTTAAATTATTAAAATTAATTACTTCATTATCTCGTATTCCAATTCTTTTTCGAAACAATAAATTAAGTTCGCTCATTAACGATTCCTCCTATCTCATCAAACTCTTAATTAATCATACCATTTAAGTTTATAAGCTAAAAAAATAGTTGCAAAAGCAACTTCATGTCATCAAAAATAATTAAGTTTTTCTCTTATAATCTTTTTTCAAAATAATATTGATTATACCCTTTTGGATGATTCTCAATTACTCCAAACACTTTAAAACCATGCTTCTTATAAAATTTTGGAGCTTGAAAACTAAAAGTATCTACTTTAATAAGGCGACATCTATTTTTGATTGCAAATTCTTCCATTTGATTGATTAGTTGACTACCAATACCTTCATGTCTATACTCCTCTGCCACCCATAAAAAGTCTATAGATAAATGGTGCCAATACATCCTCCCTGTAATTCCACCTACTATTTCCTCTTGATCATTTTTAACGACAAAGCTTATATTTTCAGACGGTGCTTTCCTCTCATCAGGAAGGTTTTTAGCATTAAATTCAATTACTTTTTTTCTAATAAAATCACTATCTTCTTGTACCCATTGTTTTACGATTTTCATTTTTATTTTTCTCCTATTATTCTATTCGATTTAAGCAAGTAACTGTTCTTAATTAATAGTACATTCTCTAAATAACACTATTTTCCTTTTAAAAACCTATTTAACCAACAACCCACAGAATAAGTTATAAATAAAAAAACCTTCAAATAATTAGAAGGTTTTAATCTAAAAGTTATGGTATAATCTTCCAAAAGGAGTGGGATCAATATGGATAACGTGTTTTTTCCTCTATTTTCAATCATACCGATTTTGTTTTACATAGCACCTTTTGTTTTTATGATTTGGTTTCTTTTAAAATTCCTAAAAATTCAACAAGAAAAAAATCAAATCCTTAAAAGTATTTCAGATAAACTAGATCACTTTAATAAAAATAATCCAGAAATTTGAAAGAGCGTTTGTCTCTTTCTTTTTTTATTTTTTAGAGACTGGTATCCATATTTCGCTCTTGAAAGTTGGTGATGTAATATCTTTCTGTTCATTCCATAAAATTTCTGGACCTTCTACTTGATGGTAATTAGAAGATGGAAACCATTCAGAGTAAATTCGCCCCCATTCTTCTTGCAATGCATCTGGAAATTTTCCAATTGCTTCGAATACTGCCCATGTAATTGCAGGAACTTCAAGTTGAATGAACTCATTTGGACAGTCATTTGTAGTTGCGACTCCAATATAATGATCAAGTTCTCCTTTTTCTTCCATTCTACCTTCAGAAAAATTTGTTGAAGCACTTATTATGCCATTCGGCTCAACATTGGAGAGTTTTTTTAATTCCGTAATTTTTTCCATCGTTAAAGTTTTCCACATGGATGCAATTTCAGGATTGACCCCATTAAAAATAATCGGAACTCTCTTTTTTATCCCTACGATTCGAAATGTTTCTTTTTCTTCAATACGATAGTTCATTTCATTTCCTCCTTTAATTGATAATTGGAAGGTCATTCGTGGAAATGCTTTAAGCGAATTGCCGTTATTTCTAGCTTCTGACGGAGTAATTCCATGCAAGTTTTGAAAGGCTCTCGTAAAGGAATCCGGAGAATTGTATCCGAATTTTAAAGCAATATCAATTATTTTCTTGTTATGATCTTTCAGTTCAAAAGCTGCAATAGTAAGACGGCGACGACGAATATACTCTGAAAGAGAAATTCCAGCAAGAAACGAAAACAT
This sequence comes from Gottfriedia acidiceleris, assembly GCF_036421055.1. Lineage (GTDB taxonomy): Bacteria > Bacillota > Bacilli > Bacillales > Bacillaceae_G > Gottfriedia > Gottfriedia acidiceleris_C. The sequence continues at coordinate 137,840 of NZ_JAZGQS010000011.1, read as the reverse complement.
TCTTTTAAAGTGATACTCAGAACAAAAAGCCCTTCTTGAGAGTTCTTTATAGTCAATCTCACTTGTTAGATTTTCTTCAATATATACTAGCGCATCATTCATATTCTTTAACAAATCCATTTTATAACCTCCTTCATCAATAGAATAACAGGAACCAAATTAACAAATCCGACTTTTCTTGCTAAGTTATGTAGGGTACTAATATGAAAGGGAGCCACATTAAATAGCTCCCAAAAATTATCACTTTTTACATCGATAAGTTAAACTCTTTTTTTTCATTCAATTTCTTATTAACTTTAACATAAACCAAAATTGCGTTAAGTAGCAATAATGCACTTGTAACAAAAAATACGTATTTGACACCTAAATATGCACCAATCTGCCCACCTAAAATAGAACCGACAAATACACCTAAATATCCAGCTGACATATTAAATCCAAATACTCGACCAGTGATGGCATCTGGTGTAATTCGTTTAACTAATGTATTAACAGCAGGAGTTAAACCCGCCGTTGCTAAACCTAAAATAAATCTTAATCCCATCAATTCCCAAGCGTTTTTTACAAATGCTTGGGGAATTACCATCACACCTGAAACAATCAGGGCAACGAATATAACTTTATGTGGACCAATTCGATCAGAAATCTTACCTAATCTCGGAGCAGCAATAATGCTTGCCAAACCTGATGCTGAAAATGCCATGCCCGCTAACAATGCAACATGTGTAGAATGAGCAGATAGCTGAGAAATGTAGACAGTAATAACTGGTTCAATCGAATAAAGCGCTATTGTTAAAACAAAAAAAGTAATGAACATTGTAATCATTAAGCTTTTATCCGGAATAATACGCCATATTTCCTTAAACTTTAGCACTTTTTTATCTTGGGGAGTAAATGATTCTTTTACAAATAATGCTGTTGTAATAAACGCAACCATCATGAGTCCACCTGTTAAAAAAAACACATTTTGTAAGCCTACAGTCTCTCCAATATAACCTCCAACCATCGGACCAAGTAATGAACCTGCTATACTGGCAGTTGAAAGTGTACCTAATGCTGATCCCGCATGCTCTTTATCTGTTTGAGTTGCGATTAAAGTTGTACAAGCTGTACCGTAACCGGTAATGACACCTTGTAAAAGTCTCAATCCAATTAAAACATAGACATTATGTGCGAAACCCATACAAAAAATAATAATGGACATACCAAGACTTGCTCTTATCAGCATTGGTTTACGTCCGAACTTATCCGCTGCCATACCCCAAATAGGAGAAAAAATAGCTGAGATAATAAAAGTTACCCCAAAAGCAATTCCTGAAAATTGACTAATTAATGCAGAATTATGAACACCAAGTTTATCAATATATAGAGGTAATACCGGACCAAGTTGGCTCAACCCAATACTCGTTACAAACATTCCAAACCAACAAACAATCAAATTCCTTTTCCACAATAACATGATTTCCCCTTCCTTTTAGAAAAAATAAAATCAAAATAAAAAAGTCTTGATGATAAAAGACAAATAAAAATAACAATAAGTTTTAATATACACATAACACTAAACTATAGTTTATAGTTTGTAAATTATATTATATAGTTTACTAATTATATTTAGAAGTGTTAAACTATTTTTAGTAATATAGTCTCTCTTTAAAAATACTTTGTATTTAGGTATTGTATCTTTAAGGACTTATGTTGATTGATAATGGAAATCAGCCTAAAAAACAATTTACCTAATACATGAGACGGGAGCAAAAAAATGGTTCAAAAAAGAAATTTAACAAAAGAAAAAATTATTGAAGTGGCTTTTTCATTGGCTAATGAAATTGGACTTAATCAAGTAACTTTTCCAAAAATTGCAGAAAAGCTAGATATTAAATATCCATCTTTATATAACCATTTTGCGAATATGGACGAGTTAAAATTGAAAATGACGATTTCACTTTTAAATAAATTAAATTCGACTTTAATGCAAAGATTAGTCGGTAAAAGTGGTGAACAAGCGATTAGAGAAATTGCTTATGTATATCGCGATTTTGCATTTGATAATCGAACTGGTTATGGACTTTTTATGAATATCCCGAGTACAGAAAATGACGATGTTAAACGACTTGCTAGGGAAACAACTGGCATTATTCATCAAATTCTTAAGTTTTATATTACGGACCCTACTTTATTAATTCATCAAGGACGAGCATTAAGAAGCATATTACACGGATTTGTTTCGATGAACTTCCTTGGATATTTCCAACATCCGGTAAATGTTGATGATAGCTTTGACGTTATGCTTGATGACTTTATTTCTTCTGTTTCAAGAGCGCAAAAGTAAAAATAAGTTTTTAGACAAAAAATGTGAACACTAAACTAGGCAACTTTCTTTAGATGCCTAGTTTAGTGTTCACATATAACAAAGGGAGGTGTGGTAAAGGCCTAAAATTGCTTTTACCATTTAAATGAAAATTGCTAAAGGTATTGAAACAATTGAATTAGAAATGAATTTTACAGGACAGATAAATATTATTAACCCAACAATACTTTGGGATGAACAAGAAGTGATCTTAGTAGATACAGGAATACCAGGACAAACTGAGGAAATTCGTGAAGCGATTGAAAAATCGGGATTAGAATTCAATAAGCTGTCTAAAATCATTCTTACCCATCAAGACATTGATCATATCGGAAGCCTTGCTGAGCTTTTAAAAACTGCTGATCAAGAAATTGAGGTGCTAGCACATAAAGAAGACAAGCCATATATTGAGGGGGATAAAGCTTTAATTAAAGTAAATCCAGAACGAATCGCAAAAATGATTGAATCTGTTCCTGAAGAAATAGGAAAAAAAATAAAAGCAATCTACGATACATCATTAAATGCTAAAGTTAATTCAACTTTAACTGATGAAGAAGTTTTACCATATGCTGGTGGAATCACTGTGATCTATACACCTGGACATACTCCTGGTCACATTTGTTTATATCATCAACAAAGTAAAACATTAATTGCAGGTGATGCTGTTGTCGCAGCTGATGGCGTTATTATGGGGCCAAATCCAAACGCTACACCTGATATGGAAACGGCTCTTATGTCCATTAAAAAATTAACAAAGTATGATATTGAAACAATCATTTGTTACCATGGTGGAATTGTAAATGAAAATGTAAATGAGCAGCTTTTAGCATTGGCTAACAATCAATAATTTATTGATATAAATTTGGGCACCAAATAAGGTGCCCTTTGTTTTTTGTTTAATGAATTTGTTTTTTTCTATTTATAAATGAACATAAAATTAATACAACTAGCATCCCTAAGCAAACAAAAATACTTAATCTATTCTGCTCACTGAATGCAAATGCTACACAGCTAACTCCTAAAGCAATTACAGTAAATGATGTTACGTATGGAAATCCCCAAACTTTGTAGTGTGGTTGCATAGTATATGTTTTGCGGAGTTTTAATTGTGCTAAACAAATACTGATCCATACTAATGATACTGTAAAGCCAGGTATCGCCATTAAATAACCGAATACGCGATCAGGAGAAAAATAAGCTACAAATGTGCCCCCAATTAAAATTATTGCACTTACAATAACAGTATAAATCGGTACACCATTCTTAGAAATTTTTGCAAAAACCTTTGGCGCTTCTCCCTCAGTTGCTAACGAGTACATCATACGCGTACAGCCGTAAATACCTGAATTTGCAGCAGATAATACCGCTGTAATTAATACAAAGTTCATAATATGAGCTGAACCTTGAAAACCTACTGTTGATAAAACTTGAACAAATGGACTTTCCTGATTACCAATTTCATTCCATGGAATTAATCCACAAATAATCAGGATTGGAAGCGTGTAGAATAAAACAATTCTCCATATAACCCCTTTTATAACTTTTGGTATTACTGTTTCTGCGTCTTTTGTTTCTGTTAAGGTCAATCCTATTAATTCTGAACCACCGTAAGAAAAAATGACGATTAATAAAGCAGAAAATACTCCTGACCAGCCGTGTGGGAAAAATCCCTTATGCTGAACATAATTTTGTACATAACCACTATGATCACTTGGAATAATTCCAAATAAAATTCCAGCGCCTAATGCAATAAATAAAACAATCATCGTAATTTTAATTCCTGCAAACCAAAATTCTATTTCACCATATCGTTTCACATTCATAAAATTAACAGCCACAATAAAAACGGCACTAATAAAACTTAAAGACCATAACGACATTGAAGGAAACCAATATTGTAGAAAGCTTCCTGCTGCGATTACTTCAATAACACAAACTACTAACCACATAAAACAGTACAACCAACCAATTACGAAAGACACTCTTGTACCAAACGCTTTACGAATAAATCCTTTCATATTCAAACCTGGAAAAGCAATAGCCATTTCCGCAATCGCACTCATCACAACAAGAAGTAATAATCCAGCAAACAAATATGAAAAAATAACTGCGGGTCCTGCAATCGATACAGTTTCTGATGTTCCTTTAAAAATACCTGTACCAATTGCTCCACCGAGTGCCATGAAACGGATATGTCTTGGTAATAGATTTTTTTGTAATTCCATTTTCTATCTCCTCTTTCTAGCTTGTATATTTTTATAAAAAAAATCGCCCCTGCCACTAACGACAGGGACGATTTTCACCGTGGTACCACCCTAATTGCAGAATTAATTCTGCCTCTTGTTTTATTTAACGATCGATGACCGTCTTATTCAAAGTAAATGTCGACCTTTACTTCGAATAAGATGCTCCAGGACTGTAATTCATGCTTGTTTTTGTACTGATTCACACCATCCACCAGCTCTCTTAAACAGTGAAACAAACATTACTGTATTCCCTTCATTGCATTTTCTATATTCAGTTTTTAAATTAATAAAAAAGTCCCTACTGATTGTATCAGTAGGGACGAATTATTCGCGGTACCACCCTAGTTGCAGAAATATTCTGCCTCTTAATATTTGATAACGGTCAGAATTGACCGTTTTTCCCTTAGTAAAGATTAAACTTTACTTCGAAAAAAAATAGCTCCAGGACCGAAATTCATTCTTATCTTTGTACTGATTCCCACCAACCATCAGCTCTCTATAACATTGAGATAAGTACTACTTAAATTCCCTTCATTGCTTAAAACTATATGAATCTAACATTAGTAGCTTGTTTCTTTTTTTAATATGTTTTGTATTATAGGGGTTATTTCATAATTCTGTCAACATCTTTTTTAGATCATTTTATCCCACCACTTTAAAAATGCTAGTTTAAATAGTTTGAAAGCTTTGAAATTAATATAATATAATTAAGAAAAATGGAGGGAAGAAAATCATGCTAAACATACGAAATGTAAGATTGGAAGATTTAACTGAACTGGTAGAAATTGAGCATTTTTGTTTTTCAAAACAAGAGGCAGCAACAAAACAAACATTCGAAAATCGCATTAAATTCATTCCCGATAGTTTTTTTGTAGCTGAGGAAAATGGTAAATTAGTTGGTTTAGTAAACGGTCCTGTTATAAATGAGACTGTCATTACTGATGATTTATTTAGCGAAGTTAAAAAAAATCCATCTACTGGTGGCCATCAATGTATATTAGGTCTAGCAGTTGCTCCACAAAACCAAAATAAAGGGATCGCATCAAAATTGCTTTCTCATATCGAAAAAGTTTCAAAAGAAAATAAACGTGATTCAATAACGCTTACATGTAAAGAAAACTTAATTCAATTTTACGAAAAACATGGCTTCATCAATAAAGGTATTTCTAGCTCAACACATGGTGGAGTAAAATGGTATAACATGATTAAAAAACTGTAATGAGGCTATTGCTTTATTACAGTTTTTTTGATAATTAGACTTTATCATTCAACTTTATACTTGTCTATTACTTCAGAGAGCTATTCCCTTATACTTTGGATTAGCTCGGTCAAATCTTTACTAAAATAATACAAAAACTATCAACTCAATCTTATAGTTGGTAGCCTAATTACAACTTAGCTAATACTTCATTTATATTTTCCCATTCATAAATAAGTAAATTCAATTCAGTTCCTGAAAATGTAATCCTATCTGTTTTCAATAATTCAGCACCATAATATTCATAGAAAAAGCGTGTTTTATTGTCTTCCAAAACCTCGACGAATACCCGATTATACCCCCATTTCTGAAATTGAAGGAATAATTGTTTCATTAATTGCTTGCCGACTCCTTTACCTTGATATTCCTCAAGAAGATAAATAGACGTTAAGTCACCAGAATGATCGACTTGATTCCTCTCTCTTTTTCCACAATCTGCAAAACCGATAATTTCCCCGTCATCATTTTCAGCAACAACTACATAATCCCCCACTTTCGAAAGATTATTATTCCATAATTTTTCTCTTTGTTCATATGATAACTTCTCTAAAAACTCGCATGGAATTATATTTCGATAAGTAGTTTTCCAACTATCCACGTGAACTTTAGCGATTCCTTTTGCATCTGACAATGTAGCTTTCCTTATCATCATATCTATCACCTCCACCACTCTTTTTAAAAAAATATATACCTTATAGGTGGTGAAAATTCCTTCAATTCAAACTCATTTATCTCTTAATGACATAAAATTTAGCAAGTTCCTCATTAAATAGATTAATCTAGCTATTTTTAAATCTCTGTTTCTGGATTTTTATTGCGATTTTGCCAATTTTATTAGTGATTATCCGTTTTTAATTGCGTTTTCACATTTTTATTTGCGATACCTGTTTTTGGATAACTGTTTTTTATTTACGATTTCACATTTTAATACAAGCACAATAAAAAGCACCCCTCAAAGGTACTTCATTTTCTTTTCCGATTATACTTCTCAAAAGAAATCGATTGAACCTCATATTTCTTTCCATTCCATTCATATAAAAGCTTCAAATTTCCAATCGCTCCACCTCCGTCGGTTGAAATCATTACAACAGCATCGGCAACTAGTTTTTTCTTCTCAACAATATAATCCACTGGCACGTGGGTATATACACTATCGTCAGAAGAAGTATCTTTAAACCCTATCGATTTTAAATTAACTTTATAGGTTTTTTGTTTAGTTGTTATAGTTACAATATCCCCTTTTTTCTCCATTTCTACAAGTCGTTTAACGGCTTCAGGGACCGATTCAATTGGAACTTCCTTATATTCTTCGCTTTGGTCATCGTTGGTACTAATTTGCAATAAATGAATCGGATCATTGAAATTATCCAATACGATAATGATTTCATTTTGTTTATCTTTATTTAAATCTTCACTAAACATTTTCGTACCATACTTCCCACTTTTCCATGTTGGGAAGTGATATAAAAATCCTTCATTTCCAATTTGAACGTCAAAATTCCGGTATTCTTTCCGATCAATTCGGTCAGCGATTAAATAGATATTTTCCTGCCACACATCACTTGGAATCCCATTCATAACGACTCGTTCAGCTTGTCGCGCACTTACGGATGAAGAAGTAAAAAATGGAAAAATACTGATTAAAACAATAATTAAACGTCGATTCATCGATACACCACCTTTACCTTTAAGATGTCCTAATATGGAAAATATAACCTCAAGCTAAAAAAGGATTTGTCTACTCACCTTATCGACTCAAAAAAAAGAGAGCTGCAAAAAGCAACTCCCTAAAAATTAAGAATTTATTCCAGCAGTTTGTCCCTGCTCCTGTAATATATCACCCTTAATTCTTCTTTCTAATGCAGGTGTAATTCGAACGAATATAAGAATACCAATTACTCCTAAACTTGTTAAAAAGAAAGAAGTCGCGAAATTTGATAAATAGGCACTTAGTGATACGGTTATCGAACAAATAAACATTGCTAAATTAAATGTTAAGCCTGCAACCGCCATATAAGAACTCCTTGTTTCATCAGCTGGTAAGTTAGCCATATAGTTTTGTTGAACTGGTACTCTTAATACTTCTGCAACTGTTGCTATGAACATTGCTATAAATAATAGCCAAATAGAGTTACTATATGAAATTACTGCATATCCACCAACAAATGCAATACAACTCCAAATTAACGTTTTTCGATCGTCCAATTTCCCTACAATTTTAGAAGCGAAAAGTGCCATTACGACTACAAGTATCGTATTTTCTGTACGGAGAAAACCATTCATCTCGATTCCACCAAATGTCCAATTCAATAAATGTTGTGTGTGGAAATCATTCGCTAATCGAATACTTATATAATTTGTTAATTGAAATTCCATTGAAAGCACTAGTAAACCTGCCAGTACATAAAGAATAAAGAGTTTATCTTGAAAAACATCACGATAATTTGAAATCATTTTTTGAGCGTGATGACCGATTGTCTTCGTTTCTGTTTTTTCAGTAACTAAGCTTTCCTCAACAAAGAATGTAATTAAGACCCATGTAATAAGTGAAGCAACTGACAGTGCTAATAATAATTCAAATAAATATGATCTAAATAAAAATCCTCCAAGCATACCACCAATTGCAATTGATAAATTGTTCGACCAGTACATGATTGAGTACATAAGCTTTCGTTCCTCTGGCTTACTCACATCTATTAACATTGCTTGATTTGCAGGCCCTGCTAGCCCCCAACAAATGCTATTTAAAGTCATCATAAAAAATGTAATAAGGGGTGATGTAAACCAAGGTGAATTACAAAGCATCATCGTAATAAACGCGAGTAACCGAATTGTTTCGGCAAACACCATCGTCTTTTTTCGACCAAATTGATCCGAAAAATATCCCCCAAAAAAGTTCATAATAATGCCTATAAATACATTTACAAGCAAAAGCAATCCTGCTTGTTTTACCCCAAAATGTTTAGATAAATAAATCGCCATAAATGGAAAAACCATACTTCCAATTGACGAACTTAAGAACGATTCGAGTAATCGAATTTTTATATTTTTGTGAAAATTAAGTATCCCCATGCTCTTACAACCTCTCTTTATCTATAGAATCCCCTTCGTTTTAAATTTGTAGCAGATATCCCTTTTATTTGCATGAAAATTCCCCCTTTTTAAATTTTTCACTTAATTAGCATAGCAGTTATTTCTGATTATGCCAATATGCAAGCCTAATACTTTATTCCTATATAAATGAGAAAAATTGGAATGCCTTAAAGTAAACCATTTGACTTGATTTAAAAAAGTGAATGAGTATTACTTTGTAAGGCAAATAGCTCCTTCACTATTTTCACACTACATTTCTTTTACCTTAGAGCCCGAAATAAAATATTAAGATTACTGATTCCTTCACACGTTGATTTACTGTCGGTATATTGAATCATCTACCTTTAAATGTCATACACATCGTCATCATGAAATACTAAACGATACCGGGTCATAAACTCCTTCATCTTTTCTTTTGAATTCTCCCCATTTCTAAAGTGAAAGACAAAATCTTTAGTCGTATACTTCCAGATTTCCAGTTGTAATGTATTCTTGAAACCATCTATTTGCAGCATTCTTTTTATCAATACTTTTCACCTAGTACACCCCATTCTAAAATACTTATTCAGTGACTTATTCAGTGACTTGTTCAACATTCGTTGCAGGCCAATCGTTATCCTATCAATTTCATTAAATATAAATATTTAGTAAAAAACGACTAATTTTATGTTTGGACAAAGATACTCATTGAAACGCAAATTAAATTAGACTACTATCTAATTAGATGAATATAAAAGTAGGTGTATATTAAGTGCAATTAAATAAAATTGTAGATTTTCATAAAGCTTTAGGTGATCTTACTCGTGTACGCATTATTGCTCTACTTCAGCAAGGTCATTTAAGTGGGCAAGAAATTGCCAGTAAATTAAATCTTAAACCCCCAACAATTACCCATCATATGTCGAAGCTTAGAGAGATTGGTCTGATTAAAGAGCGCCGAGATAAAAATACAATCTATTTCTCTCTAAATACAAAAATTTTAGAAATGAATGCGAAAGCAATTTTCACGGTAGGAACAGGAGGAGATTCCAATATGGAAATGTCAGTTACTGAAAGTGAACGTTTAAGTATTCTCAATAATTTCTTTACGAAGGAAGGCAAACTTAAAATTTATCCTGCTCAGCGAAAGAAAAAGCTTGTCGTTTTAGCGCATATGATTAAAGGTTTAGAATTTGGTAGAGTTTATCAAGAAAAAGAAATCAATGAATATTTGAAGGAATTTCATGAAGATTACGCTACTTTGAGACGAGAACTCATTATGTGTCAATTTATGTATCGCGAAAATAATCAGTATGAATTAAATCCGGTTGAATTATGGTGGTTAAAATAATTGGGCAAAAAAGAAGATAAAAATTGGCATGTAAGTATCATAAAATCTATGAAAAATGCCTAAAAAAAGAAAAAGAGATACTTTAAACTATCTCTTTTTCTAAATATTATTTACTTGGATTTGTAGAAATATATTTCTTAACTACTTCCATTACATATCCCTGACATGCTTCAGCTGTAGTTGGATCATATTTCCCGCCATTTGTTTTATTGTTTGATAATACGCGAATTCCTAAGAAAGCTACATTATATGCTTGAGAGATTTGAGCTGCAGCAGCGCCTTCCATTTCTTCTACTGAAGTTCCATATTTAGTATGGAACCATTTAATACGATCAACCTCATTGTTCCAAACGTCTGCAGATCCGATTGTACCTTCTACAACCTTACCTTTAGTGTATTTGTTTTTCACTGCATTTGCAGCTGCTAATAAATCTTTATTACCTTCGTAAAAACGTGGTTTTTCAGCGTTTGGATCTTCACCTGCACTACCTTCTGAAGCCATTAAGTCCATTGGTTTCCACTGAGTTGCATCAATACCTTGGTTTTCGTCCTTCGTTTCCGTCTTTAAAGATCCAATATTAGTTGTATTTTTACCTAATACGATATCAAATACATTTAAATTCGCATCATGACCACCAGATGTACCTTGGTTAATAATGGCGATTGGTTTATATTTTTCAATTGCAATCGCTGTAGCAGCAGCAGTGTTTTCCATACCTTTACCTGTTTTTGCTACAATAACAGGATAATTATCTAAAGTACCTTTGTAAAATACGAAACTACCTGATTTTTCAATTTTTACATTTTTTAGCTGACTTGCAAACTTTTCAGCCTCGATTGGCATTGGTCCCTCAATAATAATTGGTTTAAGATGTTTAGTTTTTGCTTCTACAGTGTTCGATTTAAAGTAATTACCTACAGATACAGAGATTAATAGTGCAGAAATGATTCCTAATAAACCGTATTTTTTTAACAATGTTTTTTCCCCCTTGATGATGGTCACACTCGATGTTAAAGTCAAAAAAAATGGTCTAGAAAAAGTAGAACAATCTCTACCTTCTAGACCTACGAAAGTTAAAGTATAAATTAGCAATAAATAAAGTTTAATGCTAATCATCATTATTGGTTACAAAAAATGAAACCAAGTATACTTTAACCCGTAGTCTAGTTCTTTTATTGGGAACCAGGTAGAAACGCTCAGACCATATTACTGAGCATATACGAGTACTGTTTATGAATGATTACACTGATAATATATCAAACTCGAAATATATTTTCAATACTAAACATGAACATTTTTACAAATGGTATTAATAACGTTCGTATTTTACAGAAAATAATAGGTTCAGTTTGTATAAATAGTTAAAAAACAAAAGAATTTGTTATACTCTCTGAAATTACTGTAATAAAATTTCATTTTTTTTAGAATTCGAATTTTATTGGTCGTAAAAATAATTCCTCTAAAGTGTCTTTCGCATTTTTATGTTCATAAATAATTTCAAACAATGCCTTACAAATAGGTAGTTCAACTTCATACTGATCTGAAAGTTCCCTTAAAGCCTTTCCACCCATTGCTCTTATTAAACGAGAAATTTCCCTAGTTCCTCTAGCCATTAATGATCCTTTTAAACTACTATATTTCAATCCGTCTAGCATTCCCGCAGCTATTCCCATGACATTTTTTGTTGCAGCACCAATTTCATTACCAATTAAATCTTGGCCATAATAAAATCGAATTAACTCGCTGTTAAATATTTTAGCAATCTGTTTTGTTACTTCAATTTTCTCCGAACCTATTACCATACAATTAGGTATATTTCTTACAAAATCCTGCACATGACCAGGTCCTACCCAAACCGCTAGATTACTATTTTTACCAACTTCTTCACGAAAGACTTGTGTGAGCCTTTTTCCTGTAGTGGATTCTATACCTTTCATACAGAGGATAAAGGTTTTGCCTTGTATTTCATCATATTGACTTAAGCGGTTTGCAAATGATCTTAGCTCTTGGGCACTAATCGATATAATAATCACTTCTGCAAATGATAATGCACTTTCTAAAGACCTCGTTAATTCAATTCCATCTGGGAGGCTTAAATAGTCATTTTTTCTTGTCTGATTTAAGCCAATAAAATTTCTAGAGTTTTCTCTTCCCCATAGAATTACATTGTGACTAACTCGATTAGCGTACCAAGCTAAAAAAGTTCCCCATCTACCGCATCCTAAGACAGATACATTCATACATTACTCTTCCTTCCAGAATATATTATCGAGTAATCGGCCTAAACAAAAAAACAAACAAGAAGTCTAATTAGGTAACCGATTAGACTTCTTCTGTTTGCTGAAAAGTGAGTTTGTCAATTAGTCTCTTAATTTAAATCTGTTGTTCTGCAGTTTGTTATGAGGAACTTATTTTCATTTTTTTGCTTTTTCACTTCCTCATGAACCTCTCATTACACTTTTTTGCGTCTTTTTACATTTGTACTTACTAAGGAACCCATTTTCATCTTCTCGCTATAAATGAGTTTTTGCTTAAAAAGCTCTATTACAAAGTCCAATTAATAAGTATTCCTGAATGAGTTAATCCACCACCAAAACCATACAGTAAAACCTTATCCCCATATTTAAGCTTTCCTTCCTTTACGCCCTTAACTAAAGATAATGGAATTGTGGCTGATGATGTATTTCCGCAATCTACTAAGCTATTTAATGTTTTATCAATTGGAAATTCACTTCTTTCGCAGATTGATTCAATCATTCTTAAATTTGCACTATGTGGAACAAACCAATCGACTTCATTTAAAGAAGTGGATCCATTGTTTAATACAGCTTGCATTCCTTTAGGTACTGTCGTAACAGCCCACTTGTATACCTCGCGTCCATTTTGAACGATATTGCTGTTATTAATTATCTCTTCACCAAACATTTGATTTGATAAATTTGAACAATATAAATGTTTGCCTTTTTCACCCTCTGATCCTAAGTATGAGGAAATGAAGCTAGGTTGTTCTTCATCATACTCTATTAAAGCTACACCAGCTCCATCACCAAATAAAATGCAAGTAGTGCGATCTTCATAATCGGTTATTTTAGATAAAGTTTCTGCTCCAACTACTAAAATTTTTCGATTTAATCCGGATGTAATTAATCCATTTGCCATATATAAACCGTAAGTAAAACCTGCGCATGCAGCATTTAAATCAATTGCCCCAGCATTTTTTATTCCAAGCTTTGCTTGGATAATTGAAGCAACACTTGGCGTTTTGAAGTCTGGCGTTAAAGTACAAACAAGAATCATATCAACATCTTCAACAGACTTATTGTATCTTTCCATCAAGTCTTTTATTGCCTTAAAGCTTAAGTCGCTTGTATATTCATTTTCATTTGCAATTCTTCTTTCTTTTATGCCAGTTCGCTTTACAATCCATTCATCATTTGTCTCAACTATTTTTTCTAAATCCTTATTTGCTAATACTTTTTCTGGTACATATGAACCTATTGCAGTGATACGTGCTTTTGAATTTTGCATTATGGTCACCTCAGTCATAATTTTTTATAGCTTTCTAATATTATATCACCAGATATTAATACTAGGTACTAATTTTAATTTAAAATTTTTTTATTCTTTTAATTTATCGAATGGATTGTATATTAAGGCGTGTAGGTTTTAAACTAAAAAAAGTTGCTAACAACAGCAACTTTACTTAAAAAACATTACAATTCCAGTGTCATAAAAACACTATTAGGATCATCTTTATAATCAGCAAAAGGATTACAATACTTAAATCCAAAGAGTTCATATAGTTTTTTTGCTGGATCGAAAGCTTCCATTGAACCCGTTTCCAAACTTATTCTCTTGTAACCTCTACTTTTCGCCTCTTCGATGATGTGTTGGAGCATTCGTCTTGCAACTCCTTTTCTTAAATGAGCTGAAGAAGTTCTCATTGATTTTACTTCCCCATGTAATGGGTCAAGTTCTTTTAGAGCTCCACATCCAACTAATTCATTTTGTTCCCATACACTCCAAAACGTAATTTCCGGTTTTTTTAATCCTTCAAGATTTAGAGCATGAATACTTTCTGGTGGAGATTGTTGTGTCATACTTTGAAGGTGCTCACTAATAAGCTTAGCAACTTCAATACCAGTTAAATCATCTACCTTAATTTCCACGTTATGAACACCTCTTTCTTTTAGTATTATTATACTAAATTTTCATCAAACTTCTGACTAGTTAATTTATCTAAACTCTTAATAAAATAGAATTTTATGGAAAGTATAAATATCTAGAAGGTACATTAAAAGACAAAAGAAGGAATTCAAATGAATCGTAAATTAAATATAAGTGGTTTTCAATTCTTTTGTATGATTTTTATGTTTGGGGTTGGTTCTTCTCCACCAGTTGAAATATTTGCTAGAGCTAAACAAGATGGATGGATTAGTTTATTGATTGGACTCATTGGAGCTTGTTTAATCTTTGCTGTGTATATAAAATTATATTCATTCTTTCCTGAAATCCCCTTAACTAAATATATTCAAATTATTTTAGGGAAATATGTTGGGAAAATACTTGCATTAATCTATATCTTATATTTTATTTATATTGCTGCACGAGCTTTACGTGATTTTGAGGATTTATTAACAATCACTCTTTATAATGCTTCTTCCCTAATTTCAATTGGACTAATTATGATGTTATTAATCATGTATGCAATTTCTAAAGGACTAGAAACTTTCGCTCGTTCAAGTGAATTTATTTTTATCATCATTATGTTTCTTGTTGTTATCTTTATAGGATTTGAAATCATTTCAAAATTAATAAAGATTGATAATTTAAGACCCGTTTTAGAAAACGGGTGGACACCAGTATTAAAAGCGGCTTTCCCAATTTCTTTAACCATTCCTTTTGGTGAAATCCTTACATTTACAATGATTATGCCACATTTAACAAAACAAGATTTAGCAATAAAGGTAGGAATACCTGCTTTATTATTTTCGGGTCTTATATTAACCTTATTTGCAGTTTTAAATACTGCAATATTAGGTCCTTCCGTTATTGAAAGAACAACCTACCCACTTCTAACAGCTGTTAGTTATATTAATATTGCCGATTTCATCCAAAGATTGGATACTTTCATAGTGATCATTGCTGTATGCAATGCCTTTGTAAAAATTACACTATTTTTTTATTGTGCGGTATCTGGGGCTGCTGATTTATTTAATGTAAAGAAAAGTAAACATCTAGTCTATCCTATTGGCGTTATTACCGTTGTTACTTCGTTATGGGTCGCTTCTAGTTTTCTTGAGCACCATTTAGAAGGGATCCATTTAGTACCATATTTACTACACATTCCACTTCAAATTGTTATTCCAGTTAGTTTATTACTTGTTCTCCTAATTCAAGGGAAACTAAAAAATAATAAAGAAGACTTGAATTACAATTAACGTATAAAAAGACGTAACAAAAAGGCTTCAGTTTCCACTGAGCCTTTTTGTTCTGTCAATTTGAATATTATTGAGTAACCGTAATCGTTTTAGGCGTTGTTGTTACTTTAAAACCATCTTTCGTAACAACATCTACTGTAACCGTATAAGTACCACTTGGAAGATCTTTTTCTGGTGCCCATTGTGTACTAAAAGTATGCTCATTTTCGAATGTAGACGAGTCTACAAGATTTCCTTTTGCATCTTTAATATTAATCGTCCAATCTACTCTACCATAACCAAATAGTGAAATTCTCGCAGGCTTGGATGCGCTTACACCAGTTGATGGAGAAATACCCCAAGTTACCATCGCCATACTTTGCTTATTATAGCTTTGGTCTCCCCATGTTGTCCAAGCCAAGTTTCCTGCATAATCAATAGATCTGAATACTATACCTTTTGGTTCTGTATTAACAGTTAGTTTCGTTACGCCCGGTCTAAGTTCATAAAATGTACCATTTACATAAACATCAGCAAAGTTAAAGTCAGTTGCATTATCAGTCGCATTGAATGTAATATCATATTTACCGTTGTTTGGTGTTACCTTAATATCAGAAATTTTTGGTGCAACTGAATCCACAATCATTGGCATTTTAACAGTTTGCGGTCTAGCGTTTGGATATGCTAATGTTGTTTTAATTACGTAATAGTAAGTACCATCAGGAACAAAATTTCCTTCTACGTCTTTCATATCCCATTGATATAAATTATATCCATAATCTGCATTAAACATTATATTTTTATTAAATTTCCATGGCTCACCAGTACCTGTGTATTCACTAAAGTCACCTAAATATCTAATTTGTTTTCCAGTAGAATCTTCAATAGAGACCTCGGCTTTTTCTAGATTACGTAAAACCGCCATTCCTCCAAAGATCCCTTTATCAATATAGTTAGGCGAGAAAGCAATATGGTTCATATCAAAGCCTTTCCCATTGTATCCTAATGGTGCCCCACCCTCTGTAGTATCATTCCAAAGTGCTGTATGACCTGCAAAGGAATCTTTTTCCCAAGCTGGGGCATCGATATTTCGTGGCTCATCCCATTTTCCATAGAAGCCCATATAAGGCATCGTTAAAGGTACAGCTTTATCTTGGTCTTTTGCCACTGGTACAAGACGAACATACCCTTCAACAAAACTATTTTTCTTTAATGAATCTGGTAATGATATATTAACCGTTAACATTTTTGATTGACCTGGTTTGATTTTCAGAATAGACCCTGTTTTATCTGTTATGATATTATCATTTACTGTGATCTTTGCTCCCTTAATTTGTTCACTTGATAATGTTAAATAATCTTTTGAATCTAATTGGCCATCATGATCAAAATCAAATTGCTTTGTTTCTGTCTTATCTTTTAATAAATCAACATATACATTGTATTCAATATCAGCACTATTATTTTTTCCTTTAGGTGCATCAAAAGCATCTACGTTTAATTTAAAGCTTGTATTTTGACCGATTTCCTTTAATGCTACTGAACCAGCTTGTTCCAAAGGAGCGTTTCGATTTGTCACAACAACTGGTGTATTAATAGCATTTTGAATTTGCATTAAACCAGAACCTTGAATACGTGGTGAATATGGCGCTTCATTATTTGTTCTTGGATCCATAATGACCTTAGATGTATTCATTAATGCAACTTTGGCTTTTAAAACTGTATCTTCTGAGTGTTGTAGCCCTTTTTCATAAAGTGATTGTAATACTAAAGCTGAACCACCTGCAACATGAGGCGTAGCCATCGATGTACCACTCATTACTTGATAACTATTACCAGGTATTGTTGAATAAATATTTCCACCTGGAGCCGAAATTTCTGGTTTAAAATCTAAAGTTGGCGTTGTACCCATTGATGAAAAGTAAGACATCGTATCTTTATCAGGATTATCTACCCAATAATCGCCGATATTTTTCATACTTACATATTGACCTGTAGGCATTTGGTTCATTTTATCTAATAATGCTTGGCCGATCGATTTACTTGTTGAAGCTGTCGGTGTTGCAGCTCCAGTTACTGGTAGAGTTACATAATCTGGCCAGTTTGAAGGTGGGATCATAATGATCGCCTTTGCTCCTGCAGCTTTTGCAGTAAATTGAATGCTCGAAACAGTACTATATGAATTTAAAAGTTTAACTACGGCAATGTAATTCGTTTTACCTTTTGGATAATCAGCCGCTTTTTTTCCTTCATTTACATATACCAAATCATAGTTTGTATTCGGTAATAGATTATTAGATACATTAAATGCTTGGCCATATTGAGAGTGATCTTTGAAAGGTACCGCTAGACTTCCATCAGAAATTGCATTCATATGAATTTTACTATTTTCATAGGAAGCAACTGATACTGCGTATGGACTTACTCCCGGTGATCCAACTGTTCCAATATCAGGATTTTCTGCAAATGGTTTTACTGTTGCAGGTGTTAGGAAAGCTTCTGAACTGAATGCTGAATTTCCAGCTGCTACTACAACTAGTGTACCTTTTTCTGTCGCGTTTCTGATTGCTTTTTGAATCGGATCATAATTTTCGTCTACATAACCTGCGTCACTGCCTAAGCTCATGTTGATAACATCTGCACCCATTGTAACAGCATGCTCAATCCCTGCAATAATATCATCCTCATAAGCACCGCCACCATTATCAGAGAATACTTTTTCTGCTAATAGCTGGACGCCCGGTGCAATACCAGCAACTCCACCTTTAGAATCATCACCATTTGCTCCAATTGTTCCGGAAACGTGTGTACCATGTGGACTACCTTTTGGTCCAGGAATAACATTCGTATCGTTGTCTGCCCAATCATATCCAGATGGTACTTTATCTGAATACCAAGTTTCATTTACATCTGTTGTTGTTGCTAACTGGTCAATTTTATCCTTTGTCCATTTTTCTTTCGACTTAGCTGCATCTGATAGTGTCATATCTTTGTGAGTCCAATCAATACCAGAATCGACAACTCCTACTAATAAGCCTTCTCCTTTATAGCCATATTGCTCCCAAACCTTTTGAGCTTGTACTAATTCTTTACTTGCTGCCATCGTTTCATGGAATGTTCTAGCAACTTGAACATACTTAACGCCAGGAATTGACTGGATCTCTTTTAAATTTTTATATTGTGTTTCAATACTGAATCCATTAAAACCTTCAAAGTAACGGTGCTTCAATTTAAAATCTGCTTTTGAATTAGAATTTTTTTCTTTTGAGATTTCATCAATTACATTGTCTTGCTTTTGTTTAAACATTGCTTTTTTATGCTCAGGTGTCGCTTGCTCGCTATCAGCTGGCTCATCTACCTCAACAATTAAATGCACTTCATCATCTGGTTTAAACGTATTTGCAACATTTTGATTTGTAGCTTCTTGACTGTTGCCTTCTTTATACAATGAGTTTTCTTGTGATAAATCTAAATTAGCCTTAGTAAATGTTCCCTGTTCAAAACTAACATCCGTTGAATCAGTTTGAGATGTAATGTTATCGTTATCTGCAAAAGCCAATGAAGTAAAAAGTAATGATACTAAAGCAGTAGTAGACATAACTTTAAACGCTTTAAATTTTCCGTTTTTCATAACAACTCTCCTACAATATTATTCTGTATTTATTTAAATCCACTTTGGATCTATAGATTAATAGTAATTAGAATAAGTAGCTTAAGTTTTCCTATTCATCTGTTTTTTTGTGGCTGTTAATTAAATACACTTAAATTGTACATCTGGCTTAAATGAACGTATATTGGGGGAATCCTACTTAGTTCTTTTACAAACTTTTTTATCATCTTTATACGTTTCACTTTAAGATATATGCAAAAACCGTGTTACTTTGTGGAAAAAATTATAAAATTTTGTCGTATTTTTTACTTTTTTATTGGATAAATCAAACAGAAAATTGGGAAAAATCTAACATAAAGTTCATTTTTATTATCTAAATTTCTTTAACCCTGACGAAAAACAGGAGAAATGGCCTATCTCATTGTAAATAATATACCGAAATTTATGAAACCAAATAAATAGTTTGTTATTTTATTAGATAAACTGAATATGAAACTACATTTAGCAAAACAACAATAAAAAAGAGTCATAAAAATATGACCCTTTACACGCTATATTTTTCCTAAAGAAAAGTCTTCAAACAACCGTCCGCCAAATGGATGCAAAACTTCATCAACTAATTTGATTATTCGATTTTTTTCACCATTTGTATAAAACGAATCAAAAGCATCAACAAGAATGTTTGCAAATTCTTCGTTGTATTGTCTTAATGAACGTATAATCCACTTTGAAGTACCAATCCATTTACCATTTGTTCTTAAAACGAATTCGCTTACTAGTTCGGCTAGTGTATTTGCTATAAATAATTCTTCTGCTCTATTAGAGCAACCTATAAAATCATTTAGTGTATCCGTAATAAAATATCGCTTTACTTTTATTGTTTCCTCTGACCATTTTTCTGGTCCCTTATCTAAAAGATCATTTGCTTCTTTTTTAATCTCGTTAATTACTCCTTCATCCTTTAAGATGATTCCTTCAGAAACCATCCTAGGCAATGACGGCCTAGCTCGCTCGTAATCACTTTTAAAAAATTGTTTATAAGATGATAAATTATGTACAAACACTTCTATATCCCAACCAAATGCTTTTAATGACTCTCTATATGAAGAACTAAGACTTTTATCGAAAATAACAATATCAAGATCAGATGTTTCTGTTGCCTCGCCACGGACCACGCTACCCGCTAATAATGCCCCCTGACAGTTTGGAAAATACTTATGAATAAAATGATTTGCCGCTTTAATATGGTCTATTTTATTTAAATAATCCATTTGTTATCTCCCTATTATTATTTTAGATTTATCTATTATTAAGTATAATCTATCATACTTGTAATTTTATAAATCTAGCTGTAAAAAAAGAGCACCTCCTAGAAATCAGGAATTGCTCTTCAACCCGCTAACTGAATACTCTATAGGTATTTTTCTTTTATATCTATTTTCAGATGAAAAAATACTTTACTTTCTTAAAGTCTTCAATGCACCGCTCCAAGCAACAACTTGGTCAAGCATTAAACTAACATTATTAAGATGTAGATCCGCAGGTTTAAATGTAGAGAAGTTCTCAAAATCCGTAAATAAAGACAATGTTGGATGAGTTTTCACGTCAGCAATTAATAATTCACCACAAATTCCACGTAAGTGTTCTGCTGCACGCGCACCACCAGTTGAACCATAACTTACCATTCCGGCTGCTTTGTTGTTCCAAGCTTCACGAGCAAAATCAAGTGCATTTTTTAATGCTCCTGAAATACTGTGATTGTATTCAGAAACTATAAATACAAATCCGTCCAAACTAGCAAGTTTTCCATTCCATGCTGCAATTCCAGGCTCAGTCCCATCAGTAGTTCCTAAAAACGGTAATTGGTAATCAGCAATGTCTACAATTTCATAATTTGCATCTTTTCGTTTGTCAGCGATCCCTTTTACCCACTCTCCTACTTGAGGACTTACTCGCCCTTTACGTGTGCTACCTAAGATAATCCCGATATTTAAATTTTCGTTTGACATTAGTTCTTCCTCCTTAAACTTCCTCTGAAATCTTTCAACCAATTAAAACGATTCTAGACATTCCATAATTCCCCTTTAATTTAGTTGAATAAATTTTTACCCAAAGTAACTTAAATTTCGACTAAATTTATGAATCGTACGAACGAAAAAAAATTTTTTTACTAAGTATTAGGAGAAAACAGAAATAACTATATTTATTACTAGTGATGAAATATTATCAAAAAAATAAGAAATTTTCTTGGTAAAAGGCAATTCCATGCATAATTATCTCCACAACTATATTTAATTTTTTGGATATAAAATTTTATATTTTTTTGACACCTCAATCAACTTCTGAATTTTCTCATCCGAAGGTGGTCCTTCAGGCTTTGTGAAACCTTTATGAAATGGTACAGATAGTTCTTTAACAAATTGGTCAAAACCAGATGGATAAGCAGTTACGATAAATTTGGTTTCTTCTGATTTAACTTTAAACGTATGTGGAATTCCTCGAGGAGCAAAAACATACTCTCCAGCCCTTGCTAAAATTGTATGATTTCCAATAAAAAAAGTAATTTCTCCTTCTAATACATAAAACGTTTCATCTTCTAATTCATGTACGTGAAGAGGAGGTCCACCATCTTTTATACCGTTGCAATGCAAGACGCAAAAAGCTCCGTTTGTGTCTTCACCACTCACTAATATGGAAGTAAAGTCATTTAAAAAGAAATACGTATTCTCTTCTGTAATTCCTCGGTGCATAAAACCTGCAATACCCTGTTGGTCGAAAGTCATTTTTTACCTCCGCTTTCCATATTTGCATTATTTTAAACTTAAACTTAGGCGTACTAATTAATGCTATTCATAGAAAGTTAGCTTATTCCCTCAATGCACAAAAAAAGACTAGCACCGCTAGCCTTTAGAATAATTTATTTAATTATTAGGATACAGAATCTCATCAATTATTCCATATTCTTTCGCTTCTTCTGCACTCATAAAATAATCTCGATCTGTATCCTTTGCTACTTTCTCGACTGACTGTCCTGTTCGTTCAGAGATTATTTGATTAATATGCTCACGTAATTTTAAGATTCGGCGAGCTGATATTTCGATTTCTGTTGCCTGGCCCCTTGCTCCACCTAATGGTTGGTGGATCATGATTTCACTGTTTGGAAGTGCGAAACGCTTACCCTTTGTTCCCGCTAACAATAACATTGCACCAAAGGAAGCTGCCATTCCAGTACAAATTGTTCTAACATCGGGCTTTATATATTGCATTGTGTCATAAATCGCAAATCCTGCTGAAGTCGACCCACCAGGGCTATTTATATAAAGTGAAATTTCTTTATCAGGTGCATCTGCAGCTAAAAATAATAATTGTGCAACTACACTATTTGCAACATGATCATTTATTTCATCACCGATAATAATAATTCGATCTTTTAACAAACGGGAATAAATATCATATGAACGTTCACCACGATTAGATTGTTCAATTACATAAGGAACTGTTGTCATTTAAAAAGCCTCCTTAAAAGCGTTAATTGGCTATGCAGCCATGCAGAGAGTGCTTGAAGGAGTTTGATTCCTGGATGATTTGAAATGACCAAATAGCATTTTAGGCGTTTCAATAATACGATCAAAGGAAGGAATCGCTTGAATTAAGACGGTAGGGTCTTGAACTTCTAAAGCTAAATGAAAAATTTCTTCAAGTTTCATGCGTTCTTCTTCATTCCAAAAATATTCAACAGAAAGGGATTGTTCCTCTTTGTTCGTTTTATCTAGACGCTTTTTCGCTCGATACATGCTAGATTTTATGGCTATTTCAGTCGTTCCTAAAATGTCTGCTATTTCCCTGGATTTATATTGAAATGCTTCTTTTAGAAAAAAGATAACCGCTTGTTTTGGAGTAAAATGGTTAAGTAAGAGCTCAACACTATTCATTTTATGATCAATTGGATGACTAGCTGCATATTTAGAAATCTCAAAATCAGGAGTGATTGTTTCTTCTTTTCTTTTTCGTAAAGTATCAATCCAATGATTGTAAGCAATTTTATTTAATAAAGCCGAATTCATTTTTTCCTTACTATAGTATTTTATTGCTTTAATAAAAGCTTCCTGAGCAATATCGTCCCCATCCCATTCATTCTGGGCTAGAAACCGACAATAGCGTTGCAATTTAGGATAGTAATTCTGCCAATAAAATTCATCTGTCGCTTCATCCTGTTTTTCCTTTTCTATGCTGTGAAGACTAAACTTACTAGACATTTTCTGTTCACTCCTTTATTAACACTCTCTAACCTATAAACGGAATAGAAGTATAAAAAGATACGGGGGTAAAAAGTTTTTTATTCATTTAATTTATGTAATTTAAATTAAAACTCTTCTACTAATTTTTTTCTACTTTTTATGAATTTTAACATAATTAGGATATTAACTAATAAAAAAGCGAGAACAATTGACCCTCGCTTCTAATCTATAATCTTTCACCCTACTTATTTGGTCCCATTTACTTCTTTTATTGCTCCAATTACTGAAATAACAGATCCAATTGCTTGGATCCAGCTTCCTGTTGCTACCAATAATTCAGATTCCGATTGTTTATTATTTTTTATTAGATAATCCTCATAAAAACCAAACTCTTTTTGTTTATTTTCATTTTCTAAAAGATCATGTAATGCTTCTGACCATCCTATTGCTTGCATGGTGTTTCCTATAATTTGAGTTAGGCCACCTACAATGTTTTCGGATTGACCAGGGAAAGGTTTAGTTTCAATTGCTTCTCCAATATTAACGCCTAAACCTAACGCTTGTAACAGGTTACCTGCAACGAATAATTTGTAGGATGCTTCTTTTGGAATTTCAAAAACCAGCCCTGACGTAATAGTAATATTCCCACTTGCTGTTATTTCTTTTCCAACTGCTCTAAGTACAGTACCCTCTGCTTCAGCATCAATCCCATTTCCAGTAGCCTGCAATACATTTCCTATTAGAGATAACTCATCACGAACACTACTTTTTATGTAGTTGGATGGTGTAGAACCGATTGCAGCTGTTATTGTTCCAATAGATACGATTACAGATCCTACTACTGCTTTTGACTCACCTCCCAAATCAACCACCAACCTGCTAAAAGGAACCTTTATCGTAGTATTATGAATAAAAGACCGATTGTGTGCCTAATTATTGAAACTAGTTTTCTTGTAAGTCTCTTCATCTATAAAGATTAAAAATAATATTAAATCTAACGATTTTCCCTAAAAAAAGTTAAACCACGGTAGCAGACAAAGCTTTCTTACTAATAAGCTTAAAAAAATCGGTAACGACATTTGTCGTCACCGATTTTACGCTAAACTAATATTCAATTACTCTAATCCAAGATCAGTTAAAACATCATCTAAAGTTTTACCTTTAAACTTTTTCACTGCCTTAGGTGAGTTATCATTCCACGGATTTCGCATAGAGTAGTTATCGATTACAAACTGCATATCTTTCTCATCAACTACGCCATCATAGTTAATATCCGCATCGCGCTTATTAGTCCCCCAATAAGCTTCGATGTAAAGAGCATCTTTCACATCGATTACATTGTTTTTATCTACATCTCCACCAGGGATATAGCTATAATCAACTGGTTTAGATCCGGCAGTCACTTTACCGTCTTCTTTTATACCAACTGTAAAGTCTTTTTTGAATGTAAAGTGACCTGGTACGTCAATTGATAAAGTAAATGGTTTATCTGTAATTGGTAATCTACTTGTGAAACCTTGAGGTGCAGTTTCACTATGACAAACAATGTTCATGCACAATCATTGTCTAAGGTGGAACAAGTGTTATCAGCACTTACACCGGCTCAACGTGAAGCTATCAAACAATTAAAAGTTAGTGACAAAGAAGGGCTTCAAGTGTCGCCGGATTTAGATTTAACAAGCTACGCACCAACTTCAGTCATTGTCGAATTTAAGGACAAGCCAGCACAAACAGCAGTAATGGTAGCAGAAACTGAAGGGACATCTCTTTCTGAAGGAGATGCACAAGCTAAAGTAGATGCTTCACATGACACATTTAATCTAGATTTAAAAACAATATAAATCGGATTAAATACGCTAGTTACAAGACCTGTTGTTATCGCAAGGGTCGTAACATTTTTTTTCATTTTCTTTTTCATCTTCCCCATCTTCCTCTCTCTCTTTATAGCTTCATTATAATGAGATTTGACAGGATTTTATTTTTCGTAAATTTTATCAAATATAAATTTAAAATGCGGTGGGGACAAGCCCTAACTCTTTTTTATTAATAAATCAATTCTAAACATAAATACATAATTTCTCTTTAAGAAACCATCCTATTGTCAGGAGGTGGTCATATGACGGAACCATTACAACCAGGGAATAAAAAACTTCCTGATTTTAATGAATTAAACGATCGGATTATTGCCGAGCATGGTACAACAGGACCGACATTGGTGATTAAAACGAATTTAGATCCAAAAGATTCTACTGTAGATAATCCTTACTACCGAAACCAAACACATACACCTAAAAAACCATTTAAAAATTATTTCGAAGAGTAATATAGAGATGAGCTCGGCTTAGACCGGCTCATTTTTCTTTTTATATAAACTCTTAAGTGAATGATTTTTGAACTTACGAACATACTAAGAAAAATATGGAATTTTCTATAGAAAATTATTTATACTTTTTACTGAACTAGGAGGAATAGGATTTTGAGTCCAACAAAAAGTATGCTATCGGTTTTTGCCTTAGGTGGAATAAATGAAATTGGAAAAAATATGTATGCTATTCAATATTTAAATGAAATCATCTTAATTGATTGTGGTTCAAAATTTCCAGACGAAAGTTTATTAGGTGTTGACTTGATCATTCCAGATATTACTTATCTCAAGGAAAATCAAGAAAAGATTAAAGGCTTACTAGTTACTCATGGCCATGAAGACCATATTGGTGGCATTCCTTATTTATTAAAACAATTAAATATACCAGTTTACGCATCAAAACTAACACTTGGATTGATTGAACTTAAGTTAGAAGAGCATGGCTTACTTAGAGAAACCGAGTTAATTTTAATAAACTCCGATTCTACTATTAAATTTAATCATTTTTCTATTTCTTTTTTTAAAACAAATCATAGTATTCCTGATTGCTTAGGGATCGTATTTGAAACGCCTGAAGGAACAGTAGTACATACTGGTGATTTTAAATTTGATTTAACGCCTGTTAATAATCAATATCCAGATATTCATAAAATGGCTGAAATAGGTAGTAAAGGCGTTTTATTACTTTTATCTGAGAGCACGAACGCTGAACGGCCAGGTTCAACACCATCGGAACGAATTGTTGGAGAGCATATAGTAGATGCTTTTATGAAGGCAAAACAGAGAGTGATTATTTCAACATTTGCCTCGAATGTTCACCGTGTCCAACAAATTGTTGATGCTTCTATTCTAACTAATCGAAAATTAGCGCTACTTGGTAGAAGTATGGTGAATGTTGTTCAAGTCGCAATGGAGCAAGGATATTTAACCATTCCTGAGGGGATGTTGATTGATACTGATCAAATAAATAGTTTTGCACCTGAATCAGTTACAATTTTATGTACAGGTAGTCAGGGAGAACCACTTGCAGCTCTAGCTCGATTAGCTAGTTCTAGCTTTAGAGGCGTTGATATTTATCCGGGAGATACAGTTATTTTAGCTGCCTCTCCAATACCTGGTAATGAACGAAATGTCTCCCGAATTATTGATAATTTTTATAATCTTGGAGCAATTGTTATCTACGGTTCTGGTAGTTCGACTGGTATGCACGTCTCTGGTCATGCTTATCAAGAAGAACTTAAGCTCATGCTTACATTAATGAAGCCAAAGTATTTTATTCCAATTCATGGTGAGAACAGAATGCTTCATCATCATCGTTCTCTTGCTGAATCTGTTGGTGTAAAGCGAAATAATATTTTTATTATTAAAAATGGTGATGTAGTAGATATTTTACAATCAGAAGCAATTCAAAGTCGTAGAATTCCAGCAGGAAACATCTATGTCGATGGCATGGGTATAGGTGATGTTGGTAATATCGTACTTAGAGATCGAAAACAGCTTGCTGAAGATGGAATGGTTGTAATTGTTATTACAATTAGCAAGACGGAAAAGAAGATTATCTCTGGTCCTGATACAATCTCAAGAGGATTTGTCTATGCTCGTGACTCTGAAAGTTTATTGAAGGAAGTAAACCAAATCGTTACATCTTCAGTAAATGAATTACTTGATGAAAACAAGCTCCAATGGGGAGTTATGAAGCAAAATATTAAAAAGTCTCTTGGACAATTTTTATTTACAAAAACGAAGAGAAAACCGATGATTTTACCAATCATCATTGAAATATAAAAATAAAAAACTCCCTGTTCAATCTAAATAGGGAGTTTTTACATTGATTCGTTTTCTTTAATTTTTGAAATCAAGTCATTTAAAGAATCGTTTTCTTGATCAAAATAATCTCTCATAGGACAAGGACTATTTTCTAAACGATTTAGTACAAACGGGATTGTAAAAGTTTCCATTTTTAATTCATCATTTACCTCATCCCAAAATAGAGGTGTTGCAACTGTAGGTCTTTCTTTTCCTCTTGTAGAATATGGGCAAATAATTGTTTTTCCTTTTGCGTGCTGTACATAATCAATATAAAGACGATTCCCTCGATTTTTTTTAAATCTTTCAATCGTAAAATCATCTGGAAATTTTTCAATTAAATAATGTGCAATAAAAGATGTAAATACTCTTGTATCATCATAAGTTAGAGAATTTTCTTTAATTGGAATGTGGATTTGAATTCCTTTACTTCCAGACACTTTTGGATAGCTCTTTATTTGAAAAGAATCAAAGATTAATTTCATTTCTAATGCGGCTTTTATAGCTAAAGTAAATGCATCTGCATTAGGTGGATCCAAATCAAATACGATTTCAATCGGGTTGTTTGCATCATATGTTTGAAAAGGAATATGGTATTCAATAGCTAATTGATTTCCTAACCATAGCAATGTTGATAAATCATTACAAATAATAAAATTATTCCCCTCATGTTCTTCGGTTTTAATAAAACTCGGAGCATAATCTGGACGATTTTTTTGAAAAAAAGATTCACCCTCTATTCCATTTGGAAAACGAATCGTTGTTAATAAACGATTTTTTAGAAATGGAAGCATATAAGTGGATATTTGAGCTAAATACGAAACATAGCTTTCCTTATTTATAAATGGATCCTTCCATATTACTTTTTCAGGACTAGTCAGGGTTAATTCTTCTTCCAAAATAAGATTACCCAATAGTAAACCATCCAAAGTACATTCATTCCATACATGCTCTAATTGAAATGATTTAAATTTTGCATTTGTTATTTGGTTGTTCTCTATACTTTGAAACTCAAGTTCAACACAGATCCCAGGATCAACAAATTTTATATTACCTTTTTTGGTTTTTTTATTTGCTTCGATTGCTTTAATCAAAATCTCCTTCTCTTCCTCGTTAAGTCCATTTGAGAAGAACCCCATTTGTAAAATATCATTTTCTTTTTTAAGTCCCACTAAAAAGGTCTGTTCTTTTAAATTAAATCCTAAAATAAAGAAAACCCCTGTATAAATTTTATTCCTTTTTTGAAAAAAGTAATGATTCATATCTTACTTCCCCTAATCTGTTAGAGTGCATTCTTTAGGATCTTTTTCGATAAAAGCTTGGATACTTGGTTGTCTTAATGAATGACCTTCAGTCCATTCAATGAATTGAACTTTAACAGTTAACAATGGTTGAATCCACTGGATTTCCTTTATTCTTTTTGGTTGGCTACTGAATGGATTGTTTTCTATTTTTATCGTATTAATGACTGTAGTAAGGTCTTTCCATTCTGATTTCGTTAATTTTCCTGTTCCAACATGTCCAATAAACACGAGTTCATTGTTTTCGTCATATAGTCCGACTAAAATAGAATTAACGATTCCAGAACGATACGTTACCCCTCCGATTACAGCAATAACATCCTTATAATTTTTTACTTTTTGCCACGCATTGTGCTTTCCATTGATCAAGTATTTACTTTTTAAATTTTTACATACGATACCTTCTAAATTATGTTGTTTTGCAACTTCAAATAAGGCAACTCCATCATTATTATTTGGAACTAACTGAATTTGTTTATTTGGTTGAATTGCTTCTAATAATAAATTTTGTCTCTGCTCAAGAGTTAATTGCGTAACCCATTCTCCATTGTAAAAAAGAATGTCAAAAATCATATAAAAAATAGGTACAGCTTCTATAGCTGAATCAATCCGATCCATACGCCTAATTCCATCCCTACGCATTACCTCATGAAACGATGGATTGCCATTTTGATCGAGAGAGATAACCTCCCCGTCTAAAATGATTGACCTAGCAGTCGAATAGGATTTAATATTTGTTAGCTCTGGAAAAATAGTTGTACGATCATTCAATTTGCGGTTAAATAATTTAACTTCTTTCCCATCAAAATAGGTTAGAATTCTAACACCGTCCCATTTAATTTGCGAAATCCACTCAGGACCAGTGGGTACAATATCTGCAGAAACAGGCTCAAAAGGAAAAATTGGATCTAGCTCCATACTACCTCCTATTTAACTCGTTGCTTTTTTAGGCGCTCTTGTTTTAGGCTTTTTCGGAGGTGTTGTTGGTCCTTTTGTTCGATCAATACTCGCTTGTAATGCAGACATTAAATCAACAACATTTTTTTGTTCTGCCGGTTTCTCCTGCCCTGTCGCGATATAATCATTTTTATTAACCTTTTCCGAAATTAATTGCTCTAAAGCTGTGCGATATGTATCAGTATAATTTTCTGGATTAAATGTGGTTGTTAATTGTTCAACTAACATCATGCCAGCCTGTAATTCACGCTCCGCCAATCCAGCCTTTTCAGGAACACCACCTGGTAAATTTTCAATTGCTCTAATCTCATCTGGAAAATGTAATGTTTCAAGAATAATCGCGTTCTTATATGGTCGAATAGCAGCTAAACGCTGTTTACTTCGAATTGTAATTTTTGCAAGACCGATTTTCTTACTTTTCTTCAATATTTCCGAAAGTAAAGCATAGGCCTTTGTTCCACCAGAATCTGGACCGATATAATATGTTCGATCAAAATACACTGGATCAATTTCTGCAAGTTTGACAAAATCAATGATTGATACAGTTTTTAGTTCAAATTCTTCTTTTAATTTATTCATTTCCTCTTCTGTTATTTCCACAACTCTACCATTTGGTGTTTCAAATACTTTAATAATTTCCTCGGGAGTAACTTCATCGTCACAACTAGCAACCTTTTTATAGGAAATGGGTGTTTTACAATCTTTATGATATTGTCTAAACTTTATATCCTTATCCTCAACTGCTGAAAACAACTTTACAGGGATTGTAACTAATCCCATGCTGATTGTACCCTTCCAAACTGTATGCATATCCTCACTACCTTTTTTATTTTTATGATTAGCTTTTGTTAAATGAATGGGTTTAATTCAATTGCTTTTATCGTTATCACCATTAGAATAAAAAACACCGGTAAAAGAAGACTAAAAATGTTAATCAACATATAAGTCTTAAATGGAGGATTTTATGAAAAACTCAAACGATCTACAAAAAATCAATAAAGAATTTCATTATATGCCGATCACATCGATATCAAGTGGAAATGGGTTTGAATTAGCGAATGATTTATACTATGAAACAAATCAAATTGTGAATTTTTGTCTTTACGGTAATCCTAATTTATCAAGTGATTGGGTATTAATTGATGCTGGTATGCCAAAATCATTTGATCATATTATGGATTTAGTTAAAAACCGATTTGGTGAAAAACACAATTTAAAAGCAATCATACTTACTCATGGACATTTTGATCATATTGGGGCAATCTTTGACTTAATAAAGGAATTCACTATACCTGTTTATGCGCATGAAAAAGAATTGCCATATTTAACAGGGGAAAAGAATTACCCAGAACCTGATGGAACAGTTGAAGGTGGATTGATTGCAAAGTTATCTCCATTGTTTCCAAACGAAGGCATTAATTTAGGAGAATATATTCATGTTCTCCCAGCAGATGGTTCGGTACCTGAAATGCCAAATTGGCAATGGATTCACACCCCAGGTCATTCTCCTGGACATATTTCACTTTTTAGAGAGGATGATCAATTACTGATTGCTGGAGATGCATTTGTAAATGTTAAACAAGACTCAATTTACAATGTTCTAACTCAACATAGAGAAATAAATGGTCCTCCTAGATATTTGACGACAGATTGGAAGGCAGCATTGGATTCTGTAAAAAAACTGCAGGCTCTACACCCTAAAAAAGCAATAACAGGGCACGGCTTTCCATTCCTAGAAGACGATTTAAATGAACAATTAGACTACTTAGTTAAAAACTTCGACACAATCGCCAAACCTGATTATGGAAGGTATGTTTAATCATACGTTACTTAGAGGTAAAAAAAACTCCCTACTTTTGTAAGGAGTTTTTTCAATTTAATTATTTAAATCATATAAACCCGGGCTATGTTCATTTGGCATTTCAGGAAATTCTGGAACAGGAAAACCTTTCGGAGGTTCAGTTACGTTTAAATCTCCACCATTTCTACTTGGTGTTTTACCTTTAAATATTTCTCCCATAAGTGTTTCATCAAGTCTAAAATTGAACTGAGCATTATGATATCCCATTTCTACAAATTTTCTACATTCTGGATATTTATTTATATCATAATTCGGAACAGGGAATAATTTCCCCCAATTTACACCTAAAGTTTCCAATGCCTTTGCAAAAGCATTTTGATGTGCATTGTCACGTACAATTAGGAATCCCAGCGTCTCTCTTAATGTTTGATTGGAACTCATTTCATAAATTCTTGTTTTTTGTAAAACCCCTGTTGATTCAAGTATTAAATTATTTAGTAAATCACTAACTAAATTTCCATGGCTATATACCCACGACCCATTCCATGGATTACCTCCTGCGTCTACTGGAAGAGAAGCTTGTGCCCCCATAATAAAGTGGTGGGGGTTGGCATGTTTTATTGCTTCATCTAATGGTGCGTCATCAGTTCCAAAATTACCGACACCAGGTGCACCTGAATCATTTAGCAACTGGTTAATTGTATTTTGAACGAGCTCTACATGACTTATTTCCTCCAGAAAAACTCCTCGAATTAAATCTTTGTATTGCTTAGCCTTTCCTCTAAAATTTGAACTCTGGAAAAAATATTGCATCATAGTTCGCATTTCCCCGAATTGGCCACCTAACGCTTCTTGTAAAACTTTTGCAGCAGCAGGATCTGGTTTATCTGGCTTTATCATATTGATTAATTCTTCTTTGTAATAATACATTGATAATTCCTCTATTCTTCGATTTGTTTTAATTGGAATTAGCTGTTTTTTGTATCTTGTTTCGGCTTAATAAATTTAATCGACAAAATAAGTCCAAGCACTGCTAAAATAATGGAAAAATACAACATATAATTATCTGGTTTATTCATCATATAGGCAAAAACAGGCGGGCCCGCAGCTACCCCAACGAACCGCAAAGAACTATAAAGAGAAGTAATAGTCCCTCTTTGCTCCTTCTCAATTCCTTCTGTTATTAAAGCATCTAAACTTGGTAACGACATTCCGATTCCAATCCCACTAATCAATAAACTCGTTATAATCATATAAATATCTTTGTTGATAATCGGCATGACAAAAGAAACACTTATTAAGATAAATCCGAAAACAATGCATTTTTTCATTGCACCTTTGTTATTTCCAATTTTTTTACCTGTCTTATAAGATGTGTATGATAATGCAGCAAGTGGAATCGCTAACACACATCCTTTCCATATGCCAATGATGTGATAACGCTTTTCTAATATTTTTGATAAATAAAAAAGCATACCAAATAAAATGAACATGATAATTGCGCCTAGTATGAATATGGTATAAAGCCATTTCCCATTATTTCGAAATATTTTCTTAATTGATTTGATAAACAGTTTAAACTTTCTCTTTCTTTTATCTTTTCTTTTTGCTCTCATAGGTTGTTTAGGGGGTTTAACAAAAATTAAAATTAAAATAATTGATAGTAAGCAAAGGAACGGTATTGATAAAAATGGTAAATACCATACAACCGCTGCTAATGCTGAACCCAGTATTGGACTTAGTACCTTACCAAATGTATTCGATGTTTCAACTAAGCCTAATCCTTTACTAACTTCATTTTCATCTTTAAACATATCTCCCACACACGGAATAACAACAGGCATTGCCCCAGCAGAACCAATCCCCTGTATGATTCTCCCAACAATTAACCACGCGTAAGGATTTTCTAATTTCCAACAAACAAAGCCGGCTAAAGCCCCTCCAATTCCCGCAATAATTAAACTTGGAATAATTACTTTTTTTCTTCCAAATAAATCCGACAAATAACCTGCTATAGGGATAAGAATGATTGCAAAAACTGAATAAACAGTTATAATCATCGAAACTTTTAGGCCTGATATATTTAATTGTTGTTCTAATTTAGGAAGTACGGGAATCAACATTGAATTACCTAAAGTCATGACAAGAGGTACTGTAGATAGCGCCCATAAACTCCGCTTTTGCTTTTTATCCATATAACCTCCGCGTTTTTTGTAACTAAAAACAATCACAATCTTTATATTTCCCAAGAATCGCTTTTGGTTGAATTGTAATTTTTACTAATTAGGTAAAAATGGGGGCAAAATGACAATATACGATCTTCGAAAGGATGAGTCTTTATGACTACTCTAGAGAATTCAGCAAATTTAAACTTATGGTCTGGAATTTTATTTGGCCTTGGATTGGTGGCATTTATTGACGAAGCAGTTTTTCATCAACTTCTTCATTGGCATCATTTTTACGATAAGTCTACAACAAGTTTGGGGCTTATCTCTGATGGTCTTTTTCATGCCTTTAGTTGGTTCGCAACGATTGGCTCATTATTTTTGTTTGCGAATTTAAGGAGAAAAAAATCACTCCACATTAAAAGATGGATTGGAGGAGTTTTACTTGGAGCAGGTTTGTTTCAACTTTATGACGGAACCGTTCAACATAAATGGTTGAAGCTACATCAAATTAGATATAACGTGGATATTCTGCCCTATGATTTAACTTGGAATATTTGCGCTACTATTATGACTTTAATAGGTTTTATTCTAATTTTTAAAACTCGAAATAGAAGTGATCATTTTGAAAGATGATTTTATGAAATACTTTTACTTCAATGTATTTGAATTATTCTTTTTTTTATTAATTTCACTTTTTATTGGCTTATATTTAGTTGCTGCATTGAATTATAAAAAAGGAGCATGGCCTAAATCACGCTCAATATTATGGATAGTTGGAATGCTTTGCCTATTAGTTTCTGTCATTGGACCAATTGCAAAACTAAGTCACCATCTTTTTGTTTTCCATATGTTAATGCATTTATTACTAGGAATGGTCGCGCCCTTTCTTATCGCTTTATCTAGACCGATTACATTATTATTAACATCATTAAAAACTCAACATGCAAGGCGTGTGACAAGATTATTAAGAAGTCCTCCTGTTCGACTTTTAACTCATCCTATTAGTACTTTGCTTTTAAATATTGGAGGACTTTGGATACTTTACAATTCTACAGTGTTTAATTTCATTCACGAGAACATCTTTTTGTTGTTTTTAGTACATATCCATTTATTTTTTGCAGGGTATATTTTTACAATCTCTATCATTGCAATTGAACCGATCTCACATAAATACAGTTATTTGTTTCGCTCAATCGTTATAATCCTTGCATTAGCAGGTCATGATATTTTAGCGAAGTATCTTTTTGCATATTCATTAGACAATTTTGCATTTAATGATGTCAGGCTCGGTGCAGTGTTAATGTATTATGGAGGGGACTTTGTTGATTTGTTATTGATTACTGCACTATGTTATTTCTGGTATCATTCAGCAAATACTAATAAAACAAGAGCTTTTTTTTAATGGACTTTTTTGCCACATATATTCCTTCTAAAGATGCACAAAATACTAATGCATTAAGAAGGAGGGTTAAAGATGAATAAAATTTGTCTTACATTATGCACAGTATCATTATCATTTATCATTTCTACCAATGTTCATGCTGCTTCAACAGGACCTGATGCTACACAATTAGAACCAAGCTATTTTCATAAAGATAAACATAAAAGAAGAGATTTTAACAATAATTTTAATGATCCAAACCATGTTGTAAATAATACAAAAAATACGGTTAAACAAGGGTATAATAATACAAAAAATAATATAACAAATACAACAAATGACATGTTAAATAACAATAATGGAGTAAATAATCCTGTTAGTAATGACGGAAATTATTATCGACGTAATGTAAATGTAACGCCTACACCTGTTACGAATACATTAAATACTACTGACAATACAAATAATAATCATTTTAACTATGGCTGGCTTGGACTTCTTGGATTATTAGGATTTGCTGGTCTTCGAAAAAAGGAACGAGTTGAATAATAACAATAAAACCTTATTGGGGTATCCAATAAGGTTTTATTGTTTTAAAAAAATGAAGTTGTCAATTAAATAAGAAAGTCTTGTTTTGAATTATGGGTTGCTCGCTTCATTATTTTAAAGAAAAAATGTACCTAAAAGTCAAATTCTATTTAGAAATTTCCGATGTTTTCTTATGAATTGCCTCTTTATAAAAACGGATTTTTTGCTCTAACATTTTATTCGTTTCTTCTACTGTTTTTAGCTGATGTTCTATAGACTTCTTATGCTCGACTAATAGATTTAATCTAGCTAATGATGTATGCTCACCTTCTGTATATAAATGTGCATACTCCTTAATCTTATTAACTGGCATTTGTGTTTCTTTTAGCTTTAGGACAAATCTTAACCACTGAACATGTGATTCAGAATAGAGCCTTTCACCATTTTCATTTCGATCTGGAAGAATGATCTGTTCTTTTTCATAATAACGTAATGTATGTGTGCTGATTCCTAACATTTGAGCGACTTCACCAATTGAATACATAAGGGCCTCCAGTTTTAGTCAAAAATATTCAAGTAAAAAACTGTTTGACTTAGAGTTTACTCTAACCAGTATAATGAATCCGTAACTGATACACAATTAATTTAATTTTAGTATAAACCATATTATTGGGAGGAATTTAGATGAAAAAATATACTGTCATAACAGGCGCTAGTTCAGGAATTGGTTATGAATCAGCTCTTGCGTTTGCCGCACGTGGAAAAAATCTAATCATCGTTGCTCGTAGAACGGACGAACTTGTAAAATTAAAATCGGAAATTGGGAAATTGAATTCTGATCTTGATGTGATCATAAAAACGGCTGATTTATCTGTTGTTAAAAATGCTTTTGATTTATATGAAGGACTTAAAGAATATAATATCGAAACTTGGATTAATAATGCAGGTTTTGGTAATTTCGCTTCAGTTGGTGAACAAAATTTAGAAAAAATTGAAAGCATGCTTAATTTGAATATTGAAGCTTTAACGATTCTAACTTCACTATATGTACGCGATTATTCAACAGTTGAAGATACACAAGTTATCAATGTTTCATCTGGTGGAGGATATACAATTATTGGTAATGCCATCACATATTGTGCGACTAAATTCTATGTAAGTGCCTTTACAGAAGGGCTAGCTCATGAATTAAAAGAAAAAGGTGCAAAAATGAAAGCAAAAGTATTAGCACCAGCAGCAACTGAAACGGAATTTGCAAAAGTATCATATGATTTGGAAGAAAACATTAAATTTGAAGGTGTCCTTCCAAAGTATCATACAGCAAAAGAAATGGCCGGTTTCATGTTGGACCTTTATGATAGTGAAAAGGTGGTAGGTAAAGTTGATGGAATTACTTATGAATTCCAATTATTAGATCCACTTTACCCTTATGCAACAAGATTAGAAAGGCAGGATTAAGTCTGAATAACTGCATCCAATTTTAATGTTCTAACACTAAATTTAAATGTGGATACTTAGTAGCCCTATATTCAGAAGGGCTACTTTTTATGTATTTTTTAAATATACGACTAAAGTAATTCGAATCTTGAAAACCAACTCGTGTAGCAATTTCTTGCATAGGCAAATCAGTCATTTCTAAATAAAACATTGATTTTTCAATCCTTATTCTATTTAAAAAATCGATCACACTCGTGCCAATTTCTTTTTTGAATAGGTGACTGAAATGATACTTACTTATCAAACAATATTGAGCAATTTCTTCCAGTGTTATACTAGATTGATGATTCTCTCGAATATACTTAGTAGCTTTACGAATAATTGGAGTCATTTGATGATTAAAAGAATTGGTTATTTGAATCGTTAGCCAGTGAGCATATTCGCAAACTTTTTTGACAAATTTATCATAGCGGATAATATGGTATAATTCCTGGATCATTTGAGCGTTTTTTGACATGATAAGTGTTGCATTCACACCTGACTCTACTACAACTCTTGAGATTAACATAATTAAATCAACTACCTCAGTCTTAAATACATCCTCATTTAATCGACAGGCATTTGCTATCTTATCAAGGTAGCTTTTTAATTGATGAACTACACCTTCAGCATCACCAATTCGTACAAGTGCTAACAATTCAATACGATCCTCAGTTGATCGCGCCCTTAATGTATTTTCTTCCACTGGTTTAATACCACTATGGAAGATTAATTTGTTCCCTTGAAAAAAACGACCTGACATTGACTTTCTAGCTTCTTCAAAAGAGTGGTATAACATATAAGGATCACTATATTTTTTACCTATTCCAATTGAAACAGTAATCTGAGCCCTATCCAATGAATTTTGAATCTCTTCTGCCATTCTAAAAATCTTTTTATTGAACTCGATTTCACTCTCTTTATCACCTAGCTCAATTAAAAGTGCAAGCACTCCCTCTTCTACCCAGTTCCATAAATAAGGAACTCCAATCGTCTGATCAATTTGATTTATTAGTTTATGGCCAATTTCTTTTTTCCACTGCTTTGAGTTTTCTAATGCTAAATCAGGATAGCGATCGATTGAAACCACCATTACAACATTTGGATAAGTATTAATGCCACATCTTTTTTGAACTTCATCAAAAGTTCCTATATGGACAAGCGTACCAGAGAGTAACAAATTTGAAAAAGCCGATTGAGTAGCATCTCGATTCATTTTAAATTCTCCTTTTACCTTATGATTTTTCTTAGTTGAACGGTTGGAATTAAATATTAAAATAATTAAGCCATAAAAAAAGAAGCTGTCGTACTCTTAGAGTATAACTGCTCCATTAAAAATTTCATAATTCCATGACACCTATTTTCTCTTCAACAATTTCAACAATTTCACCACCATGAATTTGACTACGAATTGTTTCAATATCATGATAAAAATAGCGATCCTCTTCTACTACTGGAACTTGATTTCTAATTAACTTATATACACTTGCCGTAACCGGTGACGGTTTTAGTGAATCATGGAATTCTAGTGCTTGAGTGGCAAGCATTAGTTCAATTGCTAAAATATGTTCAAGTTTTTTTGAAATCTGATAGGCTTTCTTAGTAGCGAAGTAAGCAAAGCTAACGACATCTTCTTGATTTGCACATGTAGACGTGTTATCAATCGTTGCTGGATGCGACAGAACCCTTATTTCATTCAGTAATCCTGCTGCCGTATATTGTGGAATCATATAGCCGCTATTTAAACCAGGATTGACAACTAAGAAACTAGGAAGCTCACTTACATGATAATTTACTAATCGATCAATACGACGTTCTGTTATTTTTGCTAAGTTTGCCATGCCTATACAAATCATGTCTGCATCAATTCCCACATAGGAAGCATCAAAATTTCCACCCATTAATGCAAGACCGTCTTCTTCCTCCGGCCAAATAATCGGATTATCACTTGAAGATTTCATTTCATTATGAATATTTTCCAATGCATTTTTAAATATCTTCTTAACAGCCCCATGAACTTGCGGTATACATCTAAGACTAAGTGCATCTTGTAATCGATAGTCTTTATACTGTTTGGCAATCTCACTTCCATCTAAAATTTTTGAAACGATTTCAGCTGTCTTTGCTTGTTCTACATGTTTTTTTACTGAGTGCAATCGAGGATCTAAAGCATTTATTGTTCCCTTCAATGCTTCTAGTGACATCGCACCAGCAACATCCGCTGTTTTAACAGTTTGAATTGCATTATATATCGAGAGTACAGCGAATGCTGTGGCAGATGTAGTGCCGCTTAATAGTGCAAGTCCTTCTTTACATTCGAAGGTCACTGGATTTAGACCGGCTCGCTCCAACGCTTCTTGGCCGCTTAATAACTCATTCTTATACCAAGCTTTTCCCTCGCCCATTAACACAAGCGCCATATGTGCCTCTGGTGATAAATATGCAACAGATCCCTCGCCAGGTACAAGCGGCAATATATCATGATTAAGTAAGGCTGCTAGTAGTTCTAACACTTCTATTCTAACGCCTGAATAACCTTGACCTATATTATTTAGAACCATTACTTGAATAGCTCTTACCACTTCTTTTTCAAGTGGTTCACCTACAGAAACAGCATGAGAACGGACAATATTACGTTGTAGAGTATGAGCATCCTCCTTTGAAATCACTTCAGTAACATTGCTCCCAAATCCTGTAGTTACCCCATAAACTGCTCTTTCTTCTTCAAGAAACTTTTCAATTAGATTACGTGACTTATTTATTCTAAGATAATAGTTTTCTGTAAATGATACTTTTGCACCATATCTAGCAACAGCAATTACTTCATTAATTGATAACTCTTCGTCTCCAAGAATAACCTCTTTTATATTTTTGGGATGAATTAAATCGTTTTTAATCATCAAAACACCTCTTACATTGAATAACTTAAGTTTAGTGACTTGAAACTGATTGTTTATTTGTTTCAACTAAATCGCCTTCAAGTAATGGATTACTAGCTTCATTTAATGAAAGTGATTTTGTTTCGGGAGCCCAAGCGATTGAAACAATTGTACCAATGAATAGAATAATAGACATTCCAATCATTGAAGGTGCCATTCCCATTGAACTAACGCTTATAGGTAACAGGAATGTTCCAATAGCTGAGCCAATTCGACTAACTGCTGTTGTCAAGCCAACTCCAGTTCCACGTACCTCGGTAGGAAATAGTTCAGCAGGATACACTAATGTTAAATTAGAAGCTGCCGACATTACAAACGTAAAGATTGCAAACACAATAATTGCGATTGTATGTAGACCCGCTGGTAAAACTGTTAATGCGAATAATGAAATTGTTAAAATAATAAATGTATTAATTGTAAACCCTCTACGAGTTAACTTTTCTGTACACCATACACCAGCTATCGCTCCTACTAGAAGGAACAAGTTTAGAACCATGTCTACACCAAATGTTTCTTCAAATCCCAATTTACTTAAAATAGTTGGTAGGAATGTATAGATTGCGAAATATGGAACAACCTGACACATATAAAAAAGTGACCCGAATGTTGTACGTTTCCAAAGCTGCTTATTGAATAAATCTGTAACCTTGTATGCATGTTTAGAATTAGCGTCAACTGATTCATCCATTACAGCATTTTCACCAATATACTTCCTTACAATTGCACGTGCTTCTTCAACGCGGCCCATCTTTAATAACCAACGTGGAGACTCCGGTGTTCCAAAACGTAAAAGCAGGACAACTAGACCAGGAATTGCTGCACTAACTAACATCCAACGCCATGCGTCTGGCCCTGTTTTTTCTAAATAATAACCTACTAAATTTGATGCTACATATCCAACTGTCCATAAAACGTTTAATGAAGATAATAACATACCTCTATACTTTCTAGGTGCAAACTCAGCTAGTAAAGTAGATCCTACGGCATAATCTCCTCCAAGTGCAACACCGATTAAGATCCTTAAAGCAAAAAGCGTATATGGATCGTGAACAAAAAACTGTAAAGCAGATGCGATTGTAATAATAACAAAGTTTGCTATATAGATTTTCTGTCTACCAATGCGATCTGATAATCCGCCAAGAAACAAACTACCGAAAAAAAGTCCGATTAATGCGGAACTACCGATTAATCCTTCCCATACAGAATTTAATTTCATTTGAGGGCCAAGTACCGAAAGTGCCATACCTATAATTCCTAAAGCATAGCCATCTGAAAAATTCGATCCAAAAGTAAGTGCCGTAATACGAATATGGAATTTATTAAGCGGTGCATCATCCATCATAAA
This sequence comes from Gottfriedia acidiceleris, assembly GCF_036421055.1. Classification (GTDB taxonomy): domain Bacteria; phylum Bacillota; class Bacilli; order Bacillales; family Bacillaceae_G; genus Gottfriedia; species Gottfriedia acidiceleris_C. Next base: position 96,230 of record NZ_JAZGQS010000011.1, on the reverse strand, counting down.
TTTTTTTTCTTTCAAAAGAATACCCCCTTTTAATTTTTCAGATAAAAAATTGTAAGCAATAAAATAATACTTACTTAACCGTTGTTCTAAAGCGCTTCCAAAATTTTCAGTATTTTTAATAAATTATAATTATTACTCTTTAAATTATCTCTAGATAAAATTTCGGATTACTAGCACAATATTGCTGAAATAGTAAGTACAGGGGATGAAGGTAAGTTGAAAAGAATTAAAAAAAGAGATAGCTTATTGGCTATCTCTCAGAAATCGATCATAATCTTTTGAAGTTTATTATAGAAGTTTTTTTATAGGTTTAATCAATTTTCATTAGATTTGACTGTAACTCAATCTGTTTCACTGTTATTCCTTTTATTTTTTGATCTATGTATACCGTTTCTACATGATTCGGTTGACTTATTTGCAGTATTCATTATTTTATTTGTAGATTGGGCTGATTTATTTGCTGTTTCTGCTTTTTTATTTGCATTTCCTCAAATTACAATCTCTTACTTAAAAATCGGTTTAATGAAAACATACTCAAATCAAATGTAGGTTTCTTATTTGTTACTAGATCAGCAATAATCTCGCCTACAACGCTTGCAAACTTAAAGCCATGTCCAGAAAAACCTGTGGCAATGATCACATTTTTGTATTCAGGGTGCTGATCAATAATAAAGTGCTCATCCGGAGTCAGTGTATATAAGCATGTTTTACCTTTTACTAATCTACCATTTGCAAGTGGCATATATTCACTTAAGAAATTTCTTAAATCCGTTTCATCTTCAATGAGTTCACCAAATTCTCGGTTAAATTGATCTGGATCCACAGTTTGTCCTCCATCATGTCGACCAATTTTCAAGCCACTATTATTAAGACTTGGAAAGCCGTAATAATGTTTGTCAATTAGGTCGATGGTAAATGCCGGTAGCAAACTAGAATCATATAAATGATGATCACATTCAAACCATGCAACTGTTTTACGAGTAGGTTTTACAGGTAGATTAATACCAGTCATTTCAAGAATTTTGCCAGACCATGCGCCTGCACATACAACAAGTTTATCTGTTGTGTAAATAGCATTCTCTGTACGCACTTGCGTCTTATTAGTACCTAATTCAATATCCATAACAGGCGAGTTTGTTAGAAGACTATTTCCTTTCTCAATATATAGTTCTTTATACGCTCGAACACATTCTTCGCTAAAAAGAATACCAGAAGACGTTTCTAAACAACCGATAAACCCTTCCGGTAAACGTAAGCCCGGCCATCTTAAATTGATCTCTTTACTATCCATTATTTCAAGCGGCAACGAAAATTCCTTTGCACTATTTATTACTTCATTCGTAAAAGTCGAGCCAGCTGCACCTGCACATAAAACGCCTGTTCTCGAGAATAAATATTTTCCCGACAATTGTTCTAACTCTTCCCATAATTTTTGTGCACGTAATGCTAAAGGTACATAGTCTCTACTTTCTCCATATGCATGACGAATAATTCTGGTATCGCCGTGATGGCTACCAAAGCTATGTGGTGGATCAAAAGAATCTATTAATAATATTTTTTGATTTCCTTTTGATAAATAATAGCCTGCAGCCATTCCCATAGCGCCTGCTCCAACAATAATGACATCATAGTGATTATTCAATCATTTCACTCCTTACCCTGTTCATTCGTATGACATATTCTTTTTGTTTTTACAATTTACCTTCTTAAATATGCAATTTTTGCAACTTAAACATTTTTTAACAACAAAAAACCCGTCTATGAGCATTCATAAACGGGTTTTTTAGTTGTTATAGTTTTTCGTATGCTGCCTGGTATTTTTGAATATCACCAGCACCCATAAAAATTAAAACGCTATTTTTATGATTTTGTAAATTGCTGATATTGTCATCAGTCAATAGTTCAGCACCTGCAATTTTACATGAAAGGTCTTCAATTGTTAAAGTACCCTTATCTTCTCTTGCAGAACCAAAAATATCACATAAGTAAACCTTATCTGCTTTTTCTAATGTCCCAGCAAATTCATCTAAAAATTTACTTGTTCTTGTAAATGTATGCGGTTGAAACACTGCTACAATTTCACGATCTGGATATTTTTGACGTGCAGCTTGAATTGTTGCTTGGATCTCAGTTGGATGATGAGCATAATCATCAATTAACATTTGATCTCCGAAGCGTTTTTCACTGAAACGACGCTTTACGCCACCGTATGTTAATAATCTAGCTTTAATAATATTAACATCGATTTCTTCATAGTGACAAAGCGCAATTACTGCTAAAGCATTTAAAATACTATGATCACCATATCCAGTAATATCAAAAGTAGCGTAATACGTATTACGGACGAATACATCGAATGTAGTACCATTTGTATGTTTTTCGATATTACGAGCTTGGAAATCGTTGTCCTCGTTAAATCCATAATACATTACAGGTACTTTTGCATAAATTCGTTGAAGATGTTCGTCATCTCCACATGCAATAATACCTTTCTTTACTTGATCAGCCATTTGTTGGAAAGCATCGAATACATCATCTACACTCTTATAATAATCCGGATGATCAAAATCAATATTAGTCATGATGCAATAGTCTGGAAAGTATGAAAGAAAATGACGACGGTATTCACAAGCTTCAAATACGAAATACTCGCTGTCTTTTTCACCTTTACCAGTACCATCTCCAATTAGAAAAGAAGTTGGACGCGCACCAGAAACTACATGGGCTAATAAACCTGTCGTAGAGGTTTTACCATGTGCTCCAGTAATTGCAACGCTAGTAAATTTATTCATATATTCCCCTAGGAATTTATGATAGCGTGCCATCGGAATTCCTTTTTCAATAGCTGCCGCAATTTCCTCATGTGTATCAGGAAATGCATTACCTGCTATAACGAATTGGCCTTCTTTAATATTTGCTTTATCAAATGGTAAAATCGTAATATTTTTTTTTCGTAATTCATTTTCAGTAAAAAAGTGCTTTTCATAATCTGATCCCTGTACGGTCAAACCAGAATCATGTAAAATTTGTGCCAAAGCACTCATTCCAGTACCTTTAATCCCTACAAAATGGTAAACTGTCATATTAAAAGAACCTCCAAAATCGATCACTAATACAACGGCCTATCTCTTAGACAGTATATGTGTGAATAAAAGAAATGGCATCAATATTTTATAAATTTGATGCATTGTTACTTTGCCGAGTCTAGTTATTTTCTAAATGATAACTAACTTAAATTTTTACGCAATTAGTATTATAACACTTTAACTCCCATAGGACTAATTATTTTAAATTGCACTATGAGGAAATAGATGGAAAAGTAAATACTTAAGTCATCTGCTTAAATTAAAATACTATCAATCTTAAAATGATTTTTTGTCCCTTTATAGTCTAGGGCTCATTTCTACTCTTTCTAATCGAGGATTTTCACGAAGCTTTCTTCCAGCTTTCGCTTGTGGCACACCATTTAGCTCCACATTATCACCTGTAAATCCTATATTAACTTTTAATAAACTTCCGCCTACACCATATAAATCTACTGGTACACCTTGTTTCTCAAAAGCTAATATTCTTTCTACAGTAAATCCACCGCTTACTACAATTTGCACATGCTGATAGCCTTCTTGATCTAGTGCATTTCGTAAAGCAAAAATTAATTGAGGATTCACACCCCTAGGGTCAAAACTTCCTAATAATTCTGGATTACGAATAAAATACTGATCAATCATTGTTTTCGATGTATCGACACGTACAGCCTTTAATTTACTCCCATATTCCCGTGCAACCTTTAAAGCGTCATTTATGACATCATTATTATAATCTACTAAGACAATTAAATCATCTTGTGGATAAACTTCTGTGTATGCACGCGCTGCTTCCACAACATCACCATTATACATTTGAATTAGTGCATGAGGCATTGTACCCATACCTTCATTACCCCACCATTCATTCATTGCATGAGTTGCTTGTGCAGTTGCCCCACCAATAAATGCAGCATAACCGTCACCTGCTTGAGTCGTAAAATGATCATCACGATCTCCCATGAAAATAACAGGCTTTTTAATGCCTGCGGATTTTGCAGAATGTTTTACATTGTATACATTTGTAGCAACAGAGGTACGTCTAGCTAAAATACCGTCAATAATTCCCTCTAAATAGCCAAAATCAGCATATTTACCTTTAATTGTTAAGACAGTTTCAAATGGCTCAATCATATCTCCATCCTTTAATGAATGAACAATAAGATTTTCTGGATGATCTGCAAAAGTTTGTAAAATCGCAATTGCTTCATCCGTGCCACATAATACTGCATTTTCTCTTTGGAAAAATTGCATTGTTACTTCAGTATCTGGCTTCTTTTTTCGAATGATTTCTCTAGTTTTTAAAAAATATACAGCTGAAAACCAGCCTTCACCGATTCTCTCATCAAATTTAAATGTTTGGTTCGTTAATCGGCTTATTTTACCTTGTAATTTTAAATCTAATTCTTTTTCCATGAATCTTCACCTGCTGAAAAGTATCGTTCTTTTTTTCTAGTATGGGTTAAAAAAACTTTAACATTCGTTACTTCATTTTTATCGAATTTTTAATTTATCACTCAGAACGAAACTCCTCTAATGATGTAATCAGTACATCACGAGGTTTACTTCCATTTTGATTCGATACAATCCCGTGATCAAACATTAAATCAATTAATCTAGCTGCACGGTTATATCCAATTCGAAAACGTCTTTGAAGCATTGAAACAGAAGCACCTTTTTGATCAATGACAAACTCGACTGCTTCTTCAAAAAGTTCATCATCAACATCCTGTGCATCCGCTTTTGCTACAAGTTCCTCTTGGTTAAATAAGTAATTCGGTTTTTGTTGGTCTTTAACAATCTCTACAACATGTTCGATTTCATCATCCGAAACATAAACGCCTTGTAATCGAATTGCTTGAGATTTTCCATTATCTAAGAATAACATATCTCCTCGTCCAAGTAACTTTTCAGCTCCGCCAATATCAATAATTGTTCTAGAATCTACTTGTGAAGATACTGTAAAGGCAATACGTGTCGGTATATTTGATTTAATAATACCGGTAATGACATCAACTGAAGGTCTTTGAGTTGCAACTAATAAATGAATTCCACATGCTCTCGCTTTTTGGGCAATACGACAAATATAAGTTTCTACATCTCCAGGAGATACCATCATTAAATCCGCTAATTCATCAATAATAATGACTAAGTATGGTAACTCATCATTATAAGCACCTTTTTTCTTCGCTAAATCATTGAATCGCTTAATATCTCTTGCACCAGCATGAGCAAATAAATCATAACGTCGATCCATCTCTTCACATGCCCACTTTAAAGCTGCAGTCGCCGCTCTAGCGTCAGTAATGACTGGCGAAATAAGATGTGGAATATGATTATACGGCGCAAGCTCGACCATCTTAGGATCGATTAAAATTAATTTCACTTCATGAGGTTTCGCTTTATATAAAATGCTGACTAAAATTGAATTAATACATACACTTTTACCAGATCCTGTTGCCCCAGCAATTAACCCGTGTGGCATTTTTGAAATATCTGCATAGACAGGCTCGCCACCTATATCAAGTCCTAGAGCCACAGTCAAAGGTGACTCACTTTGCAAAAATTTATCCTGGCTAACTAATTCCCTTAAGTACACAGGCTTACTTTCTTTATTTGGAACTTCTATACCAATAGCACTTCGACCAGGAATCGGTGCTTCAATTCGAATATCCCTAGCTGCTAAGCTCAATTTAATATCGTCTTGTAAGTTCGTTATTTTATTTACTTTCACGCCAGGATCTGGCTGTACTTCAAAACGAGTTACAGTTGGACCTTGAGTTGCGGCAATTACTTTAGCTCCTACATTAAAATTATGTAATGTTTCTTGTAGTAGCTGCTTTTGATCTTCAACCCAATCCCCATCATTAAATTGTTCAATTGGGGGTTCAACTAATAAATCTAGCTCTGGTAATTCATAGAGTACTGGTGGTTGTTCATCTAAACTTTCAGGTTCATCGGTCTGAACAATTTGATTGGTAGTATCTATAGTTAAATTCGTTTCTGTTTGACTTTCTTCTGTTTCAAGAATAGTCTGTTCTTGATTTCCTTCAGGAGTTATTTCATTTGTGATTGCTTCTTCAATTATTTCACTTGGTTGAACTTTCTCTGAAGTTAAAATTTCACTTTGTTCAGATAAACTAGCATTCCCAGTTAACTGTTCATTTTGTTTTATCTCAACTTCTTCATTTACCATTTCTACTGTTGCAGCAGATTCATTTTGTAATTCACGAAGTTGCCTCATTATATTTGCTTTTCTTGAAGCCTCTACATCACTTCGAAGCATCATTACATTAAAAGGAAAATGACGTTTTTTCTTACGTTTTTCGATTGGAATAGGTTCAGATTCTTCTTTATTACCTTCATTTTCAGTCTTTATCTGTTCATTAGAATTTGTAACAGGATGCTGACTAATTTCTACAGATTCTTCTACTTTAGATTCTACAGTTGAATTTTCCTGCTGTACTGCTTCTTCTTTAATCTCTTCTATAACACCATCTAACTCGACAGTTAATTCCGATTCTACTTCATACTCTTCATTCTCAATCTTTTGAAAGAGTTCAATACCTTTGTCTTCGTTTCCATCAAATTGGACCATAGTCTCAACTTTGTCCTCATTCAACTCATCTCGTCCAATGTTATCTTCAACATGTAGTTTAATATGAGCATTGTCATCGTTTTCTTTGTCTTCTTTAATGGAGACAAGATCTAATCTATAAATATTTACATCATGTTGTACTTCTTCATCCTTAACATCTGCTTCGATTCGATGGATTTCAAACTCTTTTACTTCAGCTTCTGCTTCAATTTGGTGAGTCTCAAGCTGTCCAACTTCATTCTTCTCCTCAGCTTCAGCTTCTTCTTGAAGAGCTTTAGGTTCTAAATCTTCATTGTTCTCTTTAATTTCATGAGTTTCAAATTGTACTTCTTCAACATTCAACGTATGTTCTACAATTGGATAAAATTCAGCTTGTAGTTCTTCATTCTCAATATGAATAGCTTCTGTTTGAAGTTCTTCTTTTTCTACTGAATTTAATACTTCAACTTTTTCATGATTTTGATTGCCGAAATATCCTTTTTCGAAAGTATCGGTTTCAACTTTTTCAAGTACATGATTAATTTGAGAAGCTTCAACTTTCATTTCTTCTTTTGTTAAAGAAAGGTCAGAGTCAATAGCATTCTCTTCTTTTATCGGAGGCTTTTGATAACCATAAATTGGTGAAATATATTCACTTGGTCGAAATGGTGTTTTTCTTTTTGGGCGAAATACAATATCGACCTTTTCTTCTTTTTCTACTTTTGCTGGTTCTTCTTCACTTTTTGAGACTTGATTTTTTTCAAGTCGACTAGATAAATTACTTTTATCAAAATGATTACTTTGAAAAGTATTTCTTACAAAATTATTACTTTGGTTATATGTAGGTTTATATTCTTTATTTAAACTGTTTGTTGACTTATTCCAAATATCCTTATTTGTTTCTTGTTTAAAAACTGGTTCAATTTTTGTTTCCTTTATCGGCTTTGGTGATAGTAATTCTTCATCTAATTCAATTGGAAATCTAAATTTTGGACGCTCATGTAAAGCGTTTCTCTTTTTTTCGACAGAGTGTGATTGATATACTTTCTCCTCAACAGGCTTTTCTTCAAACTCTTCTTCAATCTCATTAAGGCTATTCGCCTTAAAAAGGCTTTTTAACCATTTTTTCATTTTTCTCACTCTCTCTATTTCTTTTCATACCTTCTATTTTACCATGTGAGATAATGACAAAAAACACATTATTATTACAAATTGCGCTAGTTCAATCATATTTCCATATCAAATATATAATTTAATCCAATATTATTAAAATAATAATTCTTATATTCAAAACATAAAAAATACTAGACCAATTAATGATCTAGTATTTATACGACATATTTTTTAGTTAAAAAAAGCTTTTCCAACTTCAGCATCAGCTTCAAGAACTAAGATTCCTTTTTCTTGTGGTGCGTCAGGTAAATCAAGTTCACGTGCAGAGCAAATCATACCAAATGAATCCACTCCACGTAAATTAGCATCTTTAATAACTAATCCTGATGGCATTACTGCCCCAACTTTTGCAACAACAACCTTTTGTCCTTGTTCAACGTTTGGAGCACCACAAACAATTTGTAATGTATCTGTTCCAACGTCAACTTTGCAAATATTTAATTTATCAGCATTTGGATGTTTTTCTTTTTCGATCACATATCCAATAACGAATTTAGGTGAAAGGTCTAATACTAAAGTATCTTCAAATCCTTCTTTTGCTAGTAATTCATTAACTGTATTAACAATGTGTTCAGTAATCGTAACGATACCATTTTCTTGAACATCTAAATAAGTAGATGCCTCAAACACATTAATAGCAACTGTTTCATTCGTAACTGCACTATAGACACGTGCAATATTCCCTTTTCGTTCAACTTTACGATCTTCTGATGGAATTTGTTTTAATGTAATTAGTAGCGTATCGCCGATTCCTTCTTTGTTATAAAAAATATTCACTAATTTCTTCCTCTCTATTGCTTCTTTTGTTTCCCTAAAATAAATACTGGCATTAGCTTCTCATTCTCGTAAGCAAATGACAATGATGTAATTGGTATTTTCCCACTTGCAAAGAAACTCATATTCATTTGCGCCATTATATCATAACCTATGTTATTTCGAATGTCAGCAAGGATTAGAACATCTCCATGAGGAATTCCTACTAATAATTCACCTTTTACTTTTGATTGAATTTCTTTTATAAAAGTACTGTTTAGTACTCTACTCGCATCGTATCCATCATTTGTACGTACAAAATAAAAAGTATTATCTGCCACAATATCTTCTTTTACTTGAACTGGCATTTTTCTTAAATTAAATAAAGCAATAGAATGGAGTTGCTCTTTTGTATAACCTGACTTTACTAATAATTTTTCATCAATCAGTTGATACGTTTTTTCTGAATCAATAGCATAGTAAATTCTAGTTTCTGCAGTATGCTCATCCGTAACAAATAAATTTTCTTCTTCCTTTTCAGTCGGAAATGATGTAGCTCGAATAACTGGTCTAATTTGTTCTTCTAGAAATACAGTTTCTGAGTGCATAGCAGAAAGTGCTTCTTTTATATAATAAATTAATTCATTGAATGCCTCTTCACCTTCAGCTTCATACTTTGCTACTGCACTATTTAAAGAGACACTCATCCCTTTATTACTTTCAATGCCTTCAATTCGAAGGTCTTCTTTTTCACGATCATAGATAAAGCGCCATTCTTCGTTTCCGAGGCGGTTTTCTATCATTTTTTTTAAGTCTAATGTTGTTTTTTTAGCCAATTGTTTTACCTACCTTATTAGCCTCTTAATCCTTCAAGAAACTCTTCTACTTGTTCTTTTGTTTTACGATCCTTATTTACATAACGACCAATTTCTTCTCCATTATTAAACGCTACAAAGCTAGGTATCCCAAAAATATCTAGATTTTGGCATAAATCAATAAATTGGTCACGATCTATATAATAAAACGTAAAATCTTTATTTTCATCAATAATTTCTTGAAAAAACATATCTAAAAATCTGCAATCTGGACACCAATCTGCTGAAAATTGGAAAACCACTTTTTCTCCTTGTTTCGCTTGTTCGAATTGTTCAACTGATGTAATCTTTTCCATTCTTTTTCCCTCGCTTTATTCTTTTTTCTTTTATTTTATCGTATTTTTATCGATATGCAAAAAGGACGCCTCTCAATTGTATTCTTCTTTTCGTTTCTTGAATTCAAGTTGTCCAAATAGTAATTCACAAATATGTTCAAAGATTTCTGTCCTAGTAATTCGGCCATTTGTAAATACCCCTACTGCCCCTTCTTTACTACGGATATCTTTTTCATTCGTATATCGTTCCATTAACACCGAAAGCTCAGTTCCATTTCTAAGTTCATTAATAAATTCGCTAGGTAATAAAATTTTTGCTCCGCTTGCTAGTATGACCTCATTTTCATACACAAGTGCTCCCCAGTTACAGAGGAAAAGTATACCACCCTCAATCATTACACCACCTTCCAAACCAATGCCAATTTCAGAATGCCCCTCATTTTTCGCATTATGTGCACGATTAATCGCACCTTGCATCGTTTCATGGTCTGTGATCGGTTGGTTTGAAACATTTGATGGGACATTTAGTCCCTCAACTTTGAACTCTTTAAATACTTTTTGTACCGCTCTTACTTTTGTCGGGTTTAAAGAACCTATTGTTATTTTCATTGCTATAACACCAATCCCTAATGAAATGTTTAATTAAGATATTTAAATATATTGTTAATATACAATAAAAAAGATACTTTCAAAATGAAAGCATCTTATTAAAGTTCTAATCTACTCATTAAAAGAATGATATTATTCTATTTCCTCGATCAGTCATTGTCTTAATACAACGTTTAGTAAGACACATTACATGATTTCAAAACATTTATTTCTGCACTACAAACGTATCAATATAACGATAAATAGCATGGGCAACACCATTTTCATCATTATTTAGAGTTGTTTCTGTACAAATTGCTTTAATATCTTCTTTTGCATTCCCCATTGCAACACTATATCTGACTTTTTCGAACATCGAAATATCATTATTACTGTCTCCAATAGCCATTGCCTGCTCTAATGAACCATTTAGTAAAAAAACTAATTTTTCTAATGCCAATCCTTTTGATGCAGAACGACTCGTAATTTCGATATTATGCTCTGCAGAAGACACAACCATTAGCTCATTACTTTTATTAAACCACTTTCTAGCCTCCGCCAATTTTTTCTTATCAAACGTACAAACTAAAATATTATTCACTTCTTCTCTTCGTTGAAATATTTCATAACAATGATCAACTAAAACATACCCAAACTGATCAAACTGTCTTTCAGCAACACTAACTAGTTCTTTCATTTCTCTGTCTAAGTCATCTCTTTTAAGGCTATTAATTTCAGTTTGGAAACTCTCTCTTCTTTCTTTAAGAGAATAAATGCTTTTATCTGTAAAAACTTCAAAATAATAGTTTCGTTCATCCAGCCACTTAATAATCTGCTCTGCATTAGTACTTGAAATTGTAATAGATGAGATACATTCTCCATTTTTAGAATGGATCGTTGCCCCATTTGTTCCGATTACATATGGCGATAATCTAGAATCTTCACATATTTTTTGAACATCAAAAAAAGCCCGACCTGTTGATATAATGACTTCAATACCATTTTCCTCGGCAAAATGAATTGCTTTGATATTTTCTTCACTAATTTCATTTTCGTTATTTAACAAAGTACCATCTAAATCTATTGCAATGAAACTCATTATTCATAGCCCCTTTATTCTAATTTGCTTTTCATCTAGTTTAGTAGTTTTCGATAATGCGAATTCTAAAAGGATTGAAACTTAAAAAGGACATTAACGTTGCACTCTTACGTCGTTGTCCATTTTCTTAAAAAAGTATAACCCTTCGATGATTATTCAACATTACATGGCTATGCTTTAATCCATTCGATTTCTTCCAAATTTGCATGACCATTCCATTCATCTGGAAATTCCTGATCACTTACAATCACATCAACTTTTTCCAGAGCACATACTTTACAAAATGTATCGACACCCATTTTTGAGAAATCTGTTAATAATATCACTTGCTTAGAAACTTCCACCATTTTTCGAGATACTAATGATTCATGTAAGTGATAATTACTCACTCCATTTTTAGTTGAAACTCCACCAGCTGAAATAAATGCTTTATCGATATTAAATTGATCTAATAATTGTTCTGTCATACTTCCACAAATCGATTGTTGCTTTGGATCAATAATTCCGCCGAGTAATAATATTTGTCCTGTAAACTTATTTTGATTTAAAGATTCAGTTAGCAAAGCTGATACTGGTAATGAATTAGTTATGATTGTAATGTCTTTTTTATTTACTATACCATGAGCAAATTCAAGCATCGTTGTCCCTACATCAATTGCGATAACATCTCCATTTGAAATTAAATCTATGGCTTTTTTACCAATTTTAACTTTCGCTTCCTGATTTACAATCGTTCGCTGCGTGAAAGGAGGTTCTTCATTTTGATAAACTGTTTTTATTGCACCACCATATACCTTTTTTAAAAGTCCTTTTTCCTCTAACATCATTAAATCTCGACGAATTGTCTCTTCTGAAACATTAAACTGCTCAACTAATTCGACTACTTTAACTTTTCCTTTTTTATTCAGTTCCTTTAAAATCTCGTTTTTTCTTTCCTCAGGTAAAACAGACATTTTTGTCCTCCACTAGCCAAATAAATTTATAAAACAACGCATTCTTGCTTTGGTACAATAATGTTAACATGTGCTCCTTGTTGGAACATTTGTCCTCGATGGTGAAGATAATCTATAAGGAATGAGGTTCCTTCTGATTCAACTTCATACCTTAATACATTACCTGTCATCGTAACATCTGAAACAATTCCCTTTATTCCCCAATTACTTTGTGAATCCATTTGATGATCATCCGTAGGTATTAATTTCAATACTTCTGGACGTATCGCTACATCATTTCCAATTAATTCTGTACTACGAACAAGTTTATGGAAGACGTTCATATCGTAAACATTATAGTTTCCAATAAATTTAGCAACGAACTTATTTACAGGTGTTGTATAAATTTCGGAAGGTGTTCCTGCTTGTACTACATCCCCATTATTCATCACAAAAATTCGATCGGACATTGTCATTGCTTCTTCTTGATCATGTGTTACAAAAATAGTCGTAATATCTAATTCTTGTTGAATTCTTTTTAATTCTTTTTGTAGGCTTTTTCTAATTTTTGCATCTAATGCGCTTAACGGCTCATCTAGCAATAGTACTTTTGGTTCCATAACAAGTGCACGAGCAAGGGCAACTCTTTGTTGCTGCCCTCCAGATAATTGATGTGGGTATGATTCTTCCTTCCCTACTAAATCGACCAATTCAATCATCTTTTTTACTCTTGAATGAATGTTTTTAGCCTTTTTCATTTTTAATCCATAGGTAATATTTTCAAATACTGTCATATTTGGAAAAAGTGCATAAGACTGAAATACCATTCCTACTTCACGTTGACGTGGAGATAAGTTAGTAATATCTTTCCCATCTATTAATATATTTCCAACATCGACGTCTTCAAGACCAGCAATAGAACGTAATAGCGTACTTTTTCCGCATCCACTTTGCCCTAAAAGTGTCGTAAACTCCCCTTTATTTAATGTTAAAGAAATATTATTTAAGACAATTTGATTTTGATATTTCTTAGTCACTTGATTAATCGTTACATAGCTCATTTAATTTCACCTTCTAATACAGTATTTTTCAAATGATTTTGTTTTTTTAACTTAGAAAACTTTTTATTTAAAAGGATCGGCTTTTTTTCTCTAAACGAGAGTTTTAAGACTGTACCAGTTAAAAGTAAAATTACTGAATAGTAAGTAATTACGATAGCACTTGTTAAATGACCACTACTATTAAGTTTATCTGCAAGATAGATTTGAAGGGTTTCAAATCTTCCACCTACTAGTAAATTAGCAAATGCAAATTCACTAAATAAAAGCGCTACTGATAATAAACTTGAGACTAAAATTCCCGATAAAATATTTGGAAGTATAACAGTACAAAAGGCTTGTAATTTTGTTGCTCCAAGTAATTCTGCTGCATCAACTAGTTGAACGGCATTTAGTGTTCTAAAACTATTACGTATACCTTGATACATAAATGGAAGGATTGTTATAAAATAAGCCCCAATTAAGATCCACGGAGATCCTGAAATTTGGAATGGACCATTAGAGTAAAGTTTTATTAATCCAACTGCTCCTACTATTGGCGGAATACCATACGGTAGCATCGCTATTGCCTGAAGTATCCCTTCGAATTTACGAAAATAAACCGTAAAGATAAAAATCGTTGGGAGCATAATGATGACGCTTAGAAAGACAGTTATAACAATTAAAAACAATGTGCGTTCAAAGGCATCAAAAAAACGTGCATCTTGAAATAATTCAATATACCAATTTAGCGTATAACTTTCAGGTAAGATTGTATTGTCCCACTTACCTGCAATTGAAAATAAAAATGTACCAACAAGTGGAATTATTAAATAGATTACAAGTAATCCAACAATTAGTTTAAAAAGTGTTACAGATGATTTCATCGTAAATCCCTCCTAATGCGACGCATCATTCTTTCATTAATCCACATCGCACCAATCATCGTTGTAGCTAGAAGGACTCCTAGTGCACTACCCAGTTGTGGTTTTAATGTAACATCACTCGCAACTAGAGAAGCAATTTGTAATGATAATAAATTATAATTACTACCAACTAGTGCGTATGCTGTAGCATATGCCCCCATAGCATTAGCAAATAAAATACTAAATGTACCAACTATACTTGGTAAAAGAACTGGAATTCCAATTCGAAGCCAGAATGATATTGTTGTTCCTCCTAATAAAGCTGAGGCTTCTTTCCACTGCTGTTTTACTCCTTGAAATGAAGGATAGATCAACAAAATCGCAAGTGGAATCTGGAAATAAATATATACAAGTATAAGGCCAGTCCAAGAGTATAAATTAAAATCTGCGAATAAATCCCAGCCAAGTTTTGCAAAAAGCAAAGTAAACAGACCATTATTACCAAGTAAAATAATGTATGAGAATGAAAGGGGAATTCCTTCAAAATTTGAAGTCATATTAGCGATCATTAATAAACGGTTTTGTATTTTACGTGAAAACTTTGTAAAGGAATATGCTGTTATAACAGCAATAATGATCGAAATTACAGCCGAAATAAGGGAAATAACGATACTATTTTTAATAGCTTGTAAGTAAAATTTACTTTTAAATATAGTTAGATATTGATTAATTGTTAGATGAGTTCCATCATCAGCATAAAAGCTATTCTTAATCATTGCCATTAATGGCCCAATTTCAAAACCTATTACAAACAATGCAAATGGCAATAGAAGAGCTAATAAGTAAATTTTATGTTTTTTTATTTTTAGCAAAACTTCTCGCTCCCTTAAATTCATTAGAGAATTGGTCAAATTTTTGCTAAAACCAATTCTCATTTCCTAAAAGTCTTATTAACGGTTAAAAGTTGGTTTAACCACTTTATAACCAGGAAGTTGATATGAAATCATTTTCTTGGATGGCTCTATATTTAAAAGTTCACAAACAAGTGGCGCAAAAGCCAACTGAGGAATTACTTCCTCGTAAATTCCAGGTTCAACTTTTGGACTGATGATAAATAACGGAACATCTCTTTCACCTGAAGTTATTCCACCATGATTTCCAGTTTCACTCATTCCATGATCGGATGTTATTAAAATGTGATACCCTTCTGCTATCCAAACCGGAAGAAGTTGTGCTAATAAGCTCCCCACTTTTAATATTTGTTCACGGTATTCTTTTGATTCCGAACCATAAATTTCTCCTTTTACATCTACACCTAATGAGTGAATATATAAGAAATGAGGATCGTATTTTCTACGTAAAGATTCTGCATCCATATAAACATGACTATCCGGATAGTCATCATCCCAATAAAATTTTCCACATTGAATTACCTTTGAATCATCATCCTGTTCACGATCTTCAAAATAATTAAATGGTGCTCGATTATATAGTTCACTTACCCAGTAATAAGAAACCGCACCGTTTCTTAATCCATTTTCCTTTGTAATGTGAAAGAGACTCTTTTCTTTAGATAAACGAACTGCTTGATTAGACGTTATTCCGTTTTCAGATGCAGGTGTACCAGTTAGTAAAACTTCATACAAAGGACGAGAGAGGCTTGGTAGCTCAGATTTCATTTTATATAGTGCTGCCTTATTTATTTCAACTAAATGTTGAACAAATCCAAGAGCTTCACAAGCTTTGTCGTATCTCATACCATCAACAACAATTGTTATTACTTTATTTGACATTTACTAACACCTCTTCTTGCCAAATTTGTGGCAAAGTTTTTGCAGTTTTTTCCCAAGCTTTAAAATCTCTAATTGGTTTTGCATTTTTGTATTCTTCTTTTGGAACCATTTTTTCTGCTACTTCTTTTGGAAGCTTTACATCACGAATAGGACGAGCAAAACCTTTCGCTAAATTAATTTGTCCTTCGTCACTCAATATATATTCTCTTGTTGCCATAGCAGCATAAGGATGCTTAGCATATTTATTGATAATCGTTGTGTATCCACTGACAACTGAACCCTCTGTTGGAATAGACACATCAAATTGATTACGGTTAATTGCTTCAGCATATCCAAGAGCATTAAAGTCCCATACAAGAGCTACTTCTACTTCACCTTTTTCAATATTTGCTGGTTTAGCATCAGTTAAACTTAAACGACCTTGCTTGGCTAACTTTTTAAAAAAGTCGATCCCTGGTTTAATGTTTGTTTCATCTCCACCATATGCAATAGCTGCTGCAAGTACGGCCATTTGATTCTGTGTGCCTCGTTGGACATCCCCAACAGTTACTTTGTAATCACCTTTTAATATATCGTCCCAAGATTTAGGAGGGTTATCTACCAATTCTTTATTTGTCATAAAAGCAATCGTTCCTTGATATCCAACAATCCAATCACCATTATCGTCCTTTGCCCAATCTGGTATCTCGTCCCAGTATGATGTTTTATATGGAATCGTTAACTTCTTTTGTTCAGCGATTGGTCCAAAAGCCATACCAACATCTCCAATATCCGCTGTTGCATTTTCTTTTTCAGATTCCATTTTTGCTATCTCTTCTGCACTCGATAAATCTGTATCACTATGCTTCAAAGAAAATTTATCATTAACTTCTCGCCAAGTTTCACCCCAATTCGCCCATGAGTCAGGCATTCCAACACTATTAATTTCCTTTTCTTTTTTTGCCTTTGTTTCAATTACTTTAGGAGTTAATGAATTTGGATTTGATACAATTTCACTTTTCGTATCCACAGATTTTCCGCAAGCTGCTAATCCAAGTACTGTCATCCCCATAAGGACAATTTGAAATGTCTTGTAACTTTTCTTTTTAATTTCGGTTTTCATATCATATCCCCTTGCAATAGATGTGGTTTTTTTAATCTTTATTACTACTTATTACGGTTTAATCATAAGATACTATCGTAAAACCCACATTAACTGCATGTTAAGAATTTGTTAATTACTACTTCAATCTATTAAGAGTTTTGATGTTCCCAAATTTTTTAGTAATTATTTTTTCGTGTTAAAAATTTGGTTTATGTGGAATCATGAGGTTTTCAATATTATTGAGATCTTGGAAGTAAGAGAAATTCTATAAAGATTTTCAAAATAAAAAAGCCACTCTTGATGAGAATGGCTAAATGATTCTTTATGCAACTAAAGCGACAGTTACTTTTAAACATTTTAATTAAACCAAGCGAATCTTTGAACTTCCTCTATTAGTTAATAGGAGAACGACAAGCCCCTACTTTTATACCTAAAGAATTATAGTGATTTTTTATGTTTATAATAGTTTGGCCACTTGTAACTTTATTAATTAATTGGTTTATCTTCCAAAGATCGACTGTTTTATTCATTAATAAGTCATTAAAAATTTGTTTGATTTCTTGCGGATAAACATTTCCTACCATACTAGAAAGTCCATTACATCCATTCATTATCTTTTCAATAAGATTTACATCTCCACCAGCGAACATGATGAAATCATCTGGTAAGTCAGTATTATGGTGACGTTTGGCATCGCTTTCTTCTTTAAGTCCTACAAGGTTAAAGTGCTTCTGATTAATAATAGTCTTTAATGATTCAGCACTTAGCTCAAATCCTGTTCGGAAAGGATTATTATAAAGTACAACTTTTTTGGTGGTATGTTGTAGCAGCTCATTAATATAAGAAATAGCTTGTTGTTGTGTCGGCTGAATGTAAGGTGGAAACTGAATTAGAATAGAATCAAAAACAGATTCCTCAAGTTTTTTAACCAATTTTATTGCATTTCTTGTTCTTGTAGCTGATACGCCAAACATCAGTTCAACATTTTCAAATTTTTGTTGATTAAAATAATCAATAATCTGGATACGCTCATCTATGCTCATTGAATTTTGTTCGCCTGTCGTAGCAGACACAAGTAGAGAATCTATCCCGTTATCTGTTAAATATTTAACAATAGGATTGAATCCTTCTAAATATAAGCTTTCATCATCACGAAAGGGAGTTGGAATAGCAACATTAAAATTTTTCATAGTTATATCCTCCAGTGTATCGACATTACAAGAACTAATTTATACATAAGGTCAAATACTAAATCTTTTCAGATAATTTTTTAAAGATATATTTGAATGACTAAATTATTCTACGTTCATTTTGTTTAAAGTTTGGTTACATTCTTGCAGGCCAAGAGTAATAACAAATCTTTTCTAGTTATTCTTTGTTTGTGTATCTGGTTTGACTATGTGACGAGGTGTACTACCCACTGGTTCCTCTAAAAACCAAGTACCCATTGCTGTAAGAACCGGTACATCTTGAAACGTGTAAAGAATAGCATCCTCTGTTTTAGAAGTGTTGCAATGTTCATGAGCAGACCAAGGAGGAGCTAAGAATAGATCACCTTTTTCCCATTCAATCTTTTCTCCATCCACGATACTATACCCCTCACCCTGAAATACTAGATTGAGAGCTACATTAGTATGACGATGAGCTTTATTATGCTCACCAGGTTTAAAAATTTGGACGACTACGTTCATAGTTGACGAAGTTCCATAGTTATCCCCTGTATCATTATGAATGAGTGACAACGTTCCACGGCCACTTTCAAGAAAGTCCTCCGATACAGATTGATTGAGTAATGGATAAATATCTTTCCATTTCCATGAACATGCTCGAACTGCAGGCTTCCTAGTCTTTTTTAAAAACTCACTGTAGTTTATAATCTCAGTTTTTTGACTACCCATCTAATCACCCTCCACAAAATTTTTACACAGTTTAAAGAATTTATACTTTGAGAATTAAAGATTTTACTTGGATTCCTGTGCAATTAATAGTCTAAAATAGTTCAATCAATAGAACAATTCAATCATTTATATAATAATCATAGGTTTAGCCTATAATGTAATATATAATATCCTAGACTGTTTATAGGATTCCTATAGAAATCATGTTAATGAATCTGCAAAATGAAAAGGTAAGATATTACCGTTTAAATCAGGAGGCAAAAGAATGGAGTTAAGACAACTTGAATATTTTTACGCTGTGTGCCAAGAACTACATTTTACAAGAGCAGCAGAAAAGGTAGGGATTTCTCAACCTTCTTTAAGCCAACAAATTCGTTTATTAGAACATGAAATTGGCACACCTTTATTTGATCGCATTGGTAAAAAGACGGCTCTTACAGAATCAGGGGAATTACTCTTAAAATATACACGTAACGTTTTTCATGAACTAGAACAAGCAAAAACCTCAATAGATGAACTAAAGGGCCTTCAAAGAGGGACCATTTCTATTGGTACCTTGTTAACCGTTGAAAATTATCTCATTCCGCCCACATTACGCAGTTTCCATCATCTATATCCAGGTGTTAAGATATCTGTGTTTGGATTACGTACTGGGGATATTCAAAAACAACTGTTAGAAAATAAGTTGGATATAGGCATTGTTTTTTTACCTATGAAAGGGGACGAATTAGAAACAATTTCTTTATATAAAGAGGAAATGGCGTTTGCAGTGCCTGTTGGACACCCGTTAGAGAATCAGAATAAATTAGGTTTAGAAGTCTTGCAAACAACACCTTCCATCTTACTTCCTGAACAATATTTTATAAGGCAGCTTATAAATAAAGCTTGTAAAGATGTGGGGTTTATTCCAGAACCGGTCTTTGAAATTACGACCATACAATCTTTAATTAATATGGTTATAGATAGGATCGGGGTAACTATATTACCGAGACCTTACTTAGAATACCTTAACCATCCCCGCATCAAAATTATTCCCATTCTAAATGCTGATCTTGCTCGATATATAGGAATTATCTACAGGAAAGATAAATACCTGAGTGCCGCAACACGTATTTTTATTAATACACTAAAAGAGGCTTCACTCGATTTGAATCAGAATTCTATGAAAAGAACTGATTAAACAGTCACCCTTTTTATATAAAAGAAAGAAGCTACGAACCCTTTAGCACGCAAAGAATTCGTAGCTTTTTAATATACCTAATTATATTGTATTCTTGATGTTTTTTATTCTTAACTCTCATCATAAAAACAAGCTTTTTGGAGTAATTGAACTCCTTTTTCTAGACGGACTAGATATTTACTAATTGAATTCAAATGAATGTAAATATTTAGAAGCTCAAGTCTTACATTATCAAACACAATCGGCATCTCACCCTTTTCTCCAGAGAATTCTCGGTTAGGACATTAGGAAAAACAATCCAACCACGTTTACCAAAGTAAGGACGCTTTTTTCGAATGACTGAACGAATTCCTAGATCTCACATCATACGTCGAACACGTTCATGATTGATTAGAATTCCTTCCCTTTTTAATGCTTTTGTCATTCGCTTATAGCCAAAATAAGGATGTATTTTATAAATAGCTAGGATATGTTCTTTTAATAATAATTCTTCATCCCTTTTAGCCAAGCGATTAGAACGCTTTTTTCACCACTTAGAGTAACCAGCTTTGGACACGATTTTTTCGCCATAAAAAAATCCCCTTTCAGATAAACAGTTAAGAACATCATATCATGTTCTTTTTTTTTACTGTCTACCTCTAGGGGATGATAACACCTTCGACTAATGAGATCGTCTCTTTTTAATAATTACGTAATGTTTCAACAGTTGTTTTATCAGTCGCTTTAACTAGCTTAACAAGTAATTCCTTTGCAGCTAAATAATCATCAACATGAATAATTGACGCCGCAGTGTGAATATAACGAGAGCAGATACCAATTACAGCAGATGGTACGCCATCGTTTGAAACATGTACTCGTCCAGCATCTGTTCCGCCTTGTGATACAAAATATTGGTAAGGAATATTATTCGTTTCTGCAGTATCTAAAATGAATTCACGAATTCCTTTATGGGTAACCATCGTACGGTCTAAAATTCGTAATAAAACACCTTTACCTAATTGACCGAACTCAGATTTCGATCCCGACATATCATTAGCTGGGCTTGCATCTAGTGCGTAAAAGATATCAGGTTTAATCATATTTGCAGCTGTTTGTGCCCCTCTAAGTCCAACTTCTTCTTGAACAGTAGCACCTGAATATAAAATATTTGGTAATGTTTCGTTTTGAACTTCTTTTAATAATTCAATCGCAAGTCCACAACCGTAACGATTATCCCAAGCTTTTGCCATGATTTTTTTCTCATTAGCCATAGGAGTGAAAGGACATACAGGTACAATTTGTTGCCCAGGACGAATGCCAATATTTAGAGCATCTTCTTTGTTATCTGCACCAATATCGATTAGCATATTTTTCATATCCATTGGTCTAGCTCTTAACTCATCGCTTAATAAATGCGGTGGAATTGAACCAATCACACCAATAACTGGTCCTTGATCTGTCATTACTTGGACTCTTTGAGCAAGTAATACTTGGTTCCACCAGCCACCTAGTGGTTGAAATCTTAACATCCCGTTTTCTGTAATTTGAGTTACCATAAAACCAACTTCATCCATATGACCTGCCACCATTACAGTAGGTCCATCTTCAGTTCCACGTTTAACTCCAAAAATACTTCCTAAACGATCTTGCACAATCTCATTTGTATATTTTTCAAGTTCTTTTCTCATGAAGTGACGCACTTCATGCTCAAATCCTGGTGCACCTTGTAATTCTGTTAAAAATTTAAAAAGCTGTAGAGTGTCTTGATTCATCATTAAAGTTCCTCTCTGTACAAAACATATCTTCTTTTTTTATTTTATCTAAAAATAACACATAATACCAATGCTAACCGTTGAAATGTTGCTCCGGTTTGACTAAGATAAGTAGTAGAATATTTTTTCAAGCGCATAATACATAAATAGAGGTGGTACAAATGAAACTTAAACGCGTCTTAATTGGCTTAGGTTTAGGTGTTGCTGGTGGACTATATTTACAAAAAAAATTATCTTCACAATATATTCCAGCAGAAAAAGCATTAAAAACAATTAAACCAGTATTTCTTTCATATGGCAATGTAACTGGAACTTGGATTCATTCAGAACCAAAGTGGGCAGATTTACCTGATTATGAAGGTGATGTTTATGAAGGTGGTTTTACAGTAGTAGAATCAGATAATGATACTACAAACTATTCATTCATCATTAATGCTGTAAACGGTGAGCTAATTTCAGCTCAAATTGTTTAACAAAATAGCCAAATTATTTGGAGCGTTCGATTGACTGTAATACTTGTCCTTCAGCGCTCCATTTTATTGCTCTAAATACATCGTCATGATAGAACGTAAACCAAGATTTTTTTTGCAGACCATAATTAACCCATTTTTCTTTTGCGTAAATAGATGTCATTGGGTAATCATCATATGCCATAACCCATAATGGTGACTGATGTGCATGTGTAGGCATTAAATCCCCCATATGCAATAGTAGCTCATCGTCAGTTTCAATTTTTATAATACTGTGCCCATCGCTATGTCCACCTGTGTGAATAATTGTTATTTCATCTGTTAAAGAATATTCTTTTTCAAATGCAATGACTTGGTGCCCAATTGCTTCCCAATTTTCTTTCCAATATGTATTACTTGAACGAATATTCGGATTCCTCATCTCATCCCATTCAATTTGAGACGTAATAATTTTTGCATTCGAAAATACTGGCTTGAAACCGCCATTTTCAAATTTCGTTAGTCCACTTGCATGATCAAAATGCAAATGTGTCATAATGACATAATCAATATCGTCTAGTTTTAATCCATGCTTCGATAATGATTCTTCTAACGCTGAATCCTCGGTAACACCAAAATTTCTTTTTTGCTTTTCATTTAATTTATTAACACCGATGCCACTATCAATGATAATATTTAAACCATTTGTTTGAATAAATACCGGGTCAGTACGTAAAGGAATTTGGTTTTTCTCATTAACAATATATTTTTTTGACCAAAGTGCCTTTGGAACTACTCCAAACATTGCTCCACCATCCAAATGGGTATTTCCTCCAGTAAGCCACTGAATTGTACAAGTTCCAATTTTTAACTGTTCCATACTTATCCCCCTTCTTTTTTACTACACCTAAATATTATACCACTTTTCGAATTTACTGAATATTTTACGAGCAAGAATTGGCTAAAAGAAGGGGAACAATAGGGAATACGAAATGAAAATTCGTTTTAGATCAATTTACAGGGGCTATGAGACCATTTTTAATTCATACTGTAAATGATTCCAATTAAAATTTCGTGTGTTGTAGAAAAAAAGACTATCTTGATAAAGATATCAAGATAGTCTTTTGATTAGATTAGTTTCTATAAGCAGCTTCAACTCGGTAAATACGGTTACCTTTTGAAGAGAACTTTTCTTCGTATTCAGTCATAATATTTCCTTCAAAATCACTATTATGAAGGTCTAAGCTTAAGAAATGCATTGTCATTCCATAGTTCGCCATACTCATGATTGAAAACTCGAATAAATCTTGATTATCTGTTTTAAAATGAATTTCCCCATCATTTTTCAAGATTTGTTGATACATTTTTAAGAATGTTTTATATGTTAGTCGACGTTTTTCATGACGAACCTTTGGCCATGGATCAGAAAAGTTTAAATAAACTCGATCTATTTCTCCGTCCTCAAAGAAATCCGTTAATTTTTGAGCATCTACATTTAATAACTTCAAGTTTGGAACTTCAGCTTCAATTAATTTATCTAATGCATCAGAAATTACACTTGTATATTTCTCAATTCCGATATAGTTAATATGAGGATTGGCTTTTGCCATACCGACCATAAAACGACCTCTACCAGTACCAACTTCGATATGAATTGGTTGATTATTTTGGAAAACTTCTTTCCATTTCCCTTTTTGTTCTGACGGATTTGGAATTACATAATGAGCATTTTGTTTAACTTGATCTGCCGCACCTGGCTTATGTCTTAATCTCATAAGATTTTACTCCCTCTCGATTTTGCAATTTATATTTATTCAAAGAAAAAACCAAGCACGATGGCACTCGGTTATTAACGTAAGTATAAAATCATTTCTTGTAACACAAACTATTTCAAGTGTACTTAATAAAAAAAGGATGTGAATTTATGCCTTTAAATCATGAGCATCAATTAACAATTTTACGTGATATTTTAATGAATCACCAATCTGATTGCTGTGGAACTATTTCAGAATGTGAACAATTAGAAAGACTTGTTCAATCCTTATTAACGAACGACCAAATAACAGATGATGTAAAAAGCATGTTAAATGACGTCTATTATTATAGTCAGTCTGGAAAGTATTCTGCTGATTTAGATCAGCACATTACAAACCACCAAAATCAACTCTCACAATGGGTAACTGATTTTAATACTTATTCTTAATCTTTATGACAATTTCCGAGGAAATTTTTATTTAAGCTAATATCTTCTCTAGCAGACTCTTCATTTTTTGAGTCTGCTTTTCATTTTCACGAAGAGTATACCATTTAATCCAAATGATTGTTTGAGCTACTACATACCAAGTCATTCGATTTAATAAGTCTTCAGTTAATTTAATTCCGTAATTTCGAAGCCATTTATCCCAATCGTTCTGCTCTACATAGGTGAATAAAAACATGCCCAAATCGAATGCTTTATCAGCTATGATTGCCTCATCCCAATCGATTAAATATAAGTTATTTGTCTCAGTAAGTAACCAATTATGATGATTTAAATCACTATGACAAACGACTAAATCCTCTGAATCAAAAGATGGCATATTTTCCTCTAAATATTCAATACCTTTTACAATGATCTGGCTTTGTGTAAACTCTTCAGTAAGATTCCCTACAATTGTTTGCAGTAAATCCTGAGGTTCTAAAGGATGAATCCCTAGCTTCGTTAACATATATAACAATTCTTTGGAAGAATGGATACGGTATAAAAATTGCGCAACCCCTTTCGCAGAGAGCTCATAAGGTTCTAAACTACGTGCAATCACCCACTCTTGTGCAGTAAGTACATCACCATTTTCTAGTCTTCTAGTCCAAACTAATTTTGGAACAAAGCCAGCTGCTGATAAAACTGCTAAAAAAGGAGAAGAATTTCGTTTTAGAAATAATCTCTTATCATTATTTTCTGCTATATACGCTTCACCAGTAAAACCACCGGCTGGCGAGATTGTCCATTCTTTTCCGAGTATTTCTTGTATATGATTATCCATTGTTCTTCCGTTCCTTGTTGTTATATATGTTTGTATTTAAAATTATTTTATTACAAAAAGAAAGATAGCCTATTACAATCAGCTGCAATAAGCCATCTTTTACAAGTTTACATTGTTTAATTAGAATCTGCAAGTAGTTGCTAGTATTTTACTAATACAACAGTCGAAAGCGATGGCATTGGTAATTTATTACTTTCGACTTTCATCCCTTTATTAACATAATGATTACGGCCATCCCATATAAACTCCCAGTTGTCATCTTCATTTCCTAAATCAATATAAATATCTGAAAGACCGTTATGAAATAGCACCATAATCTCTTTAACTTGGTCGATATCTTCTAATCCGCTAATTCGGTATCCAATTAAATCTCGATGGATATTCACAGGCGTTACATGCTTTTCTATTTCTTCTTTTAAAGAAAAACGCAAACTATTAAAGCGCTTTCGAATTGCGATAAAGTCTTTAACAATTTCAACCGATGATGCTTCACGTTCTGCTCTCGCCCAATCAATACTATTTATTGTGTCGCCTGAATTATAACTGTTTTCGATTCCCTTTTTAGTTCGAAAAAATTCCTGGCCACTATGCAGAAAAGGTACACCAAATGAAAATAATACAATACTTGTTCCAAGTAAGTGCCTTTTCTTTAGTATTTCCTCATTCTCTTTCTGATTGGAAAGCTTTAATCTGTCCCACATCGTGTGATTATCATGTGATTCCACATAATTTATCGATTGATATGGCTCTTTAAATAAATTTACTTGTTTATTAATCCCAACACTACCTAAAAGTAAATCGGACAAGTATTCATTATGAATATTATTACCTTGTATAAACCCAATTTCTTGAAAGGAGAAAGTACTTCCTTTTATTCCATCGCGAAATTTATCATTAAAAAACCCAACCATTGATAGTTGATGACTTTGATTTATTGTTGCTTTTCGAGAAGATGGACTTAATGATGTATTTAAATCCCAACCTTCTCCAAAAATGATTATTTCTGGTTTTAAAATAGTCAGTTCAGTTACTATTTCATTCATTGTATCCGTATCCAATATTCCCATTAAATCAAACCTAAACCCATCAATGTCATATTCTTTCGTCCAATATTTTATTGATTGTAGAATAAATCGTCTAGCCATCAATCTTTCAGATGCAAAGTCATTCCCAACTCCTGTTCCATTCGATGGTAAACCACGTTCATCTTGTCTAAAATAATAGCCCGGTACAATTTTTTCAAATGAGCTAGTTTGTAATTCATAAACATGATTATAAACAACATCCATAATAATCCGTATTCCATTTTCATGATAAACTGAAATAAGTTTCTTTAATTCATTGATTCTTTCGATTGGTTCATTCGGTTTTAAACTATAACTACCTTCTGGTGAATTGAAATTCAATGGGTTATAGCCCCAATTATAGCTTTGGAAAGGGTTAGTTTCATCTATTCCTTCAAAATCAAAAAATGGTAATAATTCAATATGTGTAACTCCTAGTTTGCATATATAATCCAAACCTGTTGAAAAACCATTGTACATCGTATCTTTTTCATGAAATCCTTGAAAAGTTCCCTTTTTTTGAATCCCACTAAGTGGATGTGAAGTAAAATCTCGAATACTAGCTTCGTAAATAATACAATCTGTATACTTACTTGGTGATGTACCATTTACCTTACTAACTTTGCTACTCTTTGATAAATCAATCACTACACTATGTTTACCGTTTATAGTAACTGCTTTTGCATATGGATCAACAGCTTCTCGCCAAATCAGATTCACACATACTAAAAAATTATAAACTAAACCGTCACAATCACAATCGATTACTGTTTTCCATGTCCCTTTTCCATCACGTTCCATAAACATTTCAGTAAACTTCTCTTCTTCACCATATTCTTGATAAATTCTTAACTTAACCTTAGAAGCAGTAGGTGCCCATAATTTAAATTGTGTAGATTTATTTGTGTAAACCGCACCTAAATCCTCTCCATCATAGGCATACTTTTCATCAAAGTCCTTCGAACGAATAACTCCACCTACTTGTAAATCTGTGCGGATACCAAATTCATCTTCAATCTCATACTTTTTTTCTAACAAAAGGACCTCAGTAGTCAAAACCGTATATTTAAAAAAACGATCAAACTCTATTCGAGATACGACAGGAAGTCGAGTTTTCCGACCCTCCTCTTCAATTAGTTCAAAATATGACTGCACTGTATGTTTGTTCGATTTGGGAATAATCATTGTTATTTCTTGAAATCCATCTATATAAGCTTCAAAAGCCCTTTTAATATGAAACAACGCTATTCACCATCCAGACTATAAATTTAAAACTTTTACATATAACTTAGCATTTTCGTTATTTATTAAATCGATATGATTAGTATATTCACAAAGAGTTAAAATGGATTCAAAACAAAAATGTTGTTACCATTCCACTTTCATGCTTTCTTCTGAAAGTATTCGTTCGTTTCTTTAAATATTTCTTATATCTAACCAATTTGTTCAAGATTTTAAATAATATACATCTACTTTAATGTAATGGATTCAGCTATAAGGTAACTTGGTTTTTGAGAAGGTTGAATCTTATATAAAATGACTTCATTCACTTTGAACTTTAAAGGTTCTTCTTCCCAGCTAAGTGGGATTTCAAATTCTTTATCGAACCTATCATTATATTTCTTTGCAATTGTAATATGTGGATTATATAGTCGGTTATCAATTGAAAAACCGCTTTCTTCGCATATCTTACTAATTCGATTTTGTAACTCCATTAATTCAACACTATTCTCTAAACCAAACCACCATACACGGGGCTGTACTTTACTCCCAAAAATACCTAATTGATGGATCGATAAATCAAAACTTTTAAAATCGTAAAGCTCTTTTTGTAATTGATCCATAAGCTCTACACTTTTTGTATATGTAACTGGACCTAAAAATGATAAAGTAATATGAAAATCATCTTTAAAAGTCCATTTCTTTAATGGTAATTTTTTAAACCATCTTTTTGAATAATCATCTAAAATTTCTTTTATTTGTATTGGCAATGGAACAGCAAGAAAATAATGTTCACTCAAATTACGCAATCTCCTTTTTATCTTTTATGTTAGAATCCTTTTTTAAGTATTGCATGATTCCAACGGCAACTATACTAAGAGAACCGAATAAAATATAAATTGCTTTAATTGAAAATGCTTCTGATATAAATCCACTTATGAAAGTACAGAACCATTCTCCCATCCCTAAGCCTAAACCAGAATAAATTGTAACAGCCGTTGCTTTTAAAGAATCCGGTGCTTGATCTCTTACAAACTGGAGCGCTGCAGGAATAAATAATCCAACCGATAGTCCTTGCGTAAGACAAGATATAAAAAGAATTGAAATCGGCGGATTCGTAAAATAAAAATACCATCTTAAAGCCGATACTAAAGCAGTTGCAATTAATATATTATATATCCCAAAACGATTAATTAATCTCTTAGCCACTTGCAAAAATGGTGCTTCACTACCTGCAGAAATTAGAAATGCAATACCAACACCTGTTAATGTTCCACCTAAAGATTGAATATATAAACCGAAGTAAGTATTATTTGCACTAATTGGTCCAAAAACTAAAAAGGCACAAATTAAAAATAATAAAAATCTTTTATTAGATAGCAAAATCGGGACTCCTTTTAAGATTGGCTCCCTTTTGCTAATTGTCATAGCGTTAGGTATAAAAATTGAAATACCTAAGCCAACTAGAATACAAAAAGCAAATACAAAAAATATAATGACTAAACCAAAAACTTCAGCTAATCTTCCCGAAACTAATACAGCAAATGCAAAACCAATTGAGCCATATAAACGAATAGCTCCATAATTCCCACCAATTTTTTGGACATAATTCAGTGCAATACTATCAGAAAGAGGAATTAAAGCACTTTGTGTCATTGATAACATGATGACAACAAATAAAAGCATGCCATACGAAGTGATTGTAGAATAGAAAAGTGCAATTGCGATTGTGGAGATTTGCGCTATAAGCAACATTCTTTTAGGATTAAGCGTCATGTCACTAACCATTCCCCAAAGAGGTTGCGAAAAAATAGCAACGATTGGTGTTAGAGACATTAATATTCCAATTTGTGAAGTTGATAAATCCAACACATTTTTAAAGTATGAAGAAAGTAAAGGTCCTAGCGATCCTATTGCAAAAAATAAACAAAAATAATAGCCCTTAAAAATAAGTAAGATGCTATTTTTACGTGCTTGTAATGTATTCAAAAATTCTCAACTCCTAAAAAAATACATAAAAAAGGGGAGGAAATTTTCTCCCCTTATTGACGAAAAACGCTCGAATTACCTTATTGTCTCAAAAAATCGAGTCGTTTAATCAATCAAAACTATTATTACTTAACTAACTCAGCAATCGACTGTGCATAAATTGCAATTGCTTTTAATAAATCATCAATTTCAGCATATTCGTCTTTTTGATGAGCTACTTCCGGTTTTCCTAAGAATAATGGGCCAAAAGCTACACCTGCACTTAATGAACGTGCATATGTGCCACCACCGATTGTTAACAATGTTGCTTCCTCACCCGTTTGCTCTTCATATACTTTTTGTAAAGTTTGAATCAATGGGTGATCTTTTGGAACATGGTGAGGCTTAGAATTTTTAATTTCATTAAATTCAAAGCTATATTTACTTCCACGTTCAGTTAGTGTTGAAATAACAAAGTCAATATCAGTTGTCACTGGATAACGCAAAGTTAACCCAAATGAACCACCATTATTTTCTTCGTATTGCATAATTCCTAAATTAATTGTTAAATCTCCAGTAATATCATCATTAAACGCAACACCCATGTTTTTACCACGAGAGTCACCTTTGAAGTTTTCAACAATAAACTTTAAGAATCGATCAGCATTCACATTAAATTCAAATAGATTTAAGAAGCTTGCTAATGCAATACCCGCATTCTTACCTTTATCAGGTTCCATCCCATGTACTGAAAGGCCTTCTACTGTTAAAACTTGGTTTCCATTTTCTTCAGAAACTTGAGCTTTACAGCCTAGCTCACTAATATGTTTTGTAAATGCATCTTGATCAAAGTTTGGTCCTGAAATAATAGCTTTTGCATAATCAGGTACCATATTTACTCTTCTACCTGAAGAGAATGAAATCAATTTATATTGACTCTCGTTATCTTCTTTTAACTGCATTTGTTTGAAATTAATATCTAATATTCCCTTTTCAGCGTAAATAATTGGGAAATCTGCATCAGGTGCAAAGCCCATTGTTGGCATTTCTTCTTTTTCAAAGTAGTGATCAACACAACGCCATTGGCTTTCTTCATCTGTTCCAAGAATCATACGTACGCGTTTGTTAATTGGTAAACCTAATTCTTTAACAATTTTCATTGCATAATAAGCAGCCATTGTAGGACCCTTATCATCAATTGCGCCTCGTGCATAAATATTTCCATCTTTAATAATTGCATCAAATGGATCATGTGACCAGCCATCTCCAGCAGGTACAACATCTAAGTGACAAAGAATTCCTACTAGTTCATCGCCGCTTCCCATTTCTAAGTGGCCAGCATATCCATCAACATTTTTGGGGATAAACCCGTCTTTTTCACCTAAATTTAACATGTATGTAAGTGCTTCATTAATCCCTTTACCCATAGGTGCTTCTTTTGTAATTGTCGCTTCATCATAAACGCTTTCAATATTAAGAAGTTCAATCGTTTGCTTTAAAAAATCTTCTTTACGTTTTAAAACTTCTTCCATCCAATTAATATGTGTCATAGAACTACCTCCTTTAATATAAATAGTTTATCATCTTTTAAAATTTAAACATAATTTATTAATAAATGGAACGAAAAAAGAAGGAATATGACACTCTTTGTAGAATATATTACGTTAAACTTGCAAAATGATTACGTTTGCGCAAATTTTCATTAAATTTTTGTATTATTTTCATAAATTTCGTTATGAAACTACTGAAAAAGAGTAAAATGAAAATATAAGCTTAACTAGTAAAATACTTAACTAACCTGTTATGAAACAATGCGGTAGGTAAAGGAGTGGTTTTTTGAATTCTGGAACTTCTCGAATGCTGACTCGAATTAAAGCCATTTACATGTATATTAGTGAAAATGGCACCGTTTCTACAAAAGACCTAGTGGAGGAGTTTGGTATTACACCTAGAACAATCCAACGAGATTTAAACATTTTAGAGTTTAATAATCTAGTTTATAGTCCAAGTAGGGGAAAATGGGCCGTAACAGGGAAAAAAGTAAAAGCTTCTTCGTAAAAAAAGAAAAACAAAAACCTATGATTGTCTTGTCTGACGTCTAATCAAGGGTTTTTGTTTTTCTTTTGGCGTTCTATTTGGAATAGATTAGTGATATCCATTTAAACTTTCTGTTTACATTTTGATTCATCTTTACCGATTCCTAAGTAACAATTTATTTCTCTTCGTTAACCGACTTTAAAAGGTCAATTTCTTCGTCAGTCAGTTCTCGATATTCACCTAACTCTAAATCTTCATCTAACTTTAAAGGACCCATCTCTAGTCTTTTTAAGTAAGTAACTTTCTTTCCTACAGCTTCAAACATTCTTTTAACTTGATGGAATTTCCCTTCCATAATAACTAATTCGATCTCAGATTCTTCTCCGGATTTAAGAATTGTTAAATATCCAGGTTTCGTTAAATAACCATCCTCTAGTGTTACACCTTTTTCAAATGCTTTTATGTCATCTTCGGTTACTACTCCATCAATCGTTGCATAATACTTCTTTGGCACGTGTTTTTTTGGAGAAAGTAATTGGTGTGCCAAATGGCCATCATTCGTAATTAATAACAAACCTTCAGTATCTTTATCTAAACGTCCAACTGGAAATGGCTCGAAAATGATATCTTCATATTCTAATAATCCAATTACAGTTTCATGTTCAGAATCTTCAGTGGCAGATATAACACCTGGGGGTTTGTTCATCATTAAATAAACAAACTCTTTATACTCTACTACTTCACCATTTACCGTTACAACTTCGTGTTCAATATCAACATGCTCTTTTGGGCTTTTTACAATATTATCTCCAACTTTTACAACACCTTGTTTTAGTAAAGACTTTACTTCTTTCCTACTGCCATATCCCATGTTGGCTAAAATTTTATCAATTCTCATTAATTAGCACCTTTTCTTTCTCTAAATAAAAGTTTAAGAAAACTCGCTGATCAGCGAGCTTTTTTAACGAAGTCAGAGGCGTAGTTGCATTTATACTTTGGCTTCTACGTCGTTGTTCTTCTCCGCTCTCAATTTATACATTCTTTTTGTGTAAAAAAAGGTGAACCATTACAAAAGAAGGTTCACCATATATTTTTATCCTCTTTTTCCAAACTTAAAACGATTCTTTAAACGAGCTCCTAAAATAACTTCAAATAAGTTTAATTTGTATGCAACACCTAAATAAACAATAGCCCCTACAATTGCTCCAATGATGACAAGGAACATTGAGATCATTCGACCATCTTTATAAGTCCACCAGAATCCTAATAAGTATTCTACAGCATAAACCGCACCGGCCATAATACCAGATAAGATAATCATAAAGATAATTCTTCTAAACATTTTATTGAAAGAGAACTGCGCGTTTTTACGAATATAATAGAAATTGTATACGATTGAAAATAAATAGCCTAATGCGGTCGCTAATACCGCTCCATATGTTTTAAATACATAAATTAATGGTACATTTAAAATAATTTTTAAAATTACTCCGCCTATTAAACCAATAATCGCATATTTTTGTTTATCTAAACCTTGTAAGATTGCTACATTTACTGTGAAAAGTGAATACAATAAAGCTACTGGAGCATAAAAACCTAGTATACTTCCACCAAGTGTACTTTTTTGATAAAAAGCACTATAAATCGGTTCAGCCAAAACTGATATGCCTACTACAGCAGGAAGAGTTAGAAAGAATACAACCTGGTAGGTTTGAGTAATTTGACTTTGAAGCTTTTTATGATTGTTATTTACGAATGCTTCAGTTATAGCAGGAACAAGTGTTAAACCAAATGCCGTTGCTAATGAAACTGGAATCATTACTAGTTTGTGGCTTGTGTATGAAAACATTACATAAGTATTCTCTGCAATCTCTTTTAATCCAATTGCTTCCATTGCCCTATTGTAAGTAAACTGATCCACTAATTGATATAACGGGATAGCAAGTCCAACAAATACATATGGAATTGAATAAGAAAATAATTCTTTAAACATTTCTATTTTACTAGGATGAATTAATCCTTTTGATTTTGGAAGAAGTTCATCTAAATGAACTTTTCGCTTTCTCCAATACCATAGTAAATTTAAAATTCCACCTACAGCACCAATTGTAGCTGCAAACGTCGATAAGCCTACTGCTTGAGTAATTGTTCCACCCATAAATTTTAGAATGATATAACTTCCAACTAGAGTAAATACAATACGTACAATTTGTTCAATTAACTGAGAGACAGTAGTTGGGCCTGTTGATTGATGCCCTTGGAAAAAACCTCTATATAAACTTTGAGAAGGTACTAATATTAATGCAGTACTTACGATTCGCATAACTGTAACTACATCTTCTACACTATTACCTTTTGAATCCTTTGGAATCATAAGAGGTGCAATGTAAGGTGCAATGATATATAACGTTAAGAACGAAAAAATCCCTGTACATATAAGGAGTAGCTGACTTGCATGAAAAAGCCTTCTACTTGTTTCATATTCTTCAATCGCATTGTACTTCGAAACGAACTTTGCTACAGCTAACGGAACACCTGCAGTAGCTATACTGATGAACAATGTATATGGAACGTAACCATAATTATATAATGCAGACCCTTTTGAACCAACTAACGCATAAAAAGGGAATGTGTAAATCATTCCTAGAAATTTTATTAAAAATGTACCAGCAGTTAATATGAAGGTACCTCGTAGCAATTTTGAATCTGACATAAACTGCCTCCTACCAATTCTCGATCAAACTAACTAATCTATCTTACCATATCATATAAAAAGAAAAAATTAAAAAATGATAAGAAGTTGGAGCTTATTTGAAATAATGGTAAACTTACTTAAAGAAAATTGTAACGAAAGTAGTGAAATAATGGTTTATGACGTAATTGTAATCGGTGGCGGAACTTCTGGTCTGATGGCCGCAATTAGTGCTGCAGAAAACAAAGCTAAAGTACTTTTACTAGAAAAAGGAACAAAATTAGGACAAAAACTCCTTATATCAGGTGGTGGTCGTTGTAACGTAACAAACCGATTACCTATAGAGGAAGTGATTAAACATATACCTGGAAATGGTCGATTTTTATATAGCGCATTCTCTCTATATAATAACGAGGATATCATACAGTTTTTTGAAAACATGGGAGTCGCATTAAAAGAAGAGGATCACGGGAGAATGTTTCCTGTATCAAATGACTCAAAATCAGTATTAAATGCATTAATGCAAAAACTAAAAAAACATCATGTAGATATTCAGACCAATAGAACTGTTAAAGACGTACTCTATGAAGATGGTAAAGTAGTAGGAATAATATTGGATGATCAAACAATCATTCACTCAAAAAGTGTTGTCCTTGCAGTAGGGGGTAAATCTGTTCCACACACAGGTTCGACAGGTGACGGATATGCTTGGGCAAAAAAAGCTGGTCATACAATAACAGAACTCTTTCCGACAGAAGTACCTATTACTTCAAGTGAAGATTTTATTCAAAATAAATCATTACAGGGCCTTGCTTTAAGAGACATCGAATTAAGTGTATTAAATCCAAAAGGCAAAAAAGTAATAGCCCATAAAATGGACATGCTTTTTACTCATTTTGGAATTTCCGGTCCTGCCGCATTACGTTGTAGCCAATTTGTATATAAAGTACAACAGAAGTTTAAAACAAAAAATGTATCGATGGCGATTGATTGTTTCCCAGAGCAAAACGAGGAATCACTATTTCAAGACGTAAACAGTATTCTAAAAGAAGAACCTAAAAAGGCGATTAAGAACGTTCTTAAAGGTTATGTACCTGAAAGATATTTACTATTTCTACTTTCAAAATGTGGAATTGATGAGGCAACTCCTTGTAATGAAATTGCTACGATGAAATTAAGAGAGCTTGTCCAATTATTTAAGGGCTTTTCATTTGTAGTAAACGGAACTCTTTCAATTGAAAAAGCATTCGTGACAGGCGGTGGCGTCTCAACAAAGGAAGTTCATCCAAAAGAAATGTCATCTAAAATCATGAATGGTCTTTATTTTTGCGGAGAAATATTAGATATTCACGGTTACACTGGTGGCTATAACATAACTGCAGCTTTAGTAACTGGTAGATTAGCAGGAGCTTCGGCTGCGGAATATTCTCAAACGATTTTTTAAGAAATAAACAAAGGACCGAACGAATACATTTTTTCGCTAGGTCCTATAATTTTTAAATATAGAAAAGCATAAGGATTGATTCATAAGAAATTTAATAAAAGTTAGACTGTTATTTCTCAAGGTTATAGCCATAGTTCTATTCAAAAAACAATCAAACTGATTTTCTAGTTTTAACTTATGCTTTTCAATTATTATATTTTTCTTTGGCACAAATCCACCGTCCCTAAATTAAGGTCAAAGGCGAGCGTTCGATTGTTCGTGTTGCAAGTTCACTAATAAATAAAATCGTCCATCCTCTTCAACATATCCATCTGCCAATTGGAAAGATTGTTTTAAATCTTTAAAGTAAAACTTTCCAATTAAATACTTTGAAGAATACAA
This sequence comes from Gottfriedia acidiceleris, assembly GCF_036421055.1. Classification (GTDB taxonomy): domain Bacteria; phylum Bacillota; class Bacilli; order Bacillales; family Bacillaceae_G; genus Gottfriedia; species Gottfriedia acidiceleris_C. The sequence goes on along the minus strand of NZ_JAZGQS010000011.1, from coordinate 59,987 downwards.
CTCCATATGCCCATCTTTAAATTTACCAATTATTTTATCGGTAATATCAATTTTTAATGTTTTAGGCAAATCAACCCCCTCCTTTCTAACAAGCAAAGACCTCAATGAAAAAATATATGAGGTTCTACTTTAATATATGTCACAACTCACGTCTTAATATTCCTTATACCAAAAAACATTAGCCTAAATTAAACCAAATAAGTAAAAAAATCCAACAAAAACGTTGGATTTCAGTAGGTGGACAAAATAGCGATAAAGATAAATTTTTTTATTTGATTTCGCCTTCCCAGGCCATCATTCCACCTTCCATGTTGGTCGCCTTATAGCCTAGCTCATTTAAGTACTCACAAACATTCTCACTACGAACGCCTGCCTTACAAATAAAAATGTATTCAAATTCTTTATTAAAAACATCTAATTTGCTAGGAATTTGCCCCATTGGAATATGAACTGCTTCTGGAATTTTCCCATACTCAACCTCATAATCCTCTCGTACATCTACTAAAAATAGCGTTTCTCCTGATTCTAAACGCTCTTTAACTTCATTTGCAGAAATCGTATTCATCATTGCTCATCCTTTCTTTATAGCAACATATTATCAACTAATTATTTACTATGCAAAAAGTACGTTTCACTGGTTAAATATGTTATTATGCGTAGCTTACCTCCTAAAAACACTAAAAGCGCCAGCAATATGGGGCTGTTGACAAAATGGGAATGGAGATTTACTCCATTCCCATTTTGTCTTTTTTGGCTAATTCGTCATTTTAACTTATTCTTATCACCTGTACTTCAATCTAATTTATTACTTTAACCCTTCTTTTAAAGTTCAAAGCCAACGCCGAAAAGAGGCATTGTTCAAGAATTTTTTGAATGCCTCTCTTATAAGTTTTATATAGATTATGCTTTGTTTTCATCGTCCCAAATGTTCCTTCACACCACACACGTCTTTGTCTTTGAATCCGTTTATATTCATCTGTCTTTGCTCTTTCTAGATTTGCTTCACTTAATTCATGTGCAATTGGACGTGAAATAGTTCTTTTGCTTCCAATTTTTCCAAAGCACCTTTCTCGAAATGGACAAATTTTGCACTCCTTAACTTTTTGCGGAATAGATTTTGGCGTATTGTCCTTTACTTTTCTTTAAATGAGTAAATGGAAGTTCCTTCTGATTAGGACAAATATATGTGTCTGTTTCGTTGTTATATTAAATTCATGATAGGACATCGTGTTAAAAGCTGTTTCATTTTTAATTGGGCTAATATAGCCTGTAATTTTTAATTCCTTTAAGCCATGATGAATAGGAGTTGTATCGTACCCGCGATCGCACTAGCTTTTATATGAGTTGAATCCGTTACGATTTCATCTCCTGTAACGAACCCTTTTTCTTTTTTTTGTTCTTGTTATAAAGTTAAATGCTACAAAGATACAAAATAATAGATATAAGATTGTATTTTGTAATTGTGTTAAATCTACAAATACTTTTAATAAAACCACTGCAATTATATACAGTATGGCAATACTACAAATTTTTCACATCTTTCGTGTTTAGTAATTCCAAATATTTCTATTTTTTTAATCTTTATAGATTATAAACAGTATATTAAAACGACGCAATCAATTACTTTTAATTAAATTAATAGATTTGTCTAGTTCATCTGCTAATTAATCTATACCCGTCTTAACCTTTATGTAATACTCGCCTTTTTTGTAATTTGCAGGTGCTATTCCAAATGGTTCGTGATCACAATAAAAACCAATTAGTAACTTTTCGAAATCCCCACTATATTCTCTTAAATCGTTAAACCTTAGATTTATATACACCAAAATATTCCAATAAAAAAAAGGGGCGCTCATGTGTCAGTTTTTCTGATTTATGAGACTGCCCCTTCTAAAAACTATTTAGTTAGCAACGATATTTACTAATTTACCTGGTACAGCAATGATTTTTCGAACAGTTTTACCTTCAACTTGTTCCTTAACTGCATCGTCTGATAATGCAATTTGCTCCATTTGCTCACGAGAAGCATCTTTTGCAACAAGTAATTTCGCTTTTACTTTACCATTAATTTGTACTACGATTTCAATTTCGTCTTCTACAAGCTTAGCTTCATCGTATGCTGGCCATGTAGCATATGCAATTGAATCACTATGACCTAGCTTACTCCAAAGTTCTTCACCAATGTGAGGAGCAACTGGTGCTATTAATTTTACAAAACCTTCTACCATTTCTTTTGGTAATTGGTCTACTTTATATGCTTCGTTAATAAACACCATCATTTGTGAAATTGCAGTATTAAAGCGTAAACCTTCAAAGTCCTCTGTTACTTTTTTTACTGTTTGGTGATATGTTTTTTCAAGACTGCTAGAAGTAACGCCTTCTACAATTTTATCTGAAAGCTCTTCACTATCAGTAACAAATAAACGCCATACTCGATCTAAGAAGCGACGGGAACCATCTAATCCATTTTCTGACCAAGCGATTGATGCATCTAATGGCCCCATGAACATTTCATATAAACGTAATGTATCAGCACCGTGGCTAGCAACGATATCATCAGGGTTTACAACGTTTCCTTTAGACTTAGACATTTTTTCATTATTTTCACCTAAGATCATTCCTTGGTTGAAAAGTTTTTGGAATGGCTCTTTTGTAGGAACTACACCTAAATCATAAAGGAATTTATGCCAGAAACGAGCGTATAGTAAGTGAAGAACTGCATGCTCCGCTCCTCCAATGTATACATCAACTGGTAACCAATGCTTTAGTAATTCAGAATCGGCGATTGCTTCGTTATTATTTGGATCAATATAACGTAAGTAATACCAGCAGCTTCCGCCCCATTGCGGCATTGTATTTGTTTCACGTCTTCCTTTTTTACCTGTTACTGGATCAACCACATTAACCCATTCAGAAATATTTGCTAATGGTGACTCTCCAGTACCACTTGGGCGAATATCTTCTGTTTTCGGAAGAATTAACGGTAATTCTTCATCAGGAACAACTGTCATAGTACCATCTTCCCAGAAAATGACTGGAATTGGCTCACCCCAATATCTTTGACGAGAGAATAACCAATCGCGTAGACGATACGTAACTTTTTTCTCACCTGCTTTTGAAGAATCTAACCATTCGATGATTTTTTCAAGTGCTTCTACTTTATTTAAACCGTTTAAGAAATCAGAGTTAACATGTTTGCCATCTCCAGCATAAGCTTCTTTTTGAACGTCTCCACCTTCAACAACTTCAACGATTGGTAATTTAAATTTAACTGCAAATTCGTGATCGCGCTCATCATGTCCTGGTACTGCCATAACTGCACCAGTTCCATAGCTTGCAAGTACATAATCAGCAATCCAAATTGGAAGCTTTTCGTTATTTACAGGATTAATTGCATATGCTCCTGTGAAAACACCTGTTTTATCCTTCGCTAAATCCGTTCTCTCTAGATCACTTTTCGATTTAACTGAATCGATGTATGCTTCGACAGCGTCTTTTTGACCAGCTGTTGTAATTTTTTTAACTAAATCATGTTCTGGAGCTAATACAACATAAGTTGCACCGAATAATGTATCAGGACGTGTTGTAAATACTGTTACTTTTTCATCGAATCCATCAACATTAAAGTAAACTTCAGCACCTTCTGAACGGCCAATCCAGTTACGTTGCATTTCTTTTAAGCTTTCAGGCCAATCTAATTCTTCTAGATCTTCTAATAATCTATCAGCATAAGCTGTGATTTTTAAGATCCATTGCTTCATTGGACGACGCTCTACCGGATGTCCACCGCGCTCACTTTTCCCATTGATTACTTCTTCATTAGCTAAAACTGTACCAAGAGCTGGGCACCAGTTAACTGGGATTTCATCTACATAAGCTAATCCTTTTTCAACCATTCTTAGGAAAATCCATTGAGTCCATTTGTAATAATTAGGATCAGTTGTATTAATTTCACGATCCCAATCATATGAGAATCCTAGTGCCTGAATTTGATTACGGAAAGTATTAATATTCTTTTCAGTAAACTCAGCTGGATCATTCCCTGTATCTAATGCATATTGTTCTGCAGGTAGACCAAATGCATCCCAACCCATTGGATGAAGTACATTATAGCCTTGCATTCTTTTCATTCTTGAAAGGATATCAGTAGCTGTGTACCCTTCTGGATGACCTACATGTAATCCCGCTCCAGATGGATAAGGGAACATATCAAGTGCATAAAATTTCGGCTTGCTTGTATCGTCAGTTGTTTTAAACGTTTTATTTTCTAACCAATACTTTTGCCATTTCTGTTCAATAGTACCATGATTAAAACTCATATTATTGCCTCCTTTTTTCATGTATAAATGGCTCGGCTGTGGTCTTCGCGGTCTACAAATAAAAAAATCCTCCCATCCCAAAAGGGACGAGAGGATTTCCCGCGGTACCACCCAAATTAATGTAAAAATACATTCACTTGTTTCCGTAACGTGGAACACGACATTTATTACTTGGTTAAAACCGTTCACAAATGTGGCTTATGGGCGAGTTCATGAATAGAATGGATTGACTTTCACCACCCGTCAACTCTCTAAACCTCTTCATATTCACTACTATTCCCAATCATAGCCGATCATTTAGATTTAATTTATACCATTTTATTATAACCAAAGAAAAAGGTCAATTATACATAGCCTATTTTTTAAGAAGCAAAAGTTTGATTTTCAGCTTTTACTACTTTTTTGGCTAATCTTTCATAGAGCACAGAGAAGACCATGCTTATTAATAAGAAAACAACTAATATGATAAATAATACCCTCATATTAAAAGTATCAACAAGTGCTCCTCCAATTACAGGTCCAAGCATTCTTCCAACCGTCGCTGCACTATTTACAATCCCCTGATACATTCCTATACGATCTTTTGGAGCAAGCATATTTGCAATAGTCGGTACTGCAGGCCAGACAAACATTTCTCCTATCGTTAAAATGATCATTCCTGTCATAAACATTGAGAAATGATCTGCAGTACTCACAAGAATAGTCGAAGCAATAAAGAAACCAATACCATACAACATTTGCTTTCTCATACTTAACTCAAATTTTCGTATCGCAGTAGATACGATTGGTTGTGCTAAGACGATAAGCGCACCATTTACAGTCCATAAAAGACTATATTTTTTTAATCCAATGTGAAGATTTTGCATTTCTGAAGCAATCGTAGTTTGCCATTGAACATAAACTAACCAACATAAAACATACGCAACACAAACAATCATCAGAGCCTTCATTGAAGGAGTAAATGAAAATTTTTGTTTTTCTGCTTTTTCTACATGAGTTTCATTTAATTGTTTTGGTTCACCAATATCTCTAAATCCAAATAAAGCTACTAAGAAGAAAATAATATATAATAGCAAATTAGCGGAGAAAATATAATTAATATTAGCGGCCGCAACAACTCCACCTAGAGCCGTACCAATCGCCACACCTAAATTTTGAGCTACATAAATTGCATTAAAAGCTTTACGACCTCCCTCTGGCCATGCTGCTCCAACCATTGCATACATTGCTGGAAATACAATACCAACACCAAATCCTAATATTACGAAGAAACAACTGTAATACGTCCAAGAATGATTAATAACTAAACCTACTATCGACAAAAACGTAATACTAATACCAGTAAGGATTGACCTATATCCCCCAAATTTATCAAAAAGCCAGCCACCTAGCATATTACCAAATACTCCGGCCAATGAATTAAACATTAAAATAAGCCCCGCAACAGACAAGGACTTTCCTAAATATATATGGATGTATACTGTATTGAATGGCCATAAAAAAGAATTACCTGTTACATTTAAAATCATACCGATTAACAAAAACCATAGTTTTTTTGGCATCCCGTACTCCCCTCAAAGCTGTCCCTTTTTATCTATTTTTATCTCGTTAACTTATTAATTGTAGAGGAGAATCTTCCTAGTTTCAAGAGGCACGCATTAAGTGGAGATAGATAAGAAGGCCAAAAAACCTAGAAGATACTAGAAAAGTTCAATTTAACCCCTAAAATTACCAAATGAACAGAAAAAGGAAGGCATGCCTTCCCTTTCTTTAACTCCCTATTCCCTTTTCTACCTTACCCTTGCTTTGATCTCTGTGGTTGACCTTTTTTAGAGTTATTTATTTTAACTTGATCCACTGCTGAAAGTTCGCCTGAGAATTCTGTTTTCGTTTTATTCTTTGTTGTTTGTTCAGGATTGTTACTTTTTGATTTCTTTTTAACCATTTTTGATTTCCTCCCAAGGATCACATATTCTTGAACGTATTCTTGCATATTCTACTCTCCTTTTAGTGCGGAGTAATGATCATTTGATGTTGTAGCTGTGTTAATTGTCTACGTAAACGATTAAATTCATCTCTATTTTCTAAATTTGCAAGGTTTTCAACTTTTTCTAATTGCATAATTGCTTGCTCAAGCCCTGCCTGTGCTTCGGAATATTCGATTCCGTTAAAATGCTCTTGTCGCATGCCAATCTCTAATTGTTGCACTGCATAATCATAGGCTTGTTTCGCTTGTTGTACTTGTTCTTGTCCGAAATTGCGATCAGTTATTCCCAAGAAAATACCTCCTTTGAGACTTTAATGAAGTATCCGATATGTAGGTTACCTCAAGGATAGTATTTCCGAACCTTTCAATCAGAGTACAATTATTTCTTTACAAATAAGAAAGGTTTTTCCATTTGGTTTTCTTTTTATTGCATGATAAAATCGATAATATTGACTTAAATTAAGGGAGGGATGAGGAATGACAAAAAACAATCCTTTTCCATATACAATAGATCATAAAAGATATCATTCGTGGAATTATCACTTAAGACAACAATTTGGCGAAAAAGTTTTTAAAGTTTCAATCGACGCTGGATTTGATTGTCCAAATCGAGATGGTACAGTTGCATTTGGAGGTTGTACTTTTTGTAGCGCATCTGGTTCGGGAGACTTTGCAGGAGATCGAGCTGAAGATGTTGTAACTCAATTTCATAAGATAAAAGATAAAATGCATGAGAAATGGCAAAACGGAAAATACTTAGGCTATTTCCAAGCATACACAAATACTCATGCACCTGTAGAAGTATTAAAACAAAAGTTCGAACCAATTTTAGAGCAAGAAGGTGTAGTAGGTTTATCAATCGCAACAAGACCCGATTGTCTACCAGATGATGTAGTTGAGTATCTTGCAGATTTAAATAAACGAACTTATTTATGGGTTGAATTAGGATTACAAACAGTTCACGAAAAAACTGCAAATATTATTAATCGTGCACATGATTATAAAACTTACGTAGAAGGCGTAGAAAAATTAAGAAAGCACAACATCCGTATTTGCTCGCATATTATTAATGGGTTACCTCTTGAAACTCCAGAAATGATGATGGAAACTGCGATGGAAGTAGCTAAACTTGATATCCAAGGTATTAAAATTCATTTACTTCACCTATTAAAAGGAACTGCAATGATGAAGCAATATGAAAAAGGACTAGTTGAATTCATGGATTTTGATGCTTATATTAACTTAGTCGTCGATCAGCTTGAAATCATTCCAAGTGATGTAATCGTACATCGTATTACTGGAGACGGTCCACCTGACTTATTAATCGGACCAATGTGGAGCTTAAAAAAATGGGAAGTACTGAATGCAATCGATCGTGAGTTTGAACGTAGAAATAGCTGGCAAGGTAAATTCGCAACTAATCGAGTACAATTAACATGATTCTAGATCGTATTTTACCGTACGCTAGAAAGCTTCTCCAATCAACTGTTAAAGAAGGTGATATTACCATTGATGCCACAATAGGTAATGGTCATGATACTGTATTTTTAGCAAAATTGGTTGGTGAAACTGGGCATGTATACGGATTTGATATCCAAGAACTAGCTATACAAAAGACGACTGAGAGATTAAATAATGAAAATTTAAGCAAGCAAGTTACACTTTTGCATAGAAGCCATGCAGAAGTAAAAAAAGTATTCCCAGCTTCATTACAAAAAAAATTAAAAGGTGCAATTTTTAATCTTGGTTATTTACCTGGTAGTGATAAATCAGTTGTAACAGTACCCGAGTCAACCATTTCATCAATAGAACAAATACTCGAAATGATGGCTCCAGAAGGAATAATCGTAGTTGTCATTTACCATGGTCATGAAGGCGGAGAAATTGAAAAAGATGCATTAATGAACTTTGCTCAAAACATCCCTCAAGACTTGGCTCATGTATTAACTTATCGATTTATTAACCAAGCAAATAATCCTCCTTTTATATTAGCTATTGAAAAAAGGGCTTAATAAAAAAAAACTGTCTAATTTAAGACAGTTTTTTATTTTGCCCTCAATTTCTCGAAAATTCTATTTTTTACCACTTCTTAACGATTATAAATATCTTAAAATTTCATTAAAAATTAACAAATGGTAAATTTTTCTTGGAAAATTGGTAAAGATAAAAAAATCAAAATAAAGAAAGAAGGTTTTCAAAATGAAAAAAGTTATTTTTGCAGGGGCAGTAGTTAGTCTTTTTACGCTTAGTACGATTACAGTAAATGCTGAAAACATTGCGTCAGCAAATTATTATGTCCATCCACATCATGATCATGATGCAACAACAGATGATGGTGAGCATCATAGACATCATCACCATAACAACAAAAAAGCAAATAAAATGTTAGAAAACCACAAAAAAGAAGTAGTTAAGTATATTTCGAATTACTTAAACCAACCTGAAGCTAATATAAACAAAGCTGTTACGCAACATAAAATGGAAATGAAGAAATTAATATTTATCGCAGTTGTATCAAAACTTTCAAACAAACCTTTGGAAAATATCATCGCTCAAAAAGGTAAAACAAATTCATTTAAAGAAATATTAGATAATAATAATATTAAACGTGAGCAATTTTTTGAAGAAATGAAAAGAGTTCATAGAGATATCTTTACTCAAATTGAAACATCTAAAAATTAAATTTAGCAGAGCGCCCTTTAATTTATTGGGCCTCTTTTTTTGTTTAAATTACGTGTTAATGAAATTTACCGATCAAGTTTTTATTAAGAACATATCCCCTTTTGATAAAACATAAAAATTATCTATTTAGTTACTTTATCGATTTAAAAATTTCAAAAAATTATTAATAATATCTAATTACGGCGTATTCATAGAATCAATTGAATAATATGTAAAGATATAACCAATTTAATTGATTTGTTCATACAAACCAATGTAGTTGATTGAGATAAACAACTCTAGGGGCGTGAAGAGTTGACTACAAACCTAAACAATTTGAATAAAATACTTCGTAATGTTTTTCAGTTCATTTTACGGAATTCGAATTGGATATTATTATTAATTGGACTAATTGCGTTCATCAATTACTGGTCAGTTTTTTACCTTGTTGCATTGTATCGAGGATTTCATACAGAATCTTCACAAGTCAATCAGATGACCCTTTGGGTAATTTATGGGTATTTTTATGGCTTTTTTGGGAGTATGATTTTAATTTATGTACACTCTTATGTACTTAAATATATGTTGTTTTTTCGAAAAATAAAAAGTTCCATTTCGTTTATACTCCTTCATTTTGCTTATTTTATTTCGCTTATTTTCTTAATTCTATTAAACTAAGTTTCTATTTATCTTTTACCATCCTAATACTTAAGCTTGTTTTCTAACCCAATTTTAGTTTATACTTAAATTAAATTTAATGCATTGTTCGGAGGAGCCTGTCACTATAGGGATAAGTATGTACTATTATACTTACCTTATAGTGGCAGGTTCTTTTTTGCGTTCAGACGGGAGATGAATTTATGCTTTATGTACAACTTGCGATTATATTGATTGCTTCTAAAGTTTTTGGTGATTTAAGTACAAAGCTTGGTCAACCTGCAGTTTTAGGAAAGCTATTAATAGGAATCATACTTGGGCCAGCTGTTCTTGGAATTATTACTGAAACAGAAACACTACATGAAATGAGCGAAATTGGCGTCATTTTACTTATGTTTATTGCAGGTTTAGAAACTGATCTAAATGAATTTAAACGAACTGGGAAAGCTTCTTCTTATGTAGGGGTACTCGGAATACTATTCCCATTATTCTCAGGTTACCTTTATGGAATCTTTATAAACTTAAGCCAATTTGAAGCTATTTTTTTAGGGCTGATTCTTTCTGCAACTAGTGTTAGTATTTCGGTGGCTACATTAAAAGAAATGGGTAAACTTAAAACAAAAGATGGAGCAACAATTTTAGGGGCTGCCGTAATTGATGATATTGTTGTCATCATAGCATTAGCATTTGTTATGAGTTTTAGTGGTAGCGCCGTTAGTTTACCAATTCTTTTATTTAAAAAGTTTATATTTTTTACTTTTGCCATTTTAATTGGTTGGAAGATTGTACCTTGGTTCCTAAAAAAGTTTATAAAACTAAACGTTTCAGAAACATTAATCTCTGCTGCTTTAATAGTTTGCTTCTTATTCTCCGCCTTTGCAGACCAAACAGGTATTGCCGCAATAATTGGCGCTTATATCGCGGGAATATCGATATCCGTTACTAAGTTTAAACAAGAGGTTTTTGAAAAAGTCGAAACAATTGCTTACTCTGTATTTGTACCTGTGTTTTTCACTTTAATAGGTGTATCAGTTCAATTTACCGGTTTAAGTCATTCAATTCCGACGATTATTATGATAAGTATTATTGCTATTCTAACGAAACTAATCGGTGGAGCATTAGGAGCAAAACTGGCGGGATTTCCAACTAAAAATTCACTCGGCATTGGTTCAGCTATGGTATCACGCGGGGAAGTTGCTCTGATTATGGCATCGACAGGTTTAGCAAATAATCTTTTAAGTAAGGAAATGTTTGCAATCCTTGTAATAGTAGTACTAATCACGACTATTGTAACTCCACCACTTATGAAGTTATTTTTCACAGAAAAGAATGAAACTTTCATCAAAAAAAGTGAAGCTCTAAATTAATAAACACAAAAAAGGATCGTTAAAAATTAACGGTCCTTTTTTACTTGGAAACACTCTACTTGCATTTGCTTTTAAACTGATTCCTTCACTCTTCTATTACTCGCCTTTAACTCTTTTAATTTAAAATATAACTTAGCATTGCCATAGAAAAAGAATGATGTTAAGCCACCGTTCTTAACTATCCCTCTTCTAATTCTTTTCATTTCGTCCGGTCCCGCCATTTTTTTATCAGCCAAGTAAATGCCTAGCAATCCTTGGCATATCATTCGGTGAAAACGATAGTCTTTTAAATCTTTTAAGGCTTGATCACTTTTAGTTGAAAAATACTCAATCCGATTTAACATGACATCTTTAGACGGGTAATAACTGCAGAAATTTAAATCCCCGCCTTCTTCGTCTTCTTGTTGATCAATTACATAATCTAGTAGTATATGAAGTCCTTGTACATATGGGAAATAACTCTTATAAACTTGTTCAAATAATTTTTCAGAAATCACTTCGTTAAATGAATAAGAAACTAAACAAAAAATCCCAAGAGTTGAACCTGCACACGCAGAAAATTCATACCATTCTAGGTCAGAAAGATCTGGTTGATATTTTTCAAACCAATTTGTTAATCTAGGCACTCGCTCTTCTTTTTTTACATGCTTATGTATTTGTAACTTACAATAATAATCTGCAAGTTGAACTAAGTACTCTTTAATTCCCTCATAATGCTTTGATTGATTTAAACTATTATGACACTTTGCAACTAGTGCACGTAAATATCCACCATCATCTTGTTCTTCTCGGAAGCGATAATACATTTGATCCGATTTTTGACATTTTACTGCATCAATCATTGACTCATGTAGTGCTTCAAAATCAACTGGATCTAGTGAAGTACTACGATCGCATAAATTATCTAAGTAATCACTAATTGTTTGATATGCAACGATAAATTCAATTACTGGTTTTAAATTCTTTTCAGAAAGTAATGCTAAAATTGCACCACCTTCACAATGGAATGTTTTTGTATCGATACTCATTAATGCTTGTTTTCTAAGTTCTGGATCTGGGATAGTCGTTGCAAAATTTCTCCAATAGTTCAATTCCTGATGCACTAAAGGAAAAACAGCTTTATAAACTTTTGGCATTAATTGGATCGGATTTTTAGGTAGTGACATTTTTTCACTCCTCCCTATTTTTCATTAATTATATATTGGTGAAATAAGTTATACTCATATTGAAGTAAATATTATGGAGGTGAACTACGTTGCCTTTTGTTTAGACAATTTCTACTAAACAATCATCATCTATTTTTATGCTTGGCAACGGTATAGTATGATATTACCATACAAAGGGAAGCAACCCAAAATCGAACCATCAGCTTTTATCGCTTCAACAGCAACTGTTACCGGTTCTGTCACAATTGGAGCAAATAGTAGTGTATTTTTTGGTGCAGTAATTCGTGGCGACGTTAATGAAACAATCATTGGAAATGATGTAAATGTTCAAGATTTATCTGTTCTCCACCAAAGTCCTAAATGCCCTCTAATTTTAGAAGATGGCGTAACAATTGGACATAGTGTTATTTTACATAGTTGTACAGTAAAAAAGAATGCATTAGTTGGTATGGGTTCAATCGTTTTAGACGGCGCTGAGATCGGTGAAGGTGCAATGATTGGTGCTGGTAGCTTAGTTCCAGGTGGAAAAATAATCCCTCCTAACACATTAGCGTTTGGTAGACCAGCTAAAGTAGTACGTGAATTAACAGAGGAAGACATCGTTGATATGGATCGAATTCGAAGAGAATATATTGAAAAAGGACAATTCTATAAAAAAGTAGAAGAAGAAAATCAGTCAAAATAAATTGAGGTTTTTTTACATCTTGTGCTGTATTAATAAGAAAAGAGAAGGAATGAATTAAAGCCTTCTCTTTTTTAGTTTTTACTGATCATTTCGGTCGGCTCGAATTTAATAATAATTTCATGTAATTACTGCTGCTTCGACTCAGTTTATTTAGTCTTATTTGCAGTTCTGACCTTCTTAATTGCAGATTTGCTAAGTTTATTTGTAGTTTCAGCTATTTTTTTTTGCACATTCAATATTTTATTTGTACTTTTAGAATTGTTATTTTTACTTCAAAATAATTACATACCTTAGTCATCCTCGTTCACTCTTTTAATAAAAATTTACATATCTAAATTATTCATTTACAAAAGCTTCTATTTAAATCCATAAACCCTTTTTATAATGAAGTTACAAATATCAATATAATGGAGGATGAAAAATGAGCGCTATTCTTCAAAAGATTCACACATATGAATGTCAACTGTTTTATCGCGTTAATTCATTGTTCCAGAAGCGTTACTTGAATTTTTTCTTTCGTAATATTACACATCTAGGTGGAGCTACTTTTTCAATTGCATCAGCATTAATTTTATTACTTTATTCCAAAGGTGAATTACATGAAGCATCCATCTTATGTTGTTGTACTCTTTCTCTAAGCCATATTCCTGTTCATTTTCTTAAGCGTTTTTATCCACGTAAAAGACCTTATCTTAAACTAGAAGGTACTTTTGTTCTAAAAAACCCTTTAAAAGATCATTCTTTCCCTTCTGGTCATACAACAGCAATTATTTCTGTTGCACTTCCTATTATGATTTATTTACCATTTACAGCATTTATTTTACTTCCTTTAGTTTTGTGTGTCTCTTTCTCTCGAGTATATCTTGGCTTACATTATCCATCAGATGTTTTTTTCGGAATTTTACTTGGTATATTTACTACATTTATTTCACAATTTTTTATCTATCATTTGTAAGGAGGAGAAGTTATGAGAGTAGCTATTTTTACAGACACCTATATTCCTCAAGTCAATGGTGTTGCCAAAACTTTGAATCGATTTACAAATTACTTAAAAGATCATGGGCATTCATACCATGTGTTTGCGCCTGAGGACTACGGTTTATCCTCGACACAAGATGTAACAAGATTAAAATCTGTACCATTTAAAATTTATCCTGAATGTAAAATTTCATTTCCAAACCTTTCTAAAATGAAAAAGACGCTTAAAGAATTTAATCCCGATATTATTCATATCGCAACACCATTTACGATTGGATTAAGTGGTCTCCATATTGCTAAAAAAATGAAAATTCCTTTGGTTGCTTCATACCACACAAATTTTGATCATTATCTTCAGTACTATAACTTAACATTCTTAGAAAATATTTTATGGAAGTATTTAGATTGGTTTCATAAACCTACTCAAAAAATATTTGTTCCTTCGAAGGATACATTCCATCATTTAGAGACAAAAGGTTTTAACAATCTCTCTATTTGGACCCACGGCGTTGACTGTTCGATCTTTCTTCCAACTTTGAATCATAATGAAATAAAACAAAAATATAATATTACTTCTAAATATACGGTTTGTTTTGTCGGAAGAATTGCACCTGAAAAAGATTTAGAAACTTTATCGAAAATAATAAACTATACTAAACAACGTTTTAATAAAAATTTAACTTGGTTAATTGTTGGAGATGGTCCAAAAAAAGAAGAAATGATTAAGAAAACTGGTACTGATCAAATTATTTATACAGGGTACCTTCAAAAAAAGGACTTAGTTGAGATTTATGGTATGTCTGATTTATTGGTCTTTCCTTCTGATACTGAAACATTTGGAAATGTAGTACTTGAAGCAATGGCGTGTGGTACACCAGTAATTGGTGCAAATGCAGGCGGAGTTAAAAATATAATTAGAGATTATTCAACTGGTATCCTTTGTGAGCCACAGAATACTTCTTCATTTTGCCAAGCAATTGAAGATTGCTTACATGGAAGCGAGATGTTAAAGCATATGTCAAAAAAAGCAAGAGATTATGCATTAACACAGGATTGGAATAGTATCTTTAATAAATTAGTAATGGAATTTGAACTAATCTTTAAGCCTCAACCACCAATCCTACTATCTAAAAAAGCTTAAGATATTTTCACACTATATATTTTCCGAATATTTTAAATAGAGAAATAAATGACTTTATCGATTAGTAACTCCTCAATCATCAACTTATGTGAATAATGAATAATTCAAAAACAAACAATATAGATTGAGTAGTTACACTAGCGACTATTTTACAGTCGCTTTTACTTTTTCGTACGTACTTTTTTACTTTGTAAAATTAGGAGGACAATAGATGAATATTTCATCGTCAAATAATTTTCAACTTTATGGTTTTAATAACTTAACGAAATCTTTAAGTTTTAATATGTATGATATTTGCTTTACAAAAACGAAAGAAGAACGTGAAGCATATATTCAGTACATCGATGAACAATATAACGCTGACCGTTTAACAAAAATTTTAACTGAAGTTACACATATAATCGGAGCACACATTCTAAATATTGCAAAACAAGATTATGATCCTCAAGGAGCAAGTGTTACGATTCTCGTTTCAGAAGGTCCGGTAGATAATCCTTCATCTGAAACTTTTTCCGAATCACCCGGCCCATTACCTGAGCTAGTAGTAGCAGCTTTAGATAAAAGTCATATTACGGTTCATACTTACCCAGAATATCATCCTGATGATGGAATTAGTACGTTTAGAGCAGATATTGATGTATCTACTTGTGGGGAAATTTCTCCATTAAAAGCCCTAAACTATTTAATTCACCAATTTGATGCCGATATTATGACAATAGATTATCGTGTTCGAGGATTTACTCGTGATGTTAGTGGTTATAAATTATTTATTGATCATGATATAAACTCAATCCAAAATTACATTCCTCAAAAAATAAAGGACATGTATCAAATGATTGATGTGAATGTGTTCCAAGAAAATATTTTCCATACGAAATGCAAATTGAAACAATTTAATTTAGATAATTATCTTTTTGGCTACACAAAAGATAAATTAGACGCGGATGAAATTTCACAAATAGAAGAAAAAGTAAAGTATGAGATGGATGAAATCTTTTACGGTAAAAATTTATGGAATGGTCCTGAGGTGGAGGATATTGATGGATGATGGATCACAGTAAAACACCGCTTTTAACTGAATTAGTCCGTTATGCTAAGGAAGAGATTACAAGCTTTGATGTTCCCGGGCATAAAAGAGGGAATTCACTCGAGGAATTAAGAGAGCTTTGGAGTGATATGGCTCTTAAAATGGATGTCAATTCTTCAAAGCGTGTTGATAACTTATCGCATCCAACAGGTGTGATCCAGGAAGCCGAAACTTTATTAGCAGATGCCTTTCATTCTGATAACGCTTATATGTTAGTAAATGGTTCGACTTCTGGAGTTCAATATATGATTATGAGCGCCCTTGAACATGGAGATAAAATTCTCCTACCAAGGAATGTACACAAATCCGCAATAAATGCACTAATATTAGCAGGTGCTAAACCAGTATTTATCGAACCTGAAATCGATTATGAGTATGGCATTGTTAATGGTGTATCAGTAAAATCTGTACTTCATGCCTTAGATTTAAATTCGGATGTAAAAGCCATTCTGATTATAAATCCGACCTATTTTGGAGCAACTTCAGACTTAAAACAAATTATCGAAATTGGTCATTCCAGGGGGATTCCTGTTTTAGTAGACCAAGCTCATGGTGCTCATTTTTCGTTCCACCCTGATTTACCAACTAATGCTGCCCTACTTGGTGCTGACCTTGTTACCCTTAGTTTGCATAAAACTGGTGGTGCTTTAACACAAGCTTCAGTTCTACTACATAATGAGGGAATCATTACTAAAAATAGAGTACGATCTACCATTAATTTATTTCAAACAACATCTGCTTCCTATTTACTTATGTGTTCAATTGATGTTGCAAGAAAGAAATTAGTTTTAGAAGGTCAAGAGCGTTTTGATAAATTGCTCAAATTAACAAGAAAAGCTAAAGAAGAAATTAACGCCATAAATGGATTAAAATGTATTACGCAAGAATCATATCGAAATGGAGTTGGCGTATTCGATTACGATGAGTTAAAACTCGTTGTAAAAGTTTCAGATTTAGGAATGTCTGGTTTTAAAGTATATGACATGCTTGCAGAAGAATATAAAATTCAAATCGAACTTGCCGAACCTAACGTCATTTTAGCAATTATCTCGCTAGGTGATAATGAAGACACCATTCGAACCTTAATTAATGCATTAAGAGATATTAGTGATCGATATTACGGTAAACTTCCAAAACTTGAAACAGATATAAGTGTTGCATTAAAAAATCCTAAAATGGTCATGACTCCTAGAGAAGCTTACTATCATCCAAAACGTATTATTTCAATACATGATGCTAGTGGATTAATTAGTGGTGAATCAATCATGATTTACCCTCCTGGTATCCCTCTTTGTATACCTGGTGAACTAATTTCAACCGAATTGATTCAGCATTATCTATATTTAAAATCAGAAGGAACGATCACAATCAACGATGATGATGATCCTTACATAATAAAGGTCGTCGATCGAAGCTTGGAGGAAAATTTAATGGATTTATGGTATACAGAGAATCATCAAGAAGATACGAAGTTCTCCATAAAGGTTCAAGAACATATTCACTCTGAAAAAAGTGAGTTTCAACAAATCGATTTCTTTAGAAGTGAAACATTTGGAACATTCTTTACTCTAGATGGTTATATGATGGTGACTGAAAAGGATGAATTTATCTACCATGATATGATTACGCACGTATCAATGGCCGTTAATCCAAACATTAAAAAAGTACTAATTATCGGTGGGGGCGATGGTGGAACTGCCCGTGAAGTACTACGATACCCAGGTGTAGAAGTTGTTGATATGGTAGAAATTGATGAGAGAGTAGTAAGACTATGCCAACAATACTTACCTTTAACAGCTTCAAAATTGGATCAAGATAATCGATTAACCTTATATTTTGAAGATGGTCTAAAGTTCGTACAAGAAGCTGATGAAGGTTATTACGATTTAATTTTGGTAGATTCAACTGATCCGATTGGACCTGGTGAAGGACTTTTTACAGTTGCTTTCTATAACAATTGCAAACGTGTACTAAGCGAAGAAGGTATACTAATTAACCAGCATGAAAGTCCATATTACGCAAGTTACGCGCATGAAATGAAACGTGCACATTCCAAAATTAAAGAAACATTTCCGATTTCAAAAGTTTATCAATTCCATATGCCAACTTATCCATCTGGTCATTGGTTATTCGGGTTTGCTTCAAAAAAATACGACCCAATTAAAGACGTGAAAGCTGATGAATGGAATAAACTAGGGATCGAAACAAAATATTATAATACAGATTTACATATTGGATGCTTTATGCTTCCTACTTATGTAAAAAAACAATTGGATAATGAAGAGTAAGTAAAGAAACCAGCAAACTGCTGGTTTTTTTGAATCATAATTAAAAAAGCTGCCCCAAAAGTACTCTTACTTTTGAGACAGCTATTTTTTTTACAGTACTTCTTCATCCTTCGTTCCATTTAAAGTAAAACCTGCTGTAATGTTAGCATTTAACGAATGTGCTACGGAGCAATATTTATCCTTTGATAATTTAATCGCTTTTCGAACTTTTTCTGTATCTAACTCTCCACTTAATATATAATGCAAGTGAATGTCAGTAAATCGCTTAGGGTGCTCCTCTGCTCGTTCACCATTTACTTCAATTTCGAATGAAGTTAGTTTTAATCTCATTTTTTCAAGGATTAATACGATATCAATCGCTGTACATCCTGCGACTGCATTAATTAAAAGTTCAACTGGTGTAGGTGCACTATTATCTCCACCTAAAGACTCGGCAGTATCCATTTTTATCTCATGGCCGGAAGGTGCAATTCCTGAAAAGGCTAACTTACCATCCCATTTAATACTTGTTTTCATTTCCTAATCCTCCAATAAATAGATCATTTCATCTATTATTTTTTCATTTCTACTACTAAATAATGTGAAAAATCTTTTGATTTTATTTTAATATCTTCTTCAATTATTTTTGCAGCATCACTAGCTTCCATTAGTTCTCCATTTACAATGGCATTTCCTTCTAATAAGACTAAATACGCTTGTCGATCCTTTTTCATTTCAAATGTAATTTCATCATTTTCATTTAATGCAAGCGAGTAAATATTTGCATCTTGATGAATTTTAATTGGGGCATTCCCTTCAACTGGAGATACCATATGATACCATTTTCCTTCTCTCTTATCCCAATCTGATATTAAGTCACCGTAATTTGGGGTACGACCTGCTTTGTCAGGAATAATCCATAATTGAATTAATCTTAATAAATCTCTGCCCATATTATGTTCACTGTGATACACACCCGTTCCTGCACTCATGTACTGAATATCACCACGTCCAATTTCATGTTTATTCCCCATACTATCAGCGTGAGTTAAATTCCCATTAATGACATATGTTATGATTTCCATATCACTATGTGGATGAGTACCAAATCCTCTGTGTGCTTTAATTAAATCATCATTTAACACTCTTAATACTCCAAAGTTCATATTACTTGGATCATAATAATTAGCAAATGAAAAATGATGAATTGTTTTTAACCAACCGTGATCAGCGTGACCTAATTGTTTATTATTGATTTTTTTGAACATAGTTTTATCGCTCCTTTTGTTTTTATCTTTAATTCGAGATATTTTCCAAGATTAATCTACCTATATATATCTCAATCTCCAATATTTTTAATACAGTTATTTCTATATTATTTACCGATTACTTAACTATATTGTATCAAAAAATATCTTTAATTCAAGATATTTTTATAGAAAGTTTAGTTAAACTTTCTATCCAACAACTAAATATAAAAATCCATATGTGATTTTGTTTGCTTATAATATTCAATCCGATCTCTCAGTGTACCAGTATGAAATTCAAATTTATGTCCATCTGGATCTGTAAAATAAATTGAATTTTTATCTCGTTTATCTCTTTCTCGTCCATTTAATATATTTACCTTAAGTTGAACTAATTTATCATACATTTTTTCAAAGGAATCTCCATCAATTGTAAAAGCCAAATGAGTATATGAATGATGAATTTCATTTCTAGGTATATCCTTCTCTTCATTTAAAGCGAGCCATATACCATTTAAATCAAAATAAGCTGTTGTTCTACCTCTCACTAAGAGGGTTGCATCAAATACATTTCTATAAAAATCGATTGCTTTTTCAAGATTAGACACTGAAAACAACAAATGATTGATCCCTTTTATCTCCATATTACTTCCTCATTTCAAATTTACTAAATCTTCCATTCAAACCATTTCCTATGACCTTCTGTTTCTCCAATTATTTCTTCATACTTTACCCCATTAATATAATAGTCAAGATGTAGCATTCGATCCAAAATATTATTATAAAAATGAAACACATCCCTATTTTACTAATATCTTCAATCGTTTTAAGTAAACTTTGTTTCCTCTCAACCGGTATTTGATTTGCGACATGTGTATGAAAAATACATAGTATTGAGTCATTTGATAATTGTTTGACTACTTCTGTAAGGATTTTAATTCCGTCAGCTTCTATTAAATTGATTTCATTTACCTACATACATATAGCGGCTAGGGTAGAACTTTTTTAACGGATGATGATCACCATTCATTAATAAATAAGGTATCGAACCTAATAATAAATTTGGAATAGGCTGACCACCTTCTGAAAAAAGAACACACATCAATTACCTCTTCACCCTCTGAAACTTTTAATGATAAATATTCAAATAATCCACTAGAATTTTCACATTCATTTTTTCAAATTGCTTAAAACGTTGCTTCAGTTGATTATTCATATCAATCATCCTTAATATTTTTATTTTTCAAACTTCTATTTACATAATTTTACCATACGATATAATTTCTTATTGTACTACGTCTTCTTTTTTGTTGATCTAAAATAAAAACTTTGAGGTGATTAATTGATGTCTAGACCGAATTCAAACGAATATAATCCGCACTATAAAGGTTATATTGGACTAGTTCCTGAAGGGGACTTACAAACTATTTTAAGGAAGCAATTAGAGGAATCAGTTAGTTTTTTTAAATCGATTACGAAAGAAAAATCTGAATATCGATACGCTGAAGGCAAATGGAGTATCAAGGAAGTTCTTGGACATATAGTAGATACAGAAAGAATAATGTGCTATCGCCTTTTAGCCATTGCAAGAGGCGATCACAATCCTTTACCATCTTTTGATGAGAATGCCTATAATGAAAATGCAAATTTTAACCGACTTGAGCTAGAGCAAATTATTTATGAATATCAAACTGTTCGTCAAGCGACATTATCTATGCTAGAAAACTTACCGAAAGAAACATTAGAAAATGTAGGTAATGTGCTAAATCACCCAACGACCCCACGTGCTATCGCTTATATTATTGCTGGCCATGAGTTACATCACTTAAAAATCATCAATGAACGATACTTTTAAATTAGAAAGAGCAGGAAAGTTCTTTTCCTGCTCCCATGTATACTTCCTTTTAAGCAAATCTGCTCTGTAATCGATTGACTTCTGCGATTACTTTTTCTTCATCAATTGTTAAACTAATACGGTCTTTTACGACTTGTTTCCCATCAATGAAAACATCACATACATCGCTTCCACGTGCAGCGTATAGTAAGTGTGAATAGGCATTACTTAATGGTTGTAAATGCTCTTTATCAAATGGATAAATTGTAATAAAGTCTGCCTTCTTATTGGCTTCAAGTGAGCCAGTATGTCCCATTCCTATAGCTTCTGCACCACCTCTAGTAGCCAGTGTTAATGCAGTTTGTGCTGAGAATTTTGTAGCATCTTTATACATTCCTTTTTGTAGCAGTGCTGCTATTCTCATTTCTTCAAACATATCAAGATTGTTATTAGATGCTGTGCTATCCGTAGCGATACCTACTTTTACTCCGGCATCTAATAAACTAACCACATCAGCAACCCCAGAACCTAACTTTAAATTACTAATTGGATTATGAGCAACTCGTACATCATATTCCTTTAGTATCGCTCTTTCTTCATCATTAAGAACTACACCGTGAGCCATAACAGTCGGCTGATTGAATACACCTAGTTGACGAAGATGTTCTACAGGTCGGTTCGAATAGCGGGCTTCAATATCTTGAATTTCAAAATCTGTCTCAGATACATGAATGTGCATCATTAAATCATTTTCTTTTGCTATACGAGCACTTTCGATTAGAGCTTCAGGTGTACATGCATATGGACTATGAGGTGCAACCATCGTTGTTAGACGGCCATCAGCAAACCTTTTGTAGTCTTTTGAAAATTTCTCAGCACCTTTCAGATTCTCTCTTTGCTCTTCTTCTGTTCCAAAGCTAAATATTGAATATGAAAATGCTCCTCTAATTCCAGTTTCACCAATTGTCTCCATGACAACATTTGGATCGATTCCATTAGGGTTAAACATATCTGAAAATGTTGTAGTTCCCGACTTAACCATTTCTAAAATACCAAGTTGTGCACTTACAGAAGCAATTTCAGTTGTATATTGTCTTTCGATTGGCCATATTTTAGTTTCTAACCAAGGCTTTAACAGCATGTCATCTCCAATACCACGTAATAGCGTCATAAGAATATGAGAGTGTGTATTTACAAGTCCTGGCATTACCCATTTCCCTTGAAGATTAACAACTTGATCCGCATCCTTCATTAATTCTTCAGAATGATTTCCGACATAAGTAATGAATTGACCTTGTACGATCATCATACCATTATCAAAAATTTGATTCTCTTGATCCATTGTAAAAATAGTAGCATTTATATAGACTGTCTTCATTATTTTTTCCTCCCTAGTCATTTTCATAATTGTGTGAAAAATAAAAAAATCCTGATTACGAAGAAGGATGTAAATAAAATTACATTCTTTTTCGTAATCAGGATTTTACGGTTCCTGGTAGAGACCCTCATACCATATCAATGAGGTTATACAAGTTTTTATGTTGTTATAATAAAACATAATAAATGATTCGTAATGAATGTTCAAGGATTTCTATAATTTAACAAAAATGAAATCTATCTACTCTCTAATACTCTCTATTCTAATTTCCCAAGTATTTTTATCATTTTGTGCATCGAGTAGTCTAAATCAAGTAAATCTTCTTCATCCAATTGTCCAATTCTTTCACAAAAAATATGATAAAAATCTTCCCATCGTTTTGTGACAACTTTTTTTCCTTTTTCAGTAAGTATAATTTTTACACTTCGTTTATCATTCTGATCTTTAATTTTAGATACATACTCTTTTTCTTCTAATTTCATAATTAATGGGGTCATTTGCTGCTTTGAAATGCTTATATTTTGAGCTAGCTCTGTAATTGAAATTCCATCTACTGTTTGAAACAATTCTTCTAGTATATGACTTTGTAAATGAGTTAGCTCGGACTGCTTATTCTTTAAAGAATTTTTAGAGCCCGGCTTGTTAAACTTATTAAAAACTAGAGGAAGTAGCTGGATAAACTTCTCTGCAATTTGATTCGGATATGAGTTCATCTTATTACAAACCTTTCTAGGAAATTTTTCGAATTGACATATAGTAAATAAAAGTTTATTATTTAACCGAGATATAATTAGATAATAACATAAATATATTAATTAAACTAACTTAAATAAGTAAATAAACATTTACTATACATCGAAGGAGTGAAGTAAATGAATTCAAATGGATTAACTTTTGGTATCTATCCCCTTAGTGTAGCTGGTACACCTATAGGATTAGCTACAGGTCCTGATGATAATTATGAAAAAATCGCTTCTGCACTAAAAGAGCTAAAGGGCAATACTAATCAGCTTTTACCAAGAATGTATGCTGTCTATATGGGACCTGAAACAGAAGAAAAAGTGTTTAATGCTCTAAATCGATATAAAAGCGCAGGTTTATTAGGTGATTTAACAATTGGCTGCCTCATGGATTCAAGCCTGTCCTTAGAATATTGGTTAAATTTTGTGCGTAAAGTAATGAAAGAGTTTGGCACCTTCCTTTATTCAATTCAAATAACGAATGAGCCTAATTTATCGTTTATGGATGGTTCCAAACCGTATGTATTGGAAGCTCTTGTACAAGGCGTTCTAACTGCAAAAGAAGAAATTGAAAAATACAATTTACCTATTAAAGTTGGATTTGGCTCGGTTCCAGAGGGAGAAAAGACAATTCCATATTTTTGGGAAAATCTAATGAAAATTGATGGGGACAAATTCATTCACTCAATTGATTATGTAGGTCATAATTTCTATGTGGATGTATTTGAGGAACCATTAAAAATTGAGGAAGTTGCTGTTTCAGTAGAAAACATACTACGTAAATTTCGAGAAACATTGGATAGTAATGGTTTCCCATCCACTCTTCCAATTCACATTACAGAAAATGGATGGCCTACCGGCAAAAATCCATTTATACAAATCGAAAGGTCATATGAGCAACAAGCACTTGTACTTGAGGTAATTATTCGAACAGTCTATTCACTGCGCCAGGAATTAAATATTTCTCATTATGAATTTTTTGGTTTAAGGGATGCTGATAGTTCAAAATACGATTTATTTCATCAATTTGGAATTATGAAGGACGATTATACTATAAAGCCCGCATTTCTCACTTTTCAAAAATTAATAAACGAATTAAGCGAGTAAATCAATTACTTCTATAAATGAATGAAGTTAGTCAATTCGTTAAGACTAAAACAACGATGAATTTCATCGACTTTTTTAATCTAAATGGAGGTAATAGAATTGAGCAAAAAAAATAAACCCCTCATAAACGAAGAGCAAATGAAAATACAAGCAGACCTTAATAATCTCGATCCAGGCCATTCTGTGGATGAGCACCGTAAAATTGAAACAGCCAATATCATATTTGCTGGAGAAGAAATCAGACAGCAAAATGAAAATCTATAAAAGAAATCCCTCAAAAGGTCATTTTGAGGGATTTTTATTTGTAGATAAAAAGTTCGCTAATATTTCGAGACAAAAGAGTAACCACATATCAGTAACAAGCACCGTACATACAAATGAAAGAATGGGAGCGTATGTCAACAGTCTGAAGTCCCACGAATGTTAATAACGACATTCCCCTTTTTATGGCCTTTTTCTACGTAACGATGTGCTTCAACAATTTGTTCAAGCGGGTAATGTCGATCAATAACGGTTTTTAACTTATCCGCTTCAATAAGTGCTTTTATATAGTTTAAATCTTCATTGTTCATATTTGCTACTCCAAGTATAGCTTTTTTATTACTCATTAAATTACTCCAAGCAGCTTGAAAATAAACTGATAGGTTCCATACAGCACTTAGTAGATAGACGCCATCTTTGTTAAGCAATCTTATACAATTAGAAAAGGAGCTTTTACCAACCGTATCAAAAATAATGTCATAAGTTTTTTTACTCTTAGCAAGATCTTCATTTGTATAATCGATCACTTCATTTGCACCTAAAGCTCTTACTAATTCTAAATTTGATGTACTACATAATGCTGTTACTTCTGTACCAAAATATTTAGCAAGCTGAATTGCATAAGTTCCAACACTTCCTGAAGCACCATAAATCAGTACTTTTTGTCCATTTTGAATAATACTTCTCCTAAGAAAGTGTAATGCAGTAAGCGCCCCCACAGGTACAGCTGCAGCTTGCTCAAATGACATATTTATTGGTTTTTTAGCTAGAACACCTTCCTCATGTAAAGAAATATATTCAGCATTAGCTCCAAAAGTAAATCCACTATATCCAAAAACTGGGTCCCCTGTTTTAAAATTCCTTACATTTTTGCCAACTGCAACTATTTCTCCTGCAAGCTCACAACCTAGTATTTTATTTTTCGGCTTTGTGAGGCCAAACATAAGGCGTGAAAGCAACCAATACATATAAGGAAAATCGGAGCTTCGAAGTTTTACATCTCCTGCAGTTACAGTTGTTGCATGTATTTTTATTAATACCTCATCATCTTTTATTTTTGGTTTTTCAACTTCTGTTATTTGAAGAACTTCTGGTGGACCATATTTTGTACATATAATCGCCTTCATAGGTTCCTCCATACAAACTTTAATTTAGTCATTTAAACCTATGAAATATGATTATTAAGTATACCTATATGTAGAATAAAACTGTGTGATTCTTACACAAACAAAAAAGACTGAATATAGCATATGCCATATTCAGCCTTAATCATTTTATTATAGACCTGCTTCAGTTTTTAAAACTTCTGCTTTATCAGTACGCTCCCAAGGAAGATCGATATCTGTACGGCCAAAGTGACCATAAGCAGCAGTTTGTTTGTAAATTGGACGACGTAAGTCAAGCATTTTAATAATTCCAGCTGGACGTAGGTCAAAGTTGTTGCGGATTACTTCAACTAATTTTTCTTCTGAAACTTTACCTGTACCAAAAGTATCAATAGCAATTGAAACTGGTTTAGCTACACCAATTGCATATGCTAATTGAACTTCTGCTTTATCAGCTAAGCCAGCAGCTACAACGTTTTTCGCAACGTAACGTGCAGCGTAAGCAGCAGAACGGTCAACTTTAGTTGCATCTTTACCAGAGAATGCGCCACCACCGTGACGAGCATATCCACCGTAAGTATCAACAATAATTTTACGACCTGTTAAACCAGCATCCCCTTGAGGTCCACCGATTACGAAACGCCCTGTTGGGTTGATAAAGAATTTTGTGTTTTCATCAATTAACTCAGCTGGTACAACTGGTTTAATTACAAGTTCTTTAATATCATTTTCAATTTGAGCTTGAGTAGCTTCTGGACCATGTTGTGTTGATACAACAATTGCATCAATACGAACTGGTTTGTTGTTTTCATCATACTCAACTGTTACTTGAGTTTTACCGTCTGGACGTAAGTATGAAACTGTTTCATTTTTTCTTACTTCAGTTAAACGGCGAGCAATTTTGTGAGATAATGAAATTGGAAGTGGCATTAATTCAGGTGTTTCATTAACAGCAAAACCGAACATTAAACCTTGGTCTCCTGCACCGATTGCTTCAATTTCTTCATCTGTCATGCTACCTTCACGAGCTTCTAACGCTTGGTCTACACCTAGAGCGATATCTGCTGATTGCTCATCGATAGAAGTTAAAACTGCACATGTATCTGCATCAAATCCGTATTTTGCACGATCATAACCGATTTCACGGATTGTTTCGCGAACGATTTTTGGGATATCTACATAAGTAGAAGTTGTAATTTCACCTGCAACAAGTACTAAACCTGTTGTAACTGAAGTTTCCGCTGCTACACGAGCATTCGGATCATTTGTTAATATTGCATCAAGAATTGAATCTGAGATTTGGTCACAGATTTTATCTGGATGTCCTTCTGTAACTGATTCTGAAGTAAATAAACGACGTTGTGACATTGAGTCCCCTCCTAAATTGAATTGACGGATCTCTTTTTTCTCAACATAAGAATAAAAAGTTTGTTCCTATTCCTATGTTTCCCATTTAAGATAAAGATAACTCAGTGTAAATTACGAAATTGCCACTGTATTTAAGTTTTGGGCAAAAAAAAAGCCTTCCTCTTATCAAATATTACATGAGGAAAGGGTCTTTGTATTTGCCTTTCGCTCTTATCGTTCAAGACATAAAAAAGTCTTGCATCAGGTTCAGCACCTTTCACTAAAAGTGAGGTTGCTGGGCTTCGTAGGGCCTGTATCCCTCCACCTACTCGGGATAAGAGAGTATCCGTATGAAAAGTATCATATTAAAATTTCACTTTCTTGTCAACAATTTTCATCATAACTTAGACATAATTCTACAATAACTTTATCTCTACATTCATTTCTATTTAATGGGAAATTACTAATTATTATGCTTACAGTTAAATAAATTACTTCCTTAAATAAGTAAATTTTACTCAAATTTATTTTTTAATCAAATTCATAACACATTTTGCTAACTAATAGTATACACTATTAAAATAAATGTGTTATACTATTTATCGAGATACCTACATGGCAGACAAATTAATATTTTAAAGGATGGTATTAGTATATGAAGACAGTTGATGTAAACTTTGAATTAAACGAATTACTTACTAGTAATCAAATGTATAACCAACTAAGCGTTTCTGAGTTAGTTGAAAAAGTCCTAACAAGACAAGAAGGAATTTTAACGTCAACAGGAGCAGTTAGCGTTTCAACAGGCAAATATACTGGACGTTCACCTAAAGATAAATTTATTGTTAAAGAGGCATCTGTTGAAAGTTTAATCGATTGGGGTTCAGTAAATCAACCAATCTCTGCTGACGTTTTCGAAAAATTATATAGCAAAGTACTTAACTACTTAAAAGATCGTAACGAATTATTCTTATTTAAAGGATTTGCAGGTGCTGATACTGAGTATCGTTTACCAATCCAAGTAATTAACGAATTTGCATGGCACAACTTATTTGCTCATCAATTATTTATTCGCCCAACTGAACAAGAGCTTCAAACTCATGAAGCAGAATTTACAATTGTTTCTGCTCCGACATTTAAAGCAGACCCTGTAGTTGATGGAACAAATTCGGAGGCATTTGTTATTGTATCATTTGAAAAGAAAATTATCTTAATTGGTGGTACAGAATATGCTGGAGAAATGAAAAAATCTATTTTCTCAATCATGAATTTCTTATTGCCACAAAATAATGTTTTACCAATGCACTGTTCTGCTAACGTTGGTAACGAAGGCGATGTAGCATTATTCTTTGGACTATCAGGAACTGGTAAAACAACATTATCTGCAGATGCAGACCGCAAGCTAATCGGTGACGACGAACATGGCTGGTCAGATAATGGTGTATTCAATATTGAAGGCGGTTGCTACGCTAAATGTATCAATTTAACATTTGAAAAAGAGCCACAAATTTTCTCTGCAATTAAATTTGGTACAGTGTTAGAAAATGTTGTTGTTAAATCTGATAGCCGTTTAGCTGACTATGATGATACAACTTTAACAGAAAATACTCGTGCTGCATACCCAATGCAAGCAATTCAAAATATCATTGAGCCAAGTGTTGCTGGACATCCACATGCAATTATCTTTTTAACTGCTGATGCATTTGGAGTATTACCTCCAATCAGTAAACTAACAAAAGAGCAAGCAATGTACCATTTCTTAAGTGGATTTACTAGTAAATTGGCAGGTACTGAGCGTGGCGTTACTTCTCCACAAGTAACATTCTCAACATGTTTCGGATCACCATTCTTACCGCTTCCAGCTGTAGAATATGCTAAAATGCTTGGTGAAAAAATTGAAAAACATAATGTAAATGTATTCTTAGTAAACACTGGTTGGACTGGTGGAGAATACGGCGTAGGTAAACGTATGAATCTATCTTACACAAGAGCAATGGTTCACGCTGCACTTGAAGGTGATTTAAACAACATTGAAACTACACAAGATGAGTTTTTCGGTTTAGCAATTCCAACTCATGTACCTGGTGTACCTGATAGCGTATTAGTTCCTTCAACAACTTGGAAAGACAAATCAGCTTATGATCAAAAAGCTCTTGAATTAGTAACTAAATTCAAAGAAAACTTCAAAAAATTTGAAGGCTTTGATGCTAAATTAGCTGAACTTGGTGGACCTTTAAAATAATCTAATAATTTATAATGAAAGGCTGTCCAAAAAGTCAGAATCAATGACTTTTGGGCAGCCTTTTTTGATTTCAGTATTAAATAACCTTCAGATAATTCATTAAAAGGAAATTATTAACATTTAAAGAATAAGATTATGTACATTAAATAAACTGAACATCATTACTAATCACTAATTATTAATCGAATTAAATGGAGGATAAAAATGAGTTCTATAAAGAAAATTACTCTGATTTTCTCATTTACTACTATTTTATTAACCACCTTTTTTTTATTTAATACTGTTACCTCGTCTAATAAATTAGATAAGCATGATTCTCTATCTTCTAAAGAAAGTGAGCCGAATATTGAATCTTTTTCCAAAAGATATTCTGAATTTAAAGATTCCGACAATCAATTACTTTATGGAGTGGAATATTATTTGGTCGTATCAGTACCAGAACGTTATAAAAACGATATAAAAAATGGTCGAATAGAAATAGAACTACCTAAAAAGATCCAATCAATATTTGGAATCAATATTGAAGAAATAAATTATAATCAAGTATACGAAATCATAAATGGAAGAGCCGTTTTTAAGCTCTCAAGCTGTATTGCTACTTCAAATATGAAAGTGGATCAAAAAAATTATATTAAAAATAATTATTATGATCTTTACACTATAAAAATTTATTCTAATAAAAATAAATTAATAAAAAGCGATGTTATAGAAGTACAAAAATTTAAATAAGAATTGAAATTACATAAAAAAATGAGCCAATCTTCGGCTCATTTTTTTTCAAATTTGATTAGGAGATTATTTTTGAGCTGGTCTATTCCCCATAGAAATAGAGATACGATTCCAACTGTTAATTTGATTGATGATGAATACAAGATTTGCATATTCATTTTCGCTAAAGTATTTACTTACACGATTATATAGTTCATCAGATACACCTTTATTCGAAATCAGTGTGATATGCTCAGCTAACTCTAAAGCTACTTTTTCTGCATCTGTGTAAAAATCACAATCTCTCCATGCACTAATACAATATAAACGTTGTTCCGTTTCTCCTATTTCTCTTGCTTCAGATGTATGCATGTCGAGACAAAATGCACAACCATTTATTTGTGAAACGCGAATTTTAATAAGTTCACGAAGTTTATCGTCTATACCTGCTGATTTAATATACTTTTCCATTTGCATCATTATTTTTAATGCTTCTGGAGCCAATTTTGCATAATTAATTTGTTTTTCCATTTTAATTCCCCCTAAAAAATTTAATTCTAAAAATAGAATTTATTGTAGTGGATCAATTTAAATTGACGACAATATTAATCGCCGATTTATAGTATCTATATTAAAATGTTTATTTCATTATGTCAAACTTCTTTAAACTTTATATTTCTCCTAAAGTAAATGTTTGACAAAGAAATAAAACATTTCTAAGATTAATTAAAAATAATTTCATTTATGAAGAAGGTGTTTTAATGCAGTATAGTGTTGGAGTCGAGTATGCACTTCATTGCCTTGTTTATTTAATTGACACGCCTGAAGATTCTCCGATTGGAATAAAGGACCTATCCTTCTTTCAAGGTGTTTCAGATACATATCTTTCAAAGATTTTTAGTAAGCTTTCTAAGGCTGGTATCGTTAGTTCAGTTCCAGGAGTTAAAGGTGGTTTTAAACTAGCTAAATCTCCAGAAGAAATTTCTTTTTGGGATGTAATTGAAGCAATTGAAGGTTCTAAGCCTATATTTCAATGTAAAAATATTAAAGACAACGGCTATCTTTTTAGAGAAAAAGGATGTACTCCAAGTGCCACCTGCACAATCAATTTAGTCATGCTCTCTGCCGAAGAAAAAATGCATGAGTATTTACGCAGTAAAACACTGTCATGGTTAAACAAAGAGTTAGAAAGTGTATTGCCTAACGAAATACGTGAAGATACTCGAAAATTTTTTACAAAAAGTTGATAAAACCCTCTCCAATTTCCTTAAAAAGGAAGTAAGAGAGGGTTTTCTTTATTTATTCATCTTCTCCTGCACACCTATTTCGCCCATAAGTAACCGAGCGATTGTAGCTTAGAGTACTCCGCATTCACCCATTTTCTCCTATTGCATAGGCTAATTGTATATTTTCAATTAGGAGGGATTAAATGAAAATCAAATGGCTCGTTATTTTGTTTTTATTAGTTGCTTCTACTTTAGGTGCATGTTCGAAAGATAAACCTAAAGATGGAACCACAAAAGTGAGAGTTGCAGAAGTAACGCATTCATTATTTTATGCGCCTCAATATGTGGCTATTAGTGAAGGAATCTTTAAAAAGCATGGATTGGATGTTGAAATAACAACTACTGCTGGTGGAGATAAGACGATGACTGCTGTATTGTCAAACGGTGCAGATATAGGATTAGTTGGACCAGAAACAACTATATATGTATACGCTCAAGGTGCAAATGACCCAGTAAAAAGCTTTGCCCAATTGACTCAAACTGATGGAACATTTCTAGTAGCTAGAAATCAATCTGTACCATTTAATTGGGATCAACTAAGAAACAAAACATTTTTAGGTCAAAGAAAAGGTGGAATGCCACAAATGGTTGGCGAATATGTCCTAAGTAAACATGGGATCGATCCACATAAAGATTTGAACCTTATTCAGAATATTGACTTCGCAAATATCGCAAATGCGTATGCTTCAGGTACTGGAGAGTATGTGCAATTGTTTGAACCTACAGCAAGCATTATGGAAAAAGAAGGAAGAGGTAAAATCGTTGCTTCATTCGGCTTGGAATCTGGAAAAGTTCCTTACACTGCTTTTATAGCAAAAGAAAGTTATTTGAAGAAGAATGCGCAAACAGCTCAAAAGTTTACAGATGCAATTTATGAAGCTGAACAATGGGTTGATACTCATTCCGCAGAAGAGATTGCAAAAAGTGTTGCGCCATTCTTTAAAGATACTCCTTTAGACATTTCAATAAAAGTTATTGATCGTTATAAGTCTCAAAATTCTTATTCAACAAATCCAATATTAGAAGAAGATGAGTGGAATAATCTTCAAAAGATTATGAAGAACTCTGGTGTACTACCAAAAGAAGTTCCACACTCAGTTTTAGTTGATACAAAATTTGCCGAAAAATCTACGGAGAAGTAGTAGGTTAACAAAATGAGTTATCTAACAGTTAATGATATTTCTCATGTGTTTTTATCGAAGGAAAAGGCAATTAAAATATTGGATGGCTTAACGTTTGAAGTTGAAAAAGGTGAATTTGTATCAATATTAGGTCCAAGTGGCTGTGGAAAAAGCACACTTTTATCGATCATTTCTTCATTGCTTACTCCATATGACGGTTCAGTAAAGTTTAAAGGCAAGCCTTATGATATAAAATCGGGGGAAATTGGTTATATGCTTCAGCATGACTATTTATTCCCTTGGAAAACAATTAAAGAAAATATTTTTCTAGGTCTTCAGATTCTAGATAAGGATACTGAAGAAAATAAAAATCGAACCTTAAAATTGCTAAATGAAGT
This sequence comes from Gottfriedia acidiceleris, assembly GCF_036421055.1. Taxonomy (GTDB): domain Bacteria; phylum Bacillota; class Bacilli; order Bacillales; family Bacillaceae_G; genus Gottfriedia; species Gottfriedia acidiceleris_C. Next base: position 26,897 of record NZ_JAZGQS010000011.1, on the reverse strand, counting down.
TGGATTAAAGGATTATGAAAATGCGTACCCAAGAGAATTATCTGGTGGAATGAGACAACGCGTTGCATTAGTGAGAACTCTCTCCACAAGCCCTTCAATTGTATTATTAGATGAACCATTTTCCGCTCTAGACTATCAAAATAAAGTAAAGCTGGAAGAATTAGTTTTCAACTTATTTAAGAAGTTAAATACTACTGCTATTTTAGTAACACATGATATTGAAGAAGCGGTAGCTATGTGTGATCGGGTTATTACGCTAACAAATGCACCAACAAAAATATCAAAAATTTTCAATTTACCAGAAGAATTACGCATTCGCCCTCCTTTTGACACACGACACCAATCACTCTTTTCTTCTTATGTTTCTGCGATTTGGAAGGAGTTGGAGAAACGTGGATAAAGTAAATGACGAACTAAAATCCTATCATGCCAGTATCGTCAAAAAAAATCGCCGTAAAAAGCTACTCATATTTTTCTTCCAACTATTAATTATTATTATCTTTTTTATAGTTTGGGAGCTTTTAAGTCATCGAAAAATAATTGATCCATTATTGTTTAGTTCACCTACTAAAATTTACGATTTATTCATCGCAAAATTGGGAGATGGCTCCATTTATCATGATGCAATGACTACAATCACTGAAACAATTATTGGTTTTATATTAGGCACAATTATAGGGATCATTCTAGCAATCATTCTTTGGTGGTATCCATTTGCCTCAAAGGTACTTGATCCATTTTTAGTAGTATTTAATGCCATGCCAAAAGTCGCCCTTGGACCAATCATCATTGTAATTTTTGGTCCCTCCTATTCTTCCATAATTGCTATGGGGATTATAATAAGTTTTGTCATTACAGCCCTGGTTATATATCAAGCCTTCTTACAGGTAGACGAGAATTACGTAAAAGTCATTAAAAGTTTTGGGGCTACAAAAACTCAAATCTTTAAAAATGTCATCTTTCCTGCTAGTATACCTACCGTCATTTCAACATTAAAAGTAAATGTCGGATTAGCTTGGGTAGGAGTGATTGTCGGAGAGTTCTTAGTTTCAAAAGACGGACTTGGCTATTTAATCGTTTATGGTTTCCAAGTATTTAATTTCACTCTGGTTCTAATGAGTGTATTAATCATAAGTGTATGTGCTGCTTTAATGTATATTATTGTTGAATATATTGAGAGAAAAACAATAAAGAAATAATATAGAGTAATATGTATTAAAGCTCACTTAAATAGTGAGCTTTATGCTGTTAAAAAACTATCTTGTCAAATTAATTATCAAATTTTCGTAAAAGGAGTAGATTGTTGTTGCTTTCCACTACAGGATGCTCGCTTTCCAACGAGATTCTTTCGCCTACTCGGCAAGCCTGCGGGGTCTTTAGCCTTCCCGCTAATCCCAGAGGAGTCGAGCACCCCTCCTTAACGATCAAGTTATTTTAAACAAAAAAAGTTTACGATATTACAATATTTTTTACTTAGAGTATTAAAAAAGCTCACCTTATAAAAGTGAGCTTTTTTTAGTATTCAAGTAACTTAAACTTTGTGAAAAAACTTCATCGCGCATGATAAAACTAAATCGGCGATCTTTTTTTATGTTTGGTGGAAATTCGTCTAATAAGACAGGACCGTTTGTTTCAAAATAGTGCTTTTGAGTTAAAAGTTCTCCTATTTCGGCAAAATAAATATTTTTTATGATAATTTTATCTTTACCTGTAACACGGTATTGCCCTAAATATTTAATTTTCGATACATTCCCACCTGTTTCTTCTAAAACTTCACGTTTAGCTGCTTCTTCAGGTGATTCGCCTTCCTCGACTTTTCCGCCTGGGAATTCGTATCCTCTTCTTTGATGGTCTGTGAGTAACCATTGGTCATTGTATTTACAAATAACCCAAACATGTTTTGGATCGGGTGAAAATGGATGCTTCTCAAACGATAATTCAACTGTATTATGGTAAAAATCTTTAAATATGTACATTTTAACCTTCCTACATTCATACTTGTTTTTCCATTGTACTATTTCTATTAAAATGTTTCATCATTATTGAAATAATATTCCTGAAACTTTATGAAAATATTTGATTGCCTTGCAAATTGGACAGTATACTATATCATAGTAGTATAACTATTTAGGAGGATATAGTATGACTGGAGTATTTGTTGTTAGTGGAATTATTATCGTTGTTGTATTCGGTGCTTTCGTTCTTACTGTAAACAAAGGCTATGGTGTTCAACATAAAGTCGATAAGCTAGAAGACGTAAAAATGAAAAATAACCATGATAAGAAATAATTCTAGCAGACGAAAGGTTTGTTTATGAATAAAATTTTAATCGGAATCATTAGATTTTATCAAAAATGGATTTCACCTGCAACGCCACCATCATGTAGATTCTATCCTACTTGCTCTAGTTATGGACTAGAGGCAATACAAACCCATGGTGCGCTTAAAGGAACTTATTTAACGACTAAAAGAATACTTAAGTGTCACCCACTACATCCAGGTGGATATGATCCTGTACCTGATAAAATAAATAAGGAAACAAAAAAAGATACGGTCAAAGAAACTTGAATCGAAAACAAGTTTAATTGATCGTATTTTTTTATTTAGTTATTTTTATTGAGAAGTAAATTTATAAATCTTTTTAGAAATGCTTCGGATTCTCTCTTCATCCACTTCTACCCCTAAACCAGGGAAAACTGGTACTTTAACTTTTCCATTTATTAAAGCTACCTCGGGATAAATGAGATCCTGCTCCCAATGTCTAGATGAAGCCGAAATATCTCCAGGTATTGTAAATCCGGGAAGAGATGCTAATGCAACATTTTGAATTCTAGAAATTCCAGTTTCAATCATGCCTCCAACCCAAATTGGAATATTCTTTTCAACACAATAATCATGAATTTCAATTGATTTAGTTAATCCTCCAACTCTCCCAGGCTTTAAAGTAATGATTCTGCAAGCTTTTAATTCATATGCAATTTGAACATCTTCTAAAGAACATATACTTTCATCCAAACAAACTGGAGTAGAAATTTCCTTTTGAAGAATAGCGTGCTCGATGAATTGGCGTTCACCGAAGGGCTGTTCAATCATTAACAGATTAAATTCATCTAATTTTTTTAATTTCGGAATGTCTTCAATTGAATAATCTGAATTGGCATCAATCATTAGAGGGATTGTTGGATAGCTATTTCGTATAGTTGATACTATTTCGTAATCATTTTCCTTTGAAACTTTAATTTTAAATCGGTCATACCCTTCTGTTACATATGCATTAATTTGTTCCACCATTTTTATTGGCTCGTCTATGCTAATTACAACCCCAACTGGAATCTCTGTCTTATTGCCCCCTAAAGCTTGTGCTAAAGTGATTGAATTTAGTTTACTATACAAATCCCAACATGCACCTTCAAGCCCAGATTTAGCCATTTGATTGCCTTTAAATTGATTTAAATGTATAGCAACTTCACTTGGATGATTATACTGTTTTTCTAATAGGATCGGTATAAAAAAATCCTGTAAAGTATGAAGAGCTGTTTGAATCGTTTCCTCTGTATACCACGGCTCTGAAAAAGCAACAACTTCTCCATAACCACATACTCCGTTGGCATCTAACATTTTAACAATTATACTTTCACGTTTTTCATATGTACCATAGCTTGTTTTAAAAGGTACTTTTAGAGGCTGCTCAATTAAAAATAATTCAATTTGCCTTATCAACATGTTTATTCCCCTTATAGAAGCTTAAGTAGCTCTCTTCTAACTAGCTTGTTTGTTGCATTTCTTGGTAGGTTATCTACATAAAATATTTCCTTTGGAATTTTATACCCTGCTATTTTGTCTCGACAATAGTCAATTAGTTCTTCTTGTGACGGAGGATTAGGGGATTTACTTACAACAAATCCAACAGGTACTTTCCCCCAAGTTGGGTCTTCTTTACCTGTTACACCAGCTTCAATGATATCTTGATGCGATAATAATACTGATTCAATCTCTGCTGGATATATATTCTCTCCACCGGAAATAATTAAGTCACTTCGACGGTCAACTACAAATAAAAAACCATCCTCATCTACGTAACCCAAATCTCCTGTATATAGATACTCCGATGAATCAATTGACTTGGCAAGTTTATAATAACCTTTACTCACATTCGGTCCCTTGACTACAATTTCTCCTACTTCTCCTGGTGAACAAGTTCGTTGATCGTCTCTTATTTCTAGCGTACATCCAAATAAAGCTTTACCTGCCGAACCAATTTTAGAAAGCATATATTCAGGAGATAGCGTTGCAATTTGTGAACAAGTTTCAGTCATCCCATATGTTTGATAAACTGGCACATTTAATGCTTCTGCCTTTTGTAAAAGAGGTAACGGAGCAGGCCCTCCACCAAGCAAAGCTGCCCTTACGCTGTTTAAATCATTTGTCCCCTCAACAATTGTTAATAAATCATTTAATACTTTGGTTACAACGGAGAGAATTGTTACATTATGCTTTATGACACAGTCCTTAATGGTATGAGCATCAGCTTTATTCGTTAACACAATTTTCATGCCATAAATCGCACTTTTATATACAGTAGATAAACCACCCACATGGAACATTGGCAAACAGACTAGCCATACATCTTTATGATCTAATCCTAAATTTAATACTGAAGCAATTGCACTACTCCAATGATTCAAATAAGTTTGTATAACTGCTTTTGGGAAACCAGTTGTACCAGATGTGTACATCATAGTTGCGATTTTATCTCCATCAAAATTAGACTTGATTGGAAATTCCTTTGTTTTGCTGTTCTCCATTTCATTTATATTTAACAGTTTTATATTAATAGGAATCTTCATCGTATTTGATTTCGCTACGATTAAAAATTCAGAATCACTATTTTCTAATTGATATGCGATTTCGTCATCACTTAATCTTATATTCAATAAAATTGATGTTGCTCCAATATAATGAAGTGCATAAACAACTTCTATAAATTCAACCGAATTATTCATTAAAACAGAAACGTGAGATCCGTCATTAATGCCAAAATGGTGAAATTTATAGGCAAGATTTATAACTCGATCATGTAAATCCTTAAACGTAATTTCCTTTTCATCTGTTGCAATTGCTATTCGATTAGGAGTTAATCTGACTCTCTCAAGCAAAAAATTCGGAATTTGGTTCATTTAAAACACTTCCTGACTGTTGTTATCTAAAAAGTATTCAAAAAAGCTTGATGATTTCTCATCAAGCTTTTTTTTTCTTTCAAATCAAGGGAAACGTGGGAATTTATCGAAATCAGGTGTACGTTTTTCTTTAAATGCATCGCGACCTTCTTTTGCTTCATCAGTTGTGTAGTAAAGAAGTGTTGCATCTCCAGCTAGTTGTTGAAGTCCAGCTAAACCGTCTGTATCTGCATTCATTGCTGCTTTTAAGAAGCGAAGTGCAGTTGGACTTTTTTCAAGCATTTCTTCAGCCCATTTAACTGTTTCAGCTTCTAATTCTTCTAAAGGTACTACTTTATTAACTAAGCCCATATCTAATGCTTCTTGTGCATTATATTGACGGCATAAGTACCAAATTTCACGAGCTTTTTTGTGCCCTACAATACGAGCTAAATACCCTGAGCCATAACCAGCATCAAAGCTACCAACCTTAGGACCAGTTTGTCCAAATTTAGCGTTTTCAGCTGCGATTGTTAAGTCACATACTACATTTAATACGTTACCTCCACCGATTGCATAACCGGCTACCATTGCAATTACAGGTTTTGGAATAACGCGAATTAAACGTTGTAAATCTAATACATTCAGACGTGGAATGCGATCTTGTCCAACATAACCACCGTGTCCGCGAACACTTTGGTCTCCACCAGAACAGAATGCTTTTCCACCTTCACCTGTTAAAATAATAACACCAATTTTTTCGTCGTCTCTTGCATAAGCAAAAGCATCAATCATTTCTGATACTGTTAATGGCGTAAATGCGTTATGTACATGTGGACGATTGATTGAAATTTTAGCAATCCCATTATATGTAGAATATAAAATTTCTTCATACTTTCTTTCTTGTACCCATTCAATAGTCATGAAATTTCCTCCTTATCACTTTTCAATAAAAACCCATTTACTATTGTAGCAAATTTTCCCGAATGTTCCACATGAATTGCATGGCCTGCATGTGGAATTTTACTAATTTCGCTATTTTCTATCATCTCATTCATTTTCCCCATTATTAAACAAAACTTATCATCATATTCCCCACAAACTAATAAAGTAGGTTTTTTTAATTGCCTCAAGTCACTCCATAAAGATGGCTGAATGCCCGTGCCCATCCCTTTTAAACTATTACTTAAGCCAATTGGTGACTGATTTAATCTTCCTTGTTTAATCCTTTGTTGTGACTCTGATGTCAATTTCTTTTGAGTTGAAAATAACGGAATGTTTTCCCAATAATTAACAAATACTTCAATACCTTCATTTAGGATCATGGAAGATAAATGATGATCTTGTTCGATTCGAGCTAATCTTTCATTTTCAGATTTAAGACCAGCCGTGCAACTTTCTAAAATAAGCGATCTAATTCTTGATGGATAGGCTAAAGCGAAATAGAGGGCTAGTCTACCTCCCATCGAATAGCCCAATAAATGCACAGAATCAATTTGCTTTTGTACTAAAAAATCATGTAAATCTTTAGCAGCAAATTCCATTCTGTACCGCTCTTCATTAATTGGACAACCTGTCTTTCCATGACCTAATAAATCAATTGCAATTACATGATAATTTCGTTCTAGTTTACTGATTAAATCTCCCCAAGTCTCCTTTGAACCAGTGAAACCATGTAATAATAATATTGCTTGCCCTTGGCCAGATTCAATGTATGAATATGTGACCTCATTTATTTTAATTTCCATGAACAAGAACACCTAATTTCATTTCTCGTATTCTGCTTTAACAATGCTCCAAACTTTTTGATGAAGATCATAATTTTCTTTACGATTTGTTTGGATTTCTATTACATGTAACCCATTAATCTTTTTAGCTAATTCATCTTCTAATTCAAACCAATTATGAATTTTGGTATGTACTCCACCGAAGAGAGCAGTTGCATGCTCGAATTCCAATCCTAAAGGAGTTCCAAATAAGTATTCGAAATGTTTTTCTTCTTTTGATTGAGGTAAAAACGAGAAGATTCCACCCCCATCATTATTCACTAGTATTACCCTTATAGGTAAATTGTGTAGTTTAGACAGGACTAGACTATTTAAATCATGATAGAAAGATAAATCTCCAATTAATAATGTGACACTTTCTCCCGCTGCTGCCATCCCTAATGCGGTTGCAATTGTCCCATCTATTCCATTTACCCCTCGATTACAAGCAATTTTTAACATTTTAGATTGATTATGTAAAAACGTATCCACATCACGAATAGGCATACTGTTTGAAACAAACAATGTACTTTCTTCAAGTAAATTTTTTGCTAAAACTTGAACGATTTTCCCTTCAAAAAGTTCATCAAACTGTTCTGCTTGTTGTAGACCATTTTTTGTTTTTTCGTTAATTGTTTTCCATTTATTCAACCAATCTAATTCTAGATTACTTGTTTTCTGATACGAATCCAAAATTGCATTACAAAACTGGATATCATCACAAGAAATCATTTGAGTTGCTTTTAACGTCGGATCCCTCCATAAGTCTCCTTCATCAATTACAATTAGCTCGCAATTTTTTTGCTTTTGTATATATTGGCTAAACGTTTTAGAAACAGGCATTGCCCCGAATCGTACGATAACTTCAGAATCAAGCGAATCAACAATGTCTTCAAAACGAAGAAATGTATCGTATGTATCAATTACATTCGAGTCTTCATTACCACCAATCGTTCTTCCATTTGAAAGAGGATCACATAGAACTGGATAGTCTAATAAATTCCCTAAAGATTTAATCTTCTTTAAAGCTCCTTCTTCAACATAAGGACCACAAACTAATAAGCCTTTTCTTTTTGATTGAAAAAGCTTCGTGAATTCATTACTTGTTTCACTTGAAATTGTCGCAAGAGTTGCAGTAAGAATTGTGTAAGCAGCATTTTTACGCTTTCCTGCTGTGAATAAGTCCTCAATCGCAAAATTTGGAACCAATGGTTCTCGAAGTGGCACATTCATATGTACAGGCCCCATTGGAGCAGTCACACATGAACGGTACAGTCGATTAACGCTTGAACGCGCGTATTCGTACATAGCTTCTGAGGCCTCTGGTAAAGCTAGCTCAATGAATTTTTTTACAAATGAACCATATAAACCAATTTGATTCATAGCTTGTGGTGCACCTATATCTCTAAGCTCATGAGGTCGATCAGCTGTCAGGACAATTAATGGAATTCTAGATTCCTTTGCTTCGGAAATGGCTGGCATATAATTAGCAGCAGCTGTTCCAGAAGTACAGATTAAAACTGTAGGCTGTTTCGTACTTTTCGCGATTCCTAAAGCAAAAAATGCAGCCCCTCTTTCATCTATTGCAATATATGACTTTAATTTTGGATGTTCATTTACTAACATCGATATTGGCGTAGAGCGTGAACCAGGACTTATTACAACGTTTTTAATATTTAATGCACTTATTTCATCTACAAGAGCACCAATATACTTTGTTAGTGCTTCATTATCTTTCATTTCGTAACCCTCCTAATGCATTTAGCATTGGCAGAAACTTTACACCAGTTTCAAAAAATTCTTCCTCTGGTTTTGAATCTTGTACAACACCACAACCAGCATATAATTTTGCTTTATCTTCTTTAATTAAGGCACTACGTATGCCTACAGCAAAATCACCATTTCCGTTTAAATCAATCCACCCTATCGGTGCCCCATACCATCCCCTGTCCACAGGTTCAAGTTCACGAATTAATTTACATGCCTCTTCCTTAGGAAATCCTCCAAGTGCAGGGGTTGGATGTAATGCTTGAATTAATTCAAATAAAGATACATGATTGTATAATTTCCCTTCAACTGGTGTGAATAAATGTAATAAGCTTTTAGTCGCCATTATTCTTGGTGTTGAAGGTATTGATAATTCATTACAATACTGTTGTAGCGTTTCTCGTATATAGTTTACAACAAAAGCATGTTCACCCTTATTTTTTTTACTATTTAATAACCAATTGGCAGCTTCTGTGTTTTCTTCCTTAGTTATTCCTTTGGCAGCAGATCCAGCAAGACACATCGAAAAAACTGTATTATTTTTCTTAGAAATTAATCTCTCGGGTGTAGCGCTAATAAATACAGTATCTTTTAATTGATAGGAAATAACATAGTTAACATTTCTTGTAGCTTCTAGTTCATAAATTACTTTTGTTGAATCTACTTCTGCAGAAAATGTTGCATTTAAAGTTCGGTTTAAAACAACTTTTTCTAATTCTTCGTTTTTCATTTGATAAATTGCTTTTTTTACACTTTGAATCCATTCATTTGGTTCAAATTCATCTTTTTTAATACACTCTGATTGTGTAAAGCTTGGTTGCTTCATTCCAAACTTTTCTAAAAAGTCATCATACTCTTTATATTGAAGTAATAAATCCTCTACGGAAGTTTGTTCATTAATTTCATAATTAGAGGTGATGAATGTCCCTTCATTTGTAACCGTCACCATTAATTTAGGTACATAGAAATGAGAGGTACCAAAATTCTTCCAATCTTGATCATTTTTATAGTTATCAAAAAAAGAGAAACCCCCAAGAGCTATCGGTCCTGTACCAAAGCAATTTTCTTGCTCGATATACACTTGCTCTCCAAAGCGTTTCCATTCTTTTTCTATTGCAGAATACTGTTCTTCTGTACTATGATGAAAAGGAACTAAAGTACCAATTCCTGTGAGAATTAACGAGTTTTCTTGGTTTGACCAATAAAAGCGTTCAGTAAAACCCAATTCATGATAAAAATGGTAAACACTTAGGGGATGGATATTCATTATTTTTTCCACTTTACAAATGAAACGTTTTGAACAAGCTTTTGCCCTTTGAAGAGAATGCTCAAAGAAGGCAATCGATTCCAGTTGACCTGTTCTAAGCATAATAGTTCCCCCTAGCTTAAATATACGTTAAATACATGATATAACTAAAGATACAACGATGAATGTAGACTGTCAATTTTATGAAGTTCGTCCATACTTTTTTAAAGTAAAATGACCTACATTTTCAAATAATATTAAAAAGGAGGATGTTAAAATGCAACCAACTGTACAATCTCCAACTTCCTCAACAGGTTTTAGAACATGGTGGAATTTATTAAGACCACATACATTAACCGCAGCGTTCATTCCTGTTGCGATTGGAACAATGTTAGCGCACATAGCTCACTCATTTCATTTACTTTTATTTCTTTCAATGCTTATCGCAAGTTTATTGATCCAAGCCGCTGCGAATATGATTAATGAATACTATGATTATAAAAGAGGGCTAGATCATGAAGGTTCTGTCGGTATCGGTGGAGCAATCGTAAGAGATGGTATTAAACCTTCAACAGTTTTAAATCTTGCTTTTACTTTTTTTGGTATCGCTCTTCTATTAGGTATTTATATTTGTATTCAAAGTAGCTGGTGGATAGCAGTTATTGGACTTATTTGTATGGCAGCAGCTTATTTTTATACTGGAGGACCACTTCCAATTGCTTACACTCCATTTGGTGAGTTAGTAGCGGGCTTTTTTATGGGAGTTGTAATTATTGGTATTACTTACTATATACAAGCTGGAAATTTACCATCAAGTGTAATTTTACTTTCTATCCCTACTTCAATCACAATTGGAGCAATTTTAACAGCAAATAATATTCGTGACCTTGATAATGACAAAGAAAATGGACGTAAAACACTTGTCATCTTATTAGGTAAAAAGAATTCAATTATCTTTATTGGTTCATTATTTGCAGTTGCATATGCTTTAGTTATTTTATTTGTTATCATGAATTTAATTACACCTTTTGCACTTATTTCATTATTAAGTATTCCTGTTGCAATAAAAGCAACAAAAGGTTTTATTGGTAAGACCCAACCAATGGAAATGATGCCAGCCATGGCAGCAACAGCAAAAACAAATACTATAATGGGATTCCTTCTTGTTATAGGCCTAATTATTGGAAATATTTTTTCCTAATTCAGGCAAAACAATTCCTCATAAAACTTAATTCATGTTTTCCTCCTTTTTGAACAAAATATGGATAGTCATATTCATTTATTGAAAAGGGGGAGCATGATGCTTTCACAATCACAAATCCAAACATTTAAAAACGAACTACTGAAACAAAAACAACATATAGAAGAAAGACTAAATGATCCAGCTTTTACACCATACTCACTTAGAGATTCTGTTGATGAGCTTTCACTTGCAGACAACCACCCAGGTGATTTAGGAACTGAATTATATGAGCGTGAAAAGGACATATCTCTTCATGAGCATTTAAGAAATGAACTAGATGACGTTAATACAGCGTTACAAAAAATTGAAAATGGAACATATGGTATATGTGAAGTAAGTGGTGAACAAATACCTTTTGAGCGGTTACAAGCTCTTCCTACAGCAAAAGCGATGATCGAACATACTCATGATCAGCATATATCAAGTTCTAGTATAAGATACGATCGTCCTGTTGAGGAAGAAGTATTAAACCCTCCATTTAGTAGAGATCCTAAAGATCGCTCAATGATGTATGACGCTGAAGATTCACTACAAGATGTAGAAAGATATGGAAATTCTCAAACACCATCAGATTTTGAATTTAATAATATTGAGGAATATGGAAGCACATTTACTGAGAGCTATGAAAATGTAGGTTATGTTGAGGAATTTGAAAACTTTATCGGTACTGATATTTACGGAAAAAATCGAACTGTCTACCCTACAAAAAAACATGAACAATATGAACAAGATCTTGATGACTATGAAGAACAAGCTTTAAACGGAGAATTATCTGAAATTGATGTGAAAGACATTGAAAAGTACTAAATGAGTTAAAATTTCATTAAAAAACGATTACTACAATGTAGTCGTTTTTTTTATATTTTGAAATTAAATACATATACTTAATCAAGACAACTTACTTGAGGAGGTTTTATGAATATTAAGTTAATCGTTTTATTTTTCTCCTTATACTGTTTATTTTTTATTTCTTCTATTTTATTTCCGATCGACTACGATTGGTATAGTCATCTAATTAAACCTAGCTATACTCCTTCAGGAAAATCAATCGGAATCATTTGGGCATTCTTATATTCTTTCATTTCTTTAAGCGTATGTATAATCGTTTCTTCAGGAGAATCCTTTAAAAAAGCAAAATGGTTTTATATTATATTTATTATTAATTATGTATTTAACCAGCTGTTTAGCTATTTTCAATTCAAACAAAAAGATCTACTTATGGCTACAATTGACTGCGGACTCGTCTTTGTTACAGCAATTCTTTTAGCGTTCATCGCATATAAATATTCAAAAACTTCATTTGTACTACTAATTCCCTATTCTATTTGGTCATTATTTGCAACCTTTTTAAACTACAATATATACGTACTAAATAGATAGATTTTTAGATTAATATAAAAAAGGCATCCTAAAAAAGGATGCCTTGAACATAACAAAAATTATTTTTTGTTTACGTTAGCTGCTTGTGGTCCACGGTTTCCTTCGATGATTTCGAATTCAACTTCTTGACCTTCTTCTAAAGTTTTGAAACCTTCGCCTTGAATTGCAGAGAAGTGTACGAATACGTCGTTTCCACCTTCAGTTTGGATGAATCCAAAACCTTTTTCGCTGTTAAACCATTTTACTTTACCGAATTCCATCGATAATACCTCCTAGAAATACATATATACACTATTAATGCGTGCATAAAAGAGGGATAAAGAAAAAGAACGTCATTGTCCAATCGGCTAAAGGATTGCTACAACATTGAAAGTGGTCAAAACTTCTTTTCAAGACAAAGAAAAATGAGCGTTACTAAAAATTTTGTAGTGCAAATGTATCGTTAATTTCTTACCTTCAAATAAATATGCAGTTAATAGTAACTTAAATATATCATATCTAAAAAAGTGCGTCAATGACACTTAGGCTTAATTGAGAGAATTTTTTATATAATTCTTAAAATTTATCTTTATACATTTAGACCTACCTTTCTTCCTTTAAAAATGGTATAATTTCTCACTTACTAGTCAAAATAAATGAGGATTCTGTAATAATTTATCAAATTTTTTATTATTAAATAACTAGATTTTAGTATTACAATATTTGTATAGTTAAACTAAAAGGAGGCATAAAAATGAAAAATTCTCATGAAGTTACCTATAAAATTCATGGCCATGATATGCAGTTTGTACAAGTAGAGCTTGATCCAAAGGAAACAGTCGTTGCAGAAGCTGGAGCAATGATGATGATGGATGATGGTATCGAACTTGAAACAATATTTGGTGACGGTTCACAACAATCAGGTGGATTATTTGGAAAATTAGTTGGTGCGGGTAAACGCCTTGTTACAGGTGAGAGCTTGTTTATGACTAGTTTTACAAACCGTTCAAGTTCATTAAAAACAGTCAGTTTCTCGGCACCATACCCTGGAACAATCATACCTTTAGATCTACATGAGTATGGAAATAAAATTATTTGTCAAAAAGATTCTTTCTTAGCCGCAGCAAAAGGCACTTCAGTTGGAATCGAGTTTAGAAAGAAATTGAGTACCGGTCTATTTGGTGGTGAAGGCTTTATCATGCAAAAGCTCGAAGGTGATGGCCTTGCTTTCTTACATGCTGGTGGTTCAATTTACCAAAAAACTCTTCAACCAGGTGAAAAAATTAAAATTGATACGGGATGTATTGTTGGCTTCACTGGTGATGTTAATTATGAAATTGAATATGTTGGAAATGTAAAAACTGCACTTTTTGGGGGAGAAGGTCTATTCTTCGCTACATTGCAGGGTCCTGGAACAATTTGGGTTCAATCATTAACTTTAGCAAGATTAGCTTCTCGAATTGGTCAATACTTACCAAACTCATCTAAAGAAGAAGGAAGTATATTAGGTGGCCTTGGAAATCTACTTGATGGCAATGATTAATCGAGACTACTTTCGTTTACATACAAAAAACTAGTCAATGAAATCTTGACTAGTTTTTTTCTGTACTATTAGATTACTTCTTCTTCTTCTGGTTCTGCCTCACGTAATTTGTAAGTAAAAGTTGGAGTATAATCATAATCCAACTGCATCTTTTTAATGCCTTCAATATAAGTCGTTAGATGATGACTATTCTTAATAGACCCTTTGTTTAGTGAAAAAGTGATTGGATGTTTCACTTGAACGTATTCTAAATAAATATTTAATGGCTTCACTTCCACTTTAAAGGGTGGGCTTAAAGGGACCATATCATATAAATTTACAAATCTTAAACTATGCCTAACATTTTCATCATAGTTTTCTTTAAACTTTATATTTCCTACTTTTGGAGAGCCAAATGTGTAGACATTCGGGTTACAAATTCCAGTCATTGCTATTTCATATCCTAATAACGTTGCCAATGACCCACCTAAGCTATGGCCCGTTATGAATATTTTTTTTGAAAGAGCCTTTTCCTTCACAATGGCTAAAATCATTTCTCGACAAGATTGATAAATTGATAGAAACCCCGAATGGACACACCCACCGTTCATCACATAAGGAAATAAGTCTTGATCAATTTTTAAATCGGCTAACCAATCCAAATCTGATTTCGTTCCTCGAAACACAATGATTACTGATTCACCATTTTCAATAATGTAGCCAAACCATTCTAGCTGGCTAATTGCACATGCTTTAATTGTATCTACTAATGAATAGCTTGCTGGAATCATAAATTTCCCGTCATTATCAAACTGAACATATGCCTGTTCAATGCAAAGTAATAAATCTAAGGCCTTATCATAGTCAACTGAAAGGAATTTCAACGTACCACTCCTTTCTTGCTTTCATCATTATATGAAAAACCTCCTAATAATTTAAGAGGAGGTTAAGAATGGTGTAAAGTTCTTTGATGAATATTCCATATTTCTGATGCGTATTGACGAATCGTGCGATCACTTGTAAAAAATCCCGATTTAGCAACATTGTTAAGACTTTTTACAGCCCAATCCCTTTTATTTTGATACGTATGATTGATACATTCATGCGCTTTTACATATGAAGAGAAATCTCTAAGTAAGAAATACTCATCATTATAAGACATGAGTGAATCAAAAATTGGTTCAAATTCTTCTCTTGGTAACGGAAATAACCCGTGAAGCATTTGATCTAACACCTTTTTTATTCGCAGATCATGATGGTAATAATCACTGCTTTTATATCCACCATATTGGTAATAATTTAATACCTCGTCAGCTGTAAGACCGAATGTAAAAATATTCTCCTCGCCAACTTCTCTTAGAATCTCAATATTAGCACCATCAAGTGTACCTAGCGTTAAAGCACCATTCATCATAAATTTCATATTCCCAGTTCCCGAAGCTTCTTTACTTGCTGTCGAAATTTGTTCACTAACATCCGCTGCTGGAAAAATAATTTCACCTAATGAAACTCGGTAATTTTCAATAAAAATTACTTTAATAAATTGACTTATATAGCGATCATTATTAACAATATCGGCTACTGAGTGAATTAATTTAATAATCTTTTTAGCAAAGTAGTAGCCAGGAGATGCCTTCGCTCCAAAAATAAAGGTTCTAGGATGCATTTTAAAATGTGAATCTTCCTTCAAACGATTATATAAATACATGATGTGTAAAACATTTAGTAATTGTCTTTTATATGCATGCATCCGCTTAACTTGAATATCAAAAATTGAATCTGTATCTAATGCAATTCCATTTGTATAGTGAACATAATTTTCGAGAACTTCTTTTCTCTTTTTCTTTACATTCATAAATTTCGATAAGAATGCATCGTCATCTTGATATTCTAATAGATTCTCAAGTTGAGTTGGTTCATGTATCCAACCGTCTCCAATCGTGTCATTTATTAAACTACTAAGTTCAGGATTACATTGGAGTAACCATCTTCTATGAGTAATACCATTTGTTTTATTATTAAACTTGAATGGTTCATACTCATAAAAAAGCTTCATCTCTCTTTGTTTTAAAATTTCAGTGTGGATTTCAGCTACTCCATTAACGCTCTTACTGCCTACAATTGCTAAATGAGCCATTTTAACGACTCCATGAGCAATAATAGCCATTTGTTCAATTCGATCCCAATCGCCTGGGTATTTGTTCCAGAGCTCTTTACAATATCTTTCATTTATTTCTTCCACAATCATATAAATCCTTGGCAATAAAGGCTTAAATAAATCAACTCTCCATTTTTCAAGTGCTTCCGATAAAGTAGTATGATTCGTATATGAGATCGTTTGAGTTGTAATTTCCCACGCTTCATCCCATGATAACTTTTCAATATCAATTAAAATTCTCATTAACTCCGGAATCGCTAAAACTGGATGTGTATCATTTACATGAATAGCAATTTCTTCATGGAGCTTCCGAATATTACCATACTGCTCTTTATATGAATCTACTATTCTTTGAATACTTGCAGAAACTAAAAAATATTGCTGTTTTAGACGTAAAATCTTGCCTTCATCATGTGTATCGTCAGGATATAAGAATTCTGAAACTGCTTCTGCCTCTCGCTTATATTTCATCAGCGATTTATTTGAGGAATGAGTAGACGCTTCAGCACTCCATAATCTTAATGTATTTACCGTGTTTGTTTGATAGCCGATAATCGGTAAATCATATGGGACCGCTGTAATTGCTTCAGCACCATGAAGGCGGAATTCCAATCGATTTTTATTATTAAATGCTTCTACTTCTCCACCGAATAAAACCTCTATTGCTTCATCATCTCTTCGAACTTCCCAAACATTTCCGTATTTCAGCCATTGTTCAGGTAGCTCGACTTGATATCCATCAACAATTTTTTGGTCAAATAGGCCATGTTTGTAGCGGATGCCACATCCATGACCAGGCAAGTCTTGTGATGCTAGAGAATCAAGAAAACATGATGCTAGCCGTCCAAGTCCACCATTTCCAAGACCAGCATCGCTTTCAAATTCCTCAAGAGCACTTAAAGAAATTCCTAATCTCTCGAGGCCAGATTCACATAACTCTCTAATCCCTAGATGAATTAAGTTACTTTTCAAAAGCTTTCCTAATAAGAATTCAATTGATAAATAATAAACTTGTTTTTTTCGCTCTAAGCGGTATTGTTCACTCGTATCTAACCAATTACCGCTTATATGTTCGCGAATCATCGTTCCAAGTGTTTGAAATTGCTCTTGAGTAGTGCTATCTGCAGTACTCTTTCCATGCATACTTTCTAGCTTCTCTTTAAAACACCACTCAAACTCCTCCACACTAGAAAACATGGAATCACCTCGCCCTAAAAGATTTTTACTTCGAAGACTGCATATATAGTTTTGCATATTCCTTAGCAGATTTTAACCAACTTGAATCTCTTCTAATTGCATTCCTTCTGACTGATTTCCAATGTTTTTTATTCTCATAGATACTCAATCCACGTTCAATTGTGTGAAGCATATCGTGAGCATTATAGTTAGTAAAAGTAAAACCATTTCCACTCTTTGTCTCTTCATTATATGACTGGACAGTATCATTTAGCCCCCCAGTCTCTCTGACGATTGGAACACACCCGTATTTCATTGCAATAAGCTGACCTAATCCACATGGCTCAAATAATGAAGGCATAAGGAATAAATCTGCACCTGCATAAATCTGATGAGCAAAGCGTTCATCAAATCCTATGTAAGCTCTAACTTTATCGTAGTAGTTATGCTCCATTGCTTTAAAAAAGTTCTCGAACTCTTCATCACCAGAACCCAAAATTACTACTTGGACATTATAATCCATAATTTGAGGGAATACGTGTTGAATAAGATCAATGCCTTTTTGACTTGTTAATCGGGAAACCATTGCAATAATAGGAATATTCTCATCCATTTTTAATGCAAGTGACTCCTGCAATTTCAATTTATTTTCTGTTTTATTTTCGATTGTAAACTCATCGTAATTAGAGTGAATTTTTTGGTCAGTAGCAGGATTATAAATAGTTTCATCAATTCCGTTTACAATTCCAAAAAGTTTGTGATCTTGCTCACGTAATAATCCATCTAATTGCTCTCCGAAAAATTCATGCTTAATTTCTTCTTTATATGTTGGACTAACAGTTGTTACGAAATCACTTGAAATGATTCCAGCTTTCATAAAGTTGATACAATCATAAAATTTCAAATAGTCATCGCGAAAATATTGTTCATCAATCCCTAACATATCGTCCATTACCTCTTTTGAAAATACGCCTTGAAATTGAAGGTTATGGATTGTAAAAACAGATTTCATTTTTGGATTGATATCTTTTAATGCGCCATACTCTTTCATGAAAAATGGGATCATTGCTGTATGCCAGTCATGACAGTGAATAACATCGGGTTTAAAATCTAATTCTTTAATACATTCAATTGCTGCAAGAGAAAAGAATGCAAAACGCTCTCCATCATCAAAATGACCGTACAATTTATCTCGATTAAAATAGTACTCGTTATCAATAAAATAATAAGTTGTTCCTTCTACTTTCAATTCAAATAAACCACAATACTGTTTTCTCCAGCCTAGATTTATAGATAGCTCTTTTACTAGCTTAGCTTCTTCTCTATATTTAGCGGGAATTAACGAGTAAAATGGAAGCATTACTCTTACATTCGTATTTAGTTTATTTAAATACTTAGGGAGAGCGCCTGCAACATCTGCAAGCCCTCCCGATTTAACAAATGGTACACATTCTGAAACAATATATAAAACATTTACCACTGAATCAACGCTCCTTGGACTGAACCTTTTTGAAGCACTACTGGCTCACTTAAGCTTCCTTTTATTTCAACGCCATCTTCTATTCGAACATCTTTATCTAATATAACGCCATCTAATATACAATTATCTCCAATGTTTGATTTTTGCATAACAACACAATTTTGAATAATTGTATTTTTTCCAATTTTCACTGCTCTTGAAATAATACTATTTTCAACCGTTCCCTCAATTTCACATCCATTAGCTACAATCGAATTTTTTACAATTGCTTCTTTTGAATATTTTGTTGGTGGCTCATCTTTAACCTTAGTAAAAACAGGATAAGATTTTAAGAATAATTGATTCCATATCTCAGGATTTAATAATTTCATACTTTGCTCGAAATAATCCTCAATTGTTTGAATGATTGAAACTTGTTGAGGTATTTCATATGCACTTAGTTCAACCTCATTATTTTGATCGCGTACAACGTCCATAATTGTTTCATAGCCTTTTTCGTGGAAGTTTTCAAATAGCTTTAACAATAACTCTTTTTCAAGGATATAGATATTTAAAGATTTACCGAACTGCTTTAACTCAGTAATTTGTGCATTTGTTTCGATATGTCTCTTTAAAACTGGTCTAAAATCCACAGAGCAAATCGTATAAGTATTTGCTACTACTACATACTTTTGAGTAGATCGTTGCAAAAATTGTATATGTTTTTCAATGAAATCGAATGTACCAAAAGCTCCATCAGTTGGTTCTGGCGTAAAAATGAATAGTCCATCCTTTTTACGATTTAAATCCCAATGTTTACCGGAGCCTAGGTGATCAATAATTGATCGATAAGGTTGATCAGGAAATACAGCGACACTCGTAATACCTGAGTTCACCATATTACTTAACATAAAATCGATTAAACGATATCGACCTGCATAAGGAAGTGTTGCTAATGGTCGATGCTGTGTTAACGGCTTTAAAGATTCAAAATGTGTTGACGCCTCAATTATTCCTAGCATAGTATGTTTCATCAAATAACCCTCTCAATCTATTTTTCTATTTGAGGAATGAGCCACCTCTTATTCTTCGCTTGTTACTAGAATTACCTCTTCATAATCTTTCTCTGGACCTAAAAGGCTTCCATCAGGAATAACCATCCCAGGAGCTACTACTGCACTTTCAATTCGAACATCTTTTCCAATAACACAACCTGGCATAACGACAGAGTCTTTTATCATACTGCCTTCACCGATTGTTACACCCTGGAATAAAACAGAATGCGATATAAAGCCTTCAACAACACACCCCTCATTAATTAGAGAGTCTTCAACGATTGCTGTAGGTGCAATATATTGTGGTGGTTGATTTGGATTAACTGAATATATGCGCCAATCACGGTCATATATATTTAGTTCACTATCTTCATTTAACAAATCCATATTTGCTTCCCATAAGCTTTTTACTGTACCAACATCTTTCCAATAACCTTTGAAAGGATATGCAACTACTTTTTTCTTTTCTTCTAATAAAAGCGGAATAACGTCTTTACCAAAGTCGTTACTTGATTCTGGATTACGATCATCCATCTCTAAAAACTCTTTTAAAACATTCCATTTAAAAATATAAATTCCCATTGATGCTAAATTACTCTTCGGATATTGAGGTTTTTCTTCAAATTCTATAATATCCATTTCATCATTTGTATTCATAATTCCGAAACGGCTAGCTTCATCAATCGGAACTTCAATAACTGAAATCGATACATCTGCCTCTTTTTCAATGTGATAGTCTAGCATTTTACTATAGTCCATCTTATAAATATGATCACCCGAAAGAATCAAAACATATTCAGGCTGATATTGCTTTATATAATTTAAATTTTGATAAATTGCACTTGCAGTACCTGTATACCATTTAACTCCAGATGCTTCTGAATATGGCGGTAAAACAGTTACCCCACCATTTAAGCGATCTAAATCCCATGCACTTCCTATACCAATATATGAGTTTAGTACTAGTGGCTGATATTGAGTTAGCACTCCAACAGTATCAATACCTGAATTTGTACAATTACTTAAAGTAAAATCGATTATTCGGTATTTACCTCCGAAAGCTACGGCTGGTTTTGCTAGTTCTTTTGTTAACGAACTTAATCTACTCCCTTTTCCCCCTGCTAGTAACATTGCTACGCATTTTTTCTGAACCATTGCTGCTAATCCCCTTTCGCATTTTAACTGGACGAATGATTGTAAAACTAAAGGCAGGTAATGCTATTTCAATACTGTATGGTAAACCATGGTATGGTATTTCTTCTGATTCAATGGCAGAACGATTTATTTTACTTTCGCCACCAAACTGTATATAGTCACTTGAAAGCAATTCTTTATATCGATGCTTTGCAGGTACTCCAATTCGATATGTTTCATAAGAAATCTCTCTAAAATTACAGATTACGATGACATAATCCTCTTTGTTTTTTCCTTTACGGATAAATGAAAATACACTTTGATCGGCATTATTTGCATCAATCCATGAAAATCCATCCCAATGATTATCAACTTCATAAAGTGATTTATTTTTTTTATAAATCGATAATAATTCTTTGAAATATTTGTTCATCTTGGAATGATATTCATAATCTTTAATCATCCAATCAACTTGCTCTAAATCCTTCCACTCATCAAATTGCCCAAATTCACTTCCCATAAATAGAAGCTTCTTACCCGGATGAGATAAATAATAACCAAATAGTACCCTTAATTGAGCAAACTTCTCCTCATATGTACCTGGCATTTTATTTAACAAAGATTTCTTACCATGTACTACCTCATCATGTGAAAAAGGTAAAACAAAATTTTCTGAGAAGGCATATAAAAACGAGAAAGTCATCTTATTATGATGATGCTTTCTTTCCGTTGGGTGAGTCTCCATATAAGTCAAAACATCATTCATCCAACCCATATTCCACTTAAAATTAAAACCTAATCCACCTTCGTATGTAGGAGCAGTAACTAATGGCCAATCAGTAGAATCTTCTGCAATCATTAATACTTGTGGATCGTGTTCAAATACAGCTTCATTTAATTTTCTTAAAAAGGCCGTTGCAAAAGGATTCTCTTCATTTCTATTTTTCCAATATAAAATATTTGCAACAGCGTCTACTCGGAAACCATCAATATGAAAATATTCCATCCAATACAAGGCGTTTGAAATAAGAAATGATTTTACTTCTGGTTTTGATAAATCAAAATTCGCTGTTCCCCATACTTCATTTTCTCTAGCATCATAACCTTCATATTCATATGTCGGTTCACCGTCAAACATGTATAATCCATGTGAATCCTTACAAAAATGACCAGGCACCCAATCCATAATGACTCCCAATCCGTTCTGGTGGCATTCGTCAATAAAGCTCATTAGCTCATGAGGATTTCCATATCGACTAGTAGAAGAAAAATATCCTACTCCTTGATACCCCCAAGAACGATCATATGGATGTTCAACTAATGGTAATATTTCAATATGTGTAAAACCATGATCTTTTACATATGGAATAAGTTCTGTCGCTAATTCAGCATAAGTATAAAAAGCACCGTTTTCCTTCTTTTTCCAAGACCCTAAATGTACTTCATAAATTAAAACAGGTTCTTCATATACAGATTTTTTAAATTTCTGCTTACGATATTTTGCATCTTTCCATTTATAGCCCGAAAGATCATAAACGATCGAAGCTGTGCTTGGTCGCAGTTCACTATAGAAAGCAAAAGGATCACTTTTTAATAAAATTTCCCCATGTTTGGTTAAAATTTCATATTTGTATATCGTCCCATGTCCAATTTCGGGGATATATATCGTCCAAATCCCTTGATCGTTCAACTTTTCCATTTTATGTTCGGAACCATTCCAACTATTAAAATCCCCAACAACTGAGACACCTTTCGCATGTGGAGCCCACACTGTAAAAGTAGTTCCAACTTTATCCCCTTTTTTTACAACATGTGCCCCAAAGCATTCATGGCTATGGAATAAACTTCCCTCATGGAATAAATGCACATCAAACTCAGTTGGCCGTGTCAAAAGCAACATCCTCACCTCATTACAATCTCTTAAATTCTTCTATCTCTTAATATTCTACAAATATATCTATTCACCTTGTTTTTATGCAAAAAAAATTCAAAAATTTTTTTCGATAAATGAATAACCATTCATGAAACCGTTGTCATTGTTGCGTTTGTCGTAAAAATGTCGAATTTGTCGAATGAATATAATGTATAATTATACACTCCATTTACAAAACCCCTTGTCTTAATTTGTAATTTTTTGATTTATCATAAAATTTCATACATAATTTACACTTTTATTACATATAAACTATATTTTAAAAAGGAATTGTAGAAAAATGTCGAATCGAAGGGGAGAATTTTTTTTGAAAAAAATTTTAGAAACCACTACCAAATTACAGATGTAAAATACAAAATAAACTTAAAAACGCATTCATTCATTATGCGGTAATAAATGGTGCATTAAATAGTAACTGACTTACGTATTAGGCAATTCAAAAAAACTATTCAAATGCAAGTAGAAAAGAACACCAAAGTTACTAAGGTTTGCGTCAATATCATCATTTCCCTAGTGGTACTACCTTCTTATTTTTAGTTCAATAAAATAACAATCGGAATATAGTAAAAAGGATCTTCGTTATTACGAAAATCCTTTTTGCCCTATATTAAAAACATTATTATCCTTGCACTCGCTTACTTGATGTTATAACACGTAAACGAATATCTGAAATCAGGAATACACTACATAAAATCACAAGAAAACCAAACAACATGCCTAATGTAATATGTTCTTTTAAAATAAGAACTCCCCAGATTATTCCGAACACCGGAATTAAAAAAGTAACACTTAATGTTTTGGTAGGTCCAACACTTTCAATAAGATGAAAATACAATAAATATGCTATTGCAGTACAAAATAATGCTAATCCTAAAACTGCCAATATAGCAATTCCTGAAACTTTATCTGTAGATGCTGAGAAATTTAGAAAGGTAAAAGGTAAAAGTAAAATTGAAGCACCAATTTGTTGACCAGCTGCAATTGAAAGTGGTGGTACCCCATCAAAAGCTTTCTTTGCATACACACCTGCAATTCCATATGAGATCGTCGACAAAACTGCTAGTCCAATTGCTATTTTAACATCATAAGTAAACGGGATTGAACTCCACCCTACTAACAAGATCACACCTATTAACCCCACTATTATTCCAGTCAACTTTCGAAAACTCAACTTTTCTTTCATCCATAAAAAAACAACCAACGCTGTAAATAATGGCGTCAAAGAGTTTAGAATTGATGACATTGAGGCTGGCAAATGTAATGCTGATATGGCAATTAATGTAAATGGAATTGCCGCATTTAATGCCCCTATTATTAAATATTCTCTCCATCTCTTTTTAAAATGTAATGACTTTTTAGTAACAACCAAATATAGCACCAATGCAAACGCAGCAATTATAACTCTTCCCTGTATTGTTAAAATTGGTCCAAAAACTGGCGATGCTATCCTAATAAATAAAAATGATGCTCCCCATAATGCAGCTAGGCACAACAAAGCTATTCCATCTTTTAGCTTCATTTATTTAACCCCTTTCTGTATGTAGTTGGAGTGTAATTAAAATAATGACGAAACATACTTGAAAAATGTGCCGAGCCTTTAAATCCAAGGTTATACGCTATTTCAGTAATGGTTCTCTCAGTATCTCGTAATAATCTCAAAGCTTCGATCATTCTTAACCTTGTTGCGTATTCTAACGGCGATAAACCCGTGGACTTTTTAAATAATCTTTGCAAATGAAATTTACTTACTCCAACTTCAATTGCTAAACGATCCAATGTTAAGTTATTTCGATATTCTTTTTCAATAAAATGTTTGGCAGATAAAATAATATCTTCTTCATTTGAGTGAAGTAATTCAGGACGACATCTTTTACATGGACGGTACCCATCTTTCATTGCCAAAGAAAATGACGGATAATATGACACATTTTCTTTTAATGGGGTTCTTGACTTACACGATGGTTTGCAGCAGATTCCAGTGGACTTAACTGCATAGATAAACACTCCATCGTAGGTTTCATCGCATGATTCAACTGCATCCCACATGACCTGATTATTTAATTCGTTCATTTAATCACCTCATTTTTAGCTATTCACATTTTAACACTAAGATCATGCGCTTGCTTTCAATTTCTTGCTTTCTAATTTCTTTGGAAGAAGGATAATAGTTAAAGAGCATCTGATTAGTTTGAATAACACCTAACTTTTCAATCACAGTAGAACCTTTTATATTTCACTAGAACTTTACAACCTAAAAAATGAAAAACATAACTTATCCTTCTTTTTAGATACTAAATGAAATTAATTTTTAACAAAAAACAACTTAATAACTAGCAGTTACACTCTAGTAATAATATTTGAAGTATACTAAAAAAAATGGTTATTAACGACGTTGTAGCTAAAGGGTGAGGAGATTATGATGTTGGAATTTAAAATGAGTGAAAAGGCTATAAGTTTTGAAAACGAAGAATATGTGACCCGAATGAAGATTAATGGAAAAGGTGAAGGCCGAGATCGTGGAGAACTAAGACTGAGATGTGCTGTTTCCATTACTTTATTTGTAAAAGAGACAGAAAAGATATTAAATTTACGAGGGAATATTTATTGGGATGCAGCTTACCCAAAAGCACATATTTTCTTTACAGGTGGCAGTTTAGTTGATTTTATTGAGGAACAAGGATATGAATATATCGAATTTAAAGAGTACTGGAGTCGAGTGAAACGGTTAGCAATTAATGTCTTTTCAGATGATGAAATTAAAGCGTATCATAAAAAGTTAAAAAATGATCAAGTAACTGTTTAAAGCAAAGATTGCTAAAATTCGGATTAACAATTCAGTTAGTCCGTTTTTTTGTATAGATAAATGGGAAATTAGTTATTAAATTACTGCTATGTAAATTTAAGTTAAAATTATAACTTTTTCCTTTCCGAGAAATGAAATGGGCTTCTAACTTTATGTTCTAAGATAAATACTTTAAATTGAAGCGATATAGCACTGTACATCTTAAAACCAGTGAAAAGAGTTCTAAAATAGGAGAAACAGACGGATTCAGTATTTATCGCGATCTGAGCAGCCCTAAAAAAGACAAAAAAAACTCAGTTACCTGTGTTATCACAAATAACTGAGCTTTAGCTATGACCCGTACGGGACTCGAACCCGTGTTACCGCCGTGAAAGGGCGGTGTCTTAACCGCTTGACCAACGGGCCAAAAAAAATATGGCAGAGAAGAAGGGA
The DNA here is from genome assembly GCF_036421055.1 of Gottfriedia acidiceleris. GTDB lineage: Bacteria > Bacillota > Bacilli > Bacillales > Bacillaceae_G > Gottfriedia > Gottfriedia acidiceleris_C. The sequence continues at coordinate 688 of NZ_JAZGQS010000011.1, read as the reverse complement.
TTCGAACCCTCGCACCGGTTACCCGATCTACACCCTTAGCAGGGGCGCCCCTTGAGCCACTTGGGTACTTCTCTATCATATGGCTCCGCAGGTAGGGTTCGAACCTACGACCACTCGGTTAACAGCCGAGTGCTCTACCACTGAGCTACTGCGGAAAAACTAATTATAAAAATTAATGGTGGGCCTAAATGGACTCGAACCATCGACCTCACGCTTATCAGGCGTGCGCTCTAACCAGCTGAGCTATAGGCCCATTAAATTTTATAAAAAGCGGGTGATGGGAATCGAACCCACGACCGAAGCTTGGAAGGCTTCTATTTTACCATTAAACTACACCCGCATAATATGGGGCGACCGATGGGAATCGAACCCACGAGTGTCGGAACCACAATCCGATGCGTTAACCACTTCGCCACGACCGCCATAAAGAGTGCCGACTAGAGGACTTGAACCCCCAACCTACTGATTACAAGTCAGTTGCTCTACCAATTGAGCTAAGTCGGCCTAATAAAATTTATTTTACTTAATTTTATTTACTGCCTAATTTAGTTCATCTCTTAGTCGTCCTTGTCTCAGGAAAAATTACAAGATGTTGCTCGACAAGTACGCTGAGGTTTTGCTACGAAGCTTATTCGTTCGTGCTCTACCAATTGAGCTAAGTCGGCTTATTATAATAAGCATTTTTTAA